>NZ_CAMFIA010000046.1 GCF_945952405.1 uncultured Stenotrophomonas sp. | reverse complement strand
CACGCCACGCGTGGATGGGAGCACCACGCGCTCGATCCACACCACGCGTGGATGGGAGCACCACGCGCTCGATCCACACCACGCGTGGATGGGAGCACCACGCGCTCGATCCACGCCACGCGTGGATGGGAGCACCACGCGCTCGATCCACACCACGCGTGGATGGACGGTCTACGGCTCGTCCAACGCCTCAAAGCGTTCGGCAAGGTAATCAATCAACGCCCGAACCGCCGGCAGCAGCCCACGCCGCGACGGAAACACCGCGTGCACGATGCCGTGCTTCGGCAGCCACCCCGGCAACACCGGCACCAGCGCTCCCCTTTCCAGCTCGTCGGTGATCATCATCCGCGGCAGCATCAGCAGCCCCACCCCGGCCACCGCCGCCGTACGCAACGCGATCATGTCATCGCTGACCAGGCGCGGGCGGTGGTGCACGCTGGCCTGCACCTCGCCCGGCCCGCTGTATTCCCACACGTGCTGCTGGCTGGGCGATGCCAGGTCGACGGTCGGCATCAGTGCCAGGTCCGCCGGCACCTGCGGTGTGCCCAGCCGCTGCAACAACGCCGGGCTGGCACTGGTACACCAGGCCCGGCGCGCCAGCACGCGCACCACCAGGTCACTGTCTTCCAGCGGTGGCGGCCGCACCCGGATCGCCACATCCACGCCTTCGCCCACCACGTCCACCCGGCGGTTGGTGGCATCCAGCTGCACCGTCACCTGCGGGTGCAGGGCCAGGAAGTCGCCCAGCATCACCCCGACGCGCGCATGCAGGATCGCGATCGGGCACGCCAGGCGGATCGTGCCGCGAGGCTCGGCGCGCGACATGGCGATGGCCTCCTCTGCGGCTTCGGCCTCGATCAGCATCGCCTTGCAGTGGCGGTAGTAGTCCTGGCCGACCTCGGTGACCGAGAAACGACGCGTCGAACGCTGGATCAGGCGCACGCCCAGCCGCTCCTCCAGCAGGGCGATGCGCCGGCTCAGCTTCGACTTGGGCATGGCCAGCGCCCGCCCGGCCTGCGAGAAGCCGCCGTGCTCGACCACCATGGCGAAATAGAACAGATCGTTGAGGTCACAGCGACGGATATCAGCAATGAACACGACGCGATCTCCTGCGGCCGAGGGTCTCTCGCCATTGTTCACCATGTAGGACTATGACGGCAAATATCGGCATCTACACGGGTCATTGTCCCAGCGATATCGTCTCCGGCAACACAGAACAACGGCCGGCAGCCCCGGCCAGGAGATCGCCATGAAGCGTGTCACCGGTACCTACAGCGCGCCCCGTCCGCATTGGGTGGGCGACGGATTTCCCGCCCGTTCGATGTTTTCCTACAACACCCACGGCCAGCATCTGAGCCCGTTCCTCTTGCTGGACTATGCCGGCCCCTACAGCTTCGCGCCCAGCGACACCCCGCGCGGGGTCGGCCAGCATCCGCATCGTGGTTTCGAGACCGTCACCATCGTCTATGAGGGCGAGGTCGCCCATCGCGATTCGACCGGTGCCGGCGGCACCATCGGCCCGGGCGACGTGCAGTGGATGACCGCGGCGTCGGGCATCCTCCACGAGGAGTTCCACTCGCCGGACTTCAGCAGGCGCGGTGGCACCCTGGACATGGTCCAGCTGTGGGTGAACCTGCCGGCCCGCCACAAGATGGGGGCGCCGGGCTACCAGACCCTGCTGGATGCGCAGATTCCCTCGGTGAACCTGCCGGATGGCGGCGGCCGTGTCCGTGTCATCGCCGGCCACTTCGGAGGCCACGCCGGCCCGGCGCAGACCCACACGCCCATGGATGTCTGGGACATCCGCCTGCAGCGGGGACACGCTGCCGAACTGCCGGTGGCTGACGGCCGCACCCTGGCGCTGGTGGTGCTGAAGGGCACGGTCCGGGTCAACGGCGGCCAGCCGGTCGGCGAGGCGCAGCTGCTCACCTTCGATCGCAGTGGCGAGGACGTGTTCGTCGACGCTGACAGCGACGCCACCCTGCTCCTGCTCAGCGGCGAGCCGATCGACGAGCCGGTGGTGGGCTATGGCCCGTTCGTGATGAACAGCCAGGACGAAATCGCGCAGGCGGTCAACGACTTCAACAGCGGCCGCTTCGGCCAGATCGCGCACTGAGCGCTTCCGCGCGGCGGGTGATGACCCGCCGCGCCCACGGGCTGTTTGCCCTCCCCTCTCCAGGAGACTGTCCATGAGTACCCCCGCAAATTTCAACGGCGCCCGCCCGGTGATCGATCCGGACAACGCGGCGATGCTGCTGATCGACCACCAGAGCGGCCTGTTCCAGACCATCGGCGACATGCCGTTCACCCAGGTGCGCGCCCATGCCACCGCGTTGGCGGAGATGGCCACGCTGGCGAAGATGCCGGTGATCACCACCGCTTCGGTCCCTCAGGGCCCGAACGGCCCGCTGATCCCGGAGATCCACCAGGCCGCCCCCCATGCGCAGTACGTGGCACGCAGGGGCGAGATCAACGCCTGGGACAACCCGGAGTTCGTGGCTGCAGTCAGGGCCAGCGGTCGCCGGCAGCTGATCATCGCCGGCACCATCACCAGTGTATGCATGGCGTTCCCCTCCATCGCCGCCGTCGCCGACGGCTACCAGGTGTTCGCCGTGATCGATGCCTCGGGCACCTATTCCAAGATGGCCGAGGAGATCACCCTGGCCCGCGTGGTGCAGGCCGGCGTGGTGCCGATGGACACCGCCGCGGTGGCCTCGGAGATCCAGCGCACCTGGAACCGCGACGATGCCCAGCAGTGGGCCGGGATCTACACCCGGATCTTCCCGAACTACCAGCTGCTGATCGAAAGCTACCTGAAGGCGCAGGACGTGCAGAAGAACCAGGAGCCGCTGGATTCACAGCACAGCTGACCGCCGATGGCGCTAGAGTCGGGCCGGGCTCAGCCGGGAACCGCCCGCCCCCTTTGATGGAGACCTTCATGGCCTACGCACGCATTGTTTCGAGTGCCGACAATTATCTGCACCACATCAGCAATGGTCGCTTCGATGTGGATGCGGACGAGCCCGCGTCGCTGGGCGGCCAGGGCAACGGGTTCGCACCGTTCGACCTGTACCTGGCCTCGCTGGCGGCCTGCACCGCCATCACCCTGCGCATGTACGCGCAGCGCAAGGGCTGGGAGCTGGGTGAGTTCCATGCCGAACTGCGCTCGGATCGCGACGAAGACGGGCGGCTGCATGTACATCGCGTGCTGCATGCCAGCGCCGGGTTGAGCGATGCGCAATGGCAGCGGTTGCTGGAGGTCGTGGAGAAGACCCCGGTGACCCTGGTGATGCGCGAGGGCGCGCGGATCACCAGCGAGCGCGCGGCCGCGGCATAGCGCCATCCACGCATGGCGTGGATCTGACCCTCCACGCATGGCGTGGATCTGACCCTCCAC
>NZ_CAMFIA010000045.1 GCF_945952405.1 uncultured Stenotrophomonas sp. | reverse complement strand
AGGTCATCGCCAGGGTTTACACCCAAAACCCCGCTGCTTACGCAGCGGGGTTTTTTCTATTAAGTGAAGGCACTGCAATTCTGGTTCCTTCCGCCCCAAGGGCAAGATCGCGAAGCTGGCGCTGCAAGCGCTGCTGCAACCGTCTCCCTGGTGAAATTAGCGCTGTGGAACCACCCGATCCCATCCCGAACTCGGAAGTGAAACGCAGCTGCGCCGATGGTAGTGTGGCTCAAGCCATGCGAGAGTAGGTCATCGCCAGGGTTTATACCCAAAACCCCGCTGCTCACGCAGCGGGGTTTTTCTTTGCGCCCGAACGCGGGCAGTAGATCCACGCCACGCGTGGATGGACGGCGCCGACCAAGGTCGGCGGCTACCAGGCCCTGGATGGACGGCGCCGACCAGGGTCGGCGGCTACCCGCTCCGGTCGCTGCCGTTGTGCTGCGATCGCAGGCACATAAAAAGCGGCGCCCCGGGGGGCGCCGCTTCAGTGGCCTCCAGCGCTCGGCGTTACTTCGCCGCGGCCGGGGCCTTGTCCTTCATCATCGCGTCGCGGGCCGCCTTGAACGGGTTGCCTGCATACCAGTTCGGCCACCGGTCGCCTGCGGCCAGTTCCTTGCCGACGCCGTACATCAGCTGCAGGTCCTCGACGGTGCCATCCAGCTTCCAGGTGGCCGCATCGAACTCGTCCTTCGGGCCGTGGTAACGGTTGGCGCCGTAGTCGGCGGCGGCCTTGCGGCCGGCCTCCACGCCACCCTCGCGCAGGTCCTCGCCGCCATCGGCGTACAGCGCCGGCACGCCGGCCTTGGCGAAGTTGAAGTGGTCGGAGCGGAAGTAGAAGCCACTCTGCACCGACGTCTCACCATGCAGCGTACGGCCCTGGGCGGCGGCCAGCGGCTTGAGGATGTCTTCCAGCTCCGAGCTGCCGAAGCCGGTGACGGTCACGTCCTTGGCACGGCCTGCCACCGACATTGCATCGATGTTGATCACGCCGGCGATCTTGTCCAGCGGGAAGGTCGGATGGGCCACGTAGTACTTCGAGCCCAGCAGGCCGGACTCCTCCAGGGTTACCGCCAGGAACACCACCGAACGCTCCGGCTTCGGCTGCTGGTGGGCCATGGCTTCGGCCACCTCCAGGATGCCGGCCACGCCGGTCGCGTTGTCGACCGCACCGTTGTAGATGTTGTCGCCGGTTTCACCCTCGTGCTTGCCCAGGTGGTCCCAGTGCGCCATGTACAGCACGGCCTCATCGGCACGGGTGCTGCCCGGCAGTACGCCGACCACGTTACGCGACTGCTTCTGCGCAATCCGGCTCTTCAGGTCGACTGCGGCGCTGGCCTTCAGCGGCACCGGCTTGAAGCCGCGCTTGCTGGCGTCCTTGTAGGCCTGCGCCAGGTCCAGGCCGGCACCGGCGAACAGCGCCTTGGCGGCCTCCGCACTCAGCCAGCCCTGCACCGGGATGCGGGCTTCCGGATCATCCTTGGCCGGCAGGTCGTACTGCGGGCCGGCCCAGGAGTTCTTCACCACGTCCCAGCCGTAGGAGGCACCGGCGGTGTCGTGCACGATCAGCGCGGCGGCGGCGCCCTTGCGCGCGGCCTCCTCGAATTTGTAGGTCCAGCGGCCGTAATAGGTCATGCGCTTGCCGTCGAACAGCTTCTCGTCATCAACGTGGAAGCCCGGATCGTTGACGAACATCACGACCGTCTTGCCCTTCCAGTCCTGGCCGGCATAGTCGTTCCACTTCTGCTCCGGCGCATCGACGCCGTAGCCGACGAACACCAGGTCGCTGGCATCGACCTTCACCTCGGCCTGGCCGGTGCGGGTACCCACCACCATATCGGTGCCGAACTTCAGTTCGGTGGTCTTGCCGCCCTGGGTGATCTTCAGCACGGTCGCTTCGTCGGCCGTGGTCTCGGTCATCGGCACGTCCTGGAACCAGCTGTCGCCGTTGCCCGGCTGCAGGCCGATGCGCTGCATCTGGTCGCGGATGTAATTGACCGTCAGCTCTTCGCCCTTGCTGCCCGGGGCGCGGCCTTCGAACTCATCCGAGGCCAGGGTCTTGACCATCTCGGCGAAGTCGCCGGCGTTGATCTCCGGGGAGAACACATGCGCGGCCGGCTTCGCTGCCGCGGTGTCGGTGGCCGGCGTGGTCGCCGGAGTGTCTTCGCCTTTGCAGGCACTGAGTGCGGCCGCAGCGGCCAGGCACAGGAGGAGTTTGCGGGGCATCGTCGATTCCTGGAAAACAAAGGGCGGCCGCACGTCTTGCACGACCGGTATCAGCGAGCAGCAGCGGACCGGGCGGCCCGCTGCGCTCAGTCCGCCGGGGCGGTTTCGGTGTCGAACGGGATCGGCTCGGCGCCGGTGACCGGCCCGATGCGGGCGGTGCGGTGCACGTACAACACCACTTCGCGTTCGAATTGAAGCGGGCCATTGACCACGGCATTGGGGCCGATGATCACGCGTGGCTTGCGGCTGGCGGTCAGCGAGACGCTGAAGTTGGGCTTGCGCACATGCACGCCGCCGCTGACCTGCGAGCCGATGCCGACGGTGATGTCACCGTTGACCGTTTCCACGTCCTTGCCGACGCGGCTTTCGACCAGGCCGATGCCGCCGTTGACGGTTTCCACGCCGCCTTCGATCTGGCTGCCGCGGTCGGCGAAGATGCTGCCGTTGACGGTGCTGACGCTGCCGCGTGCGATGACCTCGCGGCCCAGGCGCACACCGCCGTTGACCGTCTCGATCTTGCCCGTGCGCGCACGGTCGGCGACCTTCACCCCGCCGTTGACGGTGTCGATGCTGCCGGTCTCGACGCCTTCGCCGACGCGGATGCCGCCATTGACGGTATCCAGCTTGCCGTAGCGCTGGCCGGGTTCGGCGCTGATGCTGCCGTTGACCTTGCTGATGTCGTCCTGGGCGCCGACCGGGCCGGCGGCGAGCAGGACGCCCAACAGCAGCGGAATGGAAAGAGTTTTCATGGGGACCTCGATGGATGTGCGGCTGGCAGGCCGCGTGCGGAGATGTCACCATTCCCCGGTACCCCCTGCAACTGCCTGAAGTCACTGGAAAGCCCTTGCGCGACAACGCCTTCCCATCACGCCGACATCACATCACCGCCGCACGCGGTGGGCGCTGCCTGCTGTTGGGGCTGGCCATCGCCCTGGCCGTGCCGCTGCCGGGTGCCGCGCAGACGACCCGCGAAACCGAGCGCAAGCTGCAGAAGCTGCGCACCGAGCTGAAGGGCGTGGCGCAGGAGCGCAAGCAGATCGAGGGCCAACGCGGCCAGGCCTCGCAGCAGCTGCGCGAGGCCGATGAGAAGGTGGCACGCAGTGGCCGTGCACTGGCGCAGACCGAAACCGCCCTGCGTGATCAGGGCCGGGCCCTGGCCGAGGCCGAGCAGCGCCGCAGCACCCTGCAGGGCAACCTGGCCCAGCAGCACCGCGAGCTGGCCGGCCTGCTGCGCGCGGCCTACCAGCTGGGCAACCACGCACCGCTGAAGCTGCTGCTGTCGCAGGACACGGTTGCCGATGCCAACCGCGCCCTGGCCTACCACCGTTACCTGCAGCGTGAACGTGCGCAGCGCATCACCACCCTGACCGCCGACCTGAAGGAACTGGAAGCGCTGCAGGCACAGATCGCCGAGCGCCAGCAGAAGCTGCAGGGCGCGCAGCGCGACCAGAAGCAGCAGGCTGCCACGCTGGCGGCCGATCGCCGTGACCGTGCGCAGACCGTGGCCTCGCTGGACGAACGCTTCAAGGATCGGCGCGAGAAGGAACAGGCGCTGGGCCAGGACGCCAAGGCGCTGGAAACGCTGCTGGCCAATCTGCGCGCTGCCGCCGCCCGCGCCGAAGCCGAGCGCCGCGCCGCCGCGCGCCGTGCCGCGGCGGAGAAGGCCGCGGC
>NZ_CAMFIA010000044.1 GCF_945952405.1 uncultured Stenotrophomonas sp. | reverse complement strand
AGCGTCCGGCCGCCGCACCCGCAGCGGCGCCCAAGCCCGCCGCCAAGCCGCTGGCCGAAGCCGAGCACACGGTGCGCGTGGACACCAAGCGTCTGGACGCCATCGTCAACCTGATCGGCGAACTGGTGCTGTCGCGCAACCGGCTCAAGACCCTGCGTGCGCGCCTGCGCGACGAGGAGCTTGACCGTGCCGTGTCCACCCTGGACATCGCCACCGCCCGCCTGCAGTCGGCGGTGATGCGGACCCGCATGCAGCCGGTGGGCAAGGTGTTCTCGCGCTTCCCCAAGGTGGCCCGCGACGTAGCCCGTTCACTGAAGAAGGAAGTCGACCTGGAGCTGATCGGCGCCGAAACCGAGCTTGACCGCAACCTGGTCGAAGCCCTGGCCGACCCGCTGGTGCACCTGGTCCGCAACGCCATCGACCATGGCGTGGAAATGCCCGACCTGCGCGAGGCGCAGGGCAAGCCGCGGATGGGTCACGTGCGCCTGTCGGCCCAGCAGGAAGGCGACTACGTCAGCATCGAGGTGCAGGACGATGGCGCCGGCATCGACCCGGAAAAGCTGCGTGCGAAGGCACGCGAGAAGGGCCTGATCGATCCGGAGGCCGCCGCCCGCCTGAGCAGCGAGGAATGCCTGCACCTGGTGTTCCTGCCCGGCTTCTCGACCAAGCAGCAGGTCACCGACATCTCCGGCCGTGGCGTGGGCATGGACGTGGTGCAGTCGCGCATCCGCGAACTGAGCGGCCAGATCCAGATCCAGTCGGAACTGGGTCGTGGCAGCCGCTTCCTGATCCGCGTGCCGCTCACCCTGGCGATCCTGCCGACCCTGCTGGTGCAGGCCGGCGAGGATGTCTATGCGCTGCCGCTGGCACGCGTGATGGAAGTGCTGCACGCACCGCGCACCTCGCTGGGCTGGTTCGATGGCCGTGCCGTGCTGGACCGCCGCTCGCACACCCTGCCGCTGGTCGATCTGCGCCAGTGGCTGGATGTGACGCCCGCCGCATCGACCCTGCTGACCATCGTGGTGCTGCAGGCCGGTGAAGCGCGCTTCGGCCTGGTCGTGGACCAGGTGCGCGGCCGCGAGGAAGTGGTGATCAAGCCGCTGCCGAAAGCCCTGCGCGGCCTGCGCGGTTATGCCGGTGCAACCTTGATCGGCGATGGTCGCATGGCGCTGATCCTGGACGTGGATGGCCTGCGCAGCCCGCACGACTGAACCGATACCTGAACCCGACACGCTGCAGCGCCGGCCCCGGCCGGTGACCCGAAAAACTGTGAACTGCGTTACACCAGATTCTCCCGGTGTCTCAAGTCCCATTCATACAAGCCGATACCGGATCCATGGATAGACTCAGCCTCATTGGACTCTTTCTCGCCCTGGCCTCGCTGGTCGGTGGCAGCATCCTCAAGGGCGCCGGCCTGGCGTCCCTATGGTCGCCTGCGGCGTTTGTGATCGTCATCGTCGGCACCGTTGCCGCGATCCTGCTGCATACCTCGCCGGCCGTGTTCAAGCATGCGTTCAAGATCGTGCGCTGGGTCGTGCGCCCGCCGCACAGCGATCGCCGCGAACTGATCCAGCAGATCGTCGAGTGGAGCAACATCGCCCGCCGCCAGGGCCTGCTGGGCCTGGAATCGCAGGTGGAAGCACAGCAGGACCCGTTCCTGCGCAAGGGCCTGCAGCTGCTGGTGGACGGCGTCGAGCCCGAATCGATGCGGCACATGCTGGAGATCGAACTGGGCAGCCAGGAGCACCAGGACCAGGCCGGCGCCAAGGTATTCGAGGCGATGGGCATCTATGCGCCCACGCTGGGCATCATCGGCGCCGTACTCGGCCTGATCGCGGTGATGAAGAACCTGGCCGACCCCAGCAAGCTCGGCCACGGCATCGCCGCCGCGTTCACCGCCACCATCTACGGCATCGCCTCGGCCAACCTGCTGTTCCTGCCGATCGCGGCCAAGCTCAAGAGTGTGATCTCGCACAACACGCGTGACCGCGAAATGGTGATCGAGGGCCTGATCTCGATCGCACAGGGCGAGAACCCGCGCAACATCGAAACCAACCTTTCCGGCTTCCTGCACTGACATGGCCCGCCGCAAGCACCACGAAGAGCACGCCAACCATGAAGCATGGGCGATCCCCTATGCCGACCTGATGACGCTGCTGCTCGCCTTTTTCGTGGTCATGTACGCCATCTCCTCGGTCAACGAGGGCAAGTACCGGATCATGGCCGATGCGCTCACCGATGCCTTCGGTGGCGCGCCGCGCACGATCAACCCGGTGCAGGTCGGCAACAAGCAGGTGCAGGGCGGCGGCTGGGACAGCCCCTCGGTGATCAAGTCCGGCACCAAGGTCGGCCCCTCGGCGCCGGCACCGTCGCACGATCCGACCCTGCTGCCGTCGATGGCCTCGCAGATGCGCATGCCGGTGTCGGTCCACAACCAGGAACAGATCGCGCGCGCCGAACGCCAGCTCAACAGCATCGCCGACCGCCTCACCGCCGCGCTGGCGCCACTCATCGACCGCGGCATGATCAGCGTGCGCCGCACCGAACTGTGGATCGAGGTCGAGATCAACAGCGACATCCTGTTCCCGACCGGCTCGGCCGCGCTGGACGTACATGCGCGGCAGACCCTGGCCAGCCTGGCCGACGTGCTGCGCGACGTGCCCAACAGCGTGCGCGTGGAAGGCCACACCGACAACGTGCCGATCGCCACCGCCACCTTCCCGTCCAACTGGGAACTGTCGGCTGGGCGTGCCGCCAGCGTGGTGCACCTGTTTGCCGACCAGGGCGTGCAGCCGTCGCGGCTGGCGATGGTCGGCTACGGCCAGTTCCGCCCGCGCGAAGAGAACGACAGCGCACAGGGCCGCAATCGCAATCGCCGGGTGATGGTCATCATCCTCGCCGACACTTCGCATTCGGTCGATCCGCTCGGGCAGCGCCTGAACGCCGCCACCGGCGCGGTCGACAGCAACGCCACCGAACAGGCCGCCGCAACTCCGGCCAGCACCCCCACCCCCCCCATCGCACCGGTGAAGTTGCCGCCGGTGCCGGCTGGCAGCCGCGTCGGCGCCGCCGTTCCCCCGGCAATGAAGGAGTAATCCGATGCGCATCTGGGCAGTCGCCAACCAGAAGGGCGGAGTCGGCAAGACCACCACCACCCTCGCCCTCGGCCGCGGCCTGGCCGCGCTCGGCCATCGTGTGCTGCTGATCGATCTCGATCCGCATGCCTCGCTCAGCCGCGCCTTCGGCGTGCCGGTGGATCCGCCGCCGGCCGGCGTACTGGAGCTGTTCGGTGCCCCGCCGGCCGACCTGTCCAGCCTGTGCCATGCCAGCAGCATCCACGGCCTGGACTACGTCTGCGCGCAGTCGGCACTGGCCACGCTGGAGCGCCGCAGCGCCAACCAGCCCGGCCTCGGCCTGGCCCTGCAGAACGCGCTCGCGCGCCACCAGGGCCAGCACGACTACATCCTGCTGGACTGCGCACCGACCCTCGGCCTGCTGATGATCAATGCGTTGGCCGCCGCCGACCGCCTGATCATCCCGACCCAGGCCGAACCGCTGGCCCTGCACGGCCTGGATGGCATGGTCCGCACCGGCGAGATGGTCGAGCGTTCGCGCCGCCGCCCGCTGCCGATCTCGATCCTGCCCACCCTGTTCGACCGCCGCACCCGCGCCGGCAACGAATCGCTGCGCAGCATGCAGGACCGCCACGGCACCCGCGTGTGGGAAGACGCGATTCCGATCGATACCCGTATCAGCAATGCGGCCGGGTTGACCCTGCCCAGCGTGGGCGAGGACTACCCGGGCCGCGGCCTGGCGGCCTACCGCCGCGCGCTCAACTGGATCCTCGGCGAGGACGCCCGGGCACTGGAGCAGGCCGCATGAACAGCACCGGCATACTGGACGATTATCTGGACGAACTGCTGGGCGAAGCGATCGCCCCGGCAGCCGCGGTGCTGCCTGCCGCCGCTGCCACGCCGGCAACGACGGACGTCGCGGTCGCCGAACGCGAGCCGAGCTGGGATGACCTGCCGGCCGAAGTGATCTACGAAACCGGCGCCGACGCCACGGCTCCGGCTGCGGATGATGCGGCGCTGGAAGCCGCCTTCGAGGCCGCCGCCACACCGG
>NZ_CAMFIA010000043.1 GCF_945952405.1 uncultured Stenotrophomonas sp. | reverse complement strand
GCATCCGGTAGTGCCGGCCGCTGGCCGGCAATCCGGCGTGCCGGACCGCCTGCCCATGCCGGCCAGCGGCCGGCGCTACCTGGCAACATGCCGGCCAGCGGCCCGCATTCCCCTGCTCAGAAGCGGTAACCCAGTTCCGCACCGACAATCCGCGGGCTGTCCACCGGGCCGTAATAATTGCCGTCACGCCCGAACGCCAGATTGTCGAAGATCAGCCCGTTGATACGGCGCTTGTTGCTGAGGTTCTGCACGAACAGCCGCCCACTCCAGGGCCCGCGCTCATAGCCGAGCTGCGCACCCAGCACCACCACGGCCGGCTGGAAGGCCCGGTTGCGTTCATCCAGCGCGCTGGACCCGGTGAACTGCGATTCCAGCCGGGCGTAGATGCCGGACCCGAACTGGTAGCGCGCTGCCAGATAACCGGTGTAGTGCGGGGTCAGCTTGACCCGCTTGCCGGCCAGGTTCTGCTCGACGCTGACCCACAGCTTTGTGTATTTAGCATCGACATAGCCGACATTGGCCATCACGGTGAAGCCGGGCACCACCTCGAATACCCCCTCCAGTTCCGCGCCGCGCGAACGGATCGAGGCATCCGAGCCCACGTAGTCCGACGAGATCGGGCGACCGTTGGCATCGGTGGCCACCTGGATCTCCTGCCAGTTGTCCGACGTGATATGGAACAACGCGCCACCGAGGTGGCCGCGCCCACCGGCCAGGTTCATCTTGAAGCCCAGCTCGTGGCTCCACATGCGCTCGGATTCGTAGCGCAGCACCTTGTCGTTGACCACATCGCTCTGCGCTGCGGCCAGGTTGAAGCCACCGGGAATATAGCCCTTGGCCGAGGCCGCATAGAACGACAGGTCGTCGGTGGCGTCATAGCGCAGCGACACCCGTGGCAATGTCGCCGAGAAGGTATGCGCCAACGCGGCATCGCGATACAGCACGCGACCACCGGCGCCCAGGTCCAGCGCGCCGGCGCGCTGTTCGGTGGATCGCCGCGCCTGCTCGTGGCGCAGGCCCACACTTGCGGTCAGCCTCGGCAGCGCCGGTACGGTGTAGCTGGCCGTGGCGAACACGCTGTAGTCCTCGCCCTTCGAGGTCTGCCGCGGCGCCAGGTTGTAGCTGTCCAGCCCACGCAACGCAGGCCCCACGAACGTACCCAGGATCGAATCCTTGCGGTTGCGGTAGGTCGCCGCACCGGCCATCCAGGTCAGCGTCTGGTCACTGGGCGAACTGAAGCGCGCCTCGGCCGTCCACTCGTTCTTCCTGTCGTAGATGCGGCCGGCCAGCGCCGCACTCTGGGTCATGTCGAAGTCGTAGCCGGCCGAGGTCACTTCTTCGTTGCGCCAGGATGCGGCGACATCCAGCGTGCCGGCCTGCAGTTGCCATTGCGCACTCAGGCCTGCCACCGACTCATCCTTCTCGGTGCGTTTCGGCGCATCGTTGATATAGGTAAAGTCACCGGCACGGCGTCCGCCATTGAGTGACGTGCCATAGGTACGGTTGTACAGGCCGGTATCCAGCGGCAGGTATTCGTACTCGAACATGCCAGGCGCGCGGGTACGCAGGTGATAGGCCAGCGCATTCACCGACACGTAATCGCTCGGCCGCCAGCGCAGTTTGCCCTGCAGATAACCTTCGCCCACCCTTCCGTGCGCGCCGGAGGGCGTGAGGTTCTTCAGGTAGGCGTCCTCGTCAGAACCCATGAACGCCACCGAGCCGGACAGGCGGCCGTCCCCGCCCAGCGGGCCGGCAAGAAAGCCATCGAGGGCGGTGCCGTGGCCATTGCCGAACCAGCTGCTGCGTACATTGACTTCACCCTCCCGCGAGTCGGCAGGCCCGCGCGTACGCACCAGCACCAGACCGGACTCGCTGTTGGCGCCGTACAGCGTGCCCTGCGGCCCACGCAGCACTTCCACCGACTCGACCTGGTTGAGCACCGCGTTGCTCAGCTCTCGGAACGGAATGCCATCGATGTAGACCGAAGCACGATTGACCAGGAACGGGTTGGACTCGATGCCGCGGATCGAGATGAACATGTTGCTCAATTGCCCCATTGCATTGAACTTCACGTTCGGCGCGAGCTTGTCGAGGTCACGGAACTCGGTGACACCGGCCTCCTTCAGGGCCTGCCGATCAAGCACGGTCACCGACAGGTCGCTCTTCAGGTACGGGGTATCGCGCTTGGAACCGGTGACCCGGACGCCGTCGAGCGTGGCCGGTTCGGCCTGCTGGGCGAGCGCCGGCAGAGCGGGAATGAGCAGGGAGGCCGCGACGAGTGCGGCAGCGGGCGTGGTCGACTTCAAGGGGAAACCTCGGCGGAAGAAGGAGCGGACGCGCGGGCGGCGGCGGCGCGGAACAAGAGTGTTATCCTGTAACAATTCCAGCCACCCGCCACTCCATTCGCGGCATTGCCGCTCCATTTCCGGATCCGTGATGCCCGCCCTCGCCGACCAGCTGCTGCAGGAAACCGGCCCGCAGGCACCTGCCATTCATGCAAGCGACGATGGCACCGTCGTCCTGCTGCGCCACCGCTTCGATGCCGGCGAAGGCGTAATGGGGCATCCGCACCAGCTTCGCCTGGGCATGGCGGTGGCCGGCGGCGGACCGCTGCTGCAGCGCACGCTCAACGGCACGCTGCAGTCGTCCTGGCGGCCCGGACAGTTCAACCTGGTCCTGCCCGGAGACTGCGGCAGCTATGCCAGCCCCGCGCTGGACCTGCTCGGCATCGTCATCGATACCCGGGCGTACCCGCCACACACGCTGCAGCCGCTGGCAGCGCGGCTGCAGCGCGACCCGGTCGTCGCCTCGGTGCTGCAGGCGTTGTGGTGCACTGCGCAGGCCGATGCCTGCCTGCCCGGCTTCCTCGAGCACGGCGCGCAGGTACTGCTGCATCGCCTGGGCCAGCTTGCCGGGCAACGACGCAAGCTGCCCGCTCCCACACGCGCGCTTTCCGCCCGGCGGCTGCAGCATCTGCAGGACTACATCGACGCACAGCATGGCCAACCGCTTGTGGTCGCGCAGTTGGCCGCTGTACTGCAGATGGAGCCATCGACGTTCAGCCGCGCACTGCGCGCTGCCACCGGCCTTGCTCCCTACGCGTTCGTGGTCCAGCGCCGCATGCAGCAGGCCCGCGCTGCACTGGCACAGGGCTGCAGTGTCACCGAGGTGGCCCTGGCCAGCGGCTACGCCAATCCGAGCAAGTTCAGCGCAGCCTTCCGCCGCGTGTTCGGCTGCACACCGTCGGCGTGGCTCGCACAGGCCCACGCCCGGTAGTGCCGGCTGCTGGCTTGTAACCCGGAATGCCGCACCGCCTGCCCGCACCGGTCTGCGGCCGGTATTACCGGGCCGGGTCGAACACGGAGGCGACCCAGTCGATGAACACCCGCAGCCGCGGCGACGGCGTGCAGCGGCAACGACGTGCACACGCATCAGGTAGTGCCGGCCGCTGGCCGGCAACCCGGAATGCCGCACCGCCTGCCCGTACCGGTCTGCGGCCGGTATTACCGGGCCGGGTCGAACACGGAGGCGACCCAGTCGATGAACACCCGCAGCCGCGGCGACGGCGTGCGGTTGCGTGGGTAGACCAGGCTCAACGGGCTCGGGGTCGGCGGTGTCTCCGCCAGCAGTTCAACCAGCTGGCCACGCGCGATGTAGGGATCCATCCGGTAACGCGGCGCCTGGATGATGCCGAGTCCCGCCAACGCAGCTCCCAGGAAGGCATCCGCACCGGAAACACGCACCCTGGCCGGCAACGGTACATACCGCACCTGCGCACCTGCCTGGAACTCCAGCGGGATCAGCTGGCCACTGGCGCTGGAGCGATAGCCGACCATCAGGTGTCCGTGCTGCAGCGATTCGATGCTGTCGGGCACCCCGTGCGTCCGCAGATAGCCCGGCGAGGCCACGCTGACCTCGCGCAGCAGCGTCAACCGTCGCGACGCCAGGTCGCTGTCTTCCAGCGTGCCGACCCGCAGGGCCGCATCCACGCCTTCGCGCAGCACATCGACGTAGCGATCGCCCTCGCTGATTTCCAGCTCGATGTCCGGGTAGCGCTGCAGGAACTCCGGCAGGTGCGGAAACAGCAGATGGCGGCCCAGCGTGCCATGCACCTCGACGCGCAGTGGCCCGCGCGGCGGCACGTCACGGAATGCGGCTTCGGCATCGTCCATGTCGGCGATCAGGCGCAGGCATCGACCATAGAAGGCCTCGCCTTCCAGGGTTGGCACCACCAGCCGCGTGGTCCGATGCAGCAGGCGCACGCCCAGCCGCTGTTCCAGTGCCTTGATCGCATCGGTCAGCGTCGCCCGCGGTATCCCAAGGTCATCCGAGGCGCGGGTGAAACTGCGGCGCTCGACGATTCGGACAAAGGCGCGCAGGGCCGTGAAACGGTCCATTATTCGACCATCCGGATGATGTTGGCGGATTATGCATGATTATCCGACCGGGCAAGATGGCGAAGATGGCCTTGCGCCACTCCGGCGCGCCGTGCTGGATCCGATCATGTCCCTCCCCTCCCCCCGCGTCGTCCTGGTCACCGGCGGCTCGCGCGGCATCGGCGCGGCCATTTCGCGCCGCCTGGCTGCCGATGGCCTCGCCGTGGTGATCAACTATGCCGGCCGCCGCGACGACGCCGATGCACTGGCCGCCGAGCTGAACGCCACGGGCGCCCAGGCCATCGCGCTGCAGGCCGATGTGGCCGACCCGCAGGCGGTGCGCCAGCTGTTCGACGCCATCGAGGCCCGCTTCGGCGGCATCGACGTGGTGGTCAACAGTGCCGGCGTACTGCAGCTGGCGCCGCTGGCCGACAGTGACGATGCCCTGTTCGAGCGGGTCATCGGGGTCAACCTGAAGGGTGCCTTCAATGTATTGCGCGAAAGCGCTCGGCGGGTCCGCGACGGCGGCCGCCTGATCGGCCTTTCCACCAGCGTGGTCGGCATCCGGCTGGAGAACTACAGCGTGTATGCGGCCAGCAAGGCCGCAGTGGAGACGATGGCGGCAATCCTCAGCAAGGAGCTGCGTGGGCGCAACGTCACCGTGAACACCGTGGCGCCAGGACCGACCGCCACCGACCTGTTCCTGGACGGCAAGTCGCCTGCGCTGATTGAACGCCTGGCGAAGATGAATCCGCTGGAACGGCTGGGCACGCCGGAGGACATTGCCGGGGCGGTCGCGTTCCTGGCCGGTGCTGATGGCGGGTGGATCAATGGCCAGGTGCTGCGTGCCAACGGCGGAATGATCTAGGGCGCGCCGACAGCATCCACGCATGGCGTGGATCTACTGCATCCCATCTGACAGCATCCACGCATGGCGTGGATCTACTGCATCCCATCTGACAGCATCCACGC
>NZ_CAMFIA010000042.1 GCF_945952405.1 uncultured Stenotrophomonas sp. | reverse complement strand
CGCGCCATCCATGGCGCTCACGCCCCCGCAACCGGACCCACCCCGCCTTCGACAGTTTTCCGCGATCTGTCGGAACAGCTCTTGGGGTCAGATCCGTTTTCCGGAGGAAAACGGATCTGACCCCATTTTTGTATTTCGATATCTGACGGATTTCATCCACGCATGGCGTGGATCTACCAACCGTCACCGGATATCTGTAAGAGGTGGGGCGGTGTGGGTGGGCAGGACCGTTGGCGCCATGGATGGCGCCATCGAGCCCCCATGGATGGGTTCACGGCGTGTCCTGCCCACCCACACCGTCCCGCCAACTCACGGAATGCCGCTTTGGCTTTGGCTTTTGCCGTTGCTTGAAGCTTCGGCAGGTGCAGGGCGCAGCCCTGCCGAAAACCCCCTTGGGCGTAGAATGCGGGCATGAGCGAATCCCTTGATAACCACCTGGTCCACGGCCGCCGCCAGCGGCCCGATGGTCCGTCGCCGATCGATGTCATCTCGGTCCAGTCGCAGTTGGTCTATGGCCACGCCGGCAACAGCGCCGCCGTGCCGCCGATGCGCGCGCTTGGCGTGCGCGTGGCGGAAATCCCGACCGTGCTGCTGAGCAACGCGCCGTTCTACGAGACCACCCGCGGCCGCGTGCTGCCGCCCGACTGGTTTGCCGATCTGCTGCTCGGCACCCACGAACGCGGCCTGCCGCAGCGGGCGAAGATGCTGGTCTCGGGGTACTTCGGCAGCACCGCCAACGGCGCCGCGTTCGCCGACTGGCTCGATGCGATCCTGCCGGCCTGCCCGCAGCTGCGCTACTGCCTGGATCCGGTGATCGGTGACACCCACACCGGCCCCTACGTGGAACCGGGCCTGGAGACGATCTTCGCCGAACGCCTGCTGCCGCATGCCTGGCTGGTGACCCCGAACGCCTTTGAACTGAACCGCCTGACCGGCATGCCGGCCTTGGCCGAGGCCGATGCCATCGCCGCCGCACGCACGCTGCTCGAGCGTGGCCCGCACTGGGTCATCGCGCACAGCGTCGGCGGCACCCCGGGGGAACTGGTGACCCTGGCGGTCGGCCGCGAGGAAACCTGGCGCTGGACCTCGCCGCTGCTGCCGGTGGATGTGGCCGGTACCGGCGATGTGCTGATGTCGCTGGTGGTGTCGTTCCTGCTGCGCGGAGAATCGATGCAGCAGGCGATCTCGCGTGCCATCGCCGGCACCCATGCGGCCCTGGAAGCCACCCTGGACAACGGCTTCGAGGAGTTCGACGTGATCGCCGCCGCACCCGCCGCGTTGGCCGAGGGCACGCGCTTCCGCGCCGAACGCGTGGCATGAGCGACCTGCCCCCACGCACGCCGCGCACGGTCGGCATCGTCGGCAGCGCCGGCGCCTACGGGCGCTGGCTGAGCCGGTTCTTCCAGCAGCACCTGCAGCTGCAGGTGATCGGCCACGATCCGGCCGATCCCGCATCGCACACGCCGGAACAACTGCTGGCACAGGCCGACGTGCTGGTGTTCTCGGCGCCGATCCGGCACACGCCGGACCTGATCGCCGCCTATGTGCAGCAGTCGGCCGGACGTGAGCAGGGCCGGCTGTGGCTGGACGTCACCTCGGTGAAGGACGCACCGGTGCAGGCGATGCTGGCCTCGCAGGCCGAGGTGGTCGGCTTGCACCCGATGACCGCACCGCCCAAGGCGCCGACCCTGAAGGGCCGGGTGATGGTGGTCTGCGAGGCCCGGCTGCAGCACTGGCAGGCGTGGGTCGATACCTTGTGTACGGCCCTGCAGGCCGAATGCGTGCGGGCCACCCCGCAGCACCACGACCAGATGATGGCGCTGGTGCAGGCAATGGTGCATGCCACGCACCTGGCCCAGGCCGGCGTGCTGCGCCAGTACCAGCCGCAGCTGGGCGACCTCGCCGCGATGATGCCGTACCGTTCGGCCTCGTTTGAACTGGATACCGCGATCATTTCGCGCATCCTGTCGCTGAACCCTGCGATCTACGAGGACATCCAGTTCGGCAACCCGTATGTGGCGCCGATGCTGGAGCGGCTGATCGGCCAGCTGCAGGCGCTGCAGGCACAGGTCGGGCAGGGCGACGACGCGGCGCGCGCGGCCTTTCGTGAGCAGTTGCTGTCGTCCAACCGTCGTGCCTTCGGCGAGCCGGCGCTGGCCGAAGGCAACTACACGTTCGAACGGGTGGGCTACCTGCTGGCGGACCTGACCGAGCGCAACGCGCTGTCGGTGCATCTGCCGGAAGACCGGCCGGGCTCGCTGCGGGAACTGCTGAACGTGTTCGAGCAGCATCGCATCAGCCTGGCCTCGATCCATTCCTCGCGCACGCCGGCGGGCGAAGTGCATTTCCGCATCGGATTCGTGGCGGGCAGCGATCCGGCGACGATCCTGCTGGCGGCGGCCGAGGTGGACGCCAGTGGCATCGGACGGGTGCTGCGCTGAGCCCATTCATCCACAGGCGGTGTGGATGGTTTCTCGGCAAACATGTGGATAACCGCGTGCAGCCCTTGCCAGGAAAGGCTGTCAAGATGCATGGCCAAAAATTGACCATGCATCTGTAGCGTCGAGCATGAAGCAGCCGAGCATGGCTCGGCTCTACAGGTCGGTGGCTAGATGGTCAGCCGCAGTTCGCCGCCGCTGGTGGTGAACTCGCGGCCATTGCGTACCAGCAGGCGGCCATCGTCGAGCTCGTAGCGGGGCGTGGCTTCGGAGTGATGCCCGCTGCCGTTCGCCTCGGGCTTGAACTCGATGATGATGTGGCTGTCGCCATTGCTGTCGACGGCAGGGAACTGGCGGAACGACATCGTGCACCTCCTCCGGTGGACGCTGCGGATGCGTCGCCAGCTTGGCCGGGCCGGTGTTAGCCGGCCGTCATCAATCGATGAACTGCAGTCGTGCCAGTTCAGCGTACAGGCCGCCTTCGGCCAGCAGCTGCGCGTGCGTGCCTTCGGCCACGATGCGCCCCTCGTCCATCACCACGATGCGATCGGCCTTGAGCACGGTCGCCAGGCGATGGGCGATGACCAGCGTGGTGCGGCCGGCCATCAACCGTTCCAGCGCCTGCTGCACGCCATATTCGCTCTGCGCATCGAGCGCACTGGTGGCTTCGTCCAGCAGCAGGATCGGCGCATCCTTGAGCAGCGCGCGGGCGATCGCCACGCGTTGCTGCTGGCCGCCGGACAGGCGCGCGCCGCGCTCGCCGAGCTCGCTGTCGTAGCCCTGCGGCAATGCACGCAGGAAAGCATCGGCCTCGGCCGCACGCGCGGCCTCCTCGACCTCGGCATCGCTGGCCTGCAGGCGACCGTAACGGATGTTGTCGCGCGCACTGGCCGCGAACAGCGTTGGCTGTTGCGGCACCAGCGCCAGCTGCGCACGCAGTTCGGCCGGATCGACCTGGCGCACGTCGATGCCATCCACGCAGATGCGGCCTCCGGCCGGATCGTGGAAGCGCAGCAGCATCGACAGCACCGTGCTCTTGCCCGCGCCCGACGGGCCGACCAGGGCCACGGTCTCGCCGGGGCGTACGTGCAGGTTGAAGTGGTCCAGCGCCGCTTGGTCCGGCCGCTGCGGGTAATGGAACACCACGTCGTCGAACTGGATCTCGCCACGCAGCGGCTGCGGCAGCAGGTGCGGCTGCGCCGGCGCGCGGATCTCGATGTCTTCCTGCAGCAGCTCGCCGATGCGGCCCATGCCGCCGGCTGCACGCTGCAGCTCGTTCCATACTTCGGCCAGCGCGCCCACCGAGCCGCCGCCAATCAGCGCGTACAGCACGAACTGGCCCAGCGTACCGGCACTGAGGCGGCCATCGATGACATCGTGCGCGCCCAGCCAGAGCACGCCGACGATGGCGCCGAACACCAGCAGGATGGCGCTGGCGGTCACCAGCGACTGTGCGCCGATGCGGCGCCGCGCCGCACCGATGGCATCGCCCAGCGCCTTGTCGAAGCGGCCTCGTTCATAGGGCTCGCGCGCATGCGCCTGCACCGTGCGTACCGCGCCCAGGGTCTCGCTGGCCAGGCTGTTGGCATCGGCGATGCGGTCCTGGCTGCTGCGCGCCACCGTGCGCAGCTTGCGCGCGCCGATGATGATCGGCAGCACCGCCAGCGGAATGCCGAGCAGCGACCACGCCGCCAGCCTCGGGCTGGTGACGAACAGCATCGCCAGGCTGCCGACCACGGTAACGCTGCTGCGCAGCGCCACCGACATGGTCGAGCCGACCACGCTGCGCAGCAGTTCGCTGTCCGCGGTCAGGCGCGAGACCAGTTCACCGCTGCGGCTGCGGTCGTGGAAGCCGGCGCCGAGCTGGATCAGGTGGGCGTACAGCCGGCTGCGCAGGTCGGCCACGACCTTTTCGCCGAGCAGCGACACGAAGTAGAAGCGCGCCGCGGTGGCCAGCGCCAGCACCACCGCCACCAGCATCAGCAGGGCGAAGGCGCGGTTGATCTGGCCGCCGCTGCTGAAGCCGTGGTCGATCATCTGCTTCACTGCCGGGGGCAGGCTGAGCGTGGCCGCCGAGGACACGGCCAGGGCCAGCAGCCAGGCGCTGAACAGCCCGCTATGGCGGCGCACGAAGGGCCACAACGTGCGCAGGCTGCCGAGGCGGCGCAGCGGCGGGGGCGAGGCGGGGGCGTCGTCCTTGTCAGTCATCCTGGGGGTCGTCTTGTATGCGGATACGGTCACGGGTGGCGTCGCGCAGGCGGATTTTCAATGCGTCGACCTGATCTGCAGGCAATTCGACCCGCAGGCAGATGCCATTGGCATCGAACTGTTCATCGCGTTTCTCGGCGGCGAAGGCCGGCAGCGCGGCATGCAGGGTTCCCAGGTCCTCGAAGCCGGCCAGCAGCCGCAGCCGGGTCATGGCGACCAGCGGCAGCCGCGGCGCGGTACGCAGGCACTCGGCGGCGGCGCCGCCGTAGGCGCGGACCAGGCCGCCGGCGCCGAGTTTGATGCCGCCGAACCAGCGCGTGACCACCACCATCACCCGGTCGAAGCCCTGACCATCGATCGCCGCCAGGATCGGGCGCCCGGCGGTACCGGCCGGCTCGCCATCATCGCTGGAGCGGTAGTCCTGGCCGTGCCGGTAGGCCCAGCAGTTGTGGGTGGCATCGGCCACCGCAACCTGCTGCAGGAACGCCATCGCCGCTGCGGCACCGTCGATCGGCGCGGCATGGGCGATGAAGCGGCTGTGCTTGACTTCCAGCGTGTGGCTGAGCGGCTGGGCGAGGGTATCGGACATCCCCACCATTCTACGGTGTTGCCCACCGGCTCCGTGGGCTTCAGTCGTCCAGCAGCGGGCGCAGGTCGCGCGGCAGGCGCGATTCCGGATACTGCTGGATATAGCGTTCCAGGCTGGCACGGGCAAGATCGCGCTGCCCTTGGTCGCGGCGTTCGCGGATCTTTTCCAGCCACTGCCGGCGCGGCAGGCGGGCGTCGGCGCTCACTTCGGCCTGCACCGCGTCTGCGCTCAGGCCGGCGTCGTTGCCGCGTCGCATGACACCCGGGGCCGAGCGGCTGGAGGTGTCATGCTTCATCGAGGTGATCTCGACCCGATCAGCCGCTGCGGCCGGTTCGGCATCGGCCACATCGGCGACCGGAGCCGCCGCGGCACGCGCCTTCAATGCCGCATTGGGGGCCGGAGCGGAGGCCGCTGCCGGCGCCGAATACGCCATGGGTGCCGGGGGTGCGGGTGCCGCCGGTGGTGCTGCTGCCGGCGGAGGCGGCAACGCTGCGAACGCGGTGTCGGCGGCGGCCTCGGCTGTCCGCGTGCGCGCGCTGCGCGTCGGCGCTGCGGCGACGTCGGCCGGTGCCGGCGTGGGTGCGGG
>NZ_CAMFIA010000041.1 GCF_945952405.1 uncultured Stenotrophomonas sp. | reverse complement strand
CCGCCACACCGGCCGTCGCCAGCGTCGAGCGCGAGCCGACCTGGGATGACCTGCCGGCCGAAGTGATCTACGAAACCGGCGCCGAGGCCACCGCCCCGGCTGCGGATGATGCGGCGCTGGAAGCCGCCTTCGAGGCCGCCGCCACACCGGCCGTCGCCAGCGTCGAGCGCGAGCCGACCTGGGATGACCTGCCACCCGAGGTGGTCCATGAAACCGCACCGGCTCCGGCGGCGGAAAAGAGCGGCCCGGAACCGACCTGGGACGATCTGCCGGACGAGGTGATCTACGAGACCGACCCGGGCGACAGCCATCGGCTCGCGCATACCGACAGCCCAGGCCTGCAGGCGGCATTCGAAGCCGCAGCGGACGGCGAGGACGTTCCCACGCCCCCGCCAGCGGTAGTGGCAGCGCCGGTGGTACCTCCTGCCCCGCGCCCCGCCCCTGCACCGAGTGCGCGGGCTGCGGTCGCGCCGCCACCGCGCGTGGCCGTGGATGCCCCCGCAGGCAACCGCCCCGGCAGCTGGCAGGAACTGCAGGCGCAGGCCCATCAGCCGGCCAGCAGCCCACACCCGCAGCAGCGCCGCGCCGGTGAGCGCACGTCGCGCTGGCTGCGCCTGCGCTGCGGCACCCAGGCCTATGCACTGGAACTGCTGAAGGTGCAGGAAGTGGTGCTGCCGGTCCCGCTGCTGCCACTGCGCGGCACCGCGCCGGCGATGCTCGGCATCATGAACCTGCGCGGCCAGGTGGTCCCGGTGATGGATCTCGGCCTGCATCTGGGTGCAGCTGCGGCTGAAGACGACTCGCAGACCCGCATCGTGGTGCTGGAAGAAGACGGCGAAACCATCGGCCTGCGCGTATCGGCCGTAGAGGATGTCGCCAACCTCACCGATTCGCAGATCGAACCGCCCGATACCGCACGCATCTGCCAGATCTCCAACGACCTGTTCCGCGGCGTCGCCCGGGTCAGCCAGCGCCCGATGATCCTGCTGGACGCCACCCGCCTGCTGAACTGAGCGAAAAAGGGGACGGAGGGGATTAAGTCGCAAACGCCCCTGCCCTGCGATCGGCCTGACATCAGCTGGGTCGGCGTTTTGCGCCGACGCGTTGCCTGTCGGGGACGCAAGGGCCTGGGTCGGCGTTTTGCGCCGACGCGTTGCCTGTCGGGGACGCAAGGAATTGATCCGTTGGATCAACACCTTACGTCCCCACTGCGCGGTCGCCGTTAGCGAGGGTGGCTGCGGGAGAGCCTGGTTGAATGCGACTTAATCCCCTCCGTCCCCTTTTCAATGGCAACCGCGCAGGGGGGACGGCAGGTGCCGATGCGCAGCAGCGGCATCTCCCGTCTCCCAGCAGCACCGCATCGACGCGCGGCGTCGATTCTTCTAAAGAACCCCGCTGGGGTGCCGTTATGGATCACGGAACCGTTTGTCCGGAGCAACGATGAACACTGTCGAACTGGGTGAGGATCTCGGCATCGAGAGCAGCACCGAGCTCAAGAACCGCCTCGCCCCCCTTGTGGCGCAGGCAGGCGAGCTGACCCTGGATGCAAGCCAGGTCGCCCGCATCCACACGGCCGCCGTGCAGGTGCTGTGTGCATTCGTGCAGGCCCGCCGTGAGGCAGGCCTGGGCACCGGCTTCCACGGTTGCACCGCAACCTTCCGTGACGCCGCGCGCCTGCTGGGCGTCACCCAGGCCCTGGGCCTGGACGTAACCCATGACAACCTGAAATCTGTGGAGAACGCTGCATGAGCGCACGTATCTTGGTGGTGGACGATTCGGCGTCGATGCGCCAGATGGTTTCCTTCGCCCTCACCTCGGCTGGATTTGCCGTCGAAGAAGCCGAAGACGGCGCGGTCGCGCTCGGTCGCGCCAAGGGCCAGCGCTTCAATGCGGTGGTCACCGACGTCAACATGCCGAACATGGACGGCATCGCGCTGATCCGCGAACTGCGCCAGCTGCCGGACTACAAGTTCACCCCGCTGCTGATGCTGACCACCGAATCGGCCGCCGACAAGAAGTCCGAAGGCAAGGCCGCCGGCGCAACCGGTTGGCTGGTCAAGCCGTTCAATCCGGAACAGCTGGTCGCCACCGTGCAGAAAGTGCTGGGCTGATCGCCCGCCACCGCTCCCCCACTTCGCTTCCGGACCACCACTGCCATGAGCATGGACCTGCAACGCTTCCACGCCACCTTCTTCGAGGAGAGCCGCGAAGGCCTCGACGCGATGGAGGCTGGCCTGCTGGCCCTGGAATCGGGGCAGCAGGACGCGGAGATCATCAACTCGGTGTTCCGCGCCGCCCACTCGATCAAGGGCGGCGCCGGCACCTTCGGCTTCGATGCGATCGCCGGCCTGACCCACGTGCTGGAAACGCTGCTCGATGAGCTGCGTGCCGGCAAGCGGGCGCTGGAAGGCCACGCCGTCGATGCCATGCTGTCCTCGGTGGACGTGCTGCGCGCCCTGCTGCGCGAGGCCGAGCATGGCCAGGCCGCCGACCCCGCCGCCGTGTCTGCGGTGAAGGCGCGCCTGGAAGCCGTGCTTTCCGGCCAGGCCGCAGCCAGTGCGCCCGCTGCCGTTGCCGCCAAGGTCGACGACACCCCGGAAGCCTGGCAGATCGGTTTCACCCCGGCGCCGTCGCTGTTCATGAGCGGCAACGATCCGCTGCGCATCATCCGCGAACTGGAACACCTGGGTTCGCTGCAGGTGGCCGCGCGCATGGAACGCCTGCCCGGCTTCGCCCAGCTCGACCCGCTCGAAGCCCATCTGGCGTGGGACCTGGGCCTGGTCGGCAAGGTGCCGCGCAGCAAGATCGAAGACACCTTTGCCTGGGTGCTGGACGACTGCGAGCTGGACATCCGTCCGGCTGCGCCGCCGAGCCTGGCGACCCAGGCACCCGCCACAGCCGCCCCTTCCACGCCTGCTGCCGCGGCACCGGCCGCTCCCGCTGCCGCCGCCAGTGGTGGTGCCAGCCAGGAAGCCGAGACCTCGATCCGGGTCAGCGTCGACAAGGTCGATGCGCTGATCAACCTGGTCGGCGAACTGGTCATTACCCAGGCCATGCTCAAGCAGGTCTCGCACGCGCTGGACCCGGTCCACGCCGAGAGCCTGTTCGCCGGCCTGGACCAGCTTGAACGCAATACCCGCGACCTGCAGGAAGCGGTGATCGGCGTGCGCATGCTGCCGGTCGATGCGGTGTTCCGCCGCTTCCCGCGCCTGGTCCGCGACCTCTCCAGCCGCCTCGGCAAGCAGGTGCGCCTGCGTACCGTCGGCGAAGGCACCGAGCTGGACAAGGGTCTGATCGAAAAGATCGCCGATCCGCTGGTGCACCTGGTGCGCAACTCGATCGACCACGGCCTGGAAATGCCCGACGTGCGTCGTGGCGCCGGCAAGGACGAAACCGGCACGATCACCCTGGCGGCTTCACACCAGGGCGGGCACATCGTCATTGAAGTCAGTGATGACGGCCGCGGCCTGGATCGCGCCAAGATCCTGGCCAAGGCCACCGAGCGCGGCCTGGCCGTGCCGGACAACCCGACCGATTCGCAGGTCTGGGACCTGATCTTCCAGCCCGGCTTCTCCACCGCCGATGCGGTCACCGATCTGTCCGGCCGTGGCGTCGGCATGGACGTGGTCCGCCGCAACATCCAGGCGCTGGGCGGCGAGGTGCAGATCGAAAGCAGCCTCGGCGCCGGCACCCGCACGCTGATCCGCCTGCCACTGACCCTGGCCATCCTCGATGGCATGACCGTGGCGGTCGCCGGCGAAACGCTGATCCTGCCGCTGGCCTACGTGCTGGAAGCACTGCAGCCGCAGGCCGAGGACATCCGCAGCATGGCCGGCGAAGGCCGCGTACTGCGCGTCCGCGGCGAGTACCTGCCAATCCTGTCGCTGAGCGAGTACTACGGCTACGGCAACCGCGCACCGGGCAGCGAATCGCTGGTGGTGGTGGTCGAGGGCGACGGCCAGAAGATCGCGCTGGAAGTGGATGAGCTGGTCGGCCAGCAGCAGGTGGTGGTGAAGAACATCGAGAACAACTACCGCCGCATCGGCGGGGTGTCCGGTGCCACCATCCTGGGCGATGGCCGCGTCGCACTGATCGTCGACATCGGCGGTCTGGTGCGCTCCCTGCGGATGCCGCAGGCCGCCTGATCCACCACGCAGGTTGCATGCAACCGCCGCCCTCCGGGGCGGCGGTTTTTGTTTGCGCGCGCGCCGCGCAGAGGGTCAGATCCCTTTCCTGCAGAAAGGGATCTGACCCCACCTCTTCTGTGAACTCCGTTGCCACGATGGTTGCGGGTGGAACCACGTCACGCAAGCGAAAGCCCCGCCACTGCGGCACTTTCGCGCGTACGCCCCTACGCAACCGAATGTGATCTGCGTCCATAAAGTCCGCCCAGAACGCGCCGTTATCCCGCAATGACGGCCGTCACCGAACCCCCACCGGGCACCACCGTTCGCTCTGCAACCACCCCCAGCCGGCGCAATCACGCCGGCACCCTGCCCACCTGGAGCACCCTGCATGAAGTGGTTCCAAGATCTGCCCATCGCCCGCAAGCTGGCCGTGGGGTTCACCCTCACCACGTTGATGACCCTGGTTCTCGGCGCCTTCGCCCTGTTGCGCCTGAGCGAGGCCAACAAGCAGCTGGGCGAGATGGCCGGCAACGACATTCCGTCGGTGCAGCACCTCGGCGAAGCGCGCTCGCAGCTCGGTGAATTCCGCACCTACGAGCTGGCCTTGCTGAGCATGCTCGACCAGCCGGACAAGGTGACCGACTACAACAAGCGCATGGACGACACCGCCAAGACCGTGCACGACGAACTGGCAGCCTATGCAGCGCTGCCGGCACTGGCCAAGGAACGTGAACTGTATCGTGCGGCCAACGTGCAGCTGGAGCGCTACTTCGCCGCCAACAAGGCGATGCGCGCGGCGGTTGCCGCCGGCGACGGCGCGCTGGCGCAGCAGATCTCCGATGAGCAGTCGCGCCCGGCCCGCCGCGACCTGTTCGCCGCGATGAAGACGCTTGGCACCCACATCGCCGGCCTGATGGACAGCAAGATTGCCGACGCCAACGCCACCCACCGCACCAGCATGATCGCCATCATCGGCTGCATCGTGCTGCTGTCGCTGGTCGCGGCGGCGCTGGCCGTGGTCATCTCGCGCGCCGTCACCGGCCCGCTCGGCAAGGCGGTACATGCCATCCAGGCCGTGGCCCGTGGCGACCTGAGTGTCAGCACCCAGGCCACCAGCAAGGACGAGGCGGGCAAGATGCTGGCCGCCACCACCGAGATGACCGCGATGCTGCGCCGCTTCTCCGAGCAGACCCAGCTGATGGCACAGATGCATGCCGGCCCGGACATCAGCCATCGCATTCCGGAAGACTTCCCGGGTGTCTATGGCCAGCTGGCCGGCGGCATCAACACGGTGATCTTCGAGCACCTCGATGCAATCCGCGATGCCATCGACGTGCTCAACCAGTACGCCATCGGCAACCTCGCCCCGGATGCGCGCCGCCTGCCGGGCAGCCGCGCGATCCTGCACGAATCGATGGATGCAGCCAAGGCCAGCCTGCTGGCGATCAACACCCAGATCCAGCAGCTGGCGGCAGCGGCGGCGGCCGGCGACTTCAGCCAGCGCGGCGACGCACAGCGGTTCCAGCACGACTTCAGGCTGATGATCGAGCACCTGAACACCATGATGCAGGTCGCCGATGGCAACCTGGGCCAGCTGTCGCAGCTGCTGCAGTCGATCGCCGCCGGTGACCTGACCGCGCGCATGGAAGGCCAGTTCAACGGCGTGTTCGCGCGCATGCGTGATGATGCCAACACCACCGTCGCGCAGCTGACCCAGATTGTCGGCCAGATCCAGGCCAGCGCCTCCAGCATCACCCTCGCCGCCGGTGAGATCGCGTCGGGCAACAGTGACCTGTCGCGCCGAACCGAGCAGCAGGCCGCCAACCTGGAAGAAACCGCCGCCTCGATGGAGGAACTGACCTCCACCGTGCGCCAGAACGCCGAACATGCCCGCCAGGCCAACCAGCTGGCGATCGGCGCGCATGGCGTGGCCTCGCAGGGCGGCGAAGTGGTCGGCCAGGTGGTCACCACCATGTCGGCCATCCAGGCCTCGTCGAAGAAGATCGCCGAGATCATCTCGGTCATCGACGGCATCGCCTTCCAGACCAACATCCTGGCGCTGAACGCGGCGGTGGAAGCCGCCCGCGCCGGCGAACAGGGCCGCGGCTTCGCCGTGGTCGCCAGCGAAGTGCGCACCCTGGCGCAGCGCTCGGCCGCCGCCGCCAAGGAGATCAAGGGCCTGATCGACGATTCGGTCGGCAAGGTCGCCGAAGGCTCCAGCCTGGTGCACCAGGCCGGCAGCACCATGGGCGAGATCGTCGCCTCGGTGCAACGCGTGACCGACATCATGGCCGAGATCTCCGCTGCCTCGCAGGAACAGTCGGCCGGCATCGAACAGGTCAACCAGACCGTGGTGCAGATGGACGAAACCACCCAGCAGAACGCTGCGCTGGTGGAAGAAGCCACCGCCGCCGCACGCGCGATGGAAGACCAGGCGGTGCAGCTGGGCGAAGCCGTCGCCCGCTTCCGCCTGGCATCGCAGGGCGTGACCGCCGCACCGACGCGCCTGACACCCGCACCGCTGCCGCGCCAGCTGGCGGCCGCCGCACCGGCAGCCAGGACCGCACCGGCACGTGCACTGCGCACGTCGGCGGCACAGCCGGCGCTTGCCGCGGACGGTGACTGGCAGGAGTTCTGAGGCCGCTGGCAACGAGCCCTGGCGTCGCGCTGGGGTCAGAGCCGTCTTGAGGAAGAGGGATCTGACCCCGCGGGTGCCCCTCATGCGTGGAAAGTGATGTAATTCTCACTTCATAATCCGGTGCAGAGGCCGATATCCCCATCGAGCCTCGCACCAACGCGTGCTGGCGCCCGCCCCTGACCACAGATTCCATGTCCGACGGCCACGACACTGAACTGCACGATGTCCACGCGGCTGATGCCGCTGACGAACGTTTCCTGGTCCGCAACCCGCGCCAGCTGCGCCAACTGCTGCGCTCGCTGATCGACCAGCGATCGCTGATCAACGCGCACATCGACGGCCGCGACCGCTCATTCCCGACCGCCCTGCTTGACCTGGACGAGGACGACGACTTCCTGCTGCTCGACGGCAGCCCGCAGGAAGCGTCCAACCGCGCTGCCGAACAGGCCGATCACCTGCTCTGCTTTGCCCAGCTCGAACGCGTGCTGGTGCGGTTCCGCCTGCACGAGCTGCAGCGCGTGGACAATGACGGCCACGTTGCCTTCCGTGCCCCGCTGCCGGACGAAATGGTGCACCTGCAGCGCCGCGAGCTGTACCGGCTGGAGACCCCGGTCACCGACTCGCCGCAGCTGCTGCTGCCTCCCGGCGAGGCCCGCGCCGAAGCGGTTTCGATGCGCGTGGTGGACATCAGCGGCGGCGGCCTGGCCGTGGTTGTTCCCAACGACTGTGCCGTGTTCAGCCTGCAGAAGCGCTATCCGGCGCAGCTGTCGCTGCCCGACGGCCCTGACCTGGACATCGAACTGGTGGTCTGCAACCTGCTGCCGCAGCGCCAGCCCAATGGCATCGAGGTCAAGCGTGTGGGCATGCGCTTCGAAAGCCTGCCGCGCGGTGCCGACAGCGCGATCCAGCGCTACATCTTCCGCATCGACCGCCAGCGCAAGGCCCGCCGCAACGGCGAGATGTAAGGTAGTGCCGGCCGCCGGCCGGCAACCCTGCATTCCCCCGGCGTCTCCCCCGGGGTCAGATCCCTTTTCTGCACCTCCCCCGGGGTCAGATCCCTTTTC
>NZ_CAMFIA010000040.1 GCF_945952405.1 uncultured Stenotrophomonas sp. | reverse complement strand
GTGCCGGGTTGCCGGCCAGCGGCCGGCACTACCGTGCGGGTGCGTGGTGGATCCACGCCATGCGTGGACGCGCGCCGGATGATCTCCGCCTGGATGTGCCGGATATGCCGGGTTGCCGGCCAGCGGCCGGCACTACCGTGCGGGTGCGTAGTAGATCCACGCCATGCGTGGATGCGCGCCCGTTCAGACCTGCAGCAGCTTGCGTGCGGCGGCGCGTGCTTCCTTGCTGACTTCCACGCCACCGAGCATGCGCGCCAGCTCTTCCTCGCGGGCCTTGTGGTCCAGCTTTTCCACTGCGCTCTGGGTCATGCCTTCGACCGGCGCCTTGCTGACCCGGTAGTGGGCATGGCCCTTGGAGGCGACCTGCGGCAGATGGGTCACGCACAGCACCTGGCGCTTCTCGCCGAGCGCGCGCAGCTTCTGACCGACGATGTCGGCCACTGCGCCGCCGATGCCTGAATCGACCTCGTCGAAGACCATGGTCGGTACGGCGTCCAGGTCCAGCGCGGCCACTTCGATGGCCAGCGAGATACGCGACAGTTCGCCGCCCGAGGCCACCTTGCGCAGGGCGCGCGGTGGCTGCCCGGCATTGGCGGCGACCAGGAACTCCACGCGTTCGGCACCCTGCGGGTCAGGCCGGGCGCTGTCCTGCGGTTCCAGTTCGATCAGGAACTGGCCGCCGCCCATGCCCAGCTCGGCAATGATGCCGGTGGTGGTGGCCGACAGCTCCGCCGCCGCGCTGCGGCGGCTGGCGCTCAGCACCCCGGCCTGCACGCGCCAGGCGGCGGCGGCCTTGTCGATCTCGCCGGCCAGGCGTTGCAGGCGCTCGTCGGCACCGCGCAGCTGTTCCACCTCGGCATGCATGCGCTCGCGCTGTGCCCCCAGCTCGTCCATCGGTACCCGGTGCTTGCGCGCCAGGTCGTGCAGGCGGCCCAGGCGGCGCTCGTTCTCCTCGAACTGCTCCGGGTCGGCGTCGAGGTCATCGTGCACCCGGTCAAGCAGCGACAGGGCTTCGTGCAGCTGGATCGAGGCGTTCTCGATCAGGCCGTCCACCTCGCCCAGGCGCGGGTCATGCTCGATCAGGCGCGACAGCTCGTGGCGCACCTGCTGCAGCAGGTCCAGCGCGGAACTGCCGTCGTCGCCGTTGAGCTGGTTGCTGGCGGCCTGGCAGGCGCTCAGCAGGGCGCTGGCGTGGGCCTGGCGGCGGTGGCTGGCACCGAGCGCGGCAATCGACTCCGGCTCCAGGTCTTCGCGGTCCAGTTCGCGCAGCTGGTGCTCGAGGAAGCCGATCCGGTCGCTGACATCGCCCTGTTGCGACAACGCCAGCGACTCATCGACCAACGCCTGCCAGGCGGCGGCGGCACGACGCACCTGGCGCCGCTCGTCCTCGTTGCCGGCATAGGCATCGAGCAGGGCCAGCTGCGACGGGCGCGCCAGCAGGGCCTGCTGTTCATGCTGGCCGTGGATCTCGACCAGCAGCGAGGCCAGGTCGCCCAGCTGCGCCAGGGTCACCGGGCGGCCATTGATCCAGGCCCGCGAACCGCCATCGGCGCGGATCACGCGGCGCAGCTGGCACTGCTCCTCATCGTCCAGTTCGTTGTCGGCCAGCCACTGGCGCGCGGCCTGCAACTGGTCCAGCGCGAATTCGGCGGAGAGCTCGGCGCGGGCGGCGCCATGCCGGACCACGCCGCTGTCGGCGCGCAGGCCGGACAGGAAGCCCAGCGCGTCGACCATCAGCGACTTGCCGGCGCCGGTCTCGCCTGAAACCACGGTCATGCCTGGCCCGAACTCCAGTTCGGTGGCGCGGACGACGGCGAAATCCTTGATCGAAAGATGTCTGAGCATGGGTAAGGGGGTATCAGCAGCCGCGCAACGCTAGCACGCGGGCGAGGGAGGTCCAATGACTTGCCAAGGTGAAGCGCCGCCATTATCTAGTGTCCGTGTCTCACAGGTTGATTCCATGCACGGTTCTCCCGACCAGCTTGCCCCACGTGCGCGCCATCTGCTGCGCACGCTGATCGCGCGTTACATCCAGGACGGTGAGCCGGTCGGCTCGCAGACGCTGGCGCGCGTGGCCGGCCTGGAAGTCAGCCCGGCCACCATCCGCAACATCCTCGGCGACCTCGAAGACCTGGGGCTGCTGGCCTCGCCGCACACCTCGGCCGGCCGCGTGCCGACCGCGCACGGCTACCGGGTGTTTGTCGACAGCCTGCTGCAGATGCAGCCGCCCGGCGAGGGCGAGCTGGCCCGGTTGCGCCAGGAGCTGGCCGGGGGCGGCAGCACCCAGGCCCTGCTTGGCAGTGCCTCGGAGCTGCTGTCGGCGATGAGCCACTTTGTCGGCGTGGTCAGCGCGCCGCGCCGCGAACAGTTCGCCTTCCGCCAGATCGATTTCGTGGCGCTGGACGGGCGCCGTGTGCTGGCGATCCTGGTGTTTGCCGACAACGAGGTGCAGAACCGGGTCATCGAGACCCGCCAGGAGTTCGCGCCAGGCCAGCTGGAGCAGGTGGCCAACTACCTCAATGCGCATTTCGCCGGCCTGCCGATGGCCGAGATCCGTACCCGCCTGCTGCTGGAGCTGCGCGACGCCCGCTCCGAGCTGGAACAGCTGCTGGCGCACAGCATCGAGCTGGCCGAGCAGGCCCTGCAGCCGCCGGCCGACGACATGCTGGTGGCCGGCCAGACCCGGCTGATGGGGGTGCAGGACCTGTCCGACCTGGAGCGCCTGCGCGAGCTGTTCGAGCTGTTCTCCAGCAAGCGCGAGATCCTGCAGCTGCTGGAGCGCACCATCCAGGCCCCGGGCGTGCGCATCTTCATCGGCGAGGAGACCGGGATGATGCCGCTGCAGGGGGTCTCGCTGGTCACTGCCCCCTATACCGCCAACGGCCAGGTGCTGGGCGTGCTGGGGGTGATCGGCCCCAAGCGGATGGCCTACGACCGCATGATCCCGCTGGTCCAGGCCACCGCCGATGTGCTCGGGGCGGCCTTTTCACCCGCCGGGCGCACTCCCGGAACGTCAGACGCTTGAAACGCAGCATCCCGCCCACACTAGGGTGGGTGGAGGCGGAGACTGACCGCCAGGGACCCAGACATGAACCACGAACATCCAGATATCGAATCCCAGCAGAGTGCCGCCGATGCGGCCGCCGCCGCCGGCGTCAACGACGAACTGGAGCGCCTGCGCGCCGAAGTCGAACAGGTCAGGGCCGATGCGCTGCGTGAGCGCGCCGACCTGGAGAACCAGCGCAAGCGCGTCGCCCGCGACATCGAACAGGCGCGCAAGTTCGCCAACGAGAAGCTGCTGGGCGAGCTGCTGCCCGTATTCGACAGCCTGGATGCCGGCCTGAAGGCCGCCGGGGATGACCCGCACCCGCTGCGCGAAGGCCTGGAGCTGACCTACAAGCAGCTGCTGAAGGTCGCCGCCGACAACGGGCTGGTGCTGCTGGACCCGATCGGCCAGCCGTTCAACCCGGAACACCACCAGGCGATCAGCCAGGTGCCGACCCCGGGCGCCGCCCCGGGCAGCGTGGTGACCGTGTTCCAGAAGGGCTACCTGCTCAACGAGCGCCTGCTGCGGCCGGCGCTGGTGGTGGTGGCCGCCGATTGACCGGCGCCGGCCAGGCGCGACCGGTTGCGGTCGTGCCAGGCCAGGCCCTGCAAGGTTTTCCAGGCGCTGAACACAGCGTTCGGGAGATGGCTTGAATGTTCCACGAGCCTCCCCCACATCGTATTCATCCACCGGCCGAGCGGCCGGACTGACACCAACAAGCATCCTCAGGAGTCTCCCCCATGGGCAAGATCATTGGTATCGACCTCGGCACCACCAACTCGTGCGTGGCGATCATGGACGGCGGCAAGGCCCGCGTCATCGAGAATTCGGAAGGCGATCGCACCACCCCGTCGATCGTCGCCTACACCAAGGACGGCGAAGTCCTGGTCGGCGCCTCGGCCAAGCGCCAGGCCGTCACCAACCCGAAGAACACCTTCTACGCGGTGAAGCGCCTGATCGGCCGCAAGTTCACCGACGCCGAAGTGCAGAAGGACATCGCGCACGTCCCGTACAGCATCCTGGCCCATGACAATGGCGATGCCTGGGTGGCCACCAGCGACGGCAAGAAGATGGCCCCGCAGGAAATCTCGGCCAAGGTGCTGGAAAAGATGAAGAAGACCGCCGAGGACTTCCTCGGTGAGAAGGTCACCGAAGCGGTCATCACCGTGCCGGCCTACTTCAACGACAGCCAGCGCCAGGCGACCAAGGACGCCGGCCGCATCGCCGGCCTGGACGTCAAGCGCATCATCAACGAGCCGACCGCGGCCGCGCTGGCCTATGGCCTGGACAAGGGCGACAACAAGGATCGCAAGATCGTGGTGTACGACCTGGGCGGCGGCACCTTCGACGTCTCGGTGATCGAGATCGCCAATGTCGACGGCGAGAAGCAGTTCGAAGTGCTGGCGACCAACGGTGACACCTTCCTGGGTGGCGAAGACTTCGACAACCGCGTCATCGAGTACCTGGTTGAAGAGTTCAACAAGGACCAGGGCATCGACCTGCGCAAGGATCCGCTGGCCCTGCAGCGCCTGAAGGATGCTGCCGAGCGCGCCAAGATCGAACTGTCCAGCGCCCAGCAGACCGAAGTGAACCTGCCGTACGTCACCGCTGACGCGTCGGGTCCGAAGCACCTGAACATCAAGCTGACCCGCGCCAAGCTGGAAGCGCTGGTGGAAGACCTGATCAAGAAGTCGATCGAGCCGTGCCGCGTCGCCCTGAACGATGCCGGCCTGCGTTCGAGCGACATCAGCGAAGTGATCCTGGTCGGTGGCCAGACCCGCATGCCGAAGGTGCAGCAGGCGGTGACCGAGTTCTTCGGCAAGGAACCGCGCAAGGACGTCAACCCGGACGAAGCCGTGGCACTGGGTGCGGCGATCCAGGGCGGCGTGCTCGGCGGCGACGTCAAGGACGTGCTGCTGCTGGACGTGACCCCGCTGTCGCTGGGCATCGAGACCATGGGTGGCGTGTTCACCAAGATCATCGAGAAGAACACCACCATCCCGACCAAGGCGTCGCAGGTGTTCTCCACCGCCGAAGACAACCAGTCGGCCGTGACCGTGCACGTGCTGCAGGGTGAGCGCGAACAGGCCCGCTTCAACAAGTCGCTGGCCAAGTTCGACCTGTCCGGCATCGAGCCGGCGCCGCGCGGCCTGCCGCAGGTGGAAGTGTCCTTCGACATCGACGCCAACGGCATCCTGCACGTGTCGGCCAAGGACAAGAAGACCAACAAGGAACAGAAGGTCGAGATCAAGGCCGGTTCGGGCCTGTCCGAGGAAGAGATCGCGCGCATGGTCGCCGACGCGGAAGCCAACCGCGAAGAAGACAAGAAGTTCCAGGAACTGGTGCAGGCCCGCAACCAGGCCGACGCCCTGATCCACGGCACCCGCAGCGCCATCACCGAGCACGGCAGCAAGGTCGGCGGCGATGTCATCGGCAAGGTCGAGGCGGCATTGGCCGACCTGGAAACCGCGATGAAGGGTGACGACAAGGCGCAGATCGAAGCCAAGTCGAAGGCACTGGAAGAAGCCGGCCAGTCGCTGTTCGCCGCTGCTTCGGCCGATCAGGGCGCTGCCCCGGGTGCCGACGCCGGTAATGCCGGCAAGGCGCAGGACGACGTGGTCGACGCCGAGTTCACCGAAGTCAAGGACGACAAGAAGTCCTGATCCGGACCGACGCGGGACGCTGCCTGGCAGCGTCCCGTTGTCGCATCAGGGTCCTGACCGCCCACCGGCGTGTCGGGGCGCCCGACGCAAGAGCGGACCTGGTTCCGCTCTTCCGCTTTGACGAATCCCGACTTTCCGGAACCCGATTCACGATATGAGCAAGCGCGATTACTACGAAGTGCTGGGCGTTGCCCGCACCGCCACCGACGACGAGCTGAAGAAGGCCTACCGTCGCTGCGCGATGAAATTCCACCCGGACCGCAACCCGGGTGATGCGGCGGCCGAAGCCTCCTTCAAGGAGTGCAAGGAAGCCTACGAAGTGCTGTCCGACGGCAACAAGCGCCGCATGTACGACAGCCACGGCCACGCTGCGTTCGAGCACGGCATGGGCGGTGGTGGTCCGGGCGGCCCGGACATGAACGATATCTTCGGCGATATCTTCGGCAACATCTTTGGCGGCGGCGGCGGCGGCGGTGGTCCGCGCCAGGCCCGTCGCGGCGCCGACATCGGCTACGTGATGGAGCTGGACCTGGAAGAAGCCGTGCGCGGCGTCGAGCGCCGGATCGAGATCCCGACCCTGGCCGAGTGCGGCGACTGCGATGGCAGTGGCTCCGAGGACGGCAAGGTCGAGACCTGCAACGTCTGCCATGGCCGCGGCCAGGTACGCATCCAGCGCGGCATCTTCGCCATGCAGCAGGCCTGCCACAACTGCGGCGGCCGTGGCCAGATCATCGCCAAGCCCTGCAAGACCTGCCACGGCAACGGCCGTGTCGAGGAAGACAAGGTGCTGTCGGTGAAGGTGCCGGCGGGCGTCGATACCGGTGACCGCATCCGCCTGCAGGGCGAGGGCGAGGCCGGTCCGGCTGGCACGCCGCCGGGTGACCTGTACGTGGAAGTGCGCGTGCGAGAGCATGCGATCTTCCAGCGCGATGGCGACGACCTGCACTGCGAAGTGCCGATCCGCATCTCGCAGGCGGCACTGGGCGACACCGTGCGCGTGGCCACCCTGGGCGGCGAGGCGGAGATCCGCATTCCGGCCGAGACCCAGACCGGCAAGCTGTTCCGCCTGCGTGGCAAGGGCGTGCGTTCGGTGCGCAGCCGCAGCGAAGGCGACCTGTACTGCCGCGTGGTGGTGGAGACTCCGGTCAACCTGACCAACGAGCAGCGCAAGCTGCTGGAGCAGTTCGAGGCCACCTTCGTCGGTGAGGAAGCGCGCAAGCATTCGCCGAAGTCGGCGACCTTCATGGATGGCGTCAAGGGCTTCTGGGACCGGATGACCTCCTGATCCCGCTGCGCAAGGCTTCAACAAAAACGCCGGGCTCTGCCCGGCGTTTTCGTTTGTCGCGGCGGGCAGCCACGCGACGCGTGGATACCGTTCACTGGATCAGCGGAAATAGGCCGCCGGGGTCTGCCCGAGCTGGCGCTTGAACATGCTGGTGAACGCACTGGGGCTGTCGTAGCCCATCGCCAGGGCGACATCGATGACCTTGTCGCCGACCGCCAGCCGCTCCATCGCCGCCAGCAGGCGCGCCTGCTGCCGCCACTGCCCGAAGGTCATGCCCAGTTCGCTGGCGAAATGGCGCTGGATGGTCTTCACGTCCACCTGCAGCGCCTGCGCCCAGTCCTGCAGCGTGGCGTCGTCACCGGGGTGCTTCTGGATGTGCTGGCAGATCCGCTGCAGGCGCGGGTCGGTCGGGGACGGCAGGTGCAGCGACAACACGTCCATGCGGTGCAGCTCGTCCAGCAGCAGGCGCACCACGCGGCCGTCGCGGCTGTCGTCCACATGCGGGGTCTCGATCAGGCTCGCGGCCAGCAGCAGTTCGCGCAGCAGCGGTGCCACCTGTACCGCGAACGCCTCGTTCGGCAGGTGCGGCGCGAAGTCCGGCTCCACGTACAGGCTGCGCATATGCACCTCGGCGATGCAGTCCACCGCGTGCGCCATGCCGGCCGGCACCCAGATCGCGCGGGTTGAAGGCACCACCCAGCGGCCGACTTCCGCACGCACGACCATCAGGCCGGACAGCGCAAACACCAGCTGATGGCGGCGATGCCGATGCGGAGCGATGTGGGTACCAGGCGGGTAGTGGCGGGCGCGGCAGGTCACCGGGCGATGGACCGGCACCTCGTTCCAGGGCGCGGTTTCTCGGATCGGGCAGGGTGTGTCCTTTTTGCGATATGCCATGACCCGAACGCGGCAGAAGGGAGCAGGCCCCCACCGTAGCATGCGTGGCTCGCCCCCAACCTGACTGTGTCCATGTCGACCTTGGTTTCTCCTGCAACGACCTCACGCCCGGTCGCTCCCGGCGTGCTGGCCGCCATCTCCACCTCGCATGTCGTCAACGACATGATGCAGTCGCTGATCCTGGCCATCTATCCGGTGATCAAGGGCGGCTTCAACCTCAGCTTCACCCAGATCGGCCTGATCACGCTCACCTACCAGCTCACCGCCTCGATCTTCCAGCCGCTGATCGGCATCGCCACCGACCGTCGTCCGGCGCCGTACTCGCTGCCGGTCGGCATGGCCTCGACCCTGTGTGGCATGTTGCTGCTCGGCTTTGCACCGAATTACGCGGTGGTGCTGCTGGCTGCGGCGATGGTGGGCATCGGTTCGGCGATCTTCCATCCCGAAGCCTCGCGCATCGCGCGGCTGGCCTCGGGCGGCCGCCATGGCTTCGCGCAGTCGGTGTTCCAGGTCGGCGGCAACTTCGGTACCGCGCTCGGCCCGCTGATCGCGGCGGCAGTGATCGTGCCGTACGGCCAGCACGCCGCCTCCTGGTTTGCCGGCGCCGCACTGATCGGCATCGGCCTGCTCACCTACGTCGGCCGCTGGTACGCAGCGCACCTCGGCGCACCGCGTGCGTCCAGCGCTGCAGCGATGGCCCCGCGGCATCCGCCGCGCACCGTGGCCAAGGTGCTGGCGATCCTGCTGGTGCTGATCTTCAGCAAGTACTTCTACATGGCCAGCATCGGCAGCTACTTCACCTTCTACCTGATCCACCATTTCGGTATTCCGGTGGCGCAGGCACAGCTGCACCTGTTCGCCTTCCTGGTGGCCTCCGCCGCCGGTGGCTTCCTCGGCGGCCCGCTGGGCGACCGCATCGGCCGCAAGCCGATCATCTGGACCTCGATCCTTGGCGTGGCCCCGTTCGCGCTGATGTTGCCGCATGCCGACCTGCTGTGGACCACGGTGCTGGCGGTGCTGATCGGCTTCGTGCTGTCCTCGGCGTTCTCGGCGATCGTGGTCTACGCACAGGAAATGATGCCGCACCGCATCGGCATGGTCTCCGGGCTGTTCTTCGGCTTCGCGTTCGGCATGGGCGGACTGGGCGCCGCGGTGCTGGGCCTGCTGGCGGACAGGACCAGCATCGAATACGTGTACCAGCTGACCGCGTTCCTGCCGCTGCTCGGCATCGTGGCGGCCTGGTTGCCACCGTCGCGGCCTGCGCACTGAGGGAGGGTGGGTGTGCAGGGCTTTTGCAGCCCTGCACCTGCTACAAGCCAGAGCCGAAGCAACAGCAGAAGCTGGCTATCGGTGGGTTGGCGGGGTGGGTCCGGCTGCGGGGGACGCTGCAAGTATGTTCCTGTAAGCTCGATAGCGCCATCCATTGCGCTTACGCCCTCGCAACCGCACCCA
>NZ_CAMFIA010000039.1 GCF_945952405.1 uncultured Stenotrophomonas sp. | reverse complement strand
ACCACCACCTCAGCTCGCCGGAGCACGATCCCTATGTGCTGCAGTCGCGCATGGCGTTCGACAGCCCGGCACGCCTGGAGGCGTTCGCCAGGGCCTTGCGCCAAGCTATCAGCCGTCATGACGTATTGCGTACCGCCGTGCTCTGGGAAGGTCTGGCGCAACCGTTGCAGGTGGTCTGGCGCGAGGCGCCGCTGCTGGTCGCGCCGCTGGATGGGCAAGACCTGCAACGCCTCGACCTGGCCCGGGCACCGCTGATCCGCCTGCTGTATAGCGGCTTGACCGGCAGCGAGCGCATCGAGGCGCTATTGCAGTTCCACCATATTGTCCTCGATCACACCGCCCTGGAGATCATCGGCGCTGAGTTGCTGGGCTACTTGCAGGGCAGCGCCGCGCCGGTGCAGGCCCCGGTGCCTTATCGCAACTATGTGGCCCAGGCGCGCCTGGGCGTCAGCCAAGCCGAGCACGAGGCGTTCTTCCGTGCGCAACTGGGCGATATCGACGAGCCGACGCTGCCCTACGGCCTGAGCGATGTACAGGGCGACGGTCAGGCCGTCGAGGAAGCCTGGCTGTGGCTGGACGAAACCCTGGCCGCGCGGCTGCGGCAACAGGCCCGGCAGCTGGGCATCAGCCCCGCCAGCCTGTTCCACCTGGCCTTCGCCCGCCTGCTGGCTGCCGTCAGCGGCACCGATCGTGTGGTGTTCGGCACCGTGTTGCTGGGCCGCCTGGAGTCCGGCGAGGGCGCCGAGCGGGCCCTGGGCATGTTCATCAACACCTTGCCGCTGCGCCTGGACCTTGCAGGCCTCGACCTGCAGGACGCCTTACGCCTGACCCAGCAGCGCCTGAGTGCCTTGCTGGTGCATGAGCACGCGTCGCTGGCACTGGCCCAGCGTTGCAGTGGCGTGCCGGCCCCGGCGCCGCTGTTCAGCGCCATGCTCAACTACCGCCATGGCCAGGCGGCGAGCGAAGACCGGCGCCAGCAGTGGCAGGGCATCGAGTTCCTTGATGGCCAGGAGCGCAGCAACTATCCACTGAGCTTGAGTGTGGACGACATGGGGGAAGACTTCCGTCTGGTGGCGATGACCCCGGCAAGCGTCGGCGCCCAGCGGATCTGCGGGCAAATGCGGTACGTGTTGCAGGGCATGGTCGAAGGTCTGGAGGCTCAGCCACGGCACGCGCTGCTGTCGGTCCCGGTATTGCCGGACAATGAGCGTGGGCAACTGTTGCAGGCCTGGAACGCGACGGCCCAGGCCAGTGATGTCGAACAGCCCGTCCAGGCGTTTTTCGAGCAGCAGGTGGCGCGCGATCCCGAGGCGGTCGCGGTGCAGTCGGAGGAAGGACAACTGAGCTATCGCCAGCTCAACGCCGAGGCCAACCGCCTGGCCCACCACCTGATCGCGCTGGGCGTGCAGCCTGACGACCGGGTGGCGATCTGTGTCGAGCGCGGCCTGTCGCTGGTGGTCGGCCTGCTGGCCATCCTCAAGGCCGGCGGCGCCTATGTGCCGCTGGACCCGGATTACCCGGCAGAACGTATCGGCCACATGCTCGCCGACAGCCAGCCGCGAGCGCTGCTGGTGCAACGAGGCACGCGGACGCTGGTCGGCGAAGCGGCGTTGCCGCAGGTCGATCTCGATCAACCGAGCTGGGCCGGACAGCCGGACAGCGACCCGCGGGTGCCCGGGCTTAACGGCGCGCACCTGGCCTATGTGATCTACACCTCTGGTTCCACCGGCCTGCCCAAGGGGGTGATGGTCGAGCAGCGCAACCTGGCCAACCTGGTGCACTGGAGTGCGCGCCGGTTCCCGGCCGGCGGCGCGGTGCTGCACAAGACCCCGGTGAGCTTCGACGCCTCGGTGTGGGAGCTGTTCTGGCCGCTGTGCAGCGGGCTGCGCCTGGTGCTGGCCAAGCCGGATGGCCAGCGCGACCCGCAGTACCTGGCCGGGCTGATCCGCCAGCAGCAGGTCGGCGTGGTGCAATTCGTGCCCGCATTGTTGCAGCAGTTCCTCGACCAGGACGACAGCGCCGCCTGCGCCAGCCTGACCGATATCGTCTGCGGCGGCGGCGAGTTGACCGAGGCCTTGGCCCGGCAGGTTCGCCAGCGTTTGCCGCAAGTGCGCCTGCACAACGTCTACGGCCCCACCGAAACCACGGTCGACTGCAGCGTCTGGACCCTGGAACCCGGACAACCGATTCCATTTGGCGCGTTGCCGATCGGCCACCCCATCGACAACACCCGCCTGTACGTCCTCGATGCCCACGACCAGCCGGTACCCTGGGGCGTCGCCGGCCAGCTGCATATCGGCGGCGCCGGGGTGGCGCGTGGCTACCTGGGGTTGCCGGAGCAACAGGCCGAACGCTTCATCGCCAGCCCGTTCGTCGAGGGTGAGCGCCTGTACCGCAGCGGCGACCTGGTACGCCAGGCAGCCGATGGCAGCCTGACGTTCCTGGGTCGCACCGACCACCAGATCAAGCTGCGCGGGCTGCGCATCGAGCCGGGCGAGATCGAGGCCTGCCTGAACCGCTTGGCCGGCGTGCGTGAGGCCCTGGTGCTGGTCCAGCGGCATCCACACGGCGGTGATCGCCTGGTCGCCTACCACCGTGGCGAGCCGCAGTCGACCGACGCGCTGCGTCAGGCATTGCTGGCGCGGTTGCCGGAGTACATGGTGCCGGCGCTGTTCATCCACCTCGACAGCTGGCCGCTGACCCCCAACGGCAAGCTCGACCGCAAGGCGCTGCCGTTGCCGGACCTGCAGGCGCGCCAGTACGAGGCGCCACAGGGCGAGACCGAGGTGCTGCTGGCCGAGATCTGGTCGCAACTGCTGGGCGTGGAGCGGGTAGGGCGACACGACAACTTCTTCGAACTGGGCGGTCACTCGCTGCTGGCCGTAACCTTGACCGCGCGCCTGCGCCAGGCCGGCCTGCAGGTGGATGTACGCACCCTGTTCGGCCAGCCGAGCGTGGCAGCGCTGGCGGCCACCCTGGGCCAGGGTGGCGCGGTGACAGTGCCGGCCAACCGGATCCCGGCGGGTTGCACCCAGATCACCCCGGACATGCTGCCGCTGGTGAACCTGGAGCCGGCCGCCATCGAGCGTATCGCCGCCGCAGTGCCGGGTGGTGCGGCCAATGTCCAGGATATCTACCCCCTGGCGCCGTTGCAGGAGGGCATCCTCTACCTGCACTTGAGCGCCGTGGGCGCCGATCCCTATGCCCTGCGCGCGCGGCTGCGCTTCGACAGCCCGGCGCGTCTGCAGGCGTTCGCCCAGGCCCTGGAGCAGGTCATCGCCCGGCATGACATCCTGCGCACCGCAGTGCTCTGGGACGGTCTGGCGCAACCGGTGCAGGTGGTCTGGCGCCAGGCGCCGCTGCAATTGGCGCCGCTCGACGACGCCCACCTGGCGCGCCTGGACCTTGGTCAGGCGCCGCTGATCCGCCTGCTGCACCGCACCGAGCCGGGCAGCCAGCGGGTCGAGGCGGTGCTGCAGTTCCACCATATCGTGCTCGACCATATCGCCATGCAGGCGGTGCAGGCCGAACTGCGCAGCTACCTGCTGGGGCAGAGCGAGCCGTTGCCGGCCTCGGTACCGTACCGCAACTATGTGGCCCAGGCGCGCCTTGGCGTCAGCGAGGCCGAGCACGAGGCGTTCTTCCGCGACCGCCTGGGCGATATCGACGAGCCGAGCCTGCCGTTCGGCCTGCGCGAGGTGCAAGGCGATGGCCGCGCCCTCGATGAGGCCGAGGTAGCGTTCGAGGGCGCCCGCTATGCTCGCCTGCGCGACCAGGCTCGACAGCTGGGGGTGAGCACCGCAAGCCTGGTGCACCTGGCCTGGGCGCGCCTGCTGGCGGTGGCCTGCGGCAAGGGCCGCGTGGTGTTCGGCACCGTGTTGCTGGGCCGCCTGCAGGGCGGCGAGGGCAGCGAGCGGGCACTGGGCATGTTCATCAACACCCTGCCGTTGCGGGTCGAGCTGGACGGGTTGGGCGTGCGCGACGGCGTGCTGGCCACCCACCGCGAGCTGTCGGCGCTGCTGGTCCACGAGCACGCCTCGCTGGCCCTGGCCCAGCGCTGCAGCCAGGTGGCCGCGCCGCTGCCGCTGTTCAGCGCCATGCTCAACTACCGCCAGAGCACCCGCGCCGCGCCGCAGCCACAGGCCTGGGAGGGGATCGAGACCCTGGGCAGCGAAGGGCGCACCAACTACCCGCTGAGCCTGAACGTCGATGACTTCGGCGATGGCCTGCGCCTGGGCGTGCAGGTGTCGGCCCAGGTGGGCGCGCAGCGGGTCTGCGCGCAGATGCTGCAGGTGCTCGACGGCCTGTTGCTGGCGCTTGAGCAACAGCCGCAGCAGGCGCTGAACCGGTTGCCGGTGCTCAATGCCGAGGCGCGGCGCCAGGTGCTGGTCGATTTCAACGACACGGCGGTGGCGTACGACCTGGAGCAGACCCTGCACGGCATGATCGAGGCCCAGGTGCGACGCACGCCGCAGGCCATTGCGGTGAAGTCCGAGGAAGGCGAGCTGACCTATCGCCAGCTCGACGAGCAGGCCAACCGCCTGGCCCATCACCTGATTGCGCTGGGGTTAAAACCCGACGATCGCGTGGCGATCTGCGTCGAACGCGGCCTGTCGATGGTGGTCGGCTTGCTGGCCATCCTCAAGGCCGGCGGCGCCTACGTCCCGGTCGACCCGGACTATCCGGCCGAGCGCATCCGTCACATGCTCGATGACAGCGCGCCGCGGGCGGTGTTGGTGCACGGCGCCACCCGCGACGTGCCGCAGGCGAGTCGGGCGACGTTGATCGACCTCGACCGGCCAACCTGGCAGGCGCAGCCGGCGCAGGCCCCACAGGTGCCCGGGCTGACCCCGCGACACCTGGCCTATGTAATCTACACCTCCGGCTCCACCGGCCTGCCCAAGGGCGTGATGAACGAGCACGCCGGGGTGGTCAACCGCCTGCTGTGGATGCAGGACGCCTACCGGCTGGGCGCCGGTGACGTGGTGTTGCAGAAAACCCCGTTCAGCTTCGACGTATCGGTGTGGGAGTTCCTCTGGCCGCTGCAGACCGGCGCCCGTCTGGTGATGGCACGCCCTGGAGGACATCGTGACCCCGAGTACCTGCGCGAGGTTATCCGTGAAGAGCAGGTCAGCACCTTGCACTTCGTGCCGTCGATGCTCGATGTGTTCCTCGCCCATGGCCAAGTCCTGCCGCACCAGCTCAAGCGCGTGCTGTGCAGCGGCGAGGCCTTGCCCGGCAGCCTGGTACGGCGTTTCCACGCACAGCTGCCGACGGTCGAGCTGCACAACCTGTACGGCCCGACCGAGGCGGCGGTGGATGTCAGCGCCTGGCACTGCGTGACGGCACCGGACAACACGCCGATCGGCAAGCCGATCGCCAATACCGCGCTGTACGTCCTGGACGCCCAGGGCGAGCCGGTACCGGTGGGCGTGGCCGGCGAGCTGTATATCGGTGGCGTGCAGGTGGCGCGGGGGTATCTCAACCGCGAGCAACTGACCGCCGAACGCTTCCTTGATGATCCGTTCTCGCTCAGGACCGGTGGCCGGATGTACCGCACCGGCGACCTGGCCCGCTACCTGGCCGATGGCAACCTGGAGTACCTCGGGCGCAACGACGACCAGGTGAAGATCCGCGGCCTGCGCATCGAACTGGGCGAAATCCAGGCCTGCCTGACCCGTATCGAAGGGGTCAAGGAGGCGGTGGTGCTGGCCCGCGAGCAGCGCCTGTTGGCGTACTACACCGGTGCCCGGCAGGCGCCGGACACGCTGCGCGCAGCGCTGCTGGGCCAGTTGCCGGAGTTCATGGTGCCGGCTTCGTTCACCTACCTCGAGGCGCTGCCGCTGAGCCCCAACGGCAAGCTCGACCGCAAGGCGCTGCCACAGCCGGAAACCACGCAGCAGGTCTACGAGGCGCCGCAAGGCGAAGTCGAGACCCTGCTGGCGCAGCTGTGGAGCGAACTGCTGGGCGTGGACCGGGTCGGTCGTCATGACAACTTCTTCGAGCTCGGCGGCCACTCGCTGCTGGCCGTGACCCTGACCGCGCGCATGCGCCAGGCCGGCCTCGCGGCGGATGTGCGGGTACTGTTCGGCCAGCCGAGCCTGGCCGCGCTGGCGGCGGCGGTGGGCGGCGAGGTGACGCTGGAGGTGCCGGCCAACCGTATCCCGGCGGGCTGCACACGCATCAGCCCCGACATGCTGCCGTTGGCGACGTTGGAGCAGGCCGCGCTCGACAGCCTGGTGCAGAGAATCCCCGGCGGCGCGGCCAACATCCAGGACCTGTACGCCCTGGCGCCGTTGCAGCAGGGCATTCTCTACCACCACCTGGCCAGCGCCGAGGTCGACCCCTACGTACTGCAACTGAACTTCGCCTTCGCCGGCCAGACCGAGCTGGAGGCCTTCGTCGCGGCGCTGAACCAGGTCATCGCCCGCCACGACATCCTGCGCACCAGCGTGCACTGGCAGGGGCTCGACGAAGCGGTGCAGGTGGTCTGGCGCGAGGCGCGCCTGGACCTTGAGCCGGCACTGGACAGCCCGCGCCTGGACCTGGGCCGCGCACCATTGATGCACCTGAGCCGCCAGGTGGAAAAGGGCCGCTTGCAGGCGACCTTGCTGCTGCACCATATCCTCCTCGACCACGCCGCCATGGAGCTGCTGGTGGCCGAGGTCGGCGACGCGCTGCTGGGGCGCACGCCCGAGGGTGACAGCGTCCCTTACCGCAACTATGTGGCCCAGGCTCGCCTGCGCGACGACAGCCAGGCGCAGGAGGCACTGTTCCGCGAACTGCTGGGCGATATCGACGAGCCGACCGAAGTGTTCGGCCTGCGCGGGGCGCGGGGCGACGGCAGCCACGTACTCGACCACCGCGAGCGCCTGGATGAGCCACTGGCCCTGCGCCTGCGTCAGCAGGCACGGTTGCTGGGCATCAGCGTCGCCAGCCTGGTGCACCAGGCCTGGGGGCAGGTGCTGGCGCAACTGTCCGGCCGCGAGGAAGTGGTGTTCGGCACCGTGCTGCTCGGTCGCCTGCAGGGCGGCGAGGGCGCCGAGCGCGCGTTGGGCATGTTCATCAACACCTTGCCATTGCGGGTCAGCGTGGGCGGGATGGACGTGGTCGACGGCGTGCGCCTGACCCATCAGCGTCTGGCGCGTCTGCTGGCCAACGAGCAGACGTCCCTGGCCCTGGCTCAGCGTTGCAGCGGTGTGCCGGCCTCCCAGGCGCTGTTCACCAGCCTGCTCAACTACCGCCACAGCGCGGCGACCGGGGCGCAGCGCGCACAGGCTTGGCAGGGCATCGAACTGCTGGCCGCCCATGAGCGCAGCAACTACCCGCTGGTGGTCAGCGTCGACGACCTGGGTGACGGTTTCATCATGACCGTGCAGGCGGTGCCGCAAGTGGAGGGGGCACTGGTCTGCCAGCTGCTGCAGACGGCCCTGGCGCGGTTGGTCGATACCCTGGCGGACACGCCGGCGGCGCCGTTGAACGGTATCAACGCCTTGCCGGACGCCGAGCGCGAGCGCGTGGCGCGGCAGTTCAACGCGACCCGTCGCGACTATCCCCGCGACCTGCCCGTGCATGCCCTGTTCGAGGCGCAGGCCAAGGCCTGCCCGGATGCGCTGGCGGTGGCCCATGGCACGCGGCGCTGGAGCTACCAGGCGCTCGACCGGCAGGCCAGCCGGCTGGGCGGGTACCTGCTGGAGCAGGGCGTGCGGGCTGGCGATCGGGTGGCCTTGCTGCTGCCACGTTCGTTCGACCTGCTGGCGGCCCAGCTGGCGGTGAGCAAATGCGCGGCGGTGTTCGTGCCGCTGGACGGCAACGCCCCGGCCGAGCGCCAGGCGTTCATGGTGGCCGACAGCCAGGCGCGACTGCTGTTGACCCACAGCGACCAGCCGCAAGTGGAGGGCGCGCGCCGGGTCGAACTCGACCGCCTCGACCTGAGCGGTTACGCGGATGCGCCGTTGGGCCTGGCGGTGGACGCCGGCAGCGCGGCGTACATCATGTACACCTCCGGCTCCACCGGCACGCCGAAGGGCGTGCAGGTGCCGCACCGGGCCATCGTGCGCCTGGTGATCAACAACGGCTTTGCCGATTTCAACAGCCAGGACCGCGTGGCCTTCGCCTCCAACCCGGCGTTCGACGCCAGTACCCTGGAAGTCTGGGCGCCACTGCTCAACGGCGGCGCGGTGGTGGTGATCGACCAGGACACGGTCCTGTCGCGCCAGGGCCTGCGCGAAGTGCTGCTGGAGCAGGGCGTCACCGTGCTGTGGCTGACCGCTGGCCTGTTCCACCAGTTCGCCGACGACCTGCTGCCGGCGTTCCGAGCGCTTCGCTACCTGATGGTCGGTGGCGATGTGCTGGACCCGGCGGTGATCGCCCGGGTACTGCGCGATGGCGCGCCGCAACACCTGCTCAATGGCTACGGCCCGACCGAGGCCACTACTTTCAGCACCACCCACGAAATCACCGCGGTGGGCGAGGGCAGCATCCCGATTGGCAAGCCGATCGGTAACAGCCGCTGCTATGTGCTCGATGCCCGCCAGCAACTGCTGCCAGTGGGGGCGGTGGGCGAGTTGTATATCGCCGGTGACGGCGTGGCCCTGGGCTACCTGGGCCAGCCGGAACTGACGGCTGAGCGCTTCCTGCCTGATCCGTTCAACGGCGGCACGATGTACCGCAGCGGCGACCTGGTGAGCTGGCAGGCCGACGGTACCCTGCGTTACCTGGGCCGTGCTGACCAGCAGGTCAAGCTGCGTGGCTTCCGTATCGAACTGGGCGAGATCGAGGCGCGTCTGGGCGAATGTCCAGGTGTGCGTGATGCCGCCGTGATCGTGCGGGAGGACGCGCCGGGCGATAAGCGCCTGGTGGCCTATTTCACTGGCCATCAGGCAATTGCCGAACTGCACCAGCAACTGCAAGGCCAACTGCCGGACTACATGTTGCCGTCGGCCTATGTACAGCTGGATGCGCTGCCGCTGACCGCCAACGGCAAGCTTGACCGCCGCGCCTTGCCGCAGCCGGGCAGCGAGGCGCTGGTCAGCCGTGCCTTCGAGGCGCCGCAAGGTGAGATCGAAACCGCGCTGGCCGCGATCTGGGCCGAAGTGCTCAAGGTCGAGCAGGTTGGTCGCCATGACCACTTCTTCGAGCTGGGCGGCCATTCGCTGCTCGCGGTGAGCCTGATCGAGCGCATGCGCAAGGCCGGCCTGGATGCCGACGTGCGCGTGCTGTTCGCCCAGCCGACCCTGGCTGCGCTGGCGGCTGCTGTTGGCTCCGGGCGTGAAGTGGCAGTGCCTGAGAACCGTGTGCCGCAAGGTGCGACGCAGATCACCCCGGACATGCTCAGCCTGATCGACCTGGACCAGGCCAGCATCGATCGTATCGTCGCCACCGTGCCGGGGGGGCCGGCCAACGTGCAGGAAATCTACCCGTTGGCGCCGCTTCAGGAAGGCATCCTCTTCCACCACCTCAGTGCCGAGCAGGGTGACCCATACCTATTGCAGACCCGCCTTGCCTTCGACAGCCTGGATCGGTTGCAGGCCTGCGCCGAAGCCCTGCAACAGGTCATTGACCGCCACGACATCCTGCGCACCTCGGTGGTCTGGGAAGGGCTGGGCGAGCCGGTGCAGGTGGTCTGGCGCCAGGCCCAGCTTGCAGTCAACGAAGTCACCGGGCTCGGCGAAGAGGCGGTGATCGAGCGGTTGCACGCGCACTTCGATGCCCGCCTGCAACGCCTGGACCTGACCCAGGCGCCGCTGCTGCGCCTGACGTACGCCTTGGACCCGGCCCTGCAGCGGGTGGTGGCCGTCCTGCACTTCCACCACCTGGCCCTGGACCACACGGCGATGGAGGTGATCGTCCACGAGCTGCAGGCGATTCTCTCCGGTCGCCAGCACCTGTTGAGCGCGCCCGTGCCGTACCGCACCTACGTGGCCCAGGTACGCCTGGGCGCCGCCGAGGCGGGGCACGAGGCGTTCTTCCGCGACATGCTCGGCGATGTCGACGAGCCCACCCTGCCGATGGGCCTGGCCGATGTGCAGGGCGACGGGCGCGATATCGAGGAGTCGCGCCTGCCGCTGGATCCGGCCTTGTCGCGCCGGGTGCGCGAGCAGGCAAGGGCCCTTGGGGTCAGCGCCGCGAGCCTGATGCACCTGGCCTGGGCACGCGTGGTGGGTGTGCTGGCGGGGCGTCGCGACGTGGTGTTCGGCACCGTGCTGATGGGCCGCCTGCAAGGCGGCGAGGGCGCCGACCGGGCGCTGGGGGTGTTCATCAATACCTTGCCGCTGCGCATCGACACCGCCAAGGGCACCCGCGCCGCGGTGCAGGCCACCCACCAGCGGCTGTCGGCGCTGCTCGGGCATGAGCATGCGTCATTGGCGTTGGCCCAGCGTTGCAGCGGCGTGCCGGCCTCGGCGCCGCTATTCAGTGCCTTGCTCAACTACCGTCACAGCCCGACGGATAAGGCCGGTGTGGATGCTTCAGGGTTCCAGGGCATGCATCAGCTGGGCGGTGAAGAACGCAGCAATTACCCGCTGACCCTGAGCGTGGACGACCACGGGGAAGGCTTCAGCCTCAGCGTGCTGGCCCAGTTGGGGATTGGTGCCGAACGGGTCGCAGGTTGGATGACCGCTGCCGTGAGCCAACTGATCCAGGCGTTGGAGCAGGGTGGCGCGGCGCAGGTCGACAGGCTGCCCATCCTCGACGGTGCGCAGCGAGGCCAGGTGCTTGAAGGTTTCAATGCCACGGCCGTGGACTACCCGCAAGGGCAGACCGTGCACGCGTTGGTCGAGGCTCAATCGCCCGAAGCATTGGCCGTTGTACAGGGTGAGTTGCGTCTGAGCTACGGCGAGCTCAACC
>NZ_CAMFIA010000038.1 GCF_945952405.1 uncultured Stenotrophomonas sp. | reverse complement strand
TAGGTGAACTGGGTCACTTCCATGCCGTTGAGCCAGACTTCCCAGCCCAGGCCCCAGGCACCCAGGGTCGGCGATTCCCAGTTGTCCTCGACGAAGCGCAGGTCGTGCACCAGCGGGTCGATGCCCAGTGCCTTCAGCGAATCCAGGTACAGCTGCTGGATGTTGTCCGGCGCCGGCTTCATCGCCACCTGGTACTGGTAGTAGCGCTGCAGGCGGTTCGGGTTCTCACCGTAGCGGCCGTCGGTCGGGCGGCGCGACGGCTGCACGTAGGCCGCGTTCCAGCTTTCCGGACCGATCGCACGCAGGAAGGTGGCCGGATGGAAGGTACCGGCGCCCACCTCCAGGTCGAGCGGCTGGATGAGCACGCAGCCCTGCTGGGCCCAGAACTGGTTCAGGGTCTGGATCAGGCCCTGGAAGGTGATCGGAACGGTCGGGGTCGCGGACATGCGGACGATTCTTGGCCGGCAAGGGGGGTGCGCTAGTATAACGGCCGACCTGCGGGGCATTCCGTACCCGGGAGGAGCAGGCAGATGGAACATCGGCTGCCGGTGGGCACGCCCGGCGCGGCAGACGGGGTCCCGCTGCCCTGGGGTCGCCTGCATTTCGAGCAGATTGCTGCGGCCTTGGTCGCCGATGGGCTGGTGGCCGAGCCGGACCGCGAGCGCATGCGGTTTTCCGCGCAGGGCGCACGCAATGCCAGTGAAGTGCACCCGCTGGTGCTGCTGTCCAACCTCAAGCTGGCCGCGCCCAACGGTGGCGAACTGACCCTGGAGCGCCTCACCGAATGGCTGGCGCAGCGCACCGGCAGCCGCTACCTGCGCATCGATCCGACCCGGGTGGACGTGGCTGCGGTCACCGCGCTGGTCTCGCATGCCTACGCCCGGCGTCATCGCTTCCTGCCGCTGGCGGTGGACGCCGAACGCGTACTGGTGGCCACCAGCGAGCCGCTGGTGCAGGAATGGCGCCGCGACCTGCAGCACCTGACCCGCCGCCGCATCGAGCTGGCCGTGGTCAATCCGCTGGACCTGCACCGCTACACCATGGAGTTCTACGGAGTGACGCGCTCGGTGCGCGGCGCCCGCGGCGACGTGCGCGGCGAGCCCGGCAGCACCCTGCCCAGCTTCGAGCAGCTGGTCGAGTTGGGCCGTACCGGCGACGTCAACGCCGACGACCAGCACATCGTGCACATCGTCGACTGGCTGCTGCAGTACGCCTACGAGCAGCGCGCCTCGGACATCCACCTGGAGCCACGCCGCGAGATGGGGCGCATGCGCTTCCGCATCGACGGCGTGCTGCACAAGGTGTTCGAGGTGCCGCCGGCGGTGATGACCGCAGTGGTCAGCCGTATCAAGGTGCTCGGCCGCATGGACCTGGCCGAGCGCCGGCGCCCGCAGGACGGCCGCATCAAGACCCGCTCGCCGGGCGGCCGCGAGGTCGAGATGCGCCTGTCGACCATGCCCACCGCCTTCGGCGAGAAGTGCGTGATGCGCATCTTCGACCCGGATGCCGCCTTCAAGAGCATCGACCAGCTGGGTTTCAGCCCGCAGGAAGCCGCCGGCTGGAATGCCCTGGTCGAGCGCCCGCACGGCATCGTGCTGGTCACCGGCCCGACCGGCTCGGGCAAGACCACCACCCTGTATTCCACGCTGAAGCGGCTGGCCACGCCGGACGTTAACGTGTGCACGGTGGAGGACCCGATCGAGATGATCGCGCCCGAGTTCAACCAGATGCAGGTACAGGCCAACATCGACCTGGACTTCGCCAGCGGCGTGCGCACCCTGCTGCGGCAGGACCCGGACATCATCATGATCGGCGAGATCCGCGACCTGGAAACCGCACAGATGGCGGTGCAGGCCTCGCTGACCGGCCACCTGGTGCTGTCCACCCTGCACACCAACGATGCGCCCTCCGCGGTGACCCGCCTGCTCGACCTGGGCGTGCCGCACTACCTGCTGGCCAGTACCCTCAACGGCATCCTCGCGCAGCGCCTGGTGCGCACGCTGTGCCCGCACTGCAAGCAGCCGCACAGCCTCGGTGCCGCCGATTGGGCGGTGCTGGCTGATAGCCAGGCGGCATATCCAGATGCCGCCACGCCCTGTCGGCCGGTCGGCTGCCTGGAGTGCCGGCGCACCGGATTCCTCGGCCGTATCGGCCTGTATGAGTTGCTGCCATTGGGTTCGCGGCTGCGCGCGCAGATCCGCGCCGACATCGATCTGGCCGGTTTCACCCGTGCCGCGCGGGCTGAAGGGCTGCGAACCCTGCGCCAGGCCGGGCTTGAAAAGGTGGCGCAGGGGCTGACTACAATCGAGGAAGTCCTGTCAGTCCTGCCGCCCCCGGATGAACCCAGCCCCGTTCCTGATCCTTGAAACCGGCCGCCCGGTCCCGTCGCTGCGCCGCTACGGCCGCTTCCCGCACTGGATCCGCGTCGCCGCCGGGCTGGAAGAACACGAGACGGTGGTGGTCGATGTCGAACACGGGGCGGTGCTGCCCGACCCGCACGGCTTTGCCGGCGTGCTGGTGACCGGCTCGGCGGCCTTCGTCACCGACCACGCCGAGTGGAGCGAGCGCAGCGCGGCGTGGCTGCGCCAGACCGCTCACGACGACCTGCCGGTGTTCGGCATCTGCTACGGCCACCAGCTGCTGGCACACGCGCTGGGCGGCGAGGTGGCGTACAACCCGGCCGGGCGCGAGTCCGGCACGATCGAGCTGGAACTGCAGCCGCAGGCCGCGCAGGACCCGCTGTTCCAGGGCCTGCCGCAGCATTTCGCGGCCCATGCCACCCACCTGCAGACCGTACTGCGCGCGCCGGAGGGTGCCGAGGTGCTGGCGCGTTCGCCGCTGGATGGCTGCCACGCCTTCCGCTGGGGGCGCCAGGCCTGGGGGGTGCAGTTCCACCCGGAATTCGCCACCCACCACATGCGCGGCTACGTGCGCGCCCGCGCCGACTGCATCGGCCGCCACGGCGGTTGCGCCCGCAGCATCGAGCGCGCGGTGAGTGCCGCGCCACTGGCCCGCCAGCTGCTGCGCCGCTTCGTTCGCCAGGCGCGGCTGTCTTCAGCCCAGCCGGCGGCAAAACAGGGATAATCGGCGGCACGGGCAAGCGCCCGGCCCCTCCTGTCCTTCCCGGATGTCCATGAAAGAGATTCGCAAGCTGCCAGCCTCGGCGGGCGCCCAGTGGTTGCTGGATACGTTCTCCCTGTACCGGCGTGCGCCGCTGCAGCTGGCCCGGATCGGCCTGACCTGGCTGCTGGTGAGCTGGGTGGTGACCCTGTTGTCGACGCTGATTCCCGGTGCTGCCGGCATGGCCGTGCAGCTGATGACCCTGGCCATCTCGCCGATCATGTTCGGCGGCATGTTGTATGCCGTGGGCGAGATCGATGAGGGCCGTCCCGGCCTGGCCTCGCACCTGCTGCAGCCGATCCGCGACCACCGCGTGAGCCACCTGCTGGTGCCGCTGGCGATCCAGGTGCTGGCGGTGCTGCTGCTGGGCGCGCTGCTGTTCATGATGATCGGCCGTGAGGGCTTCACCGCCTTCAGCGAGGTCATGAGCAAGATGGAAGAGATCAGCCGCAGCGGCCAGCAGATCAAGCCGGACGATGCTGCCGCGCTGGTGGCCAACCTGCCGGCCAAGCGCATCGCACTGTGGATGCTGCTGGTGTTCCTGAGCGCGGTCGCACTGTCGCTGGCGATGTTCACCCAGCCGGCGCTGGTGGTGTTCGACAAGCAGAGCGGCATGCACGCGCTGCGCCTGAGCCTGCAGGGCTGCATCGAGAACATCGGCGCGATGATCGTGTTCGCCGCGCTGGGCCTGATTGCCGCGTTCTGCATGTACATCCTGTTCGTGATCGTGATCCAGATCGCGATGCTGATCGGCGGCCCGCTGGCCGCGGCCTTCATCGCCCAGCTGGTGCTGACCACGGTGCTGATGCCGCTGTACGTCGGTGCGGTCTATGCCGCCTGGAAGCAGATGTTCGTGCATCGCGGCAGCCGCGCAGCCCCGCCGATCCCGACCACGCCGACCTCCAGCGACGTCTTCCACGCCTGACCCACAAAAAGGGGACGGAGGGGATTAAGTCGTTTATGCCCAGTGTGTGCAGCTAACGACTTAATCCCCTCCGTCCCCTTTTTTCTTTCAGGCGGCGGGCTTCTTTACGGCTGATGAGGGCACCAGCCAGCGGGCGGCGTGGATGCCCAGCTCGTAGAGCAGGCACATCGGGATCGCCAGCATCAGCTGCGAGACCACATCCGGTGGGGTCAGCACCGCGGCCAGCACGAAGATGCCGACGATCGCGTAGCCGCGGCCTTCCTTGAACTGCTGCGGCGTTACCCAGCCCAGCAGCACCAGGATCACCATCGCCACCGGCAGTTCGAAACTGCCACCGAAGGCGAAGAAGATCGCCAGCACGAAGTCCAGGTAGGCGTTCGCATCCGGGGTGATCGCAATCACGTCCGGGCTGAAGGTGGTGAGGAAGTGGAACACCGCCGGCAGCACCAGGAAGTACGCGAAGGCACAGCCGGTGTAGAACAGCAGCACCGACGACACCAGCAGCGGTACCGCCAGGCGCTTCTCGCGCGCGTACAGGCCCGGGGCAACGAACGCCCACAGCTGGTACAGCAGCCACGGCACCGCCACGAACAATGCGACGAAGAAGGTCAGCTTCAGTGGCGCGAAGAAGGCACCGGCCGGGTTGGTGGCGATCATCGTCTGCCCGTTCGGCAGCTGCGAGACCAGCGGTTCGGCCAGCGCGTTGTACAGCTTCTGGGTGAACGGCAGCAGCGCCAGCAGCACCACGCCCAGGCCCAGCAGGGCGCGTACCAGGCGGCCGCGCAGTTCCACCAGGTGTTCGACCAGCGAGCTTTCGCCGAAATCCTGTTCACTCATGGATGACGCTCCGTGCTCTGCGTCGACGGCGCCGGGCCGGCCTCGGGCGTCTCGGCCGGAGCAGCGCCCTGCACCGCGGCATCCGTGGTCGCAACCGGTGCGCTGTCGTGGGCCTGGGCCGCGGTTGCCGCCGCGAGCGGCTCGGCCAGATGCGGCGGCAGATCCGCCTGCGCCGGTGCACGCACCTCCTGCGCCAGGTCATCGCCCTGCTGCTGCGCCTGCTGGGCTTCGCGACGGATCGCTTCGCCACTGGCGCGCAGCTGGTTCTCGGTGTCCTGCATGCCCTGGCGCACGTCCTGCATCTGCCGCTTGATCTCTTCGGCCTGCAGTTCGCGCTCCAGTTCCTGTTTCACCGAGTCCCACTGATTGCGGGCGCGACGCACCCACAGGCCGGCGAAGCGGGCCGCCTTGGGCAGGCGCTCGGGACCGAGCACCACCAGGGCGACCACCGCAATCACCAGCAGTTCGCTGAAGCCGATATCGAACACCGCGACCGCTCCGGATCAGCGAGCGTTGCGGTCGTGCTCGTCCTGCGCGGTGCGCGAGGCGTCCTGGCTGCGCGACTCATCGCCCAGCTGCGCGGCCGGCTTGTCGTCGTCGCGCATGCCCTTCTTGAATTCCTTGACCGCCGAACCGAGATCCTTGGCGCCACTGGTCAGGCGCTTGGTGCCGAACACCAGCAGGACGATGGCCAGCACGACCAACCAATGCCAGATGCTGAAACTGCCCATAAAGACGCTCGTTACGTTAGTGATCAGGCTGTCGAGCATAGCGCACCGGGTGTTAGCCGGCGCGCGTGACGAAAGTCAGTTTCCGCCCAGCGTTTCCGTGCGGATTTCGCCGTCGGTGACCGGCTGGAAGCCCTGCTGCTGGGGCGGTGCGGTCTGCGGCACGTTCTGCATGGGCGCGGTGGTGGCCGCGGCCGGAGCGGCCGGCGCTGCCTGAACAGGCGCCGGAGCGGCGGCCGGGGCGGCCGCCGGACGCGCGGCAGTGCCACCGTTGCCGGTGCGGTTGTTGCGCGCGGCGTAGGTGGCCTCTTCCAGGCGATCGCGGAAGGCGACCACGTCCATCGACGGCGAACCAGCGGCACGGCCTTCGAAGATCATGCGCGGCGTGGTGTTGCTGCCGTAGGCGTCCAGGTTGGCGGCGTCATCGATCTGCAGCACCGCGCCGTCCAGCGCGACGCCGGCAAACAGGCCACGGGCCCGCGACCAGGACCAGATTTCGGCCTTGAGCTGGCCGTCGGTGGCGGCGGCGGCATTGCGGCCCACCGGACCGGCAGCGACGCCGGCATCGGCACCCAGGGTGAACTTGCCGTTGACCAGGTTGTCCAGGCTGCGATCGTTGCGGAACACCAGCACCACGTCGGAGGACTGCACACCGGCCTGGAAGCCGATGCTGCCACCGGTGAGCTTGACGAACACCGGGTTGGACCAGGCGCCGTTGGCCATGCGCACCGACATCAGGCCATGGCCACGGCGGCCGCCAATCACCAGGCCGGCCTTGATCGTGTCGGGAATGACGATGACCGCGCGGCCTTCGTCGAGCAATTTGTCAGGAATCCCCTGTTCAGGCATCCCCTGGATTTCAGCCAGCACGCGTACGGCGTTGCGCGCACGCTGGTCTTCCTGCGGTCCGGCCAGGGCCTGGCTGGACAGGGTCAGCAGACTGGCGGCGATCAGCAGGGCTTGGATCGGGCGACGCATGGCAGGCTCCAGAAGTCAGTCCATAGGAAGATATAGCAAGTGACTGAAATTAGTAGTGTTGGCATGAATCGGCAATGAGCGTTGCCTGCTCATATAGATGCGCGCTATGCCTGCAATCCGAACCCTGCATCCCAGCGCGGCACTGGATCGGCGACAATGCCTCCCATGCTCGACGCACCCGATACCGCCGTGCTGGCGGTCAACCTAGGCACGCCCGAGACGCCGACGGCTCCCGCCGTACGCCGTTACCTGGCTGAATTCCTGTCCGACCCCCGCGTGGTCTCGATTCCGGCCCTGCTGTGGCAGCCGCTGCTGCGCGGATTGATCCTGCCGTTGCGCAGCAGCCGCTCGGCGGCGAAGTACGCCCAGGTGTGGCTGCCCGAGGGTTCGCCGCTGATGGTGCATACCCGCCAGCTGGCGCAGGCCATGCAGGCCCTGCTGCCGACCCTGACCGTGCGCCACGCGATGCGCTACGGCGAACCGGCGCTGGCCGGCGAGCTCGACCGCCTGGCCGCCGCTGGCGCGCGCCGCATCGTGGTGCTGCCGCTGTATCCGCAGTACTCCACCACCACCACCGCCTCGGTCGAAGACCGCGTTGATGCCTGGCAGCAGCGCAACCCGGGTGTGACCGTCAGCCTGGTCCGCGACTATTCGGTCGATCCGGGCTGGGTCGACGCCGTTGCCGGTTCCATCCGGCGTTACTGGGAACAGCATGGCCGTGGCCAGATGCTGATGTTCTCGTTCCACGGCATCCCGCAGCGCCTGGCCGATGGCGGCGATCCGTATCCGCAGCGCTGCGAGGCCAGTGCGCAGGCCATCGCCAATGCGCTGGGCCTGGGCAAGGACGACTGGCAGATGGGTTACCAGTCGCGCTTCGGCCGTGAGCGCTGGCTGCAGCCCTATGCCGAGCCCAGCCTGTGGGCGCTGGCCGAATCCGGTGTGAAGCAGATCGACGTGGTCTGCCCGGGCTTCGCCACCGACTGCCTGGAAACGCTGGAAGAAGTGGCGATGGGCTTCACCGAAACACTGGCCGAGCGTGGCGCGAAGATGCGCTACATCCCCTGCCTCAATGCCGAGCCGGAGCACGCACGCGCACTGGCACGGCTGGCCGTGGCCTCGCTGGCATGAGCCTGCAGCCCTTTGAATTCGAGGTCGGTGGCGCCCGCGTTGCCGGCCTGCGCAACCACGGCGAGGGCCGGCGCGTGCTGGCCCTGCATGGCTGGCTCGACAATGCCGCCAGCTTCGTGCCGCTGGCACCGCACCTGTCGTCGCTGCAGCTGGTGGCGATCGACCTGCCGGGCCACGGCCACAGCGCGCACCTGCCAGCCGGTGCCAGCTACACCACGGCCGCTGCGATCTGCCATGTGCTGGATGTGGCCGATGCGCTGGGCTGGGACCGCTTCAGCCTGCTCGGTCATTCGATGGGCGCCGGCATCGCCAGCCTTACCGCCTCGGTGAGTGATCGGGTCGAGCGGCTGGTGGCGATCGAGGCGCTCGGTGGCCTGCGTGGACCCGAGGAAGAAACCGCCCATCGCCTGCGCGAGCATGTGAATGCCACGCGTGGTCTGGCGCGCAAGCAGCTGCGCGTGTTCCCCGACCTGGCGGCGCCGATCCGTGCGCGGATGATGACCAACCAGCTGAGCGAGCACTGCGCACGCCTGCTGGTCGAGCGCGGCGTGGAGCCGGTCGAAGGCGGTTACCGCTGGTGCAGCGATCCACGCCTGATGCTGCCCACCGCGATCCGCCTCAGCGAAGGCCAGATCGACAACCTGCTGCAGGCCATTGCCTGCCCGACCCAGGTGATCTACGCCACGCCCGCGCAGTCCTACTATCCCGAGCCGATGCGCAGCGATCGCCTGCAGCATCTGCGTGATGGACGGCTGGCGGTGTTTCCCGGCAACCATCACCTGCACATGGAAGCGCCGGCGCAGATCGCCGACGTGATCCTGGATTTCTTCAACAACAACAACGCCGGCTGAGCCAGCGCCCTCGCGCGCTTCACTCCACGCGTTTGCGGCCGATACATCAGTTGCGGGCCCCTGCGTCCGCAGCACGCGGGCCCGGTCGGGCCTGCGGCGTGTGTCTGGTTCTGCAAGGAAGTCCGCATGCCCGCTCTACTGCACCGTCACCCACAGGATGGGGTCACGGCGCCCTGTCTCCGCGGCGTTGATCACGTCGCATTCCCCGAGTTCCGCGTCCACGCCCTGGCCACACGCTCCTGCGTGCGTCACCGCGTGGCCGTTGTCGTTTGCTGATCCTGGAGTCGCCGATGTCCGCTGCATCTTCCCGTCCCCCCGATAACGCCCGCCTGCCCCACCTGCAGCAGCTCGCCCGCCAGGCGGATCGTCGCCTGCTGGTTGGCAGCGCAGTGCTGTCCGTAGCCGGCCTGATACTGGCGCTGCGCGGCCCGCACCTGCTCGCCGCCTCGCTGACCGCGGCCTCACTGTTGCCGGCACTGTGGCTGGCCGGTCCGCAGGCCGGCCGCGCGCTGGCCCGCAATGGCCTGGCCGTACTGCTTTCACTGCAGCTGGCACTGCTGTGCGCGATGACCGGGCTGTCGCCGGCACTGCCGATCGCGCTGCTGCTGGGCGTGCTGCTCAGCCATCGTGATCGGCTGCCGGTGTGGCTGGCCGGTGGCATCGGCACGCTCACACTGCTGGCACCGCTGATGCAGGGTGCCGCAGTGGCCCCGACCTTGCTGCAGGCCGGACTGCTGGCGGGCCTGAGCGTGTTCCTCGGCCAGGTCGCGTTGCGCCTGCGGCAGCAGACCGAGGCGCTTGGACATGGCCCACGCCGGCTTGCGGCGTTGGCGCGCGATATCGCCACCGGCGCCGATCTCGGCGCGCATACGGACACCCGCGCCTACGCGCCCGGCTCGCTGGCCCATGCGCTGGCCGATACCGCGCGTCACGTGCAGGCGCAGCGCGGCCGCGAGGCCGAGGCACATGCCGAGAACGCGCAGATCCGCCAGGCACTGGATGCTTCGCGCACGGCGATGATGATTGCCGACAACGACCACGTGATCCGCTACGTCAACCGATCGGTGGTGGCGCTGCTGCGCAACCAGCAGGCGACGCTGCGCCAGGCCTTCCCGGATTTCGACGCCGAGCGCCTGGTCGGAAGCAGCATCCACCGCTTCCATGCCAATCCGGACCGCATCCGCGCGATCCTCAACAGCCTGCAGGTCACGCACAACGGCAAGGTGCAGATCGGACCGGTGCATTTCGCACAGGTGGTCACTCCGGTGTTCGATGCACAGGGCGTGCGGCTCGGTTTTGCGGTGGAGTGGCATGACCGCACCCATGAGCTGGCGCTGGAGAACGCCGTGGCCGGCATCGTCGCCGCCGCCGCCGCCGGTGACCTGGACCAGCGCCTGCAGGCCACGGAAGGTGCAAGCTTCCTCGATGGCCTGACCGGCGGCATCAACCAGCTGCTGGATACGCTGGGCAGTACCGTCGATGAAGTGCGGCAGATGCTGTCCGCACTGGCCAACGGCGATCTTGACCGGCGCATGCACGGCGAGCATCACGGTGCGTTCGCCGCGATCCAGCGCGATGCCAACGCCACGGCCGGCCAGCTGGCGCGCATGGTGGGGCACATCCAGCAATGCGCCTCCTCGATCAGCACCGCCGCCAACGAGATTGCCGCAGGCAATGGTGCGCTGTCCGAACGCAGCGAGCGCCAGGCCGCGCACCTGCAGGAGACCGCGGCCTCGATGGAGGAGCTGACCTCGACCGTGCGCCAGAACGCCGCCCACGCGCGTGAGGCCAGTGAGCTTGCGGCGTCCACCCAGGGCGCCGCCAGCGAGGGCAACACCGCCATGCAGCGGGTGATCGACACCATGCAGGCGATCGAAGGCGCCTCCAGGCGGATCGGCGACATCACCGGCGTCATCGACGGCATCGCCTTCCAGACCAATATCCTGGCGTTGAACGCAGCGGTGGAAGCGGCGCGCGCCGGCGAGCAGGGGCGCGGCTTTGCCGTGGTCGCCAGCGAAGTACGCGTACTGGCACAGCGTTCGGCGGCCGCCGCGCAGGAGATCAAGAAGCTGATCGATGAGGCCGGTCGCCAGGTGGGCGAAGGCGCGCAGCTGGTGGCCGACGCGGGCCAGCGCATGCAGGGCATTGTCGGCGGCGTGGAGAACGTCAGCCATCTGATGCGCGAGATCTCGGCTGCTTCGCAGGAACAGTCGGTGGGTATCGAGCAGATCAACCAGACCGTGGTGCAGATGGACCAGGCCACGCAGCAGAACGCCGCGCTGGTGGAGGAAGCCACCGCCGCCGCGCGTGAGCTGCAATCGCAGGCGGGAACGCTGACCGAGGCGGTGTCGGTGTTCCGGCAGCAGGAACCGCAGGCCATCGCCCGGGTCGCCTGATCGGAAAAGCGCTGTACGTACGGATGAAGGCGGCGCCCGCAGGGCGCCGCCTTTTTTGTGGGCCTTGTGCGTGCCGGCAGAGGCATGAGGGGGGTGGTAGCGGCCGGCCTTGGTTGGCGTCATCCATCCACGCGTGACGTGGATCTACGCCGGGGTCTGGTAGCCGCCCACCTTGGTGGGCGCCGTCCATCCGGGGGTCGGTGGCGGTCGGCCTTGGTTGGCGCCATCCATCCACGCGTGGCGTGGATCTACTGCCGGGGTCTGGTAGCGGCCCACCTTGGTGGGCGTCATCCATCCACGCGTGGCGTGGATCTACTGCCAGCGTTCGGTAGCGGCCGACCTTGGTCGGCGCTTTCCATCCACGCATGGCGTGGATCTACCGGGGAGATAATCCCGGATGGGTTTTCCCGCGCACAAAGAAAAACCCCGCTGCGTAAGCAGCGGGGTTTTGGGTGTAAACCCTGGCGATGACCT
>NZ_CAMFIA010000037.1 GCF_945952405.1 uncultured Stenotrophomonas sp. | reverse complement strand
TCCCTTTCCGGTGGAAAGGGCTCTGACCCCGATCAGGAGTCCGGCGCACGCGCAAAGCGCGGGGTTTGCTACCTCTGGCGGAAGAGCAGCCGACTAACAGTCGGCTCTACCACGCGCCTTCGGCGCTGGGGCCCCGGCCTGCGGCCGGTTCCCGATCCTGCCTGCGTTGCGGGCAGGACCTTCGTCCCATGCCATGGGCGGCGGGCGGTGCCATGATCGGGGTCTGCCTTCCCGGGAACCTGTGCTCGTGAAAACCCGTCTTGCCGTTGCCCTGCTGCTTGCCCTGTCCGCCCCCGCCGTGGCCCTGGCCGCGCCGCCCGCCGCCGCCGCACCGGCCAGCGTGGCCACCGAATCGCCTGCCGATGCCGCCTTCCGCGCGCTGTACGAGAAGGAATGGAAGTGGCGCCAGCAAGGCGGTGGCGAGGCCAGTGAGGACGAGGACGCCCCGGCCAACGCCACCCGCATGCCCGACGTCGGCCCGGCCGCGCAGCAGGCCCGGCTGAAGGTGTGGGACGAGACCCTGGCCGCACTGAAGAAGATCGATCCGAAGACCTTGTCGGCGGACAACCAGGTCAACTACGCGATCTACCACGACCAGGTGTTCAACCTGGCCGAAGAAGTGCGCCTGCGCGGCTATGAGATGCCGTTCAACGCCGACTCTTCGTTCTGGTCCAACCTGTCCTTCATGGCCCGGCGCGAAATGAAGACCGTGCAGGACTACCAGAACTACATCGCGCGCCTGGAGGATGTGCCGCGCTACTTCGGCCAGCAGACCGAAAACATGCGTGCCGGCCTGAAGCGTGGCTTCAGCGTGCCGCGCGCGGTGCTGGATGGCCGCGAGGTCTCCATCGCCACGGTCGCCGAGCTGAAGGATCCGACCGCATCGCCGTTGTACGCGCCGTTCAAGAAGCTGCCCAACAGCATTCCGGCCGCCGAGCAGGCCAAGCTGCAGGCACAGGCCCGCGCGGCGATCAGCGGCAAGGTGGTGCCGGCGTTCCAGCAGCTGCGCACCTTCTTCGTCAACGAGTACGTGCCGCAGGCGCGCACCACCCTGGCCGCCGAAGCAATGCCCGATGGCAAGGCGTACTACAAGCAGCAGATCCACGAATACACCACGCTGGACCTGTCGCCGGACGAGATCCACCGCATCGGCCTGGGTGAAGTGGAGCGCATCCAGAAGGAAATGAACGACATCATCAAGCAGGTGAAGTTCAAGGGCAGCTTCGCCGAGTTCCTGACCTTCCTGCGTACCGATCCGCAGTTCTATGCCAAGACCCCGGAAGAACTGCTGTCGCGTGCCGCGTGGATCTCCAAGCGCGCCGATGGCCAGCTCGGCAAGTACATGACGCTGCCGCGCGCCCGCTTCACCATCGTGCCGGTGCCGCCGGACATCGCACCGTTCTGGACCGCCGGCCGCGGTGGCATGGGCACCTACTGGCTCAACACCTACAACCTGCCGTCGCGCCCGCTGTACAACCTGCCGGCGCTGACCCTGCATGAGTCCGACCCGGGGCATGCACTGCAGGGCGCGCTCGCCGCCGAACAGAAGAACCTGCCCGAGTTCCGCCGCAATGCCTACATCTCCGCCTATGGCGAGGGCTGGGCGCTGTACTGCGAGAAGCTGGGCGTTGAAATGGGCATCTACGAAACCCCGTACGAGGATTTCGGCCGCCTGACCTACGAGATGTGGCGCGCCGCGCGCCTGGTGATCGACACCGGCGTGCACAGCAAGGGCTGGACCCGCGATCAGGCGTTGGCCTACCTGCGCGACCACACCGCGCTGAGCGAGCATGAAGTGACCACCGAGGTGGACCGCTACATTTCCTGGCCGGGCCAGGCGCTGAGCTACAAGCTCGGCGAGATCGCGATCGTGCGCCTGCGCGCGCAGGCCGAGAAGGAACTGGGCGACAAGTTCGACATCAAGGGCTTCCACGACACCCTGCTCAAGCAGGGGTCGGTGCCGCTGCCGGTGTTGGAACAGCAGATCCAGGCCTACATCGCCGAGCGCAAGAAGGCCTGATCCGGTCATGGGGTCGGAGCCCTTTCCCACGGAAAGGGCTCCGACCCCGGTCTCAGGTCAACCTGCCGCCCGTGGCTTGGCCACGCGCGCGGCGAAGGTCGGCAGCACCAGCAGGGTCAGCACGGTGGCGGTGATCAGGCCACCGATCACCACCGTGGCCAGCGGCTTCTGTACTTCCGCGCCGGAGCCACTGGCAATGGCCATCGGAATGAAGCCGACAATCGCCACCAGCGCCGTGGTCAGCACCGCGCGGATGCGGCTGGACGCGCCGTTGATCGCAGCCTGCAGCGGCAGGTCGCCGGCATCCAGGCGTTCGCGGATGGCCTGCATCAGCACCAGGCCGTTCAAGGTCGCTACGCCGGAGACGGCGATGAAGCCGACCGCTGCCGACACCGAGAACGGCATGCCCCGCAGCAGCAGTGCGAGGATGCCGCCGACCAGGGCCAACGGCACGCAACTGAACACCAGCACCGCTTCCTTGCCGCTGCGCAGGGCCATGAACAGCAGGCTGCCGATCAGCAGGAACACCACCGGCACCACGGTCGCCAGCCGCTGCTCCGCGCGCTGCAGGTTCTCGAACTGGCCGCCCCAGGTCAGGTAGGCACCCGGCGGCAGCGCTACGTCGGCCACCGCCGCCTGCGCCTCGCCGACGAAGCCGCCCAGATCGCGGCCGCGCACGTTGGCCTGCACCACCACGCGACGGCTGCCGTTGTTGCGGCTGATCTGGTTCGGGCCTTCGCTGACCGTGATGCGTGCGACCGACGACAGCGGAATCACCTGGCCGGAGGGCGTGGCAATCGGCAGCGAGGCCAGCTGGTCCGGATCGTTGCGTGCGGCGTCGTCCAGGCGGACCACCACGTTGAAGCGACGGTCGCCTTCGAAGATCTTGCCGGCAGCGGTACCGCCGATGCCGGTGGACAGCGCGTCACTGACGTCCGCTGCGGTCAGCCCGTACTGCGCCGCCGCCACGTGGTCGATGGCCACGTTGAGCGTGGGCAGGCCGGAGATCTGCTCCACCCGCACGTCGGCGGCGCCATCCACCGCGCGCAGCTTCAACGCCACCTGGTCGGCCACCTTCTGCAGCTGGCTGAAGTCATCGCCGAAGATCATCACCGCCAGGTCGGTCCGCACGCCTGAGATCAGCTCGTTGAAGCGCAGCTCGATCGGCTGGCTGAACTCGAAGCTGTTGCCCAGCTGCTGCCCGGCCAGCGTCTCGAACCGCGCCACCAGCGCCTCCTTGTCCAGCTTCGGATCGGGCCACTCCTTGCGCGGCTTCAGTACGATCACGCTGTCGGAGATGTTGGTCGGCATCGGGTCGATCGCGGCCTCGGCGGTACCGGTACGCGAGAACACCGTGGCCACCTCCGGCTGCTCGGCGATCACCTTCTCCAGCGCCAGCTGCATCGCCAGCGACTGTTCCAGCGAGGTCGACGGCACGCGCAGGGCCTGCATCGCCACGTTGCCCTCGTCCAGCGTGGGCATGAACTCGCGGCCCAGCAGCGAGAACGAACCGATGCCCACCACCACCATCATCACCGCGCCGGCCACTACCGTACGCGGGTGTGCCACGGCCTTGCGGATCACCGGCTCGATGCGTGCGCGCAGCACCCGGATCAGCCGGGTCTCGTGCTCGCCGTCGCCGGCATGCGCCTCGCCGTCCTTCAGCTTCGGCTCGCGTACCAGCAGTGCAGCCATCGCCGGCACGAAGGTGAAGGAGAAGATGAAGGCACCGACCAGGGCCAGCATGAAGGTGGCTGCCATCGGGTGGAAGGTCTTGCCCTCCACGCCTTCCAGGGTAAGGATCGGCGCGAACACCAGCAGGATGATCAGCTGCCCGAACGCCGCCGGGCGCGCCATCTTGAGCGCCGAATCGGCGGCCACGCGCAGGCGTTCCATCGCGGTCAACGCACGCCCCAGTTCGGCACGGCGCTGGCCCAGCATCAGCAGTGTCGACTCGACCACGATCACCGCACCGTCCACCAGGATGCCGAAGTCCAGTGCACCCAGGCTCATCAGGTTGCCGCTGATGCCGAAGCGGTTCATGCCGATCACCGCGAACAGGAACGACAGCGGAATCACCAGCGCGGTGATCGTCGCGGCACGCAGGTTGCCGAGCAGCAGGAACAGCACCACCACCACCAGCAGCGCGCCTTCGGTGAGGTTCCTGGCCACGGTCTTGATGGTGGAATTGACCAGCACGCTGCGGTCCAGCACCGGTGCTGCCACGATGTCGGCCGGCAGCGACGTGTTTACCTGCTCCAGGCGCGCGGCCGCGGCCTGGGCCACGGTGCGGCTGTTGCCGCCGGCGATCATCAGCGCGGTACCCAGCACCGCTTCGTGGCCATTGCGGCTGGCTGCACCCAGGCGCGGCGCGCGGCTCAGCTCGACCTCGGCCACATCGGCCACGCGCACCACCACGCCATTGCGGGTGGCCACCGGGGCCTGCGCCAGGTCGTCGGTGGTCAGCGCCAGGCCATCGGCACGCACCACCAGGCCTTCGCCGGCACGCTGCACGAAACCGGCACCGGCCTGCACGTTGGAGCGCTGCAATGCGGTGACCAGATCGGCCAGGCCGAGACCCTGCGCGGCCAGCCGCGCGCTGTCCGGATGCACGCCGTATTCCTTGACGTAGCCGCCGACCGTATCGACGCCGGCCAGCCCCGGGCTGGAGCGCATCTGCGGCGCGATGATCCAGTCTTGCACGGTGCGCAGGTAGGTGGCACGTTCTTCCGGCGTGCGTAGCAGGTTGCCTTCCGGCGTGCGGTAGACCTCGCCGGCCTGCCAGCCGGCTTCGCCGGGCTTGGCCAGCCTGGCCGGATCGAACGCAGTGAAGTCCACCGTCCACATCAGCACTTCGCCAAGGCCGGTGGTGACCGGCGACAGGATCGGCGACGCGCCCTCGGGCAGGTCATCCGATGCCTCGCGCATGCGTTCGGCCACCTGCTGGCGGGCGAAGTAGATGTCGGTCGCGTCGGTGAAGATCGCGGTGACCTGCGAGAAACCATTGCGCGACAGCGAACGGGTGGTGGTCAGGCCGGGAATGCCGGCCAGCGCGGTTTCCAGCGGGTAGGTCACCTGCCGCTCGATCTGTTCCGGGGTCAGCGCCGGTGCCACCGTGTTGATCTGCACCTGGCGGTTGGTGATGTCCGGCACCGCGTCGATCGGCAGCTTGCCCAGCTGGAACAGGCCCACGGCGGCGATCAGCGCGGCCAGGAACACCACCAGCCAGCGGTGGCGCACCGCTGTTTCAATGATCAGCTTGAACATGGTCGCCTCCTCAGTGGCCGTGCTCGGCTTCGCCCTTGGCCAGTTCGGCCTTGAGCAGGAAGGCGTTGGCACCGACGATGCGCTCGCTGCCGCTCAGCCCACCGAGAATCTCGATGCGGTCGCCGGCGCGCCGTCCCGCCAGCACCGGCGTGGCCTTGAAGCCGCCTTCGACGGCGACGAACACCGCGCTGCTGCCATCGACGTTCTGCACCGCATCGGCGGGCACGCTGAGCGCGCCGTCCTGGCCTTCGGTGACCACCACGGCCGACACCGGCGAACCGGCCGGCGGCAGCGAGGCGTTCACCGGCGTGGCACGGATCACCGCGACGCCGCCCTGCTGGCGCACATCGGCGGCCGAGCCGGTGACGGTGGCGGTGAAGCTGCCGCCCGGCACGCTCACTTCCAGTGCCATGCCCGGCGTGACCTGTGCCGCCAGTGCCGGCGGCGCCGTGAACACCAGTTCGTTCATCGCCGGGTCGGCGACGTCGGCCACGGCGCTGCCGGCAGCGACCACGCCACCGGGCGTGACCTGCACATTGCCGACGATGCCGGCCACCGGGCTGGTGATGCGGACCCGGCCGCTGGCATCGGGCGCACCGTTGGCGGCGGCCTGGGCCTGCGCGGCGGCGGCCTGGGCCTGTGCCGCCAGCGAGCGTGCGCGCGAGGCTTCCAGCTCCTGGCGGGCAACCACGCCCTGCTCGACCAGCGCCTTGTCGCGGCCGTAAGCCAGGCGCGCGGCCTCGGCTTCGGCCGACGCGGCCAGGGCGTTGGCGCGGAACACCGCTGCCTCACCACTGACCACGATGGCCAGCGCCTGGTTCTGTTTCACTGCGGTGCCCGGCGCGACCAGCACGCGTTCGACACGGCCGGTCACGGTGGAGGCCACCGAAGCGCGCGCGCCCACCGAAGGTTCGACACGTCCGGACAGGCGCGTGGAGCCGCCGCCACCACGACCGACGGCGACCACTTCAATGCCGGAGGCCTTGATCTGGTCCGCGGTCAGCTGCACCAGGCCCTCGTCGGCATCGGCAGGCGCCTTTGCGGTTTCTGCCTTGGCGTCCTTGCTGTTGGCGGCATGGCCGTGGCCGTCATCGTTGCCGGCCTTGGCGGGGGTGGCAGCGGCCGCTTCCGGCGTCTGCGCGTTGCCGGCACAGCCGGCCAGGAGTACGGCCAGCAGGGCGCTGCCGAGCAGGGGGAAAGAACGGGACAGGGTCATGGGGCCTCCACAAAGGGGGCGCGGCCTTCAAGGCGCGCAAGATCGATTTCCGCGCCGACACGCGACAGGCGTGCGTCCACGGCGGTGCCGCGGGCGGCGATGAGGGCGCTGCGCGTGCTGCGCAGTTCCAGCTGCGAGATGCGTCCGGCGTCGAAGCCGACGCGGGCCAGGCGATAGGCCTCCTCGGCGGCGACCACGCTTTCGTCGGCGGCACGGGTACGGCTGCCGGCCGCCTTCAACCCGGCTACGGCGGAGAGCCGTTCGGCCTCGCTATCGCGGCGCTGCTGGTCCAGGCGTGCTTCGGCCGCGCGCTGGTCGGCATTGGCGGCGCGGATGCCGCCGCGGTTGCGATCAAACAGCGGGATGCTGAGGCTGACCCCGAGGTTGTAGGCGCGCTCGCCGCCTTCACGGAAGCGGGTCTGCGCGGCGGTGACGCTGAGATCGGGCAGGGCACGTTTGCGCTCCACCTCGACCCGCTTGCCCGCCGCGTCCGCGTCGGCCTCGGCGATGCGCACCGCCAGGGCGGTATCGATGGCACCGCGCGGCAGCGGTGGGGCACGGTCGAGCAGGCTGCTGTCGATCGACTGCACCGGCGCATCCAGCAGTGCAGCACCGGCCAGGCGGGCCAGCGCCGCATCGCGGAAGGCCTGCGCCTCATCCAGCGCGGCGCTGGCGTTGGCGACTTCGCTCTGCGCCTGCACGGCACGCAGCTGCGGTTCGCGGCCCTGCTTGACCATCGCGTTGACGGCGTTGGCGTCATCGCGGGTGAGGGTCAGCGCTTCTTCGGCCAGGCCGTAGCGGCGCAGTGCACTTTCCGCCTGTGCATAGACCACCGCCAGCTGGCTGGCCACATCGCTGCGGCTCTGGGTGCCGCGCAGGTTGGCGGCCTGCGCGTCGGCACGGGCGGCACGGATGCGCGCGCCGCGTTGGCCCCAGACCTCCAGCGGCTGGGACAGGGTGAGCACGCTGTCGGCCTTGCCCATGCCGCCGTAGGAGCCGGTGCCCCAGGCGTTCTCGGCGGTCCAGGAAAGGGATGGGTTGGGCAACGCACGAGCCTGCTCGGCGCGCGCGTCGGCGGCCTCGGCCAGTGCTGCACCCACACGGGTGCCGGGCAGCTGGTCGAGGCGTTCAAGCAGGGTGTCGTAGGAAGGGGCGGCTTGTGCCGACGCCTGCATTGCCGGGGCCAGGCCCAGCAACACGGCGACGACCAGCCCGGCCGCACGCAGCGGCCGACGTGTCAGGGTCGACATGGAGATATTCCGGAGGTGAGGGGAACCGAAGCCCGCGATTGCGGGCGGTGCTCAACTCACGCCCGGGGAGGACGCGTCAGTTCATCCTGGGCGACCGCATAGGTCGCCGCGTCGCCGGCATTCATCCAGCGCGCCGGCAACGGCGTACCGAAGGCGACGGGGGGGCTCGCCGGCAGGCTCAGGTTGGAGTGGTGGCAGTGATTGTGGCCACACGCACCGACGTGCTTGCCATCACTGTCGCCATCGGTGTCTGCCGCAGGGTCGACATGCACCGAACTGGCATGCGGTTCCACCGTGCAGGCCAGCGCGTCGGCCACCGGCACGACCACGAATGCCGCCATCAGCAGCATCATCAGGTACGTACGCAGTTGGCGGGAGATCCGGCGCATGGACGGGAGGCTAGCAAGCGGTTTTCGCCGGATACAATATCAATGGCCACCTCGGGAATTCGTCGAAACGACCCGTTCAGGTGCGCGCGCGGGTTCGTCGGGCACTGCTGTTCTGCCCTTCAATGCATGGGTTCTGACCCTGACGCGTTGCCGGCCAGCGGCCGGCACTACCGATCTGCTGGCTGTCGGTACGCCTTTGGATGCAGGGGCTCAGACCCTGACGCGTTGCCGGCCAGCGGCCGGCACTACCGATCTGCTGGCTGTCGGTACGCTTTTGGATGCGGGGGCTCCGACCCTGACGCGTTGCCGGCCAGCGGCCGGCACTACCGGTCTGCTGGCAGCTTCGCGATCACCTTGATCTCGAACTGGAAGCCGTACAGCCAGGTCACGCCGATGCCGGTCAGGGTCGGGTGCGGCGCCTCGCCCCAATACTCGGGCACGATCGCCCAGGCCTTCTCGAAGTTCGTTTGCGGATCGACCAGGAACACGGTCACGTCGACCACGTCATCGAACGTGCAGCCGGCCGCAGCCAGCACCGCGTTGAGGTTGTCGAAGGCGCGACGCACCTGCGTTTCGAAGTCTGGTTCGGGTGAACCATCCTCACGGCTGCCAACCTGGCCGGAGACGAACAGGAAACCATTGGATCGGACCGCCGGCGAGTAGCGGTTGCGCTCGTACAGGGCCTGGCGACCGGCGGGGAAAACGACATCACGCTGTGACATGGGGAAGATCCCGTGGGAGAGAACGCCATCCTCCTCGCCAGCGCTGTCTGGATAAACCGCGATGATCGGCCTAGATTGATTGCCAATTCCAAACAATAATGGCCCGCCATGGACCGTTTCGAGGCGATGCGGGCGTTCGCCCGGGTGGTGGAAACCGGCAGCTTCACCCGCGCCGCGCACACCCTGCAGGTCAGCCGCACCTCGGTGACCCAGCTGGTCCAGCAGCTGGAGGCGCATCTGCGGCTGCGCCTGCTCAACCGCACCACGCGCCGGGTCAGCGTCACCGCCGATGGCGCGGCCTATTACCCGCGCATCGCCCGGCTGCTGGCCGACCTGGAAGAGGTGGAGGGCGGCCTGGGCGATGCCGCCATGCAGCCGCGCGGGCGCCTGCGCGTGGATGTGCCCGGGCCGTATGCACGGCTGCGGCTGGTGCCGGCGCTGCCGGCGTTCCTGGCGCGCTACCCGGAGATCCAGCTGGACATCGGGGTCAGCGACCGCGAGGTGGATGTCATCGCCGACAACGTCGATTGCGTGATCCGTGGCGGCACCCCGGCCGATCCGGCGCTGGTGGCACGGCCGTTGGCGGCGCTGCCGATTGGTTTCCACGCCAGCCCGGGCTACGTGCAGCGCTTCGGCCTGCCGGCCGATCCGCGCGCGTTGGAAGGGCCCGATCACCACATGGTCGGTTTCCTCAGCCCACGCAGTGGCCGCGCTCGGGTGTTCAACGCGCAGCGCGGCGATGAACGCATCGAGGTGCAGGGCCGCTACGCGGTGGGCTTCGATGACGGCAACGCCTATCTCGCCGCTGCGCTGGCCGGCCTGGGCGTGGTCGCGTTGCCACGCTACATGGCCGATCCGCACGTGGCGCGGGGCGAGCTGCTGCCGGTGCTGCAGGCGTGGCAGCTGCCCGCGATGCCGATGCATGTGATGTTCCCGCCGAACCGGCATATGAGCCAGCGGCTGCGGGTGTTCATTGATTGGGTGGTGGACGCGTTGGGGTGATCCGCCCGCCGTTGTGCGCGCCACGGTGCGCGTGAGCCGATACGGGGGGCCTTCCTGTAGAGCCGAGCCCGCGCTCGGCTCTACAGGGGTGGGGCGGCCTTGCCGTGTTCAGGCTGGCCTGTGGGTAACTTGCGCAAGGCGTTGATTGCATGCATAATGCGCGGCTCGCTGTGTCCGGTTTTCTACCGGGCGGCGCCCCCGGGAGCACGTCCCCGGCCGCCCAACGCCAGCGTAACCCTTTGATTCTCTTGACGTGTGGTGGGCAACCATCGAGGCCGCCGTCTCCCGGGCTACGGGCTGACAACTACTACTATCGAGGTGCGCAATGTCCCGCGTATGCCAGGTTTCCGGCAAGCGAGTGCAGACGGGTAACAACGTCTCGCACGCCAACAACAAGACCCGTCGTCGTTTCCTGCCGAATCTGCACGAGCGCCGCTTCTGGGTCGCCAGCGAGAACCGCTGGGTCAAGCTTCGTGTTTCCGCGCATGCACTGCGCACCATCGACAAGAACGGCATTGATTCCGTTCTGGCTGAGCTGCGTGCGCGCGGCGAAAAGGTCTGAGGAGTAAAGCATCATGGCAGGCAAGCGCGATAAGGTCCGTATGATTTCCTCGGCCGGTACCGGCCACTTCTACACGACCGACAAGAACAAGAAGAACACCCCGGGGAAGATGGAATTCCTGAAGTACGATCCGGTCGTGCGCAAGCACGTCCTGTACAAGGAAGGCAAGATCAAGTAATCCGCAAGGATTGCTGGTCCCCGCGAAGAAACCCGCCCTTGTGGCGGGTTTTTTCATGTCTGGCACCCAGATGGCCGGTGCCGACCGTTCAATGGCCGGTGCCGACCGTTGGTCGGCACGCCCCGGGCCCGCACCGCCGCCGAGCATGGGCTCGACTCTGCCGCCGGGGGCTGGGCAGAATGACCCCTCACCTGCCGACGGACGACGCGATGCTGTTCGAGTGGTTGCTGGGATCGTACCTGCTGCTGATCGACTGGCTGATCCGGCTGGTCGCGCTGTGCTGGATTCCCACCCGCACCACGCCGGGTGCGGCGCGCAGCTGGCTGCTGCTGGTCGGCTTCGTGCCGCTGCTGGGGCTGCCGCTGTACCTGCTGTTCGGCCACCCGTGGCTGTCGCGCGAGCGGATCCGGCGGCAGGCCGAGGCTTCGCAGGTGATCCGCGAGGAACAGGCGCTGCAGCATCGCCTGCGCTGGACCCCGCGGCCGGATACCGCCAGTGCCGAGATCGTGCCGCTGGTACAGCGGCAGGGCGACTTCATGCCGGTGCACGGCAACGCCGTCGACCTGCTGACCGACTACGACGAGTCGCTGCACACGCTGATCGCCGACATCGACCAGGCCGAAGACCGCGTGCACCTGTTGTACTACCTGATGTTCGATGACGCGGTGGGAGAGGCGGTGGTCGAGGCACTGCAACGCGCTGCCGCGCGCGGCGTGCAGTGTCGCGTGCTGCTGGATGCGGTGGGCGCCAAGCGCGGCCTGCGCGCCTACCGCAAGCGCCTGGAAGCGCGCGACATCGAGGTGCGGGCGATGCTGCCCGGCGGCCTGCGCTGGCGCCGCAGCGGACGCATGGACCTGCGCAACCACCGCAAGATCGCAGTGATCGACAATGAAGTGGCCTATGTCGGTTCGCAGAACCTGGCTGGCCCGGGCTTCGTGCCCGGCCACCCGAACCGCGAGCTGGTGGCGCGCGTGCGTGGCCCGGCGGTGGCGCATCTGGAGGCGGTGTTCGCCAGCGACTGGTACATGGAAACCGGCCAGCGCCTGGACGTGATCGCCGATGTGCCGGAATGCGGCGACGATATCGCCACCCAGCTGCTGCCCAGTGGCCCAGCCTACCCGTACAGCAACGCGCGGGACGCGGTGGCGGCGCTGATCCACCTGGCCCGGCGGCGGCTGGTGATGGTCACGCCGTACTTCGTGCCGGACGAAGCCACGCTGAGCGCGCTGCGCATCGCGGCGCTGTCCGGGGTGGACGTGCAGCTGATCCTGTCGGCCAGCAACAACCAGCGGCTGACCTCGTGGGCGCAGGAGGCGTATTACGACGAGCTGCTGCGCTGTGGCGTGCGCATCGCGCTGTACGAGCCGCAGTTCCTGCATGCCAAGCACATGAGCGTGGACGAGGACATCGCCGTGCTCGGCTCGATCAACATGGATATCCGCTCGTTCGCGCTGAATGCCGAAATCGGCCTGATCTGCTACGACCGTGCGCTGGTGCAGCAGCTGTGCGCGATCGAGGACGGTTACCTGCGGGAGTCGCGGCAGCTGGATCTGCAGCAGTGGCGCAGCCGTGCCGCGTGGCGGCGCAGCCGCGAGGGCATTGCACGCCTGGCCGATGCGTTGATGTGAGGCAAGGCCGGCCGCCTGCTTCGGCAATCCGGCCGGTCATCGCCGATGGCCTACAATCGGCACATGACTGATTCACCGCGTAATGGCGAACTGGACCTGGCAATCATCGGTGGTGGTGCGGCCGGGGTGCTGGTAGCGATCCAGGTGTTGCGCCAGGCCCGTGCGCCGCTGGCGCTGGCCATCTTCGAGCCGGCTTCGCAGCTGGCGCAGGGCATCGCCTATGCCACGCCGTGGCCGGAGCACCTGCTGAACGTGCCGGCGGCGAAGATGAGTGCGTTTGCCGACCAGCCCGGCGATTTCCTCGACTTCCTGATGGCCGCCAAGGCCTACCCGGGCGAGGCCCGCGAGGTGCTGGGCGAACGCTACGTGTGCCGGCACTACTTCGCCGCCTATCTGCAGCAGCGCCTGCAGGAGGCTGCGGCCGCCAGCCCGGCGCAGCTGCAGGTGATCGCGCAGCCGGTGCTGGGCCTGCAACCGGACGACCACGGTTACCGGCTGCAGCTGGGCGATGGGCCTGCGCTGCACGCCGCGCAGGTGGTACTGGCCACCGGCAACAGCATGCGCCCGCTGCCGGTGGCCGGTGCCGACGCACTGCCTGCCGATGCGGTGATCGAGGCCTGGGACTATGACGGTGTGCGCACCCTGGCCGGTGCGCAGGCGGTGGCCATTGTCGGTTCCGGCCTGAGCATGGCCGACACCGTGCTGGCCCTG
>NZ_CAMFIA010000036.1 GCF_945952405.1 uncultured Stenotrophomonas sp. | reverse complement strand
GCGCGGGGGGATTTGCCGGAGGGCGGCATCCACGCGTGGCGTGGATCTACCGGGGTGGGGCATCCGCGCGCGGGGGGATTTGCCGGAGGGCGGCATCCACGCGTGGCGTGGATCTACCGGGGGAAGTCAGGCAATGTCCGTGCAGTAGATCCACGCCATGCGTGGAGGGCACTGTCAGGCGTACGCGTCCAGCAGGCCGCGTTGGCGGATCAGCTGCGGCGCCGACACGCCGCCGTCGCCCGGCGACGGTTCTCCGTCACCCGCCAGGCCACTGCCGTGGGCGCCTGCTCCGGCGCCATCACCGCCCGGCGCCTGGTGGCCGACATCGGCGTGGGCGAGCTGGAAGCCCTGTTCGCCCAGCAGTTCACGCAGGCGCGGCAGGCTGTTTTCCAGGGCCTGGCGCACGTCCACGTGCGGGCTGCTGAAGCTGGCGTGGACCTTGTCGCCGTTCAACTGCAGGCGCACGTCGACCGCACCCATGTCATCCGGGCTCAGCCGGATATGGGCGTGGCCGATCTTCTGGTCGGCCAGCCAGCCCAGGCGGGCACCGATGGCCTGGTCGAAGCCGTCGTCACCCAGCACCGGCTTCGGTGTCGGCTCGCCAGTGAAGATCGCGTTGCCTGCGGCCAGTGCGGTCTTAAGCTCCTGCACCGCCGCGCTGGGCGGTGCAGGCAGCAGCGGGGCGGGGGTGCGATCGCCGATCATGGCCAGGTCGTTGCCTTCGCCACGCTCGCCGCGCTTGCTGCCCGGCAGCAGCAACTCCGGCAGCGGCAATGCGCTGGCTTCTTCGGTGCTGCTGGCCGCCGAAGCCTTGGCGTCCGCGGCGCCGGCATTGGCCGGGGCAGCTGCGGGGGCCGCGCCGGGCAGTGCCGGCGCCGTGGTGGCCGCTGTCGCCGGCAGCGCGGGACCGTCAGCGGCAAGCGTTGGCGTGGCGGCGGTGGGCGGCGCCGCAGCGGGATCGGCCTGCAGCGGCAGTGCCAGTACCAGGCCGGCCAGGCCCAACGGCGGCCACGGTGCATCTTCGGCAGAGACCGCCTTGTCCTTGTCGGTCGCGGCGCTGGCCGTGGAAGCAGCAGCCGGGGTGGACGCCGGCGGCGGCGTTTCACTGTTTGCCGCATCAGGCTCGGTGGTGCGCTCGCGCGCCGCCTGGCCGTTGCTGTCTGTGGTCGAGGGCTGGCCTGACGGCGACGGGGTGGCCGACGGCGTGTCGGCGCTGCCGGCCGCGGTGGCCGGTGCACCGCCCTGCAACAGCTGGCTGAAGTCCTTGCTGGCCTCACTGCGCGGTGCGCGCGCTGCACCGCTGTTGGCATTCTGTGGCTGCGCGTTGGCGCTGCCGGCAAGTGGCGCGGGCATCACGGGCGGCCTCCCTGTTCGCTGTCGTCCTGGTCTTCGGCCTGCACCAAGCGGGCACGGCGTGCGCCGATGTCATCCATTTCGCGCTGGTCGCGGCGGTCGGTGACCACCTTTTCCTGGGCGCGGTAGCTGGCCGCCAGCTGTTCCAGCACCGCCTTGTCGCGGCTGGCCAGGATCAACCGGGCGCGCTCGGCTTCCACCTTTTCGCGATTGCCGTCCACGGTACGCTGCTGCTGCTCCACTGCACTGTCGAGGCGGTCGAGGAAGGCGCGGCGGTTGAGCAGCTGTGCCGGGCTGGTGGCCGCCATCTGCGCATTCGCCATCTGTTGCGAGGCATATTCCTCGGCGTAGCGGCGCAGTTCGTCCAGTCGCGATAGATGGGTATCGAGCACGCGCTGGCGTTCGGCCAGGTCGCGGGCCACCGCGTCCTCGTGTTCCTGGGCCCGCTTGAGCAGGGGGTCGATGCGCTTGGACTGGTTCATGGCTTAACTCTCTTGTTCCACCAGGCGCTGCAGCGCCGCCTGGCTGTGCGGGAGATCTGCGGCCTTGGCAACGTCCTGGCCGAGGAACTCCATGATTTCCGGCCAGCGTTCAAGGGCTTCGTCGGTGGCCGCGTCATTGCCACGCTGGTAGGCACCGATGGCGATCAGGTCGCGGTTGGCCGAGTAGGCCGAGACCAGCCGCTTCAACTTGCGGATGCGCAGGCGCCAGGGTTCGTCGGCGATTTCCGTGACCACGCGGCTGACCGACGATTCGACGTCGATGGCCGGGTACAGGCCACTGTCGGCCACGCGCCGCGAGAGCAGGATGTGGCCGTCGAGGATCGCGCGCGCCGCGTCGGCGATCGGATCCTGCGGATCATCGCCTTCGGTCAGCACCGTGTAGAACGCGGTGATCGAGCCACGGCCCTTGGCACCGTTGCCGGCACGCTCGACCAGCGCCGGCAGTTTGGCGAACACTGACGGCGGGTAGCCGCGGGTGGTCGGCGGTTCGCCCACCGACAGGCCGATCTCGCGCTGCGCCTGGGCGAAGCGGGTCAGCGAATCCATCAGCAGCAGGACGTTCAGGCCCTGGTCGCGGAACCATTCGGCAATGGCCGTGGCGCGGTAGGCGCCATGCAGGCGGGCCAGCGGAGGGCGGTCGGCGGGGCTGGCCACCACCACCGCGCGGCGCAGGCCTTCCTCGCCCAGCGTGGTCTCGACGAAGTCGCGGACTTCGCGGCCACGTTCACCGATCAGCCCGACCACGATCACGTCGGCAGCGGTGTAGCGGGTCATCATGCCCAGCAGCGTCGATTTGCCGACGCCGGAGCCGGCGAACAGGCCCACACGCTGGCCGCGGCCGATCGGCAGCAGCGCATTGATCGCGCGCACGCCCACATCCAGCGGTTGGGTGATCGGTTCACGGGCCAGCGGGTTGATCGATACGCCCGCCATGCCGACGTGGCCTTCGGCACGGATCGGGCCCTTGCCGTCCAGCGGCACGCCATCGCTGTCGATGACCCGGCCGAGCAGGCCTTCGCCCACCTCCACGCCGCCACGGCGCGCCGATGGCACCACCCGTGCGTTGGGCAGCAGGCCATGCAGTTCGGCGCTGGGCATCAGGTAAGTGCGTTCACCGGCGAAGCCGACCACTTCAGCATCGACCCAGCCGCCATCGACCACTTCCACCTTGCAGCTGGCGCCGAGCGGTGCCTCGCAGCCGACCGCCTCCAGGGTCAGCCCGACCGCGCGGCGCAGCACGCCTTCGCGGATCAGGCCGCGACCATGCGCGGTGTCCACGCGCAGGCCGTCCAGGCGGCTGGCCAGGCGCAGGTTGCGGGCCACGGCCCAGTCGGCCGCGGGCGCCGGTTGCGGCGCGGCGTGCGATTCCGCGCTCATGCGCCTGCTCCGGTCTGGCGGATCACCGCATCCAGCGCGCCGCGCAGGCGGGCTTCCAGGGTGCCGTCGATGCGTACGGCTTCGGCATGCACGCGCAGGTCGCCGCGGCTGAGGCTGGTATCGGGAACCAGGCGCTGCTGCGGCGACAGGTTCAACAGTGGTGCAAGCGCGGCGATGTCGTCCGGATGCAGGCGTACTTCCACTTCGCGGGTGCTGCCGCCGACCGCGTCGATGGCTTCGCCGACCAGCTGCGCCAGCAGGGCCGGTTCGGCCTCGTAGGCACGGCCGACCAGCGCACCGGCGATGCGTACCGCCAGTTCCCCGAGCGCGCCGACGACTTCATTCTCCAGGCGCACCAGCGGCCGGCTGAAGTTGTCGAGGATGCCTTCGATCTGCGCGGCGAGGCGACGCACCTCGGCCTGGCCCTGGCCGTAGCCGTCGGCGTGGCCGTGCTGGAAGCCTTCCTTCTCGGCACTGTCCTGGATCGCCTGGATTTCCTCCAGGGTGGGCAGCTGCAGTGGCGGCTCCGGTTCGTGCTCCGGGTCCGGCTCGGTGAGTTCGAACACATCTTCCTGGGCCAGCGCCGGTTCGGGCTGGGCCAGCAGGTCCGGGGCAAGCCAGCGCACGACGTTGCTCACAGCATGGCCTCCGCGCTGCCACCGATGGTGACGGTGCCTTCATCGGCCATGCGCTTGACGATGGCCAGGATCTCGCGCTGCGCACCTTCCACGTCGGACAGGCGCACCGGGCCGCGTGCTTCCATGTCTTCCAGCAGGATCTCGGCAGCGCGCTGCGACATGTTGCGGGTGATCTTGTCGCGCACCTTGATGTCGGCACCGCGCAGGGCCAGGCCCAGGCGCTCGCCGCTCACTTCGCGCAGCACCAGCTGCATCTCGCGATCGTCCAGGTCGACCAGGTCGTCGAACACGAACATCAGGTCCTGGATGCGGTTGCTCAGCGGCGCATCGATACGGGCAATCTCGCCCAGGATCGCCTGGTCCTGGCCGCTGTCCATGAAGTTGAGGATGTTGGCCGCGCACTGCACGCCGCCGATGTTGGAGGACTTCAGGTTCTGGTTGCCGGCGAACTGGCGCTCCATGATCTCGTTGAGCTCATTGAGTGCGTTCGGCGGAATGCCGTCGAGGGTGGCGATGCGCAGCAGCACGTCGACGCGGGTACGGTCGGGCAGCAGCTTCAGGGCATCGGCGGCCTGGTCGGTTTCCAGGTGGGCCATCACGATGGCGATGATCTGCGGGTGCTCGTTGCGCACCAGATCGGCCACCGCGCGCGGGTCCATCCACTTCAGGGCATCCAGGCCGGTGGTGTTGCGGCCCAGCAGGATGCGGTCGATCAGGTTGCCGGCCTTCTCGCTGCCCAGCGCCTGCACCAGCATGTTGCGGATGTAGTCGTCCGAGCCCACGCCCAGCGAGGTCTTCGAGCCCAGCTCCTGGCCGAACTGGTCCATCACCCGTTCCACCTGCTCGCGGGTGATGTCGGTCATGGTGGCCATGGCGATGCCGATCTTCTGCACCTCCTTGGGTTCCATATGGCGCAGCACTTCGGCGGCGTCCAGCTCACCCAGGGACAGCAGCAGCACGGCGGCGCGCTGCACACCGGTCAATTGCGGCTCAGTCATTGGCCACCCAGCCCTTGACCACCTGGGCCACGCGCTTGGAGTCGGTCTTCACGGCTTCACGCGCCATCCGCAGTCGTTCCTCATATGAATCCACCGGCAGGGCCAGTGCATCCGGCCCGCCCAGGCTGGCCCGGTCGGCGCCCAGCGCCGGCAGCGGGGTGCCATCGTCATCGACCAGCTGCACGTCCGCGGTATGCGGCTCCAGTGCCTGCTCGCCCTCCTTCTTGTTCTGGCCGGTGATCGCGCGCAGCGCCGGGCGCAGCACGCCGAACAGCAGTGCCAGTACCACCACGGCGCCCAGCAGCATGCGGCCGGCATCGTGCACCCACGGCAGTTCCCACCAGGCCGGGCCTTCGACCGGCGTGGTATCACGCACGAACGGGGCATTCATCACCGACACGGTGTCGCCGCGCTCGGCGTTGAACCCGACGGCCTGCTTCACCAGCCCTTCGACGCGGGTCAGTTCGGCGGCCGACAGCGGCTGCGGGCTGACCTTGCCGTTGGCACCGGCGCGCGGCACGTTGTCCACCAGCACCGCCACCGAGACGCGCTTGATGCGGCCGGCCGGCTGCCGGGTGTGCTGCAGGGTGCGGTCCAGCTCGTAGTTGCGGGTGGCGTTCTTGCTGCTTTCGGTCGGGGTCTGCGCCGTGGCCGGTGCGGCCTGCTGGCCCGGCGGGCTGTTGCTGGTCGCACCCGGTACGCCCTGCGGGCCCGGGGTGCTGGTGGTGTTCTCGCTCATCTGCTCGCTGCGCAGCTTCTGCGGTTCACCGTTGTAGAGTTCGCGGGCTTCCTCGGTCACCGAGAAGTCCATGTCCACGCTCACTTCCGGATTGACACGGCCGGGGCCGGTCATCGGTTCCAGCAGTTCGCGGATGCGCTGGTTGAACGAGGTTTCCTGGCGGCGCACCTGCTCGAACTGGGCGGCGTTGACCGCAGCCTCGCTGTTCGGATCGGTGATGCTGAGCATGCGTCCGCTCTGGTCGACCACGGTCACCCGTTCCGGCGCCAGGTCCGGAATGCTGGCGGCGACCATGTGCACGATGGCATCGACCTGGCTGCGTTCCAGCTGCTGGCCGCCGCGCAGTTCCAGGGTCACCGAAGCGCTGGCCACATCACGCTGGCGGGTGAAGGCGCTGGGCTTGGGGATGGCCAGGTGCACGCGCGAATCGCGCACCGGGCGCAGCGTGTTGATGGTGCGCGACAGTTCGGTTTCCAGCGCGTGCTGGTAGCGCGCGCTTTCCACGAACTGGCTGACGCCGAAACCGGGGTCGCGCTCCATCAGCTCGAAGCCGAGCTTGCCGCTGTCGGTCAGGCCGGAACCGGCCAGCTTCAGGCGGGCATCGTGCAGGTTCTTCTCCGGCACGGTGATGCCACCGGTGGCCGGGTCGAGCGCGAACGGGATCTGCGCGGCGCGCAGCAGGTCGGTCGCTTCAGCAGTCGCCTTCTGGTCCAGGCCGGTGTACAGCGGGACCATGCCCGGCTTCTGCGACCAGAAGAACACGGACAGGCCTGCCGCCACCGCCACCGCGATCATTGCCATCAGGCCCAGCCGACGGGTGATCTGCAGACTCTGCAGGCGGTCGAACCACTGCCCGGCCTTCTCGGCGTTCAGGCTGTCCTTGGAGAGCGTCAGTGCCATGCGTCTCTATTCCTTACAGCGGCATGTTCATCACGTCCTGGTAAGCCTGGACGAGACGGTTGCGGACTTCCACGGTGGCGCGGAAGGCGATCTGGGACTGCTGCGAGGCGACCATCACCTTGGCCAGGTCGGCACTCGGGTCGCCCATTTCGAAGGCCTTGGCCAGTGCGCCGGACTTCTGCTGCGCATCGTTGACGCCGGCAATCGCACCCCGCAGGGTTTCGGTGAAGCTGGCAGGCTGGACCTGCGGCGCATCCAGCACCGTGCCCGGCAGGGCATTGCTACGCGGCGCTTCGGCCAGCGGGTTGAGCGCCGGCTGTCCCATCTGGGTCTGATAGGAGCGGATCTGCGAAAGGATCGAAGTGACGGAGTGGGACATCTGCAACGGTTCCAGAAACAGGGAATGGGGGTGTCTGCTGGAGCAGGTGCAAGTGCCGTGCCGAAACCGGTTTTCGATTCAGTGAGGTGAGGGTTGTGGGTATGGGTGTGCTGGCAGGGCTGCGCCATGCGCCCGCCGAATCAACGTCCTGCTACGGGTGGGTGCCGACCGTGGGTCCGCACGGGGTCGGCACGGGGTCAGATCCCGTTGCCGTGCAACGGGCTCTGACCCCCCTGGCGGCGCCATTTAACCGGCGTCGGTTTTCTGGCCTAGGGCTGCAGGGTCCAACGGCCGGAATTCTGGCGCTGGCGCGGTGCGATGGGGCCGTCGTGCTGGGTGTAGATGAAACGCCCCTGGTGATCGGTCTGGCAGCTCAGCAGCAGGGTGTAGTGGGCGGGGCCGGCCGGGTGGGCCTCGGTCATCTGGATTTCCGCGACGTGCGGGGCCAGGCGCTGGTAGCGGTAGCTGCCGCCAATGCGCAGGTCGGTACCGAGGATGTCCAGCCTGTACTGATTGCCAGCGAAGCTGAGCTGCACCATGCGTCCCGCATTGGGGTTGTCCGGTGCGTACAGCGGGTCGCTGAGGTTGGTGAACCGACGCTGGTCCAGCGTGGTGGGCAGGCTGCAGTCTGCGGCGGTGGCAATGGCGGGGAAGAGCAGGCTGGCAAGCAGGATGAGGCGATGCATGGTGGAACCTCCTTGGGGGTGTCCTTGCCATGCTCCGTACTGCGGTCGTGTTGTCTCTAGGAAAACGTGCAAATGAAATGGGGTCAGATCCCTTTCCCTTGGAAAGGGATCTGACCCCGAAGGCGCACTGGCCAGATGCAGCAACGCCCGGGCAAGCCCGGGCGTTGATGCCCCCTTCATCCGGTTGTCGCGGCTCAGCCGGCCAGTTCGGCCTGCTCGCGTTCGATGCCGTACTTGCGCAGCTTCTCCACCAGGGTGGTGCGGCGCAGGCCGAGCAGCTGGGCGGCATGGGCGACCACGCCCTGGGTGCGCTCCAGTGCCTCGTTGATCAGGCCCAGCTCAATGCTGGCCATGTGGTTGCGCAGGTCCAGGCCATCGTCGGGCAGCGCTGCCGGCGCGGCGCCGCGATTGACGGCAATGCCGTGCTCCAGCGCCGGTTGACCGCCGCTGCCCGGGGTGTGGAACGAGAAGCTGCGCAGGTCCAGGCGTTCTTCGCTGGCGGCCAGCTGGGCCGGCGCCGGTGCCGCTGGCGCGGCAGCGGCCAGCGCCGCATCGCCGCGGTAACGGGCCGGCAGGTCCTGTACCCGCACCGATCCACCCGGATGCAGCACGGCCAGGCGCTCGACCAGATTGGTCAGCTCGCGCACGTTGCCCGGCCATTCGTACGCGGCCAGGGCCTGCAGCGCTTCGGCGGTGAAACGCACTTCGCCGCGGCCGGTGCGGGCCAGCTGCGTGGCGATGGTCTCGACCAGCGCAGGCAGGTCTTCGCGACGCTCGCGCAGGGCAGGCACTTCGATCGGGAACACATTCAGGCGGTAGAACAGATCCTCGCGGAACTTGCCTTCGGCGATGCGGGTTTCCAGATCACGATGGGTCGCCGCCACCACCCGCACGTTGCAGCGGATGGTCTGGTTGCCACCGACGCGTTCGAAGCTGCGTTCCTGCAACACGCGCAGCAGCTTCACCTGCATCGGCAGGCTCATGTCGCCGATTTCGTCCAGCAGCAGGGTGCCGCCCTCGGCCATTTCAAAGCGGCCCTTGCGCGCGGTCAGCGCACCGGTGAAGGCGCCCTTTTCGTGGCCGAACAGTTCGCTTTCCAGCAGGTCGGCCGGGATCGCGCCGCAGTTGATCGCAACGAACGGGCCATCACGGCGCGGCGAGCGCTGGTGGATTGCCCGCGAGACCACTTCCTTGCCGGTGCCGGACTCGCCCAGCACCAGCACGGTGGTGTCGAACGCGGCAACCTGTTCGATCATGGTGCGCAGTGCGGTCACTGCCGGACCGTGACCGGTCGGACCCTGCTCCTGCGCGGCGCCGGCCTGGTGCTCGGCGTCCAGGCGCTTGAGGCTGGCACGGCGCAGCAGGGCTTCCATCTGCGCATGGCGCAACGGCGTTTCCAGCGGCCAGATGTTGGCTTCGTGCAGGCCGTGCTGCTGTGCGAACGCAGCGGCATCACCATCGGCCAGCAGTACCGGCGGCGGCAGGCTGCTGCCACCCAGCCAGTGGTACAGCGCAGTGCTGGCGTCGGTGTCGTCCAGGCTGCCGACGATCACCGCCATCCAGTCGTTCTGGCGCTGGCGGCCGAGGTCGAAGTCGGCTGCGTCGGAGACCCAGCGCGGGTTGAAGTCCATGAATTCCAGCAGGGCAACGGTGCGCTCTGCGCGCACGGCGTCGTTGTCCAGCACCAGGATGCGCGATTCGCTCACGATCGATCCTCCCTGAGGCCTTCCAGGATCGGCATGACTTCCTGGATGTAGGACAGCTTGCTGACAAAATTGTCGGCGCCGGCGCGCAGCGCGTGTTCGCGGTGCTCGGCGTCGTCGAAGTGGCTTGCGATCACGATGTACGGTGCATCGTCCTGCGACTTGATCAGGCGGGTGGCCTGCAGGCCGCCCATCTCCGGCATCGCCAGGTCCATCAGGACCACCTGCGGGCGCAGCGTTTCCGAGCGCTCGATCGCTTCCAGGCCATTGCCGGCACTGCCGACGATCTGCAGCCAGTCGATCTTGCGGAAATGACGCATCGCCGCATTGATGAAGCCCTCGTGGTCATCGACCAACAGGACCGTGAGCTTGTTCATGTCCAACATCCTTTTCAGCCCACCCGGGCCAGCTGCGGTTGCCTGGCGCCGAGCCGGCGCCGTTCACGGGCCGGGGCGATGTCCAGTTGTTCTCGGTATTTTGCGACGGTTCGGCGGGCAATGTTCACCCCCTGGCGCGACAGCAGGCCGGCGATGGCCTCGTCGGCCAGCGGACGGCCGGCCGGCTCTGCGTCGATCAGGCGGCGGACCATGGCCTTGACGGCCTGGCCGGAGACGCTGGCACCTTCCAGGCGCACCGCGAAGAAATGCTTGAGTTCGAAGGTGCCGCGCGGGGTCTGCAGGAACTTGCCGGTGGTGATGCGCGAGACGGTGGACTCGTGCATGCCGATCTCCTCGGCCACTTCCTTCAGGGTCAGCGGTGCCATGGCTTCCTCGCCGCGCACCAGGAACGCCGCCTGGCGCTCGACGATGACCCGCGCGGTGCGCAGCAGGGTGTCGTAACGCATCGACAGGCCGCGGCTGAACCAGCGCGCCTCCTGCAGCATTTCGCGCAGGGCCGGGGCCGCCTCGCTGCTGTCGGCCAGGGCCTGTTCGTACTGGCTGTTGATCGAGACGCGGCGGCTGGTGGCCGGGTTCAATGCCACTTTCCACTGCTCGTCGGCGTGCCAGGCGATCACGTCCGGCACCACGACCGCGTTGCGCTCCGGCAGCAGGCTGTCGCCCGGACGCGGCTGCAGCGACAGGATCAGGCGAACCGCCTCGCGCACGTCGTCGATCTCGGCGTCATGCTGGCGGGCGAGGGCGGGGTAGTCGTGCGCGGCCAGCGCGTCGAGCGAGCCGTCCAGGATGCGTGCTGCCAGATGACGGGCCGCCACCACACCGTGCAGGCTGCGCAGCTGTGCCAGCAGGCCTTCGCGCAGATCCTGCGCGGCCATGCCGGCCGGCTCACCGTGCAGCAGCTGCTGCCGGATGGCCTCGACGCCCTCGGCGGCGATGTCGAACTGGGCGCTGGCAAGCAGCTGCAGCTGGGCCAGCGGTGCCTGCAGGTAGCCGGCCTCGTCGCAGTGATCGAGCCAGAACGCGGCGACGGCCAGCTGGCGGTCATCCATGTCCAGCGCCAGGCGCTGCAGTACGCGCAGTTGCGGATCGCTGGATTCGCCGGCGGCGATGCGCGCCATGCGGTCGTCGTCGCCGTCCTGCCAGCTGGCGCCGGCGACGTCCCACATCGACGACTCGGGCAGTTCGTCGAATGCGGCGGTCTCCTGCGTGGTGATGTCGGCATCGGTGGCGTCGGCGGCGGGCGCCTCGGCGTCTTCGATCTCGAGCAGCGGGTTGGAGTCCAGCAGGCGCTGGATTTCCTGTTCCAGGTGCAGGCCATCCAGTTGCAGCAGCCGGATCGACTGCAGCAACTGCGGGGTGAGGTGAAGTTGTTGGCCCAGCTGGGTCGAGAGTGCAGCCTTCATCGTGGTTCCCCGGCACCGCTCCCCGGCGCCTTGTGGAACGCATCTTGCTTTTGATCCGGCAGGCGCGGAATCGGGGGGTTCCTGAGGGGCCTGGTGGATACCCCGACAGAGTGTAGGGATAACCCCTACATTGGTGCGGAATGTTGACGTGTGCCCGCGCCAAGTTGTTGATTCATCGTGCGCGATAGCCGGTTTCGGCAGGCTGGCGTGTACGGATTCCTGTCAGGGTCTGTCGGGGTGACGGGAATTCGTCGCCTGGGGTCAGATCCCTTTCCGCAGGAAAGGGATCTGACCCCGGTAATCACTCAGGAAAGGGATCTGACCCCGGTAATCACTCCAGCTCGTGCTGGTGGCGCGCGGCCAGCAGCAGCAGGTCGTTGGCGCGGCGGCAGCCGAGTGACTCCATCATGCGGGCGCGATGGGTTTCCACGGTCTTGACGCTGATGCCGAGATCGGCGGCGATTTCCTTGTTGCTTTCGCCCTTGCCGATGCGGCGCAGGATCTCGCGCTGGCGTGGCGACAGCGCGGCGATGCCGGTGGGCTTCTCGCGGCCGAGCATCGGTGCCAGCATCTTGGCGGAGATCTGCGGGCTCAGGAACACCTGGCCGGCGTGTGCGGCGCGCAGCGCCAGTTCCAGCTCCTGCGGGGCCGCATCCTTGACCACGAAGCCGACCGCACCGCGGTCCAGGGCGTCGCGCACATGGGCGGCATCGTCGTGCATGGTCATCATCACGATCCGGGTGCCGGGCGCGCGCAGGCGGATGTCGCTGAGCGCTTCCAGGCCGGTACGTCCGGGCAGTGACAGGTCCATCAGCACCACGTCCGGTGCATGCTGGAGGGCCAGCTGCAGCGCCTGCTCGGCGTTGCTGGCCTCGGCGACCAGCTGCACGTCGGCAAACCCCTGCAGCAGCCGCGCCAGGCCGGCGCGGACCAGGGTGTGATCGTCGACGATGAGAACTCGCACAGGCACGCAGCAGGTCCGTGTAGGGGAGTCCACCTTAACTTAGCTGAACGGGCGCGCCAAGGGTCGCCCGCCCGGCGCGGGGGCGGCAGCTGTCAGCGCGCCCGGCGCGCCTCGGCCACCTGGCGGCGGTGCAGGCGGAACAGATGCCGTTCCATCGCCATTTCCAGGCCATCGCCCAGGCGCTGGAAGCGCAGCCAGAGGTAGTGCCCGCCACCGCCATCGGCGGCTTCGGCGATCACTTCCACCGGCAGGTCGATATGGTCGGGCAGCCAGTCACTGGGCTGCAGCCGCACCAGGCCGGCCTGGCCGGGGCTGGCGCCGCTGCGCGGGCCCAGCTGCAGGCGGATGCCGCGGCGCGACCAGCGCACCGGGCGCAGGGTCAGCTCCTGCCCCTGCTGGCGTACCAGCCGGCCGAGCAGCACCATCGCCAGGTCAAGCTTGGCCTCCAGCCGTTGCAGCTGCAGGCTGGCTTCATTGCGTTCATCGTGTTCGTCAACGCGGCTGTCCTCGACCAGGGCCAGGCTGCGCAGCAGGCCTTCGGCGCTGCTGGTGCGGCCGGCGCCACTGCCTGCCTGGAACTCGGCCGGCAGTGCCAGCTCGCAGCTGAGTGTTTCGTCGAACAGCTCGCTTTCGGCGGGGTGGTGCAGTGACGTGGTCGGCAGCTGGGTCATGCCAGCGATTCTGCCTGCAGGTAGGCATGCGCCGCGCGAAGAGAGCGCTGCCCGTCATTCATCAGTGCGGCCACCGCATCGCGGCGCTGGCGCAGCAGGCCCAGCAGGTTCTGCTGGCGCGCGAACAGCGCGCTCAGCGGCGCGTGGTCGGCCGCGGTCAGCGGCTGGCTGAGCAGGGCGTGCAGGGTGCTGTCGTGGCCATCGAGCAGGCTCTCGGCCTGGTCGAAGGCTTCGTCGCCCAATGCCTTCTCGAACGCATCCAGCTGCGCGTGCAGGTCGTGCAGGCTCATGGTGCCACCGTGGCCGGGCGGCGCTGTTCCATCGGGATGGCGTTCCAGGCGCTGTCGATCTCGCCGAGCAGCTGCAGGGATTCGTCGAGCGCGGCGCGGTCATTGTGCAGGTTGGCCTCGGTCAGGCGCTGCAGCACGTAGTCGTAGAGCGCCGACAGGTTGCCGGCGATCTCGCCACCGGCCTCGTGGTCCAGCGAGCCGTTGAGGTGGCCGACAATCGCGCAGACTTCGCCGATCGCCTTGCCCTTGCCGGCCTGGTCGCCACGCTCGAGGCTGGCCAGGGCGCGCCGTACGCGTTCCAGCGCACCGGCCAGCAGCATCGCCACCAGCTTGTGCGGATCGGCATCGGCGACCGCACTGGTCACTCCCACCTGGCGGTACTGCTCGGCATATTGACGGCTGGGACCGTACATTCGTGATTCTCCTTGCGCGGGGTGCCGCCGGGCGATCGTGGGGATCGTTGCCGGCGGCGCGGCGATGATTGCTGTTGCGTCCGTTATCGGTGCGTTGCACGCCAAACTTGAGCGCTGCGCGCAGTGACTTAGCGATTGAGCTGTGACAGCTGCTGCGACAAGGTGCTGCTGCTCTGCTGCAGCTTGCCCATCAGGCTGTCCAGTGCCAGGAACTGCTTCTTGTAGCGCTCTTCCACGCTCTTCATGCGCGTGTCGAGGTCCTTGCGGCGCTTGTCGATGTTGTCCAGCGTGTTGTTCAGGCCCTTGGTACGGGCAACGAAAGCGCCTTCCTTGCCGACCGTGGTGCTGACGTAGCCGTCCACCAGCGTGTACAGCTGGCCGGCGCCGCCGGTATCGCCGGTGATCGCCAGGCGCACCTTCTCCGGCTGCGCGGCGAGCGTGGCGGCGAACTTGGTGGTGTCCAGCACCAGGCTGCCGTCGGCATTGGGGTAGCCGCGGGTCTGCAGGCCGATCGCCTTCGGATCCAGCCCCGACGCCGAGAGATCCTTCAGCACGCCGGCCATCACCGAGCGCAGCTGGCTGGACGCGCCGCGCATCTGCGCGTCGCCGGTCAGCGCAGAGGCTTCCTTGGTCTTCAGGTCGTACTTGGTTTCGGTGTTGATCGCCGCGATCGCCGCGTTGTAGGCGGTCACGAACTCCTGCATCACCTTGGTCGCTGCACCGGTGTCGGTGCTGATTACCACCGTGCTGGTGCCCTTGACCTTGAGGTTCAGGGTCAGCCCGGGAACCGCGTCGGCCACGGTGTTGCTGGGGCTGATCACGGTGACGCCATCGATGGTCAGTTCGGCGTCGGCCGCAGCGGTGTTCTCCTTGAGGCTGCCGACCAGTGCGCCCAGTTTCGGATCGCTGCCGCCGTATTCGAGCTTGATCGCGCTGGCAGCGCCGGTCTTTTCCTGGGCGATCGACAGGTACTGGTTGTCGCCGGAGCTGATCAGGGTGGCCTGCACGCCCTCCTTGCGGCCGGCGGCGTCGATCTTGTTGCGGATCGTGGTCAGCGTGTCGCCGTCCTCGACGTCGACCTTCAGCGCCTTGGCCTTGTCGCCGACGCCAACGGTCAGCGTCAAGGTTCCGGCGCCAAAGGTGTCGGTCTTGGGCACCGAGGTGTCGGCAATCCACTTGTTGGCCGTGGCCAGCGACTTCACCTCCACCTTGTGGGTGCCGTTGGAGGCCGCAGCCTTGGTCGTGCCCACGTCGTACAGCGCCACCGATGCGGTCAGCACGTCGTCGGTATTGGCCGGCTGGCCCTTGCCGGTGGCGGTTACGGTGCGGGTATCGAAGGCGGTGGTGGCCTTCAGCGCGGTCAATGCGGTCTTCAGCTTGTCGAATGCCGAGGTGACGGTGCCGACCGACGACAGCTGCATCTTGGTCTTGGACTGCTGCAGGTTCAGCGCATTGTCGGCGGGCTTGCGGTCGGCTGCGACCAGCTTGTTGACGATGTCCGAGATGTTGAGTCCCGAGCCAATGCCACCGTATCCAAAGTCTGCCACGTCGTTTCTCCTGGTATCCGGGCCTTGCCGCCGTGCGGTGGCCCGTCGTCAACGAAAATAGCGGCCTGCGCCGCTGGGTCTTGAGGACTTCGTTGATGCACGTGCCGTGCCAGTCGTCTGGCGCGGGTTCTGGCACGCGGGTTGCAGGAGGGTGGGGGCAGGGTGCGGGGAGGTTCACCGCGGGCTGCCGGGGGTCTGCAAAAAACCCTCCCCCAATGCAGGGGAGGGATCAGGCTACTGACAATCGGGGGGAGACGAAGCCGCCCGGTACGTACAGTCAAAGGTACAGCGCTGAAAGAGAGGTCCGCAGGAGCGGGCGATGCCAAGCCGGTTCGGGAGTGTTCCCGGGCCGGGCATGGCCCGCGCCTTCGTGCACCGTGGCTTCCGGGTTGCCGCTACCGTCGGTTCGACCCGACGGTAGCGGCGCCTTCTTGCCGTGGATCAGCGCAGCAGGCTGAGCACGCCCTGCGGCACCTGGTTGGCCTGGGCCAGCATGGCCGTACCGGCCTGCTGCAGGATCTGGGTGCGGGTCAGTTCGGCGGTTTCCTTGGCGAAGTCGGTGTCCTTGATGCGGCTACGCGAAGCCGACAGGTTTTCCGACGAGGTCTGCAGGTTGGCCACCACCGAGGTGAAGCGGTTCTGGATCGCACCGAGATCGGCACGGGTGCTGTTGATCGCACCCAGGGCCTTGTCGACCACTTCCAGGGCCTGCTGGGCGCCGAGCACGGTGCTCACGTCCAGCTTCTGCACGTTGGCCGAGGTATCGGTGCCGGCGGTGTAGGCGCCGACCGCACCTGCGGTGCCCCAGGTCTTGGCGGTCCCGTCGAAGTCGCTGCGCATCAGGGCGATATCGGCAGTGGCAACCGCCTTGCCTTCCTTCACCGAGCTCAGCTTCAGGGTACCGTCGGTATTGGCTTCGGCGTAGATGCCGGCCTCGCCGATCTTGGCGTTGATCGCGGTGGCGACGGCCTTGGACGCATCGGCGGTGGTGGCGCCGGCCTTCACTTCAACCGTGCCGATGTCCACGCCCATCACCTTGCCGGAGAAGCGTGCACCGTCGGCGCTGGCAGCCAGGGCCACGGTCGAACCGGTGGCGAAGGTCGCGGTGCCCAGCGAGCCGGCCTTGGCATCGATGGTCTTGTCGATGGCGATGGACTGGCCGGCGTTGGCGCCAACCTGGAACAGCTGGCTGGAGAACGAACCGTCCAGCAGCTTGGTGCCGTTGAAGTCCGACTGCTTGGCGACGCGGTCGATTTCCGAGACCAGCTGGGTCACTTCGGCCTGCAGCGCCTTGCGGTCGCTGGCCGAGTTGGTGGCGTTGGAGGCCTGCACCGACAGCTCGCGGACGCGCTGCAGGTTGTTGCCGATTTCGGTCAGCGAACCTTCGGCGACCTGGGCCAGCGAAATGCCGTCGTTGGCATTGCGGATGGCGACGTCGGTACCGCGGATCTGCGTGCCGAAGCGCTCGGAGATCGCCAGGCCAGCGGCGTCGTCCTTGGCGCTGTTGATGCGCGAACCGGAGGACAGGCGCTGGATGGTGGTGGCCAGCGAGCTGCCGCTGGTGCTCAGGTT
>NZ_CAMFIA010000035.1 GCF_945952405.1 uncultured Stenotrophomonas sp. | reverse complement strand
GCCAGCGGCTTGGCGGCGGGCTTGGGCGCCGCTGCGGGTGCGGCGGCCGGACGCGGCGCAGCGACTGCGGCCGGCGGCGCAGCGGCGACCGGCTTGGCGCCCGGCGCGGCGCCCCCGTGCAGCTGGTCGAGCAGGGCTTCGAATTCGTCTTCGCTGATCAGCCCGTCATCGGCCTTCTTCGCCGGCGCGACCGCGGTCGGCGCATTGCCGCCATGCAGCTGGTCGAGCAGGGCCTCGAATTCGTCGTCGGTGATCAGGTCGCTGCCGCCGGCGCTGGGCGCCGCGGCGGCAGCGGCCGGCGCAGCGGTAGTGCCGCCGTGCACGTCGAACTGGGCGATCAGGTCCGGCGGCGCATAACCCGGCTCGGTACCCGAAGACACCGCGTCAAGCATTGACTGCAGGTAGTCCAGCGACTGCTGGGCGGCGTCGAAGTGGTGGGCCTGCAGCACCGCCTGGCCGGCGCGTGCCGCGCCCAGCGCCTCTTCGGCGGCGTGGCAGAGCTCGACCATGGCGGTAACGCCGAGGAAGCCGGCGCCACCTTTCAGCGTGTGGTAGCCGCGGAACACCGCATTGAGCTGTTCGGTGTCCTGCGGAGCCTGCTCCAGCGACACCAGCTGTTCGCCCAGGCGATCCAGGATCTCCTGTGCCTCGATGATGAAATCGGCGGTGATGTCGTCGGATACCGCGCTCATGCTTACAGCCCCAGATCCGACAACAGGTCGTCGGCGTCGTTCTGCGAGACCGCGTGGCGGTCCAGTCCCTTCAGTGCCGGCCCGGCCAGTTCCGGGTCGGTGCGATGCTGTTCCGGCGGCAGGCCGAGTGCGCCGAAGCCTTCGTGCACGCGGCGGACGATGCCGACCACGCGACGGATGATCTGCCCGGTCAGGTCCTGGTAGCTCTGGGTCAGGGCGATCTCGGTCAGGTTGTGGCGGATGCGCTCGAGCTGCGCATCCTGGCCCGGCTGCAGGCCTTCGGCGCGCAGTTGTTCGGTCAGGCTGCGGCATTCCTCGGCCAGGTCCAGGGTGCGGTGGGTGGCCTGTTCGGTCATCGCCACCACATGGTCCAGGCGCGCGCAGGCGTCATCCAGTTCGCCGGCTTCGCTGGGCACGGTCGGCAGTTCACCCAGCGCCTGTCCCAGCTCGCGGGCCAGCCGCGAAAGGCCGCTCATCATCGGCTGCGTACGCAGCGCGACCAGTCCGTCGATGCGCTGCCGCCAGGCGGCTTCGTCACCGGACTCCAGTGCGTCCAGGGCTTCCTGCAGGCGCAGGGCGAGGGCGTTCTTGTCGACCGTGGTATCCATCAGGCGCTGGCCGCCAGGCGTTCGAAGATCTTGCCGAGCTTTTCTTCCAGCGTCTGCGCGGTGAACGGCTTGATGATGTAGCCGTTCACGCCGTTCTGCGCGGCTTCGATGATCTGCTCGCGCTTTGCTTCTGCCGTGACCATCAGCACCGGCAGGGTCTTCAGCTTGGCATCGGCACGGATCGCCTTGAGCAGCTCGATGCCGGTCATCACCGGCATGTTCCAGTCGGTGACCACGAAATCGAACGGCTGGCTCTGCAGCAGCGACAGCGCGGCATGCCCGTCCTCGGCTTCGGCGGTGTTGGTGAAGCCCAGATCGCCCAGCAGGTTCTTGACGATTCGACGCATGGTCGAGAAGTCATCGACGATCAGGATGCGCATGTTCTTGTTCAAAGCAGAGTTCCTTTGTTGTTCATTCCGAGTGGCCGGGGGCAGCCAGCTCGTGCATGTTCATTCTTCCAGGCCCGCATCCGCGGCCTCGAATATCTTCAATCGGCCACGCAGGCGCAGTACCGCCTGGCCGTGGATCTGGCAGACCCGCGACTCGCTCACGCCGAGTACGGCGCCGATCTCCTTCAGGTTCAGTTCCTGCTCGTAATAGAGCGAGAGCACCAGCTGTTCGCGCTCGGGCAGGTGGCCGATGGCCTTGCCCAGCTCGCGGCCGAACTCGCCGCGCTCCAGCACCTGCTGCGGGGTCGGGCCGCCCTGGGCCACGGTGTCCAGTTCGCCCTGGTCCTCGATGCGCGACTCCAGGCTCAGCACCTGGCCGCGCGCGGCGTCTTCCATCAGCCGCAGGTACTCCGGCAGCGGCATTTCCATCGCCGCCGCCACTTCGGTGGCGCTGGCGGCGCGGCCGCTGCTCTGCTCGAGGCGGCGGATGGTGGCGGCGGCATCGCGCGCACGGCGGTGCACCGAGCGCGGCACCCAGTCGCCACGACGGATCTCGTCGATCATCGAGCCGCGGATGCGGATCGAGGCGTAGGTCTCGAACGAGGCACCCTGGTCGGCGTCGTAGCTGCGCGAGGCTTCGATCAGGCCCATCATGCCGGCCTGGATCAGGTCGTCGACCTCGACGCTGGCCGGCAGGCGCGCGGCCAGGTGGTGGGCGATGCGCCGCACCAGGTCCGAGTGCTGGGCGATGACTTCGTTGGCCGCCGAGCGCTGGACTTCCCTGTACTGGGCTGCGCCTTTCATGCGGCCACCCCACGCTGCTTGAGGATGCGCTCGAGGAAGAACTCGACGCCGCCACGCGGTTCGGTCGGCGCCTGCCAGCGGGCGGTGCGGCGGGCGATCTCGGTGATCGCCAGCGCTGCCGGGCTGGACGGGTAGGCCTTCACCACCGGCTGCTGGCGCTGCACCGACAGCCGCAGCCAGTCATCCTGCGGCACGCAGCCAAGGTAGTTCAGCGAGACATCGGCGAGGAACTTCTCGCAGACGCGGGTCAGCTTTTCGTACAGCACGCGGCCCTCGTTGGGATCGCGCACCATGTTGGCCACCACCTGGATGCGGTCCACGCCACGCTCGCGCGAGAGCACCTTGATCAGTGCGTAGGCGTCGGTGATCGAGGCCGGCTCGTCACAGACCACCACCACGGTGTCCTGCGCGGCCTGGCAGAAGGTCAGCACGCCGTCGGTGATGCCGGCGGCGGTGTCCACCACCATGATGTCCAGCTCGCGCTCCAGCTCGGAGAACACGTTGACCAGGCCGACATGCTCGGCCGGGGCCAGCTCGGCCATGTGCCGGCGGCCGGACGCGGCCGGGACCACCAGCACGCCGTTCGGGCCTTCGACGATGACGTCTTCCAGCGAGCAGCGGCCGGCGACCAGGTCGGCCAGCGTAAAGGTGGGGTTCAGCCCCAGGATCACGTCGATGTTGGCCAGGCCGAGGTCGGCGTCCAGCAGCAGCGTGCGCTTGCCCATGCCGGCCAGTGCCACGGCCAGGTTGGCGGACACGTTGGTCTTGCCCACGCCGCCCTTGCCGCCGGTGACGGCAATGGTGCGCACAGGGCCGAGCGGCTCGCTGCGGGTGGCCGACAGCGGGAAGGTCTTGGTCAGCTTGGCGTACTCACGCGACGGCATGGTTCAACTCCGGGTTGCAGGGCATATCGGCCGCTCGGCGCAAATCTTCAAGGCGAAGTACAAGATTGGCTGCACTGGCCCGGTGCAGGTCGTCCGGGACGTCCTGGCCATCGGTCACCCAGGTGATCGGCAGGGCATGGTCCACGGCCACCGACAGGGCGTTGCCGAAGCGGCCGGTCTCGTCCAGCTTGCTCAGGACCAGGCCCTGCAGGTTGGCGGCGCCGAAGCGACGGACCACCTCGTCCATGTCGCCGAAGCTGGTGTTGGCCGGCAGTACCAGCAGGGTGCGGACCTGGCGGGCGGCCCGCAGCCACTGCAGCTGGGCGGCCAGGGCGCGGTCGCGCGGGCCCAGCCCGGCGGTGTCGATCAGCACCAGCTTGTAGTCCTTCAGGCGTTCCAGCAGCTGGTCCAGGTCGGTGCCGCTGTTGGCCTCGTGCACGGCGATGCCCAGCTGGCGGCCGTAGCCGTACAGCTGCTCGCGGGCGCCGATGCGGGTGGTGTCGGTGGTGACCAGGGCGACATCACGCGGCGCGTGCTTCTCGGCAAAGCGCGAGGCCAGCTTGGCGATGGTGGTGGTCTTGCCGGCGCCGGTGGGGCCGACCAGGGCGATCACGCCGCCTTCTTCCAGCGGATCGACCGGGGCGATCGGCAGCTTGCGCGAGATCAGCCCCAGCATCAGGCCGCGGCCGCGATGGGCTTCGGTCTCCAGCGGGATCTGCATGGCCACGTCGCGGGCCAGGCCGGCGTCGAAGCCGTACTCGTCCATCAGGTCCAGTGCGGTGGCGCGCACCGGGCAGCCGCGCAGGCGCTCGTCGGTGAAGCGGTTCATCTCGCGCTCGATCACCTGGCGCATGCCCGCCACTTCCTGGCGCAGCTGGCGGATCTCGGCGTCGTCCTGGGCGACCACGGTCAGCGTCGGCGCCGGTGCCAGCATCGGCGCCGGGCTGGCCTCGACCGGTGCGGCTGCGCCGGTGACGGCCTGCGGCTGTGCCTCGGCCACTTCGGCGGCGACCGCGGTCGGCAGCGGCGGCGGCTGCACGGCCGGGGCCGGGCTTTCGTGATGCGCGTCGTGCGGCGGGTCGATCTGGAAGCGGGCGCGGTTGGCCGGCGCAGCGCTGGCCGCTGTGGCGACCGGCTCGGCGAACGGAGCGAAGATCTGTTCCGGCAGCGCCGGTTCGTTGACGGCGGCGCGGGCCAGGGTGGCGGCGAAGCCGGTGCTGCCGCGGGTCGGGACGATCTCGTCGGCGCTGTCCAGGGTGCGGCCGGTAGCGCCGACCGCGGCGCGGGCCAGGGCGGCGACCGCCGACGTGGTGGCGGCCACCGGCTCCGGGGCCGGGGTGGTGCTGCGGCGACGGGTCACCGCGGCGATCACCGCATCGGCGGCGGTGCGCGGCTTCGGGGCCGGCGGCGGTGCCACGTCACGGCGCGAGGCTTCCAGTGCACGCTGCACGGCGCTTTCATCGTAATTGGCGGCGGCGACGATCTCGACGCCTTCCTCGATCCGGCGGTTGGACAGGATCACGGCGTCAGGACCATGTTCCTTGCGCACCAGGTTCATGGCCGAGCGCATGTCGGCGGCGACGAATCGTTTGATTTTCATGCTGTGGTCACGGGACGAAGACGGCGGAGTGGCGGTCGGGGAACTCGGGTGGTCGGTGGTCTGCACGGTGCGGGTTCCCCTTGGTATCTGTCTGTTGCGTTGGTTCGAAAGTGGTGTCTGTTTTCTGGCGCATCGGAGGGCGGCGTCAGCTGATCGTTCCGACCAGCTTCAGGCGCTTGTCCTCCGGCACCTCGCTGTAGGCCAGGACCGACAGCGACGGAACGCTGTGGCGGACCAGGCGGGCCAGCGCGGCGCGCACCGGGCCAGGTACCAGCACGACCGCGGGCTCGTTGCGGGCTTCCTGCTTGCTGACACATTCGGCCAGGCTCTGGTGCAGTCGCTCAGCGAGTCCGGGTTCCAGCGCGGCGCCGTTGCCCTGCGTGGACTCCTGCAAGACACGTTCCAATTGCGGGTTGAGGGTGAACACCGGCAGCTCCGCCGACATTCCGGCGATCTCCTGCACGATGAAGCGGCCCAGCGCGGTGCGCACGGCGGCGGTCAGCACCGCCGGGTCCTGGCTGCTGGGCGCGTGTTCGACCAGTGCTTCGGCGATCTTGCGCAGCTGGCGGATCGGAATGCGTTCCACCAGCAGGTTCTGCAGCACGCGCACCACCGCCGACAGCGGCAACGCCTTCGGCGTCAGATCTTCGACGAGCTTGGGCGCGCTCTTGGCCAGGTTGGCCAGCAGGTGCTGCACTTCCTCGTGGCCGAGCAGTTCCGGCGCGTGCTCACGGATCAGGTGCGAAAGGTGGGTGGCGACCACGGTGGCCGGATCGACCACGGTATAGCCCAGCGTTTCCGCCTGGGCGCGCTGGTGCGGCTGGATCCAGGTGGCGTCCAGGCCGAACGCGGGGTCCTTGCCGGCGATGCCTTCCAGGGCACCCAGCGCGCTGCCCGGGTCCAGCGCCAGTTCGCGGTCCGGATGGATCTCGGCGGTGGCCACCGGCACGCCGTGCACCAGCACCCGGTAGCCGTTGGCCGGCAGTTCCAGGTTGTCGCGGATGTGCACTGACGGGATCAGGAAGCCGACATCCTGGGTCAGCTTGCGGCGCACGCCCTTGATGCGCGCCATCAGTTCGCCGCCCTGGTTGCTGTCCACCAGCGGGATCAAGCGGTAGCCCACTTCCAGGCCCAGCGGATCGACCGGGCGCAGCTCATCCCAGCTCAGCTCGGCGGTCGGCGCCGGCGCGGCCGGGCGGCCGAGCGCATTGAGCGCGGCGGCGTCATTGCTGCCCGCGGCGGCATCGGCGGTCGGGGTCTTGCCCTTGCGGTACAGCTTCCAGGCGATGAAGCCGAGGATCGAGGCCAGCGTCAGGAAAGCGACGTTGGGCATGCCCGGCACCAGGCCGACCAGGCCGATGATGCCGGCGGTGATCGCCAGCGCGCGGTACTGGCCGAACACCTGGCCGGTCATGGCCTGGGCCATGTCCTGCGAACGCGAGGCGCGGGTGACCAGCATCGCCACCGCACTGGACACCAGCAGGGCCGGCAGCTGCGCCACCAGGCCGTCACCGATCGACAGCAGGGTATAGGTCGCGGCCGCTTCGCCGAACGGCATGCCATGCTGCAGCACGCCCACGGCCAGGCCGCCGAGCATGTTGATGAACAGGATCAGGATGCCGGCGATGGCGTCGCCACGGATGAACTTGCTGGCACCGTCCATCGCACCGTAGAAGTCGGCTTCCTCGCGGACCTCCTCACGGCGCAGCTTGGCTTCCTCACGCGTCAGCAAACCGGCGTTGAGGTCGGCGTCGATCGCCATCTGCTTGCCGGGCATCGCGTCCAGGATGAAGCGCGCGGTCACTTCCGAGACACGGCCGGCACCCTTGGTGATGACCACGAAGTTGATGATGGTCAGGATCGCGAACACCACGATGCCGACCGCGTAGTTGCCGCCGATCACGAACTCGCCGAACGCGGCGATGACCTTGCCCGCTGCGTCGTGGCCGTTCTGGCCGTTGAGCAGGATCACGCGGGTGGAGGCCACGTTCAGGGCCAGCCGCAGCATGGTGGTGATCAGCAGCACGATCGGGAAGATCGTGAAGTCCAGCGGGCGCTTCACATAGACCACCGCCAGCAGCACCATCAGCGAGATGGCGATGTTGAAGGTGAACAGCGCATCGAGCACCGGCGCGGCCAGCGGCACCACGACCATGGCCAGCAGGGCCAGCACGATCAGCGGCGCGCCAAGACCCTGGCGGATCATTTCCAGGGCGCGGCGGGTGTTGAAACCGGTGGAGGGCTGGGCGCTCATGGGCGGCCTCCCTTGCCGAATTCATCCACCTGGATGTGCGGGGCGTCCGGCATCGGGCCAGTGCGCCAGGCGCGCAGCTGGTAGACGTAGGACAGGACCTGGGCGACGGCCGAATACAGTCTCACGGGGATTTCCTTTCCGAGTTGGCCTTCCCGATACAAGGCGCGTGCCAAAGGCGGGGCGGAGACAATCGCGACCTTGTTGCCGTCGGCCACTTCACGGATGCGCAGGGCGGTCTCGTCCACGCCCAGGGCGACCACGGTGGGGGCGTTCATGGCGCCGCCCTCGTACTTCAGGGCCACCGCGTAGTGGGTGGGGTTGACCACCACCACGTCGGCGGTGGGCACCGCCTCCATCATCCGGCGGTTGGCCAGCTGCTGCTGCAGCTGGCGGATGCGGCCCTTCACCTCGGGGCTGCCTTCGCTTTCCTTCATCTCCCGGCGCAGCTCTTCACGGGTCATCTTCAGCTTGCGCATCCAGTTCCAGCGCTGGTACGGGGCATCGATCGCCGCCAGCACCAGCATGGCGCCGGCGGTGGCCAGCAGCAGGCGCAGGGTGAAGCCAAGGCCGTCGGTAATGGCGGTTTCCAGCGGGTGGTGGATCAGCCCGCGCAGGGTGTCGAAGCCGGTCCACACCACCAGGCCGGCGGCAACGCCGACGAAGGCCACGCGCAGCAGCGACTTGGTGAACTCGGCGATGGCCTCCGGGCCGTACAGGCGCTTGAGACCGCTCATCGGGTTCATGCGGTTGATGTCGGGCATCATCGCCTTGGCCGACCAGCGCAGGCCGCCCATCACCAGCGGGGCGACGAAGCTGGCCAGCAGGCAGACCAGCACCAGCGGCGCGATCACCAGCATGAACTGCAGCAGCAGGTCGCCGAAGTGGCCGAACAGGGCCTTCGGGTTCTGCCGCAGGGCCTGCTCCGGGCTGAGCGCGTGCTTCATCCAGGCCGTGGCGCCGCGGCCGATCGAGCCGCTCATGGCCATCACCGCCAGTACGCCGGCGCCGAACACGGCGGCCGTGCCGAGCTCGCGCGAGCGCGGCAGGTTGCCCTGTTCACGGGCATCGCGCAGGCGTTTTTCGGTAGGTTGTTCGGTCTTTTCGCCGGCGGATTCGTTCTCGGACATCACGGGCACTGCGGCAGGGGTTGCCGGAGTGCGTGCAAGAACCGTTCCAGCGCCGGGCCCACCCTGTAGAGCCGAGTCCATGCTCGGCTTGGGGTGGCCGCGATGCCCAACAGCAGCCGAGCGTAGGCTCGGCTCTACAGGGGGGAGCCGTTGGCCGGGCGCAGGGGAATGGCCAACACGCTGTCGCTGTGCCATTCCACGCGCAGCGGCGCGCCCGCGTCGGCGACGGACTCGTCGCTGACATCGCCGCCGGTGCCGTGGTTGACCTGGTGCATGGGATCCATCAGCACGTCCACCTTGGCCAGCAGCCGGCTACCCACCGCCATGCGGCGGGCGACCATGCGCGTGCGGTCGAAGGGCAGCTGGGTCCATTGCCCGGGCTGCAGCAGCTGGCGCGTGGTCGGGTCGCGCACATGACTGGCCCGGCCCATGTAGTAGGACAGCTGCATCGTGCGGCCATCGGCCAGCAGCTCGTACAGGGTGACGGTGAAATCGAAGTCGCGCTTGTTGATCCGGACCTTCAGGTCGCCGGAGAAACTGCCGACCATGTCCATCGGCTGGGTGAAGGGCTCGGAGACGAAGGACAGGGCGGTATCCGGCGTGTCCTGCGCGGCCATGATCGGGAAGGGGTAATAGCCGTGCCGCTGGGTACTGCGGTCGGCCAGGTCCACGGTCTGCTGAAGCTGGCCCGGGCGTGTGGGAGCTTCCTGCAACCGGTAGTGGTCGCCCGCAGGCGCCCGCGCGGGTGACAGGTGGTAGCGGCGATAGCGGCCGGCGGCGGCCTCCAGCGAAGGCGCGTGCCCCCATGCATTGGCCCCCATCAACTGGTAGTTGATGCGCGCGGGCACGAGCGCGGGGCGCGGCGCGCCACGCAGCACATGGTCCAGCCACTGGAAGGTCAGGGCGGGCGTATCGAACTGTGCGGTCGCGTCCACCTCGTATCCGCGCAGCTCCATCGGCTTGACGGCCGACTGCGCACCGCTGTGGTCATAGGGCCCGATCAGCAGGGCATGATCGGCATCGGGCCGGTGCCGCAGGTGGTCCTTGACGTACTGCAGCGCCGAAATCTGGCCATCGTCGTAATAGCCGGTGATGGTCAGCACGGGAATGCGGATGTCGTTGAAGTCGTCGCCGTAGGGGACCATCGCCTGCCAGTAGGCGTCATAGCTGGGGTGGGCGAGCCAGCGCTGCAGCCACGGGTTGGGGGTGCCGTCGACCTGGTCGATCTGCCGGTAGGGGCGGCCGGATGCATACCAGCGGCCGGTCAGCTGCGACCAGCGCTCGTTCTGTGCGTAAGTATCGTTGTCCAGCATCGGGCCGTTGGCCACATAGAACGCCCAGGCATAGTTGGCGCTGAGGAACACGTTGTTCTCCATCGGCAGCCCCTGGCCGGGGATGGCGGCCACATAGGGCACGATGGTTTTCAGCGCGGGATGGTGATACCTGGCAGCGGCCCACGCGGTGAATCCCTCATAGCTGCCGCCGTACATCGCCACCCGGCCATCGTTCCACGGCTGCTGGCTGATCCAGTCGATGGCGGCGTTGGCATCCCTGCCATCGTGCTCGTAGGGAGCAATCGTGCCGGAGCCCTGGCCCTTGCCTCGTGCATCGACGATGACGCCGGCATAGCCATGGGCCGCCGCCAGCAGCATCTTCAGGCGGTTCTTCGTGGGGTCGGTGTAGATGGTGAACAGCATTGCCGCCGGCAGTGGTCGAGGCGTGTTCCTCGGCAAGGCCAGCTGCGCCGACAGCACCACGCCATCGCCGGTGGGAATGCGAAGCCCTTCGTCAATCTGGAAGCGGCGCTGCTCTTCGGCACGGATCAAGCCGGGTGAACGCTCGGCGGACAGGGTCTGGGCCTGGACCAGGGCACGCAGTCGCAGCAGTTCCAGTGCGGTGTCCCGGGACAGCACGCGGGCGCCGGCCTGGTTCGCCAGTGCCTGCCCGAACTGGGTGCGCGCCCTGACAGGATCGGCGGCGAGCGCCGCCTGGGCCTGCACCGCGGAAACATCGTCCAGATCTGCGAACGCTGCGCCGAATGCGCGCGCATAGACCTGCGTGCCCCCACCGCTGGCATTGACCTGGGCAAGCAGCAGCAATGGCACCCAGCGCTGCGCGGCAGCGCTATCGTGCCCGGCCAGCAGCGTGGTTCTCAACGCCTGGATCGCCAGCATGGCCTCGCGGTCGCGGCCGGCGGCCAACAGCGCATGGCTGCGTTGTGCATCGGTCAGGCCGGGCTGTTGCAGTAGTTCGTTGCCCAGTGCCTGCACGGCAGTATCGATCTGCGCGGGTGTGGCGTCGGCGGGCAGCGCCCAGGGAAGTTCGCTGGCGGTGGCGCTGGCGCAGCCCAACGCCAGCAGCAGGGCAACAAGCGTGCTACGGAGGGCCATGCTCATCCTTGATCGTTGGGCGCGTGGCCCATCATACGGTTGCTTCGGCACTTGTAGAGCCGAGCCCGTGCTCGGCTGGGGTGGCCGCGATCTTCAACAGCAGCCGAGCGTAGGCTCGGCTCTACAGAGGATGGGGAACAGCAGCCGGGCATCGGCTCGGCGCTACAGGGGGGTGTCGCTGGGGGGAGGGCTCTGTGCAAGCTCGACCCGTGGCCGCGGCAGGTCGTGCAGCTGCATGAAGCGGGCGGCATCGACCGGGCGGCCGAGCAGGTAGCCCTGCAGGTAGTCGCACCCCAGCCGCTCCAGGTAGGCGCGCTGGGCGGCGGTTTCCACGCCTTCGGCGACGATGTCCATGTCCAGTGCGTGGCCCAGTGCCACGATCGCCGACACGATCACCACGTCCTCGGCGCTGTGCTCCAGGTCGCGTACGAAGGCATGGTCGATCTTGATCTCGGTGGCCGGCAGCCGCTTCAGGTACAGCAGGCTGGAGTAGCCGGTGCCGAAGTCGTCGATGGAAATGCCCACCCCCAGCGCCGATAGCGCCTGCAGCAGGCGCAGGCTGGTGTCGGTATCGCGCATCACCGTGCTTTCGGTGATCTCCAGCACCAGTTGCCGGGCGGCGATGCCGTGGCGTTCGATCACCGTGTGCACGTCCTGCAGCAGGTGCGGCGAACCGAACTGCACCGGCGACAGGTTGACCGACATCGACCAGCTTTCGTGACCGGCCTCATGCCAGCTCCGCAGCTGCTGGCAGGCCTGGTCCAGCGCCCAGCGGCCGATGTCGTTGATCGCGCCGCTGCGCTCGGCCAGGCGGATGAAGCGGTCCGGCGGAATCAGCCCATGTTCCGGGTGCCGCCAGCGGAACAGCGCCTCGGCGCCGGCTACCTTCTGCGTCGCCACCTGGATCTTCGGCTGGTAGTGCATGAACAGCTGGTCGCTGCCGATCGCGCGGCGCAGGTCGGCCAACAGGCGGAACTGCTGCTCGGCACTGTCGTTCATCCAGTCGGCGAACAGCACGAAGGCATTGCGTCCCGATTCCTTGGCCTGGTACATGGCCGCGTCGGCGAAGGCCATCAGCTGCCGCTCGCTGGCGGCGTGGTCGGGGCAGATCGCCACGCCGACGCTGGCGGTCACCTGCAGTTCGTTGTCGGGCAGCAGCGGGCCGCTGCCGACCGCCTGCAGGATGCGCCGGGCCAGGGTCGGCAGGTCCTCGTCATGCTCGATACGCACCACCAGCACGAACTCGTCGCCGCCCAGGCGTGCCAGCATGTCGTTTGGCCGCAGCAGCTGGCGGGTGCGTTCGGCCACCGCCACCAGCAGGGCGTCGCCGGCCTGGTGCCCATAGGCATCGTTGACCTGCTTGAACCCATCCAGGTCCATGAACATCACCGCGAAACGACTGCCGCCCTGTTCGGCCTCGGCCAGGGCCTGCACGATGCGCCGTTGCAGCAGCAGGCGATTCGGCAGGCGGGTGAGCGGATCGTGCAGTGCGGCCTGGGTCAGCTCCTGCTGGGCATCGGTCAGCGAGGTACTCAGCATGGAGTTGCGCAGGCGCAGCAGCTGCGCCTCGACCCGCTGGTCGAGCCACGACACCACCAGCACCACCGCCAGGATCGCCACGGTCAGCACCACCACCAGCATCGCCAGCCATTCGCTCTGCAGGCCATCGCCCACCGCCGCGCCGCAGACGCTGCCTTCCGGGAAGCGCGCGGCGGCCATGCCGGTGTAATGCATGCCGACGATGGCCAGCCCGAGCAGGCCGGCTGCGGCCAGCCGGTCACCGACGCGGGTGCGCTGCGCACGCAGGCGGAACGCTACATACAGGGCGGTCCACGAGGCGGCCACCGCCACCATCAGCGAGAACAGCAGCCAGCCGGGGTCATAGTCGATGCCCGGGCGCATGCGCATCGCGGCCATGCCGACGTAGTGCATGCCGGCGATGCCGGTCCCCATCAGCAGTGCGCCGCCGGCCAGGCGCGGGTGCGGCAGGGTGCGCAGCGAGACCAGCCACAGCGCGAACACCGATGAGGCGATGGCCAGGGCCAGCGACAGCAGGGTGATGGGCAGGTCGTAGCCCAATGGGATGGGCAGGTCGAAGGCGAGCATGCCGATGAAGTGCATCGACCAGATGCCCAGGCCCATGGCGAAGCCTCCGCCGAGCCGCCACCACCAGGCAGCGCCCTTGCCGGGCGCGGTGACCGTGCGACCGGCCATGGCCAGTGCGGTGTAGGAAGCCATGACGGCAACGAGCAATGAGATCGCCACCAGCCACGGGTTGTACGTGCCTACCAGCATTCGTCAGTCTCCCGGACCTGCCTGTCGACGGAAACCACGGTTGGGGCATGCATGAGGCAGGCCGACGCAGCACGCCGGCCAGGCGCGGCGTCCCCCCTGGGCGCCGCGGATTGACTCTAACGCGCAGACCCGGGGGGCCGGCAAGCAGCAAAGCGTGAAATCCGGACCCTGTGGTGGCGGGCCTGTGCTGGGCGGTCAGCGCTCTTTGTAGAGCCGAGCCTGTGCTCGGCGCTACAGGCGCGCGGGCGCGGAGGGGATGATCGGGTCAGCGCGTGAGCGCGTCCGCGGCCTGGAAGGCGGCGTCGAACAGGCGCTGTACCGGCGGCCCCATTTCCCCGGCGAGCAGGGCCAGCAGGAACAGGCCCAGCAGCAGCGAGACCGGCAGGCCCAGCTGGATCGGGTTCAGTGCCGGGGCGGCACGGGCCAGGACGCCGAACGCCAGGTTCACCGCCAGCATCGCCACCGTCAGCGGGATCGCCAGGGTCAACGCGCCGCGCAGTACGGTCAGCAGGAAGGTCGGGGCGATGCTGAAGAAGGCGTGCGGGTCGGGCAGCGGGGCGCCGATCGGCAATGCCCGGTAGCTGTCCACCACCAGCGAGATCAGCGCCAGGTGGCCATTGGCGGTGAAGAACAGCAGGCCGAACAGCAGGTAGAACCACTGGCCGATCACGCCCGAGGTGCCACCGCGCAGCGGATCGCTCATCTGGGCGAAGGCCAGGCCGGTGCCCTGGGCGATCAGTTCGCCGGCCATCGCACCGGCTTCGAACACCAGCCTCAGCAGGAAGCCGATCGCCACGCCGATCGCCAGTTCGCGGGCGATGGTGAGCACGGTGGCGGCGTCGAAACCGGTCCACTCCGGCACTGGCGGCAGCAGCGGCGCCAGTGCAATGGCCAGGGTCCCGGCCAGCACCACGCGGACCCGTGCCGGCACCGCACGGGTTCCGACCATCGGCATGGCCATGGCCACCGCACCGATGCGCAGCATGGTCCACAGCACGGTGCCGATCATGCCGAAGGCCTGCAGGCCGTCGGCAGCCATCTGGGTGGCGGCGTCCATCGAAGCGCGTGTCCTAGCCGATCAGGTGCGGGATGCGCTGGAACAGCAGCGTGGTGAATTCAACCAGGTGGCCGATCAGCAGGCTGCCGAGCGCGAACAGTACTGCGGTCAGCGCGGCCGCCTTGGCGACGAAGGCGATGGTCGGTTCGTTCAACTGGGTCGCAGCCTGCACGACGCCGACCACCACGCCGACCACCAGCACGGTGAGCAGCAACGGGCCGGCCACCCACAGCACCGTGATCAGGCCACCACGCAGTTCGGTCAGGGCAAGTTCGGGAGACATCATCTTTCCATCGGTAGCGCCGGGCCGTGCCCGGCAACGAATATGTAGGGCCGGGGCATGCCCGGCCGCCCCCGCCATCAGGCCGGATTGAAGCTCGCCGCCAACGTGCCGACGGTCAGCACCCAGCCATCGACCAGCACGAACAGCAGGATCTTGAACGGTGCCGACACCAGCATCGGCGACAGCATCATCATGCCCATCGACATCAGTACGCTGGCCACGACCAGGTCGATGATCACGAACGGGATGAAGATCAGGAAGCCGATCTCGAAGGCGGTCTTCAGTTCGCTGGTGACGAACGAGGCGACCAGCACCGGGAACGGGATCGCGTCGGGGCTGGCGTAGGTGCCATGCCCGGCGATGCCGGCGAAGGTCATCAGGTCGGTCTCGCGGATCTGCGCCAGCATGAAGCCGCGCAGCGGCGTGGTGGTCAGGGTCCAGGCGGTCTGGAAATCAATGTCGCCGTTGAGATAGGGCGCCATGCCGGTGCTCCAGGCCTTGTCCCAGGTCGGCATCATCACCATCGCGGTGAGGAACAGGGCCAGGCCCAGCAGGACCTGGTTGGACGGCGTCTGGCCGGTACCCAGCGCCTGCCGCAGCAGGCCCAGCACGATGATGATGCGGGTGAACGAGGTCAGCACCAGCAGCATCGACGGGATCAGGGTGATCGCCGTCATCAGCAGCAGGGTCTGCAGCGGCAGGCTGACCGGCGCCCCCCCGATCTTGCCGACGTTGATGTCCGGCAGCGGGGTGGTCGGTGCGCCGGGTGCGGCGAACGCCAGTGCCGGCAACAGGCACAGGGCGAGCATCAGCAGCCACGGCATCAGGGTGGCAACACGGGTACGGGTGACACGCATGTCAGGGGTCCTTGCGCAGCCGCTGCTGCAGCAGCTGGGCGAAATTCGGAAGATTCTTGAAGTCCGGCACGCGCACCGGTGCCGGCGGCGGCAGCGGTTCGGGCAGGGTGTGCAGGGTATTGATGCCGCCGGCGGTGACGCCCAGCAGCAGTTGCTGGCCGTTGACCTCGACCACCACCACGCGTTCCTTGGCACCCACGCTGAGGCTGGCGACCAGCTTCATGCCTTCGGCCGGGCGGAAGCCGCTGCCGGGCAGGCGCTTGAGCAGCCAGCCCAGGCCAACGACCAGGGCCAGCACGGCCAGCAGTGCCAGCACCGCGCCGAACAGGCTCGGTGCGGCGGCCGCGTGCTGGCCGATCTGCGGGCCGACCGGGGCGGCGGTCTTGCCGACCGCCAGCAGGGTGGAGGCCAGCAGGCTCAACGCAGTCTCCGGATCCGCTCGCTCGGGCTGACCACGTCGGTCAGGCGCACGCCGAAGCGGTCATTGATCACCACCACTTCGCCGTGGGCGATCAGGGTGCCGTTGACGAACACATCCAGCGACTCGCCGGCACCGCGTTCCAGTTCCACCACCGAACCCTGGTTGAGCTGCAGCAGGTTGCGGATCGGCAGGCGGGCGCGACCGACTTCCAGCGACAGGGTCACCGGCACGTCGAGGATCACGTCCAGGTTCAGGTCCGGACCGTTCGCCTCATCGGCCTGCAGGCTGCTGAACTGGGCCGGGGTGGGTTCGAGGGCGTCGATATCGTTCATTGCGGGTCTTCCTGGATGACGGGTACGCGCGGACGGGTGCCCGGCGGATGGGTAGCGGTGATCTTCACGGCGTTCATGCCATTGGCGATGCCGAACTCGCCGGTGAATACCGGAATGTTCTCCACGCACAGCGGCACCTGCGGGCTCAGCTCGATCGGCAGCACGTCGCCGACCTTCAGCCGGGTCAGGTCACGCAGGGTCATGCGCTTGCTGGCCAGCACGCTGGACAGGGTCACCTCGGCGATGTTGAGCTGCTCGCGCAGGGTCTGGCCCCAGCTTTCGTCGCGATCGTTGCGATCGCTCTGGATGCCGGCGTCGAGCAGTTCGCGGATCGGCTCCAGCATCGAGTACGGCAGGGTGACGTGGATGTCACCACCGCCGCCGTCCAGTTCCACGTGCAGGCGGCACACCACCACGTACTCGCGCGGCGTCACGATGTTGGCGAAGTGCGGGTTGATCTCCGAGTTGATGTACTCGAAGTCGACATCCATCACCGGCGCCCAGGCTTCGCGCAGGTCGGCGAAGGTCTGCTTCAGCAGCAGGTGGATGACCCGCATCTCGGTGGCGGTGAACTCGCGGCCTTCGATGCGGGTGGGATAGCGCCCGTCGCCGCCGAAGAAGTTGTCGACGATGGCGAACACCAGGGTCGGCTCGAACACGATCAGGCCGGTGCCGCGCAACGGCTTGAAGCGGATCAGGTTCAGGTTGGTCGGCACATACAGCGAGTGCATGTAGTCGTTGAACTTGATCAGCTCGATGCCACGCACCGACAGTTCCGCCGAGCGGCGGATCAGGTTGAACAGGCCGATCCGCCACAGGCGCGCGAAGCGCTCGTGGACCATTTCCAGGGTCGGCATGCGACCGCGGATGATGCGGTCCTGGCTGGCGAAGTCGTACGAGCGTGCTTCGCCTGACGGGGGCTCCGCATCGGTCTCGACCGCACCGCTGTCCACGCCGTGGAGCAGGGCATCGATCTCGTCCTGGGAGAGCAGATCATTCATCGGTGGGCCCTTACTGGGTCACGAAGCTGGTGAACAGCAGATCGTCGGCGCCGTTGCTGCCGGTCTCGGCCTTGAGCACTTTCTGCACCTCGGCCAGTGAGGCGGCCTGCAGCTTCTGCTTGCCGGCGACATCGGCGATCTGGTCGGGGCTGACCTGCGAGAACAGCATCAGCAGGCGTGCGCGGATGGCCGGTGCGTGGGTCTTGATCGCTTCCAGCGCGGCCGGGTCACGGGTCATCAACTGCACTTCCAGCTGCAGGTAGCGCGGGCCATCGACCGGGCCGTTGAGATTGACCACGAACGCCGGGTCCAGCGCGAAGTACTGCGCGGGGGCTGGCGTGGCGGCCTTCTTCGGCGCCTGCGCGGCCTTGTCCTCATGCTTGGACTGGGTGAAGAACCAGACGCCGCCACCGGCGGCTGCGGCGGCCAGTACGGCCACCAGGGCGGTGATCAGGATCGGACTACGCGGCTTTGCGGCCTTGTCCTTCTCGGCGGTCTTCTTGGTTTTGTCAGCGGCTGCGGCCACGGGGTGAAGCTCCTGAGGGTTGCTTCACCGGGATATGCAAGCGGTGTGCCGAAGCCGGAGCCGGGTGCCGCGACGGAATTCCGTCGGAGGGGTGTTCCCGTGGTGGCGGGGCCTCCACGCGTGGCGTGGATCTACCGGGTGGGGCATCCGCGCGCGGGGGGATTTGCCGGAGGGCGGCATCCACGCGTGGC
>NZ_CAMFIA010000034.1 GCF_945952405.1 uncultured Stenotrophomonas sp. | reverse complement strand
CCCAGCGTGGTGTTGCCGGCCACGTTGGAGATCAGCGCGCCATTGTTGGTGATGTCGCCGGTGATCGCGCCGGTCGCACCGCCATTGCCCACCTGCAGCGTACCGCCGGTGTTGATGGTGGTACCCCCGGTATAGGTGTTGTTGCCGACCAGGGTCAGCACGCCGCTGCCGGCCTGGGTCAGGCCACCGCTGCCACTGATCGCGCCACCGACGGTGGTGTTGCCCGACACGTCGAACACCAGGCTGCCGTTGTTGGCCACATTGCCGGTGATCGCGCCCGTCGCACCGCCATTGCCGACCTGCAACGTGCCACCGGCATTGATGGTGGTGCCACCGGTATAGGTGTTGTTGCCGGTCAGGGTCAGCGTTCCGGCGCCGGCCTGGGTCAGGCCGCCGGCACCACTGATGGTGCCGCCCAGCGTGGTGTTGCCGGCCACATTGGACACCAGCGCGCCATTGTTGGTGATGTCACCCACGATCGCGCCGGTCGCGCCGCCATTGCCGATCTGCAGCGTGCCACCGGCATTGATGGTGGTGCCGCCGGTATAGGTGTTGTTGCCGGTCAGCACCAGCGTGCCACTGCCGGCCTGGGTCAGGCCGCCGCTGCCGCTGACCACGGCACCCACGGTCGCGGTATTGCCGAGGTTGTAGACCAGGCTGCCGTTGTTGGTGATGTCGCCCAGCACCGAGCCGGTGCTGCCACCGTTGCCGATCTGCAGCGTGCTGCCGCCATTGATGGTGGTGCCACCGGTATAGGTGTTGTCGCCACTCAGGGTCAGCGTTCCGGTGCCGCCCTGTACCAGGCCGCCGGTACCACTGAGCACGCCAGCGAAGACGGTGCTGCCGTTGTTGCCGCCGGTGGTGAGGGTTGCGCCGCCCAACACCACGCTGGACCCGCTCACGCCGGCCAGGCCGCCGATGCTCTGGTTGCCACCGGCGCTGATATCCAGGGTGCCGGTGCCGGCCAGGTTGACCGTGCTGGCGGCGGACAGGCTGCCACCGGCCGCCACCGCCAGCGTGCCGCTGTTGAGCGTGGTGGTGCCGGTATAGGTGCTGGCACCGCCCAGGGTGACCGTCGCCGCACCGTCCTTGAGCAGGCCACCGGCACCGCTGATCGCACCATTCAACGTCAGCGGATTGCTGCCGAGCAGGGTCAGCGTGCCGCTGCCCAACTGCACGGTGTTGGCCAGCGTCAGCGCGCTGGTGGCGTCCAGGCTGGCGTTGCCGCCCACGGTCAGCGTGCCGGTTCCCAGTGCATCGTTGTTGCCCAGGGCAAGGCCGCCGGCGTTGAGGGCCACGCCACCGCTGAAGGTGCTGGCACCGCTCAGGGTCTGCGTGCCTGCGCCATTCTTGACCAGGCCACCGCTGCCGGTGATGCCACCGGCAAACGTGGAGTTGGCGGCACCATTGAGTGTCAGCATGCTACTGCCCAGTGCCACCGTGCTGCCGGTCACGCCGGCCAGCGAGCCGATGGCCTGCGCGCCACCCGCGCTGATGTCGAAGGTGGTACCAGCGTTGGCCAGGTTGACCGCACCGGTCGCCGCCAGGCTGCCGCCTGCACCGATCGCCAGCGTGCCGGCATTGATGGTGGTCCCCCCGGTGAAGGTGTTGCTGCCGGTCAGCGTCTGGGTACCCGAACCCTCCTTGACCAGGCTGCCGGTACCGGCCAGCGAACCACTGAACGTGCCGTTGCTGGCATCACCGATCGTCAGCGTGTTGGCGCCCAGGTTCACCGTACCGTTGCCGACCAGGGTGCCGAACTGCTGCGTGCCGCTGCCCGCCGACAGATCGAAGGTCGCGCCCAGGGCCAGGTTGACGATGCCACTGGCGTGCAGGCTCGCACCCGCGCCCAGGGCCAGCGTGCCGGCATTGATGTTGGTGCCACCGGTATAGGTGTTGATGCCGTTCAAGGTCAGGATCGCCGCACCGTCCTTGGTCAGCGAGCCGGAACCGCTCAGGCTGCCGTTGAGGGTGAGGTTGTTGCTGCCAAGCACGGTCAAGCCGTTGTTGAGGACGAAGTTGTTGGCAAGGATGACCGCCGTGTTCGAATCGAGCGTGGCCGCGCCGCCAACGGTCAGCGTGCCGGTACCGAGCGCACCGTTGTTGCCGACCACCAGGCCGCCGGCGTTGAGGGTGACGCCGCCGCTGAAGGTGTTGCCGCCATTCAACGTCTGCACGCCGGCACCGTTCTTGATCAGGCCGCCACTGCCGCCGATCGTGCCGTTGAACGTGCTGTCGCTGGTACCGCCCAGGGTCAGGCTGTTGCCGCCCAGCGCCACCGTGCTGCCCACCACGCCTGCCAGCGAACCGATGGTCTGGTTGTTGCCTGCGGAAATGTCGAACGAACCGGTTCCGGCCAGGTTCACCGCACCGGTCGAGGCCAGGCTGCCACCGGCACCGATCGCCAGCGTGCCGCTGTTGATGGTGGTGCCACCGACATAGGTAGTGGCACCGGTCAGGGTCACGGTGGCCGCACCGTCCTTGATCAGGCCGCCCGCGCCGGAAATCACCCCGCCCAGGGTCAACGACTGGCTGCCGAGCAGATCGAGATTGGCACCCGATGCCAGACCGATGTTGTTGGCCAGGGTGACAGCGGTCGATGCATCCAGTGTCGCGTTGCCACCGACCGTCAGTGCGCCGCCGCCAAGTGCGCCATTGTTGCCGACCACCAAGCCGCCACCGTTGAGCGCAAGGCCACCACTGAACAGATTGGCACCGCCCAGGGTCAGGGTGCCGGCGCCGTTCTTGACCAGGCCACCGCTGCCGGCAATCGCACCGTCGAACACGCTGTTGCCGTTGCCGCTGAGGATCAACGACTGCGCGCCCAGGCTGACCGTGGACCCGGCCACGCCGGACAGTGAACCAATGGTCTGGTTGGCGCCGGACGCCGAGATGTCGAAGCCGGTCGCCGCCGCAGTGAGCGTCACCGCCCCGGTCGGCGCCAGGCTGCCGCCCGCACCGATGGCCAGCGTGCCTGCATTGATGAAGGTTCCGCCGGTATAGGTATTGACGCCGGTCAGCGTTTCGATGCCGGAGCCGACCTTGGTCAGGCCACCGGTTCCTGCGATCGACCCACTGAAGGTGCCATTGGCCGCGCCCCCGACCTCGATCGAGTTCGCGCCCAGGTTGACCGTACCGTTGCCGATCAGCGTGCCGAACACCTGCGTGCCGCTGCCCGCGGAAAGATCGAGCGTGGCGCCGGTGGCGAGGTTGACCGTTCCGGTTGACGCCAGGCTGGCATTGGCGCCCAGTGCCAGCGTGCCGGCGTTGATGTTGGTGCCGCCGGTATAGGAGTTGATGCCATTCAAGGTCAGCGTTGCGCCGCCCTCCTTGGTCAGGCTTCCGGTTCCGGAGATCACCCCATTGAGGGTCAGTGCATTGGTACCGAGCACGGTCAGCCCGGCATTGAGCGCGATGTTGTTGGCCAGCGTGGCCAGCCCGGTGGTATCCAGCGTGGACGCACCGCCGACAGTAAGCGCACCGGTGCCCAGTGCGGCGTCGTTGCCCAGCACCAGGCCACCCGCGTTGAGGGTGACACCGCCACCGAAGGTGTTGGCCCCGGACAGTGTCTGCACGCCCGCGCCGACCTTCACCAGGCCGCCACTGCCGCTGACGAGGCCGCCGAAGGTGGCGTTCGCGGCCGTGCCGAAGGTCAGCGAGTTTCCACCCAGGGTCAGCGTGGTTCCCCCCACGCCGTTGAGCGCGCCGATGGTCTGGTTGCCGCCCGCAGCGGAGATATCGAAGCCGGCACCGGCGTTGGCGAGGGTCACATCACCCGCTGCGGCAAGGCTGCCGCCGGCGCCGAGTGCCAACGTACCGGCATTGATGGTGGTGCCGCCGTTGTAGAGATTGGCACCGGACAGGGTCAGCGTCGTCGCACCATTCTTGATCAGGCTGCCGTTGCCAATGATCGCGCCCGACAGCGTCAGCGCGTTGCTGCCCGGCAACGTCAATGCGACGCCGGAGCCCAGCGAGACAACGTTGCCGAGCGTCACCGCAGCGCCGGCATCCAGCGTGGTGCTGGCACTCACATCCAGGGCACCGATGCCCAGCGCGCCATTGGCACCGACCACCAGGCCACCACCATTCAAGCTCAGGCCGCCGGCAAAGGTATTGCTGTTGTTGAGGGTCAGCAGGCCGCTGCCATTCTTGACCAGGCTGCCGGCGCCGGCCAGCACGCCCGCCAGGGTGAGGCCATTGCTGCCGCCCAGGGTCAGCTGCGAACCCGAAGCGAAGTTCACCGCATTGGCCAGGCCCAGCGCAGCCGTCGTGTCCAGGCTGACGGTGCCGCCAATGCCCAGCGCCCCCGTACCCAACGCCCCGGCATTGCCGAGGATCAGGCCGCCGGCATTGAGCGCGACGCCACCACTGAAGGTATTGGCGCCAGACAGCGTCTGCACGCCGGTGCCTGCCTTGATCAATCCGCCACTGCCGTCGATGAGACCGGCAAAGCTGCCGTTGCCGGCACCACCGAAGGTCAGCGTCTGCGTGCCCAGCGCCACATGGCTGCCGGCGATGCCGTTCAACGCACCGATGGTCTGGCCGGCACTCGCCGCGGAGATATCCAGCGTCGCGCCGGCACCGGCGAGGTCCACCGCACCGGCAGCGGCAAGGCTGCCACCCGCACCGATCGCCAGCGTACCGGCGTTGACCGTCGCGCCGCCGAGGAAGGTATTGGCACCGGACAGGGTCAGCGTCGAGGCGCCGTTCTTGATCAGGCCACCGGTTCCCCCCACCACCCCGCTCAGAGTGAGATTGTTGCTGCCCGGCAGGGTCAGCGTGTTGGCACCCAGGTTCACCGCGTTGGTCAACGACACCGCGGCAGCCGAATCCAGCGACACATTGCCGCCGATGTTCAGCGCACCGGTACCCAGGGCACCGTTGGCGCCGACCGACAGGCCGCCTGCATTCAGCGCCAGGCCACCACTGAAGGTGTTGCTGTTGTTCAACGACAGCACGCCGGTACCGGTCTTGACCAGGCCACCGGTGCCGGTGACCAGTCCGCCCAGCGCAACGTTCTGGTTGCTGGTCAGGCTCAACTGCGCGCCGGCATCGAGATCGATGGCATTGCCCAGGTTCAGTGCCACCGAACTGTCGAGGGTCGCGTTCGCACCCACCGCGAGCAGCCCGGTTCCGAGTGCACCGGCATTGCCCAGCATCAGGCCGCCGCCGTTGAGTACCAGGCCGCCGGTGAATGCATTGGCCCCGTTGAGAGTGAGCGTGCTGGCGCCGTTCTTGATCAGGCCACCCGCGCCGGAAACCACGCCACCGAGCGTGATCGCCTGCGATCCCGGCAGCGACAGCAGCGCCCCGCTGCCCAGGGTCACGTTGTTGGCCAGGTTCAATGCCGCGCTGCCATCCAGCGATGCACTGCCACTCACGTTCAGCGCACCACTGCCCAGCGCACCGCTGTTGCCCAGCAACAGGCTGCCGGCATTGAGGTTCAAGCCGCCACTGAAGGTATTGATGCCATTCAAGGTCAGCAGCGAGGCGCCATTCTTGGTCAGGCTGCCGGTGCCGGTGATGTTGCCGCCGAGGGTGAGGTTCTGGCCGCCGGTCAGGGTCAGCGCTGCCCCCAGGTTGATGGCATTGGCCAGGTTCAGCGCTGCGCTGCCATCGAGCGAACTGTTGCCGCTGACCGTCAACGCACCGCTGCCGATGGCACTGTTGTTGCCCAGCAGCAGGCCACCGGCGGTCAGGTTCAGGCCACCGCTGAAGGTATTGACCCCACTCAGCGTCTGGGTGCCCGTGCCCTGCTTGACCAGTCCGCCGGCGCCACTGACGGTGCCTGCGAAGGTCTGGTTGGTGGCATCACCGAAGGTGAGCGTGCTGTTGCCCAGGGTGAGCGTGCTGCCGGCGACACCGGAGAGCGCGCCAATGGTCTGATTGCCGCCGAGCGAAATGTCCAGATCGGCGCCGACGCCGGCCAGGCTGACCGCACCGCCGGCGGCCAGGCTTCCGCCGCTGCCCACCGCAACCTTGCCGGCATTGATCGCCAGGCCGCCGGTGAAGGTATTCGCGCCCCCCAGCGTCAGCGTGGCAGCGCCGTTCTTGACCAGGCTGCCGCTGCCACCGATGACGCCACCCAGGGTCAGGGCATTGCTGCCCAGCACGTTGAGCAAACCACCTGCGCCCAGGGTGATGCCGTTGCCCAAGCTGAGCGCAGCATTGGCATCAAGCGTCGTCGCGCCACCGACGGTGAGTGCCCCGGTTCCCAGCGCTGCGCCGTTGCCCAGCACCAGGCCCCCGGCATTGAGCGCCAGTCCGCCCGCAAAGGTATTGGCGCCATTGAGCGTGAGCGTGGCCGCGCCATGCTTGACCAGGCTGCCGGTGCCACCGATCACGCCGTTGAAGGTCAGTGCCTGGTTACCGAGCAGATCCAGGCTCGCACCCGAGCCGAGGTTGACCCCGTTGGCCAGTGTCAGCGCGGTACTGCCATCCAGGGTCGCCGCGCCGCCGACGCTGAGTGCACCGCTGCCCAGCGCTGCGGCGCTGCCGAGCACCAGGCCACCCGCATTGAGCGCGACACCTCCGGTGAGATTGTTGGTCCCTGACAGCGTCTGGATACCCGAACCCAGCTTGATCAAACCGCCGCTGCCTGCACCGAAGCTGCCCGCGAACGTGGTGTTGCCCAGGCCATTCAAGGTCAGCGTATGCGTGCCCAGGTTCACCGTACCGCCCAGCCCTGCCAGCGAGCCGATGCTCTGGTTGCCGGCGGCCGTCAGATTCAGGGTGGTCCCGGTCGCCAGCGAAATCGCACCGGTCGGCGACAGCTGGCCGCCTGCGCCAAGTGCGAGCGAGCCTCCGGTAATGCTGAAATTGCCGCTCAGTGTGTTGACGCCGTTCAAGGTCAACTGGGCCAGACCTGCCTTGGTCAGATTGCCGGCACCCGAGATCGTGCCGTTCATGTCCAGGTCGTTGTTGCCCAGCAGGTTGAGCGTGCCACCTGCATTGACCACAAGGTTGTTGGACAGACTGACCGGGAACGTGGTGTCCAGCGACGCCGTTCCACCCACGGTCAGATTGCCGCTGCCCAGTGCACCGGCGTTACCCAGCAGCAAGCCGCCGGCATTGAGGTTGACGCCGCCGGAGAACAGGTTCGCGCCACCCAGGGTGACGATGCCGGTGTTGTTGACCGTCAGTCCGCCGCTGCCTGAAAGCACTCCCCCCAGACCGAACGCATTGGTGCCGGCCAGGGAAAGATTGCCACCGAGGCTGAACGCATTGGCCAGATTCAGACCTGCCGTGGAGGAGGCAATGGCACCGCCGTTGGCCGTGAACAACCCCGTACCGAACGAGGCGCCATTGTCGAAATTGACCAGACCATCATTGAGCGTGGTCGGCCCGCTTCCGGTCCATGCGCCCTGCAGGTTCCAGGTGCCGCTGTTGACGGTCAGCTTCTGGAAATTGAGGTAACGGTTCCAGGCCAGCGCGGTGACCGCCCCGCCGGTGCCGGAGCCCGGACCGCTGACGACGTTCTGCAGCACCAGCGTGTTGTTGGCGGCACCGCCTCCCAGGCCTGCGTTGACCGTGCCGGCGGCGGCCAACGAGACCGAGATGCCCCCCAGCGGATCGATGCCCGCCGTGGCACCGGCTCCGGTTACCACGCTGGACCCGGACACCGCGGTAAAGGTATTTCCCTGCGCCGAGTCGCCGAGATAAACGCTGCCGGTGATCGTGCCACTGTTGTTGACCGAGTTGCCCAGCGTCGAGCCGGCCAGACCGACCCGCCCGGTAATCCCGCCGCTGTTGCTGATGATCGACTGCGCGCCGCCATAACTGACGATGGCCGGTGCGTCGGCCGTGCCGAGTCCGCCCACCAGGAAATTCATGTTGACGGTGCCGGCATTGTTGATCGTGGTGACACCGCCTGCGCCGTTCTGCACGGACAGCGCGCGGCCATTCGTGCCCAGCAGGGCGGCGAGATCAATGAACCCCTGCAGCGTGCCGGTCGAGGCATTGTCGACGCTGATCGTCTGGCCGCTGGCATTGCCAAGCACCGCGCCGGACGCAGCAACCAGACCCACGGTGGTGCCGATCGTGCCGTTGTTGGTGAGCTGGATGCCGTTGCCCGTCAATGTCAACGAGTTGCCCAGGCCTGCGGTACTTCCCACGGTCGCGCCGGCTGCAACGGTCAGGTGGACGCCGTTGCTGGCGTCGGAGAAATTGTTGGTGGTTCCGGTGCAGGTGATGTTCGGGCCCGGCGTCGAGCACACCGCGAATGCCGAGCCGCTGGCCAGCGTGGCAGCCAGGGCCAACGCCAGCTGGTGTGCCCGCAGCCGCGGTGGCCGCTCCGTGCTGACCGCACATCCGCCGGGATTCTGGGCGACCTCCGATGCAACCTGCATTACGCCGAGGGCACGATTGAAAACCAGACGGTAAATGCGGTTCATCGGTAAATCTCCATGAAAAGACCGGATGGCACTGCAGGCAGGTTTTTTGAAGACGATGCGACCCACCCCGGTTCCCGATAAGGGAACAAGGCCTGGCAGCATTAACTCCTGAAAATCTTCACATCTTCACGCCGATGCACCCATTGCAGGTGCAGCCGCGCGTCCGTCAGGGCGAAAACTCCCCGGTTTCTCCTGACGAATGGCGGCACTGTGCGTCCGGCGGCGCCAGCGCGATGTGAATCACGCTCATTATTTTCATGACGTATGTCAAATAAAATGGGCGGACAAAATGGTTTTGCCGAAAATGCATATACCTGCAGTGCGCGGGGAATCCATTCCCCGCCTGACTAAATGCATTCAGCTGCTGGAGAGTTTCATCAGCACCAGCCCGGACACGATCAATACCGCCGCGCCGATCCGCATCGGGCTGACCTGCTCGCCAAGAAATACAATGCCGACCACGAACGCGCCGACCGCACCGATGCCGGTCCAGATCGTATAGGCGGTTCCCAGTGGCAGACTGCGCATGGCCACCGCCAGCAGCCAGAAGCTGGCGATCATGCCGATGATGGTGACCACGGTGGGGGTGAGTTTGCTGAAGCCTTCGGACTGCTTCATGGACACGGCCCAGACGATTTCCAGCAGGCCGGCGAACAACAGGTAGATCCAGGCCATGACAGCCCTCCTCTTGGTAGGGCCAGGCCGTCCTGGTCATTGGTTCCCGATGTGGGGGAGGTCGTTCCTCCTGGCCGGCATTCTAGCAACGGGGGATCACCCGGGACGCCACGACCGGCAACGGGTTACAGCCGATTCAGTGCGTGAAGCTGGCGTCGATGGGCCTGCCTGCGCTAGAATGCGCGTCTGCCATCGGCCAGCCGATGTGCAGTCCGGCTGTGGTCTCCGGCGCGACACGCGCTGCTTCCCCTGATCCGCGAACCGGCCGCCCCCTGGGCGGCCAACGTCTCTATGGTGGCCCCGTCGGCCCCTCGCGACGCTAGGTCGAAAATCCCGCCAGGGCCGGAAGGCAGCAACGGTATCGATCGACGCGGGCGCCGAGGTCAGCCGGCGGGGCCATCGCCTTTTCTGCACCGGGGCCAGATCCCCTTGCCCGGCGAAGGAACCTGCCCCTTGTGCCGCTACCGTGCTTGCGGCGTGCCCTGAAGGGACAGCGCACGTTCCAGCGCCTCCCGTTCGGCCGCCAGCGCCATGTCGGCGCGCCGGCCGCTATCGCTCACGGCGGGTCCTGGGCCAGTACGTGCGGCGCGGTCGGGGGCGACAGTGGCACGCACTGCCCCGGCTGGGCCACGCGGTGGCCGCGCGCGGCCAGCGCGGCACCATCGGCCACGCTGGCGTAGTGGTAGAGCATCATCCGCGCCTGCAGTGCGGCGCTGTACTCACGCTCCAGATCATCCACGCCGGTGTGCGACGGATTACCGTGCAGGCCACAGTCATGGGCAATCAGCTCGTTGTCATCGGCGAAGCGGGCCAGCATCTCCGGAATCGGCCGGGTATCACCGCTCCAGGTCAGCGCCCCCTGCAGGCGCAGGCCATAGGCCGTCTCCGGCCAGTGGTGGCGCACCGGAAACACTTCCAGGCGCACGCCCTCATGCCAGAACGCCTCGCCTACCACGACCAGCTGGAAGGCATCCCAGAAGTTCGCACCGCCCTCGGCCAGCACGTTCGGGTAGTCGCCGATGCGCCGGTGCAGCAGCGGCACCACCGTGGCCGGCACGTACAGGCGTACCTTGCCGCGCCGGTGCGCATTGAAGAAGGTGTCCACGAACAGCCGCTCGAACCCGGCAACGTGGTCCAGGTGCACATGGGTAACGAACAGCGCCTGCGGCATGTGCCCATAGTGCGCCTTGAACGCGGTCAGGCCTTCGCCACCGCAATCGATGGTCAGCCACGGACGCCCGTCCCGCTCGATCACCGACATCGGCGACCCCAGCTCGACCGCCGACGCATTGCCGACGCCGAGGAAACGCAACGACCAGTCCATCAGGTGCCCCGGTTCCAGGCCATGTCATAGGCGCGGCGCAAGCGCGCGTAGTCCTTCTGCACGTCTTCCACGCTGCGTTCACCGCGCAGCTTGATCAGCGAGCGCAGCAGGCGCTTGAGATTGCGTTCACGCCAGGCGGTGGCCGGAATGCGGATCACCCCGCGGTCGAAGTCGATCAGCCAGCCATGCCCGTTGCCGTCGAACAGGATGTTGTGCGCGTTGAGGTCGGCATGGTCCAGGCCGGCACGGTGGAAGCGGGCGATCAGCCGCCCGGTCTCCTCCCAGGGCGCACCGCGGCCAGCGACCAGCGCCCGATCGGCCAGCGAGCGCACGCCCTCGATCCGTTCCATCAGGATCGCCGCCCGGTAGCGCAGGCCCTCGCGCATGTAGAACGCGGCGATCGGGCGAGGCACCGGCAGCTTCTTCTCGCGCAGCGCGCGCATCAGCCGGAACTCGGCGAAGCTGCGGGTCCGGTCCGAGCCACGCCAGAGGTACTGGTCATGGCTGATCCTGGCCGCCAGGCCACCGCGCAGGTAGTGGCGCAGCACGCTGGCACCGAACGGCGCATCGATGAACCAGGCGCTGCCACGGCCGCCCTCGCCGACCGGCCGGGCCTTGCTGCCCCAGTGCTGGGGCGAGAACAGGCCGATCTCGGCTTGCCGCAGCCGCTCGCGGTCGAACAGAATGGCCCCGATGCCGCGACCCTCGCGGCATGGCGTCAGCGCTTCATTGGCGTCGAATGCGACCATTTCATTGAGTCTAACAACACATGGCATCAGCGTCCTCCTCCTTGTGCCTCCTGCGCCTGTCCGCACTCGGCGATGTCACCCACGTGGTGCCCCTGGTGCGCACCCTGCAGGCTGCGCGCCCGGACACGCCGATCCACTGGATCATCGACAAGGTCGGCCACAAACTGCTCGACGGCCTGCCCGGCGTCACCTTCCATGCCTATGACAAGAAGAGCGGCATGGCCGGGGTCAAGGAACTGCGCAGGCAACTGCCGCCGGGCCGCTTCGAAGCACTGCTGCAGATGCAGGTGGCGTTCCGCGCCAACCTGCTGTCGGCCTTCATTCCCGCCGAGCGTCGCATCGGTTATGACCGCAGCCGCTCCAAGGACCTGCACGGGCTTTTCATCAACGAGCGCATTCCCGACCGTCCTGGCATCCATGTGCTGGATGCCATCGGCAGCTTCTGCGAGCCGCTGGGCCTGCGCCAGGACCAGGTCAGCTGGGACCTGGCGGTGCCGCCGTCGGCGTACGAGTGGGCTGCCGCGCAGTGGCAGGACGACGGACGCCCGGTGCTGATGATCTCGCCGTGCTCCAGCCATGTGCGGCGCAACTGGTACGCCGACCGCTACGCTGCAGTGGCCAACCACGCCGTCCAGCGCGGCTGGCAGGTGGTGCTGTGCGGGGGCCGCAGCGAGCTGGAGCGCAGCATGGCCGATGCCATCCAGGCACAGCTGCACACGCCCGCGCTCGACCTGGTCGGCAAGGACACGCTGAAGCAGCTGCCCGCCCTGCTGGCGCGCGCCAACCTGGTGATGACCCCGGACTCGGGACCGATGCACATCGCCAACGCGATGGGGGCCAAGGTGCTGGGCCTGCATGCGGCCAGCAACCCGAACCGCAGCGGCCCGTATTCGGACCGCCGCTACTGCGTGGACCGTTACGACGACGCCGCGCGCAAGTACCTGGCCAAGCAGGCGGCCGACCTGAAGTGGGGTACCAAGATCGAGTTCGACGATGTGATGGAACTGATCACCGTTGAAGACGGCATCGCGGCCTTCGAACGCTACGTGGCCGACCAGCTGGGGTGAGCAACGGGAACGATCCACGCATGGCGTGGATCTACCGCATCCGCATACCCGGGATTACGCGCGCGGCGCGTAGTCCTGATAGGACTTCTCTTCCACGTACGCCGAACCCAGCGCCAGGTTGATCGCCTTCTTGATGCGCGCACGTTCGTCATTGCGCAGGTAGACGCTGCGTGCCAGGTCGATGAAGCCCTGGTCGAACGCCTGCGCCTTTTCCTTCAGGCGGATGTCGTCCTCGATGTCCCACAGCTGCTCGTTGACCGCCTTCAGGTCGGCACGCAGCCGCGCGATGTCCTTCACCGCCGCCGGATGCGCCATCCAGGTCTGCTCCAGTGCCGACAGCTCCTTGCGCACATTGGCCAGCTTGCCTTCATCGCTGATCCGCTCGGACTTGATCTGCAGGATCGAGATCTTGTCCAGCAGCTCGCCGAAAGAAACGGGGACGAGGATTTCAGCGGTCATGGGCGCAGCTCCAGCAAATGATGCGCACATGGTAACCCGCAGCGTCCGGGCGGACAGGCCGGACGGAACCGCGCCTTGCGCGGATGAGCCCGCCACTACGAACGGCATCCACGCAGGGCGTCCACGATGCGGCATCCACGCAGGGCGTGGATCTACTGGATCGGCGGGGAGAGGCGGGTCCACCGGTTGCGCAGCAACATGTGGGGCGACGCGCTGAGCGCGGCGCGTCCCCAGCCAGATAAAGAGAAAGGGCTGCCTTTCGGCAGCCCTTTCTCTTTATCTGGCGGAGAGGGGGGGATTCGAACCCCCGAGGCGCTATAAACGCCTGCCTGATTTCGAGTCAGGTACATTCAACCACTCTGCCACCTCTCCGGGTGGTCCCCGGCGGACCGGGGACGCGCATCATACGAGGAAGTGAGGCCGACGACAAGTCATTCCGGCCAATGAAGTGAAAATTTCCTGCATGCATGCCTTGCCGGATCCCTGCGGCCCCCCGATGATGCCTGTCTCCCCGGTAATACCCCGCCCTGCCCCATGATCGAATTCGGACACCTCACCCACCCCGGCATGCGCCGCGAGCTCAACGAGGACACCTACTACGGTGACAGCGAGCTGGCCCTGTGGCTGGTGGCCGACGGCATGGGGGGGCATGCCTGTGGCGAAGTGGCCAGTGCACTGGCACGCGAGACCATCGTGCGCGAGATCCGCCGCGGCGCGGCGCTGGCGCAGGCCATCCGCACCGCCGACGAAGAAATCATCCGCGCCTCGCGCCGGCGCAACGACACCCTGCCGATGGGCACCACCGTCGTTGCCGCGCGCGTGCAGGGCAACCGCTATGAAGTGGCCTGGGTCGGCGACAGCCGCGCCTACCTGTGGCGCGATGGCCAGCTGGCCCAGCTCAGCCAGGACCACAGCGTGGTGCAGGAACTGGTCGCGCAGGGCAACCTGACCGTCGAGCAGGCGCGTGCACATCCGCACCGCAACGTGGTCACCCAGGCGCTGGGGGTGACCGATCCGGCTCATCTGAACGTGGCCACCACCAGCGGCGAGCTGCGCCCGGGCATGCAGCTGCTGCTGTGCAGTGACGGCCTCACCGAGGAAGTGGACGACCGCGGCATCGCCCGCACCCTGGCATTCGAGGACGCCAGCGCGCAGGAATGCGTGGACACGCTGGTCGCCGCCGCACTCGATGGCGGCGGCCGCGACAACATCAGCGTGATCCTGGTCCGCTGCCACTGACCAGTAGATCCACGCCACGCGTGGATGCAGTAGATCCACGCCATGCGTGGATGCGGTGATGCATCACGCGCTGGTGGGCTCTTCCACCTTCGGGCCATCCCACAGGGCGTGGCCGGCCTTCTTGCGCAGCCGCTCCAGCCGAGCGCCGTGCGCCTCCAGTTCCGATGGCGTGGCCACCACCCGCGGGCGCGGCAGCAGCTTGCTGGTATCGAAGGCCTGCAGTGCCGCGCCGCCGGCACCGCCGTCGTCATCGCCCAGGCCGAAGCCGATCTCTTCCTGGCCCGAGGTCAGCGCGATATAGACGTCGCCCAGGATCTGCGCATCGAGCAGGCCGCCGTGCAGCGCACGGTGCGAGTTGTCCACGCCCAGCCGCTTGCACAGCGCATCCAGCGAATTGCGCTGGCCCGGGAAGCGCTCGCGCGCCATCACCAGGGTATCGATCACCGTACAGCGGTCGGTGATCTTCCCGTACTGCGGGCCCAGCAGCGAAAGCTCGTTGTCGAGGAAGCCGAGGTCGAACGCCGCGTTATGGATGATCAGCTCGGCGCCATCGATGAACGCCAGGAACTCGTCGGCGATCTGCGCGAAGTCCGGCTTGTCATCCAGGAACTCCAGGGTCAGGCCGGTGACTTCCTGCGCGCCCTGTTCGAACTCGCAGTCCGGCTTGATGTACTGGTGGTAGTTGTTGCCGGTCGGGCGGCGCTTGAACAGCTCCACGCAGCCGATTTCGACGATGCGGTTGCCCTTCTTCCACTCCAGGCCGGTGGTTTCGGTATCGAGGATGATCTGACGCATGGGCTCAGTTTACCGGGCTGGAGTCGCGGATCTGGATCGCCGCGTTGCGGGCCAGGGCATCCACCCGCTCGTTGTCGGGGTCACCGGAATGCCCCTTTACCCAGCGCCAGTCGATCTGGTGCCGCAGCGTGGCCGCGTGGAGGCGCTCCCACAGTTCACGGTTCTTCACCGGATCGCCACCGGCGGTCTTCCAGTTCTTGCGGATCCAGCCCGGCATCCACTGGGTCAGGCCCTGCCGCACGTACTGCGAATCGGTGTAGAGCACGATGTTGCACGGCTCGGTGAGCGTTTCCAGCGCGGAAATGGCCGCCATCAGCTCCATCCGGTTGTTGGTGGTGTGCGCTTCGCCGCCGCTCAGTTCGCGCTCATGCCCCTTGTAGCGCAGCAATGCAGCCCAGCCGCCGGGGCCGGGATTGCCAAGGCAGGAACCGTCGGTGTGGATTTCGATGGTTTTCAATACAACTCCAGGATCAGGTAGCTACGGTGCCGTGCCAGCGCACCGGCAACGGTTTCGGCCCAGGCAGGGCCAGCGTGCGTTTTTCCGCATGGAACAGGCAGGCCGCGCGCAGCGGCGCCCACCCCGCAGGACGGCGGCTGCCGGCGCCGCGCCAGAGCGGGCCGAGGTAACGCATATCGTCGCACTCCAGACCGTGGCGCCCCAGCAGCAGGCGGATCCGCTGCGGCGTACGCACCACCAGCCCGTGCTGGCGCCAGCGCGTGCGATAGGGGCTGAACGGATTGAGGCTGCTCAGCCACAGGTGCCCGCCCGGCATCAGCACGCGCTCGCACTCGTCGAGCAGCAGGTCGGCATCGGCGGCGGTGACATGTTGCAGCACGATCGCATTGACGCTTTCGTTGGCCAGCGGCAACGGCAGCGCGCAGCGGGTATCGCCGGCGTAGGCCTGCCCGTTGCGGTACAGGCGCAGGCCACGCCCACCCAGCTGCGCATCCTCCAGCCAGGCCGCGCTCGGCGCGATCCACAGCCACGGCTGCGTGGGCAGCAATGACAGCTGCGGCAGCAGCAATTGCCGCTCCAGCACGCGCAGTGCCGCCGCCGGTTCGCTGTCGAACCACGGGGTCTGGCTCGCTTGACGGGTGCTCTGCAGCGCGGGCATGGTCCAATTCTATGCGACTGACTGCCCTGCCCGCATTTGCGGATAACTACATCTGGACCCTGATCGAAGACGAGGGTGCCGCCGTGGTCGTCGATCCCGGCGACGCTGCGCCGGTGCTCGCGCTGGCCGATCAGGGCCTGCGCGTGGACACGATCCTGCTCACCCATCACCACGACGACCACATCGGTGGCGTGCCGGCGTTGCAGGCACGCTTTCCCGGCGTGCGGGTCATCGCGCCGGTCGAAGAGCGCATCCCCAGCGCGACCGAGCGGGTCGGCGAAGGTGAACGCGTTCAGGCATTGGGCCGGACGTTCCACGTACTATCCGTGCCCGGGCATACCCGCAGCCACATCGCGTTTCACACTGCTGAACATCTTTTCAGCGGAGATTCGTTGTTCAGCCTGGGCTGTGGACGTCTGTTCGAAGGTACGCCGTCCCAGCTGCTGGCTTCGATGCGCAAGCTGGGTACCTTGCCCGCGCAACTGCTGCTTTGTTGCGCTCATGAGTACACCGTGTCAAATGCCGTCTTCGCGCGGCATGTCGACCCCGCCAACGCTGCCCTGTGGCAGCGCCAAGAGGAGGCTTTGGCCATGCGCCGCGATGACCGTTCCACCCTGCCGGTAACCCTGGCCAACGAATTCGACTGCAATCCCTTCCTGCGTGTGCACGCGGCGCCGATCCGTGCGTCGGTGTCGGCACACCTGGGCCGTGACGTCGTTGACGACGTCGACGTGATGGCCGGTCTCCGGCATTGGAAAGACGGCTTCCGCGCATGATGCGCCGAAGTCTGCCGCTGGCCCTGGGCCTTGCCCTGGGGCTGGCCGGAACCGCGGGCGCACAGTCGCTGGGCGCCGGCATCAGCCAGAACCTGACCGCCGCGGCGGCCCTGCCGCTGGATCCGGCCGCGCTGCCGGCCGCCTCGGTGCGCAACGGCCAGGAGATCTTCACCAGCTTCCGCGATGGCCTGGCTGAACCCAGCTGCGACGCCGAGGCCACCAGCCCGCGCTGGCAGAAGCAGTTCGCCCACGCCCCCTCGCGCCTGGCCAACCAGGATGACGATGCGCTGGTGCTGTTCGGCTACGTGGTTGAAGAGCTGCGCAAAGCCAACCTGCCCACCGAATTCGCGCTGATTCCGTTCGTGGAAAGCGGCTACCGGCCCAATGCCCGCAACGGCAGCGGCCCGACCGGCCTGTGGCAGTTCATCGCCACCACCGCGCGCAACCACCGCGTGCCGATGGCCAACGGCTACGACGGCCGCCTGTCGGCGGTCGATTCGACCCAGGCGGCGGTGCGTTACCTGAAGACGCTGCACGGCATGTTCGGCGGCGACTGGCGCCTGGCCACCATGGCCTACAACGCCGGTGAGTACCGCGTGCTGCAGTCCATGCGCAAGGCGGGCATGAACGCGCAGAACGCCAAGCCTTCGGCCCTGCCCGGCCTGTCGCCGGTCACCCATGCCTATGTCGAGAAGCTGCATGCGCTGGCCTGCGTGCTGGAAGACGTGGAAGACCAGCCCGGCGTGATGGCCTCGCTGGACCGCACCGTGCCGGTACTGAAGGACCACACCCTGCCGGCCGGCACCAGCGTCCAGCAGTGGGCCGCACAGCGCGCCCTGGACCCGGCGAAGATCGCTCGCCTGAACCCCGCGCTGGCCACGGGCGGCCGCGCTTCCGGTACCACCCGCGTGCTGGCGCCGGTCTCAGCAGCCAATGCGACGGTGGCGGAGACCGCCACGGCCCTGGTCGCCAGCGCCGCACCGGTCGCGACCGCAGCGCCGACGCCGCAGGTCGCCAAGACCGTCGCCGCGATCGCCGATCGCCCGCGCAACCGCCGCCACACCGTGCGTGATGGCGAGTCGGCCTGGACCATCGCGCGCCGCTATGGCATGCCGGTGAAGGCCCTGCTCTCGCTGAACGGCCTCAGTGGCAGCAGCGTGCTGAAGCCGGGCGCGGTACTGCGCGTCGAAGACTGAGCCGCGCGGCGCGGCCGCGCGCATCTGCCTGCCTTTCCCTCTGTAGAGCCGAGCCTATGCTCGGCTGCGCTGCGTGGAATCAAAGGCAGCCGAGCGTAGGCTCGGCTCTACAACTGCACAAAGCCGCCGAGCATAGGCTGCCTGCCTCTCCCCCTGTAGCGCCGAGCCATGCTCGGCTGCGCTGTGTGGAAGCAAAGACAGCCGAGCGTGGGCTCGGCTCTACAACTGCGTGCGATCGGCGCTACGCCGTTGCCACAGGCCAGACCGCGGGTTGTTGCGCCGGTGGCACCAACGCCACCCATGCCCCCACGAAAAAGGCCCGGCATTGCCGGGCCTTTTCGTTCCTGCGCAGCGAGGCGCTTACAGGTTCGCTTCGGTGGTCTGGATCACGAACTTCTTGCGCATCGCCTCGACGTAGGCCTTGGCCGCAGCCATGCCATCGATCTGGCTCAGCTGATCCTTCAGCTGCTTCTGCTGCTCGGCGGTCACTTCCTTGATGTTGCCCGGGTTGACCTTGTTGACGGCAAACAGCAGCGCATGGCCGTTGACATCCACCTTGCCATAGCTCGGCTTGCCGTCGGCCGGCAGCGCTGCGCTGAAGATCGCGCGGTTGATCTCCGGGGTCGGCACCGGCTGGCTGCGCGGCAGGCCCGGCATCGGGCTCAGCTGCAGCTTCTCGCTGGCGGCCAGCGACTGCAGGGTGGCGCCTGCCTTCAGCTTGGCCAGTACGGCGTCAGCGGCCTTGTCACTGGCCTGGCGCTGGCGGTCGGCACGGATCGCGGCGATCACCTGTTCGCGCGCCTTGTCCAGCGGCATCGCCTGTTCCGGCGTGTGCGCAGCCACGCGGATGACCACGCTGTGGTTGGTGGCGCCGCCCAGAGCAATCGGATCGCTGGCAGTACCGTCCTGCACCAGCACTTCGGAGAAGGCAGCACGCAGCACGGCCGGGTCAGCGGCGATGCCACTGGCGGTCGCGCGGGTGATCGGGCCCAGGGTCTGCAGCGGCAGGTTCACTTCCTTGGCGGCTGCGGCCAGGTCGCTCGGGCTCTTGTTGATGGCGTCGACCAGGCGGCCAGCCAGCTCGTTGAAGCCACGCTCGCCATCGGCCTTCAGCTGCTCGGCGGCCAGCGTGTCACGCACTTCCTCGAACGACTTGCCCTGGCCACCACGCACCGCGGCAACCTTGATGATGTGGTAGCCGAAATCGGTCTTCACCGGGCCAATCACCTCACCCGCCTTGGCAGCGAACAGCGCGTCTTCGAACGGCTTGACCATCGCGCCGCGCTCGACCCAGCCCAGGTCACCCCCCTGCGCCTTCGAACCCGGGTCTTCCGAATTGGCCTTGGCCAGCGCGGCGAAATCGGCGCCAGCGGCCTTGGCTTCGGCGGCGATCTTGTTGGCCTTGGCTTCGGCACCGTCGCCGGTGATCAGGATGTGTGCCGCCTGGCGCTGCTCCGGCGAGGTGAACTTCGCCTTCTCGTCTTCATAGCGCTTGCGCAGGGTCGCTTCGTCCGCCGCGGCCGGCGCCGGCAGGTTGCCGCCGTTGATCTCGACGTATTCCAGCGACACGCTTTCGGCCTGGCGGAAATCCTTGCCGTGGCTGTCGTACCACTGCTTGATCTGCGCATCGGTAACCGCTGCGGTGTCGGCCGGCACTTCCGGCAGCGCCGCCAGCTCGACGTCACGGGTCTCGCCCAGCAGCTTCAGCAGGCGCTCGGTCTCGGACTGGGTGACGAAGCCCGAGTTCTGCAGGCCCGACGGGATCACCGACTGCTGCAGGCTCTCACGCACCAGTTCCTGGAACTGGGTCGGCGTGCGCGGCGGATTGCCACCGGCCAGTGCCAGGCGGTAGTTGTTCTCGTTGAACTTGCCGTTCGAATCGAGGAACGCCGGGATGGTGGCGATGTACTCGCGCACCGCGCCATCACCGACCACGACACCGGCCTGCTCACCCACCAGGCGCACGACCTGCTCGTCGATCAGCTGGTCGAGCACGGCCAGCTTGTTTTCAGCGCTTTCGAACGCGCGCGGGTCGAAGTTCTCACCCTGCTGCTGGCGCTCACGCATGCGCTCCTGCTCGAAACGGGTGCGGAAATCCTGCGCGCTGATCTCATGGTGCTGCCACATCATGCGCACCGGCCACCACGACGGTGCCGAACGCCACCAGGTCGGGGGCGCGGAAACCTTGGCCACGTTCTGTGCGCCAACGCCACCGAGGTAGCTGTTGTCGATCACGAACAGGAACGGAATCATCAGCAGCCCCAGGATCACGGTGACGATCCAGCCTGAGGTCTTGTCGCGGAGTTTCTGCAGCATGGTGAGGAATCACAAGGCCTGATTGGCGAGCCCGGCAGTGTAACCCGCTTCGCCGCAGGGACCAAAAGCAGCGCCGGCGCGGCCTGCGCGCTTCGCCACGCGCGGGCGCAGGCGCCCTGCACGGCGGCAGCGCGTACGGCACAAAGAAAAAGCCCCCGGCTTGCGCCGAGGGCTTTTAAAGTTGGCGGAGCGGACGGGACTCGAACCCGCGACCTCCGGCGTGACAGGCCAGCATTCTAACCAGCTGAACTACCGCTCCG
>NZ_CAMFIA010000033.1 GCF_945952405.1 uncultured Stenotrophomonas sp. | reverse complement strand
GATCTACTGCATCCCATCTGACAGCATCCACGCATGGCGTGGATCTACTGCATCCAGCGTGGTTCGAATGTAGAGCCGAGCCCGTACTCGGCTCTACAGAGACGATCAGCCGGCGCGGGCCTCGCGGCGCCGGTGTACCCAGTAGTACAGCGTCGGCAGCACCAGCAGGGTCAACAGCATCGCCGACAGCAGCCCACCGATCACCACCACCGCCAACGGCTTCTGCGTCTCGGCGCCGATCGCGTGCGAGGTCGCCATCGGCAACAGGCCGAACATCGCCAGCAGCGCGGTCATCAGCACTGTCCGCAGGCGCTGCAGGGAGCCCTGCAGCACCGACTGCAGCAGGTCCATGCCCTGCTCGCGCAGCTGTGCGAAGCGGCTGAGCATCACCACTCCGTTCAATACCGCTTGCCCGAACAGGGCGATGAAGCCGATCGCCGCCGACACCGACAGCGGGATACCGGTCAACCACAGGGCCAGGATGCCGCCGATCATCGCCAGCGGCACGTTGGCCAGGATCAACGCCGCGCTGCTGATGTCCTTGAACGCATCGAACAGCAACACGAAGATGATCAGTACCGACAGCGGAATCACCCAGCCCAGCCGCTTCATGGCCCGCTGCTGGTTCTCGAACTCGCCGGACCATTCCAGCCGATAGCCCTCCGGCAACTGCACGCTGACGTCCACGCGCTTGCGCATGTCGGCCACCACGCTGCCCATGTCGCGCCCGGCGATGAAGATGCTGACCGCCTTCACCCGCTGTGCGTTCTCGCGCGAGATGTTGATCGCACCGCTGGCCATGCGGAAGTCGGCGACGTCGGACAGCGTCACCGTATGGCCGTCACCGATGCCCACCGGCACCGTGCGCAGCCGCTGCAGGTCGCGGTCGGCGTCATCCAGCCGCAGCGTGATCGGGAACCGGCGATCCCCCTCCCACAACTCGCCAACCTGGCGCCCGCCCAGCGCGGTCTCGATCACCTCATCGATGTCGCGCACATTGAGCCCGTAGCGTGCGGCGCGGTCGCGGTCGATTTCGATCTGCAGCTGCGGCAGCGAACCATCACGGTCGATAAAGGCGCTTTCCACCCCGTCCACGCCGCGCACCTGGGCAAGGATCGCCTGTGCATGCTGGTTGAGCACCGCCAGGTCCGAGCCGCTCACCTTGATCACCACCTGGCCCTTGATCTGCGAAATGCTCTCCAGGATGTTGTCGCGCACCGGCTGCGAGATCGAGAATTCGGGCCCGGGAATACGCTGCTCCAGCGTGCGCTGCAGGTCGCTCACCAGCTGCCGCTTGTCCACGCCCTTCGGCCAGTCCTTCTCCGGTTTCAAGGCCACCAGCGCCTCGATCTGATTGGCGCCCTTGGCATCCGAGCCGTCTTCCGGTCGGCCCAGCTTGGCCACCACCGTTGAGACCTGGGGGAAGCTGCCAACCAGCTCGCGGATGCGCCGCGACTGCTGCTGCGCCTCGGCAAGGCTGGTGCTGGGATCGAGCGTGGCGGTCAGCCAGATCGACCCTTCGTCCAGCTCGGGCAGGAACTCCGATCCCAGGCGGGTTCCCAGTGCCAGCGTGCCAACCAGCAGCGCGACCGCGGTCAGGACCACCGCACGGGGCCGCGCCAGCGCACGCTCCAGGACCGGCTGGTACCAGCCGGTCAGGCGATCCATCAGCGGATTGCCATCGCGCATGCGATCGCGGCGCAGCCACCAGTAGCAGAACAGCGGCACCACGGTCAGCGCCAGGATCAACGCACCGATCAGCGCCGAGGTCACCGAGTAGGCCATCGGTGCGAACATGCGGCCTTCCTGACGCTGCAGGGTGAAGATCGGGATATGCGCGGCGATGATGATCAGCATCGAGAAGAAGGTCGGCCGCCCCACCTCGGACGCTGCTGAAAGAATGGTCGAGAAGCGGGTCCTGCGGTCGGCCGTGGCCGGCAGTTTCGACAATCTCGAAACGATGTGCTCGGTGACGATCACTGCGCCGTCGATGATGATGCCGAAGTCCATCGCCCCCAGCGACAGCAGATTGGCGGGAACGCCCCACAGGTGCAGGCCGAGGAAGGTCGACAGCAGCGCCAGCGGCATCATCGCCGCCACGATCAGCGCGGCACGGGCGTTGTACAGGAACAGCCACAGCACCAGGAATACCAGCACGGCGCCTTCCAGCAGGTTGCGGAAGACCGTCTTCAAGGTGGTCGACACCAGCCACGAGCGGTCGTAGAACGGCTCGATGCTGACCCCGGCCGGCAGCTGGTTCGCCTCGATCTCGGCGATGCGCGCATGCAGGGCGTCGAGCACGTCGGACGGATTCTCGCCCTTGCGCATCAGCACCATGCCGAACACCGCATCGTCGTTGTCATCCTGGCCCACCAGCCCCTGCCGCGGCAGGCCGGTATCGGCGATGCTGGCCAGGTCGCGCACCAGGATCGGCGTGCCTGCGCGCTGCGCCATCACCACGTTGCCGATATCGGCCGGAGTGCGCATCAGGCCAACGCCACGGATCAGGAACTGCTGCTGGCCACGCTCGACATAGCCACCGCCGGCGTTCGAGCTGCCCTTCTCGAGGGCCTCGGCAAACTCGCCGAGGCTGAGGCCGCGATCACGCAGCTTGTCCAGGTCCGGCTTGACCTGGAACGTGCGCGCAAAGCCACCGAAGCTGATCACATCGGCCACCCCGGGCACCGTGCGCAGGCTGCGCTCCATCGTCCATTCCTGCACGGTGCGCAGCTGGGTCGAGGTCAGATGCGGACCTTTCAGTACATAGCGGTAGATCTCGCCCACCGCCGAGCTCATCGCCTCCAGCTCCGGGGTCACCCCTTCAGGCAGCTCAACGCCCTGCAGGCGCTCCAGCACCTGCTGGCGCGCGAAGTAATCGTCGGCCTTGTCATCGAAGGTCAGGATGATCATCGACAGGCCGAACTGCGTGTGCGAGAACACCCGTACCGAATGCGGGATTCCGGACAGCGCCACCTCAAGCGGCATCGTCACCTCACGCTCCACCTCCTCGGCGGCCCGTCCGGGGTGCAGCGACACCACCGTCACCTGGGTATCGGACACGTCCGGGAAGGCTTCCACCGGCAGTACCCGGAACGCGGCGATGCCACCGCCGATGAACAACAACAGCGCCAGCATCACCATCAGCGGCTGACGCAGGCAATAGGCAATCAGGCGATCGATCATGGGCCGGCGTGTCCCTTGCCGGTGCCGCCGGCCACCGGCGCGCTGTCGACCAGCTGCTGCAGCAGCAGGCCACCTTCGACCACCACCCGACTACCCGCGGCGAGGCCCTCGCGTACCCACAAGCGGCCATCGCCCAGCTCCTCGGCGTGCACGGCATGGCGCACGAACCGGCCTCTGCCCTGCTCCACGAACACCACCTGCCGGCCGTCGATCAGCAGTACCGCGGCATCAGGCACCGAGACACCGCCCTCGGCCGGCAGCGCAACCTGTGCCCGTACGTACTGTCCCGCCTTGAAACCGCGTGCGCGGTTGTCCAGCTCCGCGCGCGCCTGCACGACGCGGCGCTCGCTGTCGACGAAGTCATCCACATGCTGCAGGGTTGCCTGCAGCACCTGGCCATCGGCCCCCGGCAGGCTGACCTGCATACCGGCCTTCAGCCGCCCGGCCAGGCTTTCCGGGATGTCCAGAAGCAGCCACAGGCGATCCGGATCGCCGATCACCGCCAGCGGCTGTTCGCTGTCGGGGCTGACCGACATGCCCGGGCTCATCCGCCGCTCCACCAGAACGCCGTCGATCGGCGCACGCAGCGGCAGGCGCTGGTCAACGTGGCCGCCATTGCCATACGCGCTGGCGAAGGCGGCGGCGCGCGCATGCTCGGCCTGGCTGCCGGCGAAGCTGGCCTCGGCTTCATCCAGCTCGCGGCCCGAGGCGACACCCGCTGCGTGCAGTTCACGGGTGCGATCCAGCTCCTTGCGTGCCTGCTGCAGCTCGGCACGGCCGCGTACGCCCTCGGCCTGGGCCTGGCCGAACTCGGGCGAGGAGATCCAGGCGATGACCTGGCCTGCTTTCACTTTCTGCCCGGGCTGCGCCTCGATGCGCGCCACCTGGCCCGGCAGCGGCGTGCGCAGCGCACTGGAGCGCGCCTCATCCCACACCACCCTGCCCGGCAGCTGCAGGCTGGCGCTGGCGCCGGCGCTGACCTCCTCGCTGCGCAGCACGTCCAGCTGGCGGCTGTCGGCCGGAAACTGGATCTGGCCGGCGCTGACCTGCAGCGCATCCTCGGTATAGGACGCCGGCTCGCGACCGCAGCCGCTCAACAGCGACAGCGCCAGCAGCGCCGGCAGCACGGCATGTCGCGCCCGCAGGCGATGGGCGACGGTGGACTTCATGGGGATTCTCCTTCGGCAACGGATGTGGCGGCTTCCCAGCGCGCCAGGGCAATGGCATGGTCGGCACGCGCGTCGATCAGCGCGGCCTCGAAGTCGCGCCAGCTGCGGCGCGCATCCAGCAGATCGGTCAGGCTGGCGGCACCACGCCGGTAGGCCAGCTCGATGCCCTGCACCGCGTTGCGTGCAGCATCGGACTGCAGGCCTTCGTACTCGCTGCGGCGCCGTGCGGCAGACAGTGCGCTGGCCTGCAGCTGGTCCAGTTCGGCCCGTGCCTCGCGCTGCAGGACCTGCAGTTCCAGTGCAGCGCCATCGCGGTCTGCCTCGGCACGCTGGATGGCCCCGCGTGTGCGTGACGTTCCACCCAGCGGGATGGTCAGCGATACGCCCCAGGTGACACCACTGATGTCGGTCGGCTCACGCTCGGCTTCCACACCCAGCTGGATGTCGCGGTGGCGCTCGCTGCGCGCCAGCGCCACGCCGGCATCGGCGGCGGCCAGGCGCGAATGCGCAGCGCGCAGGTCGGCACGCTGCTGCACATCGAATACGCGCACGGGGGCTGCGGCAGCGGGGTCTGGCCAGGGGTCATCAGCGCTGAGGCCCTCACTGTCGTCGCGGCCGAGCAGCAGGCCCAGCGCATGCCGCGCATCACGCAGGTCCAGCGCCGCTTCGCGTGCGGCATCGGCCACCGCCAGGTCGTCCACCGCCAGCCGCGCGCGGTCCACCGGCGCCATCGCCCCGGTCGCGACCTGCTTGTCCGCTGCCACCATCTGCGCGGCCGAGCCCTCGCGATTGGCCGCCGCGATCAGCGCCCGCTCCTGTGCGCCCTTCAGGCCGAAATAGGCTTCGTGCAGCGCCACCTGCTGGCGCCGCCGGGTATCCAGCATCTCCAGCCCGGCAACCTGCAGCAGTGCGTCGGCCTGGCGTATGCGCAGCGCCCGCTTGCCGCCGCGCTCCCAGGTCCAACCCAGGCCCAGCGTGCTGTCCGCCCGCTTGTCCTGCCAGCGGCCGGGACCGATGCCATGCTTGGGGCTGATCTTGCTGGTGCCGATCGACAGCTCGGTGGCCGGCCTCAGTGCGGCGGTCTGCGCATCACCCTGCACGCCGCGCAGCTCCAGAGCCGCCGCGCGCAGGTCCGGGTTGTGTGCTTCCATCGCACGCTGGGCATCCTGCAGGGACAGCGCCGAAACCGGGGGCGCGCACACAAGGGCGGCCAGCACGGCCGCGATACGAGGGGAGAAATTCATGCGCGTCACGGTAAGGTGACGGACTTGCGCCAAACTTGCCCGAACCTTGCACGAAGCTTGCAATGCGAATCCTGCTGATCGAAGACGACGCCGCCCTGGCCGATGGACTGATCCGTGCCCTGCAGGGTGCCGGCCATCTGTGCGACCACCTTTCGCGCGGGTTGCATGCCCCTGCCGCGCTGGCCAGCGCGCCATATGACGTGATGGTGCTTGATCTGTCATTGCCCGATGTGGACGGGCTGGACCTGCTTTCGCGCCTGCGCAACGACGGCGTCACCCTGCCGGTGCTGATCCTGACCGCACGCGACGGCGTCGATGACCGCATTCTCGGCCTCGACCGCGGCGGCGATGACTACCTGGCCAAGCCGTTCGCGCTCGGCGAACTGGAGGCGCGCCTGCGTGCGCTGTCGCGCCGCCGCAGCGACGCACCGGCGCAGAAGCGCTTGGGCCGGCTGTGCTTCGACAGCATCCGCAATGAAGTGCAGGTGGACGGCCAGCGCATTGAACTGACCGCACGCGAGCTGTCGCTGGTCGAGGCGCTGATGCAGCATCCCGGCCGCACCGTCACCAAGCAGCGTCTGTTCGACGCGCTCTACAGCTGGGACCACGAGGCCAACCTGTCGGTGATCGAAGTGCACGTCAGCCGGCTGCGGCGCAAGCTGGAACAGGCGCGCGCCGGCGTCGGCATCCGCATGCTGCGCGGCCTCGGCTACCGGCTGGAGGCCGGCGGTGACTGAGCGCGTGCACAGCCTGCATGGCCTGCTGCTGCGCCGCCTGTGGCTGCCGTTGCTGGTGCTGCTGCTATGCAGTGCGGTGGGTTCATTCGCACTGGCCCGCTTCTATGCCGGCCAGGTCTACGACCGCTGGCTGCTGGATTCAGCGATGTCGCTGTCCGAACTGGTGAAGGTGCAGGACGACCGCGCCTCCATCGACATCACCCCGGCGGTGTCACGCATGTTCACCTGGGACACCGCCGACGAAGTGCATGGCGAGGTGGTCGATGCCGATGGCGCGCGCCTGTACGGCGACCTGCCCGAAGCATTGCCGCGCCCCGCGGTCGCCGCCACGGATGACGAAGCGGTCTATTACGATGCGCGCCTGCGCGGACAGCCGGTACGCATGGTCGAAGTGCTGGTCAGCGCCGGGCCCGGCCACGCGATCCGGCTGCGGGTGGCCGAAACACTGCGCAAGCGTCACCGGCTGGAGCGCAAGCTGCTGCTGACCAGCATTCCGTTCCAGGCCGCGATCCTGGCGCTGGCGGCGTGGCTGGCGTGGTCCGGCACCGGTGCCGCCGCGCGGCACGCCAACCAGGTTGCACGCCGCCTGGCCAGCCCAAGGCCGGATCCCCTTGCGCCACTGCAGCCCGCGCAGGAGGCCCCGCGCGAGTTGTGGCCGGCAGTGCAGGCCTACAACGCGCTGTTGCAGCGCCTTGACGCGATGCAGGCGGCCCAGCGCCGCTTCGTCAGCAATGCCGCGCACCAGCTGCGCACGCCGCTGGCGGCGATGCAGGTAGAGCTGGAGAGTTCATTGCGCCAGCACGATCCTCAGGCCCAACAGCTGGCGCTGTCCGGCACGCTGGCCGGGCTGGCGCGGATGCAGCACCTGGTCAACCAGCTGCTGATGCTCAGCCGCACCGAGGATCCGCACGGCAGTGCCCTGCCGCTGCGCCCGGTCGACCTGGCGGCACTGGCCCGCGGCGTGGTCGAACGCTACGCCGATCGCGCGCTGGCCGCCGGCGTGGACCTGGGGTACGACGGGCCGGAACACGGCGTGCAGGTCGCGGGGGAACCGCAGCTGCTGCGCGAGGCGTTGGCCAACCTGCTGGACAACGCGCTGCGCTACGGTGCCGTACCGGGCGTGATCACGCTGGGCCTGGCCCAGGCCGCCGGCCGTGTGGACGTGTGGGTGGACGACGACGGCGCTGGCATCGCCGAAGCCGAGCGTAGCCGCGTCACCGAACGCTTCTACCGCGCCAGCAGCGAGGGGGATGGCTGCGGGCTGGGATTGGCCATCGTCGCCGAGATCGCGCAGCGGCACGGCGCGGAGCTGCGGATCGATACCGCACCGAGCGGCGGTGCGCGGGTGGGCCTGCGGTTTGGCTCACAGTAGCCGCCCCTGATCCCTGTAGCGCCGAGCCGATGCTCGGCTGCTCCTGGTGCAACGCCTGAGCCGAGCATGGGCTCGGCGCTACGGCGTCCAGGCCGCCGGCCGTTACCGGCTCATCGAATACGGCGCCTGCGCGCCCTGCCCTGGCCAGTCCTTGGCCGGTTCGGCCTGCATGCTGAAGCGCAGTTCGCCACCGGCCAGGATCTCGTCATGGCGCAGGAACGTGCGCTGCAAGGGCGCGCCATTGAGGCTCACGCTACCCACATAGGTGTGCCGGTCATCCAGCCCGTCGGCGATGATGGTGAAGGTTTTGCCGTTGGGCAGACGCATCGCGGTCTTCGGCAGGAACGGACGGCCGAGGATGTACTCCCCCGAGCCCGGTGCCACCGGGTAGAAGCCCAGCGCGGTGAACACGTACCACGCCGACATCTGGCCAACGTCATCGTTGCCGGCCAGGCCATCGGGGCGGTCGGCGTACTGGCTGTCCATGATCTGCTTCAGGCGCGCCTGCGTGCGCCATGGCTGGCCTGCATACGAGTACAGGTACGCCACGTGGTGGCTCGGCTCGTTGCCATGCGCATACCAGCCAATCAGCCCGGTGATGTCTTCCATGTGCGCGAAGATCGAAGGATCCACCTTGGCATTGAACACCTCGTCCAGGCGCGCAAGCAGCTTGTCACTGCCACCATGCACGGCCGCCAGGCCGGCCACGTCCTGCGGCACGTACCACGAGTACTGCCAGGCATTGCCTTCGGTGTAGTCGGTGCCGTAACCACTGGCGCTGGGATCGAACGGCGTGCGGAAGCTGCCATCACGTTTGCGCGCGCGCATGAAGCCGGTGTCCTTGTCGAACGCGTTGCGCCAGTTGCCGGCGCGCGTGTCGAAGGTCGCTGCAACCTCGGTCTTGCCCATCGCCTGCGCCATGCGTGCGATGGTCCAGTCGTCGAAGGCATATTCCAGCGTCTTGCTCGCCGCTTCACCTTCCTCGTCGATCGGCACATATCCCAGCTCGCGGTACTGCGCGATGCCGTCGTAGGGGCCGTAGTTGGCGGTCTCGACCATCGCCTTCAGCGCCTTGTCGGCGTCGAACCCCCGGATGCCCTTGACGTAGGCATCGGCGATGACCGGCACCGCGTGGTAGCCGATCATGCACCAGTCTTCGAGACCGTGGAACGACCACACCGGCAACATGCCGTAGGGGCTGTGCTCATGGTGGGCCAGCATGGAATTGATGAAGTCGCTGTTGCGCTTCTCCGGCTGCACCAGGGTCAGCAAGGGATGCAGCGCCCGGTAGGTATCCCACAACGAGAACGTGGAATAGTGGGTATAGCCTCTGGCCTGGTGCACGGCATTATCCGGGCCCCGGTACTGGCCGTCGGCGTCCATGAACAGCGTTGGCCCCAGCATCGTGTGGTACAGCGCGGTATAGGCGCTGCGACGTGCATGCGCGGGCGCATCGATCTCGAGCACCGACAGCGCCTGCGTCCATTCCTGCCGGGCCTGCGCACGCACACGGTCGAAATCGAAATCGGCCACCTCCGCGTCAAGATTGGCAATGGCCCCAGCTTCGCTGACCGGCGAAAGCGCGACCTTGACCACGAGCGGCGCGTCCAGCTTGCCGAAGGTGAAGGTGCCGACCAGCTGCCGGCCCTCGATCTGTGCGCGCTGCGCGGGATCCTTTTCGCCTGGCGGCGGGAAGCCCTTGTAGGCAATGTCCTGTTCGGTGCTGTGCAGTTCATGTCCGGACAGCGGCCGCGAAAAACGCATCGCGAAGTACAGCTGGCGGCCAGGCGCCCAGCCGCGGGTTTCGCGGAAGCCGGTCACCGTGCCATCGGCGCGCACCCGTACCCGCGACCACAACACCTTGCCGGGGTAGTCGTACATGCTGGTACGCATGTCCAGCAGCACCTTGGCATCGGCGCCCCTGGGGAAGGCGTAGCGATGCACGCCCACGCGCGGGCTCGCGGTCAGTTCCGCCCGCACCTTGTAATCATCCAGGGTGACCGCGTAGTAGCCCGGCTCGGCCTTCTCTTCGTCGTGGCGGAAGCGCGAGGCGTACCCGCTGCGCGGCACTTCGGGATTGCCGCGTTCCAGGCCGGGGTTTCCGGTGAACGGCATCAGCAGGATGTCACCAAGGTCCGAATGACCGGTGCCGGAAAAATGCGTATGCGAGAAGCCGACGATACTGCTGTCGTCGTAGCGGTAACCGGCCGCCCAGCCATACGCCTTCTCGCGTGGCTGGATACGCGTATCCGGGCTGAGCTGGACCATGCCGAACGGCACGGTGGCACCGGGATAGGTATGCCCCTCACCCCCGGTGCCGATGAACGGATCGACCGATGCATAGGCACGTTCGGCAGCAGCGTTGGAGGAAGCGGCCAGGGCGGCACCGGAAGCGAGCATGGCAGTGGCGGCGACGGCGATCAGGAGGCGACGGTCCAGCGTGGGCATCGGCATTTGGATCGATTCAGGCGGTAGCCGGATGCTAGCACCGGGCCTGCTGCGCCGCATGTTGCAGTGCAGTTGCAGGCCCGCCCACGCGCAGCCGGACATGCCTCGGCGCTACACTCGAAACCGTGACCGGGCTGGGCCCGGCGCTACATCCCCTGCACCCACCTCCGGGACAGCAAGCATGAGCAGCGGCGCGGCGCGATGGATCGTGATCGGAAGCCTGTTGGGCACCGCATTGGCCGCCCACGGGGAACCCATTGCCGCAGCCACCGCCACACGTGCGGCGCAGGACGACTACACCATCCTGCGCCTGCTGGTCATTGACGATCAGGGCCGGCTGCTGCTGGAACACAACCGCAGCGGCTGGATGACACCGGCGGTGCGCGCCAACCGCAAGCAGAGCATCCAGCAGGCGCTGCAGCAGCTCTCATCCGATCTCGGCGTGCAGACCTCGCCGATGACCCTGGCCGCCATCTACAGCTATCGTTTCAACGAAGACCCGCCGGATCCCGGCCACGACGCGGTGTCGTTCCGCCAGCACTACCGCGCCACGCTACGCGGCGGGCAGCCGCCCGCAAACACCAGCGACAAGCAATACCGCTGGGCCAGCCGCGATGAGGCTGCCGCATTGATCGCAATGCAGGCCCTGCGCATGGAGACCCTGCAGGTGCTCGACCATCCCGGGACGTTGTGGGGCGGAGCCTTCGAATTGTCATTCAAGGGCGACGAGGCAACGGGCACCCGGCTGATCGAACCGTTCTACCCGTTGCGCTGAGGCCAACGCCGACGGCCTGGCGTCGGCGCCGCCCTGCCCGGCGCCGGAACGGTGCGCTGCGCGCGATGGCCGTGCAGTGGCTCGCGCTGCAGTGGATCGATCGACTTCCCTACGCCGCCAATGCCTTCTGGATATCGGCCAGCGGCGCGTTGGTCAGGTCCTTGGCGATATCACCGAGCAGGCGCGCCTGGGTCTCCTTGTGCAGCAGCGGCCGAATGCGCCCCAGCGTCGTCGGGTCTGCCACCAGCACCAGATGCGAGTAGCGATTGTTCAACGCGTCCTCGTTGAGTTGCTCGGCGACCTGCTTGGCGAAGGTCGCTTCATTGAGCTGCGAGATCGACATGTCCTTCGGCACCGCGCCCGACGGTCCCTGGCCGGAGACACCCTGCTCGCTGACGTCCTGCAGGCGGAGCTCGCCATCCTGCTTCAAGGCCAGCTGCTGTTCGTTGCCTACGTTGGTGAACACGCGGGCCGAACCGCCATCGGCGACGATGATGAGGGTGCCTTCGGGAATGCGACGGGTCATGCGATGTTCCTTCTCGGTTGCGTTCACCCGCAGCGTAGACAGGCATGCGTGAGCGGCGCGGCCAGAGTTCGTTCAACGCATGTCATCGTGCGATCCATCGCTTCACCGCAATGAACAGGCGCAATGGAACACAGCGTGCAGATCGGCGCGCTTCGCTGCATGCTCACGCCGATGCCGTTATGATGAACGGATGATCGACACGACCCACTACGTGACGGGAGCACCTGTTACGTGGAAAGCACTGCCGACCGGCGCTTCGCTTGCCACGAATGCTCCCGCCCCGCATTTCCATCGCCTCGCGCTGGATCCCGGCGGATGACGCCCGCAGGCCCGCCGCCTGCATCCCCCACACGGCTGTGACACCCGCCTGCTGACATCGCGGCTGCCGTGATCCCATTGCTGCGCTTCCGCCTTGCGGCGGTGACAGGGCGTGCGCACCGCCTTGCGTCTGCGCGCGTTTCGCAGCGCCCTGCCCCCCCCATCGACGCTTCTGCGCCTGCTGCGCCAGCGTCGCCGTTTCCGATTTCCGGGACACATCACACCGCCCATTCGCCCATTCCCCACCCACAAGGGAGCCCCCATGCAGGACACGCCCGAGGCACATGCCCATTTCGGCTGGTTCAAACGCCGCCGCCACCTGAAGGTCGATGAGATCACCGTCGTCGACAAGCCCATGCTCAAGCGCGCCGTCGGCGCCGCCGCACTCGGCAATGCCATGGAGTGGTTCGACTTCGGTGTCTACGGCTATCTTGCCGTCACCATCGGACAGGTGTTCTTTCCGTCCAGCAATCCCACCGCACAGGTGATCGCGGCCTTCGCCACCTTCACCGTGGCGTTCCTGGTGCGGCCGCTGGGTGGGTTGGTGTTCGGGCCACTGGGTGACCGCTACGGCCGCCAGAAAGTGCTGGCGTTCACCATGATCCTGATGGCGCTGGGTACCTTTGCCATCGGCCTGATTCCTTCCTACGAACGCATCGGCATCTGGGCACCGGTGCTGCTGCTGCTCGCACGCGTGGTGCAGGGCTTCTCCACCGGCGGCGAGTATGGCGGCGCCGCCACCTTCATCGCCGAATACTCCACCGACCGCAATCGCGGCCTGATGGGAAGCTGGCTGGAGTTCGGCACCCTGGGCGGCTACATCGCGGGCGCCGGCACGGTCACGGCGCTGCACATGCTGCTGAGCAGCGAGCAGATGCTGGAGTGGGGCTGGCGCATCCCGTTCCTGGTGGCCGGCCCACTGGGCCTGCTCGGCCTGTACATGCGCATGAAACTGGAGGAGACCCCGGCGTTCCGCGCCTTCGCCGAGGAAGCAGAAAAGCGCGAGCACGACCGTCCCGGACTGGGCGCGCTGTTCCAGGTGCACGGTCGCCAGCTGCTGGTGTGCATGGGCCTGGTGCTGGTGTTCAACGTCACCGATTACATGCTGCTGACCTACATGCCCAGCTACCTCAGCGTCACCATGGGCTATGCCGAGAGCAAGGGCCTGCTGCTGATCATCATCGTGATGCTGGTGATGATGCCGTTGAACGTGGTCGGCGGTCTGTTCAGTGACAAGCTGGGCCGCCGCCCGATGATCATCGGTGCGTGCATCGCGCTGCTGGTACTGGCGATCCCCTGCCTGCTGCTGGTTGGCAGCGGCAACGACTGGATGATCTTCCTCGGCCTGATGCTGCTGGGCCTGGCGCTGGTGTGCTTCACCAGCTCGATGCCGTCCACCCTGCCAGCGTTGTTCTACACGCCGGTACGCTACAGCGCCCTGTCGATCGCCTTCAACGTCTCGGTATCGCTGTTTGGTGGCACCACGCCGCTGGTTACCGCATGGCTGGTCGAGCGCACCGGCGACCCCCTGGTGCCGGCCTACTACCTGATGGGCGCGGCGGTGATCGGCCTGGTCACCATGCTGTTCGTCAAGGAAACCGCCGGCTTGCCGCTGCGCGGTTCACCGCCGGCGGTCGGCAGTGACAAGGAAGCCGCGGCACTGTTGAAGAGCGATGTGCCGGTGACGGTGGACCCGGCCCTGCCGCCGCTGCCGGACGCCGCCGAGCCGGAACAGGTGAAGCCGGCCTGATGCCGGGTGCGACGTAGAGCCGGGTATCGGCTCGGCTCTACGGCGTAGCCGCGCTCAATCGCGCGTGGCGTTCAATTCCATCGCGCGCATCACGATCGGCTTGGCCCAGTCCGGGGTGTGCAGCAGTTCCGCCACCGAGACCGGGTACTGCAGCTGGCCCTGCGCCATCGCCAGTACCGGCATCGGTTCAACGCAGCCGTCGGCATCGGCCGGCGCGCTGTTGTCGTAGACATGCAGCTCGGCCAGGTACGGCAGCAGTGCCAGCAGGTTCTCGCGCGCCGAATCGAAGCGGGCGAGGATCTTGTCCACCGGAATGTCATGGCCGCCGGCCGCTACCCGCGCCGCCACGCGGGCGATATGCAGTTCGACGTCAGCCAGGCCGCAGAACCAGATCGCAACGTGATGATGCGCGCAGGCCTCACGCAGCAGTCGCGGAATGCTGTTGCCACCCAGCGTGGTCTCGAAGGCGAAGTCGGTGCCGTCGGCCATCGCCTTGCGCAGGCGCCGCGTGCCCTCCTGCCAGGCCTCGGCATTGGCCTCGGGCAGCGGCCAGCCGGCCTCCACCAGGCGACGGGTGAACGAATCGGGGTTGAACCAGCCCAGCCCTTCGGCCTCCAGCCAGGTGCCCAGCAGCGAACTCTTGCCGGCACCATTGACGCCGGCCAGCACCAGGATCCGCCCCATCGGTCAGAGCGGACGGCCGAGGGTGACCTTGCGGCCACGCCGGATCGGCTGGCCCAGCACCGTGCCCAGTCCCTGCCCGTGTTGCAGGCTGGCCAGGGTCTGGTCGAATTCGCTGCGCAGGCGCAGCAGTTCCTCGCTGCGCTCACCGGCATCGCCGCCAGCGGCCTTGGCCAGCAGTTCCTGGTAGGTGCGGATGTCCACGATCACCGCTTCCGGGTGATTGTGGTTGGTGATGACCAGCGCCTGTTTCTCGCGCACGGTCCGCATCAGGCTGGGCCAGCCGCGGGTCTTCACCGACGAGGCCGGGGCCTTTTCAAGGCCAGGCAGATCCAGCGGCAGGGTCATGGCATGGCTCCGGGCAGTGGGGGACTGGGGCCACTATACCCAATTTGGCCAAATTGGGGATAAATGCCCGATCAGCGATCGGGCCCGGCCTGCGGCGCATCGGTCTGCAGCAGGCTGTCGCGCTCGCGCAGCGGGAAGCGGATCCAGGCATCCAGGCCCCGTGGACCAAAGCGCAGTTCGCCACTGCCGGCCAGTTCGTAGGGCACGCGCTGCTCGATGGCCGCCCGGCCGAGGCCGCGCTGGCGCGGCAATTCCCACGCCTGTACCTCGGCATGGCGCTCGCACCAGTGCAGGCCCAGCCAGGGTTGCCCGTCCTGCACCTGCAGGTGCCACGACACCTCGATCTGCCCATCCTCGTGGGTCAGCGCACCATGCCGGAGCGCATTGCTGGCCAGCTCATGGATGGCCAGCGACAGCACCTCGGCCGCCTTCGGCGGCAGCAGCACGTCTTCCCCCTGCAGGCGATAGACGCCGGCCGCCGGCGCCTGCGCCGCGATCTCCTCATCGAGCATGCCGCGCAGGCAGACCCCCGCGTTGGCGCCGCGGGTCAACAGGCTCTGTGTACGCGCCAGGGACATCAGCCGCCCGCACAGCCGCTCAGCGTACTCATCGACGCTGCTGACCGACACCCGGGTCCGCCAGGCGATGGCGTGGATGGTCGACATGATGTTGCGCACACGATGCTGCAGTTCGGCCAGCAGTACTGACTGGAGCTCGGCAGCGCGCTTGAGATCGTCGATGTCCACGGCGATGGCGAACACCCCGCTCACCTCGCCATCGGCATCGCGCAGTGGCGCGGCCGCAACCCGCGTCCAGCGCGCGCGCCCATCGTCATGCAGATACTGGAACTCCAGGCCCGGCACCACCGTCTCGCCACGCATCGCGCGCGCGATGGCGAAGTCCTCCGGCCCGATCGGGCTGCCATCCGGGTGCCAGCCACGCCAGCGATGCTGGTTGGCTTCATCGCTCGAAGGCACCTTGCCGGTCGGCAGGTAGCCCCGCATCTGATCGTTGGACAACAGCATGCGCCCTTCCAGATCGACGATGCACAGGCCCACCGGCAGCATCTTGAAGGCCAGCTCGAGGCGACGCTCGCTCTCGCGCCGGCGCAGCTCCTCGCGCTCGCGCGCCGCCTGCGCCACGTGCGCGGCGGTGGTCTCGAACATGGTCACCAGTACACCGCTGATGCGCCCTTCCTCGGCGCGGATCGGGCTGTAGGTGATGGTGAACCAGATGTCTTCCAGCCGGCCATGCCGGGCCAACGGAAACCGCTTGTCTTCGAAGGTAAGCGTCTCGCCCTGCCAGACCCGGGTGTAGAGCGGGCCATTGATATGCCACACCTCGGGCCAGCATTCGCGGGTCGGTTGTCCAAGCCCGCCCGGGTGCTTGTCGGCCAGGATCTCGGCATAGCCGTCGTTGTACAGCTGCACCAGCTGTTCGCCCCACAGCACGATCATCGGGAAGCCGTGCGCAAGCATCAGGTCCACGGTGGCGCGCAGATGGGGGGGCCATTGCTGCATGGCGCCCAGCGGCGTGGCGGACCAGTCGTGGCGGGCGATGCGTGCCGCCATGCCATCGTGGCGTGCATGCACTCCCACAACCGGCGGCCTCGACCTGCGCAGGTCAGCGGCCTCGATCGCTTCGAGACGGCGCACCATCCGGCGCGATCAGGCGATGCCCGCAGGGGCCTGCGGCGTCGCCACCAGCCCGGCCAGCTGCTGGACCAGGGCTTCGATGTGATAGGGCTTGGTGCAGCGTGGCGCCGTGGCGAAACGACTGGGCAGGTTGTCGTCGTAGCCGGAGGTCAGCAGGAACGGCGTGCCGGCCTGTGCCAGCCGATCGGCCAACGGATAGACCTGTTCGCCCCCCAGGTTGATATCCAGCAACGCCACATCGATGGGATGCGAATCCACCAGCTGTCCCAGCGCCTGCAGATCACCGGCCGGCCCCACCACCTGTGCGCCTTTCAGCTCCAGATAGTCGACCAGGAACATCGCGATGGCGAATTCATCTTCCGCCACCAGCACCCGCAGCCCTTTCAGGCCCTCCGGTTGGTTACCCGCTTCCAGCACGCCCTGCACTCCTCGATGCACGCGGCCCAGCTCTGCCGCAACGCCCGCAGGATGCGCGAACCGGGCTACAAGAGCGCGTGATGATCGATGAGGCGCGCGGCGGTGCCGCATTCACGCCATCGCCATGCGAGACCGCTGCGTGCCGGTATCAGAAGGCGCGCTCCCACTTCAGGCTGAGCAGGCTGCGGTCGTGGCTGTACAACCAGCCAACAGTGCTGTCGATGCGTGCATAGCGCAGGCTCAGGCTCGGCACCAGCCCCGCCACCGCGAGCCGTTCACTACGCACGATGGCGATCAGGTTCTGTTCGCTGTCTTCGCGCCGCGCCTCCAGCAGCGGGCTCCACGCGTCGTAGTCGCGCTCGCGCAACGACACGAACACGGTGGCGGTGGTCCCCGTCCACTGGCGTGCCGCCCCCAGGCGCAGGCCACGTTGACGGTAACCGTTGGCCGGGTTGCCGGCACGGCTGTCACTCAGGTCCAGCCCAGCAAAGAGGGTCCAGCGCGGGTTGAGCGCACGGAACCAGGTGGCATACACGGCGACCAGCTCACCGTCATAATTGCTGGCCAGGCCGCGCTGGCGATAGCGCTGGCGCTTCCAGTCGGCCTCCAGCTTGAGCAGGCTGCGCGCGTCCAGCGCATATTGCCATTCGCCATGCAGCCCGCTGCTACCCTGCAGGGCCCGGTTACCCAGGCCCTGGTAGTCATAGCTCGGCGCGATCTGCAGGGTATGCCGTGCACTACGCCAGCTGTAGCCCGCCTGCACGCTCGCATTGAGCTCGTTGTAACCGCTGTGCCCGCGCCATGCCTGTCCGAATGCAAGCCCGCGCACATAGACGCCATGGTGTCCGCGCAGTGCCCAGCGACGTTCGAGGTTGCCGTCGTAGTCCAGGCCCATGGCGCGCTGAGCATCGGGAAGATTGCGCTGGATGATGCAGGTGTCGCCCACCCCGAACAGGCAGGTTCGGCTGGCCGAGCTGCGGTTGATGTTGTCGCTCCATGCCGGGCCGGCTGCCAGCGCTCCTTTCCAGCGCCTGCGTGCCTGCAGCGCAGCCAGGTAGGCGTCCACCCGTCCGCGCACACCTGCGGTGGCGGGGTCGTCGGCACTGATGCCACCCGCGATGGCCGTGAACAATGCAACGGCATCTCGATCGCGCTGGTCCTCTGCATAGACACGCGCAAGTTCAAGGCGGGCCGGGAGGAAATCCGGTTGTGCCTCCAGCAGCGCCTCGTATTCGTTGGCCGCACGGTGGTGATTGCCGGCCACCCGCGCCAAGCCACCCTGCGCGTAGTGGCGCAGCAACGGGTCGTGGCCGGGCAGTTCGATGTATTCGTCCAGGAAGCGTTGCGCGGCTCCCCATTGCTGATGCTGCAGCGACAGGTAGAGCGCTTGGCCCAGATCGTCGACCGTGCGCTCCACGCGCAGGGTCTGGCCATCGATGGTGATGGTCGGCCGCTCCGACTCGGCCTGCCGCAGGCGCTGCTGGTCCTGCTGCTGGTGGCGCAGCTCGCTGCCCTGCTCCAGCACACGACGAAGATCATCCTGCTGGGCGCGCACATTGGCCGCAGCCAACAGCAGGACGAATAGAAAGATGGGATGGCGCATGGTCGATCCGTGGTGATGCATGCAGCGGGCCGAAGCAGGGACTGGCGGATCGCGGCTTGTCCCTGCCCTGCCCCGTCAGGGGCATGGCAATCAGTTCTTGCTGCCGCCGAAGGCGGTGTCGTACTGGCTGTTGCCGGCGAAGGTAGCGATGCCGGCCAGGGTGGCGGCGTTGGCGCCGAAGAACTGGCCCTGGGTGGTGCCGTTGACGCTGCCATTGACGTTGGCCGAACCGGCGAACGAAGCATCGGCACTGTTGATGTTGGCAACGATGGCCAGGTTCAGGCCATTGCCGGACAGTGCACCATCCAGGGTACCGGCACCGAAGTCAGCGTCGAAGGTGCCGCTCAGCAGGTTGCTGCCGTTGAACTTGTTCAGGCCAGCCACGGTGTAGGACGCCACGCCGGCGGGCAGCGTGGTGCCGGCGCGGTCACCGACAAAGTAGACCTGGCGGTTGTTGAAGCCACCAGCGGCGCCATCCTTGGACCATTCGCCGAACCAGACATCGCCACTGCCGACCTTGACGAAGTTGAAGTGGCCCATGCCGGCGTGGCTGCCCGGTGCGCCGGTGATCGGCATGGCCAGGGTACGTACCGTCACGCCATTGACGGTGGTGGGTGCGGAGTAGGCGCTCAGGCCCTGGAAGTCCACCGGCTTGGCCTGGGACACGGTGCCGACACCGATACCGGCCTTGCCAGCGCGGTGCGGGCCGCCATTGACCTGCGATTCGCCAACCGCCACATACAGCTCGGCATCGGTCTTGGCACTGGCGGCACCCACGATATCAGCAGCATGCGCGGCACCGACCAGGGCCAGCGAGGCGGCAACGGCGAGAACCGAACGGGAGATCATTTTCATGGTATTGCTCCTTGGTTGAGGGAACTACGGGTACAACGCTTGAAGGTGGGAGATCAGAAGCGCGCGGTGACGCCAAGCTTCAGGGTGCGACCCGGGGCCGGCAGCGTGGACCGCGTGGCCGGATCGACGTAGTAGCGGTTGCCCAGGTTGCTGCCGACCAGTTCGACGCTGGCATGCTCGTTGAAGCGCCAGCGCGCATAGGCATCAACGGTGGTGATGTTTCCCCAAGTGAACGGCACGTTCTGCCAGAGCAGGCCGCTGCCACCGCTCAGCAGGCGATCACGGTAGGCCTGCAGATCGGGGTTTTCGTGCCGCTGGTAGTGCACGATGCGGCTGCCCAGTTCCAGGCGCTCATCGAACAGGCGCGTGCCCAGCGACCAGTTGATCGATAGTTTGGGAATGGCCTGGGTCAGCAGGTAGCCACCGACGAAACCGTCCTGCACGCAGTTCGGGACCAGGCCGCGGTTCGCATCCAACAGCACCGCGGAACTCTCGTCACACACCTCGTTTTCCAGCGTGCGGGTGATGCCCAGATCGGTGAAGAAACGTCGATTGTCGAAGCGCGCCTGCAGCTCGATGCCTCGGATGGTCTGCTTGTCGATGTTGTCGAACAGGAAGTTGCCATCGCGCTCGATCACGTCACGGGTCTTGTGCACGTAGTACGCCAGCTTGACGTCGGCATCGGCGGTGTTGCCGAACAGGGCCGACAGGTTGTGCACGTAGCCGATCTCGTAGTTGTAGGCGTGCTCGGGCTTGAGCGCATACAACGGATTGAGGCTGCCGGAGAAGGCAATGGTGCTTTCGAACATGCTTGGAAACCGCACCGCTTCGCTGTAGCGGACATAGGCCCGGGCAGCCGGGGACAGGTGCGCGGTGGCCGAGAAGGTCGGCAGCCAGGCATGGTCGCGCCGGCGGCTGTTGCGTCCATCCACCGGCCGTGACTGCACGGTATTACCGATGTTGCAGACCTGGTCGCTGCCGGCAAACACCGGCTGCACGTTGGGAATGGCCGCTACTTCGCCATTGAGGCAGGGGTTGCCTGCGCGCGTGTAGTTGCCATCGGCATCAGGCAGCCAGGGCCGGGTATGTGGGACCGGGCGTGGTGTTTCGTACGGCGCCAGCAGGTTGCGGATGCTCTGGTCGATGAACCAGCCCATGCCCCGCTTTTCCCAGACGGCGCGACGCGCTTCCAGTGCATCGATGCGTGACTGCAGGTCCGCCGGGCGGGGCAGCACCTCGTTCACGGTGTAATGCGCTTCCTTGCCACCTACGCCCTTGGTCAGCAGCTCGGGATGCGCTTCCAGGAAGTCATCGAAGGCCCAGTAGCGGCTGTAGCGCACGCCGGCGTTGAGGGTGAGGAAGTCGACCGGACGCCACTCCAGGGTGAGGTAGCCTTCACCCTCCTGGCGACGCCCGGCACGCGGGAACATGCGCCAGCCATCGGTGGTACCGAAGTACGGATCGCTCGAGCCAAGCTTCTCGTACTGCCAGTTCCCGCCCACGGTCAGGTCCAGAGAAGAATGCAGTGCGAAACGGTTGCTCAGGATCAGGCCGGTACGGTCGTTGCGCGCGTTGGCCAGCGCGGTGTTGCGCAGGATCGGGCTGGCGTCCGGATTCCACGCCGGATTACCCACCGCGAAGTTCGGGAAACCACCGGCGGTGTAGGTATCGCTGTCGGTCTCGGTACGCCACAGGTTGGCATACAGGTCCAGCCAGCGGCTGCCGGCCGGCTGCCAGCGGTATTCCAGGTTCCAGGCATCGGACGCGACCCGGCTGAGCGGCCACTGGATCCGCCCATAGTCCGGCGCCGACAGGATGCGCGACGGCATGATCTCGCCATAATGCGACAGTGTGCGCCGCCAGGTCGCCTTCAACTGCTGGTCGTCGTTGATCTGCCAGCTGCCCTTGACCAGCCAGGACTCCTGTTCACTGGAGGTATTGGGCACTTCATTGCCGGGCTTGAAGTAGCGCGCCAGCGTGGTGATGTAGTCGATGCCCTGGTACTCGAACTGCTCGCGCCGGTCCTGGTCGTAGTACGCGCTGCCCTGGGTCCCGGAGAAGTAGTTGCCGCGCTTGCGCCAGGCGTAGGCGGCCATCAGGTCGACGTTGTCCCCGCGCACGCCCAGCGCCAGCCGCCAGGCCTGGTCCTCGCCATCAAAGGGGTTGTTGCCGCTGCGTGACTTCACCGGCACCACCAGGGTGCGGTCGTCATAGGGCGAGTTCGGTGAGCCCTGCGGGAAGCCCGGCACGGTGCGGTAATCCTCGCCGGTATGCAGGCGCGGCAGGCGTGGCGCCACCGCATTGCTGCTGCCTTCGATCTTCAGCTCCCCGCCGAAGCGCTCGCCGGCAGCAACAATGTCGTCGACGTCGATGGTCTTGATCACCAGCGCGCCACCGATCCCGCTGTGCACATCGCGCACCAGCCCTGGCCCCTTGATGACCTGGATGCCACCAATCAGGTTGGGATCGATGTAGTTGCGGTTGCTGACGCCGTTATAGCCACGCCAGACCGTGAGCGCCTGTTCGCCACCGTCGATGCTGACCGGCACCCGCCCCGGCCCCTGGATGCCGCGGATGTTGATGTCCAGCGCGCCGCTGTTGCGCGCATCGCCGCTGAACACGCCGACCAGATCCTTGACCACGTCGGCCGGGTTGGAGCCGCGGTAGCGCTCCACCCGGTCGCGCCCCGAATACGCCGTGGTCAGGTCCAGCGCGAACACATCATCGTAGCCGCGCCGATCGCGGGCCTCGCCCCCTTCCGACTGCAGGCGACCGGCCACGTCCAGCGTCTCGGTCACCCGCACCCCTTCCCCCTCTCCCGCCTCCGCTGCAGCCCGCAGGCTCCAGGTGCCATCCATCCCGCGTTGCGCGCGCACGCCGCTGCCCCGCAGCAGCTGCTGCAGGGCCTGCATCTGGCTGTACTCGCCACTCACCGCGCTGGAGCGGCGGCCGTCCACCAGGTCGCTGCGGAACACCACCTGCACGTCGGCTTGGCGGCCAAAGGCGCGCACCGCATCCGCCAACGGCTGTTCCGGGATGGCGTACTGGCGCGGCGGCGCGACGATCGTCGCCTGCGCCTGCACGGCCGGCACCCAGGCCAGCGGCAGCAATGCGGTGGAAATGGCCAGGGCCAGCAGGGTGACGCGACGATGACAGGCGGATGCCGTGGACGGCATGGACGGGAACTCCTCAAGCGGGGCGGAACCAGCGGCACATCGGGTGCCGGTGGCGTGTCTGGCTTGAGGAAAAACGGTGTTTCGCTCTGGCTATACCTCTATAGACCGTGGGCGGCAAAGAATGCCCACGGTTTTTTCATGTTTTTTTCATGTGGCCTGGTCTGCCCTCGACAACGGACTGCTCACCACAACACCATCGCGCCGCCGGGCAGGCGCTGCACCCGCAATCCGGCCTGTGCGGCCACCGCATCGATCGCGGCTTCCGGCTGCTGCAGGTGGAACAGGCCGCTGACCCGCACACCTGCGCCCTGCCCCGCCAGGACCCAGACCGGGGCGCGGCGGTAGCGCGCCAGGTCGGCGATGGCCTGCGCGGCCGGCTGATCGTCGATCACCACCTCGCCACGGCGCCATGGCGCGATCGCCTCGGGATCGTCCTGCTGCAATGGCTGCAGCCAGCGGCCGTCACGGAACACGCGTGCCTGCCCGGCCTGCAGCCGCTGCACGCTGCCATCGCCCGGCCGCACCTCCACTTCCCCCTCGCTGACCTGGGTGCTGACCGTGGTGCCCTGCATCGACACACTGAAGGCGGTGCCGATGTCGCGGACCACGCCGCCGGCCGCCTCGACCTGGAACGGGCGAGCCTCGTGCGCCACCTGGAACCAGGCCTGGCCGCGCAGCAGGCGCAGGTGGCGCTGCTGGCCATCGAACGCGATCGCCAGTGCGGTACCAGCGTCGAGTACGGCGGTGCTGCCATCGTCCAGCTGCACCACACGCGGCGCATCGCTGCTGCGCAGGTCACTACGCGCGAGCAGCAGCGCGTGCGGGGCAGCGGCAACCATCAGCACCACTGCGGCAGCACTGGCCAGCAGCCACGGCAGGCGGCGGCGCGGCGTGATCGGGCGCAGCCCTTGGCGATCAGCCGTCACCTCGGGCAGCGCGGCCAGCACGTCGGGGCCGGCGGCATCCAGCCCCTGCCAGAAGGCCTGCTGCCGGTGCCAGGCCAGCGCATGACGCGGATCGGCCCGCAGCCAGCGCTGCAGGATCTGTTTCTGGCGTTCGGGCAGCGGGCCTGCATGGCACCGGATCACCCAGCGCAACGCCTGCCTGGCCTGACGCGGCGAGGGTTCGGACATGGTCATGGTTGTGGCCTGCCGCACCGGCAACCGGTGCGCTTTCCTGTTGAGACAATGGCGGGCGCGATCTGCCCACGGCAATCGCCGTTCATCGGCGGGCTCCCTGCTGATGCTGCTGGATCACCACTGCAGCACGCAGCACATGCTTGCCGACCAGGCTTTTGGAAATGCCCAGCCGGACCGCGATCTCGCGCTCACTCAGGCCCAGGTAGCGGTTGAGTACGAAGCACTCGCGCACCTGTGCCGGCAGCGCGAGGATGGTCCGGGTGACCTCGCGCAGCTGAGCCTGGTCCAGCGCCTGCGCCTCGCCCTCGTGGCGGGCCTCGGCCGCATCAACGGCGTACTCGGCCATCGCCCGCCGCTCGCGCGCATCGGCCTGGCTGCGGTTGAGCGCATGGTGGTACGCCATGCGGTACAGATAACCGCGCGGCTCCAGGATGGGGGGATCACCGGGCACGCTGCTGGCCTTCAGGTACAGGTTCTGCAGGGTGTCCTCGGTACTGGCGGGGTCAAGGTAGCGTGCGATGAAGCGAGACAACGCACGGCGCTCGCGGATCAGCAGCTCGACCAGCGCCAGGGCATTGGGAGACATAGGTGCCAAGGCCGGACCGGGGAATGATGGGCGTGATGGCGACGGTCCGGAGCTGGATTGTGGGCTGCATGGCGATGCGCGGCAAGCACAGCTCCAGTAGATCCACGCCACGCGTGGATGGGAGCACCACGCGCTCGATCCACGCCACGCGTGGATGGGAGC
>NZ_CAMFIA010000032.1 GCF_945952405.1 uncultured Stenotrophomonas sp. | reverse complement strand
ATTCGAACCTTGGACCTATTGATTAAGAGTCAACTGCTCTACCAACTGAGCTAACAGCCCGAAATCGGGGCGCGAATTATGACCCGATCCGCTCGGTGGGCGCAAGCACTTTGTTCAACATCGTTGAAACCCGCGCTGCGATCCCGCTACCACTGCAGCTCGGCACAAGGCCGGGTTCCGCAGCGTGTGATCCATCGAAACGAAGGGTCACACTTAAAAGAAAAAAGCCACCTGGCATACCAGGTGGCTTCCGTCTTGGTGGGCCGTCAAGGATTCGAACCTTGGACCTATTGATTAAGAGTCAACTGCTCTACCAACTGAGCTAACGGCCCGTGAAACTCAGACGCACATTGTAGCGTGCTTTCCGTTTATTGCAATACCGTTTCGGCGGCGCCGATGCGGTTGAATCAGTGGGGTGGCTGAGGGGATTCGAACCCCCGACCACCGGAATCACAATCCGGTACTCTAACCAACTGAGCTACAGCCACCACTGAAACTTTTGCTCCACCGCCGATACCGCCAGCGCTGGAACCTTGAACATCTGCCTGGGGACTGCCACCAAAGTTGCGGTCCGCCGAAGCGAGTCCGATATTCTGGTGCAGTCCTTACGCTTTTGCAAGCACTTCTTCACATCCGTTGATGCGACCCCGGTGCCTCGCCAATGGCGCGCCCGACAGGAATCGAACCTGTAACCGCCGGCTTAGAAGGCCGGTGCTCTATCCAGTTGAGCTACGGGCGCCCGAACCGGAACGGCGTCCAATCCGACGTGGCGTGGGATTGGTCGGGGTAGAGGGATTCGAACCCCCGACATCCTGCTCCCAAAGCAGGCGCGCTACCAGACTGCGCTATACCCCGGTCTTGCAATCCCCTCGGGCCAGGCCCGCGGAGCTGGTCATTGTGGCCAAGCGCATCGCGAACTGTCAACGCGGGCGCGTCCACGCCGACGCTGGCCACGGCGCTGCAGGCAGTCATCGGCTATGCTCGCCATCGTCGGCCGGATGGCCGTCCCGACCCTCATCCGCACGGAGAACACGCATGCGCAGCGGCAACCCGGCTCTTTCCGAGTCTACTTTCCTCGACCTCGCCAGCGGCTCGGTGGTGACCAGCCCCGACCAGGTCATGACACTCAACGGTACCGCCAACAAGACCGGCATCCTGCTGCTGTTGACCGTACTGACCGCGGCCTTCGCCTGGAGCCAGTCGGTCGACGAGTATGGCCAGATTTCCGGCAGCGCGAGCCTGTACGCGATGGGCGGCGCGATCGGCGGCCTGGTGCTGGCGCTGATCACCATCTTCAAGAAGGAATGGTCGCCGGTGACCGCGCCGATGTACGCGCTGGTCGAAGGCCTGTTCCTGGGTGCGGTCTCGGCACTGTTCAACATGAAGTACCCGGGCATCGTGTTCCAGGCCGTGCTGCTGACCTTCGGCACCCTGGCCGCGCTGCTGGTCGCATACCGCAGCGGCGTGATCAGGGCGACCGAGAACTTCAAGATGGGCGTGGTCGCTGCCACTGGCGGCATCGCCCTGCTCTACCTGGCCTCGTTCGTGCTGGGCTTCTTCAACATCAACGTGCCGGTGATCCACGACGCCAGCTGGCTGGGCATCGCCTTCAGCCTGTTCGTGGTGGTCGTGGCCGCACTGAACCTGGTGCTGGACTTCGACTTCATTGAAACCGGCGTGGCCCAGCGTGCGCCGAAGTACATGGAGTGGTACGGCGCATTCGGCCTGATGGTGACCCTGGTCTGGCTGTATGTGGAATTCCTGCGCCTGCTGTCGAAGATCCAGCAGCGCTGATCCGTACCGACCCGTAAACGACGAAGGGCGCCCGGGTGGCGCCCTTTTTCATTCTTTCGTCAGCGTGCCAGCAGCACCGGCAGCGACGAGGCCAGCAACGCGATCCCCGATGCGGTCAGCAGGCTCAGCACGATCTGCCGGAAGCGCACCTCGCTGATGCCGATGTAGACCCGCGCACCCAGCCATGCCGGCACCAGCATGGCCGGCGCCACGATGGCGAAGTACGGCAGCATCTGCCGGCTCACCAGGCCACTCCCGACATAGGTGGCCATGGTCACCGCCAGCATCGCCAGGTTGAAGTTCTGGATGACCGCCCGCTGATCGTCCTTGCCGAAGCCCCGCAGCGTGCTCCACAGGGTTGGCACCGGCCCGGCAAAACCGCCGATACCGCTGAGTACGCCACCGGCCATGCCGGCGATCGCGTCACCCACGCGGCCGCCGACGCGGATCGGCGGCAACGAGCGCGCCATCAGCATCACTGGGCACCACAGTGCCAGGAAGCCACCCAGCAGCGCCTTGAACCAGTCCATGTCCAGCTGCGGGAGCACCATCACGCCCAGTGGAATACCGGCCAGGCCACCCAGCACGAACGGCAGCAGCAGGCGCAGGTTGAAGCCGCGACGCACACTGAACACCGCGATCAGCTGGCCGACCAGCGCACCGAACACCGATAGCGTCGCGGCCAGTCGCGGCTCCAGCCCCCATGCCCAGAACGACATCGCCACCATGCCAAAGGCAAAACCGGACAACCCCTGCACGAATCCGGCGACGATCGCGCCGAGTGCAACCAGCAGATACACCGACTCCATCACCACCTCGATGTCCGTCGCACGGCTACCCCGCCGCGCCCGCCTGTGCAGCGTAGTGCGCCGCGAGATGCTCGACCAGCGCGCGCACCTTCGGCGCAAGCGCACGCGCGTGCGGATACAGCGCGAAGTAGCGGCGCTGGCCGGCATGCCAGGCCGGCAACACCCGGATCAGGCGGCCGGCACGCAGGTCTTCCTGCACGGTCAGCGCGGTGAACAGGCTGATCCCCATGCCGGCCAGTGCGGCGGCATACAGGGCCGGCGTGGCGTCCACGCGCAGGCGCTGCCCGGCCTCGATGCTCGCGCGGGCGCCGCGCGGCCCCTGCAACCGCCAGGGTGGCATCGACGAGGTGGGGCTGAAACCGAGCAAGGTGTGCTGCTCGAGGTCCGATGCCTGCCTGGGCAGACCCTGCCTCGCCAGGTAGGCCGGCGAGGCAACCAGGATGCGCGGGCAGCTGGCCAGTTCACGTGCGACCAGCTGGCTGTCCGGCAGCGCGGGCGCGATGCGCAGCGCCAGGTCGAAGCCGCCGCCGACAACGTCGACCAGCTGGTCATCCGCCGACAGATCCAGTGTCACCTGCGGAAAGCGCTGCAGGAACGACGGCAGCCAATGCGGCAGCTCCTGGCTGGCCACAACCTGCGGCACACTGATCCGCACGCAGCCGCTCGGTTGCGCCTGGCCGGCACGCGCGCGGTCATCCGCTTCCTGCAGCCGATCCAGCAGCAGGGCCGCCTCGCGGTGGTAGCCGCGCCCGGCTTCGGTGAGTGACAAGCGGCGGCTGTTGCGATCCAGCAGGCGCACCTGCAGGTGCTCCTCCAGCTGGCGCAGTTGCCGCGACATCGCCGAGTGGGTGGTCCCCAGGCGTTCGGCGGCCGCGGTGAAGCTGCCCGCATCGACGATGGCGCGCAGTGCACGCAGGGCAGCGAAATGATCCATCGGGCGAGCAGCTCCACGCAGCGGGACCCACGGCATGTGGGCCCCGCCAGCTTATCAAGCGCCGTCGCCGCCCTTGCCGACCGGCAGTGCCAGGATCGCGTCGGTGCTCATGACCTCACCGAAAGCATCTTCGATCTGCGCCAACGACGCCTCGTGCAGCGCACGATGATCGATGCGACGTCCACCGGCCAGACTCAGGTCGCGGCTGGCACTGGCATCGGACGCCACGATCACCCGGTACCCGCGTGGTGCGGCGGCGGCATCGCGGGCGGCACCGGCCACGCAGGCGTGGGTCTGCAGACCGGTGACGATCAACGTGTCGATACCGGCGTCTTTCAGCACTTTGTCGAGTACGGCGGCCGAAGCGCCAGCGAACACACTGACGTTGTCCTTCTGCACCACCGTCTCGCCCTGGCGCGGTTGCAGCTCGCGATGGAAGCCGGCATTGATGCTGCCCTGTGCGAACAACGGAGCAGCGGCCGGCAGCACGTGCTGCACATGGATCACGCGGATGCCGTGGGCATCGGCGAATGCGACCACCCGCTTCGCTTCGTGCAGCGCTGCCACGCCATCGGGAATGACCATGCGGCCACCGGCAAAGCCGGGCGCGGCGCTGGCATCGAAGTATTCGTTCTGGAAGTCGATCACCAGCACTGCGGTGCGGGCCGCGTCCAGCGAGGTGGTGGCCGTGGCACCGGCCATGTGGCGGATGGTGGGATGGGACGGTTCGGCCGCGGCCAGCGGGGCGGCGGCGGCCATGCCGATCAGGCTGGCCAAGCCAAAGGCGGTGAGGTTCATGCGCGATCTCCTGTACGAGGGAAGGTGGGCACAGGATGCAGAGCGGGCAGCGCACGAACCAGCCAGGGATTGACACATGATCTGTGCGAAATCCGCACAGATCACCTCCAGTAGAGCCACCCCATGGGTGGATGTGGAGCCACCCCATGGGTGGATGTGGAGCCACCCCATGGGTGGCTGCCGCATGGGCGCCTGCGGGCCGCCAGCCTGCGTCATCCACGCATGGCGTGGATCTACTCCCCCTCAAACGCAACGGGGCGCCCGAAGGCGCCCCGCTGTGGGTTCCAACTGGGGATCGGGCCGCTTACAGGCGGCTGGCGATCGCCTTGGCGAAGCTCATGGTGGTGCCGGTGCCGCCGAGGTCGCCGGTCAGCGAATCCTTGGCTTCCATGGTCGCCACGATGGCCTTGCGCAGGCGCTCGGCATTTTCCGGCTGACCCACGTGGTCCAGCATCTGCGCGGCTGCCAGCAGCAGCGCGCACGGATTGGCCTTGCCCTGGCCGGCGATGTCCGGCGCGGTGCCATGCACGGCTTCGAAGATTGCCGCGTCCTTGCCGATGTTGGCACCCGGGGCCAGGCCCAGGCCGCCGACCAGACCGGCGCACAGGTCGGAGATGATGTCGCCGAACAGGTTGGTGGTGACGATCACGTCGAACTGTTCCGGACGCATCACCAGCTGCATGCAGCAGTTGTCGACGATCATTTCCTGGAACTCGATGTCCGGGTACTGCGCGGCGACTTCACGGGCGACATTCAGGAACAGGCCCGAGGTCGACTTGATGATGTTGGCCTTGTGCACGGCGGTGACCTTCTTGCGGCCGGTGCTCTTGGCCAGCTCGAAGGCGTAGCGCACGATGCGCTCGGAGCCCTTGCGGGTGATACGGGTACCGGAGAAGGCGGTCTCGCCGTCGGCCGACACTTCCTGGCCCTCGGCCAGGTAGGCACCTTCGGTGTTCTCACGAACGGTGATCAGGTCGACGTTGTCGAAACGCGACTTGGTGTTCGGGAAGGTGTGGGCCGGACGCACGTTGGCGTACAGGTCGAAGTGGCGGCGCAGGCTGACGTTGATCGAGGTGAAGCCACCACCGACCGGGGTGGTCAGCGGGCTCTTCAGCGCGACCTTGTTGCGCGCGATCGATTCCAGGGTCACCGCCGGCATCAGGTCGCCGTGCTTCTCCAGGGCCACCAGGCCGGCGTCGGCGTCCTCGTACTCCAGGCCAGCGTTGAGCTGGTCGAGCACGAACAGGGTGGCGTCCATGATTTCCGGGCCAATGCCGTCGCCGCGGATGACCGTAATTTTCTGCGTCATTGATCGATGTTCCGAACAGGGGGAAAAACGCCGTCCGGACGTGCCCGGAAACGCCGGCGCAAAGGAAGTTTCACCGGCAATTATGCCTGAGCCGGGGCCGAGGTCCCAAATAGACCATGGTCCCAATGCCCGGCCAGGCAGAACTGCCCGCGCGCCCCGCCTCTGGGGGGTAGTGCCGGCCGCTGGCCGGCAACCCCACCCAATCCGGGTCCAGGCGACGCCGGCCAGCGGCCGGCACTACCAGGTTCAGTGCTCGTGGGCGTCCGGGGCGGCAGCGCCGCCTTCCAGCTGGTCGAGGAAGTCGACCGCGCGGCGCAGGTGCGGGATCACGATCGAGCCGCCGACCACCAGGCCCACCGAGAAGGTCTCGAAGAACTCCTCGCGGCTCACCCCGGCGTCCTTGCACTGGGCCACGTGGTAGCTGATGCAGTCATCGCAGCGCAGCACCATCGAGGCCACCAGGCCCAGCAGCTCCTTGGTCTTCACGTCCAGCGCGCCGGCCTGGTAGGTCTGCGTGTCCAGCGCGAAGAAGCGCCGCACCACCTGGTTCGGTTCGCCCAGGATGCGCTCGTTCATGCGCTTGCGGAACTCGGTGAACTCGGCGATGCGGTCCTTGCTGCCGTCGTCGGCCGCGCTCATGCCTGGCCCTGCCCGGCCAGCAGCGGCTCGAGCTTGCCTTCACGGTGCAGGGCCATCATGTCGTCATAGCCGCCGACATGGACGTCGCCGACGAAGATCTGCGGCACGCTGGTACGGCGGGTCAGCGCCATCATCTTCTCGCGCTCGACCGGGTCCAGGTCGATGCGGACCTCGGTCCACTGCTGGCCCTTGCTCTTCAGGAAGTTCTTGGCGGCCACGCAATACGGGCAGACGGCGGTGGAATAGATGGTGATGGCGGGGGCACCGCCGGCGGTCTGGGCTGTCACGGGAAACTCCACGATGGATCGACGGTCTACATATGGTACCGGTGCGCTGGAATTTCCACGCCACGGCCGCAACACTGTGGATTAACGAATGGTTGCCCCCTGCCCTGCCACGCTGGGCGCGCCCCGCCCGAGGACCCCCTGCTTGCGAGCCCTGCTGCTGACTACCGCCGTCACCCTGGCCCTGGCCATGCCGCTGGCCCAGGCCCAGGAGAAGCTGCCCGACATCGGCTCCTCGGCCGGCGAGCTGCTGACCCCGGCCCGCCAGGCCGAGTACGGCGCGATGATGCTGCGCGAGCTGCGCAACTACGGCTACCTGCTGGACGACCCGCTGGTCAACGACTGGCTGCAGACAATGGGCACCCGCCTCGGCTCCAACAGCGACCAGCCGCGCCAGCCCTACACGTTCTTCGTGATGAAGGACCGCCAGATCAACGCCTTCGCCACCCTCGGCGGCTACATCGGGGTCAACGCCGGGCTGGTGCTGACCGCCGAGCGCGAGGACGAAGTGGCGGCGGTGCTGTCGCACGAAATCGCCCACGTCACCCAGCAACACGTGCTGCGCGGGGTCGAGCGCGCCCAGCGTGACCAGATCCCGATCCTGCTCGGCATGCTGGCCGCGGTGGTGGCGGCCCAGGCCAGCAACAGCACCTCCTCGGGCAACGCGACCATGGCCGCGATCAGCTCGGGCATGGGCCTGATGCAGCAGCGGCAGATCAACTACACCCGTTCCAACGAATCCGAGGCTGACCGCCTCGGCATCCGCACCCTGTCGCGCAGCGGCTACGACGTGGACGCGATGGCCGGCTTCTTCGAGCGGATGTCGGCGGCCATGCGGGGCAACGAAGGCGGCTACAGCGTCCCCGAGTTCCTGCGCACCCACCCGGTCAACATCACCCGCATCAGCGAGGCCAAGGCCCGCGCCGAGCAGATGAAGAAGGACACGGTGCTGTTGACCACCACCACCCCCAGCGGCGAGCGCAGGGAGCGGGTCGACCCGGCCGACCCCGGCCTGGCCGAGCCGCTGCTGCGGGGCAACAACCCGTTGCTGCCCGGCAGCGTGCTGCGCATCCCGATGGGCCAGCTCACCCGTGGCGCCAGCGGCGACTTCGAGTGGGCCCGCGAGCGCCTGCGCGTCCTCAGCGCCGATTCCACCGCCGAGCTGGAACGCGAGTACGCGGACATGGCCAAGCGCCAGAAAGACGGCCTCAACGACGCCCAGCGCTACGGCCAGGCCCTGGCCGTCATGCGCGGCGGCCGTGCCGGTGCCACCCAGGCCCGGCAGACCCTGGCGGGCCTGCTGCAGACCCGCCCCGACAACCTGTGGCTGGCGCTTGGGCTGGGCGAGGCCGAATCGCGTGCCGGCCAGGCCACCCAGGCCAACAGCCGGTTCGAGCAGCTGCTGCGCGAACACCCGAACAGCCGCCCGGTGGCCTTGACCTATGCCGAGATCCTGAACGAACAGGGCAGCCGCGAGGCCGGCCAGCGCGCGCAGGCGATGCTGCGGCCGCTGCTGTCGCAAAGCGGTAACGATCCGGTCTTCCAGCAGCGCTTCGCGCGCGCCAGCGAGCTGGCCGGTGACAGCGTGCGCGCCAGCGAGGCCTATGCCGAGGCCGCCTTCCTCAGCGGCCGCCCGGAGCAGTCGCTGATGCAGCTGCAGGCGCTCAAGCGCAACCCGGCGCTGGACTATGTCGGGCGGGCGCGGGTCGATGCCCGGATCGAGGCGATCACCCCCACCGTGCTTGAGCTGCGCCGGCAGGGCGTGCAGGACCCGGACCTGGACCGCCGCTGAGCGCTGCATGACCGGTCGATGGCAATCCAGGCCGGTTCCGGCCAGGTAGTCACAAACATGTCATCAAACCGTAGTCTACTGGCACCACTCCAGTAACCGAGCCCTACGGTGTCCTCGTGCAGAAACGCATCCTGATCGTCGACGACGAGCCCGCGATCCGCGAAATGGTCGCCTTCGCCCTGCGCAAGGGCGATTACGAACCGGTCCACGCCGGCGATGCCCGTGAGGCCCAGACCGCGATCGCCGACCGCGTTCCCGACCTGATCCTGCTGGACTGGATGCTGCCCGGCACCAGCGGCCTGGACCTGGCCCGCCGCTGGCGCAAGGAAACGCTGACCCGCGAAGTGCCGATCATCATGCTGACCGCCCGCGGCGAAGAGAATGACCGTGTCGGCGGCCTCGAAGCCGGTGTTGACGACTACGTGGTCAAGCCGTTCTCGGCGCGCGAGCTGCTGGCCCGCATCCGTGCAGTCATGCGCCGTGCCCGCGAGGATGACGAGGACGGCAGTGTGGCCGTTGGCCCGATCCGCATCGACGGTGCCGCCCACCGCGTGTTCGCCAGTGACCAGCCGGTGCCGATCGGCCCGACCGAATACCGCCTGCTGCACTTCTTCATGACCCATCCGGAACGCGTCTATACCCGCGCCCAGCTGCTGGACCATGTCTGGGGCGGCAGCGTGTACGTGGAGGAGCGCACCATCGACGTGCATATCCGCCGCCTGCGCAAGACGCTGGAACCGTTCAACGCCGAGAACATGGTGCAGACCGTGCGCGGCGCCGGCTACCGCTTCTCCACCGCGACCTGAGTCTCGTCGAGCCGGCGCCGCGCACCTGCGGGTGCCGGCGCCGGCAACTCTGCTATAACCCTCGGTTCACCCCAGTGAACCGCCGCACCTCAACGACGAGATCGCAATGCCCCGCCACATCCGCTCTGCCTGGTTGAAGACCCTGGCCACCGTCGCCGCGGTACTGCTGTTCGCCGGATTGGTGGGGTGGTTCTCGGGCCATCTGTGGCTGTGCATCGCGTTGGGCGCGCTGGCCACGCTGGCCTGGCATTACTGGCGCCTGCGCAGCGTGCTGCGGCGGTTGACCGCGCGCCAGCGCTGGGACACCGCCGAGGAAGGCACCGGCGTCTGGAACGAGCTGGACCGCCTGCTGTACCGCAACCAGGTGGAGATGCGCGTGCGCAAGCGCCGCCTGCTGGACATGCTGCGCAGCTACCGCGCCGCCGCCGCCGCGCTGCCCGATGCCGTGGTGGTGCTGGACCGCAACAGCCAGCGCGTGCAGTGGTTCAACGAAGCGGCCACCGCGCTGCTAGGCCTGCATCACCCTGGCGACCTCGGCGAGGCGCTGGTCGAGCGCCTGCAGCCGATGCCGCTGGCGCACTGGCTGGCCGGTGGCCGCAATGCCGAGCCGATCCTGGACGTGCCTTCGCCGGTCGATCCCGCGATCCGCCTGAACCTGCGCCTGATTCCCTATTCGTCGGACTACTGGCTGCTGATCGCCCGCGACGTCAGCAAGCTGCTACGCCTGGAACAGGTGCGCCGCGACTTCGTGGCCAACGTTTCACACGAACTGCGCACGCCGCTCACCGTGGTCCACGGCTACCTGGACATGATGGACCCGGAAGACTTCCCGGGAACCGGGCCGATGCTGGAAGAAATGCGCAAGCAGAGCCAGCGCATGGCCCAGCTGGTGGAGGACCTGCTGACCCTGTCGCGGCTTGAATCGCAGGAACACAGCGAGGAAGAGACCGTGGCCATGCAGCCGATGCTGGCGACCCTGCGCCGCGAAGCCGAGGCACACAGCCAGGGCCGCCACCAGATCAGCATCGATGACCTGGCCGGTGTCGACCTGCAGGGGTCGACCAAGGAACTGCACAGCGCGTTCTCCAACCTGGTCACCAATGCGGTGCGCTATACCCCGGCCGGTGGCCGCATCGCCGTCGAGTTCCACCGCGAAGGCGAGGGTGCGGTACTGTCCGTACGCGATTCCGGTTACGGCATCCCGGCCAGCCACCTGCCGCGCCTGACCGAACGCTTCTACCGGGTCTCCAGCAGCCGTTCGCGTGAAAGCGGCGGCACCGGCCTGGGCCTGTCCATCGTCAAGCACATCCTCGGCCTGCACCACGCCCGGCTGGAGATTGAAAGCGAGGTCGGCAAGGGCTCGGTGTTCTCCTGCCATTTCGATGCCGACCACGTGCGCCCGCGCGAGTCCGCCCCCCTGACATCCATCGAAGAATGACGCCATGAGCAGCCTCGGATCCCTCCCCCTCCCCGTGAGCCCGGACAACGATCCGTTGCGTGACCCGGCGCTCTACATCAACCGCGAGCTGTCGCAGCTGGATTTCAACTTCCGCGTGCTGGCACAGGCGATGGATCCGCAGGTACCGCTGCTGGAGCGCCTGCGCTTCATGTGCATTTCCTGCACCAACCTCGACGAGTTCTTCGAGATCCGTGCCGCCGCGGTGCGCCATGCGCAGGAATTCGGCCTGCCGCCGGCACCGGACGGGATGAGCCCGCAGACCATCCTCACCGCCATCCACGACCGTGCCGCCGAGCTGGTGGACCAGCAGTACCGCTGCTGGAACCAGACCCTGCGCCCGGCACTGATGGAGGCCGGCATCGGCGTGCTCGGCCGCCATTCCTGGACCGACCGCCAGAAGCGCTGGCTGCGCGCGTACTTCCGCAACGAGATCATGCCGGTGCTGTCGCCGCTGGGCCTGGACCCGGTGCATCCGTTCCCGAAGATCCTCAACAAATCGCTGAACATCGTGGTGGTGCTGAAGGGCACCGACGCGTTCGGCCGCGCCGGCCACCTGGCCATCGTGCGCGCGCCGCGCTCGCTGCCGCGCATCATCCAGCTGCCGGAAAAGCTCGGCGGCCCGCAGAACTTCGTGTTCCTGTCGTCGGTGCTGTCGACCTTCGTCGATGAACTGTTCCCGGGCATGGAAGTCCAGGGCGCCTACCAGTTCCGCGTCACCCGCAACTCCGAACTGGTGGTGGACGAGGAGGAAGTGGAGAACCTGGCGCTGGCGCTGCGCGACGAGCTGGTCGACCGCGGCTACCGGCCGGCGGTGCGGCTGGAAATCGCCCACGACATGCCGCGCGAGATCGTGCGCACGCTGCTGCAGAACTTCGGCCTGACCGAGAACGCGGTGTACCGCATCGACGGGCCGGTCAACCTCAACCGCATCATCCAGCTGTACGACCTGATCGCGCAGCCGGACCTGAAGTACCCGCCGATGACCCCGCGCACCCTGCGCGACAGCGACGGCATCTTCGAAACGGCCGCACGCCAGGACCTGCTGCTGCACCACCCGTTCGATGCCTTCACCGCAGTGCTGGAGCTGATCCGGCAGGCGGCGATCGACCCCAACGTGCTGGCCATCAAGCAGACCCTGTACCGCACCGGCAAGGATTCGCTGATCGTCGATGCACTGATCCAGGCCGCGCGCAACGGCAAGGACGTGACCGTGGTGGTCGAGCTGCGCGCGCGCTTCGATGAAGAGGCCAACCTGGGCCTGGCCGATCGCCTGCAGGAAGCCGGCGTGCAGGTGGTGTACGGCGTGGTCGGCTACAAGACCCACGCCAAGATGCTGCTGATCGTGCGCCGCGAAGGCCGCAAGCTGCGCCGCTACGTGCACCTGGGTACCGGCAACTACCACAGCGGTACCGCCCGTGCGTACACCGACATCAGCCTGATCACCGCCGATCCGGACATCGGCAACGATGTGCACCTGTTGTTCCAGCAGCTGTCCGGGCTGGCTTCGAAGATGAAGCTCAAGCGACTGCTGCAGTCGCCCTTCACCCTGCACACCGGCATCCTCGGCCGCATCGAGCGCGAGACCCGCATCGCTGCCGCCGGCCGCCCGGCGCGCATCATCGCCAAGATGAACGCACTGAACGAGCCGCAGGTGGTGCGCGCCCTGTACGCCGCCTCGCAGGCCGGCGTGCAGATCGACCTGATCATCCGTGGCGCCTGCACGCTGCGCCCTGGCGTTCCCGGTGTTTCGGACAACATCCGCGTGCGCTCGATCGTCGGCCGGTTCCTGGAGCACAGCCGCGTGTACTGGTTCGGCAACGACGGCGCGCCGGAGATGTACTGCGCCAGCGCCGACTGGCTGGAGCGCAACCTGCTGCGCCGGGTCGAGACCTGCTTCCCGATCCTCGATCCGGAGCTGGCCAGGCGGGTCTATCGCGAGGTCCTGCAGAACTACCTCGACGACAACCTCAATGCCTGGGAACTGGATGCCGACGGCATCTACCACAAGCGCGCGCCGGCCCACGACGAAGCCCCGCATTCCGCACAGATGGCATTGATGCAGGGGCTGTAGCCCGGTCCCGGGGTCAGATCCCTTTCCCCCAGGAACGGGATCTGCCCCCTCCAATGCGACCTGCGGTCGCATCTCCTACATGTGAAGGCCTTGCGGTGACGCCGCGACCCGGCCTTCGGCTAACATTCGTCCATGCCGCATACCACCACGACTCCGCCCGCATTGCAGGATGGCGACCTGCTGGCCGCCATCGACCTTGGCTCCAATAGTTTCCACATGGTCATCGCGCGCTACACGCTCGGCCAGCTGCGGGTGATCGACCGCCTGCGCGAGACGGTACGCATGGCGGACGGCCTGGATGGCAAGGGTGGGCTGTCCTCCGCTGCGCGGCAGCGCGCGCTGGAATGCCTGGCCCGCTTCGGCCAGCGCATCCGCAATGTGCCGCCGCACCGGGTCCGCGCGCTGGCCACCAACACGGTGCGCCAGCTGCGCTCGCCGCAGTCGTTCCTGGTCCCGGCCGAGACGGCGCTGGGGCACGCCATCGAAGTGGTCAGTGGCCGCGAAGAGGCGCGCCTGATCTACCTCGGCGTGGCCCACGCACAGCCGCCCAAGCCCGGCCAGCGCCGGCTGGTGATCGACATCGGCGGCGGTTCCACCGAATTCATCATCGGCATGGGCATGCAGACCCTGGAGCGCGAAAGCCTGCAGGCCGGCTGCATCGCCAGCACCCGGCGCTTCTTCCCCGGCGGCAAGCTGAGCAAGAAGCGCTGGAAGGATGCCCTGGCCGAGATCGGCCGCGAATTCCAGCCCTTCGCCAGCAAGTACCGCGCGCTGGGCTGGCAGGAAGCCCTGGGCTCGTCGGGCACGCACAAGGCAATCAGCGAGATCTGCGCGACGATGAAGCTGAGCAAGGGCGCGATCACCGCCGAGGCCCTGCCGCAGCTGCGCGACGAACTGCTGAAGGCGAAGAAGATCGACGACATCCAGTTGCCCGGCCTGTCCAGCGACCGTCGCCCGATCATCGCCGGCGGCATCCTGGTGCTGGAGGCCGCCTTCCAGGCACTGGGCCTGCAGAAGCTGCTGGTCAGCAAGGCGGCGATGCGCGAAGGCATCCTCTACGACATTGTCGGCCGCGCCGGCGAGAACGATCTTCGCGATGAATCGGTGGCCGCGCTCAGCCAGCGCTACGGCATCGATACCGTGCAGGCCGACCGGGTGCAGGACACCGCCCTGTCGCTGCTCGAGCAGGTGCAGGAACGCTGGCGGCTCGACGCCGACGATGCACGCATGCTCGGCTGGGCCGCGCGCCTGCATGAGCTGGGCCTGATGATCGCCCACAGCGGCTACCACGTGCATGGCAGCTACGTGCTGGAGCATTCGGACATCGCCGGCTTCTCGCGCCAGGAACAGCAGATGCTGGCCGCCCTGGTCCGCAGCCACCGCCGCAGCGTGACCAAGACCGCATTCGACGCCCTGCCCGAGCGCCTGCTGCTGACCGCACGCCGCTTGGCCGCCCTGCTGCGCCTGGCGGTACTGCTCAACCGTGCCCACGAGGACGATCCGCTGCCGACGCTGGAGCTGACCGCCGACGACAACCGCCTGTCGCTGATCGTGCCGCAGGCCTTCATCGATGCCCGTCCGCTGCTGCGCGCCGACCTGATCGGCGAAACCGACGGCATCGCCGGGCTGGGCATCCAGTTCCGGCCGTTCGTGGCCTGATCCGCCCCCCGGAGCGGCGCCTCACTGCGCGCCGCGTTCCGCACGTTCTGCGCGTTTTCCGCGCAATTCCTGCTGCATCGCAGCAGTTGTAGCCGCATTGCAGGGATGCCCATTTGGCATAAGCGCCTGCTTTTGTTCATTTTTTGTGAAATGACGTGATGCGGAATGACAACTTTCGACACGCTCTCTTTACAGGACGTTAACCAACGAGACTACTATCGGTCGTCGGTCTGATTAACGACCGGCTTCACCGACGTCCGGAGTGACGTCTCGCGCACGACCTGAGAGAGAGATCGTTAATGACTTCACGTACCACCGCGCTGGGCCAGGCCATCCGTTACGCCCTGGCGACCACCGCGACGCTGGCTGCCCTGCCGGCTTTCGCCCAGAGCAGCAACGCTGCACCGACCACCCTGGACCGCATCGAGATCACCGGTTCGCGCATCCGCCAGGTTGACGTTGAAACCGCCCAGCCGGTGCTGGCCCTGTCCCGCCTGGACATCGAACGCCAGGGCTTCAGCTCGGTGTCGGACATCCTGCAGAACGTCACCGCGATGGGCAGCCCGACCATCAGCCGCGCCAATGTGCTGTCGGCCGGTGAAGATGCCGGTGGTACCTACGTCAACATGCGCAACCTCGGCACCCAGCGCACGCTGGTGCTGGTCAACGGCAAGCGCCTGGGCATCAGCACCTCCGGTTACCAGGACGTGTCGACCCTGCCGGTGTCGGCGGTGGAACGCATCGAAGTGCTGAAGGACGGCGCCTCGGCCATCTACGGCTCCGACGCGATGGCCGGCGTGATCAACATCATCACCCGCACCAACGTCAGCGGCATCACCGCCAACGTCTACCACGGCCAGTACAGCGAAGGCGACGGCGCACGCGACCGCTTCGACGTGGTTGCCGGCTGGTCCAACGACCGCTTCTCGGCCACCTTCGCCGCTGAACACTCCGAAGAAAAGGCCGTGTGGGCGCGTGACCGTGGCTTCAGCCGCTACAGCAACACCGACCGCCACCCGACCGATGGCTGGACCACCACCAGCCAGTGGGGCCAGTTCTATGGCGTGAAGGGCGGCCCGGGCTGCACCAAGGCCGCCGGTTGCGACTATTCGCTCAACCGCGGCAGCGACCCGACCAACCCGGCCAACTACCACTTCACCGATCCGACCGCGTTCACCGGTGACGTCAGCAACACCAACGATCAGATGCACCTGAGCTATCCGATCAAGCGTGACTCGCTGTACTTCTCGGGCCAGGCCAACATCACCGACAACGTGCGCTTCAAGGCCGAACTGGGCTACAACAAGCGCAGCTCGACCCGCGTCACCGCCGGCTATCCGTTCGACGTCGACGTCGCCAAGATCAACCCGATGTCGATCGACAGCTACTTCAACCCGTTCGGCAACCAGCATGGCTATGCCACGCCGACCGCAGTGAAGTGGAATCGCCGCCTGTGGGAGCTGCCGCGCACCAGCACCAGCGAACTGAAAACCTACCGTGCCGTCGCCGCGTTCGACGGCTCGTTCGAGATCGGTGAGCGCTACTTCGATTGGGAAGTGGGCTACCAGTACAACAAGAACGAACTGCGCCAGAACACCACCGGCAACCTGCACAAGGGCCGCGTGCAGGCCGCCACCGGTCCGTCGTACTACAACGCCAGCACCGGCAAGGTCGAATGCGGCAAGCCGGGCGCGCCGATCGCAGGCTGCCTGCCGTGGAATCCGCTGGTCCCGTACGGCGTGGACAGCCCGTATGGCATGACCAACAACCAGGCCCTGCAGGACTGGCTGTTCCCGGCCGAGAACGCCACCGGTCGCACCACCTCCAAGAACGCCTTCGCCAACATCAGCGGCAGCCTGTTCACCCTGCCCGCCGGTGACCTGGGCTTCGCCTTCGGCGTGGAAAACCGCGAGGAAACCGGCAAGTTCGTGCCGGACGCGCTGGCCCAGACCGGTGCCACCACCAACCTGGCCGCAGGCCCGACCGGTGGTTCGTACAAGGTGAAGGAAGCCTACCTGGAGTTGAACGTGCCGGTGCTGTCCGACCTGCCGGGCGCCCGTGAGCTGAGCCTCAACGCCGCGACCCGCTTCTCGGACTACAACACCTTCGGCAACACCCTCAACAGCAAGTTCGGCTTCAAGTGGAAGCCGATCGACCAGCTGCTGGTGCGCGGCACCTGGGCGCAGGGCTTCCGTGCCCCGACCATCTCCGACCTGTACGGCGGTGGTTCGGAAACCTTCGCCAACTTCTCTGACCCGTGCGACAGCAAGTACGGTTCGGCCAAGAGCAGCGCCGAAGTCCGTGCCCGCTGCGCGAAGGACATCGCCGATGTCGCCAACTTCCGCCAGCTGGACAACCGCAACCTGCCGACCGAAGGCTCGGTCGCTCCCACCCCGACCCCGTTCGTGGGTGGTTCGAACCCGAACCTGAAGCCGGAAACCTCGACCAGCCGCACCCTGGGCGTGGTCTGGAGCCCGACCTTCGTCAGCAACCTCAATGTGTCGCTGGACTGGTGGAAGATCCGCATCGACGACACCATCGTCGATGACAGCCCGAACCAGATCCTGATCGACTGCTACGAGCAGGGCCTGGCCGATCGTTGCGCGCGCTTCACCCGCAATCCGTCCAACGGCATCGTCACCGGCCTGAAGTTCGGCGGCCGCAACGCCGGCTTCGCCGAGGTCGAAGGCTACGACATGGACCTGTCGTACCGCCTGGATACCGCTTACGGCAAGCTGAGCACCTCGTGGTCGACCACCTACGTGGCCAAGGACATCTCGCGCTCGTCCAACGACAGCACGATCGTCCCGACCGTCAGCAACGGCATCGTGACCAACAGTGGCATCGGCTTCCGCGTGCGTTCGAACCTGACCGTGGGCTGGGATCTGGAGAACTTCGGCGTGAGCTGGACCGCGCGCTACTACTCCAGCGTCAAGGAACAGTGCGTCAACCCGACCAAGTACGCCGACGAGTGCTCGGATCCGGGCGTGGCCGCTCCGTGGTACAAGGGCGTGCGCAACTACAACGAGCGTGGCGCGGTGACCTTCCACGACCTGCAGTTCCGCTACAACCTGCCGTGGGATGCCACCGTCTCGGTCGGCGCCAACAACGTGTTCGACAAGCAGGGCCCGGTCATGTACACCAAGCCGCGCTCGGTCTTCTCGTACTACGGCGGCTACGACATCGGTCGTTTCATCTACATGAAGTACACCCAGCGCTTCTGATCCCTGCGCGCTGTTGAGGCACCACCACCACGGCCCTTCGGGGCCGTGGTTTTTTCTGCCTGCGCGCAGAAGGCCGCGTTCGGCCTTGAGCGGCGTCATCTGGCGGTCGCAAAGCGGTCATATCCGCTACATCGCCAGACCCGAGCATGCCCGAAACCGGGAGGCCCGCCATGCGCTATGCCATCGTCACCGAGACCTATCCGCCGGAAGTGAACGGCGTTGCCCTCACCGTGCAGGGCCTGGAACAGGGACTGCGTGACTCCGGCCATGAGATCGACCTGATCCGGCCACGCCAGGCCAGTGAAGCGCTGGACTCGGCACCGGGTACCCTGCTGGTGCCAGGCGCTGCCCTGCCCCGCTATCCCGGCCTGCGTTTCGGCCTGCCGGCACCGATCCGGCTCGGCCGCCATTGGCAGCAGCAACGCCCCGACGCCGTGTATGTCGCCACCGAAGGCCCACTGGGCTGGTCGGCGCTGCGCACCGCGCGCCGTCTCGGCATCCCGGTCGCCAGTGGCTTCCATACCCGCTTCGACGAATACCTTCCCGACTACGGCGTGGCCTGGCTGCAGGCCGCGGCGATGCGCTGGATGCGCCGCTTCCACAACCAGGCCGATGCGACCCTGGTTCCCACCCGCGAACTGCAGCAGTTCCTCGGCGAACAGGGCTTCGAGCGGGTGCGCCTGCTGGCACGCGCGGTCGACAGCCAGCAGTTCGATCCGGGTCGGCGTGATCCGGCGCTGCGCGAAGAGTGGGGCGTGGACGGCAACGGCCTGGTGGCGATCTACGTTGGCCGCATTGCGGCGGAAAAGAACCTCGGCCTGGCGGTGAAGGCGTTCCGCCGGCTGCAGCAGATCCGCCCCAAGGCCCGCTTCGTGTGGGTCGGCGATGGCCCGGCCCGCGAAAAGCTGGCGCACGAGAACCCGGACTTCATCTTCTGCGGCATCCAACGCGGCGACGCACTTGCACGGCATTTCGCCAGCGGCGATCTGTTCCTGTTCCCCAGCCGCAGCGAGACCTTCGGCAACGTGACTCTGGAAAGCATGGCCAGCGGCGTGGCAACCGTGGCCTTCGACTATGGCGCCGCACGCGAGTACCTGCGCAACGGCGAGAACGGCGCCGCGGTGGACAGCGATGAGCAGTTCATCGAAGCGGCCGTGCAGCTGGCCGCGGATGACGCGCAACGCCAGCGGCTGGGCAGCAACGCCGCACGCGCGATGAAACGCCTGCATCCGCAACAGGTGGTGGCAGAGTTCGATGCGCTGCTGGCCGAACTGGCCCAGTCGCGGAGGAGTGGCCATGCGCACCACGCGGCTTGAGCTGCTGGCCGACCGCGAAGCTCGCCTGTGCCGGCGGGCCAACCACTATTGCCGGCGCCGTCGCGTGCGCCGCCTGTTCTCGATCATCAGCCGGCTCGGCGACGGCGTGTTCTGGTATGTGCTGATGGGGGCGCTGGTGCTGCTCGATGGATTCGACGGCCTGCGCGCATCCGTACACATGGCTGCCACCGGCCTGGCCGCGCTGCTGCTGTACAAGGGGCTCAAGCGCTGGACCCGACGCCCGCGCCCGTATGCGGCGGACCTGCGCATCCGTGCCTGGGTGGCACCGCTGGATGAGTTCAGCTTCCCCTCCGGGCATACCCTGCACGCGGTGTCGTTCACCATCGTTGCGCTGGCCTACTACCCCTGGCTGGCCCCTTTGCTGGTGCCCTTCACGGTGGGCGTGGCGCTGTCGCGGGTGGTGCTGGGCCTGCACTATCCGTCGGATGTGCTCGCCGCCACCGGCATCGCCATCCTGCTGGCCTCGGCCAGCCTCACCTGGTTGCCGCTGCCGGTCTAGCGTCGGGTCAGATCCCTTTTCCTTCGGCAAAGGGATCTGACCCCCACAGTGCCGGCGGCGCTACCGGGATCGGGGATGGCCTAGAATGCGGGCATGACCACGCTGTTCATTTCAGACCTGCACCTGGACCCCAGCCGTCCGGAGATCACCGACCTGTTCCTGCGCTTCCTGCGCGAGCAGGCGCCCGGCGCCGATGCGCTGTACATCCTCGGCGACCTGTTCGAGGCCTGGATCGGCGACGACACCCCCTCGCCCGCCGCCGATGCGGTGGCCGATGCGCTGAAGGTGCTGTCCGGCAGCGGCGTGCCGGTCTACTTCATCCGCGGCAACCGTGACTTCCTGCTCGGCGAGGACTACGCGCGCCGCGCCGGCCTGCGCATCCTGCCCGACCCCTGCGTGATCGAACTGTACGGCCGCGCCGTACTGCTGCAGCACGGTGACCTGCTGTGCATCGACGACATTCCCTACCAGCAGTTCCGCGCACAGACCCGCGACCCGGCCTTCCAGGCGCAGTTCCTGTCGCAGCCGCTGGCCGCACGCATCGCCTTCGCACAGAAGGCCCGCGAAACCAGCCAGGCCCGCCAGTCGGAAATGAAGCAGGGTGATCGCGCACAGTTCGAGTCGGTGACCGACGTGTCGGCGGCCGAAGTGGATGCCACCTTCGTCCGCCATGGCGTGGACACCATGATCCATGGCCACACCCACCGCCCGGCGATCCACACGCTGCAGGCCGGCGGGCGCGAGTGCACCCGCATCGTGCTGGGTGACTGGTACGAACAGGGATCGGTGCTGCGCGTGGACGCCAACGGCTGGTCGCTGGATACCCTCGCCCGCAGCTGACGCGCGCGGGCCGGGAGTCCGCGGCCGCGCAAGGCGGCCGCGGAGATCACAGGATCAGCGGAACGCCGCGATCGTGTGCTTGGTGTTGACCAGCACGCGCTGGTTGTCGGCAGTGCTGGCATTGCCCATCGGAATGCCGTTGTAGCTGATGTTCGGGTTGGACCAGTAGTTCAGGCGCGGGCAGCTGCGGGTGCAGTTGTAGGCCATGATCGTGCGCCAGCCGGTGCCGGTTGCCGGCTCGTAGCGGTAGCCGTGGCCATAGGCATAGGGCGACGTGCTCGAGTCGGTGGCGATGTCATGCCGCGCACTCTGCAGATGGCCGATTTCATGCGCGAACGAGTAGTAGCCGGTCGCGCAATCCCAGTACACCGCCGCGAATGCGGTCGAGGCCGTCGAGCCGATACCCGAGGCCAGCCCACAGTAGGCGCTGTTGTTGATCAGCAGTACACCGACGTCGGCCGTGGCGGTGTTGCGGCTGGTATGGATGCTGTCCATGTAACCGTCGCTGGTGCCGCGGAAGCGCGCCAGGTCGGTATCGAAGCTGCCCGATTCGGTGTAGCTGGTGGTCTCATAGCCGGCCAGCTGCATGGTGATGCCGACATTGCTGTTGACGTAGCCCTGGTTGGACTCGGCCACCGCCAGCTGCACCAGCGACTGCATGTTGCCGCCATAGGCAGTAACCGCAGCATTGGTTGCCACCACCAGCACACGGATGGTCGCCGGCGTGCCCGACGATGCCTGCGCGATACCGATATGGTCGTTGTCGGCCATCGGGATCTTCGGCAACTGGTTGTAGTCGGCCGGATGGTCGGCCGGCATCCGCGATTCATCCACTTCCACCAGCACATGGCGGTTGCCCAGCGGGCGCAGGCGATACAGCTTGCCGTCCTTGCGGATTGAACCGGTGATGGTGTCGCCCGAACGCACCAGGATCAGCGAATTGCCCGGATCGTCCTGGCCGGTGGAGGCAGTGGCGGTGAGGCGGTCGGACGGCGAACGGAAATGGCCGTACCAGATGCTGCCACCGTCGGACAGCGCCTCGACCTTGCTGCGCACCGCCTGCACCCGCTTGCCGAGCAGCTCGAACTCCAGCTGCGGCTGCGCGGTGGCCGCGGCGTCGACACGCACTTCCTGCACCGTCGCCGTGGACGGGGTGGCCAGCAGCTTGCCCAGTGCGGGCTCACTGTTTGCCGATGCCCGGCTGATGACCGTCACCGGCTCGAACAACGGTGCCGCATGCGCGGCCGCCGCCACCGACAAACCCAACACCAGGCCACCTGCCGCTTTGCCAATCGATCTGGACAACATTGCGTCGCTCCTTGAATGATGTGAACAGCGTTGATGCAGCACGACCCGGTTTGCCGGGTTTGGCCATATGGCCTGCGCGGGTCGTGTGAATTCAATAGGCGATCGGAATGAAAGTCAGAATCTGTGATCGATTGCGCCTGCGTTCAGTCAGGTCAAAAGCGTCACTACACTTCGCCAATACACCGCTTTCGCGCTACCGTGACGCAGCCACGACGGGGAATGCACATGGCACCATCGCAGGACACGGACGAAGATGTCGGCTTGCTGCGGATTGGCCTGTTCTTCGATGGCACCCGCAACAACGCTCACAATCTGGCGCGCGGTCGTTCGCAGCTGCCACAGCCGCGCCCGGCGCAGCTGCGTGCCGATGACGACTCGACCTACCAGAGCCGGTTGACCAGCAGCTACGACAACGGCCTGACCAACATCGCGCGCCTGCATCAGCTGTACCCGGACAGCCGCCGCGATGCGTTGGCCACGCCTTCGCTGTCGATCTATGTGGAAGGCGTCGGCACCCGCGATGATGCCGATGATGATCTGATCGGGCTGGCGTTCGGCATCGGTGCCAGCGGGGTGCGTGCGAAGGTGCAGCGCGCACTGCAGGTGCTGCTGCCGGCCGCACTCACCGGGCTGTCCACGCGCTGGCGGCACCCGCTGCAGGGGGTGCAGCTGGACCTGTTCGGTTTTTCGCGCGGCGCCGCCGCAGCGCGTGATATCGCCAACCAGCTGCAGGGCTGGGACAGTGCACGCTGGCGCCAGCTGCTGCAGGCCTCCGGCCTGGCCTGTGCCGCGGACTTCGCACCTGCGGTGCCGGTGCTGCGCTTCATCGGCCTGTTCGACACCGTGGTTGCGGTCAGCGGCGGCCGTGCCGATGAGCAACCGCAGCTCACCCTGCGCAGCGGCATCGCTGCCCGCGTGGTGCAGCTGACCGCGCGCGACGAACATCGCCAGCACTATCCACTGACCAGCGTGGCCCCCCCGTTCACCGAGATCGCGTTGCCCGGCGTGCATGCCAACATCGGCGGCGGCTACAACCAGCTGGAGGAAGGCCCCAAGCTGCTCAGCCGCCCGCGCCGGCAGCAGCTGCGGCGCCCGGCGGTGGCCGACTACCAGGTACCGCCGCTGGCGCTGCTGCAGGCCACCACCGCCTATGCCGAGACCCAGGCCGACGCCGAGCGCTGGCGGCAGCAGCTGGGGGTGGGCGAGAAGGAAATCTGGGTCGATGTCTGGCACCAATGGCAGCAGCAGCGCCGTGCCGGCAGCCGCAGCGTACTGCTGTCTCCGGTGCTGTACGTCACCGCCGCCGTGGTGCTGCGCCGGCGCATCGACTGGCGTTACCAGCTGATCGCATTGCAGGTGATGCAGCAGCAGGCGATCGACGCCGGCGTGCGCTGGCATGCCAGCGCCGCCGATGTACCCGGCTGGGAACTGCCGTCCGCCCTGCAGCCGATCGCCCGCCGCCTGGCGGAAGGACAGGCGCTGACCCAGACCCAGGAAGCACTGCTGCGGCGTCGTTACCTGATGCAGTCGGCGCACTGGAATTTCGATGCGCTGGGCGACACCGCACTGACCTACGCCGCCGATGCCGGCGTCAGCGAACTGCCCTACCGGCCAGGCCCCGGGCTGTTCTACATCAACCGCCCGACCACCGACGGCAAGCGCGTCGTCCTGCCAAACGCATGACACAGAAAAAGGGGACGGAGGGGATTAAGTCGTTTGTGCCACAAACGACTTAATCCCCTCCGTCCCCTTTTTTGGGGTCAGCGGGCCTGCTCGAGCAGGTTGGCCAGTTCGTCGGCGTCGAAGCCGGCCAGCAGGCGTGCTTCAATGTTGAACGGACCATGCAGGTAGCCGCCGGCGTATTCCACCAGCAGTTCCTTGAAACGTGCACGCGGCTCCACGCCGGCGCGGTCGCAGTACCAGCGGTACCAGCGCGAACCGGCCGCGACATGCGCTACTTCCTCGCGCAGGATCACGTCCAGCACATCGGCGGTTTCAGCATCGCCGACATTGCGCAGCTTCGTGATCATGCCCGGGGTCACGTCCAGGCCGCGCGCTTCCAGTACGCGCGGCACCAGCGCCATGCGCGCCAGGCCATCATGCGCGGTCTTTTCGCACATTTCCCACAAGCCGTTGTGCGCGGGGAAATCGGCGTAGTCATGGCCATGCACCTGCAGGCGCTCGCGCAGCAGCATGAAATGCCGTGATTCGTCGTCGGCACAGCTGACCCAGTCGGCATGGAACGCGGCCGGCAGGCCGCGGAAGCGGTACACCGCATCCCAGGCCAGGTCGATCGCATTGAGCTCGATATGCGCGATGGCGTGGATGAAGGCGGCACGCCCTTCCACGCCCCCCAGCCCGCGCCGCGGAACCTCGCGCGGATGCACCAGCAGCAACTGCGCCGGCCGGCCCGGTATGCGGATCGGCTCCGGCGCTGCGGCATCGGCGGCCACCTTCAGGCGACCGGCCCGGAACGCAGCGGCGTAGGCCTGGGTCAGCGCGACCTTGCGCAGCGGATCGGCTTCGGCCAGGCACTGCTGCGCTGCGCGCAGCAGGTCGCCATCAACGTCGGGCACTTCAACCACGCCTGGACCTCAGGCGCGGCGCTTGTGCTTGGCATCGTCCGAACGCAGCTGCTGGATGCGTTCGAAGTAGCCCGGCTCGATGCCGGTCGGATAATGGCCGTTGAAGCAGGACGAATCGAAGTTGCGCAGCGCCGGGTTGCCCTCGCTCACCGCCGCTTCCATGTCTTCCAGGTCCTGGTAGATCAGCCAGTCGCAGCCCAGGTGGGCTTCGATCTCTTCCACCGTGCGGTTGTGCGCGACCAGCTCTTCGGCGGCCGGCATGTCGATGCCGTAGATGTTCGGGAAACGCACCGGCGGCGCTGCGCTGGCCAGGTACACCTTGCGCGCGCCCGCATCACGGGCCATCTGCACGATCTGCTGGCTGGTGGTACCGCGCACGATCGAGTCATCCACCAGCAGCACCACGCGGTTGCGGAACTCCAGGTGGATCGGGTTGAGCTTGCGGCGCACCGACTTCACGCGCTCACCCTGCCCCGGCATGATGAAGGTGCGGCCGATGTAGCGGTTCTTGATGAAGCCTTCGCGGTACTTCACCCCGAGCACGTTGGAGATCTCCAGCGCGGCATCGCGCGAGGTATCCGGGATCGGGATGATGGTGTCGATATCGTGGTCCGGGCGCAGGCGCAGGATCTTCTCGCCCAGCTTGATGCCCATGCGCATGCGCGCCTTGTGCACCGAAACGTTGTCGATCATCGAATCCGGGCGCGCGAAGTACACGTACTCGAAGATGCACGGGGTGTGCTCGGCCGGCTCGGCACAGATCTCCGAGAACAGCTCGCCGCGCGCGGTGATCACCAGCGCTTCGCCCGGCTGCACGTCGCGCACGCGCTGGAAGCCCAGCACGTCCAGCGCGGCAGACTCGGACGCAACGATGTACTCATCGCCTTCGGCGTGGCTGCGCTTGCCCAGCACCAGCGGGCGGATGCCATGCGGGTCGCGGAAAGCGACCAGGCCCAGGCCCAGCACCACGCTGACCACCGCATAGCCGCCCTTGCAGCGACGGTGCACGCCGGCCACCGCACGGATGGCGGCTTCCGGGCTGAGCTGGCGCTGCGCGTCCAGTTCGAAAGCGAACACGTTCAGCAGCACTTCGCTGTCCGAATCGGTGTTGACGTTGCGGCGGTCCTGCTCGAACACCTGCTGGCGCAGTGCCTCGGTGTTGATCAGGTTGCCGTTGTGGGCCAGCGCGATGCCGTACGGCGAATTGACGTAGAACGGCTGGGCCTCGTCCATTCCTTCCGAACCGGCGGTCGGGTAGCGCACATGGGCGATGCCGACGCTGCCTTCCAGGGTGGACATGGTGCGCGCATCGAATACGTCGCGGACCAGGCCGGTGGCCTTCTGCACGCGCAGGCGGCTGCCGCTGGCGGTGGCGATGCCCGCCGCATCCTGGCCACGGTGCTGGAGGACGGTCAAGCCGTCATACAACTGCCCGGCGACGTTCTGGTTGCCGACGATTCCGACGATGCCACACATGGTGCGAGGTCTCCGCTGGGCTGTGCCCAGTTACAAGGAAGGTGGCCGTACCTGGCCGCGGTGGTCGCCGCGCCTGCGGTCGACATTGGCCGGATCGCCCGGCTCGATACTGTCCGGCAGTGCAGGGGCATCCGGGCGCACTTCGGCCGGATCGTAGGAATCGCCCTGTTCCGCTTTCGCAGGCCGCAGCCATCCGCTGCCTGCCACTACCTGGTTGAGGATGCCATTATCGCCTGCCGCGCCCGGCTTTCCCAACCCGGCGCCAGCGTTCTTTCCCAACTCCATCAATGCAGATGGGGACAGTGCGTCGGTCGGCAAGGCCTTGGGCAGCAGATCGGCGCCGGGAACCTCCCAGTGCGGCAGCTTGCTGTTCATCCAGGCCACGGTCGGGTTCAGCAGCGGGCGCACCGCCGAGCGCTGCCAGGAGGGCTCGGCGGTCAGCGGGGTGAAGCCGGCCAGCAGCACCAGGATGGCGGCGATCAGGCCGCCGCGCACCGCGCCCAGCACCCCGCCCAGCAGGCGGTCCAGGCTGGTCAGCATGCTGCGATGGACCAGCGCCTTGATGACCATGCCGATCACCGCGACCACGATCATCACGCCGATGCCGACCCCCAGGTAGCCGCCGACGAAGTGCTCGCCCCCCGGGGCGGCCGGTGCCGCCCACCAGTGGGCGGCGTCATTGCCGAAGGCGAAGGCCGCCCAAGCGGCCAGCAGCCACGACAGGGTGCCGATGACGATTCCGACGAAGCCGCGCAGCATCCCCAGCAGGGTCGAGGCGGCGATCACGATCAGCAGCACCACGTCGATCATGGCGCCCCGCTCCTTCGGCGGCGCTGGCAACGGGGCTGCGCGGGGATCATGGGTGCGGTCGGACCATGCCGGCCACGCCGACCTTGGCGGCGACCTGCGCCTTCAGCTGCTCGGCATCGGCGCGGTTGGCGACCGGCCCGACGCGGACCCGATGCAGGGTGCCCTTGTCGGTGCGCACCTGCTCGACGAACGCACTGAAACCGGCGGCACGGACCTTGTCGCGCAGGGCATCGGCGTCACTGGCCTGGCCGAACGCACCCAGCTGCACGGCAAAGCCGACGCCGCTGGCGGCGGGCGCGGCCGGCGTCGCCGGAGCCGTTGCCGGCTTGCTGGCGGTCGCCTCCGGCTTCGGTTCGGGCTTGGCTTCCGGCTTTGCAGGCTCGGGCTTGGCAACCGGCTTCGGCGGCTCCGGCTTCGCGGCCGGCGTGGTAGTGGCGCTCGGCGTACTCGGCGGCAGGCTTTCGCTGCGCACCGGATTGCCGCTGGCCGACGGTGCAGTGGCGGCCGCCGGGGTGCTGGCAGCGGGCGCGGCCGGGGCCGGGGTGGCGGCGACCGGCGCAGTCGTGCCCGCTGCCGCATCCAGGGTGATGACTTCGGCCTTCACATCGGCGCGGATCTTCACCGCCTGCAGGCGGGCGGCCTCGGCCTGGGCACGATCGGCATACGGCCCGACGCGCACGCGCCATGCCTGGCGACCATTGATGGTGGTGGTTTCAGCGAAGCCCGGCATCTGCGATCGCTTCAGGTAAGCGATCACCGCATCGGCATCGGCCTTGCTGCCATAGGCGCCGAAGGTGACCGCATAGTTGCCGGCGGCAACCGCTGGCGAGGTGTCCACGGTCGGCGGCGTGGCCGGCGCGGCGGCCTCCTGCAGCGGCTTGGCCTGGCCGCTCTGCAGGCCGGTGGCGCCACCCGCCGGGGCGACCAGCGGCAGCTCCCGGGTTTCGAACTGGCCATCGGCCGGTGCATCCGGCGCGGCGATCGGCACATTGGCGACACCGCTGTCCGGTGCCGGTCCCTTGACCAGCATCGGCAGGAAAATCACGGCCAGTGCCACCAGCACGATGGCACCAATCAGACGCTGTTTCAGGGGCGTATCCACGTGAGGCAGGCAACTGTCCGGAGATTGCCGTCGATTATACGGGTGCCGGACCGGCCGGCGTCGGCGTTGGCTGAACGCGGATCAGGCGTCGCCCTGCAGCCATTGCAGGGCCGCAGCGGCGGTATGGAACGAGCCGAACACCAGCACCCGGTCACCCCGCTCCGCCTGCGCCAGCACCTGCTGCAGCGCCTGTTGGACACTGCCGGCCAGCGGCGCGCCGGCAGCGGCGGTACCGGCCAGGCGTGCCTGCAACTGCTCGGCGCTCTGTCCACGCGGGCCGTCCAGGCCGGCCAGGGTCCACTCGCCCACCACGTCCTGCAGCGCCTCCACCACGCCCACCGCGTCCTTGTCCTGCAACGCGGCGTACACGGCCCGCGTACGCCCGGCCGACACGTCGGCCTTCAGCGCGCGCGCCAGCTGGCCGGCGGCCTGCGGGTTGTGGCCGACATCGACGCGGACCTGCACGCCGTCACGCTCGAACGCCTGCAGGCGACCCGGGATGCGCGCGGCGGCAATACCGGCGGCCCACGCAGCGCGCGGCACCGGCTTGTCGAGTGCACGCAGCGCGGCGATGGCGGCACCGGCATTGGCCAGCTGGATCGGGCCGGCCAGTGCCGGCACCGGCAGTTCCATGCGCAGGCCGACGTCCCGCCAGCGCCAGCGCTGGGCATCGATCGGCTCGTAGAAATAGTCGCTGCCGCCGCGGATGGCGTTGGCGCCGACCAGGTAGGCGCGACGCAGCACGCTCGACGGCGGGTCGGTCTCGCCCAGGATCACCGGCTTCCAGCCGCGGATGATGCCGGCCTTCTCGGTGCCGATCGCTTCGCGGTCCTCGCCCAGCCACTCGGCATGGTCGATGTCCACGGTGGTGATCACGGCCACGTCGGCGTCGATGATGTTGACCGCATCCAGGCGGCCGCCCAGGCCCACTTCCAGCACGGCCAGGTCCAGCCCGGCGTCGGCGAACAGCTGCAGCGCGGCCAGCGTGCCGTACTCGAAATAGGTCAGCGTGGTGTCGCCGCGCGCCGCTTCGATGACCTTGAACGCGGCGACCAGCGCGGCATCGTCCACGTCCTGGCCGTCGATGCGCACGCGTTCGTTGTAGCGCTGCAGGTGCGGCGAGGTGTACGCGCCGACCTTCCAGCCGGCGGCACGCGCGATGGCCTCGATGAAGGCCACGGTGGAGCCCTTGCCGTTGGTGCCACCGACCACGATGGTGCGCTTGGCCGGCGCGCCCAGGCCCATCGCCGTGGCCACGGCGCGCACGCGCTCCAGGCCCATGTCGATGCTCGCCGGGTGCTGGCGTTCAATGTAATCCAGCCATTCGGCCAGGGTGGTCGGGGTGTTCGTCACGGCAGCGGTTCCAGCAGAAGCAGTTGATGCGAGGGAATGGATCAGAGGGCGCGGTGCTTGGCTTCGCCGAAGAACGGCGTGTGGTGGGCGCAGTCGTTCAGGCGCACCACCTCCAGGCTGTCCAGGTCGGCGCCTTCCAGCAGGTTGAGCGTGGTCGGCGCCTGGCGGAAGGTCCACAGGCGCGAGATCGGCAGGCCCAGCACCTTGCACAGGATCACGCGGTTGACCGCGTCATGGGCCACCACCAGCAGGGTGTCGTGCTCGCCGAGGCCCTCGGTGGCACGGGCCAGGCCGCGCCAGCTGCGCTCCAGCACCAGGCGCAGCGATTCGCCGCCGGGCATCAGCACGGTATCCGGCTCCTCGCGCCAGGCCTGCAACCGCGACGGATCCTTTTCATGGATCTCGCTGGCCAGCAGCCCTTCCCATTCGCCGTGGGCGATTTCCTGGAGCTCCGGCTCGGTCAGCAGCATGTCGGCGCGGGCGGCGCCGAGCGCCAGCTGCGCGGTGCGCTGCGCGCGCGACAGCGGCGAGGCGACAGCACGGGTGATGTCCACCGAGGCCAGGCGGGCACCCAGTGCCTGGGCCTGGGCTTCACCGATCGGCGAAAGCGGAATGTCGATCTGGCCCTGGTAGCGGCCTTCGGCGTTCCACGGCGTTTCGCCGTGGCGGGCAAGCAGGATGCGCATGCGTGCAAGGGGTCCTGGGGGAGGAGGTTTCCGCGTTTCGTTCACATCCTGTGAAGTACGCGGAACAGGGATGATACCCGTTCGGCGCACCCGGCCGGGCCGGGCATGAAAAAACCCCGCGACCTGCGTCGCGGGGTTTCGCCGTTTCCGGCCATTGGGTCGAGGTTGCCGGCCAGCGGCCGGCACTACCATCGGTACAGGCAGTAGATCCACGCCATGCGTGGATGGACCACCCGGAACCGCGAGCCTTATTTCGCCAGGTTCAGTTCCTTCAGCAGCTCCGGTGCCGGCGCCACTTCCTGCATGATCCACTGCATGTAGCGGCTGTCGACCGAGATCATGCGCGTCATCACCGGATCGAACACCCAGTTGGAGCTGACCGATTCCCAGTTGCCGTCGAAGGCCAGGCCGACCAGCTTGCCGTTCGCGTCCAGCACCGGCGAGCCGGAGTTGCCGCCGGTGATGTCGAGGTTGGACAGGAAGTTCACCGGTACCGAGCCGATGCGCTTGTCTTCCAGGCCGCCGTAACGCTTGGCCTTGACTGCATCGAGCAGCGCCTTGGGAGCGTCGAACGGATCGACGCCGGTGTCCTTGGCAACGATGCCCTGCAGCGTGGTGAACGGGGTGTAGGCCACGCCATCCTTGGGCGCATAGCCCATCACGTTGCCGAAGGTGATGCGCAACGACAGGTTGGCATCCGGGTACACGAATTCACCCTGGCTCTTCTTGTAGTCAGCCAGTGCCTGCAGGTACAGCGGACGCGCGGTCAGCGACTCGCCTTCGCGGATCTTCTTCTGCTCCTCCTGCTTCAGCAGCGACGGCATGATGGCCACCGCGTACTGGATGGCCGGATCGGTGCTGGCTTCGAACGCAGCGCGATCGGCCTTGAACCACTTCAGGCGTGCGTCCAGGCTGCCCAGCTCGGTGCCCGACAGCTTGCCCACCAGTGCCTTGACCGCATTGGCATCGCTGCCGCCCAGCCAGGTGTTCAGCACTTCGTTGTTGCGCTGCGCGGCCGGCAACGCGACGTACTGGTCGAGCCAGTAGGCCTGCAGCTGCTGGTCCATCTTCGCCACGTAGCGGCGGTCCATCTGCTTCAGGCCGCCTTCCAGGGTCGGCAGGTCGCGCTGCTGGTAGCCGGCTTCGCGCTCGGCGTCCGGCTTGGCGCGCTCGATCGACAGGCGGTACAGGCCGAGGGCGGCACTGACCACCGAGGTATTGTTGAACTGGCTGACGAACAGGTCGCGCTCACGGGTCGACTTGCTCGCATCCAGGTGCTTGACCAGCTGTGCATGCGCGGCCAGCGCCGGCTTGCCGGCGGCGCCCTGCTTCTTCAGCCAGGCCAGCACCGCGGCTTCCTCGGCCTGCTTCTGGCCGGCCGCGTCGATGCGCTTGAAGCCTTCCAGCTGGCCCGAATAGTTCTTGGCCACGTTGTTCATACTGGCCGCCGTCGCGGCGTACTTCACCTTGATGTCAGCATCGGCCTTGCCGGCCTCGTCGATCATCTTCAGCACCGCGTTGTAGTGGCGGGCGATGGTCGGGTAGGTCCAGCTGGCGGTTTCGTTGAACTCGCCGGCCAGCGCGTAGCGGTTGGTGCGGCCCGGGTAGCCGGCCACCATCACGAAGTCACCCTCGCCCAGCGGCTGGTCGGTGAACTTCAGGAAGTGCTTCGGCTGGTACGGCACGTTGTCGGCCGAGAATGCCGCCGGCTTGCCGTCCTTGCCGACGTAGGCGCGGTAGAACGAGAAGTCACCGGTGTGGCGCGGCCACATCCAGTTGTCGACGTCGCCGCCGTACTTGCCGACGCTGCCCGGAGGCGCGTAGACCAGGCGCACGTCCTTGATTTCCATGTTGCGGAACAGGCGATAGGTGTTGCCACCGGAGAAGGTGAACAGGCGGCAGCGGAAACCGTCTTCGGCCTCACAGGCAGCGACCTGGGCCTTGTCGAAGGCATCCAGCGCGCGGCTGCGCGCCAGCGGATCGTTGCCGGCGGCAGCGATGGCGGCCTTGGCCTGCGCAGTGACGTCGGTGATCTGGTCAAGCACGTAGACGCGGGCGTTCGGGCCGGCGCTCAGCTCATCGCTGTGCTTGGGGGCGTTGAAGCCGTCCTTGATCAGGTTCTTCTCGGCGGTCGAGTTCAGCTGGATGGCACCGTAGGCGCAGTGGTGGTTGGTGACCACCAGCCCCTGCGGCGAGACGAAGCTGGCGGTGCAGCCGCCGAGGGCCACCACGGCCCCCATCGGGTCGCCGGTGAGGTTGGACAGCTGCTCCGGGGACAGCTTCAGGCCGGCCTTCTGCAGCGGACCGGCGATTTCCGGCAGCTGCTGCGGCACCCACATGCCTTCAGCGGCATGGGCGACCTGGGCCAGCCCAAGGCTGGCGACGATGGAGAATGCAAGCAGGTTCGAGCGCATGGAGCGGCCCCTGGTAGTGGAACCCTCGATTGTAGCCCGCGGCCCGTCCCCGGCCCGAACCCCGGAAGTCATGGCCGTGCTTCCTGCCCTGCCACGCTTACGTCGGCCGCCCGCACGTAAGCGGTCCAGCGCGGGCATGGTCACCCTGGACGGGACCGTTGGCGCCGTGTGCGCAGGACAGCGCGCACGAGCAAGGCGCCATCGAGCACCATGGATGGGCTTTTGCGTGTCCCGGCCAGGGTGACCACGCCCCCTCCCCCGAACCTGGGGGGCGCTGCTGTTTGCAATACGTTCGAAACGCCCGCTGGCGCCCGCCTTTCGTTCCGCCACTGCACCCGCAGCGCAACATGGGAAATCCGCGCGGCACCCTATAATCCGCGCTTTCCCCCTGATGAGTTCCACCCCGATGGCGCAGCAAACGATGAAGGCCCTGGTCAAGCGCGAAGCGGCCAAGGGCATCTGGCTGGAAGAGGTTCCGGTTCCGACCCCGGGCCCGAACGAGGTCCTGATCAAGCTCGAGAAGACCGCGATCTGCGGTACCGACCTGCACATCTACCTGTGGGATGAGTGGAGCCAGCGCACCATCAAGCCGGGCCTGACCATCGGCCACGAGTTCGTCGGCCGCATCGCCGCGCTCGGCTCGGCGGTGACCGGCTATGAGATCGGCCAGCGCGTCTCGGCCGAAGGCCACATCGTCTGCGGCCATTGCCGCAACTGCCGTGGCGGCCGCCCGCACCTGTGCCCGAACACCGTCGGCATCGGCGTCAACGTCAACGGCGCGTTCGCCGAGTACATGGTGATGCCGGCCAGCAACCTGTGGCCGATCCCGGACCAGATCCCATCGGAACTGGCCGCATTCTTCGACCCGTACGGCAATGCCGCGCACTGCGCACTGGAATTCGACGTGATCGGCGAAGACGTGCTGATCACCGGCGCCGGCCCGATCGGCATCATCGCCGCCGGCATCTGCAAGCACATCGGTGCGCGCAACGTGGTGGTGACCGACGTCAACGACTTCCGCCTGAAGCTGGCCGCCGACATGGGCGCGACCCGCGTGGTCAATGTCGCCAACCAGTCGCTGAAGGACGTGATGAAGGAACTGCACATGGAGGGCTTCGACGTGGGCCTGGAAATGAGCGGCAATCCGCGTGCGTTCAACGACATGCTCGACTGCATGTACCACGGTGGCAAGATCGCCATGCTCGGCATCATGCCCAAGGGCGCCGGCTGCGACTGGGACAAGATCATCTTCAAGGGCCTGACCGTGCAGGGCATCTACGGGCGCAAGATGTACGAGACCTGGTACAAGATGACCCAGCTGGTGCTGTCCGGCTTCCCGCTCGGCAAGGTGATGACCCACCAGCTGTCGATCGATGAATTCCAGAAGGGCTTCGACCTGATGGAAGAAGGCAAGGCCGGCAAGGTCGTTCTCAGCTGGAACTGATTCACCGTGGCTTCGCCATGGTGAATCAGTCCGCGCATGTCTCCTTATCCCCGCGCCG
>NZ_CAMFIA010000031.1 GCF_945952405.1 uncultured Stenotrophomonas sp. | reverse complement strand
CTCGTCGGGCTCATAACCCGAAGGTCGCAGGTTCAAATCCTGCCCCCGCTACCAACGTCATATCGGCGCCAACCGGTTTGATGAATGAGGGAGGGCTTGCAAGTTTTGAAGCCATCGCTCATAATTCCGCTTCTGATGCGGGGTGGAGCAGTCTGGCAGCTCGTCGGGCTCATAACCCGAAGGTCGCAGGTTCAAATCCTGCCCCCGCTACCAAGTAAAGAATGCGCCTTCGAAGTCCTGCTTCGAAGGCGTTTTTCTTTGCGGTCTGCGTCGTTTCCGCGTGCTTTGGGCCAGGTCCCTTTTGTCGTGGAAAGGGATCTGACCCCCGGTCGCACCTTGCACCAGCGCGGTGCAGCCGCTATCATCAGCGGCCTAGCAGTACCCCTGAAGGCGGCCTCCCAGCGGGAGTCCGGACCCGGAAGGAGGGCCGCAACCGGCAGGCAATGCAGGTTGCAACCGGAATCCAGTCACCGGAGTCTTTCCGGAAAAGGGGCCCAACGGGCCCTTTGTCGTTTCCGGGGCGTCATGTTTTCACGCTGGCCAAGGCCGGCACCCAACCAAGAGATCAAGGCAGGCTGTGAGCGACAAGGCAACCGACATCGCGAATCTGCTCGCCCCGACCGTTGTGTCGCTGGGCCTGGAGCTGCTGGGCGTTGAGTATCTGCCGGCCCCCGGCGGTGCGACCCTGCGCCTTTACATCGACGTGCCGCTGGCTGAGCAGCCCGAGCGCATCATCAATGTCGACGACTGCGAGCGGGTCAGCCGCGAAGTGTCGGCGCAGCTGGACGTCGAGGACCCGATCAGCGGCAACTACACGCTGGAAGTGTCCTCGCCGGGCGTGGACCGCCCGCTGTTCAACCTGGAGCAGTTCGCTCGCCACCAGGGTGAATCGGCCAAGGTTACGCTGAAGCTGCCGCAGGACAATCGTCGTCGCCTGCAGGGCCGCATCGAGTCCACCGACGAGGCCGCGGGCACCATCACCTTCATCGTCGACAAGGCCGAGGTGGTCGTGTCGGCCGACAACATCGACAAGGCACGGATCATGCCCGACTGGGTGGCGCTGGGGCTGGCCCCGAGCAAGCCGACCGGTCCGGCACCGAAGCGTCCGAAGCCGAACACGAATTCTTCTTCCAACGAGCCGGCGGCAAAGAAGCCGCGCGCGGAGTGAGCCAATGAGCAAGGAACTGTTGCTGGTAGTCGACGCGGTCGCCAACGAGAAGGGCGTGCCGCGTGAAGTGATCTTCGATGCGATCGAGGCCGCGCTGGCCTCGGCGGCGAAGAAGCGCTATCCCGACGAGGAAGTGCTGACCCGCGTGGTCATCGACCACAAGGATGGCAGCTACGAAACCTTCCGCCGCTGGGAAGTGGTGGCCGATGACGTGGTCATGGAATCGCCGGACCGCCAGATCCGCCTGATGGACGCCGTCGATGAAGCCGAAGGCGTCGACGTCGGCGACTACATCGAAGAGCAGATCGAGAACCCGGATTTCGGCCGCATTGCCGCCCAGGCTGCCAAGCAGGTCATCGTCCAGCGTGTGCGCGAAGCCGAGCGCCAGCAGGTCGTGGATGCCTGGAAGGATCGCGTCGGCGAACTGATCACCGGTGTGGTCAAGCGTGCCGAGCGCGGCAACATCTACGTTGACCTCGGTGGCAACGCCGAAGGCTTCATCCCGAAGGACAAGGGCATTCCGCGCGACGTGCTGCGCGCCGGCGACCGCGTGCGCGGCTACCTGGCCGAAGTACGTTCGGAACCGCGTGGCCCGCAGCTGTTCATCAGCCGCGCCGCGCCGGAATTCATGATCGAGCTGTTCAAGCTGGAAGTGCCGGAAGTCGGCCAGGGCCTGGTCGAGATCAAGGCCTGTGCCCGCGATCCGGGCGACCGCGCCAAGATCGCCGTGCTGGCCCACGACCAGCGTACCGATCCGATCGGTGCCTGCATCGGCATGCGCGGTTCGCGCGTGCAGGCGGTGTCCAACGAGCTCAATGGCGAGCGCGTGGACATCGTGCTGTGGAACGACAACCCGGCCAACTTCGTCATCAACGCGATGGCACCGGCCGAAGTGCAGTCGATCATCGTCGATGAAGACAAGCACTCGATGGACCTGGCCGTCGCCGAAGACCGCCTGGCCCAGGCGATCGGCAAGGGTGGCCAGAACGTGCGCCTGGCCAGCCGCCTGACCGGCTGGCAGCTCAACGTGATGACCCAGGACCAGGTCACCGCCAAGTCGGAAGCCGAGCAGGCTTCGGCCCGCCAGCTGTTCATGGACAAGCTGGAAGTGGACGAAGAGATCGCCGGCATCCTGGTCAGCGAAGGCTTCGGTACCGTCGAGGAAATCGCATATGTCCCGGTCGGCGAACTGCTGGCCGTGGAAGGTTTCGACGAAGACATCGTCGAAGAGCTGCGCGCTCGTGCCCGCGATGCGCTGCTCAATGAGGCCCTGGCAGTCGAGGAAGGCCTTGAAGACGGCCAGCCGGCGCAGGACCTGCTGTCCCTGAAGGGCATGGACGAAGCCACCGCGTATGCGCTGGCCGGCCACGGCGTGCGTACCAGCGAGGATCTGTCCGACCTGGCCGCCGACGAGGTCATGGACTTCGGCATTGAAGGGCTGGACCAGGAGCGCGCTGCGGCGCTGATCCTGGCCGCGCGTGCCGAGGAGATCGCCCGACTGGAACGCGGCGAATGAGCCGGCAATGAACAGGGCCCTGAGCCGCTCAGGGCGTAGAATCCGCGCCACCTCCAGATGCGGGGGGGCGCCCACAAGATCATAGGATCCGAATGTCGCAGCAAACCACCATCCGCAAGCTTGCCGAACTGGTCAACACGCCGGTCGAAAAACTGCTGGAACAGCTGGCCGGTGCCGGCATGAAGTTCAGCGGTCCCGACCAGGTCGTGACCAGTACCGAGAAGGTGAAGCTCCTGGGCTTCCTTCGTCGTTCGCACGGCAAGCCCGAGCAGGCCCCGGAAGAGACTGATCAGTCTGCAAAGAAGATCACGCTCAATCGCCGGAAACAGCAGGAAGTGACGGTCAGTTCCGGTCGCAGCAAGACGACCGTGAATGTCGAGGTGCGCCAGAAGCGCACCTACGTCAAGGATGGTGCTCGCGCCATGACGCCGGACGAAGAGCGCGCCGACATCCTGCGCAAGCTGGAAGAGTCGCGTGCCCGTAACCTCGCCGAACAGCAGGCACTGGCCGAGAAGGATCGTCTGCGCGACGAAGCCATCGTCCGTGCCCGTGAGGAAGAGGTGGCTGCCAAGGAACGCGCAGAGGCCGAAAAGAAGGCCGCCGAGGAAGCCGCGGCTGCCGCCAAGGCTGCCGAGGCGCTGGCCGCCAGCAAGCCGAAGGTTCGCGCTCCGATCGACGAAACCGCGCCGCGCCCGCCGCGCGCCCCGGCTGCAGCCCCGGCTGCGCCGCGTGGTGCTCCGCCGCCGCCGCCGCGCAGCGACGACCGCAACAACCGCAGCGCGCCGCGCAACGAGCGTGGCCCGGGCGATCGCTTCGCCGGCCAGATGCATCTGTCGGCTGCCGACCGTGCGCGTCGTGGCAACAGCAACAACAGCAACACCCGTGGTCGTCCGGGCGGCCGCAACCAGAGCGGTGGCCGTCGCGACATGTCGCGTGGTGGCAACAACGCGGGTCCGCATGCCTTCGAACGTCCGACCGCACCGGTGGTGCGTGAAGTGGCGATCGGCGACACGATCACCGTGGCCGACCTGGCGCAGAAGCTCGCGCTGAAGGGCGGCGAGGTGGTGAAGGCGCTGTTCAAGATGGGCGTGATGGCCACCATCACCCAGTCCATCGACCATGACACCGCCGCGCTGGTGACCGAGGAACTCGGCCACAAGGCGATCCGTGCCAATGACAACGACGCTGAAGACGCACTGCTGGCCTCGACCGGTGAAAACCAGGGCGAAGCCACCCAGCGTCCGCCGGTTGTCACCATCATGGGCCATGTCGACCACGGCAAGACCTCGCTGCTGGATTACATCCGCCGCACCAAGGTTGCTACCGGCGAAGCCGGCGGCATCACCCAGCATATCGGTGCCTACCACGTGGATACGCCGAAGGGCGTGATCAGCTTCCTGGATACCCCGGGCCACGCGGCATTCACCTCGATGCGCGCCCGCGGCGCCAAGCTGACCGATATCGTGGTGCTGGTGGTGGCCGCCGATGACGGCGTCATGCCGCAGACCAAGGAAGCGATCCAGCACGCCCGTTCGGCGGGTGTGCCGCTGATCGTGGCGATCAACAAGATCGACAAGTCCGACGCCGATCCGATGCGGGTCAAGAACGAACTGCTGTCCGAGCAGGTCGTGGCCGAAGACTTCGGTGGTGACACCCAGATGGTGGAGATCTCGGCCAAGACCGGCCTGGGCGTCGACGACCTGCTGGATGCCATCTCCATCCAGGCCGAACTGCTGGAACTGAAGGCGGTCGACGAAGGCCGCGCCTCGGGCGTGGTGATCGAATCGTCGCTGGACAAGGGCCGCGGCCCGGTCGCGACGGTGCTGGTGCAGCAGGGCCGCCTGAAGAAGGGCGACTACCTGGTGTGCGGCATCCAGTACGGCCGCGTGCGTGCGCTGTTCGACGAAACCGGCAAGCAGCCGGAGTTCGCCGGTCCGTCCATCCCGGTGCAGGTCCTGGGCCTGTCCGGCGTGCCGGAAGCCGGTGACGACTTCGTGGTCGTCGAGGACGAGCGCCTGGCCAAGGACGTTGCCCAGCAGCGTGAGACCAAGCGCCGTGAATCGCGCCTGGTCGCTACCGCTGGCAGCCGCATGGAAGACATCATGGCGACCCTGGGCAAGGGCGAGGGCCAGCAGGTCCTCAACCTGGTCATCAAGGCCGACGTGCAGGGTTCAGTGCAGGCCCTGAGCCAGGCCCTGGTCGCGCTGTCCAACGAAGACATCCGCATCAACGTGATCCACTCCGGCGTGGGCGGCATCACCGAATCGGACGCCAACTCGGCGGCAGCTTCGAAGGCCACCGTCATCGGCTTCAACGTGCGCGCGGATGCTTCGGCCCGTCGCATCATCGAGTCCAATGGCGTCGACCTGCGTTACTTCTCGATCATCTATGACGTGATCGACCAGGTGAAGCAGGTGGCTTCCGGTCTGCTGGGCGTGGAGATCCGCGAAGAGATCATCGGTATCGCCGAGGTCCGCGACGTCTTCCGCAGCTCCAAGCTGGGCGCCGTCGCCGGTTCGATGGTCATCGAGGGCGTGGTCAAGCGCAACAAGCCGATCCGCGTTCTGCGCGACAGCGTGGTGATCTTCGAAGGCGAGCTGGAATCGCTGCGTCGCTTCAAGGAAAACGTTGAGGAAGTCCGCAACGGTACCGAATGCGGTATCGCGGTGAAGGCCTACAACGACGTCAAGCCGGGCGACCAGATCGAGTGCTTCGAGCGTATCGAAGTGCCGCGCACCCTGTAATGCTGTACCGGGCCGGCCCTCACGGGCCGGTCCGCCCCCTGGTGGGGCCCGGCCTTGGTCGGGCCGCTCCTCCTGGTAGGACCCGACCCTGGTCGGGTCACATTCAAATCGAGAGCCCGACCGCGTGCCCAAGACTTTCCATCGAACCGACCGTGTCTCCGCCCAGCTGCGCCGTGAACTCGGCACCCTGGTGCACAACGCCGTGCGCGAGCACGGGTTGCCCTCGGTGAGCGTGTCCGACGTGGAAATCACCCGCGACATGGCCCACGCCAAGGTGTTCGTCACCGCGCTGATGCCGGAGCGTTCGGCTGAAGCCGTGGCCGGCCTGAAGGAGCTGGGCTACCGCCTGCGCATGGACCTGGCGCGTGCGATGAAGCTGCGCCACGTGCCCGAGCTGCATTTCCACTACGACGACTCGGTCGATCGTGGTGAGCACATCGACAACATCCTGCGCGACCTGCCCGATACGCTGGCCGCGGAGAAGCGTCGCGAGAGCGACGAAGAATAAGGTTGCGCCGGGCCATGCCCGGCGTCTTTCCATTCCGGCAATGCGCGGCCTGATGCAGGCCGTGCTGCGCCAGCCGGGCATGGACCAGCTCAACACCCTCATGTCATGACCCGAATTCAGTTCCGCCGCCTGGATGGCATCCTGCTGCTCGACAAGTCGACCGGCATGAGCTCCAACGCCGCCCTGCAGGTGGCGCGCCGCCTGTTCCGCGCCGAGAAGGGCGGCCACACCGGCAGCCTCGATCCGCTGGCCACCGGCCTGCTGCCGCTGTGCTTCGGCGAGGCCACCAAGATCGCCGGCCTGCTGCTCGGTTCAGCCAAGGCCTACGACGCCGAGATCGTGCTCGGCCAGACCACCGATACCGACGATGCCGAAGGCCAGGTGCTGCTGCAGCGCCCGGTACCGGCGATCAGCGCCGAGGCCCTGCAGGCCGCGCTGGTGCCGTTGACCGGTAGCATCCGCCAGCGCGCCCCGATCTATTCGGCGCTGAAGCAGGGCGGTGAGCCGCTGTATGTGAAGGCCCGCCGCGGCGATGTCATCGAAGCGCCGGAGCGCGAGGTGCAGGTGCACGCGATCGAGGTGCTGGAGCAGCAGCCGGAGCGCCTGCGCCTGCGCGTGACCTGTGGCTCGGGTACCTACATCCGCAGCCTGGCCCGTGACCTGGGCGAGGCACTGGGCTGTGGTGCTCACATCAGCGCGCTGCGCCGGCTCTGGGTCGAGCCGTTCCGGGAACCGGCGATGGTCAGCCTGGACCAGCTGCGGGTGATGGTCGAAGCGGGCGACGAGGCGGGCATGGACGCGTTGCTGCTGCCGCTGGCGGCCGGCCTGGCTGAATACCCGCGGGTCGACCTCGACGCCGACCAGGCCCACCGCTTCTGTGTCGGCCAGCGACAGCGCGATGTCACCTGGCCGCGCGGGCTGGTGGCCGTGTACGGCCCGGACGCTGCTGTCCAGGGCCTGGGCCAGGTCGATGAGAGTGGCCTGCTGGCCCCGCAGCGCCGGTTCAACCTCTGACCGCGGCCTGCCGGTTCAGCCCCGGTCCTTGTCCCGGAAGCCCCCGACCGTTACAATTTCGCGGCCGTTTTCCGGCAGCCTGCTTCGCGCAGGTTTCATCCTCGTAGTCCACGGCGAGCCTGGCGGTGCGCGAAGCGCGTTCCTGCCGGCCACGCATCACAGAGAAAAAAGAAAATGTCGATCGACACCCAGAAGGTCATTGAAGACAACAAGCGCAGCTCGGCTGACACCGGCTCCCCGGAAGTCCAGGTGGCCCTGCTGACCGCCCGCATCGAGCTGCTGACCGGCCACTTCAAGACCCACAAGAAGGACCACCACAGCCGCCGCGGCCTGCTGCAGATGGTCAACCGCCGTCGCAGCCTGCTCGACTACCTGAAGAAGAAGGACGTCGAGCGTTACAAGGCCCTGATCGAGAAGCTTGGCCTGCGTCGCTAAGCAACGAATCCCCCGCGGCGCAGCGATGCGCCGCGGTTTTGTTTTGTAGCACCGCAATCCCCGATTCAGGCCGGAACGATCCGGCCACCCGCTGGCGGCAAGGGTCGCCGACGGTCCAAATTCGCAGACAGCATCCCCAAGGACACCCTCCGTGGCAAAAATCACCAAAACCTTCCAGTACGGCAAGCACACCGTCACGCTTGAGACCGGCGAAGTCGCCCGTCAGGCCAGCGGTGCCGTCATCGTCAAGATGGACGACACCGTACTGCTGGTCACCGCCGTCGCCGCCAAGAGCGCGCGCGAAGGCCAGGACTTCTTCCCGCTGACCGTCGATTATCAGGAAAAGTTCTACGCCGGCGGCCGCATCCCGGGTGGTTTCTTCAAGCGTGAAGGCCGTGCGACCGAGAAGGAAACGCTGATCTCGCGCCTGATCGACCGTCCGATCCGCCCGCTGTTCCCGGAAGACTACAAGAACGAAGTGCAGATCATCGCCACGGTGATGTCGCTGAACCCGGACGTGGACGGTGACATCCCGGCCCTGATCGGTGCTTCGGCTGCGCTGGCCCTGGCCGGCACCCCGTTCATGGGTCCGATCGGCGCTGCCAAGGTCGGTTACAAGAACGGCGAGTACATCCTGAACCCGACCGTCAGCGAGCTGGCCGATTCGCAGCTGGAACTGGTCGTCGCCGGTACCTCCAACGCCGTGCTGATGGTCGAGTCCGAAGCCGCGCTGCTGTCGGAAGAAGTGATGCTGGGCGCCGTGACCTTCGGTCACCGCGAAATGCAGAAGGTCATCAACGCGATCAACGAACTGACCGTTGAAGCCGGCACCAAGCCGTCGACCTGGGAAGCCCCGGCCAAGAACGACGCGCTGATCTCCGCGCTGAAGGAAGCCATCGGCCCGCGCCTGGGCGAAGCCTTCCAGGTGCGCGACAAGCTGCAGCGCCGTGACGCCATCTCGGCGATCAAGAAGGACGTGGTCGAAGCCCTGGCTGGCCGCGTCGCCGCCGAAGGCTGGAACCCGGCCGAGCTGTCGAAGGAATTCGGCGAGCTGGAATACCGCACCATGCGTGACTCGGTGCTGGACACCAAGGTCCGTATCGACGGCCGTGCGCTGGACACCGTCCGCCCGATCGCGGTGAAGACTGGCGTGCTGCCGCGTACCCACGGTTCCTCGCTGTTCACCCGCGGTGAAACCCAGGCCATCGTGACCATCACCCTGGGCACCGCCCGTGACGGCCAGGTCATCGATGCCGTTGCCGGTGAGTACAAGGAAAACTTCCTGTTCCACTACAACTTCCCTCCGTTCTCGGTGGGTGAGTGCGGTCGCATGATGGGCCCGAAGCGCCGCGAAATCGGCCACGGCCGCCTGGCCAAGCGCGGCGTGCTGGCTGTCATGCCGTCGCTGGAAGCCTTCCCGTACACCATCCGTGTCGTCTCGGAAATCACCGAGTCGAACGGCTCCTCGTCGATGGCGTCGGTCTGCGGCTCGTCGCTGGCCCTGATGGACGCCGGCGTGCCGGTGAAGGCGCCGGTGGCCGGTATCGCCATGGGCCTGGTCAAGGAAGGCGAGCGCTTCGTCGTCCTGTCCGACATCCTGGGTGACGAAGATCACCTGGGCGACATGGACTTCAAGGTGGCCGGTACCGCTGAGGGCATCTCCGCCCTGCAGATGGACATCAAGATCGAAGGCATCACCGAAGAGATCATGAAGCAGGCCCTGCAGCAGGCCAAGGCTGGCCGTCTGCACATCCTGGGCGAAATGGCCCACGGCCTGACCGCTCCGCGTGAAGAGCTGTCGGACTACGCGCCGCGCCTGCTGACCATCAAGATCCACCCGGACAAGATCCGCGAAGTGATCGGCAAGGGTGGTTCCACCATCCAGGCCATCACCAAGGAAACCGGCACCCAGATCGACATCCAGGATGACGGCACCATCGTCATCGCCTCGGTCAATGCGATCGCTGCGCAGGCCGCCAAGGCCCGCATCGAGCAGATCACCTCGGACGTCGAGCCGGGCCGTATCTACGAAGGCAAGGTCGCCAAGATCATGGACTTCGGTGCGTTCGTCACCATCCTGCCGGGCAAGGACGGTCTGGTCCACGTCTCGCAGATCTCCAGCGAGCGCGTCGAGAAGGTCGGCGACAAGCTGAAGGAAGGCGATGTGGTCAAGGTCAAGGTGCTGGAAGTCGACAAGCAGGGCCGTATCCGCCTGTCGATGAAGGCCGTGGAAGAAGGCGAAGGCGCCAGCGCCGAGTAATTCGGTGGGTGAGGACCGTTGGTCCTCACGCTTTCGCCAATGAAAAAGCGGGCTTCGGCCCGCTTTTTCTTTGCCTGTGATCCGGTGGCGGCGCCGACCAGCAGCGCGGTCACGCTCTTGCTGGCCGAGCGCACGTCGTGCAGCGTCTCTGCGTCGGCACCGTTGAAGTAGCTCTCGTAGACGACCCGGCCATCGACCTGCAGGAGCACGCTGCGGATCTGCTAGAGCTCATTACTGGCGATGGCCCGCTCCAGCGCCTCCAGGCGGCTCGGATCAGGCGGGGGGGGGCGCGGGCGCCTAAGGGCAGGGCACATGCAGCGCAGAGCAGGGCCAGGGCGCGCAGGATTGAATACATCATCGGGCTCCATCGAAGGGGAGCCCGAGTGGGCCACGAACACGGCTGAAGTGCTGGCAACGCGTCTGAAGAATTCTGAAGACCTTGCGCTACAAGGCTCTTCGGCCCGGCAGTGGGCGACCCTGTTGGGCACGCTCCTTTGGAGCGCGCCCCTGATGGCATCGTCAACGCCGAGCATGCTCGACCTTACCGGTCGTCTTGTTCCTCTTCTTCTTCTTCCTCCTCGCCCAGCCACCAGACCTGGCCCGGTTCCGGATCACTCAACGGCTGCTCGCGCTGCTCGATGGCTTCCAGTGCGCGGCCAGGAGCCGCAGCCACCCAGGCCGCCATCAACTTCTCGACGGCGGCGCGGCCCTGTGCGGCCACGCCGAGGTCACGTTCGCGATCCCAGTCGTCCTCGCGGGTTTCCGCGTCAGCGTGCTGGTGCGGCGTGCCATAGCAGCAGCGTCGGCACAGCGTGCGAACCGTCGCGGTCCAGTCCTCGACCAGGCCGATGCCGGGCAGGGTCAGCCGGCGCAGGGCATCGATATCATCGGCCGAGTCGCACTGCACGAACACGGTGAAGGTGGCCATGTCCGACGGTTGCAGGCGCTGCATTGCATTGAACACCGGCACCTCATGCTCGCCGTAGGCGCGGTGCCCGGTTGCAGCGCCGTCATGCAGCACGATATCGCCGAAGCGGTAGCCGCTCTCCGGCAGCGGCACGTTGTCGATCCGTGCACGCACTGGATCGATGCGGCGCATGTAGACCGTCTCGGCGCTGGACCAGGGATTGAGGCGGATGCAGGCCACGCCGTAGTCACCCTCGATCGGGCCGTCCTCGCCGGGCAGGGCGATGCCGCAGCGCTTCCACTGCCGACGCGCCTCGGCCCAGTCGCCTGCACCGGTGGCGGCGATGCCCGCGTTCCATGCCGAGCCCTGATCAAAGTCGTCGCGCAATGTCTGCGACTGCAGGTTGTCCTGCAGCGAGGCCGGCCAGTCACGCAGGTACTTGTGCGCCAGTCCGCGCATGTAATGCAGGTAGGCCACGCCGGGCGCGATGGCGATCAGTTCGCCGAACAGCAGCGCCGCCTGCGCCAGGTCGCCGTCGTCGAAGGCGGTGTAGGCACGTGCTTCCAGTGCCTGGCGCGGGTCGTGGGTTGCGTCATCCGGCAGCGCGCCGTTGTCGAAGGTGTCGTGGTCGGTACTCATGTCCATGCGCGGTTGAAGATCCGTGGCTACCTTAGCCGATGCCGCAGCCAGTCAGGTTGCGTCGGCGCATGTCCTGCTGCAACGCATGACGCGAGGCGGATGACCGCTTCGTTGTCGTCATCTGCGGGGACGTGCCTGTCCGCAGGACGACATGCGGCGACAACCGCTTCAGCGGCGTCCCGGTTTGCTAACGTGGCTGCGCCTTCGAACCGGGAGATCCCATGTTGCGCCAGACCGTGGCTGTCCTTGCCGTGCTGATTGCCGGTGCCCTGCCCATCGCTGCGCAAGCCGCGCCCGCGCAGCCGCCGATCTTCGGCGCCTACTACCCCGGCGGCTCGGCCGAGCGCTATCCGGTGTCGAGCATTCCGGCCGAGCGCCTGACCCATCTGTTCTACGCGTTCTCCACCATCGAGGATGGCCGCTGCACGATCGGTGCGGAAGCACCGGCCAACTTCGCGGCACTGGCTGAACTGAAGAAGGCGCACCCGCATCTGCGCACGCTGATTTCGATCGGCGGCTGGGGCGCGGGCGGGTTCTCCGATGCGGCGCTGACCGAGGCCAGCCGCAAGCGCCTGGTCGATTCGTGCATGGCCCTGTTCTTCGAGCGCCATGCCGGCAGCTTCGATGGCGTGGACATCGACTGGGAGTTCCCGGTCAGTGGCGGGCCGAAGGAGCTGGCGCATCGCCCGCAGGATCGCGCCAACCTGACCCGGCTCGCGCAGGCCTTCCGCGTGGCGCTCGATGCGCGCGGGCGCAGGGCCGGTCAGCCGATGCTGCTGACCGCCGCACTGGCCGCCGGACGCCTGCAGACCGATGGTCCCTACGATCCCGCCGCGAGCTACGACCTGCCGGCGCTGGCCAGGGTGTTCGATTTCATCAACCTGATGAGCTATGACATGGGCACCGGCTTCTCCGCGGTGTCGACCTTCAATGCACCGCTGCACGAGGTGGCGGCCGACCCGCTGGCGCCGGAACTGCGGCGCTGGAACAACGTGGCCGGCGCGGTGCAGTACTACCGCGAACACGGTGTACCCGCCCACAAGCTGGTACTGGGCGTACCGTTCTACGGGCGCGGCTTCAAGGTCACCGGTGATGCCGCCGATGGGCTGTACCAGGCCTACAGCGCGCCGGCCGATGCCGGTGACTGGCGGGTGATCAAGGCGCGCTACCTGGACCAGCCGGGCTGGACCCGGCACTGGCAAGCGCAGGCGCAGAGCCCGTGGCTGTACAACCCGGAGCAGAAGATCTTCATCAGCTATGAAGATCCGCGCTCGATCGGGCTGCGTGCACAGTTCGCCCGTGAGCAGGGCCTGGCCGGGGTCTTCATGTGGGAGCTGACCGGTGACGACGAACAGGCCAGCCTGCTCAACGCCATGCTCGGCCCATGGCAGAAGGCCCGCATCGGCGATTGAGCTGCGCACTGCGGCAATGCCATTGGCCTGACCCCGCACACCGCGGCCACGCCCGCAGCGCTACGCTGCGGGCATGATCCATCTCGAACGCCTGGACCATCTGGTCCTCACCGTCGCCGACATCGAACGCAGCTGTGCTTTCTACCAGCGCGTGCTCGGCATGCAGGTCGTGCACTTCGGTGCCGGCCGTACCGCGCTGCAGTTCGGCCAGCAGAAGATCAACCTGCACCCGGCCAGCGCCCCGCTGCAGCCGCACGCGCTGCGGCCGACGCCGGGCAGTGCCGATCTGTGCCTGGTCACACGCACGGCAATGACCGGCGTGCTGGCGCACCTGCAGGCAGAGGGGGTCACCGTGGAGGAGGGGCCGGTCGCCCGCACGGGGGCGCTGGGGTCGATCGAATCGGTGTATTTCCGCGATCCGGATGGCAATCTGATCGAAGTCAGTCGCTACCCGGAAGATGGGGCGTAGCCACAAGGGCGCCAGCACCGGGCAGGGCCCGGCGCCGGTTCAATCGGCCCAGACGCTGTTGCGATCGCCGTTGCGGGCGCGGCGCTGGCTGGCCACTGCCAGGCGGGCGAAGCCGAACGCCATGGCCAGCGCGATCGCATCGACCCAGAACAGCGGCCAGTGACCGCGTGCCGCCGCGCGCCACAGCCAGTCACCATTGAGCGCGCCATGCAGGACCGGCACCAGTGCGGTGCTGAGGGAGGCCGCCCAGAGCAGTTCGCGTGCCGCCTGCGCAGGGCGGCGCAGCGCCGCCCACAGCGCGCAGGCGGCCCAGCTGCCGAAGCAGGCCCAGCGGATGCCGTGGTCGACGGCGGACGGCGCCAGCCGCTCCAGCACCAGCGCGGTGACGAACGCGACCGAGATCGCCACGCACAGGCCGATGCAGACGCCGACCGTGGCCCGCGCCATGTTCACCCCGGCGCGCGGCTGCTGCGGCTGGCGACGCTTGCGCCGCGATTCGATCCAGAGCAGGTTGCCGGAGTAGAACAGGAAGGCACCGCCGAGGCCGAGCAGGAAATACAGCCAGACCACCACGCCATTGCCGAACTCGCCGAAGTGCAGGGCATAGGCTGCGCTGAGCGTGGCGTGGTTGGCGTCGCGCTGCCCCGGCAGCTGGGAGGCGAGTACGCTGCCGGTGGCCACGTCCAGCGCCACGGCACCGAGCGGGCCCAGCGTGCCGGTGGATTCGCCGGTGATCTCGATGGTGGCGTTGGCATCGCCGGCATTGGCCAGCTTCAGGTAGGCCGGCTCGAAGTTGGCCACGCCCTGCGCGCGGGCCACTTCCAGTGCGCGCGCATGCAGCACGCGCAGGCTGCCCGGCGCTGCCGGGATGCCGCTGGCGTCACGCACGGGCGCGGTGTCCATCGCCGTCGGCACCGCCTGCAGGGCCTTGCCGTCGTAGATCAGCGGATTGAGCAGGGCCATCTGCACGAACACCAGGCAGAGCAGGGCACCGGTCACCGCGAACATCAGGTGGAAGGGCAGACTGAGCACGCCGATCACGTTGTGCGCGTCCTGCCACAGTTGCTTCAGGTTGCGCCCGGGACGCAGCGCGAACAGGTCGCCGAACAGCTTCGGCAGATGGATCACCAGGCCGCTGAGCAGTGCCATGCCGTACAGCAGGCTGACCACGCCCATCACATAGATGCCGGCGACCGGCAAGCCGAGGCTGTAGTGCAGCTGGTTGACCAGTTCGGCCAGCCCGGTCTGCGGCGGCGTGGGGCTGCCGGCGATCTGGCCCGGCCACGCATAGCGCCAGCTGCCATCGTCTGCCTGCCAGTAGGCCAGCGGCTGCGGGTGCTCGCTGCCGGGGAAGGTCATGCCAACGTGGCGGCGCGCTTCCGGGTGCGCGGCCAGCACGTCCTCCAGCAGGTACTGGGTATCGTCCAGGCCAGCCGGAAGTGCGCTGGCCGCCCCCGGCGTCTGCCACAGCGGCAGGTCGTGGTGGAACAGGGTCAGCGCACCGGCGTAGAACGCCACGAACAGGCCGAAGCCGGCGACCAGGCCGACCCAGGTATGCAGGGTGGTGAACGTGCGCAGGGTCTGCGAGCTGAATTTCATGGCGTGGGTCTCATTGCACGGCGCCGGCCAGGCGCAGCAGCCCCAGCACGGCGAAGCCGGCGGCGGCGCAGCCACCCAGCAGCAGCCAGGCGCGCAGCGCGCTGCGGAAGCTGAACGCCCACAGTGCAGCCAGCATCCATAGCGGGATGAAGGCAATCAGGCTGGGTACCAGGGCGTTCTGCCACGGGCCGGGCGGCAGCCAGGCCACCCAGCCGGTCGCGGCCGCGGCCAGCAGGAAGCCGGCCACGATGCCGGCAAGGGCGCGCGCCCACATCAGGTCGACTCCGTGCCGGGACGGTGCCAGGCCGCCAGGGCGGGCAGCAGCATCGCCGCCAGCATCCAGGTGCACAGCATCGCCACCAGGCCAGCGGCGAAACCGAGTTCGGCCATCCACAGCCACAGCGCCGCGGCAGCGGCGACCAGGCCGATCTGCCGGCCCAGGCGGCCGGCACGGCGCAGGCGCGGCCAGCGGCAATGCGGCGAGGCGGCATAGAAGGCCAGCGCCGAGAACATCGCCGCCAGCATGCCCAGGCTGCAGAAGCCGAGCGTGGAAAGGCCGACGGTGATCATCGCGGGCGGCCGGCGCAGTGGCGGGCCGGCGAACGCGGAGCACGGGCGGGGCCGGCGGGAGCCGGTCGGAGCGGGTGGCGCATCACGGGGTCCTGGGGGAAGCAGGCAGGCCAGCACGGGGCGATCTGCGCCGACATGGTAATCACTGCGATTTCACGCCGCCAGCGAGACCCATTCAGCGGACCGTACGGCAGCCCTTGGGCTTTCCGGTGCGCTGGTTTAAGATCGTCGTGGAATCCCTGCTGGAACAAGGTGGCCCGCGCCCAGCGCCGGCCGAGCGTGCGACATGAGCACTACCACCGCCCACGGTTGACCCGCCCCCGAAGGCCCTGTATTGCAGGCGCCCTCGCGGCGCTTTTTTATTGCCCGGGCGCCGCCCCGGAACCGCTTTCCAGCCCGCCCCGCGGGCCCCGCACGAAGCCACTGCGATGATCAACATTACTCTTCCCGACGGCAGCCGCCGCGAATTCGAAAACCCCGTCAGCGTCATGGACGTTGCCCAGTCGATCGGCGCCGGCCTGGCCAAGGCCACCATCGCCGGTGCCGTGGACGGCGTGCTGGTCGATGCCAGCGATGTCATCGACCACGATGCCAGCCTGCGCATCATCACCGCCAAGGACGAGGAGGGCGTGGAGATCATCCGCCACTCCTGCGCCCACCTGGTCGGCCACGCCGTCAAGCAGCTGTACCCGGACGTGAAGATGGTGATCGGCCCGGTGATCGCCGAGGGCTTCTACTACGACATCTACTCCGAGCGCCCGTTCACCCCGGACGACATGGCCGCGATCGAGAAGCGCATGGGCGAGCTGATCGCCCAGGACTACGACGTCATCAAGAAGATGACGCCGCGCGCCGAAGTGATCGAGATCTTCAAGGCCCGTGGCGAGGACTACAAGCTGCGCCTGATCGAGGACATGTCCGACGACATCCAGGCGATGGGCATGTACTACCACCAGGAATACGTGGACATGTGCCGTGGCCCGCACGTGCCGAACACGCGCTTCCTGAAGGCCTTCAAGCTGACCCGCATCTCCGGCGCCTACTGGCGCGGCGACGCGCAGAACGAGCAGCTGCAGCGCATCTACGGCACCGCCTGGGCCGACAAGAAGCAGCTCGAGGCGTACATCAAGCGCATCGAAGAAGCTGAAATGCGCGACCACCGCCGCATCGGCAAGCAGCAGGACCTGTTCCACCTGCAGGAAGAGGCGCCGGGCCTGGTGTTCTGGCACCCCAAGGGCTGGGCGCTGTGGCAGGTGGTCGAGCAGTACATGCGCAAGGTCTACCGCAAGACCGGCTACGGCGAAGTGCGCTGCCCGCAGATCCTGGACGTGAGCCTGTGGCAGAAATCCGGCCACTGGGACAACTATCAGGACGCGATGTTCTTCACCGAATCGGAGAAGCGCACCTACGCGCTCAAGCCGATGAACTGCCCAGGCCACGTGCAGGTGTTCAACCAGGGCCTGCACAGCTACCGCGACCTGCCGATCCGCTATGGTGAGTTCGGTGCCTGCCACCGCAACGAGCCGTCCGGCGCGCTGCACGGCATCCTGCGTGTGCGTGGTTTCACCCAGGACGACGGACATGTGTTCTGCACCGAAAACCAGGTCGAGGCGGAAGTGACCGCGTTCCACCAGCAGGCACTGGCGGTCTACCAGCACTTCGGCTTCGATGAGATCCAGGTCAAGATCGCGCTGCGCCCGGAATCGCGCCTCGGTGATGACGCCACCTGGGACAAGGCCGAAGGCGCGCTGCGCTCGGCACTGTCCAGCAATGGGGTGGAGTGGCAGGAGCTGCCGGGCGAGGGTGCGTTCTACGGCCCGAAGATCGAGTACCACCTGAAGGACGCCATCGGCCGTACCTGGCAGCTGGGCACCATGCAGGTCGACTTCATGATGCCCGGCCGCCTCGGCGCCGAGTACGTGGACGAGAACAGCCAGAAGAAGCACCCGGTCATGCTGCACCGCGCCATCGTCGGCTCGATGGAGCGTTTCCTGGGCATCCTGATCGAGCACCATGCCGGCCAGTTCCCGGCCTGGCTGGCCCCGACCCAGGTGGTGGTGGCCAACATCACCGACGCCCAGGCCGAGTACGTCGCGGGCGTGACCAAAACCCTTGCGGAGCAAGGCTTCCGCGTCAGCTCGGATTTGCGTAACGAGAAGATCGGCTATAAAATCCGCGAGCATACGTTGCAGCGCGTGCCCTACCTGCTGGTCATTGGCGACCGCGAGAAGGAAAATGGGGCTGTGGCGGTGCGTACGCGTTCTGGCGAAGACCTGGGCAGCATGAGCCTGCAGGCCTTCATCGAGCGGCTCCACGCCGAGGGCGCGTAAGCAAAGGTCCGGTCCGGGCGCACAGGCACCCGGACCGGTTCGATACCCTTGGGAGAACGTAATATCAGCACCCCTGACAACAAACAGAACCGCAAGAATCAGGAAATCCGTGTGCCGCGCGTCCGCGTGATCGGCAGCGACGGAGAAATGATCGGCGTGTTGTCGCGCGACGAAGCGCTGTCCATGGCCGAGGATGAAGGCCTGGACCTGGTTGAAATCCAGCCGCAGGCCGATCCGCCGGTCTGCAAGATCATGGACTTCGGCAAGTTCAAGTTCGAAGCGCAGAAGAAGGCCAGCGAGGCCAAGAAGAAGACCAAGCAGGTCGAGATCAAGGAAGTGAAGTTCCGTCCGGTCACGGACGAGGGCGACTACCAGATCAAGCTGCGCAAGATGCGCGGTTTCCTCGAAGATGGTGACAAGATCAAGGTCAACATCCGCTTCCGTGGCCGTGAAATGAGCCACCAGGAGCTGGGCCGCGAGATGGCCAACCGGATCGAGACCGATCTGGGCGAGGACATCGTCATTGAATCCCGTCCGCGCCTGGAAGGGCGTCAGATGGTGATGATGATCGCGCCGAAGAAGAAGACCTGAGGCCTGACGGGCCGCCTTCCGGGGCGCCTGGCTGAATGGTTCAGGGTAAAGGGACGCCGCCGGCGTCCCTTTGCTTTTGCGGCGGGCTGCTGAAAACGCTGCAGGGGCTGGTGACAGGGCGGTTTTGCCTGTATCATGCCCGGCTCGACCCACCCAGGACGGGTCGTACGCCGATCATGGCAGGACGGAAAGAGCGGCCCAGGCCGCCGCCAGATCAGTCAGAAACCAGGGTCATATCCCATCAAGGACATTGCAATGCCCAAGATCAAGACCAACCGGGCAGCGGCCAAGCGTTTCCGCAAGACCGCCTCGGGCAAGTACAAGTGCGGCCACGCCAACCGTAGCCACATCCTCACGAAGAAAGCGACCAAGCGTAAGCGTAATCTGCGTCAGACGGGCCATGTCCGTGCAGAAGACGCAGGCCGTCTGGACCGCATGCTCCCTTACCTCTGAGGAACTGAAAAATGGCACGAGTTAAGCGTGGCGTACAGGCGCGTCGCCGCCACAAGAAGATTCTGGATCTCGCCAAGGGCTATTACAACGCCCGTCGCAAGGTCTTCCGCGTCGCCAAGCAGGCGGTCATCAAGGCGCAGCAGTACGCCTACATCGGCCGTAAGCAGAAGAAGCGCAACTTCCGTTCGCTGTGGATCACCCGTATCAATGCGGCTGCCCGCATCAACGGCCTGAGCTACAGCCGCTTCATGAACGGTCTGCTGAAGGCCGGCATCACCCTGGATCGCAAGGTCCTGGCTGACATCGCCGTGCACGACGCAGCCGGCTTTGCCGCGCTGGCCGAAAAGGCCAAGGGCGCGCTGGCGGCATAAGTCCTTCCCGATGCCGTAACCGTTCACTCGGAACGGTGTCAGGTCAAGGCAATGCATGGGGAAGGGCGCAAGTCCTTCCCCATTCTTTTTTGGGTCCCGGCGTGGCCACAACGGCAGCGCGGGGACGGCGGTGGCGACAGGGGTCGGCCCTTCGCGCATCGCGATGGCAGATCGACTGGAGTTCCGGCCCCCCATGAGCGACATCCAATCCCTCACCACCCAGGCGCTGGCCGATGTGGCCGCCGCACAGAGCCCCGACGTGCTGGAACAGCTGCGCGTGGCCCTGCTTGGCAAGAGCGGCAGCATCACCTCGCAGCTCAAGCAGCTCGGCACCCTGCCGGCCGACGAGCGCAAGGCCGCCGGTGAAGCCATCAACCGGGCCCGCGACGCGCTGACCCGCGCGCTGGGCGAGCGCAAGGCGGTGCTGGAAGAGGCTGCACTGGATGCGCGCCTGGCCGCCGAAGCCATCGACATCACCCTGCCGGGCCGCAGCGCCGAGCGCGCCGGCCTGCATCCGATCACCCGCACCCTGGAGCGCATCACCGGCATCTTCGGCCGGCTGGGCTACGAACTGTCGGAAGGGCCGGAGATCGAGGATGACTGGCACAACTTCGAGGCGCTGAACTTCCCGCCGCACCACCCGGCGCGCGCCATGCACGACACCTTCTACTTCGGCGATGGCCGCCTGCTGCGCACCCACACCTCCGGCGTGCAGGTGCGTTACATGGGCGACCACGCGCCGCCGCTGCGCATGATCGCTGCCGGCAAGGTCTACCGCAGTGACAGCGACCAGACCCATTCGCCGATGTTCCACCAGGTGGAAGGCCTGCTGGTGGACGAGCATTCGACCTTCGCCGACCTGAAGGGGACGCTGGCCGAGTTCGTGCGCGCCTTCTTCGAGCGTGATTTCGAGATGCGCTTCCGTCCCAGCTACTTCCCGTTCGTCGAACCCGGCGCGGAAGTGGACATCGCCTGGCAGCAGCCCGATGGCAGCACCCGCTGGCTGGAAGTGCTGGGCTGCGGCATGGTCCACCCGAACGTGCTGCGCAACGTCGGCATCGATCCGGAGCGCTACACCGGCTTTGCCTTCGGCATGGGCGTGGAGCGTTTCGCGATGCTGCGTTACGGCGTCAACGACCTGCGCGCGTTCTTCGAGAACGATGTGCGCTTCCTGAAGCAGTTCGCGTAAGCCGTAACCATGTAGAGCCGGGCCCGGCCCGGCTGCCTTTCTGGATGGACGCCTGCTGGCGCATGCGCTGGGCGACCACAAAAACCGCAACGGGAGGCAGGCCTCCCACCAGGGTGACACCATGAAATTCTCCGAAAACTGGCTGCGCAGCCACGTCCCGACCCGCGCTTCGCGCGATGAACTGAGCGCGGTGCTGACCGCCATCGGCCTGGAAGTGGAGGAGGTGACCGCGCTGGGCGAAGGCCTCGAGCACGTGGTCGTAGCGCGCATCGTCGAAGCCGTACGCCACCCGGAGGCGGACCGCCTACAGGTGTGCAGGGTCGATGCCGGGCAGGGCGAGCTGCTGCAGATCGTCTGCGGCGCGCCGAATGCGCGACCGGGCCTGGTCGCACCGCTGGCGATGGTCGGCGCGCAGATCGGCGAGCTGAAGATCAAGCCGGCCAAGCTGCGCGGCGTCGAGTCCAACGGCATGCTGTGCTCGGCCAAGGAGCTGGGCCTGGACAACGATGCCTCCGGCCTGCTGGAACTGCCCGATGATGCGCCGCTGGGCCAGGCCCTGGTGGACTATCTGGGCCTGCCGGATGCCAGCATCGAGATCAAGCTGACCCCGAACCGCGCCGACTGCTTCAGCCTGCGCGGCATCGCCTATGACGTCGCGGCCGCCACCCGCAGCGAAGTGCTGGCGTTTGCCGCAGCGCCGGTCGCGGCGGCGGGCAGCCGTGAACTGTCGATCCAGCTGGATGCCGGCGCCGAAGCGCCGCGTTACCTCGGTCGTGTCATCGAGGGCGTCAACGCGGCGGCCAAGACCCCGCTGTGGATGGCCGAGCGCCTGCGCCGCAGTGGTGTGCGCCCGGTCTCGCTGCTGGTCGACATCACCCAGTACGTGATGCTGGAACTGGGCCAGCCGATGCACGCCTATGACCTCGGTACCCTGCAGGGCAGCATCGCCGTGCGCCGTTCGCGCGCGGGCGAGAGCCTGAAGCTGCTGGACGGCCGTGACGCAGCGCTGGACGACAGCTTCCTGGTGGTCACCGACGCCGACCGTGCGGTCGGCCTGGCCGGCCTGATGGGCGGCTTCGACACCCGCGTTACCGATGCCACCAGTGCGGTGTTCCTGGAGGCCGCGCACTTCGCGCCGGCCGCGATCATGGGCCGTGGCCGCAAGCTGGGCCTGCACACCGATGCCGGCCATCGCTTCGAGCGTGGCGTCGACCCGGCACTGCCGCGCACCGCCATCGAGTATGCGACCCGCCTGGTGCTGGATCTGGCCGGGGGTACCCCGGCGCCGGTCACCGAGGCGGTGCGCGAAGCCGACCTGCCGCAGCCGGCATCGATCCTGTTGCGCCGCGCACGCATCACCCGCGTGCTGGGCATCACCATCGAAGACGCCGAAGTCGAGCGCATCCTGCGCGCGCTGGGCATGGAGGTGGCTGCGACTGCGAATGGCTGGCAGGTGGCCGCGCCGAGCCGTCGCTTCGACATCGCCATCGAAGAAGACCTGATCGAAGAACTGGCCCGCATCCACGGGTACGAGCAGATTCCGACCACGCTGCCGGGCGGTGCCTCGCGCGTGGCGATGCCGAGCGAGACCCAGCTGGACGCGCTGAGCGTGCGTCGCCAGCTGATCGCCCGCGACCAGCAGGAAACCGTCAATTTCGCCTTCGTCGATGATGCACTGCTGAGCCAGTGGCAGCTGCGCGACGGCCTGGTGCCGCTGGCCAACCCGCTGTCGGCCGAACTGGCGGTGATGCGCCCGTCGCTGCTGCCGGGCCTGGTCGCCACCCTGGGCCGCAATGCCGCCCGCCAGCTGGGCCGCGTGCGCCTGTTCGAGATCGGCCGGGTGTTCGCCCAGCAGGCCGGCGAGGCCTCGCCGGACGCCGGCCGGCCGGCGCCGCTGGAAACCCCGCGCGTGGCTGCCGCCGTCTGCGGCGATGCGCAGGCGGTGCAGTGGGGCCTGCCGACCCGCAAGGTGGATTTCCATGACCTGAAGGGCGACCTGGAATCGCTGGCTGCCGCCAGTGGCGCGCAGCTGGAGTTCCGTCCGTCGGCGCGTGCCTATGGCCACCCGGCGCGTTCGGCCGAGGTGTTGCGCGATGGTGTGGTGATCGGCTGGATCGGCCAGATCCACCCGCGGCTGGCCAAGGCGATGGACATCGAAGCCGATGTCTATGCCTTCGAGCTGGACCTGGAGCCGCTGAGCGCCCGCCGCCTGCCGCGTGCCGGCGAGCTGTCGCGGTTCCCGGCGGTGCGCCGCGACCTGGCCGTGCTGGTGCCTGAACAGGTGGCCTGGAGCGATCTGGCTGCCACCGTCCGGCAGGCCGCCGGCCCGTTGCTGCGCGACCTGAACCTGTTCGACCGTTACGTCGGCCAGGGCGTCGAGCCGGGATTCAAGAGTCTCGCTATGGGCTTGATTTTGCAGGACAAGTCGCGCACTCTGACGGACCGCGACGTGGATGCGGTGGTGGCCGAGGCGGTCACTGCCATCGAGCGTGAACACCACGCCCGGATCCGCGGCTGAGCGGGCAGCACTCGGGGGTAGCAGGCAATGGCATTGACCAAGGCGGAGATGGCGGAAAAGCTGTTCGACGAAGTCGGTCTGAACAAGCGGGAAGCCAAGGAATTCGTCGACGCGTTTTTCGATGTGCTGCGTGAAGCATTGGAACAGGGACGTCAGGTGAAGCTGTCGGGCTTCGGCAATTTCGACCTGCGGCGCAAGAACCAGCGCCCGGGTCGCAATCCCAAGACCGGCGAGGAAATTCCGATTTCCGCCCGTACGGTGGTCACCTTCCGTCCGGGCCAGAAGCTCAAGGAGAGGGTGGAAGCTTATGCTGGATCCGGGCAGTAACCGCGAACTACCGCCGATCCCGGCCAAGCGCTACTTCACCATCGGTGAAGTCAGCGAGCTGTGCGACGTCAAGCCGCACGTGCTGCGCTACTGGGAAACCGAGTTTCCCAGCCTTGAGCCGGCCAAGCGCCGAGGCAACCGCCGCTACTACCAGCGCCACGACGTGCTGATGGTGCGGCAGATCCGCAGCCTGCTGTACGAACAGGGCTACACCATCGGTGGTGCACGCCTGCGTCTGGACGGTCCCGATGCCCGCGAGGAATCGGCACTGAGCAACCAGATCATCAAGCAGGTGCGCATGGAGCTGGAAGAAGTGCTGCAGTTGCTGCGCCGCTGATCCCATTTCCTTCGTAATCCGCTATACTTCACGGCCCGCCGCACTGGCGGGCACATCGCAGCATCAGTCGGGGCGTAGCGCAGCCTGGTAGCGCATCTGCCTGGGGGGCAGAGGGTCGTCGGTTCGAATCCGGCCGTCCCGACCACTGTGATGGATCATGAAGCCCGCGCAGCGATGCGTGGGTTTTTTTGTGCGCGCGGCACGGGCTGATCAGGCATCCTCGAAGCGGTAGATCAGTTCCGGATCACCCTGGTCCAGGCCGTGGACGATGCCGCTGCCGATGAAGCCGTTGGCGGCGAGCAAGCGCTGCATGCCGGTGTTGGATGCATTGGTCGAAGTGAACAGCTTGCTGTCGCCGCGCTGGCTGACGGCATGGCGCAGCAGCGCGCCACCGATGCCCTGGCTGCGTCGCCCGCGCGCCACCATCAGCATTTCGATGAAGGCTTCGCCGAAGAAGTGGCGGTGGATGACCAGGTAGCCGAGTACAGCGCGCTCGTGTTCGGCGACCTGCATCTCGCCCTGCGCGATCCACTGGCCGATCCGCAGCGCGCGGCGCGGATCGTCTGCTGCGACGCTGTCGAGCGCGATCAGCGCCGCGGCATCGGCCGGCATCGCGCGACGTACCTGCAGGTCGGTTGAAGTCGGCATGGTCACGCTCCCGGCGATGGCAGCGGCCAGTCTATCGGCTTCGCCCGGGGGCTGCGCCGGCCCGCCGCAGCCAGCGCGTGGCCGGCATTCAATACACCCGGAACTCGGCGCGGCAGCCATCGCTGACCCAGATGCCACGCCGGTTCCAGCCCCAGTTGTGATCCTCGATGCAGGTCGTCACTGATTTCTGCTTGAGCAGGCGCACCTCATGGCGCACGCGGATGCGGCATTCCTTTTCCTTCTTCTCGTAGGACTCGCAGACCAGGCGTTCGCCATCGTCGTCACGGTCGCGCTCGCGCCCGCGGCCGGGTCTCGGCCAGTCGGCGTCTTCGCCGGCAACGAATTCGGCACGGCAGCCATCGGTGACCCAGAGCATGCGGCGGCTCTGGCCCCAGTTCCGGTTCTCCACGCAGCGGGTGACCGACAATTGCCTGGCCAGCCGCATCGGACGGTCGATGGCGCATTGCTCGGTCTTGTTGAACTGCGATTCGCAGCGCAGTGGCGGCACGCGCTCGGCGTCGTAATCCTGCGCGGCCACGGTGGTGGCGGCCAGCAGCAGGGCAAGGGCAGTACTGCCGATCGGCAGCAGCAGGCGATGGGTCATGGGAGCCTCGATGGGGAGCGGGCGGCAAGAATGACCCAGCGCAGGGGGCCTGGAACGGATCGTTGCGGCGGGGGCTCAGGGGCGATTTAGTAGTGCGCGCGGGCCCATGCAGAGGCTTACATCCCGTATCATCGCTGCACATCCGATCGCATCGGGTTACACCTTCTTACATGTCTTCCACGCCTGTCGGCGCAGCCTGTGGCTGCCGTCACTGGCGTGCGGGCGGCGTGTGGGGGACGATGCGCGGACCACGACGACCACAGGGGGTTGCGTTGATCAGCAGTATCGTCATTCATCGCTCGGTTGGCGCAGGCGCCACCGAGGTGCAGGTCCTGGACACCACGTTCAAGGGCAAGCGCATGTACATCGCCTGGGGCCTGCGCGGGCCGGAGCTGACCCGTGGTGCAGAGCCGCCCGCCACGGTTGCCGCGCGCGCCGCCCTGCAGGCCGTGGCCGGGCACGGCGAGGGACCGCGCAACCCGGAAGCGTTCATCGCCAACCAGTCGGGTGTGGCGATCACCGTGTATCGCCTGCTTACCGAGGCACGCTCCGGCGATGCCGTGTTCTTCCTGTGCGATTCGCAGGCGGTGGTCGATTGGCTGGTCACCGCGCTGGAAGTGCAGGACGCGGACTGACGCCGCGCCACGCGCGGCGATCGGTCAGGCCAGCGCGGCGTCCACCGCCGCCAGCGCATGCAGGGTGGTGGTATCGAACAGCGGCACCGCGCTGTCCTCCGGCCGTACCAGCAACATGATCTCGGTGCAGCCCAGGATGATCGCCTCGGCGCCACGCTCGACCAGGCGCGCGATCACCCCGGCATACACCTGGCGCGAGCGCTCGCTGACCACGCCGGCGATCAGCTCCTGGTAGATGATGTCGTGCACGCTGCGACGGTCGTCGGCATCGGGTACCAGCACGTCCAGGCCGAAGCGTTGCTGCAGCCGGCCGCGGTAGAACGCCTGCTCCATGGTGAAGGCGGTGCCGAGCAGGCCGACCCGGCGCGCACCTGCCTGCACGATCGCCGATGCGGTCGGGTCGGCGATATGCAGCAGCGGCAACGGGCAGGCCTGGTCGATGCGGTCGGCCAGCTTGTGCATGGTGTTGGTGCAGATCAGCAGCAGGTCGGCACCGCCGGCCTGCAGTCGCCGTGCACCGTCGATCATGTGCACGCCGAGTGCGTCCCAGTCGCCGTCGTGCTGCAGCTGCTTGATGCCGGCGAAGTCCACCGACCACAGCAGCAGCTGCGCCGAGTGGGCACCGCCCAGGCGCTGCCGGACCTCCTCGTTGATGAGCCGGTAGTACTGCGCCGAGCTCTCCCAGCTCATGCCGCCGATCAGGCCAAGGGTCTTCATGCGCCGCTCCATGCAGGGAGCCCTCATTGCAGCACAACCGGCATGCGCGTGCCGATCTGTAACCGTCACATCGGGGCGGCGTTGTATGTGCCGTGCCGGGTGCTGTCGTTCTATGCTGGTGCGGTCTTCTGAAGTGGATATCCGATATGGCCCTGCATACTTGGTGGTGGTTCCTCGCCACCGTATTCGTGCTGTGCGGCACGCCGGGGCCGAACATGCTGCACATCCTTGGCCGCAGTGTCGGGCTGGGTTTCCGTGGCAGCGTGCCGGCGATGGCCGGCTGCCTGTTGGCGATGCTGCTGGTGCTGGCGGCCTCCGCGGCGGGGCTGAGTGCGCTGCTGCATTCCTCGCCGATGCTGTTCGAAGTACTGCGCTACCTCGGCGTGGCCTATCTGGCCTGGCTGGGCCTGAAGGCGTGGCGTGACAGTTGCCGTCCCGCGCCACCGGTGACCGTGGATGCCGCGCTGCCGGCAGCGCAGGTCCTCAATGCCCGCACCGTGTTCCGTGGCGGCCTCTTGGTCGGCCTGAGCAATCCCAAGCTGCTGCTGTTCGCCGCCGCGTTCCTGCCGCAGTTCGTTGATCCATCGCGCAGCCAGGCCGTGCAGTACAGCGTGCTGGTGTCGACCTTCGCCGCCTGCGAGCTGTTCTGGTATGCGATGTATGCGGCGGGCGGGCATGGCCTGCGCCGCTGGCTGGCCAGGCCGTTCGCACGGCGTTGGTTCGAGCGCCTGGTGGGGAGCGTGTTCCTGGCGTTCGCGGTGGCGCTGCTGCGGTTCCGCCCGCGCTGATTCACGCCGCGCAAGCAGCCTGTTCACGACTGCGGCATCGGCCACCGCCTAGCCTGATCATCCAGTACGCAGTCCCCGCGGGGAAAGGTTTGACATGATCAAGTGGGCCATCATCTTCGCCATCATCGGCGTCATCGCCGGCGTGCTCGGCTTCGGCGGCATTGCCGGTGCCGCGGTCGGCATCGCCAAGTTCCTGTTCTGGGCCGGCATCATCATCGCCGTGGTGCTGTTCCTGCTGGGCATGACCGTAGCGAAGAAGGTCAGCTAGCGCGTGCCGCGCAGCAGCGCGCTCAGTGTGCGCTGCTGCGCGAGAACAGGTTGATCACCAGCACGCCGGCACAGATCAGGCCGATGCCGAGCAGGGCCGGCGTGTCCAGGCGCTGCTTGAACACCAGCAGCCCGATCAGCGAGATCAGCACGATGCCGACACCGGACCAGATGGCATAGGCGATGCCGGTCGGTATCGACTTCATGGTCACCGACAGCAGGTAGAAGCACAGCCCGTAGCCGAGCAGCGCGCCCAGCGTCGGCAGCAGCCGGCTCATGCCGTCGGACGCTTTCAGCAGCGACGTGGCGATCACTTCCAGCACGATGGCCGCGGCAAGGTAGAGGTAGGGATTCATCATCGGCTCCGGCTCATTGCGGGTCGCACAGCTTCAGCGCCTGCTCGGCCATCGCCAGCGCGTTGCTGCGCTCTTCCTCGTCCAGCGGCCGGCCATAGGCGGTGGCCCAGTAGCCGTCGGCAACGCAGCGCGCCGCATACAGGCGCGGATCGGACGCTTCATCCGGGAATTCGGCCAGCATGCGCCGCAGCCAGGCTCCCCACAGCGCAAGCAGCGCCGGCTCGAGCATGTTGCCCAGGGTCAGCCCGATGTCATTGGTCCGTTCCTGCTGCAGCAGGTGTTCGAAATTGGCGCGGACATAGGCGCGGCTGAAGCGGCCGTAAGGCGCGCTGCCTTCCATCAGGGCGCGAACCTGCATTTCGAACTCGGCGATGAGTGCGGCAATGGCCGCGTCGACCAGCGCCTGCTTGCTGGCAAAGTGATGGAACAGGGCGCCCTTGCTGACGCCGGCGGCGTGGGCGATGTCCTGCACCGTCAAGGCGGCCAGCCCCTGCTGGCCGATGACCGCGATGGTGGCCTGCAGCAGTGCCTGGCGCACGCTGTCGGGCGCCTTGCGGCGCGAGCGGGAAGGGGATGCGGACATGGAAGAAGTAAACCGACTGGACGGTACGATTGTAGCCCAGGCCGTCCCATTACCGTGGCTGCCGGCCGTGGCCGCCAGCGCGGATCAGCCGTCGATGCGTGCGAAGCGCGGCTGCGGGCCGTGCTCGCCGGGGACCTGTTCAACGAACATCGGGTAGGGACGTACCCAGAGGCCGCCTTCGCCATAGAGCGCGCGGTACAGCACCAGCGGTTCCAGCGTTTCACTGCTGCGGACGATGCCGATCACCTCGTACTCGCCTCCCTTGAAATGACGATAGCGCCCCGGGGCGAGGGTGGGCAGCGGACTCAGCTCAGCCATTGCGCGCGCCGCTCACTTGCGCGCCGGGCTGGCCGGCGTCGCGCAATAGGCCTCGATCGCTTCGGCGGTGTTGGCCAGGCCCTGTGCCTGCGCCAGCTCCCACGGTCTTTCGCAGCGCTGGCTGTGCTCGCACCATTGATAGCCGGCCGAACCGATGCAGCCGTGTGCATCGCGGTCACCACCGACCCGCGGCGTGGCGGGGGAAGCCGCGGCCACATCGGCGCGCGCCGCCGCCTGATGCTGGTTGGCGCAGGCGCACAGGGCCAGCAGGACGGGAATCAGAAGAAGCGCTTTCATCGGGCCAGCTCCGTGTCGAAAGCGACAGTCTCTGTCGCAATTACACTGGCAGCAAGCGCTCAGTGCACCGCAGCGCGGATCAGTTCCTCGATCAGCACCAGGTAACTGGCCACGAAGTAGAACTTGAGCAGCGTCAAGCGCTGCTGCGAGAAGAAGGTGCGCATGTGGAAGGGGCCCCTGTTGGTGAGGATAGTGTGAAGCTCTGCTGACTCCGTGACAAGGATCACGGAATGAACAGGCTAAACGGGCTCAGGGATGTGAGGGCAAGGGTGGCATTTTCGGACAAATCTGATGGGCCAACCCTGAGGTGATCGCTAGCCTCGAGGTGTATGGCCAGGTGGTCCGTCTGCCTGCCACCGCATCCCTTCATCCGCAGGAGTCCTTCATGATCATCACCGTCCAATGCATGGCCCGGCACTGGGCCGTGCTGGATCCCCAGGCGCGCGACACACTCTCCTTTGCCTCCGGTGCCGACGCGTTTGACGCGGCCGCCGCACTCGCCCTGGAGCATCATCGCCGCACCGGCCAGCGCAGCACGGTTCGGGTTGCTGCCTTCGGCAGTACGGTCGACGCGCTGCACGTGGGCGAATGACCCGGCGGCCGCGCCGCAGTCAGCCACGGTTGCGTTGTTTGAATGGGGAAAAACCGCCGGTGTCGCCCCCCCCTGTGCGGCGTGCCACGAATCCCGGATGCTTGCGCCATCGTATTCATCTGGAGACATCGATGGGCAAGGCACTCACCTGGCGCACCGTGGCCTGCACCCTGTTGCCCATGCTGGCGGCTGCGGGCGGCGCACAGGCGCAGAGCTATGGCTACGGGTATGACGATGATCGCTATGGCGGTCGCGAAGGCAGCGGCATCGTGCGCTGCGAATCGATCAAGAACCGCAGCAACGAGTGCCGTCTGGAAGGCCGTGCGCGGCTGATCCGCCAGCTGTCGGGCTCGCCCTGCGTGGAAGGCGAGACCTGGGGCCAGTCGCGGTACGGGGTCTGGGTGACCCAGGGCTGCCGCGCCGAATTCGTCGGCGAGTACCGCCGTGGCGGTGGCGGTGGCTGGGGCAATGGCGGCGGATGGGGCAACGGCAACGGTTGGGGCGGAGGTGAGGTGATCACCTGCCATTCCAATGGCCACCGCCAGGAATACTGCGACGCGCGCATCCGCCGCGGCGTGCGCCTGGTCCGCTAGGATTCGCGCAGCGCCTGCATCGAGGGCCAGAGCTGGGGTTGGGACCGTCGTGGCATCTGGGTCAGCGATGGCTGCCGTGCGCAGTTCCAGGTGAACTGACCGGCCCCTCGAAAATCAGAAAAATCTGATACAGCTCACATTTTGAACACCGTATCTTCTGCGATCAGGGGCGCCTCTGTGCGCTCCTGATCCGCCGCGACGTTACGTGCCGCAACTCGCACGTGTGTCCTGCCCTTGTCGATACGCTGTCTCAAGGAGTGAGCTGCATGTTGATCCGCCTGCAATGCGAACAGCGCCAATGGCGCGTGCTGCATCCGGACCGGCCGGAGCCGATCGATTTCCGCGACGGTGCCCGTGCCTTTGATTTCGCCGAAACCCTGGCGCGCCTGCATTTTGCTGATACCGGCCAGCGTGCCGCCGTGCGTGTGGAGGCCAGTGGCGCCTTCGTGGAGGCGGTCAGCTACGGCTGAGCGCGGCTGGATCCACCGCAGGCGTGAATGAATCCAGTAGATCCACGCCACGCGTGGATGCAGGGCCGCGGTAGATCCACGCCACGCGTGGATGCAGGGCCGCGGTAGATCCACGCCACGCGTGGATCCACCCTGCGACCACCAGCCTCAGCCCGCCGCGCTCAGCGGCGGCGTCGCTGCGGCCAGCTGCGGCCAGCGCTTCAGCACCGCGGCTCGGATGCCGGCCGCGTCGATGCCGGCTTCGGCCAGCAGATCCTCGCGGCTGGCGTGGTGCTGGTAGCTGTCGGGCAGGCCCAGGTGCAGGATCGGGCGCAGCACACCCTCGGCATTGAGCAGTTCACCGACACCCGAACCGGCGCCGCCGGCCACCACGTTGTCTTCGATCGTCACCAGCCCCTCATGCCCGGCGGCCACGGCCAGTACCAGCTCACGGTCCAGCGGCTTGATGAAGCGCATGTTGACCACGCTCAGCCCCAGTTCGCGGCCGACCTGTTCCGCCGCCGCCACGGTGCTGCCGAAGGCGAGCAGGGCGATGCGGCTGCCCTGCAGGCGCAGCTCGCCCTTGCCGATCGGCAGGGTGGACAGGTCGCTGCCGGCAGCGACCCCGGTGCCGGTGCCGCGCGGATAGCGCACCGCCGCCGGGCCCGGGTGCTGCAGGCCGGTGCTGAGCATCTGCCGGCATTCGGCTTCGTTGGAGGGCGCCATCACCACCAGGTTCGGCACGCAGCGCAGGAAGCTAAGGTCGAGGTTGCCGGCATGGGTGGCGCCGTCCGGGCCCACCACGCCGGCGCGGTCGATCGCGAACAGCACGTCCAGGTCCTGGATCGCCACGTCGTGCACCAGCTGGTCGTACGCGCGCTGCAGGAACGTGGAATAGATCGCCACCACCGGCTTGCCGCCCTGGGTCGCCATGCCGGCGGCGAGGGTGACCGCGTGCTGCTCGGCAATCGCCACGTCGAAATAGCGCTGGGGGTATTCCTTGCTGAAACGCACCAGGCCGGAGCCTTCGCGCATCGCCGGGGTGATGCCATACAGGCGCGGCTCGGCGGCGGCGGCATCGCACAGCCAGTCGCTGAACACATCGGTGTAGGTCGGCTTCTTGGCGCCGCCCTTGGCCACCAGTCCCTTGACCGGATCGAACGGGCCGACGGCGTGGTAACCGATCTGGTCGCCCTCGGCCGGCTCATAGCCCTTGCCCTTGGTGGTCATCACGTGCAGCAGCTTCGGCCCCTTGGAGGCGCGCAGCGTCTTCAGCGTGGAGAGCAGGGCGGGCATGTCGTGGCCGTCGATCGGGCCGGTGTAGTGGAAACCCATTTCCTCGAACATCGTGGACGGCACGAACATGCCCTTCCAGTGTTCTTCCCAGCGCTTCACGAAGCGCGCGGGGTTGTTCTTCTTGTCGCCGAGGATCTTCTTGCCGCCTTCGCGCAGCGCATTGAGCGTGCGGCTGCCGGTGGCGCGACCGAGCATCTTGGTCAGGCCGCCAACCGCCTCGGAGATCGACATGTTGTTGTCGTTGAGGATCACCAGCAGGTTCGGCTCGGGCTCCATGCCGCCGGCGTGCATCAGCGCCTCGAAGGCCATGCCGGCGGTCATCGCGCCGTCACCGATCACGGCCACCACCTTGCGCTCGTCACCTTCGGCCTGGCGGGCAATGGCCATGCCAAGCGCGGCCGAGATCGAGGTCGAAGAATGGCCGACGCCGAAGGTGTCGTATTCGCTTTCCTCGCGCTTCGGGAACGGCGCGACGCCGTCCTTCTGCTTGACGGTATGGATCTCGTCACGGCGACCGGTGAGGATCTTGTGCGGATAGGTCTGGTGGCCGACATCCCAGACCAGCTGGTCGTGGGGTGTCTGGTACAGGTAGTGCAGGGCCACGGTGAGTTCGATCACGCCCAGGCCGGCAGCGAAGTGACCGCCGCTCTTGCCCACCGACTCGATGAGGTAGGCGCGCAGCTCGTCGGCGACCGCCCTCAATTCGGATTCGTCGAACGTGCGCAGGTCATCCGGTGTCTGGATGCGCGCGAGGCGGGGATAGCGGGCAGAGTCGATCATCATGTTCGCACTTTTTCTGAACGCCCATTTTCGCCCTCAAACGGGGGTGGGGCAAGCAAACGCCGCCGCCCGTGACAGGACGGTGAGGGTTGCATTTTCTGTCGTTCAGGTGCTCAGTTTCGAACGCTTCGGCAATTGCGCCTTCAGGAAGGCCATCTGGTCGGCCAGGATGTTGCGGTTGGACAGGATCAGGTGCTCGATCCAGCTGGGCCGGTAGGGCACCGCCAACAGTGGCATTCCGGCCTGTTGCGGGGTGCGGTCGCTCTTGCGCGAGTTGCAGTGGAAGCAGGCGGTGACCACGTTTTCCCAACAGTCCAGGCCGCCCTTGGACAGCGGCATGACGTGGTCGCGGGTGAGCGTGGGGCGGTTGAACTGCTGGCCGCAGTACATGCACAGGTGGGCGTCGCGGGCGAACAGGGCCGGATTGGTCAGGTTCGGCGTGGGATCGATGGCGCGGGAGCGGGCGTGGCCGCGCGCGGCGATGATCGGATGCAGGTCCAGCCCGCTCTGCAGGCCGCTGAAGCGGTTGGTGCCGCCATGGATGTGCAGGCAGGGATCGCCGAGCGTCCAGGCCACGGCTTCACGGGCGTAGAGGCAGGCCGCATCCTGCCAGGTGATCCAGTCCAGTACGCGTCCGTGGGCATCGAGCGAGAGCAGCCGGACCGAACCGGGGCGATGCAGCGTCGTGGCGTTGGGCGATGCTTCGGCGCCCGGAGCAGAAATCGGAGCTCCGGCTTCGATCAGACCCAAGCGTGTAGTGTCTGTCTCCATCGGGAGAACAGCTTATACCTGAATGTTGACGATTTGTGTATCGCCTGTCGGCGATACGCAAATCGCAACGATTCAGGTCCGCGCATACCTCCTGATCCCCGCGCCTGTTGCCCGGTCGGGGGCGGATCCCTTGCCGCAGGACAGGGATCCGACTCCTCATCCACGCATGGCGTGGATCTACTGCAGATCGCGGGGGCCGGGCGTCGCCCGGCTCAGGCGCCGAAGCGCTCGTCGTCCATCGCCATCAGCGGGGCGGCGCCGGCCTGGATCGCGGCGGCGTGGCTGAGCGTGCGCGGCAGCACCCGGGCAAAGTAGAACCGTGCGGTTTCGCGCTTGCCCTGGGCGAAGGCAGCGCCATGCGCGCTGGCATCGGCGGCGGCAACGCTGCGGGCCCACCAGTAGGCCAGCACCACATAGCCCGAATAGAACAGGTAGTCGTAGCTGGCCGCACCGAGTTCGTCCGGGTTGCCGGCCGCGCGCTGCAGTACCTCCAGGGTCAGCTTGCCCCACTCGGCGGCCTTGGCGCGCAGCGGGCCGATGAACTCGGCCAGCGCTTCGTTGTCTTCGTTCGCCTTTGCGAAAGCCTCGATCTCGGCCAGCATCAGCTTCAGGCCGGCGCCCTGGCTGGATGCGGTCTTGCGGCCGATCAGGTCCAGTGCCTGGATGCCGGTGGTGCCTTCATACAGGGTGGTGATGCGGGCATCGCGGGCCAGCTGCTCCATGCCGTGCTCGCGGATGTAGCCGTGGCCACCGAAGCACTGCAGGGCGTTGTAGGTGTTCTCGATGCCCCATTCGGTCTGGCAGGCCTTGGAGATCGGGGTCAGGAAGCTCACCAGGGTGTCGGCGCGTTCGCGCTCGGCGGCGTCTTCGGCGTGGTGGGCGACATCGATCAGGGTGGCAGCGTGCAGGGCCAGCAGGCGGCTGCCCTCGACCAGCGACTTCACCGTCAGCAGCATGCGGCGCACGTCGGGGTGGACCAGGATCGGGTCGGCCGGCTTGTCCGGGAACTTCGCACCGCTCAGGGCGCGCGACTGCAGGCGCTCACGGCTGTACTTGAGGGCGTTCTGGTAAGCACGCTCGGACAGGCCGATACCCTGCAGGCCGACCCCCAGGCGTGCGGTGTTCATCATGGTGAACATCGCCTGCAGGCCCTTGTGCGGTTGCCCGACCAGGTAGCCCTGCGCGCCATCGAAGTTCATCACGCAGGTGACCGAGCCCTTGATGCCCATCTTGTGCTCGATCGAGCCGCAGCGCAGCGCGTTGCGCTCGCCGACCTTGCCTTCGCGGTCGACCTTGAACTTCGGGGTGACGAACAGCGAAATGCCCTTGGCGCCCGCAGGCGCGTCCGGCAGCTTGGCCAGCACCAGGTGCACGATGTTGCCGGTCAGGTCGTGCTCGCCGGCGGTGATGAAGATCTTGGTGCCGGTGATCGAATAGCTGCCGTCGGCGTTCGGTTCGGCCTTGGTCTTGAGCAGGCCCAGGTCGGTGCCGCAGTGCGGTTCGGTCAGGCACATGGTGCCGGTCCAGCGGCCTTCGATCAGCGGCTTCAGGAAGGCCTCGTGCTGCCAGGCTTCGCCATGCTGCTTCAGGGCTTCGATGGCGCCGTGCGAGAGCAGTGGGAAGTTGCCCCAGGCCAGGTTGGCGGCGTTGATCATTTCATTCAGCGGCACGCCCAGGGTGTGCGGCAGGCCTTGGCCACCCAGTTCCGGCGAGGCGGTCAGGCCGGTCCAGCCGCCATCGACGAACTGGTCATAGGCCTGCTTGAAGCCGGGCGGGGTGGTCACTTCACCGCTGGCCTGGTCGAGCACGCAGCCGATCTCGTCGCCGACGCTGTTGAGCGGGGCCAGCACGCTGGCGCTGAAACGCCCGGCTTCTTCCAGCACGGCATCGACCACGTCGGCGGTGGCGTCGGTGAAGCCCAGGCGGGCGAACAGGGGCTCGACCTTGAGCACGTCGTGCAGGGCGAAACGAAGGTCGGAAAGCGGGGCGGTGTAGCTGCTCATCGGTACGTCTCGAGTTGATCAGGGCAGGGGGTGCGGCGCCTGGCGCCGCGGCGGGAAACGGAACTCAGCGCAGCACGCCGGGCAGGCCGGGGGCCTGGTTGAGCGTGCTGCGGCTGCTGATGTCGAAGCTGCGCTGCTTCTTTTCCTGCGGCGTGGCCGACACCGAGCCCTTCAGGGCATAGGCCAGGGTGCGGTTGCTGGCCAAGGCATCGGCCACCACCAGGCGTGCGGCCGAGCTGGGGACCAGCTCGACCGTGATGACGTCGGCGGAGGTGCCGCCGATGGAGATGCCGGGCCGGGTCTGCAGGGTGCCGGCTTCGCTGTCGCCGACGGTCAGCGCCAGCGAGACGTCATCGAAGGTCATCGGCATCGAACTGTAGTTCTGCAGGCGCAGCGCCACGCTCCAGTTGCCGTCGGCGCGCACGGTCAGCTGCTGCAGGCTGGCCGCCGGTTCCGAAACACGCTTGACGATGCCGTTGCCGCAGGCGGCAAGGGCGAGGGTGCACAGAACGATCAAGGCGAAACGGAAGCGGTGGAGCATGGGCGCAAGTCCTCTGAAGGGGGTGCGTTGGAATAAGCATACTACGGCGTATGGTCGTTTGGATCGCCCGCGGCGACCCGTCGCAGAGGGTAGCGCGTGAAGATGGCGGCGGGGCGTGCGTGGCGCCGGAGCGGCCGCGCGCGGTGCGCGGGTTGTGCGGCGGTTCAATCGGCCGGCGTATCGCGCAGCGGTGCCATCACGCGCAGCGGGGCGAGGTCGTAGCCCATCGCCTCGGCCTTGGCTTTCAACTGTTCGAAGCGGGCGCGATCCATTTCCGGCAGCCGCGAGAGGATCCACAGGTACTTCCGGCCGGGTTCGCCGACCAGGGCCCACTGGTAGTCCGGGTCCAGCGCCAGCACCCAGTAGTCGGCCCAGACCAGCGGTACCCAGCTCAGCCAGTCCGGCACGAAGCGCACCTGCAGCTGGCCCGGGTGGCCGCTGACCGGCCGCGCCACGCCTTCGGCGACCACGCGTTCGCCGTCGCCGTTACGGCAGGCATTGGTGACGCTGATGCGGCCGTCGCGGCGCAGCCCGTAGTTGGCAGTGATCTCGCCCACGCATTGCTTCTGGAACGACACTGGCAGATGCGCGATCTCATGCCATTGGCCGGCATAGCGATCGATGTCCAGGGTGTCGACCGCGCGCACCGGCTCGGCGGCGATCGCCGCGGAGGTGGCCAGCAGCAGGCAGGCGAGCAGGGCGGGGCGCAGGTACATCGGCAGGCTCCAGGCAGGAATCCGCAGCGTAGGTGCGCTGGCCCGGGCCGGTGTAAATGTTTCGTCAATCGCTGGGCCTCTGCCAGCGGTGGATCCAGGCCTGGCGTGGATGCGGCATTGCGGGCAAAAAAAAAGACCTGCATGTCTGCAGGTCTCTTGAAGATGGTGGCCGAAGACGGAATCGAACCGCCGACACGGGGATTTTCAATCCCCTGCTCTACCAACTGAG
>NZ_CAMFIA010000030.1 GCF_945952405.1 uncultured Stenotrophomonas sp. | reverse complement strand
GGCGGTGGCCATTGTCGGTTCCGGCCTGAGCATGGCCGACACCGTGCTGGCCCTGGTGGCGGCCGGCCACAGCGGGCCGCTGCACGTGTTCTCGCGGCATGGCCTGCTGCCCCTGCCGCATGCGCACGGCGGCCTGCCCGCATTCGAGCCGGCCACGTTGCTGCCGATGGGCCTGCGCCAGCGCCTGCGCGCGCTGCGTGGTTTTGCACGCCAGGCGCAGGCCGATGGCCTGCCGTGGCAGGGCGTGATGGATCGGATCCGCCCGCATGGCCAGGCGCTGTGGTGCAGCCTCGATGAAGCGGACCAGCGTCGTTTCCTGCGCCATGTGGTGCGCTACTGGGACGTGCATCGGCACCGCATCGCCGAAGAGGTGGATGCCCAGCTGCAGGCGCTGCAGGCCACTGGCCAGCTGCGCATCCATCGTGCGCGCCTGCAACGCATCGAGGCCGACGGCGACGTGCTGCGGCTGAGTGGCCGCGATGCCAGCGGCGCCGAGCGGCACTGGGCGATCGGCGCGGTGATCAACGCCACCGGCGTGGAAACCCGGGCCAGCGCCCTGCGCAACCCGCTGCTGCAGCAGCTGCAGGCCGAAGGGCTGGCGCGCCCCGGCCCGCATGGCCTGGGCCTGGACAGCACGGTGCCGGGCGATCGCCTGCGCGCGGCCGGTGGCCAGCCACAAGCACGGCTGGGCGTGCTCGGCAGCCTGCGCATCGGCAGCCTGTGGGAAAGCCTGGCGGTGCCTGAACTGCGTCAGCAGGCGCAGCAGCTGGCCACCCAGGTGGTCGCAGGAGCGGCGACGGCGATGCCGTAAAATGGGGGGATGGATGTCTCCCACCTGCTTGATGGCCTGAACCCGGCCCAGCGCGAAGCCGTCTCCGCTCCCCCCGGCCACCACCTGGTGCTGGCCGGTGCCGGTTCCGGCAAGACCCGCGTACTCACCCACCGCATCGCCTGGCTGCATGAAGTCGATGGCGTGCCGACCCACGGCATTTTCGCGGTGACCTTCACCAACAAGGCGGCGGGCGAGATGCGCCACCGCATCGACGCACAGTTGCCCAACGGCAGCCGCGGCATGTGGATCGGCACGTTCCACGGCCTGGCCAACCGCCTGCTGCGCCTGCACTGGCAGGACGCGAAGCTGCCCGAAGGCTTCCAGGTGATGGACTCGGATGACCAGCTGCGCCTGGTGAAGCGCGTGGTGCAGGCGCTGGAGCTGGACGACGGCAAGTACCCGGCCAAGCAGATCGCGTGGTGGATCAACGCGCAGAAGGATGAGGGCCGCCGCCCGCAGCACATCCAGCCCGAGCCGCATGATGCCTGGCTGGAAACCATGCGCCAGGCCTACATCGAGTACCAGGCGCGCTGCGACCGTGCCGGCCTGGTCGACTTCGCCGAGCTGCTGCTGCGCGCGCACGAGCTGCTGCGCGACAACCCGGCGCTGCTGGCGCATTACCGCGCCCGCTTCCGCGAGATCCTGGTGGACGAGTTCCAGGACACCAACGCCATCCAGTACGCGTTCGTGCGCGTGCTGGCCGGCGACTCCGGCCATGTGTTCGTGGTCGGCGACGATGACCAGGCCATCTATGGCTGGCGCGGCGCCAAGGTCGAGAACGTGCAGGGCTTCCTGCGCGACTTCCCGGGCGCGCAGACCATCCGCCTGGAACAGAACTACCGTTCCACCGCCAATATCCTCGGTGCCGCCAACGCGGTGATCGCGCACAACCCCGACCGCATCGGCAAGCAGCTGTGGACCGACAGCGGCGATGGCGAGCCGATCGACCTGTACGCGGCCTACAACGAGATGGACGAGGCGCGCTACATCGTCGAGCGCGCCCGCCAGTGGGTGCGGGACGGGGGCAGCTATACCGAAGTGGCCGTGCTCTATCGCAGCAACGCGCAGTCGCGCGCGCTGGAAGAAGCGCTGCTGAGCGAGCAGGTGCCGTACCGCGTGTATGGCGGCATGCGCTTCTTCGAGCGCGCCGAAATCAAGGATGCACTGGCCTACCTGCGGCTGCTGTCCAACCGCAACGATGACGCGGCGTTCGAGCGCGCGGTCAACACGCCGACCCGTGGCATTGGCGACCGCACGCTGGACGAAGTGCGACGCGAGGCACGTGCCCAGGGCATCTCGTTGTGGGAAGCGACCATGCTGGTCACCCAGGGCAGTGCGCTGGCCGCGCGTGCACGCAATGCGCTGGCCGGCTTCCTGGTGCTGGTCAACGAGCTGCAGGCGCAGACCCTGCACATGACCCTGGCCGAGCGCGTGGACCACGTGCTGGCCCGCTCGCAGCTGCGTGAGCACTGGAGCAAGGAAAGCCGCAATGCGCTGGATTCGGAATCGCGCACCGACAACCTCGACGAACTGGTGTCGGTGGCTTCGCGCTTCGTGCGCCGCGCCGACGACATCGAGGAAGTGGGCGAGGACATGGACGAGCTGGTCGCGTTCCTGGCCTATGCCGCGCTGGAGGCCGGTGAGGGCCAGGCGCAGGCGGGCGAGGATGGCGTGCAGCTGATGACCCTGCATTCGGCCAAGGGCCTGGAGTTCCCGCTGGTGTTCCTGGCCGGCCTGGAAGAAGGCCTGTTCCCGAGTGCACGTTCGCTGGAGGAAAGCGGCCGATTGGAAGAAGAGCGGCGCCTGGCCTATGTCGGCATCACCCGTGCACGGCAGAAGCTGGTGCTGAGTTACGCCGAGTCGCGGCGCATCCACGGCCAGGACAACTACAGCCTGCCATCGCGCTTCCTGCGTGAAATTCCGCGTGAACTGCTGCATGAAGTGCGGCCGAAGGTGCAGGTCTCGCGACCGGCGTCGATGGGGGCGAGCCGGGTGATGGGCCATGCCTCGATCGAGGCGCCGCCGATCAAGCTCGGCGCGCTGGTCACCCATCCCAAGTTCGGCGAAGGCATGGTGACCGACTACGAAGGCAACGGCGCCCACGCCCGCGTGCAGGTCGAGTTCGCCGACGCCGGCAGCAAGTGGCTGGTGATGGCGTATGCCAACCTGACGGTGATCTGATCGCCGCGGTGCTTCATCTGTGCAGCCGAGCATGGCTCGGCTCTACAACAGGCCGACATCCGTAGAGCCGAGCCCATGCTCGGCTGTTTCTGTCCAGGAAACGCAGCCGGGCATGGCTCGGCCCTACAATGGGCCGACATCTTCCAGGAACGCCTCCATGACCGAACCCACGCTGCATGTCACCGTGAAGTTGAACGCCCGGCTGCAGCCGGAGCATCGCCATGAACTGTTCGAGGATCCGCTCGACGCACTGCTGCAGGCGGCCCAGGTGGGTGAGCTCACCGGTGGCGGCACCGCGATGTCCGACCTGGGTGAAGTCGAGTACGGCGATATCGAGGTCGCACTGATCGACGCGGCGGGCGTGCCCAAGCTGATCGACCTGCTGGAACAGCTGGGTGCACCGAAGGGTTCGCAGCTGCAGGGCGCGGGCGAGGCCGACCGTGGCTTCGGCGTGACCGAAGGCCTGGGCATCTACCTGGATGGGCTGACCCTGCCGGACGAAGTCTACGAACAGTGCGACTCCAACCACGTGTTCGAACAGCTGTCCGAGCGCATCGACGGCCTGGGCGAGATCTGCAGCTGGTGGCAGGGCCCGACCGAGACCGCGCTGTACATGTACGGCGAGTCGTTCGAGGCGATGCGTGATGCGATTGCCGAATTCGTGGCCAGCTATCCGCTGTGCCAGAACGCGCGCGTGGTGCAGATCGCCTGAGCGACATTGTTGTAGAGCCGAGCTCATGCTCGGCTCTACAGAAGATAGCCGCCGCCCCCCAGCTTGCGCGGCCGTGTTCGGTTACGCAAGCTGGCGGTGCGCACACGCCGCTGCGCAGCGCCGGATTGATCCTGCTCAAGGCGTAGCGTGCACATCCGGTGTGCAATGGTGTCGTTCCCATCTGGCAGATCGCCACGGAGCCCCACCATGTACAAGCGCATCCTGATTGCCACCGACGGGTCCGAGCTGGCCGACAAGGGCCTGGCCAAGGGCCTGGAGCTGGCCAAGGACCTCGATGCCGAGGTCGATATCGTGACTGTCTCCGAGCCGTGGGCCGTCGGCATGTATGACGCCATGGGCTGGAGCGTGGGCTACATGAACAGCCCCGAGTACAAGGCCGACCGCGAGGAAGGCGCGCAGAAGGTGCTGCAGCCGGCGCTGGCCAAGGCCGCCGAGCAGGGCATCCAGGCCAACCCGGTGCACGTGCTGGACCGCTATGCGGCCGACGGCATCATCGAGACCGCCGCCGAACGCAACAGCGACCTGATCGTGATGACCTCGCACGGCCGCCGTGGCGTGACCCGCGTGCTGCTGGGCAGCCAGACCGCCGAAGTGCTGGCGCGCAGCACGCTGCCGGTGCTGGTCATCCGCTGATTCAAGCGTTCCCGGGGAGGGGACCCGACGCCGGCCGCAGGATGCGCGCCGGCGTCATCTTTTGTGGAATCGATGGGGTCGGATCCGTTTGCCGGAGGCAAAGGGATCTGACCCCTGTTGCATCACCAGCTGTACAGCTTCCAGTACACCGGCGACACGCCGTCCTTGTCGTTGTCGAAGCGGCCGTCGCCGTTCTTGTCGTACATGTAGAACGGTGCGCCGCGCGAGGGGGTCACCTTGACCATGCGCAGCTGGCCGGACACGCGGTATTCCTCGACGACGTCGCCGTTGTCCATGGTGCGCTTGGACACGTCGGCGCCCTTGACGTCGACCGGGGGTGCCCCGGCGCCGCCCATGCTGGCGCAGCCAGCCAGGAGCAGCAGGGAGGACAGCATCAGCGTCTTCATGGCGGGGAATCCTTGGCCTGGAAAGAGCCCTGATTATGCCCCAACACCGGGGGCGTACCGTGTCGTCGCGGTGCAGGCACGGGCGCGTAGAATCGTCCCATGAGCAGATTAGTCCTGATCGACGGGTCCAGTTACCTGTACCGCGCGTTCCACGCGCTGCCGCCCCTGTCCAACGCACAGGGTGAACCCACCGGCGCGCTGTTCGGTGTGGTCAACATGCTGCGCTCGACCCTGAAGGAGCGCCCGGCCTACGTGGCGTTCGTGGTCGATGCGCCCGGCAAGACCTTCCGCGATGACCTGTACGAACAGTACAAGGCCAACCGGCCGCCGATGCCCGATGAGCTGCGCAGCCAGGTCGAGCCGATGTGCCGCATCGTCGAAGCGCTGGGCATCAGCATCCTGCGCATTCCCGGCGTGGAAGCCGACGATGTGATCGGCACGCTGGCCCTGCAGGGGCTGGCGCAGGACCTGAAGGTGACCATTTCCACCGGTGACAAGGACTTCGCCCAGCTGGTGCGCCCAGGCATCGAGCTGGTCAACACCATGACCGGCAGCCGCATGGATTCGGATGCGGCGGTAATGGACAAGTTCGGCGTGCGCGCCGACCAGATCATCGACCTGCTGGCGCTGATGGGTGACACCGTCGACAACGTGCCGGGCGTGGAGAAGTGCGGGCCGAAGACCGCCGCCAAGTGGCTGGCCGAGTACCAGCACCTGGACGGGGTGATGGCTGCTGCGCCGACCATGAAGGGCAAGATCGGCGAGAACCTGCGCGCCGCGCTGGAACGCCTGCCGCTGAACCGCGAGCTGGTGACCATCCGAACCGATGTGGAGCTGGAGGCCAGCCCGACCACGCTGGCGCTGCGCGAGCAGGATGTGCCGGTGCTGACCGAGCTGTACACGCGCTATGGCTTCACCCAGGCGCTGAAGGAGCTGGGCGCGCCGTTGCCGGCACCGGCTGCCGCCAGCGAGGCGACCCCGAGCCTGCGTGGCACGGCGGCCGGGTTTGCCCGTGGCAGCGCCGAGGCGCCGGCCGCCGGCACGCTGGATCCGGCGCTGGCGGCACCGGGTGAATACGAGACCGTGCTGACGGCGGAACAGCTGCAGGCCTGGGTCGAGCGGCTGCAGCAGGCCGATCTGGTCAGCTTCGATACCGAAACCGACGCGCTGGACGCGATGCGTGCGCGCCTGGTCGGCATCAGCCTGGCGGTCGAGCCGGGCAAGGCCGCCTACATCCCGGTCGGCCATGATTACCCCGGCGCGCCGGCGCAGCTGCCGATGCAGCAGGTGCTGGACGCGCTGCGCCCGGTGCTGCAGGACCCGGCGAAGAAGAAGCTGGGCCAGCACGGCAAGTACGACCTGCACGTGCTGCGCCGCCACGGCGTGCAGGTGCAGGGCTACCACGACGACACCATGCTCGAGAGCTTCGTGCTCAATTCCACCGCCACCCGCCACGACATGGATTCGCTGGCCCTGCGCTACCTGGGCTACAGCACCATCAAGTTCGAGGACGTGGCCGGCAAGGGCGCCAAGCAGATTCCGTTCTCGCAGGTGGGCATCGACGAAGCCAGCCGCTATGCGGCCGAGGATGCCGACATCACCCTGCGCCTGCACCACGCGCTGCAGCCGCAGCTGTTGGCGGTGCCAGCGCTGGACAGCGTGTACCGCGACATCGAGATGCCGCTGGTGCCGGTGCTGACCACGATCGAAGCCAACGGTGTGCGGATCGACACCGACGAGCTGCGCCGGCAGAGCCAGGATCTGTCCTCGCGCATGCTGGCGGCACAGCAGAAGGCCACCGAGCTGGCCGGGCGCAGCTTCAACCTGGATTCGCCCAAGCAGCTGCAGGCGGTGCTGTTCGACGAGCTGAAGCTGCCGGCGGTGGTGAAGACCCCGAAGGGCCAGCCCAGCACCAACGAGGAGGCGCTGGAGGCGATTGCCGACCAGCACGAGCTGCCGCGGGTGATCCTCGACTACCGCGGGCTGGCCAAGCTGCGCAGCACCTATACCGACAAGCTGCCGGAGATGGTCAATCCGGAGACCGGCCGGGTGCATACCAGCTACCACCAGTCCGGTGCCGCGACCGGCCGCCTGTCCTCGTCGGACCCGAACCTGCAGAACATCCCGATCCGCACCGAGGATGGCCGCCGCATCCGCCGCGCGTTCATCGCCCCGGAAGGCTGCCTGCTGCTGGCCGCCGACTACTCGCAGATCGAGCTGCGGATCATGGCCCACCTGTCCGAAGACCCGGGCCTGGTGCGTGCGTTCGAGCAGGGCGCCGACGTCCACCGTGCCACCGCTGCCGAGGTGTTCGGCCGCGCGCTGGACGAGGTGACCCCGAACGAGCGCCGCGCCGCCAAGGCGATCAACTTCGGCCTGATGTACGGCATGAGTGCCTTTGGCCTGGCCCGCAACCTGGGCATCGACCGTGGCCAGGCGCAGGATTACGTGGCGCTGTACTTCAGCCGCTACCCCGGCGTGCGTGACTTCATGGAGCGGATGCGCCAGCAGGCCCGCGACCAGGGCTACGTGGAAACCCTGTTCGGCCGTCGCCTGTACCTGAACGACATTCATGCACGTAACCAGGGCCTGCGAGCGGGTGCCGAGCGTGCCGCGATCAACGCGCCGATGCAGGGCACCGCCGCGGACATCATCAAGCGGGCGATGGTGGACGTGGACCAGTGGCTGCGTGACAGCGGCGCACCGGCCCGGATGATCCTGCAGGTGCACGACGAACTGGTGTTCGAAACCGAAAGCAGTTTCGTTGAAACTTTGCGTTCGCAGGTGGTCGAGCGCATGTCGCAAGCGGCCAAGCTGCGGGTGCCGCTGGTTGTCGACACCGGGATTGGCAGCAACTGGGACGAAGCGCACTGAGCCTGTTTCAAGCCGAAAACGACGTGAATTCATTCATTGAGCGTGTGTTTCTGACTCGATCATGAATGTTGCCCTGATTGAAGTTCATTAAATTGGGCCCCTTCACGAACCGTTAGTGTTCGGAGTGCTTCTATAACTCCCGACAGGCGCAATGCCTGTTGCGGATCTCTCCCATCCCCTGGAGCAGATCTCGGAACGGGGACTCCTCCCCAAGTGCCCGTTCCCCGGCCCCGTTGACCTCCCCCTGGTCAGCGGGGCTTTTTATTTGCGCCGACGGCAGTCGCGGTCGGATCCCTCTGCCTGCACGGCAAAGGCATCCGACCCCGGATGCTAGGCTGGGCCACCGCTCTACAGGGGAAACCGCAATGCCCGATCTGTTCGCACTGGCGATGCCGTGGTGGGAGTTCATCCTGCGCGCGGTGGTGGTCTATGTCGTGGTGCTGGGCATGGTCCGGCTCAGCGGCAAACGCCCGCTGGGCCAGATCACCCCGTTCGACGTGCTGCTGGTGGTGCTGCTGGGCAATGCGGTGCAGAACGCGCTGCTCGGCACCGATACTTCACTGGGAGGGGGGCTGCTGCTGGCGGCGACCCTGATCCTGCTCAACTACGGGGTCGGCTGGGTGAGTACGCGCAGCCGCCGGGTTGAACGCCTGGTAGAGGGAGAACCCGTGGTGATCGCGCGCGATGGCCGCCTGTTCGACGCCGTTCTGCGCCGCGAGCAGGTGACCCGCTCGGATTTCGACGCCGCCCTGCGCCAGCAGGGATGCCTGGGCGTGGAGGAGGTCGAGCTGGCCCTGCTGGAGATCAATGGGCACATCACCATCATCCCGCGCAGGAACACCTGACCCGGTAGAGCCGAGCCTGGGCTCGGCCCTACCGTTGCGGGATTCCCTTGTAGAGCCGAGCCTACGCTCGGCTGCATCGGGCTCGGCTCTACAGGTCCCCGGCCTTGAGCGCCGGCCAGTTGCGGGTGGCGTCCACATCGCAGGCCACGTGGGTGCCCTTGCCGTCCTTCGCGCAGATCGCCGCCATGGCCTGCGGCACCTTCGGGTCACCGGTATGCGCGTACAGCGCCGCCAGTGCCAGGCAGCCTTCGCGCACGCCCGCGCTGCACAGGCGCTCGAAATACGGCTGCGACGCGGCCCATTGTTCGTCCTTGAACAGCGCTTCGCCGGCCACCTTGCAGCCGAGCAGCTTGCCTTCGGCGCAGCACGCCTGGGCGCCGTCCTTGCGGCCCAGGGTCGGGCAGTCCAGCGGCAGCGGGATCTCCACGAAGGCTACCGGCGGTTTGCAGCTGGCCCCGCCGGCAGCGGGCTTGCGCTGGTAGTAGGCGAAGCGGTTGCCGCTGTCGATTCCGATCAGGTTGCCGTTCTGCAGCGGCTGCAGCACGTAGTCGCTGCCGACTTCGCGGCGGACCAGGATGCGCCCGCCTTCCAGGCTGGCGCGCAGGCGCTGGCTGCGGCCCTCGACATCAACCACGCCGCCGTCGAGGAAGTTCAGCTGCGAGAGCACGCTGTGCTCGGCTTCGTAGCGACCGCAGGGCAGGGTGGTGGCCGGCACCGGTGCCAGCGCGGTGGCCGGCACCGTGTCCAGCACCGCGAGGCGCCTGGCGGTCTCGCACTCGGATGCCTCCGCGCGCTGTGCGCAGGCCAGCTGCACCGCGTCGCGGGCCTGCAGGGTGCGCCCGGCACTCCACAGTACATCGGCCACCTTGCTGCAGAACGTCTCGCCGTGCTGCTGCCGGCACAGCGCCGACAGTTCATCGAGCTGTGCGGCCGGCAGCAATGGCGCCATCGCGTGTTCCAGCCCGAACACCAGTTTGCCCATCTGTTCCCAGGCCACTACCGAGGCCATCGCCTCGCAGCCTTCTGCGTCGAACGATGGGGAATCTTCCTTGCAGAGCTCAGGCATGGGCGGCTCTGCCCGTGTGGCCTTCGGGGCCGCGTCCCTGGCCTGCTCCTGGTAGGTTTCCAGCAACTGCACGCAGGCCGCGCCCACGCCTTCGGCGCACCAGGCGTGCAGCTTCGGCGGCGCGGCCTCGGGCAGCGCCTCCAGGCAGTCGGAGGTATTCATCACGCAGCCGCCCTCGATCGGCTCCGGCATCGCCTTGCATACCGCGGAGCGCTGGCGGGTGAACTCGCCATAGGGCGTGACGATGTTGCGATCGTCGTTCTCGAAGAACCAGTTTTCCAGGCGGCCGGTGCTCAGGTTGCCGGTGCCGAGCACGTCCTGCTGGCGGGCCACGCGCAGTTCTTCGGTGGCCTGGTAGGGGCCGGACAGGTATCCGTGGCCCTCGCTCTCGAGGGTCAGCGTGGTGGTGCCGCTGCTGTTGGTGTAGGTGCCACAGGCCATTGACTGTGCCGCTGCCGGCAGCGCGGCCGAGGCCAGTGCAAACAACAGCAGGCCGCGCCAGCCCGCGGTGCGGGAGCGGAAGGAAACAACTGCAGGCATCACATCATCCTTGAACAGGTAAGGGCAGGGCCTGTGCGGTGCAGGGCGCACCCAGGCCAGGGGGAAGGCGCCACGCGTCAGGCGTGGCGCCGGAACATCAGAGCCAGTCGCGTGGTACCAGGTAGTCGGCCAGGCGTGCTTCGGCGCTGCCGGGCTCCGGGCTGAAGCCGTATTCCCAGCGCACCCGCGGCGGCAGGCTCATCAGGATGCTCTCGCTGCGGCCGCCGCTCTGCAGGCCGAACAGGGTGCCGCGGTCGTAGACCAGGTTGAATTCCACGTAGCGGCCACGGCGATACAGCTGGAACTCGCGTTCGCGCTCGCTGTAGGCGGCGTCCTTGCGCTGCTGCACGATCGGCAGGTAGGCGTCGAGGAAGCCATCGCCGACCGCGCGCAGATAGCTGAAGTCGCGTTCGAAATCGCCGTGCAGGTCATCGAAGAACAGGCCGCCGACGCCGCGCGTTTCATTGCGGTGGCGCAGGAAGAAGTACTCGTCGCACCAGCGCTTGTGCGCGGCATAGCGCTCATCGCCGAACGGCGCGCACAGGTCGCGCGCGACCCGGTGCCAGTGCTGCACGTCCTCATCGAACGGATAGAACGGGGTCAGGTCGAAGCCGCCGCCGAACCAGCTGGCCACCACCTCGCCATCGCGCTGCGCCTGGAAGAAGCGCACGTTGGCATGGGTGGTGGGCACATACGGATTGAGCGGATGGAACACCAGTGACACGCCGGTGGCACGCCAGGAGGCGCCCGCCAGTTCCGGGCGGTTGGCCGAGGCCGACGGCGGCAGGCGGCTGCCGGCCACATCGGAGAAGCCGATGCCGGCCTGCTCGAACACCGCACCGTCGCGCAGCACGCGGGTACGCCCGCCGCCGCCCTCGGCACGCTGCCACAGGTCTTCCTGGAAGCGGGCCTGGCCATCGACGGCCTCGATCGCCGCACAGATGCGGTCCTGCAGGTCGGTGAGGTAGGCGCGCACGCGCTCGAATTCGTTCATGGCGCGTACTTTACCGCAGGGCCCGCCCGAAGCTGCGGGCAGGCCCTGGCGGGCTCAGCGCTTGCGGTTGGAGGTGCGCGGCGCCGGAGTGTCGTCCACGGCCGTCTCGTCGACTGCCTTCTGCAGCGCACCGCCCAGTGTAATCAGCTCCCAGTTCTGGGTTCCGAGCACGTCGCAGGCCACATGCAGGCCGCTGCGGTCGGCCTTGCACAGTTGCTCCAGGAGTGCCCGTGCGTCCACTTCGGCACCGTTGCCCTGCGCGGTAACCAGGTTCTCGCACCCTTCGCGGACGCCGGCACGGCAGACCGTGGTGTAGTGCCCGGCGGCCTGCAGCCAGTCCCCCGACAGCGCAAGGCGGTTGCCGAGAATGTTGCAGCCCTGCAGCTTGCCCTGCGCGCAGCAGGCGTCGGCACCGTCCTCGTTGGCCAGCGCCAGCGGGCAATCCTGCGGCAGTGGCAGCACCTTGAACTGCTTCGGCGCACTGCACCGGGTCGGGCCCTCGCCGGTGGGAGTGAACACCTGGAAGCGGGTCCAGCTATCCAGGCCCAGCAACTGCCCGCCCGGTAGCGGGCGCAGCACGAAGTCGCCGTCCCGGTCGTGGCGGATGCGGATGTCGCCTTCTTCGACACGCGCGCGAAGGTGGCTGCTCCAGCCCACGCCGACCAGGCCCGCATCGCCGAAATCCAACGTGTCCATCAGGCCGCCGTTGGCCCGATAGTTGCCGCAGGGTAGGGCCGTTGCTGGCTGCGGTTGCAACGATGTACCCAGAGCCTGCAACGCCGGCAGGCGCTCGCAGGTGGCGGTGTCATTGCCGGGTGTGCAGGCTGCAGCCAGGGCCTGTACTGCCTGCTGGGGGTCTCCCGCCTCCCAGGACAGTTCAGCCACCCGGGTGCAGAAGCCGCCGTGCGGTACCTCGCGGCAGAGCCGCAACAACTGTTGCCGCCGTTCGGCTGGAATGATCACCGGTGCGGTCGGCGCCGTCATCGTCACCATGGCTTCGGTCATGGCTGCCGTCATCGCCGCCTTGACCAGCTGCTCCTGCACGGCGGGGTCGGCCTCGAGTGCGGTGGCACACGCCGGGGTTCCCTGTTCGAAGCCGCCGTTGTTGCAGGCGGCGGGGAGCTTGATGCCGGACAGGGCGGCGTCGAGCGCTGCCTTTGCCAGGGCAGGATCGGCCTCGACCGTGGGTTTGGCTTCATCGTGCCAACGGTCGGCCAATTGCAGGCACATGCCGGGCACGCCTTCCCGGCACCCTGTTTCCAGCGCGGCCGCGTTCGCTTCGCGGCGATGGTCCAGGCACGCCGCCGCATCGGCAAGGCAACTGCCTTCAGCCGGCGTGGCGGCTGCGGCGCACTGTGCGGGGGCCTGCAGGATGTAGACGGTGCCGTCCACCTCCACCGTGCGGCCACGATCGCGCACCTGCAGCGCGCTGGGCAGGCCGTACTCCAGGTTCACCAGTTGCAGCTCTCCGTCGATCTGCTGGAACGCGACCGGAGACGGTGCACTGCCGAAGTGCTTCTGTTCGCCGCGGTTCGGCGAACTGATGCGCAGCGTACCGCTGCCTTCGTCGGCCTTGAACAGGCCGCATTGTGGTGACTGTGCGACGGCCGTCGGCGCGGCCAGTAGCAAGGCCCAGGCCAGCCAGCGGCGGCGCGGTGCGGATGAATGCATATCGTCTCCCTGACGATCGAACGGAAAACTCCCGGCGCTACGGCAAACCACGGCCCTCGCGCGGGGGCGAGCATTGTGCCGTGCCGGACACCGGCCGATAGCGCTGGTAACCGGTCTGGGTATCCATGCCGAGCAGGTCGCCGTTGCCGAGCTGGCGCAGTACCAGGGTTTCGCCGTCGCGCTGCAGATGGACCGCGCCGTCATGCAGGCGGGCCTGCGAGCCATCGCCGAAATCGAGCCTGTCGGGCATCTCGTCGTCGGTCTGGTAGCGGCCGCAGGGCACCTGCTGCAGCGGCACCAGGCGCAGGTCGGCGCCGAGCGCATGCAGCGGCGCGGTCCGTTCGCAGGCGCTGACGCGGCCTCCGTCGCAGACCACCTGCAGCGCCTGTACCGCCAGCGCCGGCTGCAGGGCATTCAACTGTTGTTCGGCCAGTTCGACGCAGAAGCGGCCCGCGCGGTGGCGCAGGCACAACGGCTGCAGCTGTTGCAGTGCCGCCAGCGGCAGCGGCGGTCGCTCCGGCGCCTTCTCGGCCTGTTCCAGGCGCTGGCCCACCCGCCGCATGGCGGCGGCAAGATCATCGTCGGTGAGTGCCTCGCAGGCCTGCGGATCGTGCGTGGGCGTGTGCTCGCGGCAGGCCGGTGGGCGCTCGAAGCGCGCACTGCCGGCGCCATCGGTGGCGGCCGCGGTGCTGCTTTCGAGCTGCTGCTGCAGCAGCGCCGAGCAACCGGCGCCAACGCCTTCGCTGCAGGCGCGCTGTGCCTGGGCCGGCGAGGCGCTGGGCAGCTGTACGATGCAGTAGCTGCCGGCAGCGCGGCAGCTGCCCGGCTCGGCGCTGGGCTCGACGGCGCAGGCACGGGGCCGTCGCAGGGTGTAGAGCATCGGCACGTCGTCCTCGATGCGCTGGCCGTCCGCACTGATCCTGATCGGCACCGAGATGCCATCGTCGAGCATGACCAGGCGCGTCTGCGCCGCACTGCGATCGACCCACAGTGGCTCCGGCTCGCTCATGCTGTTGTGGCGGTAGCCGCTGCTGGGCGTGGTGAACACCAGCGACGTTCCGCCGTTGGCGACGCGGTATTCGCCACAGCGCAGCGCATCGGCGGCGGCCGGCAGCGTGGTCAACAACAGCAGCGCGGGAAGCAGGCTCAACAGGCGCATGCGACGGTCCTTGTCGTACAGAGGGAGGGAGCACTCAGCGGAAGCGGGCGCGGATATCCGGGCGCAGCAGGCGCCAGCCCAGCCAGCCCTGCAGGCCGAGCAGCAGGAGCGAGGTGCCGAGCAGGGTCAGGGTGAACAGCAGGCGCTTGACCCGCAGCTCGTGCTGCACGCCGATGTCGTCGGTCAGCAGCGGGATGACCTCGCGCATGAAGAGATCCAGCCATGCGGCGATCGCGAAGTTGGCCAGGGCGCTCAGCATCAGCATCGCCACAAAGCTCCACATGCCCCAGCGCCGCTCGCGCAGCAGGCCGTGGCTGGCCAGGGTCGAGACCAGGCAGTACAGCGCGGCGATCATCGACGCGGCCACCGGGTGCGCCAGCAGCCAGGCCATGCTGTGGACCTGATGGGCCACTGCGGCGCCGGCCAGGGCCTGCCAGGCCGCAGTGCCGTGCAGCGGCCACAGCAGCAGTGCCTGCAGCAGGAAGTAGACCGTCAGCAGCAGCGACAGCCAGAACGAGGCCTGCCCGATCGGGCGTACCCAGGCGTGGTAGGGCGAGGGGGCGGGCGCGGGGGAGGCGGGGAGCGGCACTGACATCCGGTGTCCTTGCAGTCGGCACCCGCACGGTCAGCGGGTGGTCACCCGGGTGGCGACGGCCGGCAGGATATGGTGTTCGCTCAAGGGTGCCAAGGGCCGGCCATGCGGTGGTTGCAGCTGCACCCAGGCCAGTTCGGCGATCTCGGCGCCTGGCTGCGGCATGCCATCCACCTGCACCCACCACGCCTGCGCCTGCACGCGGTGGCCGGGCTCATTCACCGCCCAGTCCTCGAACGTGCCCAATGCCAGCGCGGCATCGGCGCGCAGCTGCACGCCCAGTTCCTCGTCCAGCTCGCGGGCCAGCGCCTGCAGCGGCGCTTCGCCGGGTTCGGGTTTGCCGCCCGGTTGGATGAAGCGGCTGGCGCCCTGCTTGCGCACCACCAGCGCCCGGCCACGGTCATCCAGGATGACCGCGGCCACGATCCGGATCGTGGCCGCGGCGTTGCTCACTTCAGGTTCTGCTCGAACAGCTTGAGGATGCGCTTGTACTGGTCCAGCCAGGAATCGGCGCGCACGTAGCCGTGGCGCTCCAGCGGGTACGGGGCGATGGACCAGTTGTCCTTGTGCAGTTCGATCAGGCGCTGGGTGAGGTTCACCGAGTCCTGGAAGAACACGTTGTCATCCATCATGCCGTGGGCGATCAGCAGGTTGTCCTGCAGGTTCTGCGCGTATTCGATCGGCGAAGACACGCGGTACGCCTCCGGATCGATATCCGGGGTGTTGAGGATGTTGCTGGTGTAGCCGTGGTTGTACTGGTGCCAGTCCACCACCGGGCGCAGCGCGGCGCCGGCCTTGAAGGTGCCCGGTGCTCGGAACAGCGCCATGAAGGTCATGAAGCCACCGTAGGAACCCCCGTAGATGCCGGCATGGTCGCGGTCACCCTGCTGGGTGTCGACCAGCCAGTCCAGGCCGTCCTTGTAGTCTTCCAGTTCCGGGTGGCCCATGTTGCGGTAGATCGCCGTGCGCCAGTCGCGGCCGTAGCCCTCGCTGCCGCGGTAATCCATGTCCAGCACGATGTAGCCCTTCTGCACCAGCAGGTTGTGGAACATCTGCTCGCGGAAGTAGGCCGGGTAGCGCTGGTGCACGTTCTGCAGGTAACCGGCACCGTGCACGAACATCACGATCGGGTACTTGCGGCCCGGTTCCTTGTTTTCCGGCTCGTAGTACTTGGCCCAGACCACGCCGGCACCATGCTTGGACGGCACCGCGACCAGCTTCGGCTGGATCCACTGGCGCGCCTTGTAGTCGGCGCTGCGGGTATCGGTCAGCACGCGTGCCTGGCCGGCACCGCTGCTCGGCAGCACTGCCAGCTGCGGCGGCAGGTAGGCACCGGAGTAGCGCACCAGCAGCTGCTGGCCATCCGGCGACAGCGAGAAGTCTTCCACGCCGTTGAGGCTGGTCAGCTCGCGCACCTGGCGGCTGCCGGTGTCGACCGCGCAGACTTCGTAGTCATGCGGAGCCTGCTGGTTGCACAGGAAGTAGAAGCCCTTGCCATCGGCCGACAGCACCGGTGCCGAGGTTTCCCACTTGCCGCTGGTCAGCGCCTGCGGCTTGGCGCTGCCGGCCTGGGTGTACAGGTGCGAGAAGCCCGATTCCTCGGACAGCAGCCACAGCGTGCGGCCATCGGCCATCCAGCCGAAGTCGTTGAAGCCCCAGTTGATCCAGGCGTTGTCGGTCAGCCGGTGGCGGTTCTGCACGCGGCCATCGGCGGCGTTGACGCTGATGATCCAGCGGTCCTTGTTGTCGTTGGCACGCAGCATCACGGCGGCCTGCTGGCCGTCGGCGCTCCAGCGGATGCCACCGCCCATGAAGTCGCTCATCACCTGCAGGCTGCGCTCGCCCTTCAGCGCATCCTTGCCGGCCTTGCGGCGCAGTTCGGCCAGCGGATCGGTGCCGATGCCGGGCAGGCCGGCCAGCGAGACCTTCTCGGCCTTGCCGGTGCGCACGTCCACGTACCACAGGGTGTGCGGCTCGAAGCCGTTGCGGCCGACGCGGGTGCGGGTGTCTTCGGTTTCCTCGTAGCCGGATTCGGTCACGTACAGCGGCATCTTGCCGCCACGGCCGTCGTCGAAGTCCTTCGGCTTGGTCACCACGATCAGGTGGGTCAGGTCCGGCGACAGCACGCTGTCGGCGATCTCCACCTCGGTTCCCAGGTAGACCGGGCCCGGTGCGCGGGTCGGGTCGGCCTGGCGCCAGCGCTGGTCCTGGTCCTTCAGTGCCTCGCGCTGCTCGCGGTCGCGGCGCAGGGTTTCCAGGGTCCGCAGCTGCTGGTCACGCAGCACGTCGGCCTTCGGCGGCGTACGCGGGTCCTTCTCGGCCTTCAGGCTGGCCACCTGCTGCACGCCGGCCGCGGCGGTCCAGTGGAACCAGTTCTGGCCAACGCGCCAGATCACGCCGTTGTCGGCGGCGAAGTTCACGCCGCTGGCGCGTTCGTTGCTGCGGGTCAGCTGGGTCAGCGCGCCGCTGCGCAGGTCGCGCACGAACACGTCGCCATTGCGGACGAAGGCGCTGCGGCTGCGGCTGCGGTCGTAGACCGGTTCGGCCACGTCCAGGCTGCCACGCTGGTCATCGGCCACCTGCGCGGCCACGCCACCGGCCACCGGCTGGCGGAAGGTGTCGCGCACCGGGCTGCCGTTGCGCTTGAGCTGGTATTCCACCTGCTGGCTGTTCCACGACCACCAGGCCTTCTCGACCGGCGGACCGATCCAGTCCGGGTCGGCCATGGCCTGTTCGATGGTGATCGGCGTCGGCGCGGCATGCGCGGCCGGTGCGGCCAGCACGGCCGACAGCAGGAGGGACAGGGGCAGCACTCGGGACATGGGCGGACAGCACCAGATGAGGAAACCGGGCAAGGGTAGCAGCCGCCCGCACCGGGGGAGGGGGCCACAGGTCATGCTGACCGGTTGGGCAAAGGCGCCGCAGCGGCCAGCGCGTGCCGCATGATGGGCGTCCGCATCGGAAGGAACCGACATGTACCGCTATGACTACCGGGTTTCCCTGCAGGTGCAGCATCCCAGCGCCACCAGCGCCGATATCTCGGCCCGGCTGGACCAGGAGCGGACGTTCTTCCGCGATGTCGGCACCGATCTGGTCGCTGCTGAGGGCCGCCTGATCCGCGTGCATGCCGTCACCCGCGTCGGTTTTGAACTGGCGGCCGGCAAGGACGGCTGGCTGATGGATGCGTGGCCGCAGGTGGTGGCGTTCCTGCAGGCGCGGGCGGAGGTGATCCGCGGGCTGAACCAGGAGGGCGCCGGGCTCGGCCTGCGTATCGGCCTCTTCGGCAAGCGCGCCTGGGCCGGATTCGAACTGGACGATGACCTGGTGCGGCTGATGGCCGATCTGCGGCTGGGCTTCCAGCTGGAAACCTATTTCCCGGATGCGCCGGTCGCTTCCGAGGCCGACGACGAGGCCTGAAACATCCACTGCAACCGGTCGCCGGCGTTGCGCATCCATTCTCCTGAACCCGCATCATCCACCGAACAGGAGCCCGACCATGCAGGAACTGATCCCGATCACCCTTTTCATCTGCATTGCCTACGCGATCCACGCCATTGCCGATGCCCGCGCCCGCAGCAAGCTGGTGGCGCCACACGTGCCCGAGGAAGTGATCCGCTCGCTGGCCGTGCTGGAAGAAGAACGTCGCCGCCAGGGCGCGCTGCGCTGGGGCATCAGCCTGGTCTGCCTGGCGCTGGCGATGGCCCTGCTGGAAGTGATCGGTGCGCGTGAGCTGACCTTCGGCGCCGCCGCGGCGATGGTCGGCAGTGCCGGTCTTGGCCAGCTGCTGGCCTGGCATTTCACCCGTCCTGCCGCACGCAGGGGCTGAGCCGGCACATGCCACGGGCACACGGGGCGCCACGTCGATGAGCCTGCTCGGCGAAGCATTGTCGGCATTGCGCGGACGTCGCCGCGACGTCGCGGTCGGGGGCGCCGAGCCCGCCACGGCGGGCGATGACGACCGCGCCCTGGTCCGCGCGATCATCGATGGTTCGCACGCGGCGTTCGCGCAGCTGGTGCAGGCCCATCAGCGCACCTGCGCGCATGTGATCGGGCGCATGGTCGGCGACCGCGACCAGGTCGCCGATCTGCTGCAGGAGACCTTCCTGGCCGTATTCCGCCAGCTGCACCGGTTCCGCTTCGAATGCTCGCTGCGCACCTGGGTTTCGCGGGTGGCCTACACCACCGCGCTGCAGTACCTGCGGCGGCGCCGGCTGGAGGCACAATGGATGGTGGCGGTGGAGGTGCCGGAGGAACTGGGCATCGGTGACGAGGGGCCCGGCCCGGCCGAACTGAGCGAGGCGCTGCAGGCGGGCCGCACGCTGGGCGCGGCACTGGAACGGTTGACCGCGCCGCAACGGCTGATCGTGGGCCTGCATTACCTGGAGGATTTCGACCTGGCCGAGATCGAACAGGTGACCGGGCTGGCCCGGGGTACCATCAAGAGCCACCTGTTCCGCGCGCGCCAGCTCCTCAAGCAGGAACTGACACGGCGCACCACCGCCGGAGAACTGCTGTGAACCCACCGACCGACCCTCGCGATGCGGACGAGCGCGCGCTGGCACAGGCGCTGCGTGAACAGGCACGGCAGGAGCAGGCACGGCAGGAGCAGGCGCCGGACGTGAGCGAAGCGCTGCAGCAGCGGATTTCCGCGGAGTCGCGCGACAGTGGCGTGGTCTACGTGGTGGTGCAGGTGCTGCTGTTTGGCGCGCTGCTGGCTGCAGCGGCCTGGTACTTCTGGAACTGAGGAGAGGCCGGCCTGGGCGTGTGCCAACCGGGGTTGGCAGCGGCCAGGCCGGTTGTCCGGTAGTGCGGGGGCGATGCCCTCCTGCGACAAAGTGAAGCAGCGCGTCACCCGGTCGCATCCCGGCATAACGAAATCCTCCTAAAGTGGTCCGGTATCCCACCGGTCGCAGGCAGGAGGCGTCCCTTGGACGCGTTGTTGTTGTCCCGGATCCAGTTCGGATTCGTCATCAGTTTCCACGTGCTGTTCCCGGCCTTCACCATCGGTACGGCCAGCTGGCTGGCCTTCATCGAATGGCGTTGGCTGCGCACCCGGCTGCCGGTGTGGCGCGAGCTGTATTTCTTCTGGCAGAAGATCTTCGCCGTGTCGTTCGGCATGGGCGTGGTCAGTGGCATCGTCATGGCCTTCCAGTTCGGCACCAACTGGCCACGGCTGAGCGAGGTGGCCGGCACGGTGATCGGCCCGCTGCTGACCTACGAGGTGCTGACCGCGTTCTTCCTCGAGGCGAGCTTCCTCGGCGTGATGATGTTCGGTTGGGGCCGGGTTTCGCCGCGCCTGCATTTCCTGTCCACCTGCATGGTGGCGCTGGGCACGTTGTTTTCCACGTTCTGGATCCTGTCGTCCAACAGCTGGCTGCACACGCCGGCCGGCTACGAGATGGTCAATGGCATCGTGCACCCGGTGGACTGGTGGCAGGTGGTGTTCAACCCCTCGTTCCCGTACCGCCTGGCGCACATGGCGCTGGGCTCGTTCATCACCACCTGTTTCGTGATCGGTGGCGTCGGCGCGTGGTACCTGCGCAAGGGCACCCACGTCGAGGCGGGCCGGCGCATGCTGGTCGCGGCGGTGGCGTTCGCGGCGCTGACCGTACCGGTGCAGATCTTCGTCGGCGACATGCATGGCCTGAACACGCTCAAGCATCAGCCGATGAAGATCGCAGCGATGGAAGCGCACTGGCATGAAACCCAGGAAGGCGAAGGCGTGCCGCTGGTGGTGTTCGCGCTGCCGAACGAGAAGGAAGAGCGCAACGACTTCGAAGTGGCCATCCCGAAGCTCGGCAGCGTGATCCTCACCCACTCGCTGGACGGCCGCTTCGATCCGCTCACCTCGGTACCGGCCAGCGAACGGCCGCCGGTGACGCCGGTGTTCTTCGCCTTCCGCATCATGGTCGGGCTGGGCACGCTGATGCTGCTGCTGGCCTGGGTTTCGGCCTTCCAGCTGTGGCGGCGCAAGCTGCTGGATTCGCCGTGGCTGCTGCGGGGCTGGAACTGGATGCTGCCGAGCGGCTTCATCGCGCTGCTGTCGGGCTGGTTCGTCACCGAGATGGGGCGCCAGCCGTGGGTGGTGTACGGGGTGCTGCGCACTGCGGATGCCGTCGGCCCGCAGAGTGCGTGGATGACCGCGTTGTCGCTGGGCGTCTACGTGGTGGGCTACGCGTTCGTATTCGGCTGGGGCATCTGGTACCTGGTGAAGATCCTGCGCCACGGACCGCAGCCGTATGCCGAAGGGCCGTCGCTGGATCATGGCAGCCACACCCCGGCGCGCCCGCTGTCGGCCGCCGACGAACCGCTGGAGGAGCGCTGACATGGACCTGATGACCTGGCTGCCGGTGGCATGGTTCGCGGTGATCGGCTTCGGCGTGCTGATGTACGTGGTGCTGGATGGTTTCGTGCTGGGCATCGGCATCCTTGCGCCGTTTGCCGAGGACGAAGACCAGCTGGACCTGATGATGAACACCGCCGCACCGATCTGGGACGGCAACGAAACCTGGCTGGTGCTCGGTGGCGCCGGCCTGTTGGCGGCATTCCCCAAGGCTTACGCAGTGCTGCTGTCGGCGCTGTACCTGCCGGTGCTGCTGCTGGTGGTGGCGCTGGTGTTCCGCGGCGTGGCCTTCGAGTTCCGCTTCAAGGCACATCGCTCGCGCCGCCTGTGGAGCGTGGCGTTCGCGCTGGGCTCGCTGCTGGCCACCTTCGCGCAGGGCGTGATCCTGGGCACGCTGGTGCAGGGCCTGCCGCTGCAGGACGGCGCCTACCACGGGGGGCCGTTCGCCTGGTTCAGCCCGTTCGCGATGCTGACCGGTGCCGCGCTGGTGGCCGGCTATGCGCTGCTGGGCAGCACCTGGCTGATCCTGAAGACCGAAGGCCGCGTGCAGGCACTGGCGCGCCAGTTGACCCGGCCGCTGGTGGTGGCGGTGATCGCGGCGATGGGCCTGGTCAGCAGCTGGCTGCCGTTCCTCGATTCGCGCTTGATGGACCGCTGGTTCAGCGACGGCAACTTCTGGTGGCTGTCGCCGGTGCCACTGCTGACCCTGGCGGTGGCCGCCGCCCTCTGGCGCAGTGCCACCCATCCGCGCCGCGACCTGCCGCCGTTCCTGCTCAGCCTGGCGTTGTTCGTGCTGGGCTTCCTCGGCCTGGTGCTGGGCATGTGGCCGTACCTGCTGCCGCCCTCGATGACGCTGTGGCAGGCCGCCGCGCCGGCATCTTCGCTTGGCTTCACCCTGGTCGGCCTGGTCGTGCTGCTGCCGGTCATCCTGGGCTACACGGCGTGGTCGTACCGGGTGTTCCGCGGCAAGGTGCATGCCGGCAGCGGGTATCACTGAGCGCCGCCTCAGGCTGAACGCCACCGCCACATTGCTGAACCCCGCCGGGGAAACGCCGCCGATCACGCTGGCATTGTCGGCGCACGGCTTTCCCCGGTGTCGGCTTTCCGACACAATCATGGCTCTTCCCGGGTTATTGTCCCGCGGACATGCACGCCTACGTCTATAAAAGCCAACTCAAGCCGGACACCTACGTCTACGTTCCCCGACGCGAAGATTTCAGCGCGCTGCCCGCGCCGCTGCTCGCCTCGCTGGGGACGCTCACCTTCGTCCTGGAAGTGGCCCTGGATGCCCAGCGCCGCCTGGCCCAGGCCGACCCGGACAAGGTCCGCAGCGAAATGAGCGAACGCGGGTTCTACCTGCAGGTGCCACCGTCGGTGACCAGCCTGATGCCGCGGCACTATGACTGACGCCTCCCGTCCGCGCGCGCTGTCGATCGCCTTTGCCGTGGGCGCCTTGCTGGCGCTGGGTGCCGCCGTGGGCGGCGTTGCGGGTGCCATCCTTGCCGCATTGGCACAGCCTGCGTTCGCGCTGGGGGTGTCGTGGTGGCGTCGCAGCCGTGCGCTGCTGCCGTTGAAGGTGGTCGCGCGCCAGGACCTGCCTGCGCTGCTCGCGCTATGGGCGGCCGCGCCGCTGCTGCTGGCGTTGCTGCTGGCCTGGCCGCTGGCGGCGCTGCGTGACAGTGGCAGCCTGGCCGCGGTGCTGGGCCTGAGCGTGCTGGTCAGTGCCGGCCTGTTGGCGGCCTGGCGTACCTGGCCGCTGTGGAACGACGTCGAGCGTCTTGATGGCCGCCTGGCCCAGCATTGGCATGCGCTGGCCGGGCGCGACCTGACCGCCTGGCGCGGCCTTGGCGTGGCCGCGCTGGTGATCGCGCTGGCTGCACTGGTGGTGCTGCCAGCCTGGCCGCAGCTGCTGCCGGAGGCCGCACGCTGGCCTGCCGCGCTGGCGGTGGTGCTGCTGTCGCCGCTGCTGCACCTGCTGTTGCAGCGGGTTGCGTCGGCGCCGCTGGTGTCGGCGGGCAGCCGTCCGCTGGCAACGGCCGGCAACGAGCCCGAACCGATGTTCGCGGCGGCGGCCGAAACCGCGCCGCTGGAGGCGATGGCGCCGCAGGAACTGACCCCGGCCCTGTATGAAGCCGCCCGTCATGGCCGCATCGATCGCGGCCTGCAGCTGCTGCAGGCTGGCGCCGATCCCTATGCGTTGCCGGACCCGAACTGGCGCGACCAGCGCAGCCTGGCGGTGCTGGCCGCGGTGCTGCCGGACCTGCGCCTGCTGCGCGAGCTGATTGCCCGCGGCGTCGATGTGAACGCGCCGCACCGGGGCATGACGCCGCTGCTGGCCGCCACCCGTGACAGCTGGCATGGCCGCCCGGAAGCGGTGATGACCCTGCTCGCCAACGGCGCCGATTCGCGCGCCACCGACAGTGATGGCAACACGCCGCTGCACCATGCCGCACGCAGTTCCGACCCGGGCGTGGCCGCGCTGCTGCGCGATGCCGCCGCTGAAGTGGACGCGCTGAACCGGGATGGCTGGTCGCCGCTGGCGGTGGCCTGCCAGGTGGGCAACTGGCGCCTGGCGCGTTTCCTGCTCGAACGCGGTGCGCGCAGCGAACCGGCCGATGGCACGCCGGTGCTGCTGGCCGCCGCCGCCACCGAAGATGACGATCCGGCCGGCGTGCAGCTGCTGCTGAAGCACAAGGCGCGCGCCGATGCCCGTGACCGCCAGCGCCGCAGCGCGCTGCACGAAGCCGCATTGGCCGGTCACGTGGAAATCATCGGCGTGCTGCTGGCGGCCGGGGCCAACCTGGAAGCGCGCGATGCGCTGGGCCGCACGCCGTGGCTGGAAGCTGCCCGCGCCGGCCGTGCCGCCGTGGTCGAACACCTGCTGCCGCACAAGCCCGACCTGGTCGCGGTGGATGGCGAGGGCCGCAACGCCGTGCAGCTGGCGGTGATGGCCGAGGATGTTTCGCCGTTGCTGATCAAGCGCCTGGTCGACCTGGGCATCGCTGCCGATGCCGCCGATCCGGTCGGCCGCCGCGCGGTGGACTACGCCGCCGAAGCCGGCCGCTGGGCGATCGTGGCGCTGCTGGACCCCGCCTATCCGTTGCCGGCCGCAGTCAGCGACGGCCTGGCCGAGCGTGGCGAAGCCGCCACTGCCAGTGGCCTGCTGCCGGACCGGCCGCCGTTGACCCTGCTGCGCGAGGCGCTGGGCTTCGGCAATACCGACGGCATGGCCGCGCTGGCCAAGCTGTGCCAGCCGGAAGAACTGGGCGGGCTGCTGCTCGATCCGGAACTGGCGCTGGAGCCGCATGCGGTCGATTGGCTGCTGGCCCACGGCGCTGACCCGTATGTGCGCGACGCCTGCTCCGACACGCCGATGTTCGCCCTGCTGTCGCGCGGCATCGATGCGGTGCCTGCACTGCAGGTGATGCTGCAGCGTGGTCTGTCGCCGGCCGGACGCGGTGGCCTGGCGCGCTTCCTCGCGGCCTGCGCACAGCACGACCAGGCCGCGCGTGGCCTGGAACAGCTGGCGCTGGAACTGCTGGAGCGGGGGGCCGACCCGTTCGCGGCCTCGCCGGCCGGTGATCCGCCGCTGTCACTGGCGGTGCGGCTGGGCTGGCTGCGCCTGCAGCAGGCCCTGCTCAAGGCCGGTGTCGATCGCGAGGCGCGCGACAGCCATGGCATGACCGCACTGCATCTGGCCACTGCGCTGGCCCGCGAAGGGGCGCTGAAGCTGCTGGTGCAGCACGGTGCATCGCCGGAGGCGCGCGCCGCCGACGGCCAGACCCCGCTGGGCGTGGCGTTGTCAATCGGTCGCCGCGACCTGGCCGACTGGCTGGACTGGCGGGTATGGCCGCTGCCGCGGCGGACCCTGCGCGAAGCGGATCTGCCGGCCGCAGCGATGGCCGGAGATGTGGACGCGGTGCGCCGCCTGATCGATCTGGGCTTTGCTGTTGATGCGGTCGACGCACAGGGCTGCACGGCGCTGCTGCGCGCGGCGGGTGGTGGCCACTTGGCGGTGACCGACCTGCTGCTGGCGCGCGGTGCCGATCCGCAGCACGCCGCAGCCAGTGGCGCGACGCCGCTGTCGGCGGCGGTGAGCATGCGCCAGGTGGATATCGTCTCGGCCCTGCTGGATGCCGGTGCCAAGCTGGAGCATCGGCTGCCCGGCGGCGTGACCGTGCTGATGCTGGCCTCGGCGCTGGGCCTGCCCGACATCGTCGCGCGCCTGCTCACCGCCGGCGCCGACGTGCATGCCGGCGACGCGCAGCAGCTGGGCCCGCTGCACTGTGCCGCGCTGTACGGTTTCAGTGCGCGTGACCGCTCGCGCCTGCTGGCCCTGCTCGACACCCTGCTGCTGGCCGGTGCCGAACCGGACCAGGCCGCCGCGGGCTCGGTCACGCCGCTGTTGCTGCTGCTGGGCGCGCGTGCCGAGCCGGGTACCGCCTGCGACGAGCAGGTGGTGATGGCCGCAGTCGAGCGCCTGCTGGACGAGGACGTGAGCCTGGACGTGCGTGATCCGCGTGGCTTCGGCCCGCTGCACCTGGCCGCCCTGCATGGCCTACCGCTGCTGGTGCAGCGCCTGCTGCGTGCAGGCGCCGACCCGGAATTGCGCGACGGCCTCAACCGCAGCCCGCGCGAGATCGCGGTGATGCGCGGCTTCATCGATGTCGCCGGTGAATTCGAACCGCGCGTACCGGGTGTTTCGTCGATGGCACGCTTCCTGCGCGACAACGGCTGACCGACCGGGGGCAGATCCCTTTCCGATCTTGGTGATTGCCGGCCAGCGGCCGGCACTACCGGGCATGAGGGGGATTGCCGGCACTACCGCAGTGGGTGATTGCCGGCACTACCGGGCATGAGGGTGATTGCCGGCACTACCGCGGTGGGTGCCGACCGTTGGTCGGCACACCGGCACACTCTCACCGCTCCTTGTCGCCGTCGCTTTCCGCGTCCGCCTCGAACAGGTGCATCAGGTCGTTGCGCGCATCGCGCGAGGTCTGGATCACCGCAGCCTCGTCGTCGTAGACCAGGTACTGGTCGCGCAGCAGCTGTTCGTCGTGCTCGCGGAAGCGCTGCACATGGCGCTCGGCCACCGTCGGCGCCACGCCCAGCGCGGTCAGCACGCGCCCGCTCATCTCCAGGCTGGTGCCGAACACTTCACGGAACGGCTCGGCCGACATGTCCATCAGCCGCCAGGCATGCTGGCGGTTGCGCGCGCGGGCCAGCACCGTCGCGTCCGGATACAGCCGGCGCACCATGCGCACCGCGCGCAGGTTGGTTTCCGGATCATCCACGGTGATCACGAACACATCGATGTGCTCACCGCCGGCCGCGCGCAGCATCTCCGGCCGGGTCGGGTCGCCGTAATACAGCTGGTTGCCGAAGCGGCGCAGGTCAGCCACCGTGTCCGGGTTCGCCTCCAGCGCCACGAACGGCACCTTCTGCGCGGTCAGCAGGCGTGCGATCACCTGGCCGAAGCGGCCCATGCCGGCGATCAGCACCTTCGGCCGGTTGTCCGGCGCCACCTTGTCGGCCTCGGCCGCCTGGCGTGGTGCGGCCTTTTCCTGGCCGAGCAGCTTGAGCAGCGCGATCATCAGCAGCGGAGTGATCGCCATCGACAGGCCGACGATCGCCACCAGCCGGTCATGGTTGGCATTGCCCAGCAGGTGCGCGCGCTGCGCTTCGTTGAACACCACGAAGGCGAACTCGCCACCCAGCCACAGCACGCTGCCGAGCAGCAGCGACTGCCGCGAACTGAGCCTGGCGATGCGTCCGATCGCGTACAGCAGGCCGAACTTGACCACCAGCAGGATCGCCACGCCGGCCGCGATCAGCCACGGCTCGGCGGCGATGCGGTCAAGGTCGATGCCCATGCCCACCGCGATGAAGAACAGGCCCAGCAGCAGGCCCTTGAACGGCTCGATCTGCGCTTCCAGCTCGTGCCGGAATTCCGAATCGGACAGCAGCACGCCGGCCAGGAATGCCCCCAGGCTGGGGCTGAGGCCGGCTTCCTGCATGAACCAGGCGGTGCCCAGCACCACCAGCAGCGCGGTGGCGGTGAACACCTCAGGGCTGCGGGTGCGCGCGATGATGCTGAACACCTTGCGCAGCACCGGCCGCCCGCACAGGATCACCACCGCCAGCGCACCCAGCGCCACCATCGCATCCTCGATGCGCAGGGTCTCGTTCTTCACTCCGCCCAGCAGCGGGATCGCCGCCAGCAACGGGATCGCGATCAGGTCCTGGAACAGCAGGATGGCAAAGCCCAGACGGCCGTGGTCGCTGTTGATCGCCTTGTGCTCGGACAACAGCTGCAGGCCCACCGCGGTGGACGACAGCGCCAGTGCCACGCCCACCACCAGCGCGCTTTTCCACTGGAAATGGTCGAGCAGCAGCAGGCCGCCCAGGACCAGTCCGGACAGCGCCACCTGGGCCGCGCCGGCGCCGAACACCGAGCGCCGCATCACCTTCAGCCGAGCCGGTGACAGCTCCAGACCGATCACGAACAGCAGCATCACCACGCCGATCTCGGCGGCGCCGAGGATGCGGTCAGCGTCCTGTACGAAGCCCAGCCCATCCGGGCCCAGCACCACGCCGGCCGCGAGGTAGCCCAGCACGGCGCCGAAGCCGAACTTCTTGAATACCGGCACGGCGATGACCGCCGCCAGCAGCAGTACCAGGGCCAGTTCCAGACCACCGCTATGCATGGGAATACCTGGTCATCGGGGAAGCCCGCTGTGCGTCCGTTCGGGGGGGAGGGCGTGGCGAACACCACAGCGTCATTATGCGCGCCGGCCCGTGTACGCACGAGAACAAACGACGCCGGCCGCGCCGCCCTGCCGCGGCCCCGGGTTGACCTGCATGGCCGGCGGGTCCAGACTGCCCGCCGCCGGCGGCGCGTCCGCCGGCACACGCATCCCGGAGTCCCCAACCCATGTCCAGCGACAGTAGAAGTCGACCTCGTTCGACGCCAGCGATGGCCACCGCCTGACATCGGGACGGTTTGCCTGCGTTGGCGTTGCGCGAGGTCGCACCCCCCACAAGGCAAAACCGATGAACCAGAAGCAATTGCTGCGCCCGGTGGCTGATGCCGCCGCACTGGCCGCGCCCCTGGCGAACTACAACACCGCCGATGCGGTGGAATTCCTCAACACGCTGGAACTGTCCCGCGCCGCGGAAACGCTGGCTGCGCTGCCGTTGCCGCGTGCGGTGAAGATGCTGGAAGCGCCGGAGCTGCACCGCAGCGGGGAGCTGGTGGCCGAGCTGCCACCGGCGCGCGCCGCCGCCCTGCTCGGGCTGATGGCCGACGACCGTGCCACCGACATCGTCCACGAGCTGGACGAGGACGAGCGTGCGCGGCTGATCCCGCTGCTGGGCACCGATGCGCGCCAGGCCATCCAGAAGCTGCTCAGCTACCCGCCGAACACCGCGGGTGCGCTGATGACCACCGAGTACGTGGCGGTGCCTGCCAGCTGGACCGTGGCGCAGACCCTGCAGCACATCCGCCAGGTCGAGCGCACCCGCGAGACGGTGTACGCGATCTACGTGCTGGACCCGGCCAGCCAGCAGCTGCAGCAGGTGGTGACCATGCGCCGGCTGATCACCGGGCTGCCGGAGGAGTCGATCCTGGACGTGGCCCAGGTCAATCCGCCGGTAACGGTGGACGCATTGATGGACCAGGAAGAAGTGGCGCGGCTGATCCGCCGCCACGACCTGCTGGCGATCCCGGTGGTGGATGCGCAGCAGCAGATGCTGGGCATCGTCACCGTTGACGACGTGCTGGATGCATTGATCGAGGAGTCCACCGAGGACGCGCACAAGTTCGGCGGCATGGAGGCCCTGGACAAGCCGTACATGCAGATCGGTTTCTTCGAGATGCTGCGCAAGCGCGCCGGCTGGCTGAGCGTGCTGTTCCTGGGCGAGATGCTGACCGCCAGCGCGATGCAGCATTACGAGGACGAACTGGCACGCGCGGTGGTGCTGACCCTGTTCATTCCGCTGATCATGAGTTCGGGTGGCAATTCCGGTTCGCAGGCGACTTCGCTGCTGATCCGCAGCCTGGCGCTGCGCGAGCTGCGCCTGCGCGACTGGTGGAAGGTCGCGCTGCGCGAGATCCCGACCGGCATGGTGCTGGGCGCCATCCTCGGTTGCCTGGCGATCGTGCGCATTGTGATCTGGCAGCTGGGCGGCCTGCACGACTACGGCGAGCACTGGATCCTGCTGGCGATCACCATCGGCGCCGCACTGGTCGGCATCGTCACCTTCGGCTCGCTGTCCGGCTCGATGCTGCCATTCATCCTCAAGCGCCTCGGCTTCGACCCGGCCAGCGCCTCGGCCCCGTTCGTGGCCACCCTGGTCGATGTCACCGGCCTGGTGATCTATTTCAGCATCGCCGCGCTGATCCTGCACGGCACCCTGCTCTGACAAAAAAAAGGGGACGGAGGGGATTAAGTCGTTTATGCATAAACGACTTAATCCCCTCCGTCCCCTTTTTCTGTGTCATCCCCAACGCTGCTGAATTTGGGTACCGTAGGCGCATGAGTACCTACCACCTGCAGTCTGTGTTCCGTCCGCAGTCGGTCGCGGTGATCGGCGGCAGCCCGCGCGAGCGCTCCGCCGGACGTGCGGTGATGCGCAACCTGCGCGGTACCGGTTTCCCTGGCAAGGTGGCGTGGATCAACCCGCGGCATGCCGAGATCGATGGCATCCGTACGGTCAAGCGGCTGAAGGACCTGGACTGGGTGCCGGACCTGGTGGTGATCACCGCGCCGGCGGCGATCGTGCCGCAGGTGGTGCGTACCGCCGCCGAGCGCGGCGTGCAGGCCGCGATCATCCTCACCGCGCACCTGGGTGAAGGCCCGGATTCACTGTCGGCGCAGGTGGAGGCGGTGGCGCGCAAGCACGGCCTGCGCATCCTCGGCCCGCATTGCCTGGGCGTGATCGCACCGCATGCGCGGCTCAACGCCAGCATCGCCGCGCATTTCCCGCAGGCCGGCGACCTCGCGCTGATTTCCGAATCGTCGGCCATCGCCGCCGCCCTGGTGGAATGGGGCGTGGCGCGCTCGGTCGGTTTTTCCGCCGTGGTCTCGCTGGGCGACACCATGGATGTCGATTTCGGCGACCTGCTCGATTACTTCGCCACCGACTATCGCACCCGCGCCATCCTGCTCTATGTCGAGCAGATCAAGGACGCGCGCAAGTTCATGTCGGCCGCGCGCGCCGCCGCCCGCGCCAAGCCGGTGGTGGTGGTGAAGTCCGGTCGCGCCGAGCGGGTGCAGCCGGGCAGCCGTGACACCCATGTGCAGGCACTGGCGCGCGCCGATGATGTGTACGGCGCGGCGTTCAATCGCGCCGGCCTGCTGCGGGTGGGCGCGCTGGACGAACTGTTCACCGCCGCCGAGACACTGGGGCGGCTGGGGACCTTCCCCGGCCGGCGGCTGGCCATTCTCAGCAACGGTGGCGGTGTTGGCCGCCTCGCCGTGGATCAGCTGATCGCGTTGCGCGGGACGCTGGCCACCCTCTCCGAGGGCACGATCGAGAAGCTCGATGCGGTGCTGCCGCAGGGCTGGTCGCGCAGCAATCCGGTCGACATCGTGGTTGATGCCGACGGTGATCGCTACGCGTCGGCGATCGAAGCATTGCTGGCCGACAACGAGAATGACGCGGTGATGGTGGTCAATGTGCCGACCGCGTTCACCTCGTCCGCAGATGCCGCGCAGGCGCTGACCCGCACGCTCGGCCTGCGCCCGCGCCATCACCGTGACAAGCCGGTGTTCGCGGTGTGGCTGGGCAACGACGACCAGGCCACCGCCACGCTCAACGCGGCACGGGTGCCGACCTATCCGACCGAAGCCGAGGCGGTGCGCGGCTTCCAGCACCTGGTGAGGTACCGTGAAGCGCAGAACGCGCTGATGGAGACCCCACCCAGCCTGCCGCAGGACTTCAGTGTCGATGCCGCCGCCGCACGTGCGCTGGTCGATGCAGCGCTGGCCAACGGCCAGCAGTGGCTGGACCCGCTGGCCACCCATGAACTGCTCAAGGCCTACGGCATTCCGTCCGCGCCGGTGATGCATGCGCGCGATGCGCACGAGGCGATGGACCTGGCGCAGCCGCTGCTGGAGCGCGGCGCGACGGTGGCGTTGAAGATTCTGTCGCCGGACATCCCGCACAAGTCGGAAGTGGACGGCGTGCGCCTCAACCTGGGCACGTTGCCGGCGGTGCAGAGCGCGGCCAATGCGATCCTGTCGCGTGCGCGCCAGCTGCGGCCGCAGGCGCGCATCGATGGCCTGCTGGTACAGCCGACCATCGTGCGCCCGAAGGCGCGCGAGCTGATCGTCGGCATCGCCGATGACGCCACCTTCGGTCCGGTGATCGTGGTCGGCCGCGGCGGCACGGCGGTCGAAGTGATCAACGACAAGGCACTGGCATTGCCGCCGCTGGACCTGCGCCTGGCCCACGAGCTGATCGGCCAGACCCGTGCCTCGCGCATCCTCAAGGCCTATGGCGATGTGCCGGCGGCCGATGAACGCGCACTGGCGCTGGCGCTGGTCAAGCTGGCACAGCTGGCCGCCGACATCCCGGAAGTACGCACGCTCGACATCAACCCGTTGCTGGTCGATGGCAAGGGCATCCTCGCCCTCGACGCACGCGTGGCGGTGGCGCCCTCGCGCATCCTGCACAAGGGGCGTGGTCACCCGCGTTTCTCGGTGTTCCCGTATCCGAAGGAATGGGAGCGCACCATCGAACTGTCCGATGGCGGCCGCGCCTTCGTGCGCCCGGTGCGGCCGGAAGACGATGCGCTGTTCCGCGCGTTCTTCGCCCGGGTCAGCGACGAGGATCTGCGGCTGCGCTTCTTCCAGTCGGTGAAGCACTTCAGCCATGAATTCATCGCGCGCCTGACCCAGCTCGACTACGCACGCTCGATCGCACTGGTGGCGATCGAGCCGCGTAGCGGCGAAATGCTCGGCGCGGTGCGCCTGCACGCCGATGCCGATTACCACCGCGGTGAGTACGGCATCCTGATCCGCTCGGACCTGAAGGGCCATGGCATCGGCTGGCGGCTGATGGCGATCATGATCGAGTACGCCAAGTGGCTGGGCCTGGACGTGGTCGAAGGCCAGGTGCTGCGCGAGAACAGCACCATGCTGGCGATGTGCCAGAGCCTGGGCTTCAAGACCCGGCTGGATCCGGACGACCCGACGGTGATGATGGTGACCCTGCCGGTGCAGCAGGTGGAGGTCCCCGCGGTGCCGCCGGTGGCGTGAACCACGTCCGGCGGCGTGGTGGCCTCAACGCACCGGTTCCACCACCACGGCGGTGCCGTAGCACAGCACTTCGGTCAGTCCGGTCATCACGTCGGTGGCGTCGTAGCGCATGCCGATGATCGCGTTGGCACCCAGCTGCCGCGCGTGCTTGACCATGTCGCGGTAGGTCTCTTCGCGGGCCTGCTCGCACAGCTCGGTGTAGATGGTGATGTTGCCGCCGAAGATCGTCTGCAGGCCGCCGAGGAAATTGCCGACGATCGAGCGCGAGCGCACGGTGATGCCGCGCACCACGCCCAGGTTGCGCACGATGCGCTGCCCGGGCAGTTCGAAGGCGGTGGTGACCAGTGAATCGTCGAAGCGCAGCGAAGGCGGCGCGTGTGCCGGCGTCGGGCTGCTGTTGTAGGGGTCTGCCATGATCGCGTCCGTGGAACAGGGAGGGTGGGAGCCGCATCCTAGCGTGCCGTGCCGCCACTGGGCCCGTGCTGCAACGGACAGGGCCATCCACGGCATGGTTCCGTCATCCCACCGGCGCGACAATACCGGCATGACCGAACGTATTCCCCTGCTGCTGCTTCCCGGCCTGCTCAACGATGCCGAGTTGTGGCGCGCACAGCTGGCCGACCTGGCCGACATCGCCGATTGCACGGTGGGCGACCAGACCCGCGCGGAGACCCTGCAGGGCGTTGCCGGGGACGTCCTGGCGCAGGCGCCGGAGCGGTTCGCGCTGGCCGGCTTCTCGTTGGGCGGCTTCGTCGCCCAGGAGATCCTGCGCATTGCTCCGGAGCGCGTACTGCAGCTGGCATTGATCGACACCTCGATCCACGCCGACTCGCCGGAGCGTGCCGAGCAGCGCCGCAGCCAGCGCGCCAGCGTACGCCTGCCGGGCAAATTCCACGGTTTCGGCGACACGCTGATGCGCAGCTATATCGACGCTTCGCGGCTGGATGACTACGTGCTGGTGCAGCGGGTACGTGACATGACTGCACGCCTGGGTGCGGAGGTATTCCTGCGCCAGAGCGCGCTGGAACGCCGTGACGGCCATGAGGTGCTGGCCGGCTACCGCGATCCGCTGCTGATCGTATGTGGTGCGAACGACCGGATCACGCCGTTGGCGGTGAGCGAGGAAATGCATGCGCTGGTGCCGCACTCGCAGCTGGTGGTGGTGCCCGACTGCGGGCATCTGGCGCCGATGGAGAAGCCGGACGAGGTGAGTGCAGCGATGCGCGGGTGGTTGTTGCAGGACCAGGGGTAACCCTGCATTGGTAGGTGCCGACCTGGGTCGGCACGCTGTTTCATCGATCGATCAGGGGCAGGCGCCGACCCAGGTCGGCGTCTACCCGAACCGTCGGGGTCAATCCCAGGCCGGGGCGATGCCTTCCGGATTGGCCAGGCGGTGGCCGCGGTCGAGCTTGGCGATCTGCGCCATGTCTTCGTCGGTCAGGCGTACGGCGGCCGCTTCCAGGTTGGCCGCCAGGTTCTCGCGCTTGGTCGACGACGGAATGACCGAGAAGCCCTGCTGCAGGGCCCAGGCCAGCGCGATCTGGGCCGGGGTGGCCTGGTGGCGGCCGGCAATGGCCTGGATCACCGGGTCCTTCAGCACTTCGCCATAGGCCAGGCTCATGTAGGCGGTGATGTGGATGCCATTGTCCTGCAGGAACTTCACCAGCAGCCGGTTCTGCAGGTACGGATGGATCTCGACCTGGTTGGTGGCGATGGCCCCGGCGCCGAGGATCTCGATCGCCTTGCGGGTCTGCGCGATGGTGAAGTTGGAGATGCCGATCTCCCGCGCCAGCCCCTGCGCCTTGGCCTCGGCCAGCGCGGGCAGGTATTCCTCCATCGGCACATCGACCTTGTCATTCGGCGACGGCCAGTGGATCAGCGCCAGGTCGACGCGGTCGGTGCGCAGCTTCTGCAGGCTGGCCTGCAGGCTGGCCAGCAGCGCATCACGCTTGAATTCGGTGATCCACACCTTGGTGGTCAGGTACAGATCGTCGCGCGGCACGCCGGATTCGGCGATGGCCTGGCCGACCTCGGCTTCATTGCCGTAGATCTGCGCGGTATCGATGGCGCGGTAGCCGACCTCCAGTGCGTTGCGCACCGAGTCGATCACGGTCTGGTCCTTCAGGCGGAAGGTGCCGAGGCCAAAGGCGGGGACAGTCATGGGAAGCTCCAGCGGGGGAAGGGAGAGGCAGAAGGAAGAGGGTAGGGCAGGCACCGCATGCATGCCGGCAACGGTGCATTGCATGAATCAATGCGCGGCCGCGGTGATGCCGTCGGCACGGTGGTCGACGCCGTCGCGACGATCCAGGCGCCCGCTGAGCACGGTCAGTGCATAGGCGAGCACGACCACCAGGGCGCCCAGCCAGGGCGTGTGCATCAGGCCGATGTGCTCGACCACCAGGCCGCCGAGCGAGGCGCCCAGCGCGATGCCGACATTGAACGCGGCGATGTTCAGCCCCGACGCCACGTCGGTGGCCTGCGGCGCATAGCGCTGCGCCTGCTTGACCACATACACCTGCAGGCCGGGCACGTTGCCGAACGCCACTGCACCCAGTGCCAGCACGGTGAGCAGCATCAGCGTGCCGTTGTAGGCGGTGAAGGTGAGCGCGAACAGCACGATGGCCAGCAGCGCGAAGATGCGCTTCAGGGCCGGCACCGGGCCCATGCGATCGGCCATGCGCCCACCCCACAGGTTGCCGATCGCCACCGACACGCCATACACCAGCAGCACCAGGCTGACCGCATTGGCGGAGAAGCCGGTGACGTCCTGCAGGATCGGCGCCAGGTAGGTGAAGGCCAGGAAGGTGCCGCCGTAGCCCAGTGCGGTCATCGCATAGACCAGCAGCAGGCGCGGCTGGCCGAGCACCGCCAGCTGCTGGCGGAAACTGGCCGGCGCGCTCTGCGGCACACTGCGCGGCACGAACAGCAGCGCACCGAGCAGGGCGATCACGCCGAGGCCGGCTACGGCCAGGAAGGTCGCGCGCCAGCCCAGGTGCTGGCCGATGAACGTGCCCAGCGGCACGCCGGTCACCAGCGCCACGGTCAGGCCGGTGAACATGATGGCGATCGCGCTGGCGGCCTTCTCCTTCGGCACCACTGCGGTGGCGATGATCGAACCGATGGAGAAGAACACGCCATGGGCCAGGCCGGTGAGGATGCGGGCGACGATCAACGAGCTGTAGCCCGGCGCCAGGAAGGCGATGATGTTGCCGAGGGTGAACAGCGCCATCAGCGCGACCAGCAGCGATTTGCGCGGGACGCGGCCGGTGAGCGCGGTCAGCACCGGCGCACCCACCGCCACGCCCAGGGCGTACAGCGAGACCAGCAGGCCGGCCGAGGGCAGGCTGACCTGCAGGTCGGCGGCGATGGTCGGGATCAGGCCGACGATGACGAATTCGGTGGTGCCGATGGCGAAGGCGCCGAGGGTCAACGCCAGCAGGGCGAGGGGAATGCCACGGATCATGACAGGGTCCAGCAGGGGAAGAGGCTGCGCAGTCTGCGCCGCCGACCTTTGCTGAAAAACCACTCTTCACGCCAATCACTCTTGCCTTTCAGTCAATAATGAGGGCATGAAGACCACCCTCGATGAAATGCAGGCCTTCCTGGCAGTGATCGACAGCGGCTCGATCAGCGCCGCCGCCGAGCAGCTGGGGCAGACACCGTCGGGCGTGAGCCGCGCGCTGGGACGGCTGGAGGACAAGCTGGGCACCACGCTGCTGACCCGCACCACCCGCCGCCTGCACCTGACCGCCGAGGGCGAGGTGTTCCTGCGCCAGGCGCGGGCGATCCTCGATGCGGTGGAGGCGGCCGAGGAACAGATGGCGAGGCGCCGCGAACGCCCGGCCGGACGCCTGCGAGTGGATGCGGCGATGCCGTTCGTGCTGCATGTGATCGCGCCGCTGGTGGCCGGTTATCGCGCGCGCTATCCGGATGTGCAGCTGGAGTTGAACAGTTCCGACCGCTACATCGATCTGCTGGAGCGGCGCACTGACGTGGCGATCCGGATCGGGCCGCTGGCCGATTCCACCCTGCACGCACGGCCGCTGGGCCGCCGTCCGTTGCGGCTGGTGGCCAGCCCGGCCTACCTGGCGCTGCATGGCGAGCCCAGCAGTGTCGCCGCGCTGGGCCAGCACACCCTGCTCAGCTTCAACGAACCGGAATCACTGAACCGCTGGCCGTTGCCGGGTGACGCGGACGGTCTGCTGCTGGTGCGGCCGGATATCGCCGTGTCCAGTGGCGAGACCCTGCGGCGGCTGGCGGTGGAAGGCGTTGGCATCACCTGCCTGTCCGACTTCGTCACCGATCGCGATCGCGCCAACGGCACGCTGGTGCCGGTGCTGGCGGCGCAGACGCTGGACGTGTACCAGCCGATCCATGCGGTGTACTACCGCAACACGGCCGTGTCGGCGCGGATCAGCTCATTCGTGGATTACCTGGCCGACGCGATGGCGAACAGCGATTACCTGCGCTGAGGCATGGCCTGGGTTGCCGGCCAGCGGCCGGCACTACCGCTTTTCGTTTGGGTTGCCGGCCAGC
>NZ_CAMFIA010000029.1 GCF_945952405.1 uncultured Stenotrophomonas sp. | reverse complement strand
AGAGCCGGCCGCTGGCCGGCTGTGTGATGCCCCCCGGATGGGCGACCGCCACAAAGAAGAAGGGCCCCTTGCGGGGCCCTTTCTCTTACTTCTTTTCCAGTCGCGCGTTGCGCTGGCCGGTGCTGGCGGACTTCTCGCCGGCAAACGGGTTCAGCTTGCGGATCATCCACGGGTACTTCGGCCACTTGCCTTCCAGCCACGGGTGGTCCGGCTGGTTCAACTGCAGGACGCGGCGGGCGTCGTCGGCCAGGGTCTTGTTGCCCAGGTGGGTGTAGGAATCGGCCAGGACGGCGACCGCGTCGTACTGGAAGGCGCTCTGCGGGTAGGTTTCCAGCAGGTAGTTGGCACGGCCGGCGGCCGACACCCAGGCACCGCGGCGCATGTAGTACAGGGCGTTGTCGAGCTCGTGCTGGGCGAACACGTCACGCAGCTCCAGCATGCGCTGGCGCGCATCGGCGGCATAGCGGCTGTTCGGGTAGCGGTCGACCACGATGTTGAAGTCCGAGTACGCCTGGTGCGGCGTGGACAGGTCGCGGCGGCTGGCGTCCAGGGACCATACGCGGCGCAGGAAAACCGTACTGCGGTTGGAGTTGGCCAGGCCGCGCAGGTAGTACAGGTACGCGATGTTGCGGTGGGTCGGGTAGGTACGGATGAAGCGGTCGATGCTGGACACCGCATCGTCGTGCTTGCCGGACTTGTACTGGGCGTAGGCGGTTTCGATCATCGCCTGCTCGGTATAGGGACCGTACGGATACTGGGCCACCAGGCGGCGGAAGCTGGTTTCAGCCCCGCTCCAGTTGCCACCCTGCATCAGCTTGTGGCTCTTCTCGTACAACTGTTCGACCGGCGTCCCTTCATCGGGGCGATCGCCCTTCTTGGCACCACGGTGGCAACCGGTGGCGGCGATGACCAGCACCAGCAGCAGGGCGGTGAGGCGGACGGGCGCAGAGAGCATGACGGAGCGTCGGATCATGGGGTCGAGGCGGGACGCGGCTGGAATACGAAGGGTCGATGATAGCCTAGTGTCCTGTCCAGCGACTGAAACCGGCCGCCGGGACCCCAAAATTTCAAAGAATGCCCCCTGCCATGTCTGAACAACCCTCTGAATCGGCCCGCCAGGCCATCGTCCCCGACACCGCTGCTGGCCGTCGTTTCGACGCCGTCGTGGCCGAACTGTTCCCCGAATACTCGCGTTCGCGCCTGACCGAGTGGATCAAGGCCGGCGACGTCCTGCTGGACGGCGCCCAGGTGCGCCCGCGCGATCCGCTGCGCGGCGGCGAGGTGGTCACCCTCACGGTGGTGCTCGAGACCCAGACCGACGCCCAGCCGGAAGACATCCCGCTGGACGTGCTGTTCGAGGACGAGCACCTGCTGGTGATCAACAAGCCGGTCGGCCTGGTGGTGCACCCGGGCGCCGGCAACCACAGCGGCACCCTGGTCAACGCCCTGTTGTTCCGCGATCCGTCGGTGGCGGTGCTGCCGCGCGCGGGCATCGTGCATCGCCTGGACAAGGACACCAGCGGCGTGATGGTGGTGGCCAAGACACTGGAGGCGCAGACCGCGCTGGTCGAGCAGCTGGCCGCGCGCGATGTGCATCGCCAGTACCTGGCCATCGTGATGGGGGCGCTGGTGGCCGGTGGTACTGCCGATGCCCCGATCGACCGCCATCCACGCGACCGCCTGAAGATGGCCGTGCGCGAGGACGGCAAGGAAGCGATCACCCATTACCGCCTGCGTGAGCGCTTCCGTGCGCATACCGCGCTGGAGTGCCGCCTGGAAACCGGTCGTACCCACCAGATCCGCGTGCACATGGCGCACGTGCGCCACCCGATCATCGGCGACCCGCTGTACGGTGGCGCGCTGAAGCTGCCCAAGGGCGCCAGCGACGAGCTGGTGGCCGCGCTGCGTGGCTTCAAGCGCCAGGCGCTGCATGCCGAGACGCTGGAATTCACCCACCCGATCACCGGTGAGCTGGTGCGCAATACCGCGCCGGTGCCGGATGACATGCTGCAGCTGATGAAGGTGCTGCGCGAAGACAGCGAAGCCTTCGCCGCACGCGAGCGGGACCGCTGGTGATGGCCGCCGCGCTGCCGTTGCTACAGGCCGACTGGCCGGCGCCTGCGGGCGTCCATGCGCTGACCACGCGCCGGCACGGTGCGGGCATCTCGCCGGCGCCGTTCGCGCAGTTCAACCTGGGCAACCGGCACGCGGCCGATGGTGACACCCCGGCCAACGTCGAGCACAACCGCCAGCTGCTGCAGCAGGGGCTGGCGCTGCCGTCCGCGCCGCATTGGCTGCGCCAGGTGCACAGCAGCACCGTGCTGCGCTTCACCGCGCCGCCGCCGCCCGGCGCCAGCGAGCCGGTGGCCGATGCCGCGGTGACCTCGGTGCCCGGTGTCGTGCTGGCGATCCTGACCGCCGACTGCCTGCCGGTGGTGTTCGCCGCGGCCGATGGCAGCGAGATCGGTGCTGCCCATGCCGGCTGGCGCGGGCTGGCCGACGGCATGCTGGAGGCCACCGTGGCGGCGATGCAGACCCCGCCCGCGCAGCTGCGGGCCTGGCTGGGCCCGGCAGCAGGTCCGGCCGACTACGAGATCGGCGAGGAGGTGTACCACGCCTTCGTCGGCCACGACCCGGCCGCCGCGGCGGCCTTCGTGGCAACCCGTCCGGGTCACTGGAAGGTGGACCTGTTCGCGCTGGCCCGCCAGCGCCTGCAGGCGGCGGGCATGGACCCGGCCCAGGTGCATGGCGGGACCGTGTCGACCATGGCCGATCCGGACCTGTACTCGCACCGGCGCGATCGCCGCACCGGACGCATGGCAACCCTCGCCTGGATCGCGCCCTGACCACGCCGCTGTTCGCACGCGTGCTGGGGCCGTCCTTCGCGACCCTGGCAGCGCCGGTGCGGGCGCTGCACAGCGCTGCGTTGCCCTGCCGCTACCGGGGGCAGGCGCGGATCGAGCGTGGGCGGCACTGGTTGGTGCCGCTGCTGGCCGCGCTGGCGCGGCTGCCGCGCGATGGCGAGGCCGTGCCCACCGAAGTGGCGTTCAGTGCACACCGGCAGGGCGAGCGCTGGGCACGGCGGTTCGGCCGCTGGCCGATGGTGTCCCGACTGTGGGCGCACGACGGGTACCTGCGTGAACAGCTGGGGGCGGTGCGCTTCGAGTTCGACCTGCAGGCCAATGACGGTGGCATCGACTGGACGGTGCGGCGGGTCTGGGCGTTCGGGGTGCTGCCGTTGCCAACGCGTTGGTTCGGCGGCGTGCGCTGCCGCGAGGCCTGGCGCGACCAGCGCTACACTTTCCTGGTCGATGTGACCTTGCCCTGGGCAGGAGCCCTGATCCGCTATGAAGGCTGGCTCGAACCGCAGTGAGGCCGCCGCCGCAGAGCACAGCGCGGTGATCGTGTTCGATGGCGTGTGCGCACTGTGCAACCGCTGGGTGCGCTTCCTGCTGCGTTTCGACCGCAACGGGCGTTACCACTTCGCGGCGATGCAGGGCGCGCGCGGGGGCGCGATGTTGCGCGCACACGGGCTGGACCCGCGGGACCCGGCATCGTTCCTGTTGCTGGACGCAGAAGGAGCCTGGACCGACACCGACGCGATCCTGCGCGTGCTGGCGGGGCTGGGCGGCGCGTGGCGTATGAGCAAGGTGCTGCAGGCAGTGCCACGCAGCTGGCGTGATGCGGCGTATCGCACGCTGGCGCGCAATCGATACCGCTGGTTCGGCCGCCACGACGCCTGCCATCTGCCGGCCCCGGAACACGCCCCCCGGTTCCTCGATTGAAAAAGGGGACGGAGGGGATTAAGTCGTTTATGCATAAACGACTTAATCCCCTCCGTCCCCTTTTTTGTCAGCCTTCCAGCGCGTCGAGGTAGCTGCGGCGCCAGTGGTTGATGTCGTAGGTGCGCAGGTGCTCCATCATCGCGTGCCAGCGTTCCTTGCGCCTGCGCAGCGACATCGTCGCCGCCGTGGCGATGGCATCGGCCACGCCGTCCAGGTCGTGCGGGTTCACCAGCAATGCCTGCTTCAGCTCGTCGGCGGCACCGGCCAGCAGTGACAGCACCAGCACGCCGGGATCCTCAGGGTCCTGCGAGGCCACGTATTCCTTGGCGACCAGGTTCATGCCATCGCGCAGTGGTGTCACCAGGCCTACCGCCGCCGCCCGGTAGAAGCCGGTGAGGGTGGCATGGGTGAAGTTCTGGTTGACGTAACGCAGCGGCGTCCAGTCCGGTTCGGCGTGGCCACCGTTGATATGGCCGGCGATCTGTTCCAGCTGGCTGCGCAGCTGCCGGTACTCGGTGACATCGCCGCGCGACACCGGGGCGATCTGCAGGTAGGTCAGCGAGCCGCGCTGGTCCGGGTGGCGCTGCAGGTAGCGCTCGAAGCCGAGGAAGCGCTCGGGCAGGCCCTTGGAATAGTCCAGGCGGTCCACGCCGATGGCCAGCTGGCGGTCGCGCAGGCTGGCGCGCAGGTTCTTCACCGCGGCCTTGGTCGCGGCGGTGCCGGCCTGGCGCGCGATCAGGTCGGTATCGATGCCGATCGGGAACGCCGCCGCGCGGAAGCGGCGCCCGCCGGGGGCTTCCAGTTCGCCGTTGTCGAGCACGCGCCCGCCGCCGAACAGGCGCAGGTAGGTCTGGAAGCGATCGGCATCGCGCTGGGTCTGGAAGCCGACCAGGTCATAGGCATACAGCGCGGAGAACAGCCGCAGGTGGTCGGGCATGGCCTGCAGCAGGTCGGCCGACGGCATCGGGATATGCAGGAAGAAACCGATGCGGCAGCCGATGCCGCGTTCGCGCAGCAGTGCACCAAGCGGAATCAGGTGGTAATCGTGGATCCAGACGATGTCGTCCTCCCGCAGCAGCGGCGCGAGCTTGTCGGCGAACAGCGCGTTGACCTTGTGGTAGGTCTCGCGGGTGCCACGGTCATAGTCGACCAGGTCCAGGCGGAAGTGCAGCAATGGCCACAGCGTGCGGTTGGCGAAGCCGTTGTAGTAACCGTCGACCTCGCGCTTGCTCAGGTCGAGGGTGACGAATTCGATGTCGCCGTCCTTCTGCGTGTGCACGCTGCCGCTGCCGTCGCGCACACTCTTGCCGCTCCAGCCGAACCACATCCCGCCGCGCTCCTTGAGTGCGGCCAGCAGGCCCACCGCCAGGCCGCCGGCACGGTTTTCGCCGGGTACGGCCACGCGGTTTGAAACCACAACAAGACGACTCACGATGCCTCCTGCCAGGACCGCGACAGGCGCATCGCGGCGGTGATCAGGCCGACGTGCGAATAGGTCTGCGGGAAGTTGCCCCAGGCCTCGCCGCTGTCGAAGGCCAGGTCCTCCGACAGCAGGCCCAGGTGATTGCGCTGCTTGAGCAGCAGTTCGAACATGCTGCGCGCCTCGTCCATGCGCCCGATCGCGGCCAGCGCATCGATGTACCAGAAGGTGCAGATGGTGAAGCTGGTTTCCGGCTCGCCGAAATCATCCGGGGCCACGTAGCGGTAGAGTGAATTGCCGTGCTTGAGATCGCGGCCGATGGCTTCCACGGTGGCGACGAAGCGTGCGTCCAGTGCATCGATGAAGCCGATGTCGGCCAGCAGCAGCAGCGAGGCATCCAGGCGATGGCCGCCGAAGGTGTCGGTGAAGTGGCCCAGTGACTCGTTCCAGGACTCGGCCATGATGCGCGCATGGATGGTGTCGGCGCGCTCGCGCCAGTAATGGGCACGGTCATCGCGCTTCAGGCGTACCGCGATCTTGCACAAGCGGTCGCAGGCAGCCCAGCACATCGCGCTGGTGTAGGTATGCACTTCGGTGCGGCCGCGGAATTCCCACAGGCCGGCGTCGGGCACATCGTGCAGGGCGAAGGCCTGTTCGCCCAGCGGTTCGAGGCGGGCGAAGGTATGCGCGTCGCCCGGGTCCTGCAGGCGGCGGTCGAAGAACAACTGGGTGGAGGCCAGCACCACGCTGCCATACACATCGTGCTGGCGCTGCACCCACGCCAGGTTGCCGCGGCGCACCGGGCCCATGCCGCGGTAGCCGGACAGGCTGGCTACTTCGTCCTCGTCCAGCTTGGCTTCGAAGCCGATGCCGTAGAGCGGCTGCAGCGTACCGTCGGTGGTGGCCAGGTTGAAGATGTAGCCGAGGAACTGCTCCATGGTGCGGGTTGCGCCGAGCCGGTTGAGCGCACGCACCACGAACGCGGCATCGCGCAGCCAGCAGTAGCGGTAATCCCAGTTGCGCACGCTGCCGGGCGCCTCGGGAATGGAGGTGGTCATCGCTGCGATGATCGCGCCGCTGTCCTCGTACTGGCACAGCTTCAGGGTGATCGCGCTGCGGATCACCGCGTCCTGCCATTCCAGCGGAATGGACAGGTAGCGCACCCATTCGCGCCAGTAGTCGCGGGTGCGCTGGAAGGCTTCCTGTACGTAACCGCTGATCGAGCGGTTGAGTGATTCATCCACGCCCAGGATCAGGTGGACCGGATGGTTGAGCACGAACGGAAGACCGTCGCGGACGAAGCGGACCGGTACGTCGGTGGTGAGCCGCAGCACGTGCTCGGGCAGGACCCAGCGCACATGATTGCTGCCCCAGGTGGACTCGGGCACGCGCGCTCCCCAGTCCGCCAGCGGCCGGGCACGCACGGTGATGCGTGGGCTGCCGGCCAACGGGCGCACCTGGCGGATCAGGCTGACCGGGCGGTAGAAGCGGTCGTTCTGGCGCCAGCGCGGCGCGAAATCGAGGATCTCCAGCGCGCCGCCATGCGTATCGCGAAGCACGGTGCGCAGGATCGCGGTGTTGGTGAGGTATTCCTGCTCGCTGTCGGCGAAGTCCTCCAGCTCGATGGCGAAGTCGCCGCCGGTCTGCTGGTTGGGGCCGAGCAGGGCGCAGAAGGTCGGGTCGCCGTCGAAGGTGGGCAGGCAGCTCCAGACAACACGGGCATGTTTGTCGACCAGGGCGCCGAAGCTGCCGTTGCCGACCACGCCCAGATCAAGATCGGGTTGGGTCATCACGCGGTACATCTCGGTTGCGGCCGTGGGGGTGGCCGGGTCAATAGGCATTCTCACGCAGCCAGGCGTGCACGCTGCGTATGTCGGGCAGCGCGAACACCGCTGCGCTGGGTTCACGTTCACCCACCAGCACGCTCCAGCCATGCTGGCCGTTGGCGGCGTCGAAGCCGAACTCGTCGGTGAGGTCATCACCGAGGAATACCGGCAGGCGGCCACGGAAGGGCAGGTACTGCATCATCCGCCGCACCGCGCGTCCCTTGTCGGTGCCGACGGGAACGAACTCGACCACATGGTCGCCGGGCTGCAGGCGATAGCTGGCACGTCCACGTACGTGGCGGTCGGCGAAGGCACGAACGTCGCTGCCGGCATGCGGTGCTCCGCGCCAATGCAGTGCCAGGCCGACGCCCTTGTCCTCCACCAGCACACCGGGATGGCCGTGGGCGAAGCGCATCGCCTGCTGGTGCAGTGCGTGCAGCCATTCGGCGGTGTCGTCGTCATGCTCGTCGCGCAGCACGCGACCGTCCTGGCCGCGCAGTTCGTGGCCATGCAGGCCCGCAGCAGGCAGTTGCAGGGGAGCGAACAGCTGGTCCAGCTGTGCAAGTGGGCGACCACTGACCAGCGCCACGGCACCTTCCAGACGGTCGCTGATGCGGCCGATGGCTTCACGCACATCGGGCAGCAGCTGCACGGCATCCGGGCGTGCAGCGAATTCGATCAAGGTGCCATCCACATCGAGGAACAACGCGCAGGCATCGTCCAGCAATGGGGGTGGCGGTCGCAGGGGGAGCGATTCAGCCATGACGCCCAGCCTGCCAGCGTGGGCGTGTACGTGGGGTCGAGGTCAGGCTACGGCCTTGCTTCGGTGGGTGCGGACCGTTGGTCGGCTCGCTGTGCGGACCAACGGTCCGCACCCACCCAAGGAAAATCTGCATCCACCCGGATCGATCAGAAGGTAAAGCGGACGCGGCCGTAGTAGTACGCGCCATTGCTGCCGATCGGCGACAGCACGTCATACGGCAGGTTGCCGAAGTAGTGGATATCGCTGTTGGATCGATCCGGGTAGTTGTCGGTCAGGTTCTGGCCGCCGATCGCCACGCTCCAGCGCGGGGTGATGCGGTACTCCACTTCTGCATCCAGCTGCCATTCGGCCTGGTAGGTCTGGCGCGGGATGTAGCCATCACCGAAGTTGAACACGCGGGTGGCGCTGCCGTAGCGGTTGACCCGGCTGCTCAGCGACCAGTGCTCGTTGCTCCAGGCTGCAGAGACGCTGCCACGCGTGCGCGGGGTGGCATCGGTAAGCGTGTTGGTTTCTTCGATGCCGAACAGCACGTAGTCCGGGTTCAATGCCTGCAGCTGCGCCGGCGTGGCCAGTACGTTCTTCAGGGTGGTCTTTGTGTAGGCGTAGGTGCCGGTCAGCAGCAGCTGGCCGTTGCCCAGCGACTGGCGCCAGTTGCTCACCAGTTCGGCACCACGGGTGCGGGTATCGGCGGCGTTGACGAAGAAGCTCGCGCTCTGCAGGCCGCTGACGCCGTAGTTGGCGGCTACATAGCGGGTCAGTGCATCGCCGGTGATGCTCTCCGACAGCGCGATGCGGTCATCGATGTCGATCTGGAAGAAGTCCAGCGACAGATCGAAGTGCTCGCCGATGCGGCTGGTGAAGCCCAGCGAAGTATTGAGCGACTTTTCAGCTTTCAGGTCGCGCGCGCCGAGGCCGCGTGCGATCGGATTGTTGACCGACAGCAGTCGGCCCTGCACCAGCTGGCCGCCGGCGTTGTAGCCGGTGGAGGTGGACTCGTAGCCGATCTGGGCCAGCGAGGGCGCGCGGAAATTGTTGGAGATGGCGCCGCGCAGGGCGAACGCGGGGGTGAATTCGTAGCGCAGGGCGAGCTTGCCGGTCAGCTCGCCGCCGAAGTCGTCGTTGTGCTCGTAACGCGCGGCCAGGTCACTGGAGAAGTGTTCACCGAACTGGCTGGACAGGCTGGCATAGGCGCTGGCCACATCGCGCGACAGGCGCGCCGCATCCTGCGGGGTCAGGCCACCACCGGCCTGCGAACCGGTCGGGCGGTCGGTGTACGGGCCGGCCGCATAGCTGGCCGGGTCGCCGGGACGGGTCTGGTAGCGCTCATGGCGCGCTTCCACGCCCAGGCCCAGGGTGTGGCTGATGCTGTCGCTCTGGGTGAACACGCGGCTCAGATCGAGGTTGCCCACCGTCTGTGCGTATTCGTAGTCAGCGGTCTTGAAGCGGGTCGGGCTGGTCGGGCCCAGCGAGGCGTTGAGCGAGTCACGCAGGCGGTAGGTGAAGTCGTTCTGGCCGTAATCCAGGCTGCCGTCGTAGCTCCACTCACCCCACTGGCCACGCACGCCGGCCACGGCCTGCACGTCGCGGTTCTCGCCTTCGGAGATCGGCCGGTAACCGTTCGGATAGACCTGCTTCCAGTTGGCATCGCCATCGGGGTAACGGAAGTAGTTCGCGCCTTCGGTGTCACGCTGGTTGAAGGTGCCGAACGCGTAGAACGTTGAAGTCTGGCCCACCGGAATTTCGGTATTCAGCCACAGGTTGATGTCTTTGCTCTTGCCATCGCCCAGCACGTAGTTGCGCTTGCCCTGCAGCGCCAGGTTGTCCGGGGTCTGGTCCCACGGCGGAATCTGGTCGAAGCCGGCGCGGTTGGTGCCGTTGCGGTGCTTGTACTCGAGACCGACGCGCAGGAAACCGCCGTCTTCGCCCAGCGAGGTGCCGACCTTGGCGCTGACGTTGCCGGTCTGGCCATCGGTGAGGGTGCGGCCGATCGGCTTGAGGTCGGTGTGGTTGGCGCCGTAGCTGGCCTCGATCTCACCACCGTCGCCAGCGTTGTCGAGGATCACGTTGATCACGCCGGCCACCGCGTCCGAGCCGTACAGCGCACCGGCGCCGTCGCGCAGCACCTCGATGCGCTTGATCGCGCTGACCGGGATCGCGTTGAAGTCGACCGGGGTGGTGCCCTTGCCGATCTTGCTGTCGGTGTTGACCAGCGCGGTGTGGTGGCGGCGCTTGCCGTTGACCAGCACCAGCACCTGGTCCGGCGACAGGCCGCGCAACTGCGCCGCGCGCACATGATCGGCGCCGCCGGAGTTGGACTGGCGTGGGAAATTGAACGACGGCAGCAGCGCCTGCAGCGCGCTGCCCAGCTCGCCGTTGACCACGCCGGCCTTGCGGATGTCCTCGGCGCTGAGCACGTCCACGGGTGAGGTGGATTCGAGCACGGTGCGGTCGGCGGCTCGGGTGCCGGTGACGATCACCGTGTCCAGCTGGGTGGCGTCCTGGCCCAGGGCCGGGACGGCGGCGGAGGAGAGCGCGAGGGCGATGGCGAGGCCAAGCGGCGACGCGGGCAGGCGGACGGACATGGGGGCTCCAGCAACAACGACGACGGGGAAGGGGGAGATAGTTTCACTTACATCCATCCGGATGAAGCGATATATTATCTTCGCGTGATGACCGCTGCCGATGCAAGCCCCTGCCGGTCCGGCATGAGCTGATGCCCTGCCGGCATCAGCACGCCGGGCCGGTGGCGCTGTACGCTGCCGGCTCGCCTTGTCCCCCTTCCCCGGAGCTGTATCGATGAAACACCTTGGCCTCGTCTTCGCCGTGCTGCTGGCCACCAGCGGCTGCGCCAGCCTCTCTTCGCAGGCGCCCAGCGCCTATGCCACGGCCGCCACCGCCGAACTGAAGGGCGATGCCGCACGCCCGTCCGCCGGCCACGGCTGGGTGCGCAGCGAGCTGTACTTCGGGGTGGGCGAGGAGCAGGGCGCCGGCAACCGCCCGCAGGCCGACACCATCAGCGAGGCGCAGTGGCGCACCTTCCTGGACAAGGAAGTGACCCCGCGCTTTCCGGACGGCCTGACCGTATTCGACGCCTATGGCCAGTGGCTGTTCCGCGGCGATGCCTCGCCCAACCGCCTGCGCACCAAGGTGCTGGTGGTGCTGCACGAGGACACTCCGCAGCGCCGTGCCGATATCGAAGCGATCCGTTTGGCATGGAAGCAGCAGACCAAGCATCAATCGGTGCTGTGGTCGCGGCAGCCGGTCGAGGTATCGTTCTGAGTTGAAGGTGCCGTCGCGGTGCCGCAGGGAGCAGTGATGAACTACAGGGAATGCATGCGGGGCCTGGTGTTGGTCGGCGTGCTGGCAGCGTCGGCGCAGGCGAGCGCGGACGAGGGCGAAACGCTGCGCTTCCAGGTGGCCGCGCACGTGCAGGCGCACGCCGATCCCCAGCAGGATGGCAGCATCGCGGTGCAACTGTCGCCGTCGGGCAGGCGGCAGACGCTGGCGGGCGCGGCGGATGCCGACGGCCATTCGAGCTGGGGGCTGGAAGACGTCGATTTCGATGGCTACCCGGAACTGGTCGCACGCGCCTCGGTGGGCATGGTCAACGAAGCGGTGACGGTGTACCGCTTCGATCCGGGCAGTGGCGGGTTCCACGCGCTGCAGGCCGAAACCCACGGCAAGGACAGCTGCGGTGACCTGATGGGGCTGAGCGTGGACGCGGCCACCCGCACTCTCACCAGCAGTTGCCGCAGCGGGCCGATGTGGTACACCGACCAGTACCGGTTCGCAGGCCCGAAGCTCTACCTGTACCGCTCCGAGAGCGTATTGATGCTCGGCGATACCTTGAACGCCGCCCTGCACTGGGTGCAGACCGACGAGCAGGGCCCGCTTGCGGTGTGGCGCAGCTACGATGCCGCCGGTCATGTGCTGGAGAGCGCCATTGCCGATGGCCTTGGCGCACCGCCGGAGGGCCCACTGCGCGGTCAGCAGGCCTCCGTACTGGCCACGCGCCTGTTCCTGTTCGACCAGCCCGGCGCATCCAGTACCCGGCGCTACCTGGTGCAGGGCGACCGTGTGGAAATGCTGGATGAACAGGACGGCTGGGTGAAACTGCGTTACCGCAGCCCCAAGCTGGGCCCGCTGGTGGGCTGGATCAACGTCAACGACTGAAAAAAGGGGACGGAGGGAATTAAGTCGTTTGCGGCACAAACGACTTAATTCCCTCCGTCCCCTTTTTTTGCGGAGGCGTCACTTCATCAGGTCTAGCCTCGGACGTTCCCCCGTTCGAGGATGTATCCGATGAGCAAGCGCGTGGCCGAAATCGTGGTGGACGCCCTGCAGCAGGCAGGTGTCCGTCGTTGCTATGGCATCGTGGGCGATACGCTGAACCACGTGACCGATGCGATGCACGGCAGTGACATTGCCTGGGTGCACGTGCGCCATGAGGAGGTGGCCGCGTTCGCTGCGGGTGCCGATTCGCTGGTGAGTGGCGAGCTGACCGCCTGTGCCGGTTCCTGCGGCCCCGGCAGCCTGCATTTCATCAATGGCGTGTTCGAGAGCAACCGCAACCGTGCACCGATGGTGCTGATCGCCAGCCAGGTGGTGACCAGCGAGCTGGGCATGGAGTTCCCGCAGGAGGTGGATTTCAAGGCGGTGTACGCAAGCTGTTCGGTGTTCTGCGAGCAGGTGCACAGCGCCGAGCAGGCGCGCCGCGTGGTGACCCTGGCCTGCCAGGCGGCGATCAGCCGGCGCGGCGTGGCGGTGGTGATCCTGCCGGCCGATATCAGCCAGGCCGAGGTGAAGCACGATGTGCCGTTCTCGGTGCACTACACCCAGCCGGTGCTGCGTCCTTCCGACACAGAGTTGCAGCACATCGCCGAGCTGCTCGGCCGCGGCCAGCGTATCGGCATCTATGCCGGCGCGGGTTGCCAAGGCGCGCATGCGCAGCTGCTGGAGCTGGCCCGGCGCCTGCAGGCGCCGATCGCGCACACCTCGCGTGCCAAGGACTTCGTCGAGCCGGACAACCCGTACAACATGGGCATGACCGGCATCTTCGGCATCGAGTCCGGCTTCCACACGTTGATGGAGTGCGACACGCTGCTGCTGCTCGGCGCCGATTTCGCCTGGGGCCAGTTCTATCCGGACAAGGCGACGATCATCCAGGTCGATCGTGATGGCAGCCATCTCGGCCGCCGCCATCCGGTGCACCTGGGCCTGGTCGGTGACATCGCACCGACACTGGATGCGTTGCTGCCGATGCTGGCGCCGCGCGAGGACAGCACGTTCCTGGACGAGTGCATCGAGCGTCGTGACAAGGCGCTGGACAAGCGCGCGCAGGAAGAGCAGCCGGGCAAGGGTGAGCTGATCCATCCGCAGCACCTGACCGCACTGCTGTCGAAGTACGCGACCGACGATGCACTGTTCACCGCTGACGGCGGCTCGCCGATGGTGTGGGTGCTGCGGCATATCCGTGTCAATGGCCGCCGCCGCACGCTGACCAGCCTGCTGCACGGCACGATGGCCAACGCGATGCCGCAGGCGTTGGGCCTGCAGAAGGCGTTCCCGGGCCGGCAGGTGGTTTCGCTGTCCGGCGATGGTGGCCTGGCCATGCTGCTGGGCGATCTGCTGACCGCCGTGCAGGAGAACCTGCCGATCAAGGTGGTGGTGTTCAACAATGGCTCGCTGAACTTCGTCGAGCTGGAGCAGAAGGTGGAAGGCCTGCTGGACAACTACACCGACCTGAAGAACCCCGATTTCGGCCGCCTGGCCGAGGTGATCGGCTTCCACGGCCGTACCGTTACCCGCAGCGAGGACCTGGAGGAAGCGGTACAGGACTTCCTGTCCCAGCGTGGCCCGGCGTTGCTGGACGTGCATACCAGCCGCGCCGAACTGGTGATGCCGCCGCAGATCGAGGCCAAGCAGGTGGCAGGTACGGCGCTGTATGCAGCCAAGGCCGTACTGAACGGCCGCTTCGACGACGTGAAGCATCTGCTGGTGGACAACTTCCTGAAGAAGTGAGAGGAGGGCGATGCAGGGTTACGCCCTGCACCCGTCACGAGCCAGCGCGAGAGCAGATGCTGGCTTGCTGAGGGGGCGGGCTGGAACCCATCATTCCAGCGTGGAATTGGCGTGCAGGCCCTGCTGGGCCTACCATCGGCGGTCCCCACCCCCATCGCCCCTTCCATGTCCGCTCCTGCTCCCGCCGCTCCGCGTCGCTGGTTCGTCGCCGGCGACTTCAACGGTTTCTTCGGCCTGGTCGTCGACAACCTCTCCATCCTCGGCTTCATCGCCATGGCCCTGGTCGGGATCTTCCAGTTCCCGGCCGACGTGGTGTTCGGCCGCATGTTCCCCGGCACCGCCTTCGGCGTGCTGGTCGGCAACCTGCTGTATACGCTGATGGCGCGCCGGCTGGCCGCGCGCAGCGGCCGCGACGATGTCACCGCGATGCCGCTCGGCCTGGATGCGCCGACCAGCATCGGCATGGCCCTGCTGGTGCTGGGACCGGCCTTCATCGCCTTCAAGCAGCAGGGCATGGACCCGCATGCCGCCGGCATCGCCACCTGGCAGCTGGGCATGGCCGCGCTGGTCATCATGGGCGTGCTCAAGTTCGTGCTGTCGTTCTTCGGCGAAGCGGTCACCCGCGCGCTGCCGCGTGCCGCCCTGCTGGGCTCCATCGCCGGCATCGCGCTGGTGCTGATGGGCCTGTTGCCGCTGCTGGAGACGCTGCGCTCGCCGCTGGTGGGCTTCACCACGCTGGGCCTGCTGCTGTACGTGCTGATCGCCAAAGGCAAGCTGCCGGTGCGTGGCCCTGGCGTGCTGCTGGCCTTCGTGTTCGGCACCGTGCTGTATTACGGCCTCGGTGTTGCCGGGCTGGGCGCTCCCGGCTTCCATGTGCCGGAGTGGGTACCGCCGCAGGTGGTGCTGCCGCTGCCGACGCTGGGCTTCCTCGAGGGCATGCCCACCGCGATGACCTACCTGCCGCTGCTGCTGCCGTTCGGCCTGCTGATGGTGGTGGGCGGCATCAACGTCTCCGAGAGCGCGCGCGCAGCCGGCGATGACTACCGCACGCGCGACATCCTGCTGGTGGAAGCGGTCGCCACGCTGGTGGCCGGTGTCTGCGGCGGCGTGGCGCAGACCACCCCGTACATCGGCCAGCCGGCCTACAAGCACATGGGTGCCCGCAGCGGCTACACGCTGCTGACCGGCCTGTTCGTCGGCATCGGCGGCATGCTCGGCATCATCTCCGGGCTGGTGCAGTGGCTGCCACTGGCGGTGCTGGCGCCGATCATCGTCTACGTGGCCATCGACATCACCACCCAGGCGTTCCAGGCCACCCCTCGGCACCATACCGGTGCGATGGTGTTTGGTTTCCTGCCGTCGGTGGCTTACCTGCTGGCGATCAAGGCGCCGGGCTGGATCGCACCGGAGCAGCTGCCCCAGCTGCTGGGCAAGCTGGATGGCCACGGGCTGCCGGAACTGGCGGTGATCTTCACTCTGGGCAACGGTTTCATCATCACCTCGATGCTGTGGATCTCGGCGGTGGCGGCGATGGTCGATGGCCGTCTGCGCCGTGCCTGCGGCTTCCTGCTGGTGGCTGCGGTGCTGACCCTGTTCGGCCTGATCCATTCGGTGGATCCGCGCGGCGGCATCTACCTGCCGTGGGACCTGCAAGGCCTGGCCCGTATCATCAGCTGGCAGTTCGCCGGCGCCTATGTGGCACTGGCGGTGCTGCTGGGGCTGTTGTCGCTGCAGAAGCAGGCGGTGAAGCCGTTGGGCGGAAACAACTGACCTGCGGTCGTGCCGGCCCGTGGCCGGCATCCGCGCGATGCGTTCGTAGCCCCTGCGTGTGCCGGCCGGTGGCCGGCACTACCGCTCCCCGTCAAGCTCCGGGTAATGCCGGAAGATGCCCTGGGTGTTGAACGCCAGCCGCCGCTCCGAGGCCAGGTAGGCGGCGATGTTCGGCCGCTTGGCGACCCGCTCCTGCAGGGCGCGCAGCAACGGCAGGGTGGACGCCAGCGCCTGCATGCGGCGGGGAAACATGTAGTCCAGCCCGCTCAGCAGCTGGAACAGCGACAGATCCACGTAGGAATGCTCGCGCAGGGCATGGCGGCCACCATTGGCCGCCAGCACCTGTTCGAAGTAACCGAGGAACTTCGGCAGCCGTTCGCTGCGCAACACGGCGGCACGCGCCCTGGCTTCGGTCTTCTGCTGCTCGTAGTACTTCGATGCGGCGATCGGATGGTGGCTGTCATGTACTTCGGCGACCAGGTCGGCAATGGTCAGCTGCAACTGCAGCGCCTGCATCCGCCGCGAGGCCGCCTGTGGCACCAGGTCCAGGGTCGGGCCAAGGAAATCCAGGATGGCCGCGACCTGCGCGATGACCTGGCGTCCGGCTTTCAGGAACGGTGGCGCGAAGGGCTGTGCGCCCTCGCTGTGACCTTCCAGGAACGGCTGCATCACTGCATCGCCATGCACCCGCGCCATGTCGATGTAATCGGCGCCGGCGTCTTCAAGTGCCAGTCGCACGAATTCGCCACGACCCTGGATCCCGGTCCAGTAGTACAGCGCGTATTGCATGGCGGATTCTCCACGGGACAGGACCCACAGCCTCGCGCGCAGCGTGCAAAGCAGGCGTGAGCGTGCGTGGCCCCCGCCGCGAACCCGAACCGCAGCGGAACGCCGGGGGAACCCGCTGCAATCCGCGGGGTCACACCGTGTCCATGCAGGTGAAGAATGAGGGACTGCATCATGCAGAGTGGAAAGGCGGTATGGCCCTGGGTGCTGGGCGTGGTGGTGATCGGTGGCGCGGCGGGTTGGTTGTTCCGCGACCCGCTGAAGAGCCTGGCAGACGGTGTTTCGGTGCCGGTGCAATCCGCCCCCGTCACCCGCAGTGCACCGGCACAGCCGAACGCGGCCGCAGAACCTGCGCCGGCGCCACCGCCGATCCGGCATCCGCTGGAGGTCGAGGCCGACCCGGCCCTGCCCACGCTGGCTGACAGCGATGCCGCTGCCTGGGCGGCGCTGAGCCAGTTGTTCCAGGGCGAGGGGCCGCTGACCCTGTTGCTGCGCGATCACCTGATCCAGCGCCTGGTCACCCAGGTTGATACCCTGGACAAGCCCAGCGTGCCGCCCACGGCGTTGGCCGCGCGGCCGTTGCCGGGCAGCCTGCGGGTGGACGCAGGGGAGGGCGGCGAGCGCATCGCTGCCACCAACGCGGCGCGCTATGCGCCCTACGTGCAGGCGTTCACCGCGCTCGACCCGGCGACGGTGGCCGCCACCTACAAGCGCTTCTATCCGCTGATCCAGCAGGCCTATGTCGATCTCGGCCGGCCCCAGGGCTATTTCAACGACCGCCTGGTGGCGGTGATCGATCACCTGCTGGACACGCCGGAACCGGCCCAGGCGCCGCGGGTGGAACGCGATGAGCGCGGCCGTTACCGCTTCGTCGATCCCGGCCTGCAGGCGCGTTCGATCGGCCAGAAGGCCCTGTTGCGCATGGATGCGGCGCAGGCCCGGGCGGTCAAGCAGCAGCTGCGGGCGATCCGCAGCGCGATCACCCGCTGAGGCTCCCATCGCGCGCCACTGATCGGGATCAACGCGCCGACCACACCCGTTCCGGCATGCTGGCCGCAGGCTGACTGGCCTCGGGGTGCAGTCGCAGTCACCCTTGAAACGGGGTGGGGCAACCGCATCTTTCCAGCATCGCCGGCGCGGGCCGGCCCTGATGACCGATGAGGTTTCGCAATGCGGATGGACAAGCTCACCTCGCGTTTCCAGCAGGCGCTGGCAGACGCACAGTCGCTGGCCGTGGGCCGCGACAACAGCATCATCGAACCGGTTCACCTGTTCAGCGCGCTGCTGGACCAGCAGGGCGGCAGCACGCGCCCGCTGCTGGCCCAGGCCGGGGTGAACGTGCCGGTACTGCGCGAGCGCCTGACCGAGGCGCTGGACGCGCTGCCCAAGGTGTCCGGGCAGGCCGGCAACGTCTCGATGGGCAACGACCTGGGGCGCCTGCTGAACCAGACCGACAAGCTGGCCCAGCAGCACGGCGATGCCTTCATCGCCAGCGAGTGGTTCGTGCTCGCGGCGCTGGAGGACGGCGGCACGCTGGGCATGGCGCTGCGCGCCGCCGGTGCCGACAAGACCCGCCTGCAGGCCGCGATCGACAAGCTGCGTGGCGGCGAGAACGTGCAGTCGGAGAATGCCGAGGAACAGCGGCAGGCGCTGGAGAAGTACACCATCGACCTGACCGCGCGTGCCGAGAGCGGCAAGCTCGACCCGGTGATCGGCCGTGACGAGGAAATCCGCCGCACCATCCAGGTGCTGCAGCGCCGGACCAAGAACAATCCGGTGCTGATCGGCGAACCCGGCGTCGGCAAGACCGCGATCGTCGAAGGGCTGGCCCAGCGCATCATCAATGACGAAGTGCCCGAAGGCCTGCGCGGCAAGCGCGTGCTGTCGCTGGACATGGGCGCGCTGATCGCCGGCGCCAAGTTCCGCGGCGAATTCGAGGAGCGTCTGAAGGGCGTACTCAACGACCTGGCCAAGAACGAAGGCCAGATCATCCTGTTCATCGACGAACTGCACACCATGGTCGGCGCCGGCAAGGCCGATGGCGCGATGGATGCCGGCAACATGCTGAAGCCGGCGCTGGCGCGCGGCGAGCTGCATTGCATCGGCGCAACCACGCTGGACGAGTACCGCAAGTACATCGAGAAGGATGCCGCGCTCGAGCGCCGCTTCCAGAAGGTGTTCGTCGGCGAGCCCTCGGTGGAGGACACCATCGCGATCCTGCGCGGGCTGAAGGAGAAGTACGCGCTGCATCATGGCGTGGATATCACCGACCCGGCCATTGTCGCCGCCGCGACGCTGTCCAACCGCTACATCACCGACCGCCAGCTGCCGGACAAGGCCATCGACCTGATGGACGAGGCCGCCTCGCGCCTGCGCATGGAGATCGACTCCAAGCCGGAGGAGCTGGACCGCCTGGAGCGCCGGGTGATCCAGCTGAAGATCCAGCGTGAGATGCTGAAGAAGGAGAAGGACGAGGCTTCGCGGCAGCGCCTGGCGGACCTGGAAAACGACATCGATGCGCTGGAGCGCGAGTTCTCCGACCTCAACGAGATCTGGAAGTCGGAGAAGGCCGCGCTGCAGGGTGCGACCAGGATCAAGGAGCAGGTCGAGCAGGCCAAGCTGGAGCTGGAGGCTGCGCAGCGCCGCCAGGATTTCGCCAAGATGAGCGAGATCCAGTATGGGCTGCTGCCGCAGCTGGAAAAGCAGCTGGCTGCTGCGCAGGAAGCTGAGCACAAGGACTTCAAGCTGGTGCAGGACCGCGTCACCGACGAGGAGATTGCCGAGGTCGTGTCGCGCTGGACCGGCATTCCGGTCAACAAGATGCTCGAAGGTGAGCGCGACAAGCTGCTGCGCATGGAAGAGGTGCTGCACAACCGCGTGGTGGGCCAGGAGGAAGCGATCAAGGTCGTCTCCGATGCCGTGCGCCGCTCGCGCGCCGGCCTGTCCGACCCGAATCGCCCGGCCGGTTCGTTCCTGTTCCTCGGCCCGACCGGTGTCGGCAAGACCGAACTGTGCAAGTCGCTGGCCGAGTTCCTGTTCGACAGCGCCGACGCGATGATCCGCATCGACATGAGCGAGTTCATGGAGAAGCACAGCGTCGCCCGCCTGATCGGTGCGCCCCCGGGCTACGTGGGGTACGAAGAGGGGGGCTACCTGACCGAGGCGGTGCGCCGCCGTCCGTATTCGCTGATCCTGCTCGACGAGGTGGAGAAGGCGCATCCGGATGTGTTCAACATCCTGCTGCAGGTGCTGGACGATGGCCGCCTGACCGATGGCCAGGGCCGCACCGTGGACTTCCGCAATACCGTCATCGTGATGACCTCCAACCTGGGTTCGCACCAGATCCAGGACATGAGCGGCGATGACAGCCCGGAGGCCTATACGCAGATGAAGGCCGCAGTGATGGGCGTGGTGCAGGCACACTTCCGTCCGGAGTTCATCAACCGGCTGGACGACATCGTGGTGTTCCACCCGCTGGACAAGCAGCAGATCAAGCAGATCGCGCGCATCCAGATGCGCGGCCTGGAAAAGCGGCTGGCCGAGCGTGGCCTGAAGCTGGTGGTGTCCGACGCAGCGTTCGACCTGCTGGGCAATGTCGGCTTCGATCCGGTGTATGGCGCACGCCCGTTGAAGCGCGCGATCCAGGCGCAGCTGGAAAACCCGTTGGCACGGAAGATCCTGTCGGGCGCTTTCGTCAACGGCGACACCATCGAAGTCGGTAACGACGGCGGCCACCTGGTGTTCGCCAAGGCCTGAGGATGCGGCGCGCGTCCCCGCCTACGGGCGGGGGCGCACGCGGCGATAGCGTCCCTTCTCACCTGTGCCGCTGCCGCGCATGTCGACGTTGGCACACAGCTGCTCCTTGCCGCACAGGACCACGTCGGCGCGGTTGTAGGCCCGCAGCAGCTCGGCCTGGATCTGGTTGCGCTCGATTTCGGCGCGGTAGCGCCCGCCAAGCCAGATCGTGCCAGCCACCAGCAACACGGTGGCGGCCACGACCAGGCCCAGGCTTTTCAGCAGGACACCGCGCGACGCCCGGCGCAACCGCTCTATCTCGGTGACGAGCGTCGCAACGTTTCGACCAAGCGATTCACCGGAGGCCGCCAGGCGCTGCTCATAGTCGTTCACGGCCGCCTGCATGGTCTGCTTCATGGCGTCGGCGCCTTCGCGGCTGGCTCCGGCAAGGGTGGCGTCAATGCTGCTCCGAAGCTGGCCCGGAAGTGACTTCACCACCGCATTGATCGCGCCCGCCTGCTGCGCCTGTTGCTGTCCCATCTGCTTGCACAGGTGCTGATAGCGCTCCATCAGCAGCGCTGTGCTCTTGACCAGTTCATCCAGTTCACTCTTGTGCATTTTCACGCTCCACGCCATCAACGGCGCATGGCCGGTGCTGCTTGTTGCTGTTCCTGCTGGGCGGCCTGCTGCCGTGCCAGTTCCTGGGCCTGCTCGCGCTCCCTTTCCTCAGCGTCCAGCTGGGCGCGCACCTGCGTGTCCAGTCGCTGGCCGGCGCCCTGGTGGGCCAGCTCGCGATTGAGCTGAAGGAACCGCTCCGGATCCGCGGCCAGCAGTTCGTCCAGGCGCTGCTGCAGCGGTGAGCGCGTATTGAATTCGGGCTGGTCCCTGCGCGGCGAACCGTTCTGGGCGGCCGCTGCGTTGCGCTGCTCGGACGGGATGAACGGGTGGGCAGCCAACTCGGCCGCCTGTGCCATGCGCTGCGCGTAGCCGCCAGCCTGGTCGGGGCCGCGCACGTGGTTGAGCCCGTCCAGGAGCAGGCCGGGGCCACCGCGGCTGAGCAGGCTGACGCCACTGCGCAGCGCGTGCACGTCGGCGCGGAAGGCATCCACGCGTCGCTGGTCTTCAGGATCGCGGACGCGGGCGGACGGATCGTCCAGTACCGAGCGCTTGAGCACGCCATTCTCTTCGCGGTCGACGAAGTGCTTCATCCGGTGCGAGTCAGCCAGCGCGCCGACCAGCAGTGGCGTGGCGGCCATCTGCGCGGACATGCCGGTGGCGGCGCCGAGCATGCGGGTGCCAATCTCGGCCTCGCGCAGGGTCTTCAGTTCGCTGGGCAGCGCATAGGTCTGCACGCTGCCGTAATGCTTGCTGCCGGCGCTTACGAAATCGCCGGCCATGACGTGGTTGGTGAAGGGGGCCGCATGCGCAGGCTGACCTTCCTCGATGCGGTAGCCAAGGCTCACCACGCCGTAGGGATTGAAGGCATCGCCGGGCAGGTTGTAGTGATGCGCGCAGACCTGTCCCAATCCACCGCCCAGCGAGTGGCCGGTGACAGACAGCTGCTTGCCGTCGCGCTCGGCCATTCCCTTGGCAATGCGGGTGAGCTCCAGCGCGTCCTTGAGCTGTGCGTTGAACCTGCCGGTGACCATGACCATGTCGACCACGCCATCCTTGAGCAGCTCCCGGTCGATCTCGGTGCCGCGATGGGCGATGACGTAGTCACGCGTGGCAATGTTCTGGAAGATCGTGCCCTGATAGCCGCTGGGTTTGTCCATGTGGAGAACAGCCTTGTACTTCTGTCCGTAGCCTGCATCTATCTCAACGGATGTCCCGTCCGGGTTGAACTCCGGTGACCCATAGGCTGCATTTGAAAGGACCGCGTGGATGGAGCGGTTCATTGCCGGTTGCCTGCCTTCCTGATGGATATGCTGTAGGAGAAGAATCGGCCGCGTTCCTCAATGGGAACTTCGTCCTCGAACCGGTTTTCCAGGATTGCACTGGCTGGATAGCGATGGCCGTCATCAAGAAGGGGTTCTATGTCCTTTTTGGAGAGGCGGGTCTCACGGCCCTTTTGAAGGTCTGTGCTGATCGAGAAGTACGTGAAGTCCTTTGTTTGTTCGGTCCACAAGGACGCACCGACGAGCGACACACGCCACGTGCAGATCCCGCGCCCGAAGTAGTCCTTTCGAGCGAGTCCATCGCGGAAGAAGATTCCCTTGAACGTATGGCCATCAACGCGTTGCAGTGGAATGTGAAGCAATTTCATTTCCATGCCATAGCGGACACCCTCGAAGTTATCGATGGGAGGAAGGCAGCCTTCATCCGCAATCCTGTAACTCACGTATGCGTGTGATGCGTCGATGTCGTCTGGCGCATCCTGCGTGGTGAGGGTGATTTCATAGGCATCCTTCGGGGAAGGATTCAGTTCATACGGCGGCGCTGGCGGCTCCTTGCGCCCGCAGGCCGCCAGCATTGCAATCAATGCAAGCAACGGTAGCCGGTTCAGTGCGAGGTACGGGTGAGCTCGGGTATCGCGCCTGCCGCGCACGCAGCCTGGCCTGCCGGAGGGGGTGCGCTTGCTGTCACGTCTGCCGTTTTTCCCAAGCGCGCTGGTGCCGATATCCAGCTCGTGGTGGTGCGTCAGTTCGCCGGGCAGGTTGTAGTGATGCGCGTAGACTTGTCCCAATCCACCGCCCAGCGAGTGGCCGGTGACAGACAGCTGCTTGCCGTCGCGCTCGGCCATTCCCTTGGCAATGCGGGTGAGCTCCAGCGCGTCCTTGAGCTGTGCGTTGAACCTGCCGGTGACCATGACCATGACCATGACCATGACCATGACCATGACCATGTCGACCACGCCATCCTTGAGCAATTCCCGGTCGAACTCGGTGCCGCGATGGGCGATGACGTAGTCGCCTGTCCTTACATTCTTGTAGATGGAGCCCTGATAGCCACTCCTCGTATCTGCGTGCCCGACGGCAATGAAGATCTCGTCACCAGCCTGAACCTTTGTGGGCTCTCCCCCCGCGTCATATTCGGGAGGGAGGTAGGCGGCCATCGCCAGGTCTGCTGCTACACGCCTGCTCATTGGGCATCGTTCCTTCTTTTCGTCGAAATGGTGAACGAGAAGAAATCATCGCGATTGGCGGTTGGAACTTCTTTGTCGAACATCCATTGAGACCAGTCTCTGGCTGGATAGATTTCCCCGTCGTCCTTCCATGGGCGTATATCCTTCAGCGCGTAGCGCGTTTCTGAAGAAGCATCCGGGTCGGTGGAGACATTGAAATACGTGTAGTCCTTTGATGCAGGAGTTCGAAGCGTTGCGCCCACAAACTGCACGGACCATCTGCATTCGCTGCGTCCGTAGTAGCTCCTTTCCAGCATTCCATCGGCGAAGTAGATCCCTTTGAAGTAGCCTGCCGAAATGCGCTGCATCGGGATTTTCAGTTTATGACGCGCTGGTTCGTAGCGGATGCCTTCAAAGTTCCTGATCGGAGGAAGGCAATCCTCATTGGTGATCCTGTAAGTCACGGAGGCTGAAGAAACGTAGATACCGCTTGGGGCGTCCTGCACGCTGACCACGACGTCATACGCCTCCGTCGGCGCTGGGTTGGCCTCGTAAGGTGGCGCTGGCGGCTCCTTGCGCCCGCACGCTACCAGCACCGCTGTAAGCGCAAGCAGTGGCAGCACGTGCTGTGCCGGCTGCGCTGATCCATCCAACAACGTCATCACTTCGGTCCTGTTCCCTGGAGCAATCGACGATACGGAGGCACCTGGCCAGCACCGTGGAGTGGACCGATTTGTGGCAGCTTCCTGTGACGGATGTCTTGTTTCGCTGGAAAATTGAGGAGGAATGCGACAGCGCGTACGCGCGGAACACGACACGTCCCCTGCCAAAGGCAGCCGGATGTCGCGACCGGCCGGGTCGCTGCGGCTGAAGCCGAGCACAGGCACGGCGCTACGGGGAATTGCGGCGCGTTGAGCTCCTGATGCCGCGAGAACATGGCGTGATCAACCACATCTGCGGTTTGTGGTTGCGCTGGCCTGGGCAGTGCGGTTTCATCGTGATCAACCGGGATCAGATCGGTCTCCGTCCGCAAAAGGAACCTGCATGAAGTCCCTGTATGTCCTGCGCTTGTGTCTTGCGCTGTCGCTGGGCGCTGTCAGCAGCCTCGCCAGCGCGTCCGCTACCGGGGTGGAGCAGGTGCAGTTGCCACCGATGAAGGGCTACCACCCGGTCCACCAGAACACCGATGCGCAGGGCAACCGCATTGCCGAGTACGTGCCGGAAGGGCAGACCGCGCAGGACTGGACCGACATGGTCACCGTCAACGATGCCCCGGACAGTGGCCACGTGAGCCCGCGCGCGTTCCTCGGCCTCATTGAAGCCGGATGGCGCATCGCCTGCTCGTCGGCCCAGAGCCATTGGATACGCGAAGGCGAAGAGGGCGGTCGCCCGTTTGCGTTGTTGATGCTCAGCTGTGCGGAGAACCCGGGCACCGGCAAACCGGAATTCACCTGGATCAAGGGCATCCAGGGCACGCAGGGTTTCCACACCGTGCAGAAGTCGTTCCGTTCCGAACCGGAAAAGGACGATGTCGTGCAATGGATCGGCTGGCTGCGCGAGGTCGGGTTGTGCGGCAGCGGTGACGCGCCCGCCTGCCGCTGACCGTGGGAAAAGGGCACCGCAGGGTGCCCTTCATGCATCAGAAGCGATGCGTGTAGCCGCTCATCAGGCCGAACTGGTTGGGCTTCTGCACGATCGGGCTGTCAGCGGCATCGCCGAGCAGGCGCGTACCTTCCGCCGAGATGTACCAGTTGCCATTGCGGCCGACGCGATGGCTCCATTTCAGGCCGATGCCGGCACTGGCCAGGCCGGCTTTCGGCGCATGCCGGGCAAAGCCGCTGCGCGCGGCCTGCGCCGGGCTGACGCCGTACCAGGTCTGCATGTAACCGCGATTGCCGTAGTCGGTGGAGACGCTGCCGCTGACCACGCCACCGGCCAGGTCGAACAACGGCATCGCCAGGCTCAGGTGTACCTGCTGGGTGGCCAGGCCGTTGTCGCCGCGGTCTTCATCCTTGCGCGTAGCCTGCCAGGAGCCGCTCAGCACGGCTTCTCCCAGCGTATAACCAGCCGAGAGGCCGACCAGGGGACGGGTACGGATATCACCCATGCCACGCAGGAAGTCCGAGCCACCGAGCGGCGAGTCCTTGTCGCGTCGGCTGCCGCTGGCGCCGATGTAGGCACGCACATGGGCGTGCTCGCCGATCGCCGTGCCCCAACCCACACCACTGGTGCCGAGAAACCAGCCGCCGGGCGAGCGCGCATCGAAGGACAGTGTCGGGCTTGCCTGGTAGTCCTTGCTGCCGCTGTAGCGCGGGGTCACGCCACCACCGGCGGCGAGCTCGAAGGTCCAGTGGTCGTCCTTGGCCTGGGCGATCGGCGCCGCGAACAGGGTCAGCAGGGCGAAGCAGAGCAGGGTAGGGGCGGGCAGGGTGCTGCGGTGACGCTGGGACATGGGAACTCTCGGCAATGGGAGGAAGGCAGCACGCGCATCCGGCGCGTGCTGCAGGGTCGCTAGCGTGGCGATATGCCAGCGGCCGATCCGTCCGTAGTTGTGCGGGAGTTGTAATCAACTGTAATCACGCCGGGGGGCGTTCAGCTGGCAGCCAGCGGCCAGTGCATTTCCAGGCGTGCGCCGCCGAACGAGGCGCGGCTGATCCGCAGTTCGCCGCCGTGCCGGACCGCGATCCGGTTGACGATGGCCAGGCCCAGCCCGAAGCCGCCGGTATCCCGGCTGCGACTGTCGTCCAGGCGGGTGAACGGGCGCATCGCCTTTTCGCGATCGGCCTCGGCGATGCCGGCGCCGTCGTCGTCCACGCGCAGGCAGGCGCGGCCGCCAACACCGACCAGCGAGACTTCCACCTGCGAGCGTGCATGGCGCAGCGCGTTGCCGACCAGGTTGCTCAGTGCCAGCTGCAGCAGGCGTGGTTCCGCATCCACACGCGGCAACGCGCTGGGCTGCACGCGCAGCGCCAGCCCGGCCCGTTCGGCGTCGCGGCGCGCATCGGCCAGGCAGGCCTGCAGCCAGTCGTTGGCCTCGATGCGCTGCAGTGGCTCGCCTTCGCTGGGGTGTTCCAGGCGTTCATAGGCCAGCAGTTCGCTGACCAGTCGATTGAGTTCGGCCAGGTCGCCATGCAGGCCCTGCGCCAGCCGTGCCCGGCGCTCGCGATCATCGCTGTCCTGCATGAGGTCAAGGCCGAAGGCCACACGGGCGATCGGCGTGCGCAGTTCGTGCGAGATCGCATGGGTCAGGTCACGCTGGCGCTGCACCAGTTCGGCCACGCGTGCCGCCATCCGGTTGGAGTGATCGACGATGACGCGGATCTGCGAGCGCGGCGACACCTGTGCCCGCGCCTGCAGGTCACCGGCACCGATGCGGTCGGCATGCACGCGCAGGGCGTCCAGGTCACGCCACAGCAGCCGCACCCAGGCGTACAGGCACAGCCCGAACAGGGCCAGCATCACCGAGTACGCGGCCAGGGTGAGGTACAGGGTCACCGACGGTTCGCCCGGCAGGTGCAGGCGCAACCACGGGCCGTCCGCATGCAGCGGGTCGAGCGGGGCCAGCACGATCTCGAACTTCTGCCGGGATACCATGCCGCTGCGCTGCAGCTGCTCCTGTTCATCCGCGGCGAGCGCCGGTGGCGCCGGCAGCAGCGACAGCGCGATGCCATAGTGCGGCTGCCACTGTGCCAGCTGCTGTTGCTGGGCGGCGGAATCCTTGCCTTGCAGGCCCTGCCGCAAGGCATACAGCTGGCCACGCACCTGCTCTGCGAACACACGCTGCTGCATCGGCAGGTAGATGCGGTCGAAGATCACGTTGATCAGCAGCAGGGTGACCAGGAAGCTCGCCGCGACCACCAGCCACAGGCGCAGGAACAGCCGCTTCACGCCGACCAGGCCGAGGGGTTGAACTGGTAGCCGCGGCCCCACACGGTCTTGATCCGGCGGGGTTCGCGCGCGTCGTCGCCGAGCTTCCGGCGCAGCTTGCCGATGCTGACATCGACGCTGCGGTCCAGGCCGTCGAAGCCGATGCCGCGCACCGCCTGCAGGATCTGGTCGCGCGAGAGGATCTGCCCCGGCTGGCTGGCCAGCAGCCACAGGATCTCGAACTCGGTCGTGCCCAGTTCCACGGGCTGGCCGTGCAGCTGGACCTCGCGCTGCATGCGATCGATCAGCAGCTGGCCATGCATCAGCCGGCACGGAGTGCCGGTGTTGCTGCTGCCATGCCGGCGGCGCAGCAGGGCACGCAGCCGGGCCAGCAGCAGGCGCGGCTCGATCGGCTTGTGCACGTAGTCATCGGCGCCTGATTCCAGACCCAGTACCTGCTCGATGTCGTCTTCGCAGGCGGTCAGCATCAGGATCGGTACATCGGAAAAGCTGCGGATCTGCCGGCATACGTCGATGCCGCCGAGGCCGGGCAGCATCAGGTCCAGCACCACCAGCTCCGGTGCGTGCTGGCGGCAGGCTGCGCCGGCCAGGTCGCCACGCGCCACATGCTGCACGGCGAAGCCATGTTCGTGCAGGTAGTCGCTGACCAGTTCTGCGAGGCGACGGTCGTCTTCCACCAGCAGGACCGGCGTCGGCGTGTCGCGGCGGGTGGGTGTCCAGGGGGATGGCTGCATGCGCGTTGGGCCTCCGTGCCCGGGCAGGAGCGCCCGGCGGCGAAGCCTAGCAACGGTCCATGACGACTGCCTGAATCGCGGCCAACCTGATAACCGCCGGTACTGGCGTCATCGCCAGCGGCTCTCAGCGGCGGTTCCCGGCTGGCCTATGGTGGCGGTTTCCCCGGATGGAGCCTGGCGCAATGAGCGATCCGCAGTGGCAACTGGAAACCCTGGCCGTGCATGGCGGCTACCGTCCCGACCCGACCACCCGCGCGGTGGCGGTGCCGATCTACCAGACGGTGGCGTATGCCTTCGATGACACCCAGCACGGCGCTGATCTGTTCGACCTGAAGGTGCCGGGCAACATCTATACGCGCATCATGAATCCCACCACCGATGTGCTGGAGCAGCGCCTGGCCGCGCTCGAAGGCGGCATCGGCGCGCTGGCGCTGGCGTCCGGGCAGGCGGCGATCACCTATGCCATCCAGACCATCGCCGAGGCTGGCGACAACATCGTCGCCTCCAGCGCGCTGTACGGTGGCAGCCTCAACCTGCTCGCACACACGTTGCCGCAGTACGGCATCCAGGCGCGTTTTGCCGACCCGGCCGATCCGGCCGCGTTCGCGGCCCTGATCGATGAGCGGACCAAGGCCGTATTCGTCGAATCGATCGGCAATCCGCGTGGCAATGTGACCGATATCGCGGCGATCGCCGAGGTCGCGCACGCCGCCGGTGTGCCGCTGATCGTCGACAATACGGTGGCCACGCCCTTCCTGCTGCGCCCTTTCGAGCACGGTGCGGATATCGTGGTGCATTCGTTGACCAAGTACCTCGGCGGGCACGGCAACAGCCTGGGCGGCGCCATCATCGACTCCGGACGCTTCGACTGGGCGGCGCAGCCCAAGCGCTTCGCGCGGCTCAACCAGCCCGATCCGAGCTACCACGGCGTGGTCTACACCGAAGCACTGGGGCCGGCGGCGTATATCGGCCGTGCGCGGGTGGTGCCGCTGCGCAATACCGGAGCCGCGCTGTCGCCGTTCAATGCCTTCCTGATCCTGCAGGGCATCGAGACCCTGGCGCTGCGCATGGAGCGGATCAATGCCAACGCGCTGGCGGTTGCGCAGTTCCTGAAGTCGCACGCAAAGGTCGCCTGGGTGCGCTATGCCGGTCTCGCCGACGATCCCGAGCATGCCGCTGCGCAGCGCTATCTGGGCGGCCACGGTTCGGGCGTGCTGACCTTCGGCCTGCCCGGCGGACGCCAGGCCGGCGCGCGCTTCCTGGATGCCTTGAGGCTGTTCACCCGCCTGGTGAACCTGGGCGATGCGAAGTCGCTGGCCACCCATCCGGCCTCGACCACCCATCGCCAGCTGGATGCGGCCGAACTGGCCAAGGCCGGGGTCAGCGAGGACACCGTGCGGCTGTCGATCGGCATCGAGCACATCGGCGACCTGCGCGCGGACCTGGAGCAGGCCCTGGCCGGCGCCTGATAGCCACGTGCTTGGTCGTCATCGCCATCGGCGATCACCACCGGCCACGCGATGCGCTACGGTGGAACTGCCTCTCCAAGGCGTGGCAACGTGGCGTTACCGATCCCCGGTCGATGCGGGTCGACCGGGGATTTTTATGGCTGCAGCAACGGGGTCAGATCCTGCTTGCCCATTGACCGTGTTCCGGCCGGTGCAGGGCGCCGCCCCGCAGTGCCACCTCACACCACCGGAATGCTGTGCTGGCCCAGCCCGCGATACGGCGGCGTGGACATCACCATCTCTGCCAGCGAATAGGCCAGCTCGCGCTCGGCCATGACCGTGCCGTCGGCACCGTGTTCCAGCAGGTGCTTCACTTCGGCATCGCTGTGCGCACGCGCCAGCAGGGTCAGCTCGGGATTGATCGCACGCAGCTTGGCCAGCGCCTCGCCGGCTTCCAGTGGCTGCGGGATCGCCAGCACCGCGATCTTGGCACGCTCCGGATGGGCCTCGGCCAGCACCCGGTCGGCGGCGGCACTGCCGCGGATCGCGGCGATGCCGTTGGCATGCGCACGTTCCACGTGGTCCTTGTTGTCGTCGATCACCAGCACCGGTACGCCGCGATCACGCAGCACCTGCGCCAGCTCGCTGCCGACCCGGCCGTAGCCGATCACGATCGCATGCGCGTTGAGGTCGCGCGATGGACCGATCGCCTCTTCCGGCTCGGCCGGCTGCGGCTGCTGGTCCTGCTTGGCCTGCCAGCGATCCAGCAGGCCGAACACCAGCGGATTGAGCATGATCGACACCAGCGCACCGGCCAGCACCAGCGACTGGCCTTCCTTCGGCAGGATCTGCAGCGCAACACCGAGGCCGGCGATGATGAAGGCGAACTCGCCGATCTGCGCCAGGCTGGCCGAGATGGTCAGTGCGGTGCTGGTCGGATGCCCGAATGCGCGCACGATGAAGAACGCGGCGGCCGACTTGCCGAACATGATGATCAGTACCGTGGCCAGCACCTGCCAGGGGTGCTGGATGAGGATGTTGGGATCGAACAGCATGCCGACCGAGACGAAGAACAGCACGGCGAACGCGTCGCGCAGCGGCAGCGAGTCATGCGCGGCCTTGTGGCTCAGTTCCGATTCGTTGAGCAGCATGCCGGCGAAGAACGCGCCCAGCGCGAACGAGACGCCGAACAGCATCGCCGAACCGAACGCCACGCCCAGCGCGATCGCCAGCACTGACAGGGTGAACAGCTCGCGCGAACCGGTCCCGGCAATGCGCTCGAGGATCCACGGAATGACCCGGCGCCCGACCACCAGCATCACCGCCACGAACAGGCCCAGCTGCACGAAGGTCCAGCCGATGTCGGCCAGCACGCTGCCCAGCGAATGTGATTCCTTCGCCGCATCGGGGCCGAACACGCCGGCCATCACCGGCATCATCACCAGCGCCAGTACGCAGGCCAGGTCTTCCACGATCAGCCAGCCGACCGCGATCTTGCCACGCATGGTTTCCAGCAGGCGCCGTTCCTCCATCGCCCGCAGCAGCACCACGGTACTGGCGGTGGCCAGCGAGAAACCGAAGATGACGCCGTGCAGGGCGGGCCAGCCCATCAGCGAGGCCACGCCCCAGCCCAGCAGGGTGGCGACCGCGATCTGGCCGATGGCGCCGGGAATGGCGATGGCCTTGACCGCCATCAGGTCCTTCAGCGAGAAGTGCAGGCCGACCCCGAACATCAGCAGCATCACGCCCAGCTCGGCCAGCTGGTTGGCCAGCGCCTGGTCGGCGACGAAGCCGGGGGTGAACGGGCCTACACAGATGCCAGCAACCAGGTAACCGACCAGGGGAGACAAGCGGAGCTTGTTGGCCAGCGCGCCGAAGATGAAGGCGAGCCCCAGGCCAACGGCAACGATGTTGATCAGGTCGGTGTCATGGTGCATCGGCACTCGCAGCAGTCGGGGGGATGCTCCGATTTTCACCGATGCGGCCAGATACGGCAAACCCGCCGGCCACGTGCCGTGGTCGGCAACCCAGCAGGGTCAGATCCCTTTTCCAGAAGGAAAAGGGATCTGACCCTGCTGGGGGGATGCCCCCGGGGTTGCCGGCCAGCGGCCGGCACCACCAGGAAGCCGCCGGGCAGCGCTTACCAGGTGTACTTGATGCGGCCGTAGACGTAGGCGCCGTTGAAGCCGAACGGCGAGTAGTTGCTGTAGGGCAGCATGCCGAAGGTGGAGTTCTGCAGGTCTTCGGTGCGGTCCGGGTACTTGTCCAGCAGGTTGTCGGCACCCACGGTCAGGGTCCAGTTGCTGCTCGGCTTGTAGCTGGCCGAGGCGTCCACCACCCAGGCATCGCCGTAGGTCTGGTCGCGCAGCGCGGTGGCGGAGTTGCGTACCGTGAACTTGCCGTAGCGGGTCGCCGCCAGGCCCAGTTCCCAGTGATCCGAACGCCAGGTGCCGCTCAGGATCGCCTTGTCGCGCGGGTAGCTGTCCTCGATGCGGCCGATTTCATCGCGGCCGATCAGCGACTGGGTCAGGCCCAGCGTGCCGAACACCGCCGGGGTGCCGCCGACGCGGCGCACTTCGGTGTCGTTGTAGCTGTAGGCGGCGGTCAGTTCCAGGCTGCTGGCGCTGAACGGCACGGTGTAGCTGGAAACGAAGTCGACGCCACGGGTACGCGTATCCAGCCCGTTGGTGAAGTACGAGAACGCGGTCACCTGCGGCAGGCCCAGGCTGCTCAGCAGCGCACTGCTGGCGGCATTGGTGGTGATGCTCGAGGACAGCGCGATGCGGTTGTCGATGTCGATCTGGTAGGCGTCGACGGTGATGTACAGGCGATCCACCGGCTGCAGCACCAGGCCCAGGCTGTAGGAGGTGGAGGTCTCGGCCTTCAGCGGCGAGGCTCCCAGTGCCTGTGCGGCCTGGCTGGTGGTCGGGAAGGTGCCGCGCTCGACGAACACGCCGTTGGTGAACTGGCTGGTGACCGCCTGGTAGCCCTGCTGCGCCAGCGACGGCGCACGGAAGCCGCTGGAGGCGGTGGCCCGCAGTGCGACCTTGTCGGTGAAGGCATAGCGCGCCGACAGCTTGCCGGAGAAGCGGTCGCCGAAGTCCGAGTAGTCCTCGTAGCGGCCGGTGATGCCGGCCGAGAACTTCTCGGTCAGGTCCGCTTCCAGGCCCGCATAGACCGCGTAGTTGTGGCGGTCGGCATGCACTTCGTTGGTCGGGGTGAAGCCGCCGAAGCCCTGTGCGCCGCTGCCGGTGTACGAGTTCAGCTCGCCCGGGTTCTGGTCCCACTTCTCCTTTCGGTACTCACCACCGAAGGACAGCGTGACCGGGTAGGCCAGGCCCCAGTCCAGCGACTTGGTCAGGTCGGCGTTGAAGATGTCCTGCTGGTACTTCAGCGTGCCGTCGTAGAACGAGCGCGGGCTGGTCGCGCCCAGGCTGTAGTTGATGCTGTTGCGGGTGTGGAAATCCAGGGTGTTCTCGCCGTGGTTCAGGCTCAGGTCCCAGGTCCAGCCATTGTCGGTGTTGCCCTTGACCCCGGCCACCAGCGAGCGATCCTTGGAATACTGGTTGATCTCCGGCACGAAGCCGTCCGGATAGGTCTGCGCCAGCAGCGCACTCTGCCCGTTGTGGTTGCGCGAGCGGTAGAACGCGAACGAGGTGATGTCGCGGTTGCTGAGCAGTGCGCTGGCGTAGCCGGTCACGTGGTCGCTGAAGTCGAAGCTGGCATTGACCGAAGCGGCGGTGGCATCCACGCGCGGGTCGCCGACGATGAAGGTCGTCTGGCCGATGCTCGGGTAATTGCCGGTGTTCGGGGTGGTGCCGCGATACGGGCCGGCGCGGTTGCTTTCGTCCTGCTGGCTGATCTGGCCAGCCACGTGCACGCGGCCGCGGCCATTGCCGAACTCGATGCCGGTGTCGCCGGACAGCTGGTACTTCTTGCCGTCGCCAGCGGAGTACTGGCCGTAGTCCACGGCCAGGCTGCCGCCACTGCCGCTGCCCTTGAGCACGATGTTGATGACACCGGCGATGGCATCCGAGCCGTACTGCGCCGAGGCGCCGTCGCGCAGCACTTCCACGCGCTCGATGGCGGCGATCGGGATCGCGTTGATGTCCACCGCCGACGCGCCACGGCCGATGCTGCCGTTGACGTTGATCATCGCCGAGGTGTGGCGGCGCTTGCCGTTGACCAGCACCAGCACCTGGTCCGGCGACAGGCCGCGCAGTTGCGCCGGGCGCACGCCGCTAGTGCCGTCGGTCAGCGCCGGGCGCGGGAAGTTCAGCGAGGGCAGGGCGCGCGACAGCGCCGTGGCCAGTTCACTGGTGCCGGTGGACTGCAGGGCCTCGGGGGTGATGATGTCGATCGGTGACTGCGACTCGGCGACCGTGCGGTCGGCCACGCGGGTGCCGGTGACGATCACCGTATCCAGGGTGTTGGCGGCGGTGCCGGCCTGCTGGGCGGCGGCAACGAACGGAGAGCCACCGAGTGCGACAGCGACGGCGGCGGCGATCAGGCTGGTCTTGCGGGTCATCGGGATGGGGCTCCGGTTGGCGGGGGTGGCACCGGAATCGACATCACGGGGGTGAGGCGGACGGCGGTTGTTGCGGTGCGCAAAGCAGGAATTAACGGGATATTCAGTGCCTGTCAAATGCCGGTCATCGGAAAAAAACGTTGCAGAAGCAACCATTTAGCCGCAGCCGGCACTGGCGGGTAGGGGACCCGGGACGCGTGCGGTGAGGACGTGGGAGAGAGGAACGCCGGCCGCCGCGCATCCCGGGGCGCGTCAAGTATTCGTTAACGCTAGAATTGCGTCGCAGGAACAGTGCTCACCAGCACATTCCATTCGGTTATATGGACACCTCCCCCGATGATCTCCCTTCGTAATTTCGCCTTGCGCCGCGGCGAGCGGCTGCTGTTGTCCAATGTCGACCTGACCCTGCACGCCGGATACCGGGTGGGTGTGGTCGGCCGCAACGGTGCTGGCAAGTCCAGCCTGTTCGCGGCAGTGAAGGGCGAGCTGGAGGCCGACAAGGGTGACGTCGACCTGCCCGGCAAGGTGCGTATTGCCAGCGTGGCCCAGGAAACTCCGTCGCTGCCGGACCCGGCGCTGAGCTTCGTGCTCGGCGGCGACATCGAGGTGGCCGCAGTGCTGGCCGCCGAGGCCGAGGCGACCGCCCGCGAAGACTGGGAGGCCGTGGCCGAGGCGCACACCAGAATGGCCGAGCTCAATGCCTATGACGCCGAAGCGCGCGCCGGCAAGCTGCTGCACGGCCTCGGCTTCCCGGCCGAGACCCACCACCGCGCGGTGTCCTCGTTCTCCGGCGGCTGGCGCGTGCGCCTGAACCTGGCACGCGCGCTGATGATGCCCAGCGACCTGCTGCTGCTCGACGAACCGACCAACCACCTGGACCTGGACGCGGTGTACTGGCTGGAACAGTGGCTGCTGAAGTACCCGGGCACGCTGCTGCTGATCTCGCATGACCGCGAATTCCTCGACAACGTGGCCACCCACACGCTGCACCTGCACGGTGGCGGCGCCAAGCTGTATCCGGGCGGCTACACCGACTTCGAGCGCCAGCGCGCCGAACAGCTGCGCCAGCAGCAGATCGCGCACGAGAAGGAACAGGCCGAGCGCGCCCACCTGCAGAGCTTCATCGACCGCTTCAAGGCGCAGGCCAGCAAGGCCGCGCAGGCGCAGAGCCGGATGAAGCGCCTGGCCAAGCTGGCCGGTACCGAGGCGGTGCGTGCCGAGCGCGAGTTCCGCATCGAGTTCGCGCCGCCGGCCAAGCTGCCGTTCTCGCTGATCCGCCTCAACCATGTCGAGGCCGGTTACGGCAAGGACGCGGTGATCCTGCACAACGTCGGCTTCGGCCTGGAGGCGGGCCAGCGCATCGGCCTGCTGGGTCCGAACGGTGCCGGTAAGACCACCCTGGTCAAGACCCTGGTCGGTGAGCTCGCGCCGATCGTCGGCGAGCGCATGGCGCACCCGGACCTGAAGATCGGCTACTTCGCCCAGCACACGGTGGAGTCGCTGCACGAAGGCCAGTCGCCGATGGAGCATTTCCGCGAGATCGCCCCGGACGCACCGAACCAGTCGTTCCGCGATTTCCTCGGCAAGTGGAACTTCCCGGGCGACCGCGCCTTCGAGCCGGTCGACGGCTTCTCCGGTGGCGAGCGCGCCCGCCTGGCGCTGGCGTTGATCGCCTGGCAGCAGCCGAACGTGCTGCTGCTGGACGAACCGACCAACCACCTTGACCTGGAAATGCGTGAAGCATTGGCCGAGGCACTGGCCACCTTCGAAGGCGCGATCGTGATGGTTTCGCATGACCGCCACCTGATCGGCCTGGTCTGCGACACCTACTGGCGCGTCGCCGATGGCGTGGTCGAGCCGTTCGACGGCGACCTCGATGCCTACGCCGCGTGGCTGCGTACCCGTCCGCAGGCACAGGGCACCAAGGCGCGGATGGAGCAGGTGGAAGAACCGGTGGTGGTCAAGACCGCGCCGGTGGCGCAGGTGGTGCAGAAGAAGCCGGTGAACCCGCACAAGCTGGCCGCGGCCGAAGCCAAGGTGGCCGAGCTGGAAGCGGCGCTGGCCGAGCTGGATCGCCAGTTGGCCGACCCGGCCAACTACGCCGATGCCACCCGGATGGCCGTGATCGGTCGTGACCGCGAAACCGCCGCAGCGCAGCTGGAAAAAGCCGAAGCGACGTGGATGGAACTGCTGGAATCGTGATCGGCTAGCGCCGACCGCTGCCCGGCAACCAAAAAAGGGGACGGAGGGAATTAAGTCGTATATGCACAAACGACTTAATTCCCTCCGTCCCCTTTTTTGTTGTGGGCTCGGCGCTACCTCAGCCTTGGGTCTGCAGCCACTCGCGGAAGCGCTTGGCCGGTTCGCGCTCGGTGCGCGATCGCAGCCGGGTCAGCCAGTAGCGACCCAGATCCAGCGTGGTGCTGAATGGTTGCAGCAGCCGGCCCTCGGCCAGTTCCTGCTCGAACATGCGCAGCGGCAGCAAGGCCACGCCGGCGCCCCCGGCCGCCGCCATCGCAACGGTCAGTGACGAATCGAACACCGGGCCGCGTGCTTCCACGCCGCTCACTCCGGCCGCCTGCAGCCAGCGCGGCCATTCGTCGCCGCGGTAGGAACGCAGCAGCGGCAGCGTGCCCAGATCGCGCGGCTGTTTCAGCCGCCGCGCCAGCGCTGGTGCGCACAGGGGCGCGAACGGCGCATCGATGATCGCCGTGCAGGCCTGGCCCTGCCAGTCGCCATCGCCGAAGCGGATCGCCAGGTCCAGGCCTTCGCCGGCAAGATCGATGCGGTTGTTGTGGGTCTGCAGGCGCAGCTCGATGTCCGGGTGCGCGGCCTCGAACGCGGCCAGCCGCGGCAGCAGCCAGCCGGTGGCGAAGGTGCCGACCACGCCCAGCGTCAGCACTTCGCGTGCCGGACCGCCGGTGTAGCGCGCGATGCTGGCCGAGATGCGTTCGAACGATTCGTTGAGTACCGGGTACAGCGCCGCGCCTTCGTCGGTGAGCGCCACGCCGCGCGGCAGGCGATGGAACAGGCGGATGCCGAGACGGTCCTCCAGCCCGCGGATCTGGTGGCTCAGCGCGGCCTGGCTGACGCACAGCTCCAGCGCGGCACGGGTGAAGTTCTGGTGGCGCGCGGCCGCCTCGAAGGCACGCAGCGCGTTCAGCGGCAGGGTGGGGTGCAGCATCGGGAAGCCGTGAGCCAGGGTGATGGGTGATCCTACCTCTCCTGCGGGAATTTACGTACATCTCAACGAGTTGATTACGAAAGGCATGAATTAACCTCATGGCTGGTGCTGAAATTTCGCGCTGGTCGCCCCGGGCCGGCGCTTCAATAATCGGGTCGTTCCCCAGGAGTACTCCCCATGCTCGCTCGACGCCGATTCCTGAAATTCAGTGGTGCCGCGGTTGCGTCCTCGCTGGCCCTGCCATTGCTGGCGCAGGCCGCGGGCAAGGCCACTGGCCGCGCGCCCACCGATGCCGCGCTGACCGCCGCCAACGACTTTGCCGCACTGGAAAAGGCCTGCGCCGGCCGCCTCGGCGTGACCCTGCTCGACACCGGCAGCGGCCGTCGCATCGGTCATCGGCAGGACGAACGCTTCCCGATGTGCAGCACCTTCAAGAGCATGCTGGCGGCCACCGTGCTCAGCCAGGCCGAGCGCACGCCCGGGCTGCTGGACCGTCGGGTGGCGGTGCGCCAGGCAGACCTGCTGTCGCATGCGCCAGTTGCGCGGCGCCATGCCGGCAAGGACATGACCGTGCGTGATCTGTGCCGGGCAACGTTGATCACCAGTGACAACACCGCCGCCAATCTGCTGTTCGGCGTGGTCGGAGGCCCGCCCGCGGTGACCGCCTTCCTGCGCGCCAGTGGCGATGCGGTCAGCCGCAGCGACCGCCTGGAGCCGGAACTGAACAGCTTCGTCGAGGGCGATCCGCGCGACACCACCACGCCGGCGGCGATGGCGGCATCGCTGCAGCGGGTGGTGCTGGGCGAGGTGCTGCAGCCGGCCTCGCGGCAGCAGCTGGCCGATTGGCTGATCGACAACGAGACCGGCGATGCCTGCCTGCGTGCCGGCCTGGGCAAGCGCTGGCGGGTCGGCGACAAGACCGGCAGCAACGGCGAAGACGCACGCAATGACATTGCCGTGTTGTGGCCGCTGGCCGGGGGCTCGCCGTGGGTGCTGACCGCCTACCTGCAGGCCGCGGCGATCAGCAATGAACAGCGCGCCACGGTGCTGGCACAGGTGGGGCGGATTGCCGATCGGCTGATCGGGTGAGGTAACCGGGAGCCATCCACACGCGGCTTGCCGGATCGGTGCGGCGCGCGCATCCTGCGCGCGTTCGAACCCCACGGAAGCCCCGCATGAGCCATGAACTGATCTACCTGCTGCTGATCTTCGCGCTGCTGGTGATCCCGCGCGCGCTGCAGCGCTTCAGCCTGCCCGCGCCACTGACCTGCCTGCTGTTCGGCATCATCGGCATGCTCTGGCTGGGCGATCAGGCGCACGATGCCGTAATCGGCCTGCTGGCGACGCTGGGGATTTCCTCGCTGTTCCTGTTTGCCGGGCTGGAGGTGGACCTGCAGGCCCTGCGCCGCGGCATGTGGCCGCTGCTGGCGCACCTGGTGATCCGTACCGGCACGTTGTTCGGCGTCGGCTGGCTGGCCTGGCGCTATGCGGGGCTGCCGTGGCAGGCCGCCGGCCTGCTGGCACTGGCGCTGCTGACCCCGTCCACTGGTTTCATCATGGATTCGCTGTCGCGACTGGGCCTGAGCGACGACGAGCGGTTCTGGGTCACCAGCAAGGCCATTGCCGGCGAACTGCTGGCGCTGGCGGCGTTGTTCATCGTGTTGCAGGCCGGTGATCCGGGCCACATGGCGCTGTCCAGCCTGGCCCTGCTGGCGATGATGATCGGCCTGCCGCTGCTGTTCATCGCGCTGGGCCGCTGGGTGGCGCCGCATGCGCCCGGCTCGGAGTTCTCGCTGCTGGTGATGGTCGGCATGGTCGCGGCCTACATCACCTACCTGCTGGGCGTGTACTACCTGGTCGGTGCATTCATCGCCGGCCTGGTTGCGCGCCTGCTGCACCAGCGGATGCCGTTGCTGGCCTCGCACGAGAACCTGCATGCGCTGCGCCTGTTCGCCTCGTTCTTCGTGCCGTTCTACTTCTTCAATGCCGGTACCAAGGTGCCCAGCGAAGCTCTCAGCTTCGAAGCGCTGGGCCTGGGCATCGTGATCACCCTGGTGGTGCTGCCGCTGCGCATCGGCGTGGTCTGGCTGCAGCGCCGGGTGATGTTCGGTGAAAGTTTCCGCAGCAGCCTGCGGGTCTCGCTGGCGTTGGCGCCGACGCTGATCTTCACCCTGGTGCTGGCGGCGATCATGCGCGAGCGTTTCCAGATTCCGGCCGTGCTGTTCGGCGCGCTGCTGCTCTACGCGGCATTGACCACGCTGCTGCCTTCGCTGGTGTTCCGCACCCCGTTCGATGTCGATCCGGTCGAGCAGGAGCCGGCGGGCGAGGGCGCTGCCGCACCGGTGGCGGCCACCGAGACGCTGCCGGAAGCACAGGCTGCCGAACGCTGAGCGGAGGTGGCGAGCGGTTTGCGCCGCTCGCCCGTGGCCGTTAGGGTTGGGGTATGAGACTGCCCGCCGTTGCCACCGCTTCCGCCCTCCTGCTCAGCCTTGCTGCGTGTTCGCAGCGCTCTGACACGGTTGCCCACGATCTGGCGACCGCGCCGGCCGATGCGTTCATGGCCGCCATCGCCGCGCATTGCGGCCAGGCCTACGCCGGCAAGGTGGTGGAGGACACGCCGGCACCGACCGGCAAGGATCCGTTCGCCGGGCAGCGCCTGGTCATGCACGTGCGTGGCTGTGCCGATCCGGCGCACGAGCTGCGCATCCCGTTCCATGTCGGCGATGACCACTCGCGTACCTGGGTGCTGACCCGCACCGCGACCGGCGTGCGCCTGAAGCACGACCATCGCCATGCAGATGGCAGCGCGGATGCGATCAGCCTGTATGGCGGCGACAGCACGCCGCCGGGAACCGCCGGCCGCCAGCAGTTCCCGGCCGATGCCGATTCGGTGGCGATGTTCCGCCGGGCCGACATGCTGGCGTCCACGCACAACACGTGGGCGATGGAGATCGACCCCGACCAGACCTTCGTCTACGAGTTGACCCGGCCGGGCGGCCGCCGTTTCCGCGTGCAGTTCGATCTCAGCAAGCCGGTTGACCTGCCGCCGCCGCCGTGGGGCGACGAGGCCCCGGCAGCGCGTTGACCCCGGGGCAGTAGCCCTTCCGAAGAGGGCTCTGACCCTGGCCCTGTGTGAATCATGGGGCCAGCGCCCTGGCCCTCGGCCAGGGGGCCGACCCTGGCCTCAACGCGTTCCGAAACGAGCCCGGCAGCCGTTGCTCACCCATACCTGGCCGCGCGCATAGCCCCAGCTGCGGCCTTCCTGGCAGGCACTGCCGGACAGCTGCTGCTGCAGCACAGGGCGGCCCTGGCGGTCGTCCCAGTCGCAGGTCTGCGAGCGGTTGTTGTTGCTGCTGCAGGTGACCGAGTAGTTGCTGTTGCCGCCGCCCCAGCCACCGCCGCCGCCACCCCAGCCGCGGGCTTCGGCGAATTCGGCCCGGCAGCCGTTGCTGACCCAGACCGCGCCATTGCGCACGCCCCAGGTCCGGCCCTCGTCGCAGGGACTGCCGGACAGCTGGCGGACCAG
>NZ_CAMFIA010000028.1 GCF_945952405.1 uncultured Stenotrophomonas sp. | reverse complement strand
CGGAGGACAGGCGCTGGATGGTGGTGGCCAGCGAGCTGCCGCTGGTGCTCAGGTTACGCTGAGCATTCAACGACATCGTATTGGTGTTGATGACTTGTGCCATGAGGAGAGGTCCTTGAGCGGTTGCACGTGAGTTGGGTTAGACGCCCCCGACGTGCCCCGGGGGCGACTCATGTCAGCGCTGCAACAGGCTGAGCACGTTCTGCGGTACCTGGTTGGCCTGGGCCAGCATGGCCGTACCGGCCTGCTGCAGGATCTGGGTGCGGGTCAGTTCGGCGGTTTCCTTGGCGAAGTCGGTATCGCGGATGCGGCTGCGCGAGGCCGACAGGTTCTCCGAGGAGGTCTGCAGGTTGGCCACCACCGAGGTGAAGCGGTTCTGGATCGCGCCGAGGTCGGCGCGGACGCTGTTGACCGATTCCAGGGCCTTGTCGACGATCGACAGCGCCTTCTGTGCGCCTTCGGCGGTGGTGACGTTCAGGTCCTTGACGAAGCTGGCCGAGGCGCCGGTGAGCGTGCCGCCATTGGTGCTGCTCTCGGTCAGGCCGAGGCCGGCGATGGTCGCGGCGGTAGCGCCGGTCGGCGGGGTCGCGGCGCTGACGCCGAGGGTGAAGGTCTGGCCGTCCTTGACCGAAGCCAGGCTGATCACGCCGGCATTGACCGAGGCCATGACGCCGGTTTCGCCCAGCTTGTTGTTGATCGCGGCGGAGGTGGCCGAGGTGATCGACTCGCCTGCCTTCACGGTGAAGTCGTTGACGGTGATCGTGGTGGCGGTGCCGCCCGGCGGGGTCACCGAGATCTGCAGGCCGGAGTAGGTGGTGTCGGCGGTGGCCTTGTCGGTCGCCAGCGCGGTGCCGGTGTAGCCGTTGGCGAAGGACGCGGCGCCCAGCGAATCGGCCTTGGCGTTGACCACGCTGTTGATGGCGATGGCCTGGCCGGCGTTGGCACCAACCTGGAACAGCTGGCTGGTGAAGGAGCCGTCCAGCAGCTTGGTGCCGTTGAAGTCGGCCTGCTTGGCGACGCGGTCCACTTCCGAGACCAGCTGGGTCACTTCGGCCTGCAGGGCCTTGCGGTCGCTGGCCGAGTTGGTGGCGTTGGAGGACTGCACGGCCAGTTCGCGGATGCGCTGCAGGTTGTTGCCGACTTCGCTCAGCGAGCCTTCGGCGACCTGGGCCAGCGAGATGCCGTCGTTGGCGTTGCGGATGGCCACGTCCAGACCACGGATCTGGGTGGTGAAGCGCTCGCTGATGGCCAGGCCGGCCGCGTCGTCCTTCGCGCTGTTGATGCGCAGGCCGGACGAGAGGCGCTGGATGGTGGTGGCGAGCGAGCTGCCGCTGGTGCTCAGGTTGCGCTGAGCGTTGAGCGACATCGTATTGGTGTTGATTACCTGTGCCATGGGGTCGTCTCCTCTTATATGGAACCCGTTGGTGAATGAAACGAAGCGCCGCCTGTTTTTTTGTGTGGCTGTGTGCTTCGCTGTTGCCAAATGAATAACGGCGCTTTGTCAACAACCTTTAGCCGTGAATTCCGTTGCAGCTGCAATTCGGTGCCGGAGGCTGTTTTTCCGGGGTTTTCCGCCCGCAAGGGGCGTGAAGCTGGCTCCGGAAGGGGGCGGTCGGGCATGCCCAACCAGCGCTGATGAAGGTATCGGCGGGGCCCGGCCCGGCTTGATGGGCATTCACGGAAAATCCGCCGGATGCGGCCTGGCGTCGGCCTCGGCAGCGGTCCGCAGAAACGAAAAAGGCCGCGATGCAGGGCATCGCGGCCTTCAGGGTGACGCGGGGTGGGTGCGTCAGCGGATCTTGTTGAACAACGACATCGACTGCATCTGCGAGAAGATCGTCTGCGCCGCCTGCAGCGCCGTGCTCTGCAGCTGGTACTGGCTCAGCGCATCGGCATAGTCCAGGTCGCGCATCTGCGACAGCGTGGTTTTCAGCGTAACGCTGTTGGCTTCGCGCATGTCGGCGGCATTGTCCAGCGCCTTCAGCTGCGCACCGCCGGCCGCACGCGAGTCGATCATCCGCTCCGAGGCGCGGGCCACGTCGCGCAGCGCGCTCTGCAGCTCGTTCTGCTGCGCGCTCATCTTGGCGGTGGTGCCGGTGTCGGCGTCCAGCGCGGCGATCAGCTTGTCCATGGTGTCGAAGATGTCGCGGCTGGTCGCTGGCTTCACGTTGTAGCTGTCGCCCGCCGCAGGTGCACCGGTGATCTGCAGGCGCACGCCGTTCACTTCCACTTCGCTGCCCGCCTTGTAGGTGCCGGTACCGGTCACGTTGCCGCCCGCGTCGAGCACCTGGTACTGGTCGGCGGCGGTGAAGCGGATGCTGAACGATTGCCCGTTCCAGCTGTCGGTGCCGTCGCGGGTGATGTTGGTCAGCACCCCGGTGCCGGTGTTTCCGGCCGCGGCAGCGCCATCGACGAAGCCGTCGCCGGTGGGAATGCGCATGAAGATCTCGCTGCCGGGCAGGGAATCGCGCACATAGGTGTCCGGGCCGACCTCGATCTGGCGCTGGGTCTGGTCGCCACGGTAGACGACCTTGCCGTTGATCTTGGCAAACGGCGGGTCGCCGTCGTTGGTGCCACCGAACACATAACGGCCGGTGCCGTCGTCGGCATTGGCCAGCGACAGCAGGCCGTCGCGGATCTGGCTCAGCTCGGTGATCAGCGTCTTCTTGTCGGGTGCGCTCAAGGCCGGGTTGCTGGCCTGCAGGGTCAGATCGTTGACGCGCGCCATCAGGTCGTTGACCTGGGCCAGGGTGTTTTCCTGCACGCCCAGCCGGTTCTGCACGTTGCCGGCGTTGAGCTTCATCCGGTCCAGTGCAGCCAGGCTGCGGTCAAGGCCAACCGCGGCACCGGCGGCGACCGGGTCGTCCTTGGCGCTGACGATCTTGCTGCCGGTGGCGATCTGCTGTTCCAGGTGGCTGAGCTTGGCCTGCTTGGCCATCATCAGCGACACCGACTGGTTGAACATCATGCTGGTGGAGATGCGGGTGCTCATCGGCGCACGGCTCCCAGGATGGTCTGGAACATGCTGTCGGCGGTGGAGATCAGCTGCGAGGCGGCCTGGTAGGCCTGCTGCAGGCGCAGCATGTCGGCCGCTTCCTCGTCCAGGTTGACGCCGGATACTTCATCGCGCGCTTCCTGTGCCTTGTCATTGATCACCAGCTGCGCTTCCAGCGAGTACTCGGCCGAACGCGCTGCGGCACCGACCTGGGTGGTCAGGCCGCCCAGCGCGCCGTTGAGGGTTACCGTGCCGCTGTTGAAGGCTTTCGCGGCCTCCACCTTGGCCAGCCTGGACGCATTGCTGTTGTCCGAAGAGCCGGCCGGTGTCGGGGTGATGTTGAAGGTGTCGCCGACCTTCGGCGCACCGTCCAGCACGAAGCTCCAGCCATTGGCGCTGATGGTCTGGCCGGGGGTGTAGGTCTGCGGCGGTCCACCATCGATGGTGTAGGTGGTGGCCGAGGTGAACACGATCGCGGCCGGATTGCGCAGGTTGGCGTTGGTCGCGTCGCTGACGGCGACCCCGCTCAGCTTGCCAGTACCGGTGTTGGAGGTGGCGGCCGCGCCCTTCACCGCCGCAGCGGCGGCGATGCGCGACGGATCGGTGATCGCCACTTCCATGCTGCCGGCCACGCCCGCGGTGGGCTGCAGCAGGAATCGGTCGTTGGCGGCCGGAGTGCCACCGACCACCAGGCTGACGCCGTTGATCAGCAACGGATCGGCGGCGGTGCCGGTGCCGGTCAGCGGGATGTTGGCGCCGGTGTCGGCGCGGCTGGCCTTCCAGGTGCTGCCATCGAACTGCAGCACCACGTTCTGCGCGTCGAGCTTGCCGAGGTCGCCGTAGGTGGCGGTCAGGCTGGCACTGCCGGTGTTGGCGTTGTTGGCGGTGACGCGCGGATTGCCGATGTTGAAGAAGTCGCCGCCGAGCTGGCCATACAGGTCAACGCCCTGGTGGTGCACCTGGTTGAAGCTCTCGGCCAGGCCCACGGCCAGCTTGCCCAGTTCGGCCTGGGCGGGGGTCAGCACGGTGTCGCGGAACTCCAGCAGGCCGCCGATCTGGCCGCCGACCGCTTTGGGATCAAGGCGGATGGTGTTGCCCTGGGTCTCCAGTGCCAGCTGCAGGCGCTCGGGCTGGTAGGGATCGGCCACGGTGGTGACCTTGATCGCCGTGGTCCCCACCACCAGTGCGTTTCCGCCGGCGGTGTAGACGTTCATGATGCCGCCGTCCTGGATCACCGCGGTGCCACCGGTGTAGCCGATCAGCTGGGTGATCAGCTGGTCGCGGCGGTCGAGCAGGTCGGGCGCGGCAGTGGCGACGTTGGTGCCGATGGCGCCGTTGATCTGCGCGATCTCCTGCGCCAGGCGATTGACTTCGGTGGCCCCGGCCAGCAGCCCGTTGTTGACCTCGCTGTTGAGGTTGTTCAGCTGCGTATTGAGCTGCACGAAGCGGTTGGCCAGGGCCTTGCCGCCGTCGAGCATGTTCTGGCGGTCGGCGGTGCCGGCCGCATTCGAGGACAGGCCACTGACCGAGTCGAAGAACTTCGACCACACACCGGAGATATTGGTCGCCGGGTCGGAAATCAGCGAATTGACCCGGTCGGCCATGCCGGACAGCTGCTTCAGGCGTGCCAGCTCGCCGCTGCTGTCGAGCAGGCGCGAGATCGCCAGCTGGTCGGCGCTGCGGCGGATGTCGGCGATGCGGGTGCCGCTGCCGACGGTGCCGAAGCCGTAGTTCTGCGGATCAGCCGTGGCGAAGTTGACCTTCTGCCGGCTGTAGCCGGGGGTATTGAGGTTGGCCACGTTGTGGCTGGTGGTCGCCAACGCACGCTGGAAGGCGAGCAGGGCACCGGTACCGGTGGAAAGTACGCTGGACATGGGGTTCCTCAACGACGGGTGATACCCAGCGCCGCGGTCGCGGTGCTGGCGAAGGTCTGGCCAAGGCGAGAGCCGGCATCGGCGACGGCGCTGACGGCGCGCTCGATGGTCGGTCCGCCGGCGATCGCGGCGATCTTGGCTGCGTAGCGCGGGTCGGTTGCATAGCCGGCGCGCTGCAGGCCGCGGGCGAAGCCCTGCACGTCGGTACCGGCCTGCAGGGCCTGCTGGTAGCGCGGGCTGGTCTTCAGCAGGCGCACGTAGTCGGCGAAACTCTCGGCCGGCGAACTGTAGGCGCGGAAGCTGGCGGTCTCGTTGCGGCGCACGCCATCGACATACTCATGGGTGCCGGCCACGGCACGCTGGCCGTTCCAGCCATTGGCCTTGATGCCGAACAGGTTGTGCGAGGTACTGCCGTCGGCATGCTTGATGTGGCGCTTGCCCCAGCCGGTTTCCAGCGCGGCCTGGGCGACCAGGGCACGCGCATCCACGCCCAGTTCCTTGGCCGCGCTCTGTGCGTGCTGCCAGATGCTGGCCACGAAGCCTTCGGGCGTGTGCTCGCCGAGCTGGGCCACGGCGGTACGGGTGGCCAGCGCATCGGCCGGACTGACCGCGGTACCGCGGTTGCTTGCGGTCGCAGACCACTGGTCGCTGGTGGCGGCCCAGTCCTCGCCCTGCAGGCTGCCCATGTAGGGATCGTCGGTGCCCAGCGAGCGGTGCATGCTGCTGCTCTCGCGGCCGGCAATCAGGTCCAGCGCCTGCTCCATCGGTGCCACGGCTGCCTGCGCGCCGGAGTGGGCACCGGCCGCCATCTGCTGCAGCATGCGCACCGCCTGGCTGCCGTCCTCCAGTGGCAGCGACGGTGCCGGCCGGGCCGGTGCATTGAGCTGGTAGGCGCGGCTGGCCTTGGCCGGGTCCACGCGGGTGTCCAGCGCCGGGCCATCGGCGGCCTGGCCGGACAACTGGCGGCTGATCATCCCCGACAGGCCCAGGCCCTTGCCGCGGGTCATCGCCTCGGCAATCTTCTGGTCGTACATGTCGCGGAACATCTTGTTTTCGCCGGGGAACAGCGAGTCGCCAAAGCTGGCGTCGCGCATGCTCTTGACCAGCATCTGCGCGAACTGGCCTTCCAGCTGGCGCGCGACCTTGTCGATCTTGGCCGGATCGTTCTGTTGCGCCGGGTGCAGATCGAATGCGGGATTGATGCGCATGTCAGATCACCTCGAGTTCGGCACTCAGTGCGCCGGCCTGCTTCAGGGCTTCCAGGATCGCGATCAGGTCGCCCGGTGCCGCGCCCACGGCGTTCACCGCGTGCACGATCTCATCCAGGGTGGTGCCGCCGCTGAACTTGAACATGCGGCTGCCGTCATTGGTGGCGGTGATGGTCGACTGCGGGCTGGCCACGGTACGGCCGCCGGACAGCGCGTTGGGCTGGCTGACGTTGGTGTTCTCCTGGATGGTCACGGTCAGCGAACCATGCGAGATCGCGGCCGGGCCGACCCGCACCTGCTGGCCGATGACCACGGTGCCGGTACGCGAATTGACCACCACCTTGGCCGGGGCGCTGCCCGGGGTCAGTTCCAGGTTCTCGATGCGCGCGAGCAGGCCGATGCGCGCGCCGGGATCGGTCGGTGCGGTGACCGCTACGGTCACGCCATCGACCGCGCGTGCCGCGCCTTCGCCGAACGCGTTGTTGAGCGCGGCGACCATGCGCGAGACCGTGGTGAAATCGTTGTTGTGCAGGTTCAGGGTGATGTCGCCACCGTTGGCCAGCGGATCGGGCAGGGCGCGTTCAACGGTGGCACCGTTTGGGATGCGGCCGACGCTGGGTACGTTGACCGAGACGCGGGAGCCGTCCTTGCCCTGCGCACCGAAGCCGCCGACGATCAGGTTGCCCTGCGCGATCGCGTAGATCTGGCCATCGGCACCGCGCAGCGGCGCCATCAGCAGCGAGCCGCCGCGCAGCGAGACGGCGTTGCCGATCGAGGACACGGTGATGTCGATCGGCTGGCCGGGCTTGGCGAACGGCGGCAGTTCGGCGTGGATCGCTACCGCCGCCACGTTCTTCAGCTGCGGGTTGACGTTGGGGGGCACGTTGACGCCGAGCTCGCCGAGCAGGTTCTTCAGGCTCTGCACGGTGAACGGCGCCTGGCTGGTACGGTCGCCGCTGCCATCCAGGCCGACCACCAGGCCGTAGCCGACCAGGGCATTGCCACGCACGCCGCCCACCTGGGCCAGGTCCTTGATGCGCTCGGCGCTGGCAGGCAGTGCCACCAGCAGCAGCACCAGGGCGTAGAAGGATGCCGCGCGACGCTGCAGGAAATGTCGGAATGAAATCTTCATGGCCATACTCAGAACGGCGTCAGGCCGGAGTTGAAGAAGCGGCTCAGCCAGCCCATCGCGTTGGACTGCGCGACCGGGCCGCGACCGCCGTAGACGATGCGGGCTTCGGCCACGCGGCTGGACGGAATGGTGTTGTCCTGGCTGATGTCGCCCGGACGGACGATGCCCTGCACCTGGACCAGCTCGTCGCCCTGGTTCAGGCGCAGGTTCTTCTGCCCCTGCACGACCAGGTTGCCGTTGGGCAGGCGCTGCACCACGGTGACCGTGACGCTGCCCTGCAGGCGGTTGCTCTGCGCGCTGTTGCCCTTGCCGGTGAAATCACGCTTGCCGGCCGCGGTGGCGCTGAGGATGTCCTTGCCGCCGAGGGTGACCGGTGCACCGAGGATGGACGGCGTGCCCAGGCTCAGGTTCGATTCCTTGTTGGTGGCGGTGTTGGCACTGGTCTGCGCGGTGGTGTTCTCCAGCAGCGTGATGGTCAGCAGATCGCCGACGTCGCGGGCGCGACGGTCGGAGTACAGCTGCAGGGTCGGGCCCGCGGCGTAGATCGCGCCGGCGGTCGGCTCGCCCTGCGGCGGCATGATCGGCTGGATCGGGGCCATCGCCGGGTAAGGGCGCACGTCGCCCGCGATCACGCAGCCACCGAGCAGGGCGACCACGGCGCAGGCGAGGGCAGTGCGGGTGAAGTTGGAAATGGGCGACATGGCGGTTTCCCGGTTTGGCCGGTCAGAGCTTGTTGTTGAGGTAGCCGAGCATCGAATCGGTGGTGGAGATCGCCTTGGCATTCATTTCGTAGGCGCGCTGGGTTTCGATCATCGACACCAGCTCTTCCACCACGTTGACGTTGCTGCCTTCCAGAGCACCCTGCACCACGGTGCCGAGGCCGTTGAGGCCGGGGTTGCCGTTCTGTGCCGGGCCGGAGGCGGTGGTTTCCAGGAACAGGTTCTCGCCACGCGCCTGCAGGCCGGCCGGATTGACGAAATCGGTCAGGGTCAGCGCGCCGACTTCCACCGAGGCGGCGCCGTCGGCCATCTTCACGCTGATGGTGCCGTCGGTACCGATGGTGACCGACTGCGCACCTTCGGGAATCTGGATGCCCGGCTGTACCGGATAGCCGCTGTTGGTGACCAGCTCGCTGTCCTGGTTGATCTTGAACGAGCCGTCACGGGTGTAGGCCGAGCTGCCATCGGGCATCTGCACTTCGAAGAAGCCGCGGCCATTGACCATTACGTCGAGCGCGCGCCCGGTCTGCTGCTGGCCACCCTGCTCGAAGTTCTTGGCGGTGGCGACCACGCGCACGCCGGTGCCCAGCTGCAGGCCGGTCGGCAGTTGTGTCTGCGCCGACGAGGAGCCGCCGGGCTGGCGCACCTGCTGGTACAGCAGGTCCTCGAAGCTGGCACGGTCCTGCTTGAAGCCGGTGGTGTTGGTGTTGGCGAGGTTGTTGGAAACCACCGACATGCGCATCTGCTGCGCATCCAGTCCGGTTTTCGCGATCCACAATGCCTGGTTCATCTTCGGTGTCCTGTCTGCTGGAGCCGGCCGCGTGATGCGGCCCTTGGTAATCGGTGTGCAAGCGGTGTGCCAGCACCGCCGTCAGGCGGTGCCGGAATTCCGTCAGCTGCCCAGGCGCAGCAGGCTGTTGGCGCTGCGTGCGTTGTCGTCGCCGTGCTTGATCACCTGCACCTGCATTTCGTACTGGCGCTGCAGCTGGATCATCTGCACCAGCGCGCCGGCGGCATCCACGTTGCTGCCTTCCAGCTGGCCGCTGTGCACGGCGGTGCCCTGTGCCGGTGCGAACGGCTGGCGCGGATCGGTGTTGCGGAACAGGCCGTCGAGGCCGCGCTGGAGGCGCTCGTCCGGTGCCTGCACCACCTTGATCCGGCCGATCTGGGCCATGGTCTGCGGGCCTTCGCCCTGCGGGATGATCGAGATCGTGCCGTCGGCCCCGATCTCCATCGCCTGGTAGGGCGGAATGGCGATCGGGTTGTTGTTGTCGTCCAGCACCGGGCGGCCGCTGGAGGTCACCAGCTGGCCGTTCGGGGTGACCGACAACGCTGCGCCACGCGTGTACGCTTCGCTGCCGTCGCTGGACTGCACCGCCAGCCAGGTGCCGGTCTGCAGCGACAGGTCCAGCGGCTTGCCGGTGATGTGCTGCGAGCCGGGCGTGCGGTTGAAGCCGGCGTCGACGTGCAGCGCATCCACCCGCGAGGCAAAGCCCGGGCCCCGGACCGGGAAGGCTTCGGTGTTGGCCAGCGCTTCCTTGAAGCCGGGGGTGTCCGAGTTGGCGAGGTTGTGGCTGAGCGTTCCTTGCGCCTGCAGGGAGGCGCGGGCACCGGTCATCGCCACGTAGAGGGCTTTATCCATGCGGGTAGTTCCGTGACAGGGTCAGCAGCTCATCAACGGATGTTGATGACGGTCTGGGTGATCTGGTCCTGGGTGGTGATCATCTGCGCGTTGGCCTGGAAGTTGCGCTGCGCGGTGATCATGTTGACCAGCTGCTCGGTGAGGTCGACGGTGGACGCTTCCAGCGAGCCGGCCTGGATCTTGCCGAGGTTGGAGGTGTCCGGCATGCCGGTGCGCGGCGTGCCCGAGCTGAAGGTATCCACCCACAGGTTGTTGCCCTTCGATTCCAGGCCCTGCGGATTGTTGAAGGTGGTCAGCGCGACCTGGCCCAGCGGCTTGTCGGCACCGTTGGAGTAGCGGGCGTACACCACGCCGGTCTCCGACACGGTGATCTCGTTGAGCTTGCCGGCGGCATAGCCGTCCTGCTGGGTGTTGCGCAGCGCGAACTTCTCGCCGTACTGGGTCGAACCGGTGATATCCAGCGTCATGTTCAGCTGGCCGGCACCGGTGGTCGGAGTGAAGGTGCCAAGGCTGATCTTGCCGGTCGCCGGTGCAACCAGCTTGCCGCTGTTGTCGAAGGTGACCGGGGTCGGCGTGCCGGCCGGCTGGCCGTCCACATAGTTGCGCACGGTCCACTCGTTGGGATTGGCACCCTTCACGAAGTACGAGACCTGGATGTGGCTCACGCCCAGAGAGTCGTACACGGTGATGCCACCGCTGGAGTGGTTGTAGCTGTTGGAATCGGTCGGGTCGAACGTGGTGACGGTCGGCGGCTTGGCGTTGGCCGGCAGGGTGAAGCCGACCTTCACTTCACTGGTCTGCTTCGGCGGGCTGTCGGTGGTCAGCAGCTGCAGGTCGACGATGCGGCCCGAGTCGAAGTTGGTGCCATCGGCATTCGGCGCGAACACCTGCAGGCGTGCACCCTGCGGATTGACCACAAAGCCGGACGCATCGGTCTGGAAGTTGCCGGCGCGCGAGTACACGCGGGTGCCGTTCATGTTCATGGTGAAGAAGCCTTCACCGGAAATGGCCATGTCCAGGCTGCGGCCGGTCTGTTCGTTGTGGCCCTGCTTGAACTGCTGGGCAACGTTGGAGACGCGCACGCCCGAACCGACCGCGTTCTTCGACAGGCCGTAGCCGGTGGCCGAGAACAGGTCGGCGAACTCGGCGCGCGATTCCTTGAAGCCGGTGGTGTTGACGTTGGCGACGTTGTTGGCAGTGACGCTCAGGTCGGAGTTGGCGGCATTGATGCCGGACAGCGAGACATTGAAGCCCATGGGATGCTCCTGGTAAGTGCGGGGTGTGCGGCTCAGCTGATGCGGAGCACGTAGTCGATCGGGGCCGTGCCCAGGCCCTTGAGGTTCAGGTACAGGCCGTCGGACCCGACGGTCACGCTTTCCACCGGTGCCTGCACGAAGGTGGACAGCTTGGTGCTCTTGCCGGCGGTGTCGACATGGTTGGCGACGATGGTGTACTTGCCCGGCTCCATGCGCTTGCCGTTGGCATCCTTGCCATCCCACTTGAAGGCGGTCTCGCCGGCGGCCTTGGCTTCCACGCTCAGCGAGGTGACCTTGGCGCCGGTGGCATCGGTGATGTCGACGGTGACGATGCCGGCCGAAGGTGCGGCCACGGTGCCCTCGACGCTGCCTTCCTTCTCAAGCACCAGCTTTTCCGACGGCACCAGCACCTGGTGGCCGACCAGTGCCGCGCCACGCAGCACCTGGTCGCTGGCCATCGATTCCTGGAAGCCCTTCACCGTCTTGTTCAGATCGGTGATGCCCTGCACGGTGGACATCTGCGCCATCTGCGCGACCATCTGCGTGTTGTCCATCGGCTTCAGCGGATCCTGGTGCTGCAGCTGCTCGGTCATCAGGCGCAGGAAGTCGGCCTGGTCCAGCGTGTTCTTCTTCTTGGTGGCGTTGCTGTTGGGGGCGTTCAGGCCGAGCGCGGCGTAGACGTCCTGGTTGGTCTGGTTGTTGACGGCGGTGGTCATGGCGGTATCCGGTACTGCGGGCCTCAGCGGCCCATGGTCAGGGTGGCCAGGGCCAGTTCCTTGGCGGTGGTCAACATCTCCACGCCGGCCTGGTAATTGCGCGAGGTCGAGATCAGGTTGACCATCTGCGCCACCGGATCGACGTCGGGCTGGTAGATGTAGCCATCGGCGTCGGCCAGCGGATGGCCGGGTTCGTAACGCTTGATCGGCGCCGCATCGCTCTGGGTGATTTCCTTGACCTTCACCGAGGTGATGTTCGGATCGTTCTTGCTGGTGACGGCCTGGAAGATCGGCTCCAGCGGCTTGTACACCGCGTCGGCGGAGCCGGCGACGGTGTCGGCATTGGAGAGGTTGGAGGCGATGGTGCTCATGCGCACCGACTGCGCCTGCAGCGCGGAGCCGGCGATATCGAAGATCGGCAGGTTGCTCATGGCTTATTGCCCCGTGATCGCGGTCAGCATGGAACGCACCTTGCTCTCGACGAAGCTGAGCGAGGCGCGGTACTCGAGCGCGGCACGGCCGTAGGCGGCACGCTCGGCGTCGGGGTCGACGGTGTTGCCGTCCAGGCTGGGCTGCACGCCTTCGCGCGCGATCTGGAACGGATTCAGGCCACTACTGATTTCGTAGTGCTGCTCGTGGGTGGTGGCCATCAGGCCATTGGCATCCTGCCCCTGGGCGTGGCGCAGGGCGGCATCGAAGTCCAGGTCCTGGGCCTTGTAGCCGGGAGTGTCGGCATTGCCGAGGTTGCTGGCGATCAGCTTCATCCGCTGTTCGCGCAACGGCATGGCCTGGGCATGGACGCCCAGGTAGTCGGTAATCAGGTTGCGCACGGTGCACTCCCACGGGAACGTTGCCCGGGAAGCTGCAAGCGGTGTGCCAAACGCGTTGGGGTAGTGCCGGCCGCTGGCCGGCAACCGCAGACAATCCGGGGAGCCGGCCAGCGGTCGGCACTACCGGGTCAGGGGCCCTCAGGCCGCCATGGCGACCTTGCGCAGGCGGTCCAGCACGAAGTCGGCCAGTTCGTGCGGCGAGTACTTGGCGACGAAGGCATTGGCGCCCACCCGCTCGACCATCGCATTGTTGAACACGCCCGACAGCGAGGTGTGCAGCAGCACGTACAGGCCGGCCAGGCCCGGGTGGCGCCGGATTTCCGTCGTCAGCGTGTAGCCGTCCATGGCCGGCATCTCGATGTCCGAGATGACCATGGCATAGCGGTCGGCCGGGTTCTCGCCCGAGGCGTGGATCTGCAGCAGGTGGTCCAGCGCCTGCTTGCCGTCGGAAAGCAGGGTGGCGCCCACCCCGAGCTGGTCCAGCACGCTGCGGATCTGCTGGCGGGCCACGCGCGAGTCGTCCACCACCAGCACCTGCAGCTGCGGGCCGTCGCTGGGCATCGCCATCGCCGGGTCAAGCACCGCTTCGCCGCGGACCTGGGCGATGTCGGCCAGCACGCTTTCGACGTCGATCACCTGGATCAGTTCGCCCTGGAAGCGGGTCACCGCGGTCAGGTAGCTCGATTCAGCGCCCAGTTCCGGTGGCGGATGGATGTCTTCCACCGCGATGTTGACGATGCGCTCAACGCCGCTGACCAGGAAACCCTGGATCGAGCGGTTGAACTCGGTGACCACCAGGTAGCCGGGGGAGGTGTCGGCATCCGGTTCACGTTCGGGATGGCCGATCGCCAGACCGAGGTCGAGCACCGGCACCGAGCGGCCACGGACGTCGGCCACGCCGGAGAACTGGCTGGGCAGCCCGGGTACCTGGAACAGCTCCGGGCGCCGCAGGACTTCCTGCACCTTGAAGACATTGACGCCAAAAAGCTGACGTCCGCCGAGACGGAACAGCAGCAGCGCCAGGCGGTTGTGGCCGGCCAGTCGGGTCCGCTGGTCGATCCGGTTGAGCAGGTCATGGGACATGGCTGCTGTATCGGCGGGTCGGTGGCGGAACTTGAGGGTGGCGTGGCGCCCCGCGTGCGCCATATCCCGTCCATAGCGCCGAGCCATGCCCGGCGGGCGGTTTGGAGAGGCGCCCTCGAGCGCGGACGCGATGCGGTCCTCTGGCACGCCCCTTGCACGCTGCTGGGCCAGATCCCATCGACAGGAGGCGCCATGCGCCGGGTCACATCCTTCTTCGCCCTGGCACTGGTGCTGGCCTCGCCGTGGGCAATCGCCGCCGACTGGCAGCCGGTGGCCAGCATCCGCGCCGCGGCGTTGTCGACGCTGCCGGCCGGCAGCGAGGGCGACGCCCAGGTGGCCGACGCACTGCGCCTGCCCAGGTGTGGGGGCGCGCTGCAGGTGCAGCCCACCGCCAACACCACGGTGGAAGTCAGTTGCCCCGATGCAGGTGGCTGGCGCCTGTTCGTGCCGGTAAAGGTGCGGCGCAACCAGACCGTGCTGGTGCTGAACCGTGGAATCGGCACTGGAGAAACCATCGGTGCCGCCGATATCACTACTGCCCAGCGTGATGCTGCCCGGATCGCCGGTGCGGTGCTGGCCGATCCCAATGCGGCGATCGGCCGCATCGCCCGCCGTCCACTGCAGGCCGGGGCCCTGCTGTCGAGCAATGACCTGGTGGTCCAGCGTCTCATCAGGCGAGGAGACAATGTCGCCCTGGTCTCGCGCCGCGGTTCGGTCGAGGTCCGCATCGCCGGTCGTGCGATGGGTGATGCCGGTGAGAATGAACGGGTCTCGGTGGAGAACCTGTCCTCGCGGCGGATCGTGCAGGGCACGGTCGATGCCGCAGGTGACGTAATCGTGGCGCGTTGAATTACTGCAAGATATCCCTAAAGATCACGGCCCTGCGGCCGTTATCCCTTGTGAACGGCAACTCCAGGACACCACATGAGCCAGAAAATCGACGGCAACCTGCAGGTCCCCCAGGCACTGCGCAGCGTGACGACCCCGGCCAGCAAGCCCGGCGTCAGCAGCAATTCGCCGGCGCGCCCGGTCGAGGCCGCCGACAGCCTGCGCCTGACCGGCGAGGCCACCAATCTGCAGGCCATCGAGCGTGAGCTGACCACCGCCCCGGCGATCGACGCCCAGCGCGTGGCCGCCGTGCGCGAGTCGCTGCAGAACGGCACCTACAAGATCAATCCGGACGCGATCGCTTCGCGCATGCTCGAGCTGGACCAGCAGCTGCACGGATGACCGCGGCGATGAGCGAGCCGCTGCAGCGCCTTGCCCAGGCCCTGGACGTTGAACGCCAGGCCCTGGTCGAGCACGACGTGCACGCCCTGATCCGGGCAACCGGGGCCAAGCTGGAGGCGCTGCGTGCGCTGGAAGGCGCGCCGCCGGTCGGGGAGGGCGAACGGCTGCAGGAACTGGCCGAGCGCAACCGCGCCAACGGCGTGCTGCTGTCGCGGCGCCGCCGTGAGGTGAACTGGGCACTGCGCCAGCTGGGCCGTACCGAGGACGCCTCGGCGTATGACGCCAAGGGCCAGTCGCACACGGTCACGGCACGCCGCCCACTCGCCATCGCCTGACGCGACGGCGATCGCACAACCTGTTTGCGCGGGCTGAAGCCCGCTGCGTGACCGCGTATATTGGGCGCCTGTTCGAATGCCCCGAGTCGCCGTGTCCGCTGCCAACGCCCTGGTTACCGCCCCCCTTCCGCCGCAGCCGGTGCTGCAGGCGCTGCTCGAGCGCCTGCGCGAAGGGCTGCTGCTGTTCACCGAAGACGGGCAGGTCGCCCTGGCCAATCCGGCTGCGCAGAACCTGCTGGCCAGCGGAGACGACGCTGCGCTGCCGCCTCCGCAGCGGCTGCGCGAGCTGCTGCCCCCCGACGCGCTGGAGCAGGCACGCCAGCATGGCCAATGGAACGGCAGCCTGCCATTGGGCGAGGGCGTGGTGATCGCCCATCTCTACCACCATGGCCCGGTGGGTGAGGGACATTTCCTGGCGCTGTTCCGCCACATCGAAGGGCAGGAAGACTACGAACGCGAACTGCAGCAGCGCCATGCCGAGCTGCGCCAGGCCTACCTGCGCCTCAACGGCACCCAGGAGAAGCTGCTGCAGTCCGAGAAGATGGCATCCATCGGCCAGCTCGCCGCCGGCGTCGCGCACGAGATCAACAATCCGATCGGCTACGTGCACTCCAACCTGGGCAGCCTGCAGGAATACCTGCGCAGCCTGTTCACCGTCATCGAGGCCTACGAGCGCGCCCTGCGTGCGCCGGACCCGAAGGCCTTGATTCCGGAAATCGACGATATCCGTGACCGCCTGGACATCGATTTCATCAGCCGCGACCTGCCGCAGCTGATGGCCGAATCACGCGAGGGCATCGAGCGGGTGACCCGCATCGTGCGCGACCTGAAGGATTTCTCCTATTCCGGCCGTGACGAATCGTGGAAGCTGGTCGATCTGCACGCGGGCCTGGAATCGACCATCAACATCATCTGGAACGAGCTCAAGTACAAGGTCACCCTGGTGCGCGAGTTCGGCCAGCTGCCGCTGGTGGAGTGCCTGCCGTCGGAGTTGAACCAGGTCTACATGAACCTGCTGCTCAACGCCGGCCACGCCATTGCCGAGCGCGGCACCATCACCGTGCGCACCGGCGTTGACGGCGATCAGGTGTGGGTCGAGTTCGAAGACACCGGCGGCGGCATTTCGCCGGAACTGCGCCAGCGCATCTTCGATCCGTTCTTCACCACCAAGCCGGTGGGCAGCGGCACCGGCCTGGGCCTGTCGATCTCCTACAGCATCATCAACAAGCACCACGGCCGCATCGATCTGGACAGCACCCCGGGCGTCGGTTCGCGTTTCCGCGTGGTGTTGCCGGTGAAGCAGCCGCGCTGAGCGGCGCGTGTAGTGCCGGCCGCTGGCCGGCAACCCCAGAGCCGCACACCCCAGGGCAGCCGGCCAGCGGCCGGCTCTACCGGGCGGGGGCATCAGCGCAGCGGCGGGCGTTCCTCGCCTCCGTCTGCCGATTCGGCCGGTACCGGCCCGGCGTTGCTGCGGCGCTGCTCCTCGTAGGTGCGGAACGCCTGGTGGATGTGCTTGCGCAGTTCGTCGTCGTTCCACGGCTTGGTCAGGAAGCGATAGATCGCGCCGCGGTTGATCGCGTCGGTCACCGTGTTCAGATCGGTGTAGCCGGACAGCACCAGCCGGATCGTGTCCGGGTACAGCATCTTCACCCGGCCGAGGAACTCGGTGCCGCTCATGTCGCTCATGCGCTGGTCGGACAGGATCACCTGCACGTCGTTGATCGCCAGCAGGTCGAACGCATCGCGCACGTTGCCGGCGGCCAGGATGCGGTAGCCGTCGCGGCGGAACAGGCGCACCAGCGAGCGCAGCACATTCTCCTCGTCGTCCAGCAGCAGCAGGGTACGGTCCGGGCGGGTCTCGGCGAAGGCCTCCGGGCGCAGGTAGCGTCGGCGCAGGGTCATGCCGGCGGCGTCGGCCGACATCGGTTCGCCGAACAGGTAGCCCTGGAATACATCGCAGTCGTTGCGGCGCAGGAAGCCCAGCTGTGCCTGCGATTCCACGCCGTTGGCGATCACCGTCATGCCCAGCTGGTGGCCCATCGCGATGATCGCGCGGGCGATGGCCGCCTCGCGGTTGCCGGCCGGCGCGCTCTTGATGAAGCTGCGGTCGATCTTCAGCTTGTCCACCGGGTAGCGCACCAGCGCGCTGAGGCTGGAGTCGCCGGTACCGAAGTTGTCCAGGCTCAGGCTGATGCCTTCGTTGCGCAGGTTGGCCAGTGTCTCGTGCACGAAGTTGACGTTGTTGGTCAGCGCGCTCTCGTTGATTTCCAGCGTCAGCATCTGCGCCGGCACGCCGGCCGCCTGCAGCAGCGACATCACTTCGGCGAAGAAGTTCGGCCGCAGCAGCTGCAGGGTGGAGACGTTGACCGCGATGGTGAAGTCATCGAAGCCCTGGTCGCGCCACAGGCGCGCCTGCTTCAAGGCGCCCTCCAGCACCCAGGTGCCGATCTGCACGATGATGCCGAGGCGCTCGGCGGTGCGCATGAAGCGCTCCGGCACCAGCATGCCCAGCGTCGGCGACTGCCAGCGCAGCAGCGCCTCCATGCCGACCACGTGGCCGTCGCGGGCGCTGACCAGTGGCTGGTAGCGCAGTTTCAGCTCGCCATTGGGAATCGCATCGACGATCTGGCGGGCGATGATGCTCTCGCTGTGCGCGCTCGGCGGCGTATCCACCGCATGGATGCGCACCGCGTTGCCGCCTTCGCGTGCGGCCTGGTACAGGGCGTCCTCGGCATGGTCGAGCAGGCGCGAGGTGCTGCTGGCATGCTCCGGGCACAGGCTCACGCCCAGCTTGCCGGTCATGAACAGGGTGTACGGCAGCACCGACAGCGGCAGCTCCATCTGCTGGCGGATCTCCTCGGCGAAGTCTTCCGGCAGCGGCACATCGGCGGTGCGCGGCACTGCGATCAGGAATTCGTCACTGCCGTGGCGCCACAGTTTGCCGCGCCCGCGCAGGTAGGACTGCAGCCGCTGCGCCACCAGGACCAGCGCCTGGTCGCCGACTTCGGCGCTCATGTTTTCGTTGACCGAGGCGAAGTGGTCGATGTCCACGTGCATCAGCATCAGCGCGGTGCCGCCCGAGGCCGCTTCGGAGACCATCGCCTGCAACTCGGGGTTGCCGGCGCCGAGGCGGTCGGGTGCATCGTCGATGCTGACCGGGGGCAGGTTGGGATTCCACATAGGCTCAGTATTCCGGTGACTCGACGGCGGCCATGCCGGCCGCCTGGTAGGGGAGGTGCACATCGATCAGGGTGCCTTCCCCATGCGCGGACTCGATCCGCACGTGGCCGCCGACACTCTGTGCACGTTCGCGCATCACGATCAGGCCCAGTCCGCGCGGCCCGTCGGGGTCGAACCCCTCGCCATCGTCGCGGATCTGCAGGTGCAGGCCGCGCTGGCCGACGTCACGCAGCTGCAGCTGCACCTGGCTGGCGCGCGCGTGCCGCAGCACATTGGTCAGGCTCTCCTGCGCGATGCGGAAGCAGGCCTGCTCGATGCTGTTGTCGGGGCGATGCGGCAGCGGCTCGATTTCAGCAAGCAGTTCCACCGGCGAAGAGCGGAACAGCACCCGTGCCTGCCAGCTCAGGGCCGCTTCCAGCCCCAGCGCATCCAGCTGCGGCGGGCGCAGCAGGGTGGAAATGTCGCGCAGCTTGGCCACGGTGGTATCGGCCAGGCCGACGATCTGCGCCAGGTCCTCGGCGCGCCGCTGCGGATCGTCCTCGTCCTGCGCGGCATAGGCCGACAGCTTGATCGCGGTGATCGCCTGGCCGATGTCGTCGTGCAGGTCGCGCGAGATCGCACGGCGCTCGTCCTCCTGCAACGAGAACAGGCGGCCGGCCATCGCCTGCAGCTCGCGGTTGCTGGTCTCCAGCGCACTGCGGATGCGCTCGGAATCGCTGAGGTCGCGCACGATCAACAGCTTGCAGTCGCGGCCGCCATAGCGGACTTCGCCCACCGCCAGGCCGGCATGGAAGCTGCGGCCATCGGCACGCTGCATGGCGACCACACTGCTGTGGCCGGGCCCCAGGTGCGGCTGCCCGGCGCGCAGCTGGCTGCGCACGCGTGCCAGGTCGCCGGCGGCGACCAGTGCCGACAGCGGCTCGCCCAGCAGGGTGTGGCTGCCATAGCCGAACAGGCTGGCGGCCCAGGCATTGGTGTACAGCACATGCTCGTCGGAAAGGATCACCACGCCATCGGGCAGCACCCTCACCAGCTCGCGGAACTGCTCTTCGCGCTCGCGCAGCAGGCGCCGTGACTGTTCGCGCTCGGTCACGTCCTGCAGGGTGCCCAGCACACGGTTGCGGCCGGATTCATCGATGCCGCCAGCGGCGCGCAGGTGCACCATGAGCGCCCGGCCATCCATCGACAGCAGCGGCAGCAGCACGTCCACCTGTGCCGGATCCGCGGTGCAGAGGTCGGCCAGAAGCTGTTCGGTCTGGGTAGCGGTGGCCGGGTCGGCCGGTACCAGCAGTTCGTCGAAGCGATGCCAGCGGCGGGCCTCGGGTGGGCGCCGGCCCAGCAGGCGATAGACCTGGTTGGAGTAACGGCCCAGGCCGGAGGCGGGGTCCAGCTCCCAGGCACCGATGCGGGCCAGCTCATGGGCTTCTTCGACCCGTGCCAGCGCCTGGTCGCGGCGCAGCTGGGCCAGGTCTTCGGCGGTACGGTCGATGGCGATCAGCAGGCGTGCGTTGTGGCCGTCGTAGCTGATGGCATTGGAGCGCAGTTCCATCTGGCGCAGGCTGCCGTCGCGCAGCTGCAGCTGGGTGCGCAGGATGCACAACTCGTCCGGTGCTTCACGGATCGCCTCCAGCTTGGTCTGCAGGGCCTGGTCCTGGCCCGGCGGCCACAGCGCGTCGATGGTCTGTTCCAGCAGCTCGTCGCGGTCCCAGCCGAAGGCGCTGCAGGCGGCGGGGTTGGCGTCGAGGATGGCCAGCGTGTCCAGGTCGTAGACCAGGATCGGGCCGGGGTTGCCCTCGAACATCTGCCGCAGCCGCAGCTCCGAGGCCTGCTGGCGGGCATGGGTGTGCAGCACGTGCTCGGCCAGCGGCCGCAGCAGCAGGTACAGCAGGCCGGCGCTGGCCAGGGCAAAGAACGAGCCCTTCAGGCTCTGCCACAAGGCGGCCTGCTGCGGGTCGGGCACCAGCACCTGCACGGCACTGTCGGAGGCGATCATCCAGGCCAGCGCCATCACCAGATAGCTCAACACCACCCGCCGCCGGTCGCGGCTCAGCGCCTGCGCCATCCGCGGGTCGGAAACAGGGGCGTTGCCGGTGGGTTCTGCGGGCATGGAGGAGGTGGATGAAAGGGGCGCCGGCCATCTTACCGCGCAGGTGTGCCCTGACCACTCAATTATCCGCCGCCGGCGCCGTTAACCACTGCGTGCCCCGCTGACGGGCGTGTCATCCGGAGCAAGATCGCGTGGACCAAGGGATCATCGCCAGCCTGCTGCAGCACCCGCTTGCTTCGGCGCTGGTCATCGTCGACCGTACGGGGCGCCCGCTGGCGGCCAATCCGGCTGCGCGCGAGCATGGCCTGCCGGCCACCGTGGCGGCGTATGCGCCGATGCTGGAAGATCTGCGCCTGATGGCCGCCGATGGCGGCATCGTCGCCTGCACATTGCCGGGCGGCCCGCGCGGCCACTACGACGGACACCTGCGCGCCGTGCACGATGGCGCCGGCAACCTGCTGGCGTTCACCCTGAGCGTTCCCGAGCCGGTGCCGATCGATGGTGGCGGACGCTGGGAGCTGGCGCTGGACAGTGCCGGGCACAGCCTGTGGGACTGGGACATCCCCAGCGACCGCGTGACGCGGACCCCGACACTGGGTGAAGACACCGCCACCGAGATGCTCGCGCGCGTGCACGGCGATGACATCGTGCAGGTACGCGCCGCACTGGACCAGCATCTGCGCGGGCAGAGCGAGCAGTACAGCGCGCAGTTCCGCTTCCGCCAGGCCGATGGCCAGTGGCGCTGGGTGCTGGACCGTGGCCGCGTGGTGGCCCGTACCGCCGATGGGCAGCCGCTGCGCATGGTCGGCACGCATACCGACATAGAACAGCAGAAGCAGCTGGAATCGCTGCTGCAGGAACAGCAGCTGCACCTGAGCGAAGCCCAGCGCATCGCCAGCATGGGCAGCTGGTCGTTCGACCCCAACACCGGGCATTTCTGGTGGTCGCCGGAGCTGCGCTCGCTGCTGGCGCTGGAACACGGCGCGGTGCCCGGGCAGCGGCGCTGGCTGAAACAGCTGCACCCGCGCTCGCGTGGAGCGCTGCGTGCGGCCTGGCGGCGGTTGTGGCGTGACGGCCGCGCGGCCAACCTGGAGCTGGAGCTGACCCGCGGCAGCGAGCCGTCGCAGCACCTGCGGCTGTGGATGCAGCCCCTGCTCGACATGGACGGGCAGCCCAAGCGGCTGCTCGGCCAGGTACAGAACATCACCGAGCAGCACCAGACCGATGCGCTGATCCGTTGGCGCACCGAGCTGCTCAACCGCGTTTCCGCGCTGGGCCGGATCGGCGGCTGCGAAATCGAGGTGCAGACCCGGCACATGCAGTGGACCGAGGAGTGCTACCGCATCCATGGCCTGCGCAAGGAGCCGATCACCCTCGACCAGGCGCTGGCGCTGTATACCGAGGATTCGCGCAACGCCTTCGAGGCGGCACTGGTCCGGATCGCCGGTGGCGGACTGCCCGAGCAGCTGGACCTGTGCTTCTACCGCCAGTCCGGCCTGCGGGTCTGGGTGCAGGTGCTGGTCGAGCTGGACCGCCGCGATGGGCTGCCACCGCGCTTCGTGGTGCTGTTCCGTGACATCACCCGTGAGCGCGAGGCCAACGAGCGCATCGAGCTGCTGGCCCACTACGACCTGCTGACCGGGCTGCCCAACCGCGTGCTGCTCGGCGAGCAGACCGCCGAGGCCATCGAGGAGGCGCGTGATCGCGGCACCTCGCTGGCGATGCTGTTCATCGACCTGGACGGTTTCAAGACCATCAATGACAGCTTCGGCCACGCCACCGGCGATGCGCTGCTGAAAGCGGCAGCCACGCGCCTGCACCAGAACCTGCGCAACAACGATCTGTTCGGCCGTTTCAGCGGCGATGAATTCATCGTGGTGCTGCGCGACCTGGCTGAGCCGGAAGATGCGGGCCACGTTGCGCGCAAGCTGATTGCTTCGCTGGCCGAGCCGCTGCGCCGTGGCGATACCACCCTGAAGGTCGGAGCCAGCGTCGGCATCGCCATGCTGGGCGATGCGCAGACCGATTTCGACTCGCTGCTGCGCGCTGCCGATGCGGCGATGTATGCCGCCAAGGAAGCGGGGCGCAACACCTACCAGTACTACAGCCAGGACGCGCTGGCCCGCATCCAGCGCCGGCTCGAGCTCGAGCATGGCCTGCATGGGGCCATCGAGCGCGAAGAGTTCAGCCTGGCCTACCAGCCGCTGCTGGACGCCCATCATGGCGAGCCGCCGGCGATCGAGGCCCTGCTGCGCTGGCATCGGCCCGGCATCGGCTACTGCAGCCCGGCCGAGTTCATTCCGATTGCCGAGAAGTGCGGCGAAATCGTCCGGATCGGCGACTGGGTCTTGAACGAGGCCTGCCGCCAGGCGACTGCCTGGGACCGTGCCGGCCTGCGTTTCGACCGCATCGCGGTCAATGTTTCGGCAGTACAGCTGCGCGATCGTGGCTTTGCCGAACGCGTGATCGAGATCTGCCACGCCCACGGCTGGCCGCCACAGCGGCTGGAACTGGAGCTGACCGAGTCGGCCTTGATCCGTGACACCGACATCCTGCGCCACTGCTTCGACGTGCTGGAGCGGCACGGCGTGCCGCTGGCGGTGGATGACTTCGGCACTGGTTTCTCCAACCTCAATTACCTCAACCGCTTCCCGGTGGGGCGCCTGAAGATCGACCGCAGTTTCGTGCAGGGCATGCTGCACGATTCGGGCACGGCCGAGGTGACCCAGGCGATCGTGCACCTGGGGCACGCGCTGGGCATGAAGGTGGTGGCCGAGGGCGTAGAGACCCATCAGGAAGAGGACATGCTGCGCCGGCAAGGCTGCGACGAGATCCAGGGCTACCTGTACTCGCGCCCGCTCAGCCCGCGCGACCTGGCCCAGTGGCTGCGGCAACAGCACCCGACGCCCCTGCGCACCGACGCCAGCGGAGAAGCGGTGCTGGCGCGCTGAACAGGGTAGCTGCCGACCCGAATTCCTATGTTGGGTGCCGACCTCAATCCCCAGGGTGGGTGCTGGCCTCAATCCCCAGGGTGGGTGCCGACCGTTGGTCGGCACGGATCCCCCGGTAGCTGCCGACCCTGGTCGGCACGCCCTCAGGAATGGATCTGCCGTGGATACTCCGCCTTCAACTGCATCCGCAGCACCTCGACGATGGCGGTGTAACGCCGCTTCTGGATCAGGTAGCTGGCCAGGAACAACGGCAGCATCAGCAGTATCGGCGTCGTCATCGGGAACATGGCTGCCAGCGGCAGTAGCAGCAGCGACAGGATCGCCACGAACCAGCTGCACAGGCCGATGACCCGGACCTCGTGCCGCCGCGCATTGAGGACGATGCGTCCGCGCATCACCGGGAAATAACGCAGGCCGAAGCTCGGCGCCAGGCTCTCGCGGAACGCGGTGCTGCCGTCAGGCAGTGCATGGAAGGCCAGCGACGCCCACCGGCCCGGGGGCAGGTCGCGCTCCAGGCCCAGCGGCGAAAGCTTGGCCTGCATGGCGGGTGAGGCGGCGATCCGCTCGTTGAACAGGATGATGCCTCGGCTGTAGTAGCGGGCAACCCAGGCGATCTGCAGCAGGGTCTCGACCAGCAGCAATGCGGTCAGGGCGATGGCCATCGGTCTTCCATGAGCGGGACCGGGGCATCATGCCACGGCGATTACGCCACGCCAGTAGATCCACGCCATGCCTGGATGTTGCGGCGAGGGCCAGGCGTCATACCGGCAGATGAGCGGCATCCACGCACGGCGCGGAGCTACCCGTCCATCAGGGCGATGCCGGCAATGGCGTAGCTGGCGGTCAGCAGTCCGATCAGATACGCCAGCACGATGAGCAGCCAATAGGTGATCGGCTGGATCTCCCGCCACGCATCAATGGTGCCGGCGCGGTGGTGGCTCAGATGGACATGCCCGGTGCTGAGGGCAGTTGCCGCCATCCAGGCGAATGCGAACGCCATCAGCATGAAGAACAGGCTGCCGAACAGGAAAGCGACAGGCCTATGCCGGGGCGGTCGCAAGGTGGCGTAGGCGGGGCGCCAGGTGAACGTGACTGCGATGAGCATCATCGCGGCAAATCCCAGCCAGGTCATGAACGTGCTGCTCATGCGACGACACTCCGTGTCCCGCCGTGGGTGGCGTAAGGCGATCATGCCATGTCGTTGCAATGGATGGCCGTGAAAGCCATTCGCGCGCGGCGTGGTTCTACTTCAAGGCCTCGCCATCCAGCCCCAGGTCCCAGGCCAGTCCCAGCAGCGCGTCGTCCGCGCGCGGCGGGGCAGGGCGCGCGTCCGCCAGCTGCTGCAGCTCGCGGATCTCCTCGCGGGCCACCTCTTCCAGCTGCTGCAGCTGCTCACGGACGCTCGCATTGCGCGGGCGCTCGGTGTCGGTGAGGGAGGGCAGGGCGCGGATCAGGGTCATGGTGCGCGTACAGGATGCATCCAACGGCGGGTCACAGGCAAAGGCCCCGGACGAACCGGGGCCTTGCGGGCTGCCGGCAGCGGCAGCGGACATCAGGATCAGAACAGCTCGACGGTACCAGCGCCCATGCTCTGCTGGGCAACCGGCTTGTGCGGCGGGCGTTCCCATTCGCTGCGCAGTTCGCGCAGGCGGCTGCCAGTGCGCTGCAGGGCGGTGGCGATCTCTTCGTCGAACACGCCGCCATTGCGGTGCAGCAGTTCCTGCAGGGCCACCGCTTCGCGGTTGATGGCGGTCAGGCGGTCCAGGTGGGTGTGCACGCCGCCCAGGGCCTGGGTGGCGATGTCTTCGAACTGCAGGGCACGCACCGCTTCGGCCACGCTGCCATCGATCGATCGGGCGCAATCGGAGACTTCGCGCATGCCGTCGCCCAGCGAGGCATTGATCTGGGCCACGTTGTCGAGCATCGCCGCCGCTTCCTGGCGCGCTTCGCGGGACCGGTCCATGTCGCGCGAGGCCATGTGCGAGACCGTCTCGCGGACCTTGGCGATGGCGTCCTTGGAGCTGTGCGCCAGCTTGCGGATCTGCTCGTTGAAGGTGGTCGAACGCTCCGACAGGTTGCGCACTTCGTCGGCAACCACTGCGAAGCCACGTCCGGCTTCACCGGCGCGCGCGGCTTCGATGGCGGCGTTCAGTGCCAGCAGGTTGGTCTGGTCGGCGATCGACTTGACGTCTTCCAGCAGCGCGAAGATGCCATCCAGGTGCTGCGCCATCTGGTCGATGTGCTGCACGGTGGTGGTGCTCTGGCCGCTGACCTGTTCCAGGGCTTCGACCAGCTGTTCCATGCGATGGCTGGCGTGCTGGGCAAAACGGGCAACGTCGAGGCCGGCGCTGCCTTCATCACCGGCGCGGTCGACGATGCGCGACAGGGCCTGGCTCTGCTGGCGCGACTTGCGGTTCATCGCATCGAAGCTGCCGCCGAGGCTGGAGACGGCCTGGCGGATCAGGTCACGGGCACGTTCCACTTCGCCGCGCGAACCGTCGATCTCGTTGCCGACGAAGCTGCGCAGCTCGGTCAGCAGCTGATCCTGCTCACGCAGGACACGGGCATGTTCCGGGGAACGATGCGCCTGGGCGCGGGTGGTCCACCACGCAAAGCCGAGCCAGCTCAGCGTCATCGTGGTCAGGATCGCCCAGCGCAGGGCGGCCGGCCATTCGAAACCGATGGCGAAGGGGAGCAGCAGGGTCAGAGCCAGGGGGGCGGCCAGACGGATGAAAATGCGTGAGTACATGGACGTTCTCGGGAGGTGCACGGAGGATGTATCGGCCGTACCCCCTTTCTCTTTAACGTCGATGTGCTTCGAAGTGCATTCTGAATGCGCCGGTTTTCCGGCGCTGCCGCGCGGTTCGGGGTCAGGGCCCTATCCGTGCCGGAAAGGGATCCGACCCCCGGGGTTGGCGGCAGGCGGGGTCGGATCCCTTTCCCATGGAAAAGGGCTCTGACCCCAGGCCCTCAGGCCAGCTGGCGGTCCACGGCCTCGATCATGGCCTTGCGGCTGAACAGGAAGTCCCAGTAGCTGCCACCCAGCTGCCGCCACAGCACCGCCGAACGCACCGCGGCCAGCAACAGGGCGCGGATCTCGGCAACCACGCCGGCCTGGCCCAGGTAGTGCGGGTTGCCCTGGACCATCACCCGCGGCTTCAGGTGGCTGATGGTGTCCGCGTACAGGCCGCCGAGGCTGGCCAGCACGTCCGGGTGGCCGCTGTCGCCCAGTTCGCCGGCCTGGCGCTGGGCGCGCTCGATGCCCGAGGCCACCTTGTTGACGGTGGCACCGTCCTGCACGAAGCGACGCTCCAGCTGCAGTACCGACAGCGCCAGCTTGGGCAGGATCGGGTCCTGGCCCTGGCTGCGGAAGTAGTTGTGCAGCAGGCGCAGGCCCGCCTTCAAGGCATGGCGGTCACCGAACACCTCCTGCGGCGAGGACGCGTCGACGCGGAACACGCTGTCCACGGCGGTACGCACGGCGGCGGCGTCGGAATGGCCGGTATCGGCGATGCGGCGTACCTGCTGCAGGGCCTGGGCAATGCCGGCCAGGGCCAGGACGCGGTCGTCGACAGTGAAACTCATGCAGCGATTACCTCAAAAGGAGAAGGGGTGGTGCGCAGGCGCTGTTCCAGCGGCGCATCGGTGGCGGCGATCACCGCGCCGCCCAGGCACACGTCACCGTCGTACAGCACCAGCGACTGGCCAGGGGTGACGGCGCGCTGCGGGCGGGCGAAAGTGACCCGCACGCTGCCATCGTCCAGCACCTCGACCGTACACGGCTCGTCGGGCTGGCGGTAGCGGGTCTGGGCGGTGCATTCGAAGCGGCGTGCCGGTGGCGCGCCGGCGATCCAGTGCGCGGTCTCCGAGCGCAGGCGCTCGGACAGCATCCACGGGCTGTCACGGTCCTGGTCCACGTACAGCACGTTGCTGGCCACGTCCTTGCCGACCACGTACCACGGCGCCGCGGGGCGGCCGCGCACGCCACCAATGTTCAGGCCCTCGCGCTGGCCGAGGGTGAAATAGAACACGCCCGGATGCTCGGCGATCACGCCGCCGTCGGCCGGGTCGAGGATCTGGCCCGGCTTGGCCGGCAGGTAGCGGCCGAGGAACTCGCGGAAGTCGCGCTCGCCGATGAAGCAGATGCCGGTGGAGTCCTTCTTGGCGTGGGTCGGCAGGCCGACATCACGGGCGATACGGCGCAGGTCGCTCTTCTCCAGGTCGCCGATCGGGAACAGCGTGGCCGCCAGCTGCTGCTGGCCCAGCTGGTGCAGGAAGTAGCTCTGGTCCTTGGAGCGGTCGGCGCCGCGTAGCAGCAGCCACTGCTGGCCGCGCTGGGCGACCCGCGCGTAATGGCCGGTGGCGATGCGCTCGGCGCCCAGTTCGCGGGCGGCGTCCAGGAAGTGCTTGAACTTCACCTCGCGGTTGCACAGCACGTCCGGGTTCGGCGTGCGGCCCGCCGCGTACTCGGCCAGGAAGTGTTCGAACACGCCCTGCCAGTACTCGCTGGAGAAGTCGCGGAAGTGGAACGGGATGCCAAGCAGGCCGCACACGGCCACCGCATCGCGGCGGTCGTCCTCGGCGCGGCAGTCGCCGCTGCCGTCGTCGGCCCAGTTCTGCATGAACAGGCCAGCCACCGCCTCGCCCTGCTGGACCAGCCGCCAGGCAGCCACCGAAGAATCGACGCCACCGGAGACGCCCACCATTACCCGCGGAGTGCTCATGCGACCTCCCTGACCAGCGAAAGAGGATGGCGCTGGCCACCCAGGAAATCGGCCACCACCTGCCAGACCAGCGGACTGCGCAGGCGTTCGCCGGCCGCCTGCAGCGCGTCCGGGGCCAGCCACAGTGCGCGGTCGATGCCGGTGTCCAGCGGCTGCGCCGGGTCGTGCGAGACCGGGCGCGCCGCATAGCAGAAGCGCAGGAAGGCGGTGCCGTCGCCTGCGGTCCACTGGTAGCAGCCGATGAAATCGGTCAGCTGCACCGTCCAGCCGGTTTCCTCGCGGGTCTCGCGCAGGGCCGCCTCGGCCAGGCTTTCACCCGGTTCGAGGTGGCCGGCCGGCTGGTTCAGCACCTGCCGGCCGTCGATGGTTTCCTCAACCAGCAGCACACGGCCGCCGTCCACCACCACGGTGGCGACGGTGGCGTGCGGTGCCCAGCGCGGGTCCGGCGTGGCGTTCAACTCAGAACTCGTCCTTCTTGGTCAGTTCCAGCTCGATCGCGTCGGCGGTGCGGATGGCCGCATCGATGGCGTCGCTGAGCTGGTCCGAAGAGGCATCAGCGTCGATCTTGACCACGAACATGGCCATGGTGTCCTGCTTCACCCAGCCGCCCATCTTGGCGTCCTGCGAATCCTCCAGCAGGCGGTTGGCCACGGCCACCGGGAACTGCTTGGTCTTGGAGCTGTAGCCCGGCGACCAGATCTCGCGGATGTTGTGGCTGCCGAAATCTTCCACCGTCGAGCGCACGTAGACCATCTGGGTGCGGCCACCCTCCACGTCGAAGACCATGCGGTAGTCGCCATCCTCGTCGACCTCGTAGGTGTAGCCCAGCTTGTCCAGGTGGCGGGCCACGGACTTGTCGGCCTGGGTCTCGGCAGCGGCGGAGCCGGCGGCGACCAGGGCGATCAGCAGGGCGGGCAGAAGGGTCCTTTTCATGAAGATCCTGTGAAGCAGAATTGAAAGAAGGTGCAATTGTGACGGTGGGCGTCCGTGCCGTCCAATCTGCGGCGGGCCGACGCAGGCCGGGCGCAGGCTCTATAATGGGCAGATGCCTCATGAGTCTTCCCCCGATTCCCAGCACGAGCACGGCGTTGCCGTGGAACCCGCGCGCCCGGAAGTGGCGCCGCCGCCGTTCTACCAGGTGATGCTGCTCAACGACGACTACACCCCGATGGATTTCGTGGTGGACGTGCTGCAGCAGTTCTTCAGCATGGACCTGGACAAGGCCACGCAGGTGATGCTGCACGTACATACGCGTGGCCGTGGCGTGTGCGGGGTGTTCACCCGCGAAGTGGCCGAGACCAAGGTCGCCCAGGTCAACGAGTACTCGCGGATGAACCAGCATCCGCTGCTGTGCACGATGGAAAAGGCCTGACCGTCCCCATTGTAGAGCCGAGCCCCTGCTCGGCTGCTGTTCGCGGCGTGCCCACCAAGGTGGGCAACTACCGCTGGATCACCCCTCCGCCAGCGCCTCCAGCGCCATCCGCGCGACCGCCTCGTCGACCTCGGCCGGGTCGCCGTCATCCCGGAACCACACCGCCGACAACGCCATGCTGGCCGCAATCCAGCGCAGCAGCCGCGTACGTTCGAGGCCTGCGCTCGCGCCGACCTGCTGCAGCCGGGCAGCGAAGCGCTCGGGCCGGGTCGCCACATGGATGCCGGGGCCGCACAGGTCCGGGTTGCTGAACAGCGTCGTGTAGTCGAACGCGCGGTCACCCAGCAGCCGCTTCGGATCGATCGCCAGCCAGCCGCGCGCGCCGAAATCCAGCACGTTGTCGTGATGCAGGTCGCCATGCAGTGGCCGGATCTCGCGCTCCTCCTGCAGCAGCCCCTCCGCCAGTGATCTGCACTGTTCCAGCAGTGGGGGCAGCGCGGCCCTTGGCTGCAGCAGGTCGGCGAACCATGTACGCAGGCAGACCAGATCGCCGGGTGGCGCGCTCCGTGGCCGGTGCAGCCGCTGCAGGACCTGGCACAGGATGGAGGTACAGGCGTCATCGTCGCCGCCGATCGAGCGTTGCCGCAGCGAGTCGCCAACGGCCCGCTCGATCAGGATCGCCGGTCCCTCGTGGGCCAGCAGGCGGGCGGCGCCGTCGCCATCCCACCAGCGCAGCAGGCGGTGGCTGTTCTGCTCTTCGGTTTCACTGCTGACCTTCAGCATCGCTGGCTCGCCGGCGGCGGTCAGCACCGGCCAGAGCAGGGCATGGGGCGTTTCGATGGCAGTGCCATCACGCCGTAATCGCCAGCGGCTCAGGTAGGGTTCGCTCATGCTCGATGGGCCGTCCTGGAGTGAATGAAGATCAAGCGATGTGTACTGCTAACGCCATCTGAACGCTGCAATCCGCTAGGGTGATGGAAATCGCGTAGTCAGGCCGCATATTGTCCCCATCTGCCGCCGGAGTAATCCATGTTCAGCAAAGACCTCGAACACACCATCGGCCAGTGCTACAAGCGCGCCCGTGAGGCCCGGCATGAGTTCATGACGGTCGAACACCTGCTGTTGGCACTGCTCGACAACCCGTCTGCCCAGGCCGTACTGAAGGCCTGCGGGGCCGACGCCGAACGTCTGCGCCAGGAGCTGGAGCAGGCCATCGAGGCCTCCGTGTCGCGCCTGGCCGAAGATGACGGCCGCGACACCCAGCCGACCCTGGGCTTCCAGCGTGTGCTGCAGCGGGCCGTGTACCACGTGCAGTCCTCGGGCAAGAAGGAGGTGACCGGCGCCAATGTGCTGGTCGCCATTTTCGGCGAAAAGGACTCCCACGCCGTCTATTACCTCAACCAGCAGGATGTCACCCGGCTGGATGTGGTCAATTACCTGTCCCATGGCATCGCCAAGCTGGGTGAGGAAGGCGAGCAGCCGTCGTCGTCTTCCGAGGGCGAGAGCCGCATGGAGGGCGGGGAGGGTGAGCCGAAGGGCGATGCCCTGACCGAATTTGCCAGCAATCTCAACGATGCGGCCCGCGCCGGCCGTATCGATCCGCTGGTCGGGCGTGCCGACGAGATCGAGCGCACCATCCAGGTGCTGTGCCGCCGCCGCAAGAACAATCCGCTGTACGTGGGTGAGGCCGGCGTCGGCAAGACCGCCATCGCCGAGGGCCTGGCCCGCCGCATCATCGAGGGCTCGGTTCCCGACGTGCTGGCCGATGCGGTGATCTACTCGCTGGACCTGGGCGCGCTGGTGGCCGGTACCAAGTACCGTGGCGACTTCGAGAAGCGCCTGAAGAGCGTGCTGACCGCACTGAAGAAGGTGCCCAACGCGGTGCTGTTCATCGACGAGATCCACACCATCATCGGTGCCGGTTCGGCGTCGGGCGGCACCATGGATGCCTCCAACCTGATCAAGCCGGCGCTGGCTTCCGGCGAGCTGCGCTGCATCGGCTCGACCACGTTCCAGGAGTATCGCGGCATCTTCGAGAAGGACCGTGCACTGGCCCGTCGCTTCCAGAAGATCGACATCGTCGAGCCGACCGTCGGCGAGACCTATGAGATCCTGCAGGGCCTGAAGTCCAAGTACGAGCTGCACCACGGCGTGACCTATTCCGACGAGGCGCTGCAGGCGGCGGTGGACCTGTCGGTGAAGCACATCGGCGACCGCCTGCTGCCGGACAAGGCGATCGACGTGATCGACGAGGCCGGCGCCCGCCAGCGGCTGCTGCCGGAAGGCCAGCGCAAGGAGCTGATCGACGTCGAGGAAGTGGAGGCGATCGTCGCCAAGATGGCGCGCATTCCGACCAAGCAGGTCAGCGCTAGCGACAAGGATGTGCTGCAGCACCTGGAGCGCAACCTGAAGATGGTGATCTTCGGCCAGGATCCGGCCATCGAGACGCTGTCGTCGGCCATCAAGCTGGCCCGCTCCGGCCTGGGCAACCCGGAAAAGCCGATCGGCAACTTCCTGTTCGCTGGCCCGACCGGTGTCGGCAAGACCGAGGTGACCAAGCAGCTGGCACTGCAGCTGGGCATCGAACTGGTCCGCTTCGACATGTCCGAGTACATGGAGCCGCATTCGATCAGCCGCCTGATTGGTGCGCCTCCGGGCTACGTGGGCTTCGACCAGGGCGGCCTGCTGACCGAGAAGATCGTCAAGACACCGCACTGCGTGCTGCTGCTGGACGAGATCGAGAAGGCGCACCCGGACATCTTCAACATCCTGCTGCAGGTGATGGACCGCGGCGTGCTGACCGACACCAATGGTCGTGAGGCCAATTTCAAGAACGTGGTGCTGGTGATGACCACCAATGCCGGCGCGGCGCAGGCCTCGCGGCGTTCGATCGGCTTCACCAAGCAGGACCATGCCACCGACGCGATGGAAACCATCCGCCGCAGCTTCACCCCCGAGTTCCGCAACCGTCTGGACGCGGTGGTGCAGTTCCAGGCGCTGGGCTTCGAGCACATCCTGCGCGTGGTCGACAAGTTCCTGATCGAGCTGGAAATGCGCCTGCAGGAGAAGCATGTCAGCCTGTCGGCGACGCCGACCGCCCGCGACTGGCTGGCCCACCACGGTTTCGACCCGTTGATGGGTGCACGCCCGATGGCCCGCGTGATCCAGGACAAGATCAAGCGTCCGCTGGCCGACGAACTGCTGTTCGGCAAGCTGGTCAACGGTGGCAAGGTCAACATCGACGTCCGCGACGACGAGCTGGTGGTCGAAACCCAGGCCGAACCGGAGCGCCTGCTGCCGGTGACGGTGGAGTAAGCCGGCGCCGTATCGACTGTGGAGATGGCGGGTGGACAAGGGCGGCTTCGGCCGCCCTTGTTGTTTGATCCGTGCCTCAACGCCCCTGCTGGGCCAGGCGCTTGAAGGTGGCCGCATCGATCGGCTCGATCCGGGTCACCGCGCAGTGGTTGCTGTCGGTCTGCAGGGTGCTGCGGGCATCCCCGCAGATGCGCTCGGGCGTGGCCGGGGTGAAGAACACGTAGCTGGCCGAAACGGCGGCACCCAGGCAGCGCTTCTGCAGGAGAACCCGATAGTGCTTGTCGCCGTCGCGCAGCAGGAGTTCACGCTCGGTGCTGGAAGGGCGGATATCGCGCTGGGGGCTGAGCGCGATGCACTCGGCCGGTGCGGAGGGCCTGGCCGGTTCGGTGGCATGCACTGCCAGGGGGAGGCTGACCAGCAGAACTGCCGGCAGCAGGACGTGCGGGAGCAGGGCGTTCATGATCGGGGAGGGGTGGCGATCCGGACTGGATCGGATCCCACGATGCCGCCGCCCCGGCAAATGCGAATCTGCCGCAAGCGGGGCTGACCGACGCCACGGTGAGTTCGGTCATGATGACCTCCGGCAGGGCCGGATGACAGGCATGACAAAAGGCCAGCAACCAGGGCTGGCCTTGTCGAAGTGGCGCCAGGCGCCGACCGCTTACTTCATGCGGTAGGTGATACGACCCTTGGTCAGGTCGTACGGGGTCATTTCAACCTTGACCCGGTCACCGGTGAGGATGCGGATGTAGTTCTTGCGCATGCGGCCGGAGATGTGGGCGATGATTTCGTGCCCATTTTCCAGACGAACGCGGAAAGTGGTGTTCGGCAGCGTCTCGCTGACGGTGCCCTCGAACTCGATGGAATCGTCTTTCGACATGTAGTCCTGTGCGGTTCAGAAAACGGCCACGCTGGGCCTAAGGCGCAGTATTTTACGCGTGACGGGCGCAGCTTGCAAAGTTTGTGTTAACCCCCGGCCAAAGCCCGTGCTGGCAGGCGTCCGACCGCCGTGGTCCAGGGGCCTTCGCGCCCGTCACGGCGCACCGCCTGGCGCACCTGCTCAAGGAAGGCGGCACGGGGCAGGTGCTCGGCCCCCATCCGCAGCAGGTGCGGATTCTCCACCTGGGCGTCGATCAGCTGCCAGCCCCAGCCGCGCAGGGTGGCCGCCAATGCAGCCAGCGCGATCTTGGAGCCGCCACTGGCGCCGCTGAACATGCTTTCGCCGAAGAACATCGATCCGATCGCGACCCCGTAGATGCCGCCGACCAGGGTCTGCCGGTCCCAGACCTCGAAGGAGTGGGCGAAGCCGAGATCGTGCAGCTGGCTGTAAGCGTCCACCATCGCCGGGCTGATCCAGGTGCCTTCCTGGCCTGGCCGCGGCGCCGCCGCGCAGGCGCGCATGACCCGGCTGAAGGCGGTGTCGGCAGTGACGTCCCATTCGCTGCTGCGCAGCTGGCGACGGAAGCGGGCGGACAGGTGCACGCCATCGGTCCGGAATACCATGCGCGGGTCGGGTGACCACCACAGGATCGGCTCTCCCTCGCTGAACCACGGGAAGATGCCGCCCGCATAGGCGTTGAGCAGGCGTACCGGATGCAGGTCGCCACCCACGGCGAGCAGGCCATCGGGCTGGCGCAGCGCGGTCTCGGCCGGCGGGAAAGGGGCGTCCGGCGCATCGGCCAGGCGCCAGGGCAGCTGGCGGGTCATGCGCTCATTGTATTCGTCGTGGTGATCCACGATGTCTGGCACCATCCTCATCCACCGGCAAGGAGCCCCGCATGAGCGACCCGATCACCGCCATCCTCGACGCGCACGACGCCCCGCGTACGCGAGACGACAGCCTGGGCATGCTGCTCTCGCTGGCCGCCGCGCAGCCGCGCCAACTCGGCGAGGTGATGCTGCAGGCGCTGGCACGGCATTCGCCGGGCTCGGCCATGCTGGACATGGCGCTCGACCTGCTGCCGGACGAGGCGGTCGCGTCGGTCTGTGCCGAAGGCTGGCGGCGTTACCGTGACGGCGAGCGTGGCGAGCTGCTGGCCAGCGTGGTCGAGTTCGCCAGCTACCAGGCACCGCAGGTGCTGCAGGAGGACTGGGCGGCGCTGCTGGCGGTGGCCGCCGAGGATGACGTGCAGCTGGCCTCGCAGGTCTGGCGCGCTCTGCCGCCGGCACTGGCCGCGGACTGGGCGCAGATCCTGGCCGAGGCCGATGATGATCGCGAGATGGCACGGGCCAGGGCAGTCCTGCTCGCCGCCCAGCCGGCGACGCACGCTGCGGCGCGCGGCTATCTGGTTGATCGCGGCCAGCTGGATGCCGACGCCTGGGCCCACTGGGCGGGCGTGGCCGACGGGCCGCAGCTGCGAAGGTTGCATGGCGAGCAGCCGCTGCACTTCCGTTTCGGCCGGGAGCAGCATCGCGCGCAACAGGCCGACGAGCCGGGTTGGCGCAAGCGGATCTGGCGCCTGCATCCGACCTGGAATGGCGGACAGCTGCATCACGTTGGCCACATGGGAGGGCCGTTGGAGGCCTCGTGCGGGGGCTGCCATGCGCCGTTGCAGCGCCTGCTGCAGACCGATGCCGCTGCCCTGCAGCCGGGTGCGGAGGGTGGGATCACCCTGGGCCTGTGCCTGGACTGCTGTGGCTGGGAGGAGCCGCCGGTGCGCTTCTATCGCCACGATGCCGGTGGCCTGCCCAGCTGCCATCCCAGCCAGTACCGGGAGGTGCCGAACACGCCCACCGACAGTGGCGACCTGATGCAGGCCGAGGTTGGGCTGGTGGCCATGGACACTGCGCGCTGGCAGCAGCAGGACTGGGGCCAGTCCAATCACCGGCAGAACCTGTCGCGGGTGGGGGGCGCGCCGAGCTGGGTGCAGAGCGCCTGGTACCCGGCGTGCATTGATTGCGGCCAGGAGATGCCCTTCGTGATGCAGCTGGATTCAACGCTGCCGACCACGGACGAAGGCGCCCTGCTGTGGGGTAGCGGCGGCATGCTCTACACCTTCTGGTGCGCGCAATGCCGGGTAAGCGGGCACTTCTGGCAATGTACCTGAGCGCGGCACCTCCGCGCATTGATCCGGCGGGTGCCAGCCTGGGTCCATTGATCGGGTGGGTGCCAACCTTGGTCGGCACGCTCTTGAACTGATGCGGCGCTAGCTGTCTGCACGGAACGGCGCATGCCCCTGCAGTTCCTGCTGGTAGCGCTGCACATCCCGTCGCTCCTGCCGGCACCACGCCTGCAGCGCCGCTGCGAAGTCGGCGTCGGCCACCCAATGCCGGCTGCGCACCCGCGTCGGCAGGAAGCCACGCGCCAGCTTGTGTTCGCCCTGCGCGCCAGGTTCGAAACGGGACAGGCCTTCGCGCAGGCAGTAGTCGATGCCCTGGTAGTAGCAGGCCTCGAAATGCAGGCCGGGCAGGGTGGCGCCGCCCCAGTAGCGGCCGTACAGGGTGTCACCGCCACGCAGGCACAGCGCACCGGCAATCGGCTCGCCGTCCTGCTCGGCCAGGAACAGCACCAGTCCGCGCCCCAGCGAGATCGCCAGGTGGCGCAGGAACGCCTCGGTCAGGGCCGGAGCGTTGCCGTATTCGAGGAAGGTCTGCAGGTAGAAGCGATACATCGCCTGCAGATCGGCGCGGCTGGCCTCATTGCCGTGGACCACGCGGAAGGTGATGCCCTGGCGGCTGACCTTGGCGCGTTCCTGGCGGATGTTCTTGCGGTGCTTGTGATCCATCGCGGCGAGGAACTGCTCGAAGGTCTGCCAGTGGCCGGGGTTGTGCCACTGGAACTGCACATCCTCGCGCAGCAGCCAGTCGTCACCGAACAGGGCCTCGTCGCTGGCCGTGTGGAAGTTGATGTGCGCCGAGGACACTCCCAGCGCTGGCAGCGCCTGGCGCAGTGCCGGCAGCAGCGCCGCACGGTGCGGATCGTGACGCGCCAGCAGGCGCGGGCCGGTGACCGGTGAGTACGGCACGGCGCCCAGCCATTTGGGGTAGTAGTCGCGCCCGTGACGCGCATAGGCGTTGGCCCAGGCGTGGTCGAACACGAACTCGCCGTGCGAGTTGGTCTTCAGGTAGCCCGGGATGGCAGCAACCAGGGTGTCGCTTTCCCACAGGGTAAAGTGCTGCGGCTGCCAGCCCCAGTCCTCGCGCAGGCAGCCATGTTCTTCCAGTCCGCAGAGGAACGCGTGGCTGACGAAGGGGTTGCGACCATCGTGCAGGGCGTCCCAGTCGGCGGCGGGGATGGGCTGCAGGGCGTTGAGGAAGCGGGCGGAGAGCATGAGGCAAGGATAGGGCAGTCGGCTTGCGAACGCCGCTGCCGCCATCGGATGGGTTCGTTCCAGCGATCCAATGAGGAAAGTTTGAATCCTCCTGCCATGTGCGCCCGGTCGCGGTTTGTCGATGCGCGCGGGAGGCAGGGTGGTGCTGTACCGCCGAAGCGGTGCGCGTCCATCCCTGGAGGAATCTGCGATGCAGAAGTCGAGTCTTGCCGCCCTGGCGGTCGTGTGTGGTCTGGGTTTTGTGGTGCCCGTTTCCGCTTCCTCGGGCGATGCAGTAGTGGTGGTCGAGGATCCCGGCATCTATGCCGAACTGGTAGCCATGCTGGAACGGGAGGCGTCATCGCAGTTGATGCAGCATCTGCAGGAGGAAGGGGTGCTGCGACATGTCAGCGTCAGCATCCGTCTTGATTTGAGCAGAAAATCCATGACGATCAATTTTGGCCCGGGATATCTTCCTGGGCCCGATGGGAGCTATGGCGAATTCTTCCTGTACCCAATGGCCTCATTGCTGAGGTTCTTCGCCGAGAAGTCGGGACTGGAAATACACGATATTGACTTCACCTTCGAGGGTAGGACCCTTGAAGAGTATTACCCAGAGGATCTGGCCGTTCCGCCACCTGCCCAGACGAAGTCCATACCCAGCGCTGCCCTGATCTCGGCAGGTCATGGCTACATCAGCCTGCACCCGGGCGGAGAGTGGAAGTTTCAACGACCTTCTTCTCTCGGCATACAGGAAGATACGCTGAGCCCAGTCTACGCAGACGAGTTGCAAGGGCTGATCGAGCGACGCAGCGGTTTGACGGTGCACCGGGCGCGGAGCCGTTCCGCCGAGCTGCATCCGGAGTCCGAGAAGCCTTGGGGGCACATGTCATCCCGCTACCACCTGAAGGCGATGTTTCCGGATCGCACCGACATGTGGAATGAGTACCCCAGCAGCCTGAACCCTGCTCGCGAGAAGGATGAGGACATCAGGGCCCGCCCCAACTACGCCAACCACCTGGCTGTGGATGTGCTGCTTAGCCTGCACAGCAACGGCAGCGCATCGACCAATATGCGCGGCGCCGAGGTCTACCATCATCGCTCCAAGCCGCAGGACAAGGCGCTGGGGGATAGCATCCTGTGCGCGATGCGGGAAGTCATCCGGGCGCAGCCAGGCTATGAGGACTTCCCGATCCGTGCACAATCAAGCGCCGGAGGGCACGGCGAGAACCGCATCGGCAGGATGCCGTCCGTCATCATCGAAACCGCTTACCACACCAATCCAGAGGATGTGGCTGCACTGCTGGATCCCGTATTCCGCTCTGCCTCGATGAAGGGCGTGGAGAAGGGCTACCGCCTATGGGCGGAGGGTGAGGCGTGCGTGCCTCTGGCGGGGCATCCCATTGCGGATGTCGAGGTGCCGGCGGGGGAGTCACGGGAAGTGGATGTCGGCGTCGACGGTCATCCGCAGTTCCCGATCCGCCTGATCACCAACAACACGCTCTGTCCGCCCGGCTGGGGCTGTACCGGTACCGAGGTGGTGGTCGGCGCGCCTGATCAGCCCCGCCGGGTGAAGCTGAGCTGCGGGCGCAACAGCGTAGGTCGGCTGGGTTGGGAGACGCGCGTGCTTGACGCGGATGGCGTCCAGTCCAAGCCGGTGCCCCATGCCGTTCACTGCGTGTCCGGTGATGATCGCGACCGTAGTGGCGCGCAGACGCGGGTGGCTGCCGCATCACCGTAACAAGAAGGCCGACGCGTTGGCGTCGGCCTTGGCTCCGGGTCGTGCAAGGCACGACCCGGCAGGGCAGCGGTGGGCTGGTCTCAGCTGGCCTTGCCCTGGGCGTCCAGGTAGCGCTCGGCGTCCAGTGCGGCCATGCAGCCGAAGCCGGCCGAGGTGATCGCCTGGCGGTAGTGCTGGTCGGCAACGTCGCCGGCAGCGAAGACGCCTTCCACCGAGGTCTGGGTGGCGTTGCCGCCCAGGCCGGAACGGATCTCGAGGTAGCCGTTGTTCATCGTCAGCTGGCCGTCAAACAGGGTGGTGTTCGGATGGTGGCCGATGGCCACGAAGAAGCCGTGGGCGTCGATGTCGCGGGTGCTGCCGTCCTGGGTGGACTTCACGCGCACGCCGGTTACGCCGGCATCGTTGCCCAGCACTTCTTCCACCTGGTGGTGCCAGACGGTCTCGATCTTGCCTTCGGCGACCTTCTTGAACAGCTTGTCCTGCATTATCTTCTCCGCCTTCAGGGTGTCGCGGCGGTGGACCAGGTAGACCTTGCGGGCGATGTTGGACAGGTACAGGGCCTCTTCCACGGCGGTGTTGCCGCCGCCGACCACGACCACGTCCTGGTCGCGGTAGAAGAAGCCGTCACAGGTGGCGCAGGCGGACACGCCGCGGCCCTTGAACTCGTCCTCGGTCGGGATGCCCAGGTACTTGGCGGTGGCGCCGGTGGCGATGATCAGCGCATCGCAGGTGTACTCATGGCTGTCGCCGATCAGCTTGAACGGGCGCTGCGACAGGTCGGCGGTGTGGATGTGGTCGAAGATGACCTCGGTCTCGAAGCGCTCGGCGTGGGCCTGCATGCGCGCCATCAGGTCCGGGCCCATCAGGCCGTGCGCGTCACCCGGCCAGTTATCCACCTCGGTGGTGGTCATCAGCTGGCCACCCTGCTGCAGGCCGGTGATGACGACCGGCTTCAGGTTGGCGCGGGCGGCGTAGACGGCGGCGGTCCAGCCGGCCGGGCCGGAACCGAGGATGACGAGGCGCTGGTGGCGGGAGGGCAGGCTGGTGCTCATGTAAACTCGCGAAAAGGTAGATGGGACAAGGCGCTGGCGATGTTTGCGCAGCGTCCGTGGCTGGTCATAGAGTGGCGGCTGGGCGTGGGCGATTCAAGCCGATGAACAGAACAGCGTCATCCAGGGGGGGGTTGCGGCCCTCCCAACGCCCGGTCAGATGTCGCATAACTGAAAACTGACGCCGTCTCATTTATTATCAATCACTAACAGCGCATTCCAAAGGTATGGTCTAAGGTGGCGAAGCAGGTCCCTGAACGCTCCAAGTCCGACGACAGCAAGGCGTCACGTCGCACGGCCGCGGCGGCGACGACCGACAATCCACGCCGCCAGCGCCTCTGGCGCGACCTGGGCCTGATCGCCATCGCGCCGGCCCTGCTGTATCTGGCGGCCAGTCTGTTCACCTATTCAGCGACTGACCCGGGCTGGTCGCATACCGGCAGCGTGGTGGCGCCGGTGCACAACCTCGGCGGTCGCGCCGGGGCCTGGATTGCCGACGTGCTGCTGCAGCTGTTCGGCTATGTCGCCTTCCTGCTGCCGGTAGTGCTGGGCGCACTGGCGTGGATCGCCATGTTCGGCCTCAAGCGCGAGAGCAAGGGCGAGAACGACCTGGACCCGGCGCTGCGCCTGGTCGGCCTGGTCGGCTTCCTGATTGCCGGCACCGGCTTCCTGCATGTGCGCCTGTTCAGTGGCGACGTCTCCAGTGCCGGCGGCATCCTTGGCAAGCTGGTCGGCAATTCGCTCACGGTGGGCTTCGGTGCATTGGGGGCGAACCTGTTCGTGTTGGTGCTGCTGCTGGCCTCGATCACCCTCGCCACCGGCCTGTCCTGGTTCACGGTGATGGAGAAGATCGGCCGCGGGGTGATGTCGCTGGCGCCGCTGCTGGAGCGCAAGAAGGAAGAAGTCACCGAATGGAAGCAGACCCGCGTGATGCGCGAGGAACGCCAGGAAGTGCGCAAGGCCGATGCCGAGGTGCGCGCCAAGCGCGAGCCGGTGAAGATCGAGCCGCGTCCGGAGCCGGTGATCGAGAAGAGCGACCGGGCCAAGCGTGACAACCAGATTCCGATGTTCCGCGGCGTCAACGGCGATGGCTCGGACCTGCCGCCGCTGGCCCTGCTGGATGACCCCAAGCCGCAGCCGAAGGGCTACGACGAGGAGACGCTGGAGACCCTGTCGCGGCAGATCGAGTTCAAGCTCAAGGACTTCCGCATCGAGGCCCAGGTGGTCGGCGCCAACCCGGGTCCGGTCATCACCCGCTTCGAGATCGAGCCGGCGCCGGGCATCAAGGTCAGCCAGATCAGTTCGCTGGACAAGGACATCGCCCGCGGCCTGTCGGTGAAGTCGGTGCGCGTGGTCGATGTCATTCCAGGCAAGTCGGTGATCGGCCTGGAGATTCCCAACGTCACCCGCGAGATGATCTTCCTGTCCGAGCTGTTGCGCTCCAAGGAATACGACAAGTCGGCCAGCGTGCTGACCCTGGCGCTGGGCAAGGACATCGCCGGCCGCCCGACCGTGGCCGATCTGGCGCGCATGCCGCACCTGCTGGTGGCCGGTACCACCGGCTCGGGCAAGTCGGTGGCGGTCAATGCGATGGTGCTGAGCCTGCTGTTCAAGGCTTCGCCGAAAGACCTGCGGATGCTGATGATCGACCCGAAGATGCTCGAACTGAGTGTCTACCAGGGTATCCCGCACCTGCTGGCACCGGTGGTCACCGACATGAAGGAGGCCGCCAACGGCCTGCGCTGGTGCGTGGCCGAGATGGAGCGCCGCTACAAGCTGATGAGCGCGGTGGGTGTGCGCAACCTGGCGGGCTTCAACAAGAAGGTGAAGGAAGCACAGGACGCCGGCCAGCCGTTGATGGATCCGCTGTTCAAGCCGAACCCGGAACTGGGCGAGGCGCCGCGGCCGCTGGAGACACTGCCGTTCGTGGTGATCTTCATCGACGAATTTGCCGACATGATGATGATCGTCGGCAAGAAGGTGGAAGAGCTGATCGCGCGCCTGGCACAGAAGGCACGTGCGGCCGGCATCCATCTGATCCTGGCCACGCAGCGCCCGTCGGTGGACGTGATCACCGGCCTGATCAAGGCCAACATCCCGACCCGCATCGCCTTCCAGGTCAGCTCCAAGATCGACTCGCGCACCATCCTCGACCAGTCCGGTGCGGAAACCCTGCTGGGCCACGGCGACATGCTGTACCTGCCGCCGGGTACCGCCATGCCCGAGCGTGTGCACGGCGCCTTCGTCTCCGACGAGGAAGTGCATCGCGTGGTCGAGCACCTCAAGGCGATGGGCCCGGCCGACTATGTCGACGGCGTGCTGGACGAAGTGCAGACGATGGGCGACGGCGTGGTCGTCGGTGCCACCGGCCTGCCCGAGAGCAGCTCTGCCGGCGATGAGTCCGATCCCCTGTATGACGAAGCGCTGCGGGTGGTGACCGAGACCCGGCGTGCCTCGATCTCCGGCGTACAGCGCCGCTTGAAGATCGGCTACAACCGTGCTGCGCGACTGATCGAGGCCATGGAAGCGGCCGGTGTGGTCAGTGCGCCCGAGCACAACGGCGACCGTACGGTGCTGGCACCGCCACCGCCGAAGTAAGACCCGACGTATCCCCCACGACGTCCAAGGAACCGACGCATGCTTCACCCCGTACCAAGCGCGCTGGCGCTGGCGCTGGCAGGCCTTCTGGCTGCCGGCCCGGCCCTGGCGGAAACCGCCACCTCCGCGCCCGCCACGGCGCCGCCCTCGACCGGCGGCGATACCGAAGCCAGCAACAATTTCAGCATTGTCCGTTATCGCGCCGATTACCAGGTGCGCCCGGATGCGGGCAATGTGCAGACCGAAACCTACGAGGTCCTGCTCAAGACCAAGGCCTCCGTCGAGCAGTTCAGCCAGGTGCGGCTGAGCTACAGCGAGAAGATGGAAACGCTGGAGGTGCTCGGCGCCTACACCATTACCGCCGACGGCCAGCGCCGCGACGTGCCGGCCGACCGTATCTACACCCAGGAAAGCTACTCCAGCGCCTCGGCGGCGATGTACGCCGACCGCAAGGTGCGGGTGATCGTGTTCCCGAACCTGGCACCGGGCACGCGCCTGTACTACCAGGTGCGTCGCACCCAGGCCACGCCGTACTTCCCCGGCTACTTCGGCCTGTGGGAGACCTTCAACGTCTTCACCGAGTACGAGGACGCCGAGGTCACCCTCAGCGCGCCGGCCAATCTGCCGATGTTCGTCGACAGCCGCGGCGTGCAGGGCAGTGACCGGCCGACGGTGAAGAACGGCCAGGCGCAATGGCGCTGGCGCTACCAGCGGCGCGAGGCGATGCCGGCGCAGAACTGGTCGGCGGCCGGTTGGGAATTCGGCCCGAATATCATGGCCAGCACCTATCGTGACTGGGCGCAGATGGGGCGTGCCTACCAGCTGAAGGCCGGTCCGGCGGCGCAGGTGACTCCGCAGCTGCAGGCGCTGGCTGACGAGATCACCGCCGGCCTCAGCGACCGCCGCGAGCAGGCCGACGCGCTGTACCGCTGGGTGGCGCAGAACATCCGCTACGTGGCGGTGTACCTGGGCAATGGTGGCCTGGAACCGAACAGCGCGCAGAGCATCCTCGACAACCACTACGGCGACTGCAAGGACCATGTGACGATCCTGGAGGCGCTGCTGGCGGCCAAGGGCATCGCCAGTTCGCCGGTGCTGATCGGTGCCGGCGGCGGCCCGACGCTGCCGAAGATTCCGGTGCTGGGTCGCTTCAACCACGCCATCACCTACGTCCCGGAATTCGATCTGTACCTGGATTCGACCACGGCGTGGGCGCGCTTCGGCCAGTTGCCGGAAGGTGACCTGGGTGCACCGGTGATGCGGACCCGTGACGCCACGCTGGCGCGCACCCCGGCCAATACGCCGCAGCGCAATGCCACCTCGATGGAGGTGCGCTTCAGCTTCGACGCCAATGGCAATCTGCGTGGTGAGACGCTGCCGCGGCTGGGTGAGAACGCCGAGATCGGCATGCGCGCGCAGTTCGCACAGCTCAACGCACAGAACCGTGCGCGCGCCGAGGAGCAGATCATGGCTGCCTCGGGTTTCGATGGCCGGGGGCAGCTGCAACTGCAGGGCGTACCGGTCGACCTGACCCGGCCGTTCGGCTACCGCATGGCCTTCCAGGCCGAGGACTACGCCGACTTCAGCGTGGCCGGCGGCATGGCCGTTCCGGATCCGCCGGGCGGCGAGTCGGTGCGCGGGCTGTATGCCACCGCCTCGGCGCCGGCCAACGAGACGCCGTTCTACTGCAACGCCAGCCTGCGCGAGGAAACCTATCGCCTGCAGTTCCCGGCCAACGCACCGATCATCGCGATTCCGGCCAGCCAGCGTTTCGCCAACGCCGCCGGCGAGTACCGGGTGGACTGGAGCCGCGAGGGCCAGGAGGTGATCGTGCATCACCGCCTGCAGCAGAATGCGGTGCGCGGACCGGAAGCGCTGTGCCAGCCGCAGGACTACGGCGCGTTCCGCGCGCTGTACCGCGAGGTGCGCCGGGGCTTCCGTGGCCAGGTGCTGTACGGAAAGCTGCCGGCGCCGGCTGGCTGATCGGCAGGCTGAATCGCCGATGCACGATCAGGGCGGCATAATGTCGCCCTGATCGCCCATTCATCTTCGTCCGGGCACACTGCCATTCACCCTTCCTGGCGCCCGCGCCCACAGGATTCCTGCATGAATCTCCGCTTCCGTCGTTTCCTCGCCACCACTACCCTGGCCGTGGCCTGCGCCGCCGCTGGCAGCGCCTGGGCCGGTGCCAGCGATGACCTGAAGAGTTTCACCAGTGGCTTGAAGGGCCTGGATGGCCAGTTCAGCCAGCAGGTGTTCGACAGCCGCGGCAAGGTCAAGGAATCGACCAGTGGCCGGGTGGCGCTGTCGGCGCCGCGCCTGTTCCGCTGGGAGTACGTGCGTCCGCACGAGCAGCTGATCGTGGCCGACGGCAAGAAGGTCTGGATGTACGAGCCGGACCTGGAGCAGGCCACCGTGCGCGAGCAGGGCAAGGAAGAGCAGAACAGCCCGCTGACCGCGCTGATCAATCCGGCGCTGCTGGACCAGCAGTACGACCTCAGCGAGGAGGCGGCGCCGCGTGATGGCCTGCAGTGGTTGTCGCTGTCGCCGAAGCGTGACACCGAGGCCAGCTTCCAGTACGCCGCGCTGGGCTTCAATGCCCAGGGCCTGGCCAGGATGGAAATCACCGACGCCGTTGGCCAGCGCACGGTGATCACCTTCAGTGGCTGGAAGCGCAATCCGGGCTTCGCCGCCGGTACCTTCAGCTTCACTCCGCCCAAGGGCACCGACGTCATCGGCAATTGATGGCGGAAGCGTAATGCCGGCCGTTGGCCGGCATTACGTGATTTCGGTTGCCGGCCAGCGGCCGGCACTACCG
>NZ_CAMFIA010000027.1 GCF_945952405.1 uncultured Stenotrophomonas sp. | reverse complement strand
TGGATCTGATTCACCGTGGCTTCGCCATGGTGAATCAGTCCGCGCATGTCTCCTTATCCCCGCGCCGCTGGCGCGCCCCCTTGAACAACAAGGGGGCTCTCCCCCAGCCTGGATCAGGAGCGCTGCGGAATCAGCTGGATCTGATTCACCGTGGCTTCGCCATGGTGAATCAGTCCGCGCATGTCTCCTTGTCCCCGCGCCGCTGGCGCGCCCCCTTGAACAACAAGGGGGCTCTCCCCCAGCCTGGATCAGGAATGATGCGGAATGAAAAAGGCGCCCGATGGGCACCTTTTTCGTTGCCTTCCAGCTGTTGCCGGCCAGCGGCCGGCACTACCGGTAACGCCTGCGGCGTTACTTGCCGATGGCCACGGTCAGCAGCACGCGGCTGTGGGCCAGCTTGCCGGAGTTGTCACGGCCATTACCGTCGGTGCCGTAGTAGCCCAGGCCGACATTGAACAGGCCGAACTGGCGGCTGACGCCCACGTTCCAGTCGGTGTAGTCCTTGGCCAGGCCCTTCTCGAAGCTGCTGCGGCCGACATTGGCGCTGAGCGTGACCTCCTGCGGCAGGCCCCAGTTGCCGCCGACGCCGTAGTACCAGCCGTCGGTGCCGCTGTTCCACTGGTCGTTGGTGTAGGCCACGGTCAGCTTGTAGGTGTCGTCCAGCGTGGTGGTGGTGACCAGCTCGTTGTAGTTCTGGTGGCTGGCACCGATGTAGGTATAGCGGTTCAGCAGCACGTCGAAGTTGACGCGGCGGCTGACGTCCAGGCCGTAGCCGATCTGGTAGTCGACCTCGACGTTCGGATCGCCCGGGCCGAAGTCCACGCCCGAACCCCAGACACCGGCGTACAGGCCGACCGGCGAGGTGTAGGTGAAGCCCGCCTGCAGGGTCGGCTTCTCGTCAGTCTGCGACACGCCGCGGAACAGGTAATCCGACACCGCAGTGACGTTCCAGCTGTACGGCGATTCGTTGTCCTGGGCGCTGGCGGCAAACGGCGCGAGGGTCAGGGCGGCGGCAATGGCGAGGCAGGCACGGGCGTGCTTCATGGGCGTCTCCGGGGTGGCGGGGGCGGGAAGGGGCAGCGGTGAAGCCGGTGCCAGACAGGCACGGTTCACGAATATTTAACCATTTGTTACTGCATTGCAACATGTGCCCGCCGTGGCGGTGCCCGGTCCAGCCCGGCCGATGCCGCGCGTTGCCCGGTAGAATCAGCGGTTTCCCCGTGCTGAGCCGTGCCCACGCCATGACCGACGCCTCCTCCGCCCTGACCCGCCACTACGCCGAGGAACTGGACGCCATCCGCGCCCAGGGCCTGTTCAAGTCCGAGCGGATCATCACCAGCCCGCAGTCGGCCGAGATCACCCTCGACGACGGCCGCAAGGTGCTGAACTTCTGTGCCAACAACTACCTGGGCCTGGCCGATCACCCGGACCTGATCCAGGCCGCCAAGGATGCGCTGGATACCCACGGCTTCGGCATGGCCTCGGTGCGCTTCATCTGCGGCACCCAGGACCTGCACAAGCAGCTGGAGAAGCAGATTGCCGACTTCTTCGGCAAGCAGGACACCATCCTGTACGCCGCCTGCTTCGATGCCAACGGCGGCCTGTTCGAGCCGTTGCTCGGCGAGAACGACGCGATCATTTCCGATGCGCTGAACCATGCCTCGATCATCGACGGCGTGCGCCTGTGCAAGGCCAAGCGCTTCCGTTACGCCAACTGCGACATGGCCGACCTGGAAGCGCAGCTGCAGGCAGCCGATGCCGCTGGCTGCAAGACCAAGCTGATCACCACCGATGGCGTGTTCTCGATGGATGGCTTCATCGCCCCGCTGGACGAGATCACCGCACTGGCGAAGAAGTACAACGCGCTGGTCCACATCGACGAATGCCACGCCACCGGCTTCCTCGGTGCCACCGGTCGCGGTTCGGCCGAGGTCAAGGGCGTGCTGGACAGGATCGACATCATCACCGGCACCCTGGGCAAGGCCATGGGCGGTGCACTGGGTGGCTTCACCTGCGCCAGCGCCGAAGTGATCGAGCTGCTGCGCCAGCGTTCGCGTCCGTACCTGTTCTCCAATTCGCTGCCGCCGCACGTGGTTGCCGCCGGCATCAAGGCGTTCGAGATGCTGGCCGCCGCCGATGACCTGCGCAGCACCCTGGTGGAGAACACCCGCCACTTCCGCGAGAAGATGGTCGCTGCCGGTTTCGACGTGAAGCCGGGCGTGCATCCGATCAGCCCGGTGATGCTGTACGACGCGCCGCTGGCGCAGAAGTTCGCCGAGCGCCTGCTGGAAGAAGGCATCTACGCGATCGGCTTCTTCTTCCCGGTGGTGCCCAAGGGCCAGGCCCGCATCCGCACCCAGATCAGCGCCGCGCACACCCGCGAGCAGCTGGACCGCGCTATCGACGCCTTCACCCGCATCGGTGTCGAGCTGGGCGTGATCAAGGGCTGATCACATACGGGGTCGGATCCCTTTCCCGCGGAAAGGGCTCTGACCCCGCCAAGGCGTGCCGACCAAGGTCGGCATCTACCTGTCCAGCGCGCCGAGCCGGGTCGGCACCCGCATCGGTTACTTCTTTTTCTTCTTGCCCTTCGGCTCGTCCTTGCTGGCCACCACCACCGGCTTGGCGGCGGCGTCCTGGCCGTTGCCCTTGGCCACGCGGATGCCGTTGGCCTTCATCCAGGCATCGAACTGGTCGGCAGTCATCTTCTTGTCGCCGTCGCTCATCAGGAAGCGATAGCTGCCACGGCCATCCAGTTCCGGGGTCTTCACTTCCACCACCGGGGTTTCGGCCGGGGTCTCCGCCTTGGCCACCTTCTTGTGGCCGCCACAGGCGGTCAGCAGCAGCATCGGCAGCAGCAGGCCTGCACAGCGCAGGGTTTGGTTGAGGGTCGGGTGGTACATGGGCAGGCTCCGTTCGGGAAATTCAACAACCAGGCGCCCCCTACGCCTGGAACGGTGGCCGGCAAGCGCCGGCCGCGGGCGATGATCAGCCCGCAGCAGCGGCCCCCAGCCGCTGCTGGTCGCTGACCTCCAGCACCCGCCACTGGCCCTTGCCGAGATCGCCGAGCAGCAGCCCACCGATCGCGACCCGGACCAGGCGCAGTACCTGCAGGTCGAAGGCCGCCAGCAGGCGGCGGATATGGCGGTTGCGGCCCTCGTCGAGGACCACCTCCAGCCACGCGGTCTTGTCGCCGCTGCGCAGCACGCGCACGGCCTGGGCGACCAGGAACTCGCCCTCGTCCTCCACACCGGCCTGCAGCGCCGCCAGCGTGGCGTCATCGGGCAGGCGGTCGACCTGCACGTGGTAGGTCTTGTCCGGGCCGGTCTGCGGGTCGGTCAGGTGCGCCGCCCATTGCGGATCGTTACTGAACAACAACAGCCCTTCGCTGGCCTTGTCCAGGCGCCCGACCGGCGCGATCCACGGCAGGCCGGCGCCATCAAAGCAGCGGTACACGGTGTCGCGGCCGCGCTCGTCCTGCGCGGTGGTCACCACGCCGCGCGGCTTGTTGAGCATCAGGTACAGGCGCTGCGGCGCGCCCATCGGCTGGCCATCGACCTCGATCGGCGGCGCCGGCTGGCCGATCGGGAACTCCGGGTCGCGCACGATGCGGCCGGAGACACTTACCCGGCCTTCGGCGATCCAGCGCGCGGCCTCGCTGCGCGAGCAGACGCCGGCCTTGGACAGCACCCGCGCCAGGCCATGACGGACACCGGTGGGGGCGGCAGCAGGATTCGCACGCCCACGCGGTGCGTGGGAGCGGGCGGCGGGGGCGGCAGGTGGGCGGCGCGTGCGCAAGCCTCTGCTCCCCGCGGCGATTACTTCTTGTCGACCGGCTTGGTCTCAGCCGGTGCTTCGGCTGCGGCCGGGGTTGCCGCCGGAGCCGGACGGGCCTTGACCACGCGCACGCCGCGCGCCTTCATCCAGGCGTCGAATTCTTCAGCGGTCATGCGCTTGCCGTTCTGGCTCATGTCGAAGCGCCAGGGCGTGTTGTCGAATTCGGTCTGCGGCTTGTAGGCCGCCGGATCATTCGGCTTCACCGCCGGTGCACTCGGAATGGCCTTGGCAATGTTCTGGCAACCGTCGATGCGCAGTCGCTGCAGCACCTGGTCCAGCGACTGCGAGGGATCGTAGTTGCCGCTCAGCACGCCGGCCGGCATGCCCAGCTGGTTGCCACGGATGTACAGCTCGTCGGCCACCGGCGCGATGGTCGTGGCCGGCAACGGCAGCGGCGAAGCGCTGGTGTTGACCGAGCAATCGACCGCAGCGTGGGCGGCGGGAACCAGGGCCAGCGCCAGGACGGCGGCCGATGCGGAGCGCAGCATGAGGGGCATCCAGGAAAGGAAGTGACGCGGCGAGTTTAGCAATGCCGCGACAGCTTTCAAGCGCCACTTTCAATGAATACGCCAACTCATTGGTTTTACGAATAAAAAGCCGACGAACGGTTACCCTGCGCGGCAATTCCGGTTTCCGGGCCGCAGAAACAACAAGACCCGGCCGAAGCCGGGTCCTGCTGTGTCTTGCGGGCAGAGCGTCAGAACTTAGTTCTGGACGTTCAGCTCGGTACGACGGTTCTTGGCGCGACCTTCCGGGTTGTCCGAACCATCCGGGTTGGTGTTCGGAGCAATCGGACGGCTCTCACCGTAGCCGATCGGGCCGACCAGGCGACCGGCGTCAACGCCGTTCTTGGTCAGGTAGTTGTACACGGCAGTGGCGCGACGCTCCGACAGCTTCTGGTTGTAAGCGTCGGTACCCTTCGAGTCGGTGTGACCGGCAACTTCAACGCGCAGATCCGGGTAACGCTTCAGGATCTCGGTGGCTTCGCTCAGGATCGCCACGGCGTCCGGACGCAGGTTCGACTTGTCGAAGTCGAAGTTGACGCCCTTCAGGTCGATGGAGACCGGCACCGGGCAACCGTCCGGACCGATGGTCTGACCCGGCTGCGAGTTCGGGCACTTGTCGTCGCAGTTGTTGACGCCGTCACCGTCGTCGTCCAGGTCGGCGCAGCTCGGGGCAACCGGAGCCGGAGCCGGAGCAGCCGCGACCGGAGCCGGGCCCAGCGGGATCACGACGCCGACCGAAGCCAGCACATCGCCGAACCAGCTTTCATCGTGGCCAGCACGCTTCGGGTTCACGCTCTGGTCGTCGAAGTCAGCGCGGTAGGCGACTTCGGCGCGCACGGCAACGCGCTTCTCGAAGGTGGTCTGCAGACCAACGCCGACCTTGGCGGCAACGTTGCCGTCCTTACGCTTGCGCGGGCCATTGACGTCGAACGAGTAGGTTTCTTCCGACTTCTGGTAGCCCAGGCCACCCAGGATGTACGGGTTCCAGCCGCGGCCTTCCTTGATGAAGTGGCGACGCAGGTCCAGCGAGACGCCGTACTGCGACCAGTTCTGGTCCTTGTTCGCGTCGAAGTTCGGGTTCTGGTAGTTCAGCTCACCGTCCAGCGACCAGTTCGGGCTGATGAACTTGCCCAGGCCCAGGGTGACGAACGGAGCGTCATTGGTCAGACGGTCGCTGTCCTGGAAGTTGAAGCCGGCCGAACCGGTCAGGTACCAGCGGTCGTCAAACTCCTGCGCCGACGCAGCCTGGGCGAAAGCCAGACCACCCAGCAGCGCGGCAGTAAGGATCTTCTTGTTCATTGAGTACAGCTCCTATTTCGGGGGTATGAAACCGGTAGAGGCATGGGCCAGCACTACTGCGTCGATGTTCGACAGCCGATTCAGCACGCCACCGCCGCGAACATTATGCTCAGGCGGGTGAAGGTCATGTTAACAGTCCCGTAACATGTGAAGTGTTGTGCCCGACCCTCCACCGGTCCGACGTTGAAACCCTATACAGGATGATGAAAATCCGCAAGACCCACGCACTGCAAGGGTTTGACGGGGTTTAAGTGGGAAAAGCGACATACTGCGCAACACCCTGCTTCACGCGGTTCAGCGCGTTTGCGGAAAGGTGAGGAACCTTATGATGGGGTTACGAACCCAGCCGGAGCCGAGATGAAAGCCGTCGCCCTGAGTCGTGAATCCGCCCCTGCCCTGTGCGATCTGCACCTGCCTCCACCGCTGCCTCCACGCGGCCGCGATCTGCTGATCCGGGTCGAGGCGGTCTCGGTCAATCCCGTCGATGGCAAGCAGCGCGCGGCCACCGATCCGGCCACGCTTGACGCCCCCCGCGTGCTTGGCTGGGACGCGTCCGGGGTGGTCGAGGCGATCGGCGAGGAGGCCAGCCTGTTCGCCTCGGGTGACGAGGTCTATTACGCCGGCGATGTCACCCGCCCGGGCTGCAACGCGCAGTACCAGTGGGTAGACGAACGCCTGGTCGCGCGCAAGCCGACCACGCTCGACTTCGCCGAGGCCGCGGCGCTGCCGCTGACCACGCTCACCGCCTGGGAACTGCTGTTCCAGCGCATGCCATTGCAGCTGGATGACCGTCGCCATGTCGGCCAGCGACTGCTGGTGATCGGCGGTGCGGGCGGCGTCGGTTCGATGGCCATCCAGCTGGCGCGGCACGCCGGGTTCGAGGTGATTGCCACCGCATCCCGTGACGCCTCGGCCGACTGGTGCCGGCAGATGGGCGCCCAGCATGTGATCGACCACCGGCAGGCGCTGCTGCCGCAGCTGCAGGCGCTGGACATCGACGCGGTGCAGGTCGCCCTCAACCTCGCCGACACCGACCAGTACTGGGATGAACTGGGCCAGCTGCTGGCGCCGCAGGGCCATGTCGGCCTGATCGTCGAGCCGCGTGGCGCGCTGCGCATCGGCGATCCCTACAAGGCCAAGTGCATCGGCATCCACTGGGAGTTCATGTTCGCGCGCTCGCGCTTCGCCAGCGCCGACCGAATCGAACAGCACCGCATCCTCAGCCGCGCGGCCAGCATGATCGACGCCGGCCAGCTGCGTGGCACCCTCAGCGAGCTGCTGGGCACGATCAATGCGGTCAATCTGGACACCGCCCATCAGCGCCTGGCCAGCGGACGCACGCTCGGCAAGCTGGCGCTGGCCGGCTGGGACGACTGAGCAGACCCTGCCTGTAGAGCCGAGCGGATGCTCGGCTGGGTTCCCCCAGGGCGCCGCCAGCCGAACCCGGGCCAGGCGCTACCGATCAGATCCACCTGTGCCGGTGGATTGCCCGGCATCTGTATCTATGGAACCAAAGAAATCGGGTTTACGGTGGAAACAGATCCCCCTCCCCCCGAGCCCGCCATGCCTACCGCCCTGCCCCTGCGCCTGCTGCAATTGATCATCGGCCTGTTCCTGTACGGCTTCGGCGCCTCGCTGATGATCCGCGCAGCGATCGGGGTGGCTCCCTGGGACGTGCTGTCGCAGGGCATCGCCGCGCAGACGCCGCTGTCCTTCGGCCTGGCCACCAACGTGATCGGTGCGCTGGTGCTGCTGCTGTGGTGGCCACTGCGGCAGAAGCCGGGCGTCGGCACCGTGCTCAACGTGATGCTGATCGGCCCGTCCGCGCAGTTCGGCCTGTGGCTGCTGCCGCCGGCAGTCGGCCTGGGCTGGCAGCTGGCGATGTTCTGCGTCGGCATGCTGCTGGTCGCCCTCGCCACCGGCCTGTACATCGGCGCGCGGCTCGGCCCCGGCCCGCGCGACGGCCTGATGACCGGCCTGCACGCGCGGACCGGCTGGCCGATCTGGAAGGTACGCAGCCTGATCGAAGGCAGCGTGCTGCTGCTGGGCTGGTGGCTGGGTGGCAACGTCGGCTTCGGCACCCTGGCCTTCGCCCTGCTGATCGGTCCGCTGTGCGGAGTGACGCTGGGCTGGTTCGGGATCGGCCGTGCCCCAGTCGTGGCGGCGGCGGGCCGGCAACCGCAATCGCCCTGAACTGGCCGGATCCCGGCCGGCGGTCGCCACCTCCCACCCGGCAGGCCTTGCCCCGGCCGCCGTTTCGCGGCACGCTTCGCGCTTCCGTACGCAAGCGTATCGACCATGTCGCCAGCCAACGAAAGCGCCTATCCCCACCTGTTTGCCCCGCTGGACCTGGGCTTCACCCAGCTGCGCAACCGCGTGCTGATGGGTTCGATGCACACCGGCCTGGAAGATCGCGCACGCGACTTCCCGCGGCTGGCCGCCTACTTCGCCGAACGCGCTGAAGGCGGCGTCGGCCTGATCGTCACCGGTGGCTTCGCGCCGAACGTGGTGGGCTGGCTGAAGCCGTTCGGCGGCAAGTTGTCCTGGCCCTGGGAAGTCCGCCCGCACCGCCAGCTCACCGCCGCCGCGCACCAGCACGGCGCGAAGATCTGCCTGCAGCTGCTGCACGCCGGCCGCTACGCCTACCACCCGCTGTCGGTGGCACCGTCGAAGCTGAAGGCCCCGATCAACCCGTTCACCCCGCGCGCGCTGTCGGCCAGCGGCGTCGAGCGCCACATCGCCGACTATGCGCGAAGCGCCAGGCTGGCCCGCGAGGCCGGCTACGACGGCGTGGAAGTGATGGGCTCGGAGGGCTACCTCATCAACGAGTTCATCGCCCCGCGCACCAACACGCGCAGCGACCGCTGGGGCGGCGATGCCCAACAGCGCATGCGCTTCGCGGTGGAGATCGTGCGCCGCATCCGCGAGGCCTGCGGCCCGGACTTCATCATCATCTACCGCCTGTCGCTGGTGGATCTGGTGGAGGACGGCAGCAACTGGGAAGAGATCGTGCAACAGGCACAAGCCATCGAAGCGGCGGGCGCAACGATCATCAATTCCGGCATCGGCTGGCATGAAGCGCGCATCCCGACCATTGCCACGTCGGTGCCGCGCGCTGCGTTCGCCGCGGTCACGGCCAAGCTCAAGCCGCACGTGCGGCTGCCGCTGGTGGCGACCAACCGCATCAACATGCCGGACGTTGCCGAACGCATCCTGGCCGGTGGCGGCGCCGACATGGTGTCGCTGGCGCGCCCGCTGCTGGCCGACCCGCAGTGGCCGAACAAGGCGCGTGCTGGCCGCGCCGAGGCGATCAACACCTGCATCGCCTGCAACCAGGCCTGCCTGGACCATGTGTTCGAGAACAAGCTGGCCAGCTGCCTGGTCAATCCGCGCGCCGCGCACGAGACCGAACTGGTCTATCACCCCACCCCGGCGCCGAAGAAGATCGCGGTGGTCGGCGCAGGTCCTGCCGGCCTGGCCTGTGCCACCGTTGCCGCCCAGCGCGGCCACCAGGTCACCCTGTTCGACGCCAACGACGAGATCGGCGGCCAGTTCAATGTGGCCAAGCGCATCCCCGGCAAGGAAGAGTTCCACGAGACCCTGCGCTACTTCCGCCACAGGTTGCAGGAGACCGGCGTGCAGCTGCGGCTGGGCACCCGTGCCGATGCTGCCCACCTGGCCGGCTTCGACGAGGTGGTGCTGGCGACCGGCATCACCCCGCGCAAGGTCGACTTCCCGGGCGCCGGCCACGCCAAGGTGGTCAGCTATCTGGATGTGCTGCTGGGCCGGGTCGAGGTCGGCGCCAATGCGGCGATCATCGGCGCCGGCGGCATCGGCTTCGATGTCGGCGAATTCCTCAGCCATGCCGGCGAGTCGCCCTCGCTGGACCCGCAGCGCTGGATGGCCGAATGGGGAGTGGACGCGACCTTCGAGGCCCGCGGCTCGCTGGCCAAGGCCACCGCCGAGCCGTCGCCGCGGCGCCTGTGGCTGCTGCAGCGCAGCCCGGGCAAGCCCGGCGCGCGACTGGGCAAGACCACCGGCTGGATCCATCGCGCCACACTGAAGGCCAAGGGCGTGCGCATGCTCGGCGGCGTCGAGTACCTGGGCGTGGACGACGAAGGGCTGCGCATCCGCGTCGAAGGCAGCGAGCAGCTGCTGCCGGTCGACCACGTGGTGATCTGCGCTGGCCAGGAACCGAACCGCACGCTGCAGGCCGAACTGCAGGCGGCCGGCATCAGCGCACAGCTGATCGGCGGTGCCGATGTCGCCGCCGAACTGGATGCGAAACGGGCCATCGACCAGGGCAGCCGGGTCGCCGCCGCGCTCTGATGAGCGCCTGAATGGGGGGCGGAATGTGATTTCCGTCACCCCTGCGCAACCTGAATGTCAAGCCGGACGGTTCACGATGCGTTCGGCTATACCCCCCTACCTTGCGCCATCTTCCGCTCACCAGCCAGTTTCCGGTGAGCCGGCGCGGCCCCCTCGATCGGTACTGATCGTTTCTTTTGGGGCCGCCCACGGGGCGGCCCCGATGGCCGCCTCCCCATGACGCCAAGTCGTACCCCGCCTCCTGTCGCCCCCGCGGCCGGAACCGGAGGGTGCGGCCCACACGGAGCAAGGAGTTATATGAAACTGGCCTGGATTCTCTGGCTGTCGCAGTTGTTGCCGCAGCCGGCCGCTGATTCATTGTGTTTGAGCACCACCGTTTATCTGGAAGCCCGCGACCAGACCCTGCGCGGCCAACAGGCCGTCGCCGAGGTCGCCCTGCGCCGCCTCGACAGTGGCCTGTGGGGCGACTCCATGTGCCAGGTGGTCACCGCGCGCAAGCAGTTCGCGCCGACCATCGTCTCGCCCGGCACCCAGCTGGGCAACGACGCGGCCTGGAGCGAGGCGATGAACGTGGCCTTCGACGCCGAGCGCAACTGGGCGCTGCCGGCCGGCGAACGCCGCGAGATCGTGCCGGGCGCCAGCCACTTCGCCGCGCTGTCCATCGCCAGCCCGAACTGGCGCAATGCCTACCAGGTGGCCACCATTGGCGATCACACCTTCTATAAGGTGCAGAACCTCAAGCCACGGCAGTCGTAACGATCCGTGCTGGCGGCAGCGTTGCCGCCCGCCGCCAGGCTCTGGGATAGTGGGCGCTTCCCGCCCGCATCACCTGGAGTTCCCATGAAGCTGTACAGCAAGCCCGGTGCCTGTTCCACCGCCGACCACATCGCCCTGCAGTGGACCGGCCAGCCGTTCGAGGTTGAACTGCTGAACAAGGACACCCTGAAGGGCCCGGAATTCCTCAAGATCAATCCGGCCGGCGCGGTACCCGCACTGGTCGACGGCGACTTCGTGCTGCTGCAGAACGCCGCGATCATGGGCTACATCGCCGACAGCTATCCGCAGGCCGGCCTCGGCGGCGATGGCAGCCCGCGCCAACGCGCCGAAGCCACCCGCTGGCTGGCTTTCGTCAATTCCGATGTGCATCCGGCCTTCTCGCCGCTGTTCGCGCCGGGCAAGTTCATCGCCGACGAGGGCCAGTACGACGCGATCCGCGCCGCCGCGCACAAGCGCCTGCGTGGCCTGTTCGAGACCGCTGACAAGCAGCTGGCCGACAAGCCGTGGCTGGCCGGTTTCCGCAGCTTCGCCGACCCGTACTTCTACATCACCCTGCGCTGGGCCGCCGGCACCAAGGTCGATCTGTCCGGCCTGGACAACCTGGCCGCGTACAAGGCGCGCATGGACGCCGATGCCGGCGTGCAGGCCGTACTGAAGGCCGAAGGCCTGGCCTGACCAGCAACCGGGCTGGAGCCGTTCGCCCCGCGAACGGCTCCGGCCTCGTCAGCCGATCTCGCGGATCACCGCGCCCTTGGCATCGCGCAGGTAGGTCGGGACCACTTCGATCCGCAATGCCGCCGTCAGCGGGTAGATCCCGCGCTCGGCGCGCACGCCCGCCAGCGCCTGCAGCCCGGCCTCGTCCAGTGGCCAGCGCACGCTGTCCGCCGACACCGCCGCCGCTTCAGCGGTCCCGACCGGGATGAATTCCCACTGCCGCTCACGGCTGACCAACTCCAGCGACCTGCCGTGGCGCAGGCGCAATGGCAGCAGCTCGCACACGCTGGCGACCTGGCCTGCACCGAGCACCAGCGTGGTCACGCCTACCTCCTGGCGCCAGTCCAGGGTCTCGATGAACAGCATGCCGGTGCTGGAGCCCTCGCGCTCGCTACCGGCCCGCACCTGTTCGGCCAACGCCGGGTCATCCAGCAGGTTGCCGCGCTGCAGGTCGCTGATCCACAGCGGCATCGCCGGTTGCAGTGCCTGCAGCACGCCGCGCGTGGACCAGCGCTTGACCGCCTCCATTTCCTCATCGGCCAGGCCGACCAGTTGCAGGAACTGCAGATGGCCATTGGCGGTATCGCGCGCCGGCAGCTGCGGATCGGCGATGAAGGCCAGGTGGCACAAGCGGGTGCCGGTCTCCAGCGCGATCGGGCCGTTGGCATTGAGATGGTGGCCGTCCTCGAACACGTTGCCACTGCCGAACACGTAGCGCGCCAGGTTCTGCAGCAGGTTCATCGGCCACACCGGCGGAGTGCCCTGTGCCTCCTCGCCGGCGCTGGCCGCCAGGCGGAAGGTCAGCTCGAACCCGTAGCCACTGGCATCGGCATCAGTGCTCTCCTTGGCATACAGCTCGGAAAAGCCGTAGGTGATGTAGTGCCAGTGCGGCACCGGCAGATCCGCCCAGTACACGCTGATGCCATCCAGCGGGTCCTGGCCGCCCAGCGTGTACGGCAGCGCGGTGCCGTAGTGGCGCGGCTCCTGGCCGGGGTAAAGCGGCGCCAACGCTGCGTTGATCGCGTCCCAGCCAGGGGTATCGGTGTCGTCGTGGTCGTCCTGCACGCGGGACTCCTTGTGGGGAAGTGAACCGATCACTTTACGCGCTGGCTCAGGCCTGTACGACCTCGCCAGCGCCGTCCGCCAGTGCGGCCCGGGTTTCCTGCCACCAGCGCTGTGCCAGTGCCGGACTGCGCGCCTTGCCTACCGCGGCCAGCAGTTCCGGGCACAGACGCTCCAGTGCCAGCGCATCGCTGCAGCGTTCGATCTTCAACTGCATGAAGTAGCCCTTCAGACCGAGATGGCGACGCACCGCCTCGCTCATCGCGTCGTACAACTGCTGGTACAGCGCCGGATCCTGTTCGCGCCCGGTACTGATGCCGCGTGCCGGTGCCGCCTCGGCCTGGCCACCGATCACTTCGATCAGGCCCTGTGCCGCCAGCTGCTCCAGTGCATCGGACGGCGCGCGCAGGCCTTCCAGAAGGCTTCGCAGTTCGGTGTCATCACGATGGCCATCGACCATCAACAGGATCGAACGCAGTGCCGCCGGCAGGCGCCGGCCACGGTCTTCGATCTCCTGACGGCCAGCCGCCGTCTTGGCGTGCAGCAATGCCATTGCATCCCCCTCCCTTGATGCGCCATGCCGGCGTGCCCACGCGGGCGCGCTCCCCTGTTCGCCATCCCCGGCGGCATGCGCATTCCCCGGCGCACGCCACGTGTTGCAGGTCGATGACAGGCCGAGCTTAGCGCATCGGCCAGCTTTGTAGCGCCGAGCCCGTGCTCGGCTGCTCCAGGCGGGTGCGCACAGCCGAGCATCGGCTCGGCTCTACAGGCATCGGCCGGCCTGGTAGCGCCGAGCCTGCGCTCGGCTGCTCCTGACGGGTGCGCACAGCCGAGCATCGGCTCGGCTCTACAGGGAGGGTCAGCGCCCCAGCGCCCGGCGGATCTCCTCCAGCGCACTGGGGTCATCCAATGTCGACAGGTCACCCGGGTCGCGCTGCTCGGCCAGCGCCTGCAACGAACGCCGCAGCAACTTGCCGGAACGGGTCTTCGGCAATGCGTTGACCACGTGCACGTGGGCCGGGCGCGCAACCGCGCCGAGCGAGGCGGTCACCGTGGCCATCATCTCCGCCACCACCGGCGCCGGGTCTTCGCCGTCCAGGCCCTGCTTGAGGGTGACGAACACCAGCGGCACCTGGCCCTTCAGTTCGTCCTTGACGCCGATCACCGCCGCCTCGGCCACACGCGGGTGGCTGGAAATGGCCTCTTCGATCTCGCGCGTGCCCAGCCGATGCCCGGCCACGTTGATGACATCATCGGTTCGCCCAAGGATGAAGGTGTAGCCATCATCATCGCGGATCGCCCAGTCCAGCGAGCTGTACAGCAGTTCCTTGAAGTGGCTGAAATAGCTCTGCAGGAAACGGCTGTCGTCATTCCACACCGTGCTCATGCAGCCCGGCGGCAACGGCGGCGAGACCACCAGCACGCCCTTCTGCCCCGGCGCCACTTCCTCACCGGTGTTCTCGTCGATCACCTTCATCCGGTAGCCGAGATTGGGGAAGCCCGGCGAACCGAAGCGCACCGGCTTCATCTCCAGGCCGGGCAGCAGGGTCAGCGCCGGCCAGCCGGTTTCGGTCTGCCAGTAGTTGTCGATGATCGGCTTGCCGAGCGCTTCACTGATCCAGTGCGCGGTGGGTTCGTCCAGCGGCTCGCCGGCCAGGAACAGGTACTTCAGCGCGCGCAGGTCGTGGCGATGGATGAAGTCCGCGTCGTGCTTCTTCAGCACGCGGATGGCCGTGGGTGACGAGAACATCGTGCGCACGTTGTACTGCTCGCACAGCGCCCACCAGATGCCCGGATCCGGGTTGGTCGGCAGGCCTTCGTACAGCAGCGACGTGCAACCACCGATCAACGGGCCATAGACGTTGTACGAGTGGCCCACGGCCCAGCCGACGTCGGAGGTGGAGAACATCACCTGCCCCGGCCTGCAGTCGAACACGGTCTCCATCGACTGGGCCATGGCCACTGCGTAGCCACCGACATCGCGCTGCACGCCCTTCGGCTTGCCGGTGGTGCCGGAGGTGTACAGCAGGTAGCTCGGCTCGCTCGCTTCCAGCCACTGCACCGGCACATCGACTTCACCGATCTGCGCACGCAGATCGGCGTACTCCACATCGCGCCCTGCCACCCGCGGTTGCGCCGCGTCCAGCCCGCGCGACACGATCAGCACGTGTGGCGGCGGTGCAGCAGCTTCGGCACAGGCGGCATCGACCATCGGCTTGTACGGAATCAGCTTGCCGCCACGCATACCGGCATCGGCGGCAATCAGCAGCTTCGGCCTGGCGTCATCGATGCGCAGCGCCAGGTTGTGTGCGGCGAAGCCGCCGAACACCACCGAATGCACGGCGCCGATACGCGCGCAGGCCAGCATCGCGAACACGGCTTCGGCCATGTTCGGCATGTAGATCACCACGCGGTCGCCATGACCGACGCCGAGATGCTTGAGCACCGCGGCGAAATCGTTCACTTCGCGATACAGCTGGCGATAGGTGATTTCGCGGGTGCTGTTGGTTTCGGTGGAGATGACGACCAGCGCGAGCTGGTCGGCACGCTCGGCCAGGTGGCGATCGACCGCGTTGTAGCAGAGATTGGTTTCACCGCCGACGAACCAGCGCCGGAACGGCGGGTTGCTGTAGTCGAGTACCTGCTGCGGCGGCTTGTGCCAATGGATGCGCTTGGCTTCCTCGCCCCAGAAGGCCTCCGGCTCGTCGATCGAGCGACGGTAGGTTTCATCGTAGTTCATGACGCAGCCCTCCCAGACAAAGTCATGGGTTCGAGGATAGTCCGGCGCTGCCGCGTGGGCCGCCCTACCTTGGTAGGGGGTGGGTTTCCCATGCAGGGCTACCGCCCTGCATCTGCAGAGGCCAGAGCAACAGCAGAAGCTGGCTTCCTGCCGGACGGCGGGGCGCGTTGGGTTTGCGGGGGGGAGCGGCATGGATGCCGCGACCAAGCCTCATGGATGGGCTTACGGTGTCCCCACGCATCGGGGCTGAGCCACTGCGGCGAGTGCGCCGATCGGATTCTCCACATCGCCAGCATGAAGCAACTGCGCCTCCAGCGCCTCGATCGCAGGCGTCCGCACAGCCCCACTACGCATCAGCCGGAAACTCGCAGCGGGGAGCGCAGGAAGTCCCAATCCATTGCCCGCAACCATCAGGCCATCCTGGATGTCATCCTGAAGGGCGACTGTGATCGCGAGCCCGGACTTTGCAGCTGATCGTAAGCCCTGCTGGCTCGCCGAGGTAAAAGTGACCTGCCACTCCAGGCCGGCTTCAACAAGTGCTTCGATGCATACGTGCCGATGTATGCACGGGCTGGGCGCGAGCGCCAGTGGCAATGCCTTTTCCGGCTCATGCTCGAACCTCGAACCGGTGGCCCAGACGAAACGTGTCCGTCTGAGAACCGGCCACTCAACGTCCTCCTGCAGGAACAGGTTCACCGCCAGATCGAGTGTTCCCGCGTGTATCTGTTCGTTCAGCACCCCGTAGGACTGCACGGCTACATCCAGCCGCACCGCGGGAAATCTGCGGGAGAAGCGCGACAGCATTGCGGTCAACCGGTCGCCGGCATAGGTCTCCGGCACGCCAAGGCGCACGGCCCCGGTAATCGGGGCCTTCTGGAATCGACGAACGAGCAGGCTCTGGGCAGCAAGGATCTGCTCCGCATGACGCAGGAAGTCCTCGCCGTCATCGGTGAGTGTCACGCGTCTGGTGGTCCGCTTCAGCAAGGCGCTGCCTGCCTGCTCTTCCAGCTTCCGGATCTGGTGGCTGATGGCGGATTGGCTGAGGTTCATGCGTTCACCCGCCTTGGTAAAGCCACCTGTCTCTACGACGGCAACAAAGGCGCGCAGCAGGTTGGGGTCAAAGAACACCGGGCAACCCATGATGAGGTGTGATCAATTCTATTAAATCAAATCATTTTTATCATCATGCAATCACCTCCAAGATGGCACCTCACTCGAAACGCGCGGCTTCATTCGAGCCGGCGGCGCGCCAGATCCCGGACTTGCCTGAGGACACCCATGACTTCCCTTTCCCCTGCTGCTCGAGACCGCCTTGCACTTTCGGCGGCGTGCTTGGCTTCGCTGATGTTCGGGCTGGAAATCTCGAGCGTGCCGGTCATCCTGCCGATACTGGAGGCAGAGCTTGGCAGCAGCTTCAGCGGCCTGCAGTGGATCATGAATGCCTACACCCTCACCTGCACGACAGTGCTGATGGCGGCTGGCGCACTGGCGGATCGCTACGGTCGCCGGCGCATCTTCGTGATCAGCCTGTTGCTGTTCGGCATCACGTCCTTGGCCTGCGGCCTTGCACGAAGTGGAACGGCGCTGATCGTGGCTCGATCGCTGCAGGGTGCGGCGGGAGGCGCAATGCTGGTCTGCGTTTTTACAGTGCTTTCCCATCAATTCAGTAACTCCGCACAGCGAGCCAAGGCATTTGGCATCTGGGGCGTGGTCTTCGGCATAGGGCTGGGTTTCGGACCCGTCATTGGTGCAGGCGTCATCTTCATCAGCAGCTGGAGCTGGGTGTTCCTGGTGCATGCGCCCTTGGCAGTGGGCGCGACGGTTCTCGCCGTTCTGGGAATCCGCGAATCGCGAGCCCCAAGCCGCGGGAAGCTGGACGTTGCAGGGATCGTCTCGCTGTCATTGGCCGTCTTTTCCTTCACCTGGTATATCACCCAGGGCATTCCCGCAGGCCTTGAAAGCGCCTCTTCCGTGGCGTCCGCTCTGGTTGCCGTCGTCAGCCTGGCGGCATTCATCACGGTCGAGCGCAGGGTGCCGGACCCGATGTTCGATTTTTCCATCTTTGGCAACCGGCGCTTCTCGGGCGCACTGCTGGGCTCGATGGGCATGAACTTCAGTTTCTGGCCGCTGATGGTGTATCTGCCATTGTTCTTCCAGCACGCGCTTGGCTACTCAAGCATCGCGACGGGTCTGTCCGTCCTGGCATACACATTGCCGTCGCTGCTGCTGCCCCCCTGCGGCGAGCGTCTCGCAGTGCGCTTCGGACCCGAGCGCGTGATCCCGATCGGGATGTTTGTCATGGGCGGCGGAATGCTCATGATGACGATCGGCGCAGGCGCGGACAACGCGAACTGGCTGACCCTGCTGCCAGGCTGCGTGCTTGCTGGCTCAGGCCTGGGGGTGATCAATACTCCCATCACCAATACAACGACCAGCTCCGTAACCAGCGATCGCGCCGGCATGGCATCCGGTATGGATACCAGCGCCAGATTCATCAGCCTCGCCATCAACATTGCCGTGGTGGGATTGATCCTGGTGAAAGGCACTTATTACGCACTTGAGATGAACCTGCCCGGGAGCGACCCTTCGCATCTGCGATCGCTTGCGGAGGGCTTGTCTGCAGGAACTTCGCGGCCGGATGAATTGGCTGCCATTGGCCAGGTGGTGTCCAGTGAAGTGGCGCAGCAGTCGCTGCTCTTCGGCTATCGACTTGTCATGGCTTATTCGGGCGCATGTGCCTGTGTCTTGGCCGTTGTCAGCGCGCTTACGTTTCGGGGCAGTCGCCACTCCATGGCATCGTCCACCAGCGAATCGAAAGTGCTGTGAGCTACCTGGGGATTCGACGCACCCAGCTTTCAGTAGCGGGGCTCTCCAGCGTCCAGATGTCACCGTAGTCGCTTTGGTTGGACATAGGCCGCCGGCGCAAGGAGGAGCCCCGTGGAAAGGACTCCTCCTTGGCGTGTTTCAACTGTACTCAGGTGCTCTCTAGAACGGAGGGGCGGACTCGAACGCGCGCGCTTCTCCGGTCAACGGATGGGTGAACCGCAGGCTGCATGCATGCAGATGCACGCGTGGCGCCGGCGCGGCGCCATACAGCACGTCACCGACGATGGGATGGTCGAGGCTGGCCATGTGCAGGCGCAACTGGTGGCTGCGGCCGGTGACCGGTTCCAGCGCCACCCGCGTGCGCTGCGCCTGCGTATCGCGGGCGAGCACGCGCCAGCGGGTCAGCGCCGGCTTGCCACGTTCATGATCGATCATCTGCTTTGGCCGGTTCGGCCAGTCCACGATCAACGGCAGGTCCACTTCACCGGCGTCGCCTTCAAGCAGCCCCTCCACGATCGCTTCGTAGCGCTTGCCAACCTGGCGCTGCTCGAACTGCATCGACAGTGCCGCCTGCATTGCCTTGCCGCGCGCATGCAGCAGCAGGCCCGAGGTGACCTGGTCCAGCCGGTGCACGGTCAACGCATCCGGATACAGCACCTGCAGGCGAGCAACCACGCAGTCCTGGTTCTCGGCGCTGCGGCCAGGCACGGACAGCAGGCCGGCAGGCTTCTCGGCCAGCAGCAGCGCGTCGTCGATGTAGTGCAGATGGATCATGGGGTTCCGCGCAATGCCATACGAAAACGGGGAAGCCGAAGCTTCCCCGTCCAAGACGTACCGACCAACGGTCGGTACCTACCTCGATGCAAGATGTACCGGACAGGGCCGGTACCGCCTGCATCAGCCCAGCAGGTGGGCGACGCCGGCGCGCTCTTCTTCCAGCTCGGCCAGGGTCTTGTCGATGTACTTCTGGCTGAAGTCGTCGATCGGCAGATCCTTGACCAGGGTGTACTTGCCGTTCTCGGTGGTCACCGCGAAGCCGAAGATCACGCCTTCCGGAATGCCGTAGGAGCCGTCGGACGGCACGCCCATGGTGACCCACTTGCCGTTGCTGCCCAGCACCCAGTCACGCACGTGGTCGATCGCTGCGTTGGCGGCCGAAGCAGCCGACGACGAGCCGCGGGCTTCGATGATCGCCGCGCCGCGCTTGCCGACGGTCGGGATGAAGGTGTTGGCGTTCCACTCCTGGTCGTTGATCGCATCGGCGATCGACGCGCCATCGGCGGTGGCGAAACGGTAGTCCGGGTACATGGTCGGGCTGTGGTTGCCCCACACGACCAGCTTCTCCATGCCGCCGACCGGCTTGCCGAGCTTGGTCGACAGCTGGCTCAGCGCACGGTTGTGGTCCAGGCGCAGCATGGCGGTGAAGTTCTCCGGCTTCAGGTCCGGGGCCGACTTCATGGCGATGTAGGCATTGGTGTTGGCCGGGTTGCCGACCACCAGCACCTTCACGTCACGACTGGCGACCTTGTTCAGCGCCGCGCCCTGGGCGGTGAAGATCTTGGCGTTTTCCAGCAGCAGATCCTTGCGCTCCATGCCCGGGCCGCGCGGACGCGCGCCAACCAGCAGGGCGATGTCGGCATCCTTGAACGCCACTTCGGCGTCGTCGGTGCCGACCATGCCGGCCAGCAGCGGGAAGGCGCAGTCTTCCAGTTCCATCATCACGCCCTTCAGGGCGGCCTGGGCCTTGTCGACCGGCAGTTCCAGCAGCTGCAGGATGACCGGCTGGTCCTTGCCCAGCATTTCGCCGGAGGCGATGCGGAACAGCAGGGCATAACCGATCTGGCCGGCGGCGCCGGTCACGGCAACACGAACGGGTGCTTTCATGGGGGTTTCCTCTTGCTTGCAAGCGTTTGATGGGACGCCGCGGGCATGGCCACGCAGGCCGGGCGGGCGGCGGGGAACAGGGAAACGGCCACCCGTGGGTGGCCGTTTCGAAGGGGGATCAGGCGGCGAGGATCTTGTTCCACTCGGCGACGCGGTCGGCCTGTGCGGCCAGCGCGGCGTCGACGTCGCCTTCCAGGGTGATCGAATGGATCACGTCACCCTGCTTGACCGAATCGACGATGGCCTGGCCTTCCAGGACCTTGCCGAAGACGGTGTGGCGGCCGTCCAGCCAGTCGGTCTTGATGTGGGTGATGAAGAACTGGCTGCCGTTGGTGTTCGGGCCGGCGTTGGCCATCGACAGCGAGCCGACCTCGTGCTTCACGCCATTCTTCTCGTCTTCGAACTTGTAGCCCGGGCCGCCGGTGCCACGACCCTGCGGGCAACCGCCCTGGATCATGAAGTCGGCGATCACGCGGTGGAAGATCAGGCCGTCATAGAAGCCGTGCTTGACCAGGTTCACGAAGTTGGCCACGGTCAGCGGCGCCTTGTCGGCGAACAGCTCGACCTTGATCGGGCCCTGGGTGGTGTCGAAAGTGGCGATGAGGGACATGAATATCCTTGATGCAGAGGGGAACGCGTCTAGCCACCTAGTTTACACCTGCCTCGTGGCGGCGGCGGCTTCGACCATGGGCGCAGATCCCGGCTTCAGCCCGCAGAAGGGTCGCCCTGCCCCGGGCCCGGGCGGCGCCGGGCGGAGCGCCGGACCGCCAGCTGAATGGGCCCCGAGACGGGTGTGAAATCCAGCTTTTCGCGAATCGTCAAGTTCGACGTATAATGTTGGACTTCTTTTTCCAAATCCGGCGCCGACTGGCCCCCTTTCGTATGTCCATCGAAAATCTTCGCAACATCGCCATCGTCGCCCACGTCGACCATGGCAAGACCACCCTGGTCGACCAGCTGCTGAAGCAGTCCGGCACCCTGTCCGAGCGCACCGTCCTCGCCGAGCGCGTGATGGACAGCAACGACCAGGAAAAGGAACGCGGCATCACCATCCTGGCCAAGAACACCGCCATCACCTGGGAAGACAAGAAGACCGGCATCAAGAACCGGATCAACATCGTCGATACCCCCGGCCACGCCGACTTCGGCGGTGAGGTCGAGCGCGTGCTGTCGATGGTCGACACCGTGCTGATCCTGGTCGACGCGATGGACGGCCCGATGCCGCAGACCCGCTTCGTGACCCAGAAGGCCTTCGCGATGGGCTTCAAGCCGATCGTCGTGGTCAACAAGATCGACCGTCCGGGCGCGCGTCCGGAATGGGTGATCGACCAGGTCTTCGACCTGTTCGACAAGCTCGGCGCCACCAACGAGCAGCTGGACTTCCCGATCGTCTACGCCTCGGCCCTGAACGGCTATGCCGGCCTGGAAGACACCGTGCGCGACGGCGACATGACCGCCCTGTACGAAGCGATCATGCAGCACGCGCCGCGCCCGGAAGTGGACCCGGAAGGCCCGTTCCAGATGCGCATCAGCCAGCTGGACTACAACAACTTCGTGGGCGTGATCGGCATCGGCCGCATCCAGCGCGGCACCCTGAAGAAGAACATGCAGGTCGCGGTCATCGACCGTGAAGGCAAGAAGCGCAACGGCAAGGTCGCGCAGGTGCTGGGCTTCCTGGGCCTGGAGCGCATCGAGCAGGACACCGCTGAAGCCGGCGACATCGTGGCCATCTCCGGCATTCCGGAACTGACCATCTCCGACACCCTGTGCCACCCGGAAACCCCGGAAGCGCTGCCGGCCCTGACCGTCGACGAGCCGACCATCTCGATGACCTTCCAGGTCAACAACTCGCCGTTCGCCGGCAACAAGGACCTGTCCGGTGGCAAGTTCCTGACCAGCCGCCAGATCAAGGACCGCCTGGACCGCGAGCAGGTCCACAACGTGGCGCTGAAGGTCGAACAGCTGGAAGACGCCGACAAGTTCCTGGTCTCCGGCCGTGGCGAACTGCACCTGTCGGTGCTGATCGAGAACATGCGTCGCGAAGGCTACGAGCTGGCCGTGTCGCGCCCGGAAGTGATCATCAAGGAAATCGACGGCCAGATGATGGAGCCGATCGAGCAGCTGGTGGTGGACATCGAAGAAATCCACCAGGGCGGCGTGATGGAAAAGCTGGGTACCCGCAAGGGCCAGCTGAAGAACATGGAGCCGGACGGCAAGGGTCGCGTGCGCCTGGAATACCAGATCCCGGCCCGTGGCCTGATCGGTTTCCAGAACGAGTTCAAGACCCTGACCCAGGGCTCGGGCCTGCTGTTCCACGTGTTCGACCACTACGGTCCGAAGGAACAGGGCGCGATCGCCAAGCGCATCAACGGCGTGATGATCGCCAATGCTCCGGGCACCACTCCGGCCTACTCGCTGGGCCCGCTGCAGGAACGCGGCAAGCTGTTCGCGGCTGAAGGTGACAACGTGTATGAAGGCCAGCTGGTCGGCATCCACTCCAAGGACAACGACCTGACCGTCAACGCGATCAAGACCAAGCCGCTGACCAACATGCGCGCTTCGGGCAAGGACGATGCGATCCAGCTGACCCCGGCGATCAAGTACTCGCTGGAACAGGCCCTGGACTTCATCGAAGACGACGAGCTGGTCGAGATCACCCCGAAGGAGATCCGTCTGCGCAAGAAGTTCCTGACCGAAAGCGATCGCAAGAAGGCTTCGCGCGGCGGCTGAGCCAGCACCCGTGAACCAGAGCGGCTACAACCCGGATCCGCACCGGCATCCGGGCCTCCATGTCATCGCCCTGCTCGAAGCGAGCAAGGCGATGCTGGCGCTGTTGGCCGCCACCGGGCTGGAAGTACTCGGACCGCAGCCGCTGCGGCACGGCATCATGGTCCTGATCCGGCGTTTCAGCCTGGATCCGGACCATGGCACCCTGCCCTCGCTGCTGCACATGATCAGCCCCGACGCGGTGCACCTGGCCGCGGCGGGGATGATCGGCTACGGCCTGCTGCACCTGGTCGAAGCCTGGGGCCTGTGGCGGGCCAAGGCCTGGGCCTCCTGGCTGGGCTGCCTGACCGCCTCGCTGTACCTGCCCTTCGACATCTTTGCGATCATCCGCCATCCCGGCTGGCCGTCGTGGACGATCCTGGCGATCAACCTGATCGTGGTCTACGTCCTCGCCCGCGACCTGCGCAAGCGCCACCGCTGAGCACCGGCTACACTGGGGATTGGAGCCGACCAAGCCGCCCCATGCGCCCGTCCTTGCCGCCTCTGCTGACCTGCCTGCTCGCCGCGCTGCCTGCGCTGCTTTCGGCTGGCTGCAGCCCGGCCACGCCCAGTGCGCACGCGGCCGAACCTGTGAGCCGCAACGTGCCGTTCCCGTACGCCGAAACCGATATCGCCGACCTGCAGGCGCGGATGACCACCGGTGAGCTGGACAGCACCACCCTGACCCAGGCCTACCTGCAGCGCATCGCCAGCCTGGACCGCGCCGGGCCACGCCTGCGCGCGGTGATCGAACTCAATCCCGATGCGCTGAAAGAGGCCGCCGAGCGCGACCGCGAGCGCCGCGATGGACGCCTGCGCGGACCGCTGCATGGCATTCCACTGCTGCTGAAGGACAACATCAACGCCGCACCGATGGCCACCAGCGCCGGCTCGCTGGCGCTGCAGGGTTTCCGCCCGGATGACGCCTACCTGGTGCGGCGGCTGCGCGAAGCCGGCGCCGTGGTGCTGGGCAAGACCAATCTGAGCGAGTGGGCCAACTTCCGTGGCAATGATTCGATTTCCGGCTGGAGCGCGCGCGGCGGCCAGACCCGCAATCCCTATCGCCTGAGCCATTCGCCGTGCGGCTCCAGCAGCGGCAGCGCGGTGGCGGTGGCTGCCAACCTGGCCAGCGTGGCGATCGGCACCGAAACCGACGGCAGCATCGTCTGCCCGGCGGCGATCAATGGCGTGGTCGGCCTGAAGCCGACCGTTGGCCTGGTCAGCCGCGAAGGCATCATCCCGATCTCCTTCAGCCAGGACACCGCCGGGCCGATGGCGCGCAGCGTGGCCGACGCCGCCGTCGTGCTCACCGCGATCGCCGGCCGCGACGATGCCGATCCGGCCACCGCGACCATGCCCGGCCGCGCGGTCTACGACTACACCGCGCGGCTGGACCCGCAGGGCCTGCGCGGCAAGCGCATCGGCCTGCTGCAGACGCCCCTGCTGAAGTACCGCGGCATGCCGCCGCTGATCGCACAGGCCGCCACCGAACTGCGCCGCGCCGGCGCCGTCGTGGTGCCGGTGGAGCTGCCCAACCAGGGCGCCTGGGCCGAGGCCGAACGCACCCTGCTGCTCTACGAATTCAAGGCCGGGCTGGAGCGCTACTTCAGCACCCACCGCGCGCCGCTGCGCAGCCTGGCCGACCTGATCGCCTTCAACCAGGCGCATGCCCGGCAGGAGCTGGGCCTGTTCGGCCAGGAGCTGCTGGTGGAGGCCGATGCCACTGCCGGCCTGGCCGACCCGGCCTACATCCGCGCCCGCAGCGATGCGCGCCGGCTGGCCGGTCCGGAAGGCATCGATGCCGCCCTCGCCGCCCACCAGCTCGATGCCCTGGTCGCACCGACCACCGGCGTGGCGTGGCCGATCCGCAGCGAAGGCGACGACTTCCCCGGCGAGAGCTACAGTGCCGCCGCGGTGGCGGGCTATCCCAGCCTCAGCGTGCCGATGGGGCAGATCGACGGCCTGCCGGTCGGCCTGCTGTTCATGGGCACCGCGTGGAGCGAGCCGAAGCTGATCGAGATGGCCTACGCCTACGAGCAGCGCACCCGCGCACGACGGCCACCCCACTTCGATACCGATGCGCTGATCGACGCCGGCGAACCCTGATCCGGTAGTGCCGGCCGCTGGCCGGCGATCCGGTATTCGGCGTTGCCGGCCAGCGGCCGGCACTACCGGTCCTGGGGCGCCTCCCGCACGATCGCGGCCTCGCCGTCCTCCGCGCCAGGCGAACGCACATCGGCGGCGCGCGCGCGTGGCGCGCGCGGCATATCAAGCTCGTCATCGTGCTGCAGCCGCGCACGTACCTGCGGCAGCGACTGCGGATGTTCGCGTGCAAGGAAATCAAGCATGCGTTCGCGTACCAGGCAACGCAGGTCGAAGGCATCGCCGGAGCTGCGTGCACTGACCAGCAGGCGCACCTGGATCGCACGCTCGCTGGTTTCGGTCACCTGGGTCACGCAGACCCGGCCGTCCCACAGCGCTTGGCCGCGGCAGATCCGCTCCAGCTCGGCACGGATCGCCGCGATCGGGGCGCGGTAGTCGAGCCACAGGAACGCCGTACCCAGCAGGTCCGCGCTGCGCCGCGTCCAGTTCTGGAACGGGTTCTCGATGAACCAGGTCAGCGGCACCACCATCCGCCGCTCGTCCCAGATGCGCACCACCACATAGCTGCTGCCGATCTCCTCGATGCGGCCCCACTCGCCCTCGACGATCACCACGTCATCCAGCCGGATCGGCTGCGTCACCGCGATCTGCAGGCCGGCGATCAGGTTGCCGAACACCGGCTTGGCCGCGATACCGGCCACCAGCCCGATCAGGCCGGCCGACGCGAGCAGGGCCGTGCCGATCTTCTGCACCATCGGGAAGGTCAGCAACACCATCGACGCGCCGAGCACGATGATGCCGCCCATCAACACGCGGCTGAGCACCCGCGTCTGGGTCTGGATGCGGCGCGCTTCCAGGTTGTCGGAGACATCGATGGGATGGCTGCGCAGGATCGCGCGCTCAGCGGCCGCCACCGCCCGCACCAGCAACCAGATGAAGCAGGCGGTCAGCGCGATGTGCAGCACGTGCTGCAGGTGACCCAGCAACGGGTCCTGCAGCGGCGTGGCCTGCAATGCCGGGATCAACAGCAGCAGCGGCCATGCGCTTGCCATCGGCAAGCCGAGCACACGACCAATGCGCGCACGACGGCGATCACGCCCTTTCAGCCGATGATGGATCCACAGGATCAACCATGCGCCGATGCCCCCCAACAGCAGCGCCACTCCCAACGGCCACACATACGCCTGTGCGCTTTGCCAATGCACCGCTGCCACCTCCTCCACTCGAACAGCAAGCGGACAGCCTCGCGCATGGCGCATGAGTGTCACGTCAGCCATTCGTAAGAAGGGCGTTGGTCGGCAGGGCTGGCAGCCCTGCACCTGCGGTAGTGCCGGCCGCTGGCCGGCAACCTCAACAGCCGAAGCAGAAGCGGGTTTCCTGTCGGATGGCGGGATGGGGCCGGTTGCGGGGGGCGCTGCAAGTACGTCCATGTAAGCTCGGTCGCCGCATCCATGCGGCTCACGCCCCCGCAACCGGCCCCACCCCGCCTTCGACAGATTTCTGCGATCTGCAGTAGATCCACGCCATGCGTGGATGAATCTCCATCGGCATCGAATATTTCGAATTGGAATCCCAAAGCATCCACGCATGGCGTGGATCTACCGTGTCGACCAAGGTCGACACCTACCAACAGCCGCGGAGATCTGTCAGAGGTGGGATGGTGTCGGAGTGCGGGGTGTCAGCCGCATGGATGCGGCTGCCAAGCCTACAGGGACGTACTTGCGGCATCCCCGCACCCCGCCATCCCACGGAATGCATGCTGTTGCCGTTGCTTCGGCCGTTGCCGTTGCGTCGGCAGGTGCAGGGCTGCAAGCCCTGCCGCAACCCCCTTACCGAACCTGCTCCTGCTTGCGCACGATCGCCATCGCGATCTCCAGCGACTGCTCGTAGTTCAATCGCGGATCCACCGTGGAGCGGTAGGCACGCTCCAGGTCGCGCTCGGTCAATTCGCGCGCGCCACCGGTGCATTCGGTCACATCCTCCCCGGTCAGCTCCAGGTGCACGCCGCCCAGGCGCGTGCCGGCGGCCGCATGCAGGTCGAACGACATCTCCACTTCGCCGCGGACGTTGTCGAAGCGGCGCGTCTTGAAGCCGTTGGCGGTGCTCTCGGTATTGCCATGCATCGCATCGCAGACCCACAGCACGCGGCGGCCATCGCGCTTGACTGCATCCAGCAGCGGCGGCAGCTTCTCCGCGATCTGCGCCGCGCCCATGCGGTGGATGAAGCTCAACCGGCCCGGTTCGTCATGCGGGTTGAGCACGTCGATCAGGCGCAGCAGCTGATCCGGCGTCACCGACGGCCCGACCTTGATCGCGATCGGGTTGCGCACGCCGCGCAGGTATTCCACGTGCGCGCCATCGAGTGCCGCGGTGCGCATGCCGATCCACGGGTAATGCGTGCTCAGGTTCAACCACCCCTGCTGGCGCGGCACCTGCCGGGTCAGCGCCTGCTCATAGGGCAGCAGCAGCGCTTCGTGCGAGGTATAGAAATCGATGCGGTTGAGGTTGTGCACGCGGGCCCCGGCCAGGGTCTCCATGAAATGCACCGCATCGCCGATCGACGCCACCATCTTCTGGTACTCGGCGGCCAGCGGCGAATGCCGCACCCATTCCAGGTTCCAGTATTCGGGGTGGTGAAGGTCGGCGAAACCACCATCGATCAGCGCACGCACGAAGTTCATCGTCATCGCCGAATGCGCGTGGGCCTGCAGCATCCGCTTCGGATCCGGCAGGCGCGCGGCCTCGGTGAATGCCGGCGCGTTGATCACATCACCGCGGTAGCTGGGCAGGGTCACGCCGTCGCGGGTCTCGGTATCGGCCGAGCGCGGCTTGGCGTACTGGCCGGCGAAACGACCGACACGGATCACCGGCTGGCGCAGGCCGTGGACCAGCACCAGGCTCATCTGCAGCAACACCTTCAACCGGTTGGAGATGGTGCCCGACTCGCAGTCGCTGAAATTCTCCGCGCAGTCGCCACCCTGCAGCAGGAAGCGCTTGCCTTCCTGGGCCTCGGCCAACTGCTGCTTCAGCGCCAGGATCTCCCACGAGGTGACCAGCGGTGGCAGCCGCTTGAGCTCGTGCAGGGCCGCGTCCAGCGCTACCGGATCGGGATAGGTCGGCATCTGCAGCGCGGTCTTGCCACGCCAGCTCTCCGGCGACCAGGCGGCACCAGCGGTGGTCGCAGCGGGATCGGGGACGGGCGGAACGGCGGACAGGCTCATTGCAGACTTCCGGGAGGGGGGCCGTCATGGTCGCAGAGCCGGCCGCCGAGGCAAAGGCCCAACCGGGCCGGGGCAGCCGCCTGAACGGCAGGGAAAGGCCCTCGCGAGCGGCCAGATCCAGCATGGTCAGCCGCTTGGGACAGGCGCATGATTTGTTACGGAGTAACACTCGCATGTCATGGACCGGCCCCTTCCACGCCTCGCCATCACCTCTCCCACGATGAAGCCCTCGCCCCTCGCTACCGGCATCACCCTCGCCCTGGCCCTGGCCAGCCTCCCCGCCTCTGCAGCGGCCGCCGACGATGCCCGGCCAGCGGTCAAGGAGCTGGACACGGTCACCGTCAGTGCCCAGCTCGACCAGGCCCGCAATGCACTGTCGCCGGACATCGGCAGCAGCCAGTACCAGATCACCGCGGAGGACATCCAGAAGCAGCCCCTGGGTGCGTCGGCGCCCCTCAGCCAGGTGCTGCTGCAGGCCCCGGGCGTGGTCCAGGATTCCTATGGCGGCGTGCATGTGCGCGGCGACCACGCCAACCTGCAGTACCGCATCAATGGCGTGCTGCTGCCGGAATCGATCTCCGGCTTCGGCCAGACCCTGGACGCGCGCACGATCAAGAGCATCCGCCTGATGGACGGTGCGCTGCCGGCGCAGTTCGGCGAGCGCACCGCGGCGGTGGTCGACATCACCACCCGCAGCGGCGCCGAGCTTGGCAACGGCGGCAGTGCCGGGCTGACCGCAGGCTCGTTCGGCAAGGTCAATCCGAATGCCTCGTGGTGGGGCAACCAGGGACGCTGGAGCTGGTTCCTGACCGGCAACTACGACCAGAACGAGGTCGGCCTGGAAAACCCCACCGCCTCGCGCAGGCCGCTGCATGACGATACCCATCAGGGCAAGGCGTTCGCCGACCTCACTTACCTGGTCAACGAGAACACCCGCCTGAGCGTGTTCGCCGGCTTCGCCAACAACCGCTTCCAGATTCCGGTCAACCCGGGCCAGACGCCGCAGTTCGGCTATCTGGATACCACCACTTTCGACTCCAGCCAGCTGGATGAGACCCAGCGCGAGACCACCCGTTTCGGCATGCTGGTACTGCAGGGCACGCTGGGCGCGACCGCCTACCAGCTGTCGGCCGGGCAGCGCTACAGCGATGTGGCGTTCAACCCCGACGTGGTGGGCGACCTGGTGTTCAGCGGGGTTGCCTCGCAGGTACAGCGCAGCAACCGCGCCAACACGCTGCAGGCCGACTTCTCCACGCCGCTGGGCAGCGACCACACACTGCGCTATGGCCTGTACGGCAACTATGAGAATGCACGGGCCAGCACCAACAGCTGGGTGTTCCCGGTCGATGGGAATGGCCAGCAGTCCAGCACCACGCCACTGCTGATCCCCGATCGCAGCGCCTTCCACGCCAGTACGCTGGCGCTGTACGTGCAGGACGAATGGAAGATCGGCGACGACTGGACCGTGAACTACGGCCTGCGCGGTGACCGCTACAAGGCCTTCGGCCGCAGCGAGGGCCAGCTCAGTCCGCGCCTCGGCGTGGTCTGGAATGCCAGCGCAAGCACCACCGTGCATGCGGGCTACTCGCGCTACTTCACGCCACCGGCCAGCGAGCTGATCGCCAGCAGCGACATCGCCCTGTATGACGGCACCAGCAACCAGCAGCCCAGTGGTGGCAACAACACGCCACTGGCCGAGCGCAGCGACTACTACGACATCGGCGTCTCCCAGCAGCTGGGCGAACACCTGACCCTGGGCCTGGATGCCTACGACCGCCGCGTCGCACGGCTGCAGGATGAAGGCCAGTTCGGCGCCGCCTACATCTACTCGACCTTCAACTATCGCCGCGGCCACATCCGTGGCCTGGAGTTCAGTGCCGACTACAGCAACGGGCCCTTCAGCGCCTACTTCAACGCGGCGTACAACAAGGCGATCGGCACCCAGGTCATCACCGGCCAGTACAACCTGGATCCTGATGCGCTGGCCTACGTGGCCGACCATTGGATCCATCTCGACCACGACCAGAAGCTGACCTCATCCGGCGGCTTCAGCTATGCCTTCGCCGGCCACAACCGGATCGGTGCCAACTACGTGTTCGGCAGCGGCCTGCGTTCGGACATCGAAGGCGTGCCCAATGGCGGCGAGCTGCCGTCCTACCTGCAGATGAACCTGAGCGCCGGGCATGACTTCAATGCCGACAGCGGTCATCCGCTGCATGTGCAGCTGGCGCTGATCAATGCCCTGGACCGCAGCTACCCGCTGCGCGATGGCGGCGGCGTCGGCGTATTCGCCCCGCAGTGGGGACCGCGCCGCGGCGCCTACCTGAGCCTGCAGCAGGATTTCTGAGAAGACAGGGGTCGGATCCCTTTGCGATGCAAAGGGATCCGACCCCGTTTCGCTCTCAGCGCTTGACCCGGCGCAGCGATACCGCCAGCGCCCACAGCGCCAGCACAACGAACCACACGCCCGACCACATCGGCATGGTCAGGCCGAGGAAGGTCCAATCGATGTTGCCGCAGTTGCCGGTGCCGGTCAGCACGGTGCGGAACACCTCCAGCGGCCCCATGGTCTCGCGCAGGAAGCTCAGCGGCGGGCCGCAGGTCGCGCCCATCTCCGGCGGCAGCATCTGCACGTAGACATGGCGTGCGGCAATGCCGACGCCCACGGCCGCTGCAATGAAGGCCAGCACGCCGTAGGTCGCACGCCCCGGGCGGTTGGACGGCCCGTGCAGCGCACCGATCAGGAACAGCAGGCCGAGCGCGGCGAAGGCCAGGCGCTGGAAGATGCACAACGGGCACGGTTCCAGGCCCATCTTCAACTGCAGGAAGATGGCGTAGCCGAGCAGGCCCGCGCAGATCAGGAAGCCCAGCAGGAACTGGGCGCGGAACGACCAACGCAGTGGATTCATCGTCAACGCTCGAATGGATCAGGCGCCAAGCGTAACCGAGAGTGCGCGCCATTCGAACCGCCACAGGTGACGCCTGTCGGAACAATGCGGGTCAGATCCCTCTGCGCACGCAAAGGGCTCTGACCCGCGATACTGCCTGCATGGGGTCAGAGCCCTGTCCTGCGGAAAGGGATCCGACCCCGGAAACGCAAAAGCCCGGCAGATGCCGGGCTTTCGCTGTGTCGCGTTGGAGCGGTCCGATTACTCGGCCACTTCCTCGGCCACGACCGGACGGTCAACCAGCTCGACGTAGGCCATCGGCGCGTTGTCGCCGGCGCGGAAGCCGCACTTCAGCAGGCGCAGGTAGCCGCCCGGACGGTTCGCGTAGCGCGGGCCCAGGATGGTGAACAGGTTGCCCACGGCTTCGTTGTCGCGCAGGCGGGCGAAGGCCAGGCGGCGGTTGGCGACGGAGTCGACCTTGGCCAGGGTGATCAGCGGCTCGGCAACGCGGCGCAGTTCCTTGGCCTTCGGCAGGGTGGTCTTGATCAGCTCGTGCTTGAACAGCGAGGCAGCCATGTTCTTGAACATCGCTTCGCGGTGGGCGCTGGTGCGGCTGAACTTACGGCCAGACTTCTGGTGACGCATGGTGATATTCCTTGGTTAATGGTGAGGCTGTGTGGATCGTTGTCGCCTTCCTGGCGTTGCTGCACGGACTGCGGATGGTCCTGGCCGCCCATCCTGGACGACCCGCCCGCGAACCTTGGGTTCGTCGTGGCCTTACAACCGGTTGAAGGCTCCACCGTTGCCGGTGGAGCCTCCAGGTACAGCAGGGGGCTTTATCAGCCCAGCATGCCGTGGCTGGCGACGCCGGCCGGCGGCCAGTTCTCCAGCTTCATGCCAAGCGACAGGCCACGCTGGGCCAGCACTTCCTTGATTTCGGTGAGCGACTTCTTGCCCAGGTTCGGGGTCTTCAGCAGCTCCACTTCGGTCTTCTGGATCAGATCGCCGATGTAGTAGATGCTTTCAGCCTTCAGACAGTTGGCCGAACGCACGGTCAGCTCCAGATCGTCGATCGGGCGCAGCAGCACCGGATCCACGCCGTTGTTGGCCGGCTTGGCCGCACCGCGGTCGCGGTGGGTGAAGTCACCGAACACCGACAGCTGATCGCTGAGGATGTCGGCGGCGGTGCGCACGGCTTCCTCGGCATCGATGGTGCCGTTGGTCTCGATATCGATGACCAGCTTGTCCAGGTCGGTGCGCTGTTCGACGCGAGCCGCTTCCACGGCATAGGCGACGCGGCGGACCGGCGAGAACGAGGCATCCAGGACCAGGCGGCCGATGGCACGGGTTTCTTCGTCCGGACGACGACGCGCGGCAGCCGGCTGGTAGCCGAAACCACGCTCGATCTTCAGACGCATGTTGATCGCCGTGTCCTTGGTCAGGTGGCAGATCACATGGTCGCCGTTCAGGATCTCCACATTGTGGTCGACCTTGATGTCGGCAGCGGTGACAACGCCCGGGCCCTGCTTGGACAGGGACAGGGTGGCGCTGTCGCCGGAGTGCATACGGATGGCCACGTCCTTCAGGTTCAGCAGGACTTCGAGCACGTCCTCCTGCAGACCTTCGACCGTGGTGTACTCATGCAACACGCCGTCGATTTCGACTTCCGTGATGGCGAAGCCCGGGATGGACGACAGCAGCACGCGACGCAGGGCGTTGCCCAGCGTATGCCCGTAACCCCGCTCCAAAGGTTCGATAACGACCTTTGCACGGGTGTCGGTAAGGCGTTCGATCTGCGGACCGCGAGGACGCAGAACCTGGTTGGCGGTAACCGTCATGTTGCGGGTTCTCCTAGTGAACCCCCGGCCGTCGCCGGGGGCTCTCCAATGTGAATTACTTCGAATACAGCTCGACGATCAGCGCTTCGTTGATGTCCGCAGGCAGATCCGAACGATCCGGAACAGCCTTGAAGATGCCGGTGAACTTGCCGGAATCCACTTCAACCCACGACGGGCTCAGGTCATGCTGGGCGGCGACGGTCAGGGCTTCCTGGACGCGCAGCTGCTTGGCAGCCTTTTCAGACAGGGCGATGGCGTCGCCAGCCTTGACCTGGTACGAAGCCAGGTTGACCGACTTGCCATTCACGGTGACGCCGCGGTGCGACACCAGCTGACGGGCAGCCGGACGGGTCACGGCGAAGCCCATGCGGTAGACGACGTTGTCCAGGCGGGTTTCCAGCAGCTGCAGCAGGTTCTCGCCGGTGTTGCCCTTCTTGGTCGAGGCCTTCTTGTAGTAGTTGCGGAACTGACGCTCCAGCAGGCCGTAGATACGCTTGACCTTCTGCTTTTCACGCAGCTGGGTGGCGTAGTCGGACAGCTTGCCCTTGCGGGCAGTGGCGCCGTGCTGGCCGGGCTTCTGCTCCAGCTTGCACTTGGAGTCCAGCGCACGCGCCGGGCTCTTCAGGGACAGGTCGGCGCCTTCGCGACGGGCGAGCTTACAGGTAGGACCGATATAACGAGCCATTTCTTATCGCTCCCTTTAGACGCGACGCTTCTTCGGCGGACGGCACCCGTTGTGCGGGATGGGCGTCACGTCGATGATGTTGGTGATCTTGTAGCCGACGTTGTTCAACGAACGCACGGCCGACTCACGGCCCGGACCCGGGCCCTTGATGCGGACTTCCAGCGACTTCACGCCGTAGTCCAGCGCAGCACGACCGGCCTTTTCAGCAGCCACCTGGGCAGCGAACGGGGTCGACTTGCGCGAACCGCGGAAGCCAGCGCCACCGGAGGTTGCCCACGACAGAGCGTTGCCCTGGCGGTCGGTGATGGTGACGATGGTGTTGTTGAACGAAGCGTGGACGTGGGCAACGCCGTCGGTGACGACGCGCTTGATCTTCTTCTTGGTCTTAGCAGCGGGCTTAGCCATTTCTCAGGGTCCCTTACTTCTTGATCGCCTTGCGCGGACCCTTGCGGGTGCGGGCGTTGGTACGGGTGCGCTGGCCACGCAGCGGGAGGCCACGACGGTGACGCAGGCCGCGGTAGCAGCCCAGGTCCATCAGGCGCTTGATCGCGATGCCGATCTCACGGCGCAGATCGCCTTCCACGATGTACTTGCCGACTTCGGCGCGCAGGCGCTCGATTTCCGGCTCCGACAGATCGCGGATCTTGGTGGTCGAAGCAACGCCTGCGACTTCGCAGACCTTCTTCGAACGGGTACGGCCGATGCCGTAAATGCTTTGCAACCCGACCCAGACGTGCTTCTGGGCTGGCAGGTTGACGCCTGCAATACGCGCCATGACGCGGTTCTCCAGCTGAGTGATGGCCGACAGCGCGCCTCGGGCACGCCAATCCGGCAGGATGGATCAAAAAAGTGAACTAGCGATACTAACAAGGTTCCGGTTTACATGGAAGCCCGTGAAACCATTGGTTTCATGAACCCGGCCTGGGGAGTGTGCCCAGGCTCCGGCGCCGGATGGGGTTGGACCTGGGGTTTCCCCCGGGGCCGCCCGCGCTACTCCAGCGCGGGACCACCTCACCACACCCCCACCCGGAACCGCTGCGGGGGCCGCCCTTCGTTTGTGTGGCCGAAGTCCGCGAAGCGGAGGGACCATCACGTCAGGAAGACGAAAGTATAACAGGCCTGTCAGCCGCGGGCAAAGCCGCCGCGGTTGCCGCCCTTCAGGTTGGCCTTCTTCAACAGGCTCTCGTACTGGTGGGACATCAGGTGCGCCTGCACCTGGGCGATGAAGTCCATCACCACCACCACCACGATCAGCAGCGAAGTACCGCCGAAGTAGAACGAGGCGTTCAGCTGCGTGCGCATCAGTTCCGGCAGCAGGCAGACGATCACCAGGTACGCCGAACCGGCTGCGGTCAGGCGGGTCAGCACGCCGTCGATGTAGTCGGCGGTGGCCTTGCCCGGACGGATGCCCGGAATCAGCGCGCCCGACTTCTTCAGGTTGTCGGCGGTTTCCTGCGAGTTGAACACCAGCGCGGTATAGAAGAACGCGAAACCGGTGATCAGCGCAGCGAACACGATCATGTGCAGCGGCTCGCCCGGGCCCAGTGCGTTGGCGACCTTCTGCAGGACCTGGCCGAAGCTGCTCTGGTTCGCGGCCTGGCCGGACCACATGGCCAGGGTAGCCGGGAAGGCCAGCAGGCTCGAGGCGAAGATCGCCGGGATGACGCCGGCCATGTTGAGCTTCAGCGGCAGGAACGAGGTCTGGTTCATGTACGCGTTGCGACCGCCCTGGCGGCGCGCGTAGTTGACCGTGATCCGGCGCTGGCCACGCTCGACGAACACCACGAAGAAGGTGAAGGCGAGCACGACGATGGCGATCAGCAGCAGCTGGATGAACTGGATGTTACCGTCGCGGTAGGCGTCGAAGGTGTGGATGACCGCACCCGGCAGGCCGGCCACGATACCGGCGAAGATGATCAGCGACACGCCGTTGCCGATGCCGCGCTCGGTGACCTGCTCACCGACCCACATCAGGAACATGGTGCCGGCGGTCAGCGCGACCACGGCGGTGAGCACGAAGCCCATGCCCGGCGCGTACACGACCGGAGCGCCCGACGGCGAGACCTGGCCCTGCAGGGCCAGCGCGATCGAACCGCCCTGCACCACTGCCAGCAGCACGGCGCCGATGCGCGAATACTGGGTGATCTTGCGGCGGCCGGACTCACCTTCCTTCTGCATCGCCTTCAGGGCGGGGAAGATGTGCACGGCCAGCTGCATCACGATCGATGCCGAAATGTACGGCATCACGTTCAGCGCGAAGATGCTGAAACGGTGCAGGGCGCCGCCCGAGAACATGTTGAACATGTCCACGATGCCGCCGCCCTGCTGTTGCATCATGGCAAGCATGGCATCGGGATTGACGCCCGGCACCGGCACGTAGCAGCCGATGCGATAGACGATCAAAGCCCCGACGACGAACAGCAAACGTTGGCGAAGTTCAGTGAACTTGCCCATTCCGCCCGCGAGGTTACCGATGCCAGCTTGCGCCATGATTTTCTTACTCCGTTACGCTGCCGCCGGCAGCTTCGATCGCGGCCTTGGCACCAGCCGTGGCAGCAATACCCTTCAGGGTGAACGCCTTGGTCACTTCGCCCTTGACGACGACCTTGGCCTTCTTTGCAGTGCTCGGCACCAGCTTGGCAGCACGCAGGGCGGCGAAGTCGATCTCACCGGCCGGCAGCTTGTCCAGCGCGTACAGCAGCACTTCAGCGGTGTCCTTGGCGATCGGCGAACGGAAGCCGATCTTCGGCAGACGACGCTGCATGGGGGTCTGGCCGCCTTCGAAGCCAGCCTTGATCTTGCCGCCACCCTTACGGGCGAACGAACCCTTGTGGCCGCGGCCGGCAGTCTTGCCCAGGCCCGAGCCGATACCGCGACCGACGCGGGTGCGCTCGGTGCGGGCGCCCGGTGCCGGGCTCAGTTCATTGAGACGCAGAGTCATGATCGATTACTCCTCAACCTTGACGAGGTAGTGAACGGTGTTGATCAGGCCGCGAACCTGCGGGCTGTCCTTCAGTTCACGCACATCGTTGAGCTTGTTCAGACCCAGAGCACGCACCGACAGGCGGTGACGCGACTGAGCACCACGCAGGCCGCGCACCAGGCGCACCTTCACAGTCTTGTTGGACTCATTAGCCATGGTTGAGTTCCTCCACCTTCTTGCCGCGCTTGGCCGCGATGCGAGCCGGCGACTGCGCAGCAGACAGGCCCTTCACGGTGGCACGCACCAGGTTGATCGGGTTGCGCGAACCGGTGGCCTTGGCCAGCACGTTCTTCACGCCAACGGCTTCCAGCACGGCGCGCATGGCACCGCCGGCGATGACGCCAGTACCTTCCGAAGCCGGCTGCATGAACACGCGGGCTGCGCCGTGACCATCCTTGATGGTGTGCCACAGGGTGCCGTTGTTCAGGTCAACGCTGACCAGGTTCTTGCGAGCCTGTTCCATCGACTTCTGGATGGCGACCGGCACTTCGCGGGCCTTGCCATAGCCGAAACCGACCTTGCCTTCGCCGTCGCCGACCACGGTCAGGGCGGTGAAGGTGAACTGGCGGCCACCCTTGACGGTCTTGCTGACGCGGTTGACCGCGACCAGCTTTTCGATCATGCCGTCGTCGACTTTCTCTTCGCGGTTACGGTCGCGATCGCGACCCCGCTGCTGACGCTCTTCTGCCATTTTGATTCCTTGGTAGTTTGGGTATGTACGGCTCGAGGCCGCTTATGGTTGTGGAGTGACGCATTGTTCCGGTGGGCCGCTGCAGAAGAGCGGCGCCGTCCAGCCTCACTCAGGCTGGCGAGCAGGCGGGCAGGAGACCCAGGGTCCCCTGCCCTTATCCCTTAGAACTGCAGGCCGGCTTCGCGGGCGGCTTCTGCCAGGGCCTTGATGCGGCCGTGGTAGCGGTAGCCCGAACGATCGAAGGCAACCTTCTCGACGCCGGCGGCCTTGGCGCGCTCGGCGACGATGCGGCCAACCTTGGCAGCGGCATCGGCGTTCTTGCCGTTCTTCAGGCCTTCCATGACGTCGGTCTGGGTGGTGTTGGCAGCAGCCAGCACCTTGGAACCGTCGGCGGTGAAGACCTGGGCGTACAGGTGCTGGCCGGTGCGCAGCACCGACAGGCGGGCGACGCCGAGCTCACGGATGTGGGCGCGGGTCGACTTGGCGCGACGCAGGCGGGCGATGTTCTTGTTCATTTTGATTTTCCCTTGAAAGCGGAAGGACCTAATTAGGCCTTCTTGGCTTCCTTACGGATGATGACTTCGTCGGAGTACTTCACGCCCTTGCCCTTGTACGGTTCCGGCTTGCGGAACGCACGGATCTTGGCGGCGACTTCACCGACGACCTGCTTGTCAGCGCCCTGGACCAGGATCTCGGTCTGGGTCGGGGTGGTGATGGTGATGCCTTCCGGCGCCACGAACACGACCGGGTGCGAGAAGCCCAGCGACAGGCTCAGGTCCTTGCCCTGCATGGCAGCGCGGTAACCCACGCCGACCAGCTCCAGCTTGCGCTCGAAGCCTTCGGACACGCCCTTGACCATGTTGGCCAGGATCGCACGCACGGTACCGGTCAGTGCGACCAGCTCGGCGCTCTCGGCGCTCAGGGTGGCAACGCCGTTGTCGACGTTGATGGCAATACCGGCCGGCTTGGCCAGCGACAGGGTGCCCTTCGGGCCCTTGGCGATGACGCTGTCCGACTGGACGTTCAGTTCAACCTTACCCAGGTCGATCGGCTTCTTGGCTACGCGGGACATAGTTCTACTCCTTTCGCCTTAGGCCACGAAGCACAGGACTTCGCCGCCGACGCCCAGCTGGCGCGCCTGCGCATCAGTCATGATGCCCTTGGAGGTGGAAATGATGGAGATACCCAGGCCGTTCATGACCTTCGGCAGCTCGCTCTTGCCGCGGTACTGGCGCAGGCCCGAACGCGAGAAGCGCTTCAGGGTCGCGATGACCGGCTTGCCTTCGAAATACTTCAGCACGATTTCCAGCTCGGACTTGTTGTTTTCCAGCGGGGTCACGCGCAGGTCGGTGATGTAACCCTCGTCCTTCAGGACCTGGGCGATCGCAACCTTGATCTTGGACGACGGGGCTTTCACCGTCTGCTTGCCAACCGCGGCCGCATTCTTGATGCGGACCAGCAGGTCGGCGATGGGATCAGTCATGCTCATATGAGTACCTTTGAGTGCACCGATATCCGCTTTCGCGAAAATCTGTTGTCTCCTGGAAACGGGCCAGGTCCCTTGATGCAGCGGGCCACGGGCCCACTCCTACTACCCCGTTTGCGCAGGGCAAGACGCGGGAGTATACGCCAAAAGAGCCCGACTTGCGCCGGGCTCTTCGGGTTTTTTCGCAGAGGGAAAGCTGAACGCCTGCCCTCCCCGGTTCAGGAGCCCCCGGAAGGGCTCCTGATCGCAGGACCGGCTGGGATTACCAGCTGGCCTTGCGCAGGCCCGGGACGTCGCCACGCATGGTGGCTTCACGCAGCTTGTTGCGGCCGAGGCCGAACTTGCTGTAAACGCCACGCGGACGGCCGGACAGCTCGCAGCGGTTGCGCTGGCGGCTCGGCGACGAATCGCGCGGCAGCTTGGCCAGCTTGGTAGCGGCTTCGATCTTCTCTTCGTAGCTCGCATCCACCGAGGACACGATCTTCTTCAGAGCAGCACGCTTCTCAGCGTACTTCTTGGCCAGCTTTTCCCGCTTGATGTCGCGGTTGACCATGGAGGTCTTTGCCATTTCGGTTTCCTCGACGGATCAGTTACGGAACGGGAACTTGAACGCTGCCAGCAGCGCCTTCGCTTCCGCGTCGGTCTTCGCAGTGGTGGTGATGGCGATATCCATACCGCGGATCGCGTCGACGGCGTCGAAGTCGATTTCCGGGAAGATGATCTGCTCCTTCACACCCATGTTGAAGTTGCCGCGACCGTCGAAGGAACGACCGGAAACACCACGGAAGTCGCGCACGCGCGGCAGCGAGATGTTGATCAGGCGGTCCAGGAACTCGTACATCTTGTGGCGACGCAGCGTGGTCTTGCAGCCGATCGGCCAACCATCACGGATCTTGAACGACGCAACCGACACACGCGACTTGGTGACAACCGGCTTCTGGCCGGAAATCTTGGTCATGTCGCCGACGGCGTTTTCCAGGATCTTCTTGTTGGTGGCCGCTTCGCCGACACCCATGTTCAGGGTGACCTTGACCAGCTTCGGCACTTCCATCGGATTGGTGTAGCCGAACTGCTTCATCAGCGCCGGCACCACTTCTTCCTTGTAGAACTTTTCGAGACGGGAACTCATCTTCTCATTCCTCAGGCGTCGAGCGCCTCACCGCTGGAGCGGAACACACGCAGTTTGCGTCCATCCTCCAGCACCTTGAAGCCAACGCGTTCGCCCTTGCCCGAAGCCGGGTTCAGCACATTCACGTTGGAGATATGGATCGAAGCTTCGCGCTCGACCACGCCGCCGGCAACACCTGCCTGCGGGTTCGGCTTGGTGTGGCGCTTGACGATGTTCACGTTGGCGACGACCACACGGTCGCCGTCGACGCGGACGACTTCGCCCTGCTTGCCCTTGTCCTTGCCAGCGTTGACGACAACCTGGTCGCCCTTCTTGATACGGTTAGCCATGATTATCTCCTGTCGCTCACAGCACTTCGGGAGCGAGCGAGACGATCTTCATGAACTTCTCCGAACGAAGTTCACGGGTCACCGGCCCGAAGATACGGGTACCGATCGGCTCCTGCTTGTTGTTCAGCAGGACGGCAGCGTTGCCGTCGAAGCGGATCAGCGAGCCATCGGCGCGACGCACACCCTTGCGGGTACGCACCACGACGGCGTCATACACTTCACCCTTCTTGACCTTGCCGCGCGGAATTGCATCCTTCACGGTGACCTTGATGATGTCGCCGATGCCGGCGTAACGGCGCTTGGAACCACCCAGCACCTTGAAGCACATCACCTGCTTGGCACCCGAATTGTCCGCGACGTCAAGGTAGCTCTGCATCTGGATCATGATTCAGACTCCTTATTCAGCCGCACGCGTGATGACTTCCACCACGCGCCAGTTCTTGGTCTTGGACATCGGAGCAATCTCGGTCACGCGGACGACATCGCCTTCCTTGCAGGCGTTGTCGGCATCGTGGGCGTGCAGCTTGGTCGAGCGCTTGATGTACTTGCCGTACAGCGCGTGCTTGACCTGACGCTCAACCAGGACGGTAACCGTCTTGTCCATCTTGTTGCTGACGACACGGCCTTCGACCGTGCGCAGCGTCTTGTTTTCAGTATTGTCGCTCATAGCGGCCATCCTTACTTCGTGCTGCCGAGCAGGGTCTTGACGCGAGCAATCTCGCGACGGACCCGGCGGATGTCGTGGGTCTTCGGCAGCTGGCCGGTGACCTGCTGCATACGGACAGAGAACTGTTCCTTACGCAGGTCGATCAGGTGGGCCTTGAGTTCGTCAGCCGACTTTTCACGGAGAGTTTTGATATCCATCAGCGCACCGTCCGGGTCACGAAAGTGGTGGTGACCGAGAGCTTCGCGGCGGCCAGGCGGAACGCCTCGCGTGCCACTTCCTCGGAAACACCCTCGATTTCATAGATCATGCGGCCGGGCTGGATCTGGGCCACCCAGTATTCCACGTTGCCCTTACCCGAACCCATTCGAACTTCGATGGGCTTCTTGGTGATGGGCTTGTCGGGGAACACACGGATCCACATCTTGCCGCCGCGCTTGACGTAGCGGCTGATCGAGCGGCGAGCCGCTTCGATCTGACGCGCGGTCAGCTGACCGTGGGCGGTGGCCTTCAGGCCGTATTCGCCGAAGCTGACAGCGTTGGCGCTCCAGCTCAGGCCGTCGTTACGGCCCTTGTGCACCTTGCGGTACTTGGTTCGCTTGGGTTGCAACATTGTCGTTACCTCGCTTCACGGGCCGGGCGCTGACGGTCACCGCGGTCGCCGCGATCGTGACGATCGTTGCGCGACGGGGTGTCGTCCTGCTTTTCCTGGCCAACCTGGGAGAAATCAAAGACCTCGCCCTTGTAGATCCAGACCTTGATGCCGATGATGCCGTAGGTCGTCTTGGCTTCAGCGAAGCCATAGTCGATGTCGGCACGCAGGGTGTGCAGCGGCACGCGGCCTTCGCGGTACCACTCCGAACGGGCGATTTCAGCACCGTTGAGGCGGCCACCAACGTTGACCTTGATGCCCAGGGCACCCAGGCGCATCGCGTTGCCGACCGAGCGCTTCATGGCGCGGCGGAACATGATGCGACGCTCCAGCTGCTGGGCGATCGACTCGGCAACGAGCTGCGCGTCCAGTTCCGGCTTGCGCACTTCGGTGACGTTGATGTGCGCCGGGACGCCCATCATCTCGCTCACTTCCTTGCGCAGCTTCTCGATGTCCTCACCGCGCTTGCCGATCACCACGCCCGGACGGGCGGTGTGGATCGTCACGCGAGCGGTCTTGGCCGGACGCTCGATCAGGATCTTGCTGATGCCGGCCTGAGCCAGCTTCTTGCGCAGCATTTCGCGCACTTTCAGGTCGGCTGCCAGGTAACCAGCGAACTCGGCCTTGTTGGCGTACCACTTGGAGTTCCAGTCCTTGGAAATGCCGAGGCGGATACCAATCGGATGAACTTTATGACCCATGGTCTTTTCCTTATCCGCTTACTTGGCGGCGCCCACAACCACAGTGATGTGGCTGGTGCGCTTGAGGATGCGGGTACCGCGGCCTTTCGCCCGCGCCATGAAACGCTTCAGGGTCGGACCTTCATCAACCATGATGGTCTGAACCTTCAGCTCGTCGACGTCGGCGCCCTGGTTGTTCTCGGCGTTGGCAATTGCCGACTCCACCACCTTCTTGATCAGGTGGGCAGCCTTCTTGTCCGAAAACTTCAGCAGGTTGACCGCACGCTCGGCCGGCAGACCGCGCACCTGGTCAGCGACCAGACGAGCCTTCTGCGGGGAGATGCGCGCAGTGCGCAGGATGGCTTTCGCTTCCATTGTCATCTCTCCTTACTTGCCCGACTTCTTGTCACCACCGTGACCCTTGAAGGTCCGGGTGATGGCAAATTCGCCGAGCTTGTGGCCGACCATGTTCTCGTTGACGAGAACCGGGATGTGGTTCTTGCCGTTATGCACGGCAATGGTGACGCCTACCATGTCAGGCAGGATCATCGAACGGCGCGACCAGGTCTTGATCGGCTTCTTGCTGCCCGCAGCGGCCTCCACCTTCTTGACGAGGTGGTGATCGACGAACGGGCCCTTCTTGAGTGAACGTGCCATGGTCGATTAGCCCCTACGATCGCGGACGATGAACTGCTGAGTGCGCTTGTTATGGCGCGTCTTGTAACCCTTGGTCGGGACACCCCACGGGGTGACCGGGTGCGGGTTACCCTGGCCGGCCTTCGCCTCACCACCACCGTGCGGGTGGTCAACCGGGTTCATGGCAGCACCACGAACGGTCGGGCGGACGCCGCGCCAGCGCTTGGCACCGGCCTTGCCCAGCTTTTCCAGGCTGTGCTCGTCGTTGCCGACTTCGCCGATGGTGGCGCAGCACTCGACCGGAACCTTACGCATTTCACCCGAGCGCAGGCGCAGGGTGGCGTAGATGCCTTCACGGGCCACCAGCTGCACGGCCGCACCAGCGGCGCGAGCGATCTGAGCGCCCTTGCCCGGCTTCAGTTCGATGCAGTGGATGGTGGTTCCGACCGGGATGTTGCGCAGCGGCAGGGTGTTGCCAGCCTTGATCGGGGCGTCCGAACCAGCGATCACCTGATCACCAGCCTTCAGGCCCTTCGGGGCGATGATGTAGCGACGCTCACCGTCGACGTAGCACAGCAGGGCGATGTGGGCGGTGCGGTTCGGATCGTATTCGATGCGTTCCACGCGCGCCGGGATGCCCAGCTTGTTGCGCTTGAAGTCGATGATGCGGTAGTGCTGCTTGGCACCACCACCGACGTGACGCACGGTGATGCGGCCATGGTGGTTACGACCACCCGAGCGGCTCTGCGACTCGACCAGCGCGGCGTGCGGAGCACCCTTGTGCAGGTCGGGGGTGACCACGCGCACGGCCGAACGGCGGCCGGGGGAGGTGGGCTTGAATTTCATCAATGGCATGGGATGTACCTCAGGCCTTGGCCGTTACATCGATCGACTGGCCGTCGGCCAGGCGAACGTACGCCTTGCGCCAATCGCCGCGGCGGCCAGCACGGTTACGGAAGGACTTGTTCTTGCCCTTGACGTTGACCACGTTGACGGCTTCGACCTTGACGTCGAACAGCTGCTCAACCGCGGCCTTTACATCGGCCTTGGTGGCTTCGTTCGAAACTTCGAAGACATACTGATTGGAGAGTTCCTGCAGGCGCGCGGTCTTTTCGGAGACACGCGGGGCACGCAGCACGCTGAAGATTTTTTCGTTGCTGTTCATGCCAGCCACTCCTCGACCTTCTTGACCGCGTCAGCGGTGATGACGACCGTGTCGGCACCCACCAGCGAGACCGGGTCCAGGCCCTGGACGTCACGCACCTGCACGTACGGCAGATTGCGGGCGGACAGGTACAGGTGCTCGGACGCTTCTTCGGTGACGATCAGCGGGCGCTTGCCCACTTCCAGGCCGGCCAGCTTGGCGATCAGACCCTTCGTGCTGGTGGCTTCGACATCGAAGGCCTCCACGATGGTCAGACGGCCCTGACGGTTCAGCTCGGACAGGATCGCGCACATGGCGGCACGGTACTGCTTACGATTGACCTTCTGCTCGAAGCTGCGCGGCTTGGCCGCGAAGGTGACACCGCCGCCGACGAAGATCGGAGCCGTCAGTGCGCCATGACGCGCGCCGCCGCCCTTCTGCTTCTTCGACTTCTTGGTGGTACCAGCCACTTCGGAGCGAGTCTTCTGTGCCTTGGTGCCGGCGCGACCGGCGTTGCGGTAAGCAACGACGACCTGGTGGACCAGATCTTCGCTGAAATCGCGACCGAACACGGCTTCGGAGACCGAGACCTTGTTGTTGCTACCCGTGATAACGAGTTCCATCGTCATCTCTCCTTATGCCTTGCTCGCCGGACGGACGATCACATCGCCACCCGCCGCGCCCGGAACGGCGCCGCGAACCGCGATCAGACCGCGCTCGACGTCGACCTTGACCACTTCCAGGTTCTGGGTGCTCTGCTGCACCGCGCCCATATGGCCCGACATCTTCTTGCCCGGGAAAACGCGACCCGGGGTCTGGCGCTGACCCAGCGAACCCGGCGCGCGATGCGACAGCGAGTTACCGTGGGTTGCATCGCCCATACGGAAGTTGTGGCGCTTGATGGTGCCCTGGAAGCCCTTACCCTTGGTGACACCCTGGACGTCGACGATCTGGCCGACTTCGAAGATGTCCGCCTTGACTTCGCCGCCAACGGCGAAATCGCCGAGCTGCGCGTCTTCAACGCGGAATTCCCACAGGCCACGACCCGCTTCCACCTTCGCCTTGGCGAAGTGGCCGGCTTCCGGCTTGTTGACCAGGGCAGCGCGACGCGCGCCGACGGTCACCTGCACGGCGCTGTAGCCGTCGGTTTCGACGGTCTTGATCTGCGCGATGCGGTTCGGGGTTGCTTCGATCAGGGTCACCGGGATGGAACGGCCATCTTCGGTGAACACGCGGCTCATGCCAGCCTTGCGGCCCACGAAGCCCAACGAATACTTCTTCGTCATGGTCGTAGTCCTCAGGTCAGCTTGATCTGAACGTCGACGCCGGCAGCCAGTTCGAGCTTCATCAGCGCGTCCACGGTCTTGTCATTCGGGTCAACGATATCGAGCACGCGCTTGTGCGTGCGGGTCTCGTACTGGTCACGCGCGTCCTTGTCGACGTGCGGGGAGACGAGAACGGTGTAACGCTCGATCTTGGTCGGCAGCGGGATCGGGCCACGCACTTGCGCGCCGGTCCGCTTTGCCGTTTCAACGATCTCGCTGGCCGAACGGTCGATCAGACGATGATCGAACGCTTTCAGCCGGATCCGGATCTTTTGGTCCGCCATGGCGGTAGGTTCCTTCGTTAAAAGAGCGACAGACAAAGCCTCTGGGTTGCTTTGTCCCATGAAATTCCTGAATACGGACGGCCCGCACTCCTGCAGGCCGCCAAGGTCAATCCGTAGACCTCAAAAACGTAGGCAGACCAGTTTCCCGGCCTGCCCAGACGTAGAAGCATAATGGCACGCAAGGCAGCTGTCAACAGTCGCCTGTTGACGCCGCCTGAATGGCATTGACCCTTCCTGGTCCGGGGAACACAAGGCACATCCTGTGCCTGCTTTCCCATTTGATACGCCCCGATGCCCTACCCAGGCAACATCGGGGCGCAGATACTAGCAGATTACTCGATGATCTTCGAGACCACGCCGGCGCCGACGGTACGGCCGCCTTCGCGG
>NZ_CAMFIA010000026.1 GCF_945952405.1 uncultured Stenotrophomonas sp. | reverse complement strand
AGTACCTGGCTACGAACCAGGCGGTCGGGAGTTCGAATCTCTCCGGGCGCACCATTACACCGAAACAGCAGGCCTCGGCCTGCTGTTTTTTTTATGCGTGTTTTTCGGCAGGGCTGCGCCCTGCCTCCGCCGAAGCAACGGCCGGAGCAACGGCCGGAGCAACGGCATCAGCAGAAGCTGGGGTTTCGTGGGATGGTGGGACGGTATGGGTAGGCAGGACACGCCGTAAACCCATCCATGGGGGCTCGATGACGGCATCCATGCCGCCAACGGTCCTGCCTACCCATACCGCCCCACCTCTGACAGATTTCCGCGATCGGGTAGATCCACGCCATGCGTGGATGAATCTTCATCGAGTTCGACTATTTCGCTATCTGTGAGATCTGAGCCGAGCATGGCTCGGCTCTACAGACGTGCAGACCGTTTGCGGAGATCTGTCGAAGGCGGGGTGGGTCCCCACAGCAAACCAGCTTCTGCTGTTGCTGTTGCTGTTGCTCCAGCTCGTAGCGGGTGCAGGGCGCAGCCCTGCCGTACCCCTACCCCCTTGCCATTGCCTGCCACCACTGCGACAGCAGCTCCGGCCTGCGCAGGCGCTCGCGCCACCAGCGCAGGGCCGCGCCATCCTCGCCGGTGCGCCAGGCCAGCCAGAACGTTTCTTCCGGCTTGTGCTCCTCCACCTCGCGTATCACCAGCTGGCCACGCGCCACCGCCGCGCGCGCGCAGGGCTCTGGCAGAAAGCCGAAGCCCACGCCCTCACACTGCAACTTCAGCTTGCTGGCCATGTCCGGCACGGTCAGCATCTCCTGCCCCATCAGCAGGCCGACCGTGCGCGGCAACAGCCGGCGCGCCGAATCGGAGACGGCGATGGCGCAATGCTCGACCAGCTGCTCGCGACCGAGCACCCCCGGCACCGCGGCCAGCGGATGATCGGGTGCGACCGCAAACACGAATTCCACCGTGCCCAGCGGCTCAACCACGTAGCCGCCGCCACTGGGACCCTCGCCCGGTGCACCAACCAGCAGATCGGCACGCCGATCAAGCAGCGCCTCCCAGGTGCCTGAAAGCGCCTCGCCGATCAGCCGCAGCCGGGTCGGCGCCTCGGCCTCACGGAATGCGGCAATATCCGGCCCCAGCAGCCAGGTCGGGAACACCGAATCCACCGCCAGGGTCAGTTCGGTCTCCCAGCCGGACGCCACCCGGCGCACCCGCAGCTCCAGTTCACGGGCCGCCCGCAGCAGGTGCCGGCCTTCGTCGAGCAGGGCCCGGCCGGCTTCGGTGGGTTCGGCGCGCGGACCGACCCGGTCGAACAGCTGTACGCCCAGGTCCTCCTCCAGCTTGGCCACGGTGTAGGAGATGGTCGAAGGCACTTTGTGCAGGGCCTTGCCGGCGCCGGCAAACGAGCCCCGGCGGTCGATGGCATCCAGGATCTGCAGGGCATCGAGGCTGAGCTTGAGCATTCGAATTTTTCGATGATGGCTGTCAAAACTATCCGTTTTTCAAACCCAGGGCGCAAGCGGATACTTCTCTTCAACGGGGAAACACAGCGGCTACCGGCCCACCCCGCCCCATCGAAACCATCGAACAAGGAGATTCCATCATGCTGCAGATCCGCAAGAGCGCTACCCGTGGCCTGGCCGAGCATGGCTGGCTGTCCTCGCGCCACACCTTCTCCTTTGCCAGCTACTACGATCCCCGTTACGTCAGCTTCGGCCCGCTGCGGGTGATCAACGAAGACAAGGTGATCGGCGGCCAGGGCTTCGGTACCCACGGCCACAGCAACATGGAGATCATTTCCTATGTGCTGGGCGGCGCACTGGAGCACAAGGACTCGATGGGTACCGGTTCGGTGCTGCGCTACGGCGACGTGCAGCGCATGAGTGCCGGCAGCGGCGTCACCCACAGCGAGTTCAACCACTCGGCCGACGAAACGGTGCACTTCCTGCAGATCTGGATCTTCCCGGACAGCGAGAACATCACCCCGTCCTACGAGGAGACCCACTTCACCCCGGACAGCAAGCGCGGCCAGCTGCGCCTGATCGCCTCGCCGGATGGCGCCGATGGTTCGCTGCGCATCCACCAGGATGCCCGCATCTTCGCCACCATCCTCGATGGCGGCCAGAAGCTGCACCACGCGCTCGGCACCGGTCGTGGCGCCTATGTGCAGGTGGCTCGTGGCCAGCTGCAGGTCAATGGCATCACCCTGGAAGCCGGTGATGCGCTGCAGGTCAGCGACGAAGCGCAGCTGACCCTGGAGAACGGCAACGATGCCGAAGTACTGGTGTTCGACCTGCCGCTGTAACCACAACGCCCGCGATGCCGCAGCGCATCGCGGGCGTATTTGTAGAGCCGAGCCCATGCTCGGCTGCGGTTTGACAGCCAGGCGAGCGTGGGCTCGGCTCTACAAGACCCGCATCAGAACCTGTAGTTCAAGCTCAGCCGCACGTTGCGCGGCTCGCCCCAGGTATAGGTGCTGTACCAGTTGAAGATGGTGTAGTAGCGCTTGTCGAGCAGGTTGTTGACGTTGATCGTGGCCGACAGGCGATCATTGAACTGGTAGCGCGCCATCGCATCCAGCAGCCAGTACGGCTCGGTGCGATGCACCACCGTCGCCTTGCTGGCCGGATCGGTGATGTCGCCGAAGGTCGAGTCCTGCCAGCGTGCGCCGCCACCCAGCGTCAGCTTTTCCCAGGCGCCGCGCAGGCGGTAGCTGGTATGCAGGCTGAACTGGTTTTCCGGCTCCAGCGTCGACACCTTGGTGCCCGCCTGGCGGGCGATCTTGTGGGCGAAACCACCCTGCACCTGCCAGCCCTCGGCCAGCTGGCCGGACAGCTCCAGCTCGTAACCCTTGGTACGTACCCCCATCAACGCGCGATAGGCGATGTCGCCGGACGGTGTGCGGCCACTGGTGGCCTGCGCGAAGTTGTCCTGGTCAAGCTGGAACAGCGCCGCACTGGCATTGAAGCGGCCATCGAGGAACTCGGCCTTCAGGCCCATCTCGTAGCTGCGGCCCTCCAGCGGGTCCAGGGTTCTGCCCTGCTCGTCACGCTCACCCTGCGGCTTGAAGATGGTGCTGTAGCTGGCATACACCGAATAGTGCTCGCCGAGGTCATAGACCACGCCGGCATACGGTACGTAGACGCCGGTCTCGCGGGTGTCCGGAGAACGGTAGCTGGCCAGGCGGCTGCCGACGATCAGCTTCAACGGATCCGCCACATCGAAGCGACCCACCACGTACAGGCCGTTCTCACGGGTCACTTCGTTGTTGTCGTAGCTGCGCTGCCACTGCGGCTCGGCAATATCGCCGCTCCAGCTGCGGTAGTCCGGCACGGTGTCCGGGAAGCCCGGCTGCGGGCCATAGCCGGTGTTGGTCCAGCGCTTGCGCGATGCACTGCCACCGACCACCAGCTCATGCTCGCGGCCGAACAGGCCGAAATGGCCGCTTACATAGAAATCGGCAGCATTGCTGACGGTCTTGCCGACGTACTTGCCGAGCCACAGGCTGACGCCCTCGCCGGTCAGCGGATCCGGGTTGCCGGCGGCGGCGCCGGCCAGGGCCGCGTCATAGCCGTTGACCTGGTGGTTGAGCTGCAGCTTGGCCACCCAGTCGTTGGCGAAGGTGTGCTCCAGCGTGGCGAAACCGGTACGCACATACTGGCGCCAGCCCGCCCAGCGCGCGCCGTTGTTGAACGAGCGCGGCATGCGGTTGAAGTTGCCGGCGCTGTCCAGCAATGGAATGCCGCCCCAGGTGGAGCCCTTCGGATCGCTGTCCATCACATCGCCACCGACCGACAGCAGCGTGCGCTCGCCCAGATCGGCCTCCAGCACGGCGTAGCCGACCTTGCTGGTGCGCTGGTAGTGATCGAGGTTGGAATGCTTGTCTTCCCAGGCCCCCACCGCGCGACCACGCACGCGGCCATCGGCGGTCAGCGGGCCACCCACGTCGAGCTCGGCACGATAGTCGTCCCAGCGGCCGACACCGAGCGTGGCGCTGCCGGCGAAATCCTTGCCCGGCTTCTTGCGCACCAGGTTGATGGTCGCCCCCGGATCGCCCATGCCGGTCAGCAGGCCGGTCGCACCCTTGAGCACTTCAATGCGATCGTAGATGGCGGTGTCGCTGAGCGTGTTGCCGGCGGAGTACGCCGAGTTGCGCGACATCGGGATGCCGTCGTACTGGAAGTTCTGCACCGCGAAGCCACGCGCGTAGTACTCGGTGCGCTCGCTGTCGTAGGTGACGATGCTGATGCCCGGCGTCACCCGCATCACATCATCGATGCCATGCAGGCCGAAGTCGTCCATCTGCGCGCGGGTGATCACGCTGATGGTCTGCGGCGTCTGCCGCGGGGTCAGCACCAGGCGGGTGGCGGTGGCGATGGTCCCCGGAGTGTATGCGCCACTGCCTTCGGTGATGGTGCCGAGCAGGTTGGCGGTGACCTGCACCGTCTGCAGGGTCTGTGATGCGGACGCCGGTGGCGCCTTGTCCGGATCGGGGGTGGACTGCGCAGCGGCAATACCACTGCCGGCCAGTGCGGCGATCAGCAGGCCTTGCGCAAGCGCCTGCGGCAGTACACGGCGGCGCGGCAATGAGGACGGAACACGGACAACAGGCAGCACGACGGGACCTCCACGAACAGGTGGGATCCTCTGGCGGCGGCTGGAGGGAAGAGAGGGACGCGGCCGGACGGCCGCGGCGCAGGAGTGTACTCCCCTGCGCCGCGCCTGTCGTGCGCGCCGCTGCCGCGGGCTCAGCCGCCGATGGCGGCGCAGGCTTCCAGGATCAGCGCGGTCACTTCCTTCGGCTTCGAGGCCAGCGAGGCATGGCTGGCATCCAGTTCCAGCAGCCGCTTGGGCTGCATCCGTGCAGCCATGGCCGCCTGGTTGCCGGGAGCGATCATGCGGTCATGGCGGGACAGCTGGTACCAGCTCGGCCGGTGCTTCCACGCCGGATCGCTGATCGCATCGCCGAAGGTGCTGGCCAGCGGCGCCTTCTGGGTCACGGCCATCACCCGGCCCTCGTCGTCGCTCAGGTCCTGGCAGAAGCTCTGGTGGAACTTGTCCACGCGCAGCCACAGGTAACCATCGCTGTCCGGTGCCAGGTTCGGTGCTGCCTCCGGCAGGTGCTGCTTGGGTGATGCCGCCGGGGCTCTCGCCGGCATCGGGGGCGAACGCGGCGATGTACACCAGTCCTTTCACGTTGGCCTCGTTGCCGGCTTCGCTGATCACCGCGCCACCGTAGGAGTGGCCGACCAGCAGCACCGGCCCGTCGATCTGGCGGATCATGGCGCGGGTGCGTCCTGCGTCGTCGGCCAGCGAGGTCAGTGGCAGTTCCACCGCCTGCACGCGGTCATGGCCGTTGCGATGCAGCTCCAGGATCACCTTGGCCCAGTGTGCGGCCCCGCCCCAGAATCCATGGACAAGGAGGATGGTTGGTGTGGTGCTCATGTGCGGGTCTCCGGCAGCGGCCGGCGGAATGCGGGCCGTGCCCTCACTGTGCGTGCGCGGCGTCAATCACTGGTGACGCCTCCGGGTCACTCTCACCCCTGCAATCGTATGCGTTGCCCAATGCTCCGCATGGCACTTGCCGATCCTCGCTGGAAACGTTTTCATGGCGGTTCCCTGGAGCTTCCCATCGCGCATGACGCCTTCATCCCCACGTGCCCAGCAGCACGCGACCCGTGCCGCCTTCTTCATTCCCGGATTCGCCACGGCGGCATGGGCGCCGATGGTGCCCTACGCCAAGGCCAAGGCCGGGCTGTCCGATGCCAGCCTCGGTGCCGTGCTGCTGTGCCTTGGCCTGGGCTCGCTGCTGGCGATGCCGCTGGCGGGTGCATTGACAGGACGGCTGGGATGCCGTCGACTGCTGATCGCAACCTGCGCGATGGTGCTGCTGGCACTGCCGATGCTGGCGCTGGCGCCCTCGCCGCTCGCGCTGGGTGCCGCCCTGTTCCTGTTCGGCGCCGGCGTGGGGGCGATGGACTGCACGGTGAACATGCAGGCGGTGGCGGTCGAGCGCGACGCCGGGCGCGCGATGATGTCCGGCTTCCATGCGTTCTACAGCATCGGCGGCTTCGTCGGCGCTGGCTGCATGACCGGCCTGCTGATCCTGGGCACGCCGCTCTGGCTGGCCGCGCTGCTGTCGGTGGCGGCGTTGCTGCTGGTGGCAGTGCTGTCGGCACCGCACTGGCGGCCGCAGCGGATCCTGCACGAAGGGCCGCTGCTGGCAGTACCGCATGGCGTGGTGCTGTTCATCGGCGTGCTGGCCTTCGTGGTGTTCCTCGCCGAGGGCTCGATGCTGGATTGGAGCGCGGTGTTCCTGGCCGAGATGAGGCAGGTACCGCGCGACCAGGCCGGCGCCGGCTTCGCGCTGTTCACCCTGGCGATGACCGCGATGCGCCTGTTCGGCGATGGCATTGTCGAGCGCCTCGGCCGCACCCGCACGATGGTCATCGGCGGCATCACCGCTGCGGCGGGCTTCACCCTGGCCACGCTGGTGCCGTCGTTCCCGGTGGCGCTGGCCGGCTACGTACTGGTTGGCCTGGGCTGCGCCAACATCGTGCCGGCGCTGTTCTCGATGGCCGGCCAGCAGCGGGTGATGCCGGAGAGCATCGCCATCACCGCCGTCACCACGCTGGGCTATGCGGGCATCCTCGCCGGCCCGGCAGCGATCGGTGCGCTGGCCCATGCCACCAGCCTCGGCTTCGCCTTCCTGTGCGTCGCCGCACTGCTGCTCGGCGTCGCCGCCTCGGCCCACACCCTGTCACGCCGCCTGCCCTGACAGAAAAAGGGGACGGAGGGGATTAAGCCGTTTTCGCCCTGTCGATTTGCGACTTAATCCCCTCCGTCCCCTTTTTTCAGCTGCGGGCGGGGGGCGCGGTGGCGGTGCCGTGCACCAGCCATTCGGCCTGGGCCGGCAGCTGCGGGGCCGGGCAGGCGCTTTGCGGGTGATGTTCGTCGCGGGCCATCCAGTCATCGACTACCCCGGCCAGCAGGTCCAGCCGCAGCGGCAACGTGATGTGGTCTTCGCCACGCATCTCGATGTAGTGCGCGCGCGGGTTGGCCTGAGCCAGCTCACGGCCCTGACTGACCGGAATGTGCTGGTCGCCCTGCCCGTGCAGCAGCAGCACGCAGGCACGGGTATCGGCCAGCGCGCGGGCGACGTCCACGCGGTCCAGGTCGACATCGATACGACGGCTGGCGGCGGCGATCACCTGGTTGATGTCCTGCCCGCCATAGCGCCAGCGCGCGTACGACGCCACCGCCTGCGCCTTCAGTCCTTCCGGCTGCAAGCCCATCAGGTGCGGGATCATCGTGCGGATCGCCACGCCTGCATTGGCAAATGACTCCATCGCCACCACGCCGGCCACCTGGTCGCCCAGCTTGTCGGCAGTGAACACCGCAGTAGCCGCACCGTAGGACACACCGAACAGGTACAGCGGCCCGGTCACTTCACCGCGTGCGCGCAGCTCGCCGATCACATCGACCACATCATCCGATTCGTAGGTGCCGTAGCCCGACGGGCCTGAGCCTGACTGGCCATGATTGCGCAGGTCGAGGGTGACCACGCGGTAGCCGGATTCGGCCAGCTGCAGTGACCACGGCAACATCGAATCACCGTTCATCATCCACCCATGCAGCAGCACCACGGTGCCACGCGGCGCCTGCGCACGGAATGGCTGCGGCACCGACAGGCTCAGGCCGGTATCCAGCGGCAGGCCATTCTCATGGCGCTGCGGCAGGTAGCGGTAGCGTGCGCCGTAGTCGCCGGGATCGAACACGCGCCAGAAGATCGGCACGCCATCGCGCCCCGGTGCGAAGCCGTGGCGGTTGGGCAACTCGGCGATGGCCGCGGCAATACGTGGACGGTCGAGCAGGGTCGACACGCCACCCGGCGCGATCAGGCGATCGGCGAGCGAGGTGGATGAGGCATTGATCGAGGAGGAGCATGCAGCCAGCCACAGGCCGGCGCACGCCAGCAACAGCAGCAGCAGGCGCTTCATATCACGTCAAAGGGGTGAATCCGACAGGCTGCGACGTTAACGCCGCGCAGGCCCGCCATCTATCGCGCGCGGATGACGGCTTGATGACAACGCAGGAACGATTCAGCTTGGTGTACAGCCTGTATCCGTTCAGTCATTGATCCGGATCAATGAACGCGCGCGCGGCAATGCCCACAGTGCCGCCATGCGCACCTCGTTCAAGCTCGCCATTGCCCTGGCCGCCACGCTGGCCGCCGCCTACGGCATCGCCCGCACCACGCCCTACTGGTTCGCGCCACGCCAGACGGCGCAGGTCGACATCCACGACCCGGCGCTGATCGCGCAGGGGCAGTACCTGTCACGTGCCGCCGACTGTGCGGCCTGCCACACCGCTCCGGGCGGCAAGCCGTTCGCCGGCGGGCTTGGCATGCAGACGCCGATGGGCACGATCTACTCGACCAACATCACGCCCGATCCGGAAACCGGCATCGGTGCCTACGACTACGCCGACTTCGAACGCGCCGTGCGCCGTGGCATCCGCCATGATGGCCAGCCGCTGTATCCGGCGATGCCGTACGCCTCGTACGTGATCGCCAGCGATGCCGAGATCAAGGCGCTGTATGCCTATTTCATGGGCTCGGTACAACCGGTGAAGCAGGGCAACGCCGACAGCACGATTCCGTGGCCGGCCAACATGCGCTGGCCGCTGGCCTGGTGGCAGCTGCTGTTCGCACGCCCGCGCACCTTCAGCCCGGATCCGTCGCTGGACGCCGGCCAGCAGCGCGGCGCCGAACTGGTTGAAGGCCTGGCCCACTGCGGCGCCTGCCACACGCCGCGCGGCCTGGCCTTCCAGGAAAAGGCAATGGCCGACGACGGCAGCCGCCAGTTCCTGTCCGGCTCGGTACTGGAGGGCTGGTACGCGAAGAACCTGCGCAACGAATCGACCGGCCTGGCCAGCTGGAGCGAGGGCGAGATCGTCGACTTCCTGCGTACCGGCCGCACCGACCGCTCCGCAGCCTTTGGCGGCATGGCCGACGTGGTCGAGCACAGCACGCAGTACCTGTCCGACGCCGACCTGCTGGCGATGGCACGCTACCTGAAGCAGCTGCCGGCGCGCGAAGGCCGCAGCGCGCAGTGGTCACCTGCTGCCGACACCACCACGGCAGCACTGCGCAGCGGTGACTACCGTGTGGCCGGCGCGCTGGCCTATGCCGAGCACTGCCAGGCCTGCCATCGCGCCGACGGCCGCGGCATGCCCCGCGTCTATCCGGCGCTGGCCGGCAACTCGATCGTGTTCGCCGATGATCCCAGCTCGCTGGTGCAGGTGACCCTGATCGGCGGTCGCACGCCTCATACCCCGCACGACCGCATGGCGTTCACCATGCCGGGCTTCGAGCAGCTGCCGAACGCGCAGCTGGCGCAGATCCTCACCTTCATCCGCAGCAGCTGGGGCAACCAGGCCAGCGCGGTGAGCGAGGTCGACGTGGCGCGCATGCGCCGGGTGGTGCGCGACAAACCGGTGCACTACGTTCCGCAGGAGGCTGCACGATGAAGCGTTCACGCAGACGTTCCCGCCTGCTGCTCGGCGCTGCCATCGCCGCCGCGCTGCTGGCCACGGTGGGTACCCTCGCCTATCGCCATCTCTACCCGGACCTGGACGCCGCCGTCGCCAGCACGCTCGACATCCTCGATGCGAAGGGCACGGTGGTCGGCCAGTACCACGCTCCCAGCGCAGAGGAGATCGCCGGGCTGGGCAATGCCGAATCGGTGATGCTCGGCCGCCGCATCCTCAACGAGACCGCGCGGCTGCTGCCGGACAATGTCGGCAACGATCTGAACTGCAACTCGTGCCATATGGCCGAAGGCAAGCGGCCGTTCGGCAACCACTACTTCAACACCGGTGGCGGTGCCTATCCGCGCTACATGCCGCGGCCGGGCAAGGTGATCGGGCTGGCCGAGCGCATCAACGGCTGCCTGCAGCGCTCGATGAACGGCAAGCCGCTGCCGAAGGACTCGCAGCAGATGCGCGCGATGCTCGACTACATGGCGTGGCTGAACCGTCCGGTGCCGGAGGGTGCACGCGTTGCCGCGCCCAGCGAAGGGCCGATCGACAGCACGCTGACGCCGGACCCGATCCGCGGCCAGGCACTGTACGCCGTGCAGTGCGCCGCCTGCCATGGCGACAACGGCGAAGGCCGCCGCGATGCCAGTGGCGACATCGCGTTCCCGCCGTTGTGGGGCGACCACAGCTTCAACATCGGTGCCGGCATGGCACGCCTGTACAAGGCCGCCGGCTTCATCAAGCACAACATGCCGCCGGCGGTGACCCGTGAGCCACCGCTGGGGCAGCAGGTGATGCCCGACCAGGATGCGGTGGACATCGCCGGCTACTTCATCAACCAGCCGCGGCCGGACTTCGCCAACAAGGGCAAGGACTGGCCGCGCGACCCGAAACCCAAGGACGCGCGGTACTGAGGAAGCGCCTGCTCAGCGCTTGACCAGTTCGACCCGGCGGTTGCGTGCCCGGCCTTCCTCACTGCCGTTGTCGGCCACCGGCGTGCCAGCGCCGAAGCCGGCCGCCTGCAAGCGTTCGGCAGCGATGCCCCGCGCGGTCAGCACCGCCAGCACCGACCTGGCGCGATCCTCCGACAGGCTGCGGTTGTGCGCGGCGGCACCACTGTTGTCGGTGTGCCCCTCGATCGACAGCTTCAGCGATGGGTCCGCACGCAGCAGCTCCAGCACCTGCAGCAGCTGCGGATCAGAGCTCGGCAGGATCTCCGCCTTGTCGGTGGCGAAATTGACCTGGATCGCCACCCGACCATCACTGTCGAGCTTCTTCTTCAGCGTGTCAGCCGGCAGCAGCGTCGCGGTCTGGGTGAAGCCCTTGCGCTCGGCCACCACCCAGCCCGCGCTCAGATACTCCAGCCGGGCATGCACCCACACCTGGCGGCCATCGGCCAGGTCCACGCGATAGACCACGGCGTCGTAGGTGTTCCAGTTGTAGCTGGCTGCGTCGCCGTAGGTCGACTGCACCTGCTTCGGCACGCCCTCGGCCGCCTCGCGCGGGATGCGCCCCTCGAACACCTGGGTGGCGTTGACCTGGGCCATCATCGCCGCCAGGTTGCGACGCACTTCGTGCATCGAGTACTCGCGCTCGCCCTTGTCGAAGTCGACCGCGAAGGTACGGCCTTCGACCTGCTCGAAATGGTCGCCGGTCCAGAACGGGAAGGCGTCGAAGTCACGCTGCTGGGCCTTGTTGCGGTCGCGATAGCCGGCCGGCAGTGACAGGTGCGGGAAGCTGTCCGACCACTGCGCACTGGCCTTGAACGGCACTTCATCCACCACCACCAGGCCGGCACCGTTGCTGTCCACCGCCAGCTGCACCCACACGCTGCGATTGGCCTGGCGCAGCACGTAGACCGTGGTCGGCGCCTCCTGTTCGCCGTTCACCGCATCGATGAAGCCCCCGCCGATCTCGCCTTCCAGCTGCGGGCCATAGTAGATGTCACGCAGCAGCTTGCCTTCGAACACCTTGCGGCCACCGGCGGCAGTGATCACGCCATCGAAGTTGCGCTGTACTTCCAGCGCGGAAAAGGCCTTGTCGGGCGCGGTCTTGCTGTCGGTCACGATACGTGCCGACCAGCTTGGGCCTTCCACCCAATGCACGCCCTCCCCCATCCGGAACGGGAAGCGTGCCCATGCCCGCGCGTTCGGTGCGTTCTGCGCTGCATAGCCCTGTGGCAGGCTGAAGAACGGCAGCGCACCCAATGCGGTATCGCTCAGCGGCACGCTGCTGGTGTCGAACGGCACCAACGGCACCGCCTTGCCATCGCGGTCGGTCACTGCAGCGCCGTCGGCCGCTGCGGAAGAAGCGGACGCTGCAGCCGCCGGTGCGGCGTCTTCGCCTGCAACAGAAGGCGCCGCCGGCACGACGGCCTGCTCGCCCGTGGGTGCCCGGTTGCAACCTGCCAGCAGCACCAGTGCCGCGCCCCCCAGCCAGATCCTTGATCGCTTCTGCATCGCTACCGCCTCAGGTCCATTGAAGCGCCGAGCATACCCGAAGGTCGTGACCGCCCCCACAGTGCCATCGTTCGTGCGCCGCCACGTCATGCCCATGTCATTGGCGCTGCCGACACTCCGGGGCTTCCTCCTCTGAAGGTCCGGTTTCGATGCGAACGACTGCGCGCTTTCCCCGTGTCTCGCTGCTTGCCCTGCTGATCGCCCCCGCACTGGACGCCCTGGCTGAAGCACCGCAGGGCGATACCGCGGAAACGCGCGGCAGTGAAGCGCGCACCCTCGACCAGGTGCAGGTGATCGGCCAGGCCACCAGCTACGCCAAGACCTCGGTGCGCGCGGAAACGCTGAACCGGCAGACCGTGATGAGCAGCGTCAACGATGCGCTCAATGAAGTGCCGGGCGTGGTGGTCAGCGAGGCTGATGCCACCGGTTCTTCGGTCTGGGGCACGCAGATCAGCATGCGTGGCTTCGTCACCAACCGCGATACCCAGCAGATCGGCACCACCATCGACGGCCTGCCCAATGGTGGCTCCGGCTACGGCGGCGGCTCGCTGGCCAACCGCTACATCGACACCCTGGACCTGGAGACGGTGGAAGTCAGCCAGGGCACCGCCGATATCTCGTCGCGCTCGAACGAAGCCCTCGGTGGCACGCTCAACTTCCTCACCAGCGATCCGCTGCAGGACAGCCGCCTGCGCTTCGTGGTCGGTGCCGGCGACAACGAGGCACGCAAGTACTATGTGCGCTACGACACCGGCATGCTCGGCGGCCACACCCGCGCCTGGGTCAGTGCCTCCTCGGCACGCGTGCACGACTGGATCGACGGCAGCGGCCACACCAGCAACGACCACATCGCCGGCAAGTTCATCACCGAACTGGACCGCTGGACGCTGACCGGCTACCTGTCCTACAACGATGCCGACGAGCCGGAATACACCAGCGTTTCGCCGAAGGGCTTCGCCACCAATCCGGACCGCGACAACCTGGTCGGCACCCTCACCGGCATCCCCTACCTGGACCAGAACTACCGTTCCGGTTCACGTGCGCTGCGCGAGAACACCTTCGGCTACCTGCGCGCGGCCTTTGACGGCGGCAATGGCTTCAAGGCCTCGGTCGCGGCCTACGGGCACCGCATGGAAGGCCGCGGCGACTGGCTGCCGCCGTACCTGGCGCAGGTCAGCGATGACGGTGCGGGCCGCCCCGAGTCGGAATACCTCGGTGGCAGCACCGTGTATGGCGGCAGCAACCGCGGCCAGATCTTCTTCGTGAACCCCGATGGCAGCGCCGCACAGCGCCTGGCCAGCTGCACGCCGCGGCTGGGCTTCAGTGCCGAGTACGATCCGAACTGCTATGCCGGCAAGGTGCTGGGCGCGCAGTCCTACCGCCATACCCACTACGACAACAACCGCAAGGGCGTCACCGCCGACATCGAGTGGCGGCAGGCCTTCGGTGCGGTCGACAACACCATCCGTGGCGGGCTGTGGGTGGAGAAGCTGGACCGTTCGGCGCGGCGTGACTGGCATCGCCTGCTCAACGTCGGCCAGGACATCGGCTTCGACCACCAGCCGTACTGGGTGCAGTTCGAGGACAAGTACAAGGTCGACGAACAGATGTACTACGTCGAGGACGTGGCCCGCTTCGGGCCGTTCAGCGCCCGCCTGGGCGTGAAGCAGTTCTTCGTCGACCAGTCGCGCCGCCGCGTGATCGGCGCCAGCGAGCATGTGAAGTCCGATTCCAAGTCCGATCCGCTGCTGTCCACCGGCTTCACCTGGGCACCGGGCGTGGAGGGCATGGAGCTGTTCGCCGGCTTCTCGCAGAACTTCGCCGCCATTCCCTCCGGCGTGCTCGGCGAGACCGACCCGCAGCGCTTCCGCAATGTCGAGCCGGAGACGGCCGACAACATCGAAGTGGGCATGCGCATCAGCCGCTGGCCGCTGACCGCTTCGGTCACCCTGTACAACATCAAGTTCGACAACCGCATCGTCTACCTGCCGGCCGGCTTCGTCAGCGGCATCGACTACCTGGGTGAGACCGACGGCGTCTACGAGAACTTCGGCGGCGTCGAGAGCAATGGCCTCGAAGCGGCCTTCGGCTACGGCTGGGACAACGGCTGGCGCCTCAACGCGGCCTACACCTACAACCGCTCCAAGTACCTGGGCAGCGGCAATGCCGCCCGCGATACCCAGCTGGGCATCGTCGACGGTGCCAAGGTGATCGGCCAACCCGAGCAGACCCTGGTGCTGTCGGCCGACTGGCAGGGCGCGAACTGGAACTTCGGCCTGTCCGGCCGCTACCTGGGCACGCGCTATCTCGATGCCGCCAACGTCAACAAGCTGCCCTCGGCCACCGTGTTCAATGCCAACATCGGCTTCGACCTGCAGGGACTTTCGCCGCGGCTGAAGGGTATGGGTGCCAACCTGGTGGTGAGCAACCTCACCGACAAGCGGTATCTTGCAGGGGTGGACGGCCGCGACAACGCCTTCATCGGCGCCCCGCGCACCGTCGGCATCTCCTTCCGTGTGGACCTGTGAGTGAGCCCGTGACCGATATCGGCCGACGCCGGTTGTTGCAGGCCGGCGTTGCCGCCGGCCTTTCCCCGCTGCTGCCCAGCATCGCCCGGGCCGCGGCGATCGCCCCCGCCGCGCAGACGCGCAGCCTCGAAGACCTGCAGCACATCGTGGTGTTCATGCAGGAGAACCGCTCGTTCGACCACTACTTCGGCACGCTGCCGGGTGTACGGGGCTTCGGCGATCGTTTCGTCGCGCCGGCGTCGGCGCTGCAACCCGGCGGCCGCACGCGCAGCCTGTGGCTGCAACCCGACGCCAGCGGCCAGCGCGCGATCGCGCCGTTCCCGCTGGATACCGCCGCGCATTTCGGCTACATGCGGGTGGAAGGCACTCCGCACACCTGGCCCGATGCCCAGCGTGCCTGGGACCACGGGCGCATGGGGCAGTGGCCGAAGGCCAAGCAGAACCACTCGATGGGCTACTTCCAGCGCAGCGACCTGCCTTTCCAGTTCGCCCTCGCGGACGCCTTCACGATCTGTGACGCCTACCACTGCGCGATGCAGGCCGGTACCAACCCGAACCGGGTGTTCCTGTGGACCGGCCACAACGATGCAGCCGCGCGCGCGGGTGGACCGGTGATCGCCAACTCGCACGACAACTTCCCCGAGCATGGCGGGCATCCGGCATCGTATCGCTGGACCAGCTACGTCGAACGGCTGCAGAAGGCAGGGGTGTCCTGGCAGATCTACCAGGACATGGCCGACAACTTCACCGACAATCCGCTCGCCGGCTTCGAAGCGTTCCGCCAGGCCTATCGCGCCGCACCAGGGCATGACCCGCAGCTGCGCGCACGCGGGATCAGCACGCGGGGCCTGGCACAGCTGCGCCAGGACGTGCTTGGCGGGCACCTGCCGCAGGTCAGCTTCATCATCGCCGACGCAGCCGGCAGCGAGCATCCCGGCCCGTCCAGCCCGGCCCAGGGCGCTGCATACACCGCCAGGGTGCTGGATGCATTGACCGCCGATCCGGACGTCTGGAGCCGCACCGCCCTGCTGCTGATGTTCGACGAGAACGACGGCTTCTTCGACCACATGCCACCGCCGGCGCCGCCTTCGGCCGTGCCCGGTGGCTGGGCAGGTGCATCGTCGGTCAGTACCGCAGGGGAATACCATCACCATCCTGCACCGGGTGACGAGAAGCATGACGCCGCCGAGCTTCGCGGCCGCCCCTACGGACTCGGCCCGCGCGTGCCGCTGTACGTGATCTCCCCCTGGAGCCGGGGCGGCTGGGTCGATTCGCAGGTATACGACCATACCTCGGTACTGCGCCTGATCGAACGCCGCTTCGGCGTCGCCGCACCAGACATTTCCCCGTGGCGCCGTGCGATCTGCGGCGACCTGAGCAACGCGTTCGATTTCGCCCAGCGCGATACCCGCCCGTTCGTGCGCGGCCTGCCCGACATCAGCGCGGTGGCGGCACGTGCCGCGGCCCTGCCGGGGCGCACCGTACCGGCGCTGCCGGAAGGGTTGCACCCCGCCCAGCAGGAACCCGGCGTCCGCCCGGCGCGCGCCCTGCCCTACCGGCCACAGGCCGCGATCGCCGCCATCGATGAATCAGGCCTGGACCTGACCTTGTCGTGCGACGGCGCGGCGGCGGTGCTGCATGTCTACGACCGGCTGCGGCTGGGGGCCGTGCCACGCCGCTACACGCTGATTCCGGGCACGCCGCTGCAGGCGCGCTGGCCACTGGATGCCCAGGGCCGCTATGACCTGTGGCTGCTCGGACCCAACGGCTTCCACCGCCACTTCCAGGGCGCCGCCAGCGCGCCCACCGTGCAGGCAACGGTCGAACATGCGGATGGACAGCTGCGGTTGCGCCTGCGCAATCCTGGCGACCGCGCACAATCGCTGCACATCCATGCCGCAGCCTATGCCGGGCACATGCCCGAGCAGACCCTTGCGCTGCCGGCCCATGCCGAAACCACGCTGGCATGGGATGCGGCCCCCACCGCCGGCTGGTATGACCTGCACGTCAGCGCGGGTGAAAGCACGCTGCGCCTGGCCGGGCGTGCCGAAGACGGGCGCACCGGCACCAGCGACCCGGCGATGGGCAGCGGACCGCTACGGTTCGAGCACGATTGACCCCCGCCTGTAGAGCCGAGCCTGGCTCGGCTCTACAGGGAGGCGTGGCCGGTTCAGGCCTCCTGCAGGCCAGGCCGACCGTGTTCAACCGCGTAGCGCTTCCAGCTCTGCACGGCTGCGTCCGGCTGCATCACGGCCGGCAGCGTCTTCATGTCACCGATCCAGGCATCGCGGGTCACGTCACACAGCACATAGCCACGCTTGTCGATGGTCGCCTTCAGGTGCGGGCTGTGCCGCAGCTGGTTCTCGGCATACGCGTCGACACCCTGGCCATCGGCACCGGAGGTGATCGAGGTGGCGAGGAACTCGCTGGAGACCACACCGGAATCACGATGGTCCTGGACCAGGTCGCTGGCGTAGTGGCGATGGGCATCGCCACAGGTGGTCACCACATTGCCGAAGCCAACCGTCTGGATGTGATCGAGCAGGCGCCGGCGGCTGTCCAGGTAGCCGGACCACTGGTCTTCGGACGACTGCACCACCCCGTCCTTTTCGCGCATGTAGTTGCCGAGCGCCACCTGGTGGGCGATGGTGTGCCAGCGCGGCGTCGCATCGGCCAGGCCTTCGAACAGCCAGCGTTCCTGCTGGGTGCCGGTGATGCTGCGCGCGGGTGATTCCACCACCGCACGCAGCGCCATGTCCACCTGCTTGCTGCGGTACTGCCGGGTATCGAGCAGATGCAGGTCCATCAGGGTGCCATAGCGCGCGCGCCGGTACATCTGCATGTGGCCGTCGCGCGGGAATGCCGAGCGACGCAGCGGCATGTTCTCGTAATAGGCCTGGAACGCCTGCGCCCGGCGCAGCAGGAACACTTCGCTGGGCGTATCGTCCTGGTCTTCGGCACCGGCCCAGTTGTTGTCCACCTCGTGGTCATCGAAGGTCACGAACCACGGTGCTGCGGCATGTGCCGCCTGCAGGTCGGCATCGCTCTTGTACTGCGCATAGCGGCGACGGTAGTCGTCCAGGGTATAGGTCTGCGGCCCGACATGGTTGCGCAGGTTGGTGAACGGCTGGCCGTTCATTCTGCGCAGGCCCGGCTGGCTCTCGCCTTCGTAGATGTAGTCGCCATAGTGGAAGACGAAGTCCAGCGGCTCCTCGGCGATACGCCGCCACGCGGTGTAGTGGCCCTCTTCGTAGTGCTGGCAACCGGCCACCGCGAAGCGCACGCGATCCACCGCCGCGGTCGCGGCCGGGAGCGTACGCGTGCAGCCCACCGCGCTGGCGTGCCCCGCTACCGTGAAGCGGTACCAGTACGGCCGACCCGGTGCCAGTCCTTCCAGCTCCACGTGCACGGCATGTCCCAGCTCCGGATGGGCCATCGCCGAGCCCTGCCGCAGCACCTTGCGCATTCCCTCGTCTGCCGCCAGCTGCCACTCGACCCGCATCGGCCGGGTCGGCATGCCGCCGCCGAACAGCAGGGGTGCAGTGGCCAGCCGCGTCCACAGCACCATGCCGTCGGCCGAGGGATCACCCGAAGCCACGCCGAGGGTGAATGGCGTATCGGCAAAACGCGGCGACGCCAGCAGATTGCGTGGGTTCAACGCGGTGGCATCGCTCTGCGCGGCCAGTGCTCGCGCCGTGCCCATCCACGCGCCGGCGGCGGAAAGACCGGCCAGTGCCAGGAAGCGCCTGCGGTTGAAGGTATCCATGCGCGCTCCTCAGTTGTAGATGATGTGGAAGTAGAAGAAGCGGCCGTAATCGTCGATCTCGGTACGGAAGCGCCCGTTCGGGCCGGTGCTGTAGGTCGGCTGGGTGTTGAACAGGTTCTTGGCTTCGTACTTCAGCGTCACGTGCCGGCTGACCTTGTGGCTGAAGGCCATGTTGAAGGTCATATAGGGGTCGTAGTACGAATCCAGCCACTCGGTATCGCCGAAATCGACCAGCATCCTGCTGCGGTAGGTTCCGGACATGCGCAGCTGCGCGCCCTTCCACGGCATGCGCCAGATCACCGACCCATTGAGCGACCAGTCCGGCTGGTACAGCAGGCGGTCCAGGCGGCGCTCGCTGCCGTCGCTGATGCGGTAGTTGGTCTGGCCCTGCAGGCGCGTCGCGTTGGCGTACATGTCGAAGCGCTGGCGCCCCCACTGCAGGTTGCGGTTGGCCACCGCGAACTCCACGCCGCGCAGCTTCGATTCATCGGTATTCATCGGCTGGGTTACCCGGTAGCGGGTATCCCCCACGTTCTCGAAGGTGGTCAGGGTATAGATGTCGTCCTTGATCACCTTGTCGAACAGTGCGACCGAGACCAGCCCGTTGTTGCCGTTGAAGTACAGGTCCCACGCCAGGTCGATGTTGGTGGAGCGGCGCGGCTGCAGGTTGGCGTTGCCCTGCTTGATGGTGCAGAAGCCCCTGCCCTCCTCGTCATCACCACAGCTGGTGCTGCTGGCCTGGGCGATGTTGCTGGGCGTCGGCCGGCCCAGCGTGCGGCTGGCGGAGAAGCGCAGGCGCTGGTCCTCGCTCAGCTTGAATGTTGCATTCAGCGACGGCAGCAGGTTGTTGTAGCCGCCGTCGGTCCTGCGGAATGCCGAGGTATAGGTGGTGCCACCATCGTTGCTGAACGGGCTGTACGCATCGAAGCGGGTGTGGTCGTAACGCAGCCCGCCGATCAGCAGCAGCCGGTCCCAGGCATAGTGCGCGGACGCATAGGCGTTGCTGATGTCCTCGACGTATTTGTAGTCACTGGTGAAATTGGCATTCGGATAGGCCGCGTTGTTGTTGCCCAGCCTGGGGACCAGCTCCTCGTTCCACTTGCGGTTGTCGATCAGCGGGAAACCCGGCACGCTGCCCAGCAGGGTCGATCCCGGATACAGATAGTCGTTCAGCGTCGCGCTGCTCTTGAAGTAGTCGAAATCGATGTCCTGCCAGATCTTCAGATGGCGGTACTCGGCACCGGCAGCCAGGCCGAAGCCGCGTGCGTCCGCATCGATGTTGTAGCTGAAGTCGGCACGCAGGTTGTCGATGCTCTCCTTGGCATCGCGCGGCGAGACATAGGCCTGTGCCGGGTTGAGCTTGAACGCCGAGGTGGTCAACAGGCTGGAATCGGAGACCGCCACCGCGTTGGGAAAGCCGTGGCTGTCGTTCTCGTAGTCCACGAACAGATTGCTCGGGTAGGCGCGCACGCCCCAGTAGACCTGGCTGTTGTGGAAGGTCTCCTCGGTGTGGCCTGCACGCAGGGTCAGCCGCGAGCGATCACCGATGTCCCAGTTGAAGCTGGCGATGGCACCCCGGTTGCTGCGGTCCCAGCGGTCGTGCCGGTTCTTGATGTAGATGCTGTTGATCTGGGTGGTGCCGCTGTCGGCGGTCTGGTTGCGGATCGGAAACTTGGCATTGCCGTACAGGTCGGTCTTGTTCATCGTCGAGTTCTCGTAGAACCGGTACGAGTACAGCAGCAGCGACGCGTAGAACGGGTCGTCCGATGGCTTCCATTCCAGCTTGGCCGAGCCACCGAAGTTGGTGATGAAGTTGGTGTAGGTGCCGGTACTGAAGTTGCCGGGTGCGCGCAGCCCATTCCAGCCCTTGGCCTGGTCCGGTCCGGTGCTGCCGTCGGTGAGGTACTTGCCGGCATCGTTGTAGTAGTAGTTCGATTCCACCCAGCGCTTGATGCTGTTGCGCGAGCGCTGCTCGTAGCGCGCCACGGCGACGATGCCGAACGCCTGGTCGGCACCAAACTGGTTGGAGAACACCATCTTGGCGCTCTTGCCGAAGTGGCCGAGCGTCTGGTGATTGCCGCCTGCGCTGCGCTCGACGTTGGTCTCCGCGGTGGAGTGGATTCCGGCAACATCGGCGAAAACATACTTGCCGGATCGATCGAACGCGCTGCGGCTGATGATGTCGATCACGCCGCCGATCGCATCCGGTGCCTGTTCAGCGCTGAAGCTCTTGTAGATGTCGGTACGGGTGCCGATGTCGCTGGGAATCAGCTGCAGGTTGTTCATGCGCTCACCCGAGCCACTGCCACCCACGCTGGCGATCGCGATGCCATCGATGGTGGTGTAGTTGAGGTTGGCCTGCACGCCGCGCACGGTCACGTAGCGGGGTTCACCGGCATCCTCCACGGCGCTCAGACCCGGCGCGGCCATCAGGCTCTCGGCCAGGGTCTCGTCACCGTAGCTGTCCATCTCGTCGTAGACCACCGAGTCCTTGATCACCGGCGAGGTCTTCTTCTGGTCGATCACTTCGTGCGCGGCAATCACCTTCACCGTACCCAGGGTCGGGGCCACCACCGCCTCGGCTTCGCGCGGCTTGTCTGCGGCCGGCTTCGGCTCACTCCGCGCCGGCGCCGGATCAATGGCAATCACGTTGCCGTCGACCACCGTGTAGCCCAGGCCGGTACCGGCCAGCAATGCGTCCAGCGCCTGCTTGACGGTGGCGCCGCGCGGCACGGCACCGCCAATGCGGGCGTCACTGCCAGCCGCGTACAGGAACTGCACGCCGGAACCGCGCGACAGCTGCTCCAGCGCACGCGCCAGCGGCTGTGCCGGGATCGGCGCGGAGACACGGGCATCCAGGCCATCGCCGCCGGCCGCGAAGGCCAGCGGAACGCTGCAGGGAGACAGGGCGAGGATGATCGACAGGTAGAGCGTGTTCCGCATCACGGGTCCTTGCAAGAGAGAGGGCAACAAGTGCCGCTGCACGATTCGACAGGGGCTTCTCCCAAGTAAGAGCCCGCTTCTTCCGAAGTGGAGAACGCGGATTCGATGAATCTTTTCTGACAGTGCACAGCCAGGCCGGCTTCAACGACTTCCGACCCGTACCGTGTCGCCTTCGCGGCGGACCACAAAGCGCGGATCGCGCTCGAGGAAGGCCTGCAACGCACCGATGCGGTGTGCATCCAGGCTGCCCGACAGCCGCGCCGATGCCGCACCCTCGTCCAGTACCCGTACCTGCACCGCGTTGTGGCGGTTGAAGGCGGCGGCCACCTCATCCAGCCGCTCGTCCAGGAACGACACCTTGCGCTGCTGCCAGTCCAACAGCATCGACAACGGCATATCCAACGACTGCACCGCATGGCTGCGCGCATCCACCTCGACCACACGGCCTTCGCCCAACGCGGCCAGGCGTCGGGCACCGGCGCCCCGGCTCCATATCTCGACCTGCCCGGAGACCACGCCGACGCGCGTGCCCTGCAGCCGGCGCGACACATCGAACACCGTGCCGATGTCACGGATCTGCAGGCCGTTGACCCGGACCTCGAACGGACGCCGGTCGCGCGCGATGTCGAACGTGGCCTCGCCCTGCAGCAGTTCCACCCTGCGGCTGAACCAGCCCATGCGTACCCGCAGGCGGCTGTCCGCATTGAGCCGCACCTGGGTCCGGTCGGGCAGCACCAGGTCGCGCAGCTCCGCGTGGTCGGCACTGTAGATCTGTTCGGCAGGCATCACCTGCGGCAGCAGGCCAGCCGCCAGCAGTGCGATGCAGGCCGCGGCGGCCACGGCGATCCAGCGCGTGCGGCGGCGGCGCGGCAGGTCGCGCACCGGTGGCGGCGTGCGGGCGAACAGCGGAACCACCTTGGCCGAGGCCGCCTGCCGCGGCGGCGGCGGCGCCTCCTCGGGCAAGGGCAGCTGCAGCGCTTCACCCACCTGGCGGTGCAATGCGAGGGCGCCCATGTAGGCGCGCACATGCTCGGGGGAACGCTTCATCCAGTCCAGGAAGGCGAGGCGCTGGGCCTCGCTCAACGGCCCTTCGCGATTGCACAGGAACCACTCGGTCGCCTCGCCCGCGATTTCGTCGCCGGGCGCCTGCGATGGATTCCGGTTCATGTCAGCTCCTTGGCGCCCAGCGCCTTCCTGCATGCTTCCAGACCCTTGCCGATATGCTTGCGCACCATGTGCACCGATACCTGCAGTTGCTGGCTGATGCCCGGGCAGTCCAGCCCGTCGCGGTAATGCAGTTCCATCACCCGCCGGGTGGTGGCCGGCAGCTGTGCAAGGGTGCTGCGGATGCCGTTCCAGCGCTGTGCACGCTCGAACTCGCCCTCGATGTCTTCTTCGCTCTTCAACACTTCAGCCAGCAGATCGACGTCCTCCAGCGGCGGCAGCGACGATCGCGCGCGCGCGTGTTCGCGCGCCAGGTTGGCCGCGACGGTGAACAGGTAGGCTTCCGGATTCTCGATCGCCGCAGCGTGCTCACCGGTGCTGCGCAGCAGGCGCAGATAGACCTCCTGCGCCAGGTCGTCAGCATCCTCGCTGGCGGAACCGCGGCGCAGGAAGAAGCCACGCAGCAGCCGACGCCGCAGCGCATAGCTCTTCTCCCAGATCCTCACGCTGTTCACGACCGGCCAACCACCCCGAGGCTGGAAAGCCCCGCAGGGTGACGGCCGCTGATGACAGTGGCGTTTCAGCCGCGGCGGCGCTGCCGCTAGAATGCCGCCCCCTGCAATGTCCTGGCAGCCGGTACAAGGAGTACCCCTCAATGAACGCACGCACCGCCATCAACACCCTCAGCAGCCTGCTGTTCCTGCTGCTGGTCGCGCACACCACGGCCTACCAGCAGCAGATGTGGTCGCCCAGCCGGGTCATCCACGTGCATCCGGTAGTCGTCGCCCTCGCATACGCACTGGGCCTGCTTACGCTGCTGCTGTGGATCGGGGGACGTCGCATGCCGGAATACTGCCAGCAGCTCGCCGGCTGGCTGCCCATCGTCGCCTGGTGCCTGCTGGGCATCGGCGTAGCGGTCATCCCGATGTTCTTCCCGGGCGTGTCCCCAGCCTGATCGCAGGCAGCGGCCAGCGCATCGGCCCATCATACGGCGCTGCGCGCCAAGCCCTGCTTGCCAGAGATCCAAGCGGGGCCCGCCTATCGAAGCCGCAGGGCCAGGCCTACGCTTGCGTTCTCGGTGGCCGCCACGGTCGCCCTTCGCGTCACGGCCCCGCCGTTGCGACCCCGCTCCAGCGCAGTGCGCCCTGCCGGTGTTGTCGCCCAGGCAGAGATCCGACCGGCGCCCTCTGGAGACAGCCATGAACCAAGCCCTCATCCCTTTCGATACCGACCCGCTGGAAACGCGCGAGTGGCGTGAATCGCTCGAGGCGGTATTGCAGGCCGGCGGCCGGCCGCGCGCGCACTACCTGATCGATCAGCTGAGCGACCTGGATGCCCAGCAGCACGGTGACCTGCATACCCGCGCCTGGACGGCCTACGTCAATACCATTCCGCCCGAGCGCCAGCCGGCCTATCCCGGCGACCTGGCCATCGAGCGCCGCCTGAACGCGATGATCCGCTGGAACGCGATGGTGATGGTGCTGCGCGCCGGCAAGCATTCCAACGTCGGCGGCCACATCGCTACCTACCAGTCGGCCGCGGTGCTGTACGACGTGGGCTTCGATCACTTCTTCCGTGGCCGCACCGACACCTTCGATGGCGACATGATTTACATCCAGGGCCACTCCGCGCCCGGCATCTACGGCCGTGCCTATGTGGAAGGCCGCATCGATCCGGCACGGATGGACAACTTCCGCCGCGAAGCCGGGCGCGAAGGGCTGTCTTCGTATCCGCACCCGCGCCTGATGCCGGAGTTCTGGCAGTTCCCCACCGTATCGATGGGACTGGGCCCGCTGACCGCCGCCTACCAGGCCCGCTATATGCGTTACCTCGAATACCGCGGACTGAAGCAGCACCAGGGCCGCAAGGTCTGGGCCTTCCTCGGCGACGGCGAAATGGACCAGCCCGAATCGCTGGCGGCCATCTCGCTGGCCGGCCGCGAGCGGCTGGACAACATCGTGTTCGTGGTCAACTGCAACCTGCAGCGGCTGGACGGCCCGGTGCGCGGCAATGCCAAGGTCATCCAGGAACTGGAAGGGACGTTCCGCGCAGCCGGCTGGAACGTGATCAAGCTGATCTGGGGCAGCGGCTGGGACGAGCTGCTGGCCCGCGACCACAGCGGCCTGCTGCGCCAGCGCATGATGGAATGCGTGGATGGCGACTACCAGACCTTCAAGTCGCAGAACGGCGCCTATGTACGCGAGCACTTCTTTGGCCGCTACCCCGAACTGCTGGAGCTGGTCGCGCACCTGAGCGATGACGATATCTGGGCGCTGGCGCGCGGTGGGCATGACCCGCAGAAGGTGTTCGCTGCCTATCAGCAGGCGGTCAGCACCAGCGGCCGGCCGACCGTGATCCTGGCCAAGACGGTCAAGGGCTTCGGCATGGGCGAAGCCGGCGAAGGCCAGAACATCAACCACCAGCTGAAGAAGATGAGTGCCGATGCGGTGCGTGCGTTCCGCGACCGCTTCAACCTGCCGGTCAGCGACGAACAGCTGGAGGAGATGCCGTACCTGCGCCCGGAACCGGGCAGCGCCGAGGCCACCTATTTCGCCGAGCGCCGCCGCATCCAGGGCGGGCAGCTGCCGGCACGCCTGGCCAGGGTCGATCCCCTGCCGCTGCCACCGCTGTCGATCTTCAGCACCCAGCTGCAGGGCAGCGGCGATCGTGGCCAGTCCACCACCATGGGCTTCGTGCGCATCCTCACCACCCTGCTCAAGGATCCGGAGCTGGGCAAGCTGGTGATCCCGATCGTGCCCGACGAATCGCGCACCTTCGGCATGGAGGGCCTGTTCCGCCAGATCGGCATCCATTCCTACCTGGGCCAGCTGTATACCCCGCAGGATGCCGGCCAGCTGAGCTACTACAAGGAAGCCAAGGACGGACAGATCCTGCAGGAGGGCATCAACGAATCCGGTGCGATCTGTTCGTGGATCGCCGCCGGCACCGCCTACAGCAACCACGGGCTGGCGACGATCCCGTTCTACATCTTCTATTCGATGTTCGGGCTACAGCGCGTGGGTGACCTGGCCTGGGCCGCAGCCGATGCGCGCACGCGTGGCTTCCTGCTTGGCGCCACCTCCGGCCGGACCACGCTGATGGGCGAAGGCCTGCAGCACGACGACGGCCACAGCCACGTGCTGTCGTCGGTGATCCCGAGCTGCGTGTCCTACGACCCCACCTTCAACTACGAGCTGGCGGTGATCATCCATGACGGCCTGCGCCGCATGTATGTCGACCAGGAAGACATCTACTACTACATCACCGTGCTCAACGAGAACTATCCGCACCCCGCGCTGCCCGAAGGGGCCGAGGCCGGCATCCTGAAGGGCCTGTACCTGCTGCGCGCTGCTGCCGCCGGCCAGCCGCGCGTGCAGCTGATGGGCAGCGGCTCGATCCTGCGCGAAGTGCTGGCCGCCGCCGAGCTGCTGCAGCAGGACTTCGGGATCGCCAGCGACGTCTGGAGCGCGACCAGCCTGACTGAACTGCGCCGCGATGGCCTGGCCGCCGAGCGCTGGAACCTGCTGCATCCCGCCGAAGAACCGCGCGTGCCGTACGTCCAGCAGTGCCTGCAGGACCACGAAGGACCGGTCGTGGTGGCCACCGACTACATGAAGATCGTCGGCGACCAGATCCGCCCCTTCATCAACGACCGTCGCTTCACCGCGCTGGGTACCGATGGCTTCGGCCGGTCCGACACGCGCGAATCGCTGCGCACGTTCTTCGAAGTGGACCGCCACTTCATCGTGCTGGCGGCATTGAAGTCGCTGGCCGATGAAGGCCGTATCGAGCGTTCGCGGATGCAGGACGCCATCGTCAAGTACGGCATCGACACCGGCAAGCGCGATCCGGCGGCGGTGTAAGCCAGCGCCTGCCCCCCGCGCGCCACTGCACGCGCGGGGCGCAGGCGGTGCGGCTACGGCATCCGCTTGAACAGGTTGGTCTGCAGGATCGGTGTACCGTCATGGCCGTAGAACGCCTTGGTCTCGGTCATCGTCGCCCGGTCCGCGGCAACAGTGTAGATGCGGGTGGAGGCCGGCGTGCCGTGATCCACCAGCTGCATCACCAGCGTGTTCGGCGCCGGCAGCTTCAGGTTGGCCCGGTCCGCGCCGTAACTGCCGGACAGCGGCCCGGGCGTGCCATCCAATGCCAGCGTGCCGTCGGATTTCATGGTCTTGCCGTCATGCAGCACGATGTCCACGTGTGAACTCCAGCGCCCGCCGCCGGCATCCTTGAACTCCAGCACGACCTGTTTCGGGCGCTGCGCCACCGGCAGCGCCGAGGTGGAGATATCCAGCGACCAGCGCCCCAGCAGCGGCGAAGGTGAATCCTCCGCCGCCATCGCCGATGCGACCGGCACTGAAAGGGCGGACAACAGCACAGCGGTCAACAGCTTCAACAGTTTCATACGGGGCTCCGTTTGAATGAAGAAGACTCTGCGTGAGGCGTTGTGGGGTGCAGTGCGGTGATCGTGCCGATCGTCGGCAGCAGGCGCAAGGCGGGGCGCTGAATGAACGGCAACCCCGTGACTTAATAGCCGACCTTCACGGTGAACATCACGTTTCGGGGCGCGCCGTACCAGCCCTGGTTGTAGAAACCGATCTGCGAGTAATAGTGGCGATCGAACACGTTGTTGAGGTTCAGTGCCGCCGACACATGGGAATTGAACTGGTAACGCGCCATCAGGTTGACCAGCGCGTAGCTCGGCTGCTGCACCGGCACCCTGCGGTTTCCAGGTGCGGTGGCGGTCTGGTACATGCGGTTCTGCCAGTCCACGCCAGCGCCGAGGGTCAGCCGGTCCCAGGCACCCGGCAGCCGCCAGGTGGTGAACAGCTTGAACAGGCTGCGCGGCTTGGCGGTATTGATCGTCCTGCCCTGCGCGTCCTGCGCGATGAAGGTGGTGAAGCTGGTGCCCAGGCTCCAGCCCGGCAGCGGCTCACCGGCCAGCTCCAGCTCCAGTCCATCCACGGTCGCTCCCTGCACCGCGCGATAGGCCGCTTGTGTGCTGCCCTCGACCAACCCACTGGTGGCTTCGGCCAGGTTGTTCTGGCGGGTACGGAACAGCGCCGCCGAAGCGTTCAGACGCTCCTGCAGCCAGCTACCCTTGAGGCCGAGCTCGTAGCTGCGGCCACTGACCGGTTCGAGGATCTGCCCGGACGCATCGCGGTTGTTCTGCGGCTTGAAGATGCCGGTGTAACTGGCGTACACGCTGGCGTAGCCGTTGAGGTCCCAGACCACGCCGGCATAGGGCACGAACTCGTTGCGGTAGCGGTACCTGCGCTGGGCGCCGAAGTAGACCTGGTCGGTCTGCCAGTCGCTCAGGCGACCGCCCACGATCACATGCAGCGGCTCTGCCAACGACAGCCGGGCCACCGCGTAGGCACCGCTCTGCTGGTTGTCCAGATCGTCGGCCTGGGTCTTGCCGCTGGCCCACACCGGCTCGGGCGTGCCGGGTCCATGCCAGTCCAGATAGCTCGCCAACGGCGGCAGAGGCGCCAGCGCGCGGTACTGGCCCAGCGCGATCTCGTCGCGCGAGCGCGACCAGCCGATCGACGCGGTGTGCTGGCGGCCGAACAGCTGGAACGGACCAGACAGGCTGGCACTGACGGCCTCGCGCCGGACCGGACCGTCATAGCGGGTGAAGCTGTTTCCGCTGGGCATGGCGCCTGTGAGCGGATCGGGGTAGCCGCCCCGATAGAGGTGCTTCATCTCCATGTCGGTATGCGAGCGGCTGTAGGACACGCGGGCCTGCCAATCGTTGCCGAAGCGGTGGTTGAAATCGAAGAAGCCGTTGCGGGTATCGGTGTTCATCCTTGCCCACCGCGCAGTGGCCGATACCGAGCGGTCGAAGCGGGTACGCGTGCCATCGGCGTTGAACAGCGCGAAGCCGCTGCCGAAGCCGCGGTTGTCATTGCCCTGGTAGGAGATTCCGGCGATCAGTCCGGTGTCCGCGCCCAGGTCCACGCTGACCACGCCGTAGAGCGTCCTGGCGGTGCTGTCCAGGCCAGCGGTGTAGCTGTCAGCCTCGGCCTGTGCAGCGACGATACGGCCGCGCACGCGTCCTTCCCGGCTCAACGGACTGGACACATCCACCCACGCGCGTCGTGCATCCCAGCTGCCGAGGCTGATGCCGCCACTGGCGGCGAACTCCCGCAGCGGGCGCTTGCGCACGTAGTTCACCGCCGCCGAAGGATTACCCGCGCCGGTCATCAGGCCATTGGCACCGCGCACGATCTCGATGCGGTCGTACACCACCATGTCCAGGTTGTTCTCGCCGAAATTCCACGGCGACAGCACCGGCATCACCACGCCATCGAACTGGTAGTTGTCGATGTCGAAACCACGCGCGGAAAACGCGTAGCGGTTGGCATCGCTGCGCGTGACCGAGATACCCGGAGCGGTGGCCAGCGCATCGGCGGTGCTGAGCAGGCCACGGTCCTCGATCTGCTGCCGGGTGACCACGCTGACCGACTGCGGCGTCTGCCGTGAGGTCAGCGACAGGCCGGTCGCCCTGCCCATCGAATCGGTGGTGTAGGAACGCGACGTTTCGGTGCTGCCATCGAGGTCGGCAATGACCTGCACGGTCGGCAGCTGGGAGGTCGTCGCGGCGGGCGTGCGCTCGGCGGCGTGGGCAGGATTGAGCAGCGCCAGGCTGGTGCCGATGGCGGTTGCCAGGGCACAGGGGCGGAAGCAGGCAGACATGGAAGATCCAGCAGGAGGGAAAGGCTGGATGAGAATTATTGTCATTTAAGCGTGATCACGCGTATGCGCGAACGCAGCAGGTGTTTGCACGCTGCCAGCGATCAGCCGGATTCAACGCAGCTGGCTGGGAGCGATGCCATAGCGTGCACGGAAGGCGGTGGCGAAATTCGTGGCGTGCCGGTAGCCGACGAAATGGGCCGCCTGCTGCACGCTGCAGCCCTGGCGCAGCTGTTCGCAGGCCAGCTGCAGGCGCCGCTCGCGCAACCAGGCAAACACCGAACAGCGGTGCACCTGCTGGAACTTCTGGCGCAGGCTGCTCGGGCTCATGCAGGCCAGCCGGGCCAGATCCTGCAGGCTGTGGTCGGCGGCTGGCGCGGCCTGCAGGCAGTCGATCACCCGCTGCAGCATGCGGCGGTCACGCGCTGAAACACGCAGGTCCGGCGTGGCGTCCGCGACCGGTGCAGCCAACGCCAGCATCTGCAGGCCAATGCCCTCGCACAGCAGCGCATGCATCGCTCCATGCCAGGTGCCGGACAGCACCTGCTCCGCGGCCCGTTCCAGGTGATCCGGCACGTGCCAGTTGCGCAGCGCCTGACCAGCACCGTAATGCGCGACGGACAGCAGCTCGGCGATCATCGGGTCATCGCGCGTCATCTGCGCGTCCACCGACACATTCAGGCTGCGCATCCGTTGCCCGGCGGGATGGATGGCGGTCATCGGCGCGGCGCCGGCCAGCACCCTCGCACCCGCTCCCGGAGCCATGCCCAGCACGGGCTGCCCTGCCAACCGCGCACCGGCACGGCCCTCCAGCATCACGATCGCCGAGAACGCCGGTGGCGACTCCGAGGTGGCCTCGAAGGGCAGATGCGCGATCACATCCGACAGCGCCAGGGTCACGCCTGGGCGCAGGCAGCGCTGCTCCACCCTGCCCTGCACCACGCAGCGCTCACCCGGCATATCGGTCGCGGGCAGCCGGTAGCGGAAGCCGCTGCTGCGGCCGAGGCGATCGAGGTCGGCAAGGGAGAGGCTGTGCATGGGGGTCCTGCGGAGAGTCGCCCGCCATTTTCATATGCGAACCATTCTCATATCCAGCCCTCCGCGCAAGGCCCGGACCACCCTTGTCGACACAAATGGTTACGTTATAACATTTCACACCAATTTCACGGACCGTGCCATGCGTCGCCATCTCCTTGCTACCGCCATTCTGTTCGCCGTCCACAGCGCCTACGCCGCGGACGAACCGACCCTCCCCACCCTCCAGGTCCAGGCCAGCCAGCCTTCCCCTATCGACAGCCGGGTCACCGTCGACAATCCGCAGGCGCAGAACCGCACCCTGGGCGGCCTGCTCGAACACGTTTCCGGGGTGCAGAACAGCGCCTTCGGGCCGAATGCGGGCGCCCCGGTCATCCGCAGCCTCAGCGGCAACCGCGTGCAGATCCTGCAGGACGGCCAGTCCATCCTCGGCATGAACGCGATCAGCGGCGACATCAACATCCCGTTCGATCCACTGTTCGTACGCAGCGTCACCGTCAACAAGTCCTCCGATACCGTGCGCTACGGCGGCAACGCGATCGGCGGCAGCGTGGAGATCGATTCGGGGCTGATCTCGCGCAGCATGGAAGACAAGGACCAGTCGATGGAGCTGGTCCTGCGTAAGGGCTTCAACGCCGCCGATGCGCAGGGCTTCCGCATGAACTTCAACAACCAGCGCAATATCTCGACCAACCTGCAGGTCTCGCGCCAGCGCATCTCGCATTACGATATTCCCGGCAACAGCAAGGCCGGCGTCTGCAACAGCGGGCTGTTCCCGGCCTCCGGTGGTGTCAACTCGGCCCTCGCCGACAGCTGCCAGAAGGAAGCGCGCGTCCAGCAGATCTACAACAAGGCGTCGCAGCCTTACATCGACCAGTTCATGACCGAGAACCCGGACTGGGCCGACGGCGATTTCTCCTTCTACACCAACAATCCGACTTCGGTCTGGCAGCGCCGCACCTATATCAATCCGGTCAACCCGGCCTACGTCCCCGGCACGCCTTCGTACGTGCAGAAGCAGATCAACAACGATGTCACGCCGGACTACCACCACCGCCTCGGCAACAGCTACGCACGCAATTCGCAGGTGGCGTTCGGCTCGACCCTGTTCTTCGACCGCGGCTACGTCGGGGTCAGCATCGATGCCAAGGACAGCGAGTACGGCGTGCCGGGCTTTTCGATGCAGAACCTGTCATTCGGTTCGAACTATGCCGACGGACTGCCGGTGGGCGTGGTGATCAAGCAGCAGCGCTACGCGCTGGAGGCGCTGCTGCGCGATCCCCTGCCCTATCTCGAGCGTGCCGAGCTGCGTGTTTCCAGGCTGGACAACACCTCGGGCGAGCGGCTGGGTGCCAGCAAGGCCAACGACTACGACTTCGAAAGCACCCAGGCCGAGCTGCTGCTGAGCCATCAGCGCGTCGGCCCGCTCAGTGGCGTGCTCGGTTTCAGCCACCAGTCGCGCGATGTCACCGGCAGCGGCTCGCAGCGCTACCTGCCCGACGTCGACACCCGCAGCCATGCGGTGTTCCTGAAGGAGACGCTGGACTTCGGCTGGGCCACCTTCGATGCCGGCGTGCGCCACGAGCGCATCGACCACGAACTGCAGCCCAGCCGCTTCAAGACCGCGCGCAATGCCGCCAACACGAAACTGCAGGACCGCAGTTACCGGCTCAACAGCTACAGCCTCGGTTCGTATGTCGAACTCGGCCCGTTGTTCGCCGCCAAGCTGCGCTACTCGTCGTCGCAGCGCGCCCCGGAGATCAATGAGCTGTATGCCAGCAACGCGCACTATTCGGTGATGACCCAGGAGGAAGGCAACCAGAACCTGCAACCGGAGCGCGCCAAGAACCTGGAGCTGACCGGCCTGTTCCACCTCGGTGGCTTCGAGCTGTCGGCCACCGCCTACCGGATGAAGTACCAGAACTACCTGTACCTCGGCTACTCCGGCCTGCAGACCGCCAACCGCCTGCCGCTGAAGTACTGGAAGCAGACCGATACCACGGTGAAGGGCTTCGAGATCGACGCGTCGCAGGCCGTCGACCTCGGCCGCTATGGCGCGTTGAACGTCTCCGCGTTTGCCGATCTGGTCAAGAACAAGGCCGACCACCCGGATTCACTGCGCGCCCACAACGACGGCGAGTACCTGCCGAACATGCCCACCAACCGCTACGGCGCCACCCTGCAGTGGCAGCGCCAGGGCTGGAAGGCGCAGCTGTCCAGCACCTACTACGGCAAGCAGAAATATCTCGGTCGCAACGTCAGCGAGGAAGTGCCGCTGGAGGCGTTCAACCTCGTCGACCTGCAGCTCAGCCGCGAACTGCCGGTGCGCAACAGCTACATCGCCGGCATGGAAGTGTTCGTCAACGGCAGCAACCTGCTCAACGAAGAAGCGCGGCCGCACAACTCGCCGTTGAAGTACATCGCGCCGCTGCCCGGGCGCGGCTTCCAGGTCGGGCTGACCGTGAAGCTCTGAGCGGCACCTGCAGCAAGCACGCCTGCAGGGGCGTAACCTGCAGGCACCTGCCATCCTGATCCCGGCCGCCATCGATGGATTTTCTGGACGAAGGAATGCCATGCAACGGATCTACCTCCTCCTCTGCATTGTCGGAGCCGCGCTCCCACTCTCACAGTTCCTTCCCTGGGTGAGTGCGCATGGATTGAACATCCCGCTGCTGGTTGCGCACGCCGTTTCCACACCCGTCTCGGCCTTTGCCTGGGCCGACGTACTCGTGGCCGCGGCAACCGTGGTGGTGTTCATACTGGTCGAAGGCCAACGGCTTTCGATGAAACAGCGCTGGCTTCCGCTGGCCGCTCTCCTGGTAGGGCCGTCGCTGGCGCTGCCCTTGTTTCTTCTGCTACGGGAACGCCACGTGAGTCGTCAGCGGGCGGCCTCCCTGCACCCTCCGGGCTGAGGCGGCTGTCCGGCCCACGCAACTCCCGGCGCATCCCTTTGTGGACGCACAGGCTGTTTCCGCACAAAGAAAAACGCCTGCAGATCGGAGATCTGCAGGCGCTTCTTTGTATCTGGCGGAGTGAGAGGGATTCGAACCCTCGATAGAGCTTTTGACCCTATACTCCCTTAGCAGGGGAGCCCCTTCGGCCACTCGGGCATCACTCCGGGGTTTTCTCCGCGTCTGGTGCGTTGCACCTCAGCGGGGCGTGAATCATAACGTTAATCGAGTGCGAAGGTAAAGCGTTATTCGGCAGAATTTTCGCTACCGGTGCCACCGGCTTCGTCACCGCGCTGGATGCGCTGGTAGATCTCTTCGCGATGCACAGCGACGTCCTTCGGCGCAGTGATGCCGATACGCACCTGGTTGCCCTTGACGCCAAGCACGGTGACGCTCACCGAGTCACCGATCATCAGGGTTTCGCCGACGCGGCGAGTCAGGATCAACATTTTTGTAAGTCTCCATGGAACCGTGTGGAAGGGTATCCCCCACCGGCTTGACGCTCCGTCAAGAAGCGCTACCACGACAAAGGGAAAAGATTTCGCAATGGTACCGTCAGCCGTCCCGCTCCTACAAGGAGGGGGACGGCGGGGTTCATCACAGGCGGGGGCTGACCCATTCGACGACTGCAGCCAGCGCAGTGGCAAGGGCGGGCCCGTCCTCGCCACCACCCTGGGCGAGGTCCGGGCGTCCGCCGCCCTTGCCCCCGATCTGACCGGCGATATGGGACAACAGTTCCCCGGCCTTGACCTTGCCCATTGCGCTGCCGTTCACACCCGCGACCAGGGCAGCCTTGCCGTCCTGGGCGCCGGCCAGCACGATCACTGCGTTGCCCAGCTGCTGCTTCAGGCGGTCCACGGCGTCACGCAGGGCCTTGGCGTCAAAGCCCTCCAGGCGGGCGGCCAACACCTTCACGCCGGCAACTTCGACGGCCTGGCCGGACAGGTCGGCCGTGGCACCGGCGGCGACCTTGGCCTTCACGGCCTCCAGCTCGCGCTCCAGCTGCTTCTGGCGCTGGCCAAGGGCGCGGATCTTCTCCACCACGTCGGCGGCACTGCCGCCAAGCAGCTCGGCGGCTTCGGCCAGGCGGGCCTCCTCCGCATCCACGTAGTCCAGGGCGCCCTGGCCGGTGACCGCCTCGATGCGGCGCACACCGGCGGAGACACCGCCCTCGGAGGTGATCTTGAACAGGCCGATGTCGCCGGTACGGTTGACGTGGGTGCCGCCACACAGCTCGGTGGAGTAGTCACCCATCTTCAGCACGCGCACGTGCTCGCCGTACTTCTCGCCGAACAGTGCCATCGCGCCGAAGTCCAGCGCTTCCTGCATGCCCATGTTGTGCACTTCGGCGGCGTTGTTGGCACGCACCTGCTGGTTGACCTTGCGCTCGATCAGCGCAAGCTCTTCGGCGCTGATCGGCTGGAAGTGCGAGAAGTCGAAACGCAGGCGGTCCGGCGCCACCAGCGAGCCCTTCTGCTGCACGTGGGTACCCAGCACTTCGCGCAGGGCAGCATGCAGCAGGTGGGTAGCGGAGTGATTGAGGATGGTGGCGCCGCGGCGCTCGCCATCGACCTGGCCGGACAGCACGTCGCCGACCTTCAGGCCGCCTTCGGCCAGGGTGCCGACATGGCCATGGAACTGGCCGGCGAACTTCTGGGTATCATCGACCACCAGGCGCACGCCGTTGCCGGTCAGCACGCCGGTGTCGCCGACCTGGCCGCCCGACTCGGCGTAGAACGGGGTCTGCTCGGTGATCACGATCACCGCATCACCGGCATCGGCCGACTGCGCCGGACGGCCGTCCTTGAGCAGGGCCAGCACGGTCAGGCCATCCGCCTGCAGGCGGTCATAGCCCAGGAACCGGGTCGGGCTGAGGGTCGCCACCAGCTCCGCCGGCAGGGTCACGCCACCGCCGAACTTACCGGCCGCGCGCGCGGTCTCGCGCTGCTGCTCCATCGCCGCATCGAAGCCGGCGATGTCGACGGTCAGGTCGCGCTCACGGGCGATGTCCTGGGTCAGGTCGAGCGGGAAACCGTAGGTGTCATACAGGCGGAAGGCGTCAACGCCCGGGATCACGCCATTGCCGGCCTTGGCCGCCACGTCCTCGAAGATCTTCATGCCGGCATCGAGGGTCTCGGCGAAACGCTCCTCCTCCGCCTGCAGCGCACGGGTGACGGTATCCACTGCCGCCGGCAGCTCCGGGTAGGCCTCGCCCATCTGTTCGACCAGGGTCGGTACCAGCTTGCTGAAGAACGGCTGGCGAACGCCCAGCATCCAGCCATGGCGCAGGGCGCGGCGGATGATACGGCGCAGCACATAGCCACGGCCTTCGTTGGACGGCAGCACGCCATCGACGATCAGGAACGAGCAGGCACGGATGTGATCGGCGATCACGCGCAGCGACTTGTTCTCCAGGTCAGCGGTGCCGGTCAGCTCGGAGGCCTTGCGGATCAGCGCCTGGAACAGGTCGATCTCGTAGTTGGTGTGCACGTGCTGCAGGATCGCCGCCAGGCGCTCCAGGCCCATGCCGGTATCCACGCACGGTGCCGGCAGCGGCACCAGCGTGCCATCGGGCTGGCGGTCGAACTGCATGAACACCAGGTTCCAGATCTCGATGAAGCGGTCGCCGTCTTCATCCGGCGAACCCGGAGGACCGCCCGCGATATGGTCGCCGTGGTCGTAGAAGATCTCGGTGCAGGGGCCGCAGGGACCGGTGTCGGCCATCTGCCAGAAGTTGTCCGAGGCGAACGGCGCGCCCTTGTTGTCGCCAATGCGCACGATGCGCTCTTCCGGCACGCCGACCATGTCGCGCCACAGCGCATAGGCTTCGTCGTCGGTCTGGTAGACGGTGACCAGCAGGCGCTCGGCCGGCAGCTTCCAGACCTGGGTCAGCAGCTCCCACGCCCAGGCAATCGCGTCCTTCTTGAAGTAGTCGCCGAACGACCAGTTGCCCAGCATTTCGAAGAAGGTGTGATGGCGTGCGGTGTAGCCGACCTGATCGAGGTCGTTGTGCTTGCCGCCCGCGCGCAGGCAGCGCTGGACGTCGGCCGCGCGCACGTAGCTGCGCTTCTCCGCACCAAGGAACACGTCCTTGAACTGCACCATGCCGGAGTTGGTGAACAGCAGGGTCGGATCATTGCCCGGCACCAGCGGCGCCGACGGCACGATGGTGTGGCCTTTGCCCTTGAAGAATTCAAGGAAGTCGCTGCGGATCTGGGAAGTCGTGAATTTGGCGGATGCGTTCATTGGGGGCTGGCAGTCTGCGGGCCGGCGGACCCGGACCACCGGCCGCGTTGGCCAGGGTCGCGAGGGACCGCCGAAAACCTAAAGGGTATCAGGCCCGGCGCCGCCAGTCTCAGTCATCCGGGTCGTAGCGGGTCGCGCGGCGGATGCTGTCGCCGTCGAAGCCCCGCCGGGCCAGCAGATCGGCGGCCTTGCGCCGCTGCGTCAGGTCCTGTGGACCGGCCTCGCCAAAGCGGCGACGGACCAGATCGCGGGCGTTTTCCTGCCAATCGCCCTCATAGCTGTCCATCGCCGCAGCGATCGCAGCGCTGTCCAGGCCATGGGTACCGAGTTCGGCACGGACGTGGATCGGCCCATAGCCGGTGTTGGCGCGCATCCGCACCAGGTTTTCGGCAAAGCGGGTGTCGTCCTGCCATCCGGCCTCGGTCAGCTTGGCGACGGCAGCCTGCGCAGCCTCGCCCTCGATACCGCGGGCGGTCAGCTTGCGGGTGAGTTCCTTGCGCGAGTGTTCACGGCGGACCAGCAGGCCCAGCGCACGCTGTACCGGGGTCTGCTCGCGCGGCCGGCGCTTGCGGCCGCTGGGAATGTCATCGGCGTCGGACATCGGTGCTCCAAGGGTGGCGCCCTCCGTGGCGCCCTGCCCATCCCTGGGCGATTCGAACCTGCGGGACAGGGCGACGTCACTGACGGCGCCGCCCTGCCCCACAGCAAGCCTTACTCGTCGTCGCCGTCGTCGTCGCCTTCCTCGCGGGCGGCTTCGGACGGCTGGAACTTCTCGCGCAGCTCGGCCTCGAGCTTGGCGGCGACGGTCGGGTTGTCGCGCAGGTAACCGCGGGCGTTGTCCTTGCCCTGGCCGATGCGTTCTTCACCGTAGCTGTACCAGGCGCCGGCCTTCTCGACCAGCTTGGCATCCACGCCCATGTCGATCAGTTCGCCTTCGCGGCTGATGCCCTCGCCGTACAGGATCTCGGTGATGACCTGCTTGAACGGCGGTGCCAGCTTGTTCTTGACGACCTTGATCTTGGTCTGGTTGCCGATGATCTCGTCACCCTTCTTGATCGCGCCGATACGGCGGATGTCCAGGCGGACCGAGGCGTAGAACTTCAGTGCGTTGCCACCAGTGGTGGTTTCCGGGCTCTGGCCCGGCATCATCACACCGATCTTCATGCGCAGCTGGTTGATGAAGATCACCAGGGTGTTGGAACGCTTGATGTTGCCGGTCAGCTTGCGCAGCGCCTGGCTCATCAGTCGGGCCTGCAGGCCCGGCAGCTGATCACCCATCTCGCCTTCGATTTCAGCCTTCGGGGTCAACGCCGCGACCGAGTCGATCACCAGGATGTCGACCGAACCCGAACGGACCAGCATGTCTGCGATTTCCAGCGCCTGTTCACCGGTATCCGGCTGCGACAGCAACAGATCGTCCACGTTCACGCCCAGCTTGGCGGCGTAGATCGGGTCCAGCGCATGTTCGGCGTCGATGAAGGCCGCGGTGCCGCCCAGCTTCTGGCATTCGGCGATGGCCTGCAGGGTCAGGGTGGTCTTGCCCGAGGATTCCGGACCGTAGATCTCGACGACACGGCCCTTCGGCAGACCGCCAATGCCCAGCGCGATGTCGAGCATGAGCGAACCGGTCGGGATCGCTTCGACGGGCTCGACCACGCGGTCGCCCATGCGCATCACCGAGCCCTTGCCGAACTGCTTCTCGATCTGGCCCAGAGCAGCAGCCAAGGCGCGCTTCTTGTTCTCGTCCATCGTATTGGTCCTTGCAGAGGTCATGTCGTTGGGGGTGCTGTCTTTGGGGGTCTTCTTTGCCATGGGTTCACTTTAAGTCGGACGTATCGCACAGGCTGAGATTCTGCCCGGCGCTCTGAAAAGAATTATCGGACATCCGTACCAACCTCAGTGGAACCAGAGAATCGCCACAAAAGACCGCGGGGTAATGCGTACTGGAACGGGTCAACGGTTGGGCCGCAGCAGGCCGCAATAGAGGCCTTCGATCGCGAAGTCCTGGTCCGGCAGCACCTCGATCGGCTTGTAATCGGGGTTGCGCGGCAGCAGGCGGATGCGGTCCTTGGCGATCTTCAGCAGCTTGACGGTGATCTCGTCATCGATGCGGGCCACCACGATCTGCCCGGAGTGGGCGTCGCGGGTGCGATGCACGCCGATCAGGTCACCGTCGAAGATGCCCTCGTCGATCATCGAATCGCCCTGCACCTTCAGCAGGTAGTCCGGCGCCGGCGAGAAGAACACCCGGTCCAGCACCACGAAATCGTCCGAGCCGATGTCAGCACCGATCGGCAGGCCGGCCGCGACCCGGCCCAGCACCGGCAGGCGCAGGACACTGTCGGGCAGGCCCGGCTCGGCCAGCTTCTCCAGCGGCGGGGCCTGCACCAGGCGGATGCCCCGGGCCTGGCCCGGGATGCGACGGATCGCACCGGCCTGCTCCAGGGCTTCCAGGTGGTACTGGGCCGCACGCACGCCCTTGAAGCCGAACGCACGTGCGATTTCAGTCTGCGACGGCGGCGCGCCTTCGCTCTCGATGCGCTCGGCGATCAACTGCAGGATCGCCTGCTGGGTGTCGGTCAGGTCCATGGTTAGTAGTATTACTACTAACATCAGGCTCTGCAAGTGCCGGGTGCGACACACCCCTGCGACAGCGGCCGACCAACGGTCGGCCCTACCAGAGAGCGTCGCGATCCCGACCGAAACCGACCCGTGCGCGGCGCAGGAGCGGCCGACCAGCGGTCGGCCCTACCAGAGGGCGTCGTGATCCCGGCTGAAACCGACCCGTGCGCGGCGCAGGAGCGGCCGACCAGCGGTCGGCCCTACCAGAGGGCGTCGTGATCCCGGCTGAAACCGACCCGTGCGCGGCGCAGGAGCGGCCGACCAGCGGTCGGCCCTACCAGAGGGCGTCGTGATCCCGGCTGAAACCGACCCGTGCGCGGCGCAGGAGCGGCCGACCAGCGGTCGGCCCTACAGGAATCGCTGCGCGATTCCGCGGTTCCCGTGGGGAACCGCTGCGGTAAACACACTTACGTGTGTTTACCGCTTCTCCAGATCGAGAACAGGATCCAGACGCCGCAGAAACCGGCGCCGATGAAACCGCACACGCCCAGCGCCAGCAGCCAGCGGCTGGAAACACCGCCGACACTGTGCATCACGATCGAGGAACCGATGATCAGCGCGGCGGTGACGATGCCCATCACCAACCGGTTCGCGGCGCGGTTCACCTGCTCGCCGAAGCCCTGTAGCGCACTGGTCTCCACCTTCAGCTGCAGGCGCCCGCGGCGTGCCGCCTGGACCAGCTTGCGCAGGTCGCGCGGCAGCTCACCGGCGAAGTCGACCAGGCCCAGCAGGCTGCGCCGGCCACGCTTGAGCAGCGCCTTCGGTGCGTAGCGCTGCAGCACCACCCGCTCCAGGAACGGGCGCGCGGCACTGGCCATGTCGAAATCCGGGTCAAGTTGCCGGCCCATGCCCTCCAGGGTCAGGAAAGCCTTGATCATCAGCGCCAGATCGGCCGGCAGGGTCAGGCTGTAGCTGCGCAGCAGCTGGGTGATGTCGCCCAGCATCAGGCCGATGCGCAGGTCCTTCAATGGCACGCCACGGTACTGGTCGACGAACTGGCTGATGTCGTGCTGCAGCCGGTTCTCGTCCACTTCCACGCCACCGGCCCAGTCCAGCAGCACATCGGCCACGCCCTGCGGGTCCTGCTCGACCAGCCCGTGCAGCAGCTGGGCGACCTGGAAGCGGCGCACTTCGGAGAGCGCGCCCACCATGCCGAAATCGATCACGCCGATGCGGCCGTCACGCAGGTAGATGATGTTGCCGGGGTGCGGATCGGCGTGGAAACTGCCGTCCTCAAGCACCATCTTCAGCACGATGTCGGCACCGCGCCGGGCCAGTTCGCGGCGGTCCAGGCCTGCTGCGTCGACACCGGCCAGGTCACGCCCGGGAATGCCGTCGACGAAGTCCTGCACGTTCAGGCTCTCGCAGGTCCATTGCCAGTGCACGCTCGGAATCAGGATGTCATCGCGGCCACTGAAGTTGCGCGCGATGCGCTCGGCGTTGCGGCATTCGGCGGCGAAATCGAGCTCGCGGCGCAGCGATACGGTGAACTGCTGCACGACCTCGGCCGGACGATAGCGACGCAGGTCCGGCAGGCGCGCTTCGACGATCTCGGCCAGCCGCGCCAGCAGGCGCAGGTCGGCCTCGACCACATCGCGGATGCCCGGGCGGCGCACCTTCAGCACCACCTCGCGGCCATCATGCAGGCGTGCCCGATGTGCCTGCGCCAGCGAGGCGGCGGCCATCGGGACTTCATCCAGGAAGGCGAACACTTCGGTCGGTGCCGCACCGAGATCGGCCTCCAGCTGCTCGCGGATATCCGCGTACGGCAACGCCGGCACCGCGTTCTGCAGCTCGGACAGTTCAGCGATCCATTCCGGCGGCAGCAGGTCGACGCGCGTCGCCAGCACCTGGCCGAGCTTGACGAAGGTAGGACCCAGGTCCTGCATCGCGCTGCGCACCCGTACCGGCGCGGTCATCCGCAGCAGTTCCTGGCGCTCCTCGTTCCAATGCAGCAGGCGCCCTGCCCGCTCCAGCGTGGTGGCCAGGCCGATGCGCCGTACCACGTCACCGAAGCCATATCGGATCAGGACGGCGGCGATTTCCTGCAGTCGGCCCAGGTCACGGACCGTGCCCAGCGTTTCCCACATCATGCGTGCTCCGGACGTTTACCGGGGCAGCATGTCACAGCTGGGCGTCGATACCGCGCAATGCCGCCGCCACGGTCTGCCGGCGGATGGCTTCGCGGTCGCCATCGAACTGGAACAGCTCGGCGCGCGCATAGCCGCCGCGGCGCTTCCAGCCGATCCAGACGCTGCCCACCGGCTTGTCGGGACTGCCGCCGCCCGGGCCGGCGATGCCGGTCACGGCCACGGCGATGCCGGCACCGGAATTGACCAGCGCGCCGGACACCATTTCCAGCACGGTCTCGCGGCTGACCGCGCCGAACTGCTCCAGGGTCTGCGCGCGCACGCCGAGCAGGCGCTGCTTGGCTTCGTAGCTGTAGACCACCATCCCGCAGTCGAAGAACGCCGAGGAACCGGCGATATCGGTCATGCATTTGGCGATCCAGCCACCACTGCAGCTTTCAGCCGTTACCAGCTGCAGCGCGGCCTGTTGCAGGCGCTGCCCGAGCGCGGCGGACTGGGCGTTGAGATCAGCGTCGGTGGGGATGGACATCGGCATGACGGTGGGGTGAAGAATCTGCACGTTGTACCGCAGATGACAGGCAGATGTCGCGGGCCGCCGCGATGGCGGTGGCGCACAGCACGTCAGCGCCGGGCAGCGCCCGGCGCTGGTTCACCACTCCGGCAGCTTCTCCGGCAGCAGGGCGCGGATCGGCGCGCCGTCGGTACTGGCCGCCAGCTTCTCGGCTTCAGCAATCGGCAGATCCACCTGCAGCAGCCAGCCCTCTTCGTCGGCCTGTTCGCTGCGGATCACTTCGAGCTGGTGCAGGCGCGCGCGCAGGCGACCGGCATCCGGCGGCAGCCGCAGTTCCCCGGTGACGTGCTGCAGGCCCAGGCGCTTGCCGAGCACCGACTGCAGCAGCTCCAGGCCCTGGCCGTCGCGCGCCGAGATCCACACCCGCTCACGACGCGATTCGTCGGGCACGCCGTCCTGGCCATCGTGGCGGACCTCGGCACCGTCGATACGGTCGATCTTGTTGAACACCAGCAACTGCGGCAGGTCACCGGCGCCGACCGCGGTCAGCACCTCGTCGACCTGGGCGATGCGCTCCTCGCGGTGCGGATCGGCGGCATCGACCACGTGCAGCAGGAAATCCGCCTCGCGCGCTTCGGACAGGGTGGAACGGAACGCGGCGACCAGGTCATGCGGCAGATCGCGGACGAAGCCGACGGTGTCGGCCAGCACCACGTTGCCACCGGGTACTGCGATGCGACGCACGGTCGGATCCAGCGTTGCGAACAGCTGGTCGGCGGCGTACGCCTCGGCACCGGTCATGGCGTTGAACAGGGTCGATTTGCCGGCATTGGTGTAACCCACCAGGGCCACCCTCGGCAGTTCGCTGCGCACGCGCGCACGGCGCATCTGGGTGCGCTGCACTTCGACCTTTTCCAGCCGCTTCTGCAGCTGTTCCACCCGCTTCTGCAGCAGGCGCCGGTCGGTTTCCAGCTGGGTCTCGCCCGGGCCGCGCAGGCCGATCGAGCCACCACGCTGGCGCTCCAGGTGGGTCCAGCCGCGTACCAGCCGCGTGGCCAGATGGCGCAGCTGCGCCAGCTCGACCTGCAGCTTGCCTTCATGGCTGTGCGCACGCTGGGCGAAGATGTCCAGGATCAGGCCGGTACGGTCGATCACCCGGCGCTCGAGGAAGCGCTCCAGGTTGCGTTCCTGGCCCGGGCTCAACGCATGGTTGACCAGGATCAGGTCGGCACCGCTGGCGTCGGCCGCTGCCTTGATTTCGTCCAGCTTGCCGCTGCCGATCAGGGTCGAGGGGTTGGGACGGTCCAGGCGCGCAGTGATCGTCGCGGCGATGCTGGCCCCAGCCGAGCGGGCCAGATCACCAAACTCTTCCAGCACATCGTCTTCCAGCTTGCCGAAATGGGGCTGGATCAGCAGGGCGTGCTCGCCCTTTTTCGAGCGGTCAAACATTCACCGCTCCGGTATTACTCGTCTGCTTCATCACCCGCCTGACCATTTTCACCGGACTGCACATAACCACCACCCGGCCCGACCTTCACATTGCGTGCGGGCACCACCGTGGAAATGGCGTGCTTGTAGACCATCTGGCTGACCGTGTTGCGCAGCAGGACCACGAACTGGTCGAACGACTCGATCGTGCCCTGCAGCTTGATGCCGTTCACCAGGTACACCGAAACCGGCACGCGTTCGCGCCGCAGTGCGTTCAAGAAAGGATCCTGCAGCGATTGCCCCTTGGACATTGCACACTCCTGATTATTGTTCTTATTGGGTTGCCGACGGTTGCCACGGCCCCCGAGCCACCCGCCGACCGATGATGTTACACGGCTGGCGGGGGTTCAGCGTGCGACGAAGGTCGACACAGCGCCGGCCAGGCGCTCCTGGTCGATATGGGGGTCGAACCAGCGCGCATCAAGCTCGCCACGCAGCCAGGTCAGCTGGCGCTTGGCCAGCTGGCGGGTGGCGAAGATGGCCTTGTCACGGAACCGGGCCGCGCCGCCCTCCCCGTCCAGGTACTCCCAGGCCTGGCGGTAACCGACCGCGCGCACCGCTGGCAGGTCCAGCGGTGCCGGCACGGCGGCCATCTGCGGCATTGCGCGCAACGCCCGCACTTCGTCCAGGAAGCCCTGCGCCAGCATGGCGTCGAAACGCGTCTCGATGCGCTGGTGCAGCACCGCGCGCTCACGCGGGGCCAGGATCAGCTTGAGGGTGCGCACCGGCAGCGGCGCCACGCCGGGACGGCGCTGCCACTCAGTGATCGGGATGCCGGTCAGGCGATGCACCTCCAGCGCCCGCTGGATGCGCTGCGGATCGGTGGCATGGATCCGCGCGGCGGCGGCCGGATCGACCTGCGCCAGTTCGGCGTGCAACGCCGCCCAGCCGCGCTCGGCGGCCTCGGCCGCCAGCGCCGCACGCAGCCCGGGATCGGCCTCTGGCATGGGCGAAAGCCCCTGCAGCAGGGCACGGAAATACAGCCCGGTGCCGCCGGCCAGGATCGGCATCTTGCCCCGTGCCACAATGTCGGCGACCACGCGGCCGGCATCGGCGGCGAACTCGGCCGCCGAATAGGTCTGCCACGGATCACGCAGGTCCAGCAGGTGGTGCGGGGCCTGCGCGCGTTCGGCCGCATCGGGCTTGGCCGAGCCGATATCCAGATGGCGGTAGACCAGCGCCGAATCGACGCTGACGATCTCACCGTCCAGCTGCCGGGCCAGGGCGATCGCGGTGGCGGTCTTGCCGCTGGCGGTCGGCCCCATCACGGCGATCGCCAACGGCCGCCGGTCGATCGCCATCAGTCTTCGTCCGGCCAGCGGATTGTCGGCGCGGCATCGGCACGAGGGGCCGGTACGGCGTCGACCGCGCGCCAGATCTTCAGCGCATCGACCGTCGCGGCCACGTCATGCACGCGCACGATGCGCGCGCCGCGCTGGACCGCGATCAGGTGCGCAGCCACCGAGGCCGCCACGCGATCGGACGGCCTGTCGCGGCCGGTCAGTTCGCCCAGGCTGCGCTTGCGCGACAGTCCGGCCAGCATCGGCACGCCCAGCTCCAGGAAGCGCTCGGAGCGGGCCAGCAGGGTCATGTTGTGGGTAGTGGTCTTGCCGAACCCGAAGCCGAGATCGACCAGCAGGTTCTTCTTTGCGATACCGGCCATCTCGGCCGCGAACATCCGCTGCACCAGGAAACCGTGCACCTCGGCGACCACGTCGTCGTAATGCGGGTCGGCCTGCATATGGCCTGGCTCGCCCTGCATGTGCATCAGCACAACCGGCACGCCCGTCTCGGCGGCGGCATCCAGCGCGCCTTCCTGGCGCAGGGCATAGATGTCGTTGATCATGCCGGCACCGGCGGCCACCGCTGCCCGCATCACTTCCGGCTTGAAGGTGTCGATGCTGATCGGCACCCCGGTCCGCGCGGCCAGCTGCTCGATCACCGGAATCACCCGGCGCAGCTCTTCCTCGATCGATACCGGCGCGGCACCGGGGCGGGTCGATTCGCCGCCGATGTCGAGCAGATCGGCACCCTCTTCGACCAGCTTCAGGCCATGCGCGACCGCGGCTTCGGCAGTGTCGTGCGCGCCGCCGTCGGAGAACGAGTCCGGGGTGACGTTGACGATGCCCATGACCCGGGCACGGTCGAGGTGCAGGATGCGGCCGGCGCAATCGAGCTGGGGCGAGGTATCGAACATGGGTAATCCTGCAGGGACAACGGCGGCTAGTTTAGTGGGCAGGGCCGCGCCCTGCACCGGCAGAGGCAGCGGCCCCGGCAAGAACCCAGGCAACGCTTGCATTCTGTAGAGCCGAGCCATGCCCGGCCCAGATCTCACAGATACCGGGATATTCGATTTCGATGGAGATTCATCCACGCATGGCGTGGATCCACCGCGCAGCCCTGCCGTCGGCCGTTACGCCTCAACGGCGGCGCTTGCGGTCCACGTACAGGGTCTTGGCGATGCTCAGCACGATGCCGACCGCGATGCCCACCACGCAGCCCAGCAGCAGATTGTCGGCACCCAGGCCTACGCCCACGCCAACCACGGTGGCGATGACCATTTCGACGGTATGGGAAATCGGTTCGGGCTTGGGGGTGGACATGCGGGCTCCAGCGTCAGATCGGTTCATCGGAATGGGCCGGGGCCCGAAAACGACGAAGCCGGGTTGCCCCGGCCTCGTCTGGTGTCACCTGTCGCAGGCCGTCAGTGCGATTCGGCCGGGCCAGCGATCGGCGGCAGCGGACGGGCGTCGCCGCCCTTGTCGTTGCCACCGTCCTTGTTCGACTTGTTCCAGCCGGCCGGCGGCGGCGGATCGCGGCCTTCCATGATGGCGTCGATCTGCGGCGCGTCGATGGTCTCGTACTGCAGCAGCAGCTGCGACATCGCGTGCAGCTTGTCGATGTTGTCGGTCAGCAGCTGGGTGGTACGCGCATAGGCCTTGTCGAGGATGTTGCGCACTTCCTCGTCGATGCGGCGTGCGGTGTCGTTGGACACGCTCTTGTGCTGGGTGACCGAACGGCCCAGGAACACCTCGTCGTCCTCTTCGCCATAGGCGATCGGGCCGAGCTGCTCGGACAGGCCCCACTTGGTGACCATGTTGCGGGCCATCTTGGTGGCGCGCTCGATGTCGTTGGAGGCACCGGTGGTGACCTTGTCCTCGCCGAAGATCAGCTCTTCGGCGACGCGGCCGCCGTACAGCGAGCACAGCTGCGACTGGATCGCCACGCGGTTCATCGAGTACTTGTCGCCTTCCGGCAGGTACATGGTCACGCCCAGCGCACGGCCGCGCGGAATGATGGTGACCTTGTAGACCGGATCGTGCTCGGGCACCAGGCGGCCAACGATGGCGTGGCCGGCTTCGTGGTACGCGGTCAGGGTCTTCTCGTCCTCGCTCATGGCCATCGAGCGGCGCTCGGCACCCATCAGGATCTTGTCGCGGGCGCGATCGAAGTGGTCCATGCGGACCTCCTTCTCGTTGCCACGCGCGGCGAACAGGGCGGCCTCGTTGCAGAGATTGGCCAGGTCGGCACCGGAGAAGCCCGGGGTACCGCGCGCAATCACCATCGGCTCGACATCGTCGGCCAGCGGCAGCTTGCGCATGTGCACCTTGAGGATGTGCTCACGGCCCTTGACGTCCGGCAGGCCGACCACGACCTGGCGGTCGAAACGGCCCGGACGCAGCAGCGCCGGGTCCAGCACGTCCGGACGGTTGGTCGCGGCGATCACGATCACGCCTTCGCCACCTTCAAAACCGTCCATCTCGACCAGCAGCTGGTTCAGGGTCTGCTCGCGCTCGTCATGACCGCCGCCCAGGCCGGCACCACGGTGGCGACCGACGGCGTCGATTTCGTCGATGAAGATGATGCACGGGGCATGCTTCTTGGCCTGCTCGAACATGTCGCGCACGCGGCTGGCACCGACGCCGACGAACATTTCCACGAAGTCCGAACCGGAGATCGAGAAGAACGGCACCTTGGCTTCGCCGGCAATGGCCTTGGCCAGCAGCGTCTTGCCGGTACCCGGCGGGCCGACCATCAGCACGCCGCGCGGAATCTTGCCGCCCAGCTTGGTGAACTTGGACGGGTCGCGCAGGAAGTCGACCAGCTCGCCCACTTCTTCCTTGGCCTCGTCGCAGCCGGCGACGTCGGCGAAGGTGACCTTGATCTGGTCTTCGCCCTGCAGCTTGGCGCGCGACTTGCCGAAGGACATCGCGCCCTTGGCACCGCCGCCACCGCCCTGCATCTGGCGCATGATGAACAACCAGAAACCAATGATCAGGATGACCGGCAGGAAATTCATCAGGATCGCGCCCAGCGAGATGCCGCTGGACGGCTCCTCCTGCACGATCTCCACATTCTTGGTACGCAGCACGTTGATCAGGTCACGATCGAACGGCGCGGTGATGGTGGACGACTGCCCACCGCGGGTGGTGTAGGTCAGCTGGCTGGTGCCGCCGCGCATGTCGCCGCCGAAGGCGACCTTCTGCACGTTGCCGCTGTCCACCTGGTCCAGGAACTGCGAATACGACGCGCCCTGCGCCCCGGCCCCGGAGGACTTCGGCGAGAAGCTCTGGAAGACCACCATCAGCACGACGGCGACGACCACCCATAGCAGGAGGTTCTTGGTCAAGTCGTTCATCCTCATTGGCTCCGGTGTTCCTCTTAGTGCTGGCGTTGCGTTGGGGTCGAACTTGCGTACGTTGCGAGCTTACTTCATGTGGGCGCGTTTTCCCTGACCCAAGGCATACACCTCGGGAGAGCGCTTGCGCGACGCTTCCGGCTTGCGGATGGAGACCTTGTCGTACCGGCGGCGCATTTCGCGCACATAGTCGTCAAAGCCCTCACCCTGGAACAGCTTGATCAGGAATGCCCCACCGGTCTTGAGGTGGTTGTCGGCAAAATCCAGGGCCAGCTCCGCCAGGTGCATCATCCGCGGCTGGTCAACCGCGCCCACACCACTCTTATTGGGGGCCATGTCCGACAGCACAAGGTCTACCGGCTGATCCCCGAGCATGGCTTCAAACTGCGATAGGACGGCTTCTTCCCTGAAGTCACCGTGAAGGAACTCCACGCCCGCCAGTGGCGGCATGTCCAGGATGTCCAGGGCCAGCACGCGGCCGGTATCGCCAATCTGTCTCCGAACCTGCTGAGACCAGCCGCCCGGGGCCGCGCCGAGGTCGACCACCACCATATGCGGCTTCAGCAACCGGTCACGTTCGAGCAGCTCTTCGAGCTTGTAGGCCGCGCGCGAGCGCATGCCTTCGGCCTGGGCCTTCTTCACAAAGGGGTCGGAGAAGTGTTCCTTGAGCCAGCGCTGGCTGCTTTTGCTGCGGGTAGCCATTGAAAATAGGGGCTGATGGGGTCCTCATGATACCCTGATCGCCCCATTCAACCGTCTTTTCCTGCATGTCCATCGCCCTGACCGCCTCCCAGACCCGTTTCCTGCGCGGCCAAGCCCACGACCTGAAGGCCCTGCTGCAGACCGGGGGCAAGGGCGTGACCCCGGCCTTCATCGCTGAGCTGAACGAAGTGCTGGAGCGCCACGAACTGGTCAAGGTGAAGGTCGCTGCCGAGGACCGTGAAGCCCGTGACGTGATGATCGGCGAGATCGTCGACGCCACCGACAGCGCGCTGGTACAGCGCATCGGCCACGTCGCGGTGCTGTACCGCCCGAGCAAGGAACAGCGCCAGATCGTGCTTCCGCGCGGCTGATCGCCCTACTGCCATGCAGCTGAACCACGAACCGCCTGACTACGCCTACAGCCTGCGCGCCGCCGACGGCCGTTCGGCCAGGGTCAACGACCAGGTGCTGGGCAGCAGCTTCTTCCTGACCCCGGACCAGCTGGTCGAGCAATGGCCGGTGCTGCATGCCGCCGCGCTGCAGCTGGCCGATCTGGAGCCGATCCTGGCGCTCAATCCGGCGCTGATCGTGCTTGGCACCGGCGACCGCCAGGTATTCCCGCCGGCGGTGGTGATGGCCGCCTGCCTGTCGCGTGGCATTGGCCTGGAAGTGATGAACAACCCGGCCGCCGCGCGCACGTTCAACATCCTCGCCGGCGAAGGCCGCAAGGTTGCGGCCGCCTTCATCCTGGAAGGCTGAAAAAGGCCGCCGGCAGCCGAGCATGGGCTCGGCTCTACAGGGAACACCGATAATCCGTAGCGACCGGGCCGATGCCCGGGCGGCGCCGCAACGTGGCCCAAGGCAGCCGAGCATGGCTCGGCTCTACAGATACGCCCGCAAGGCGGCTATCAATGCGACGACAGGCACCGCGCGCCGCCGGCGAACGCCCGGCGCGCTGCGCCGGGCCGGGGATCCGCCCAGAGG
>NZ_CAMFIA010000025.1 GCF_945952405.1 uncultured Stenotrophomonas sp. | reverse complement strand
GGTTTCCCATCCACGCGTGGCGTGGATCTACCGGGCCGGCGGCGGTTGATACCGAGGGGGTTTCCCATCCACGCGTGGCGTGGATCTACCGGGCCGGCGGCGGTTGATGCCGACGGGGTTTCCCATCCACGCATGGCGTGGATCTACCGGGCTGGCGGCGGTTGAGACCAACGGGTTTTCCCATCCACGCGTGGCGGGGATTCACCGGTAGTGCCGGCCGCTGGCCGGCAATGGCAATGGCAATGGCAATGGCAATGGCAATGGCAACGGCAATACCCTGCCATCGATCATGGGGTTGCCGGCCAGCGGCCGGCACTACCCGCAGCCGCGCTTACGCGCTGATGCCGTATTCCTTCAGCTTCTTGCGCAGGGTGGCGCGGTGGATGCCCAGCATCGCGGCGGCGCGGCTCTGGTTGCCTTCGCAGTGGTTGAGCACCTCCACGAACAGCGGGATCTCCATCTCGCGCAGCACGATCTCGTAGACATCGTCCGCGTCGCAGCCATCGAGGTCACGCAGGTAACGGCGCACGGACTGGGCGACATGTTCACGCAGCGGTGGCCGGGGAGCGCCACGACTGTTGTCAGGACGAGAAAGGACAGCGTTCAAGGGGGTTCCCGATTCGGTTGGCCCGTGCGCGCGGAGCGCGCGGCCGGACGAGGTGGTGGCGGCCAGTCTAGCGCGAGCGTGCCCGGCCTGCCACGACCGGACGCCTCTTGCCCGGTCAGAGGAAGTCGAAGGTGAATGCGACCGTGGAGGCCGCGGGCTCCTGTACACGGAACGCAACGCGCGCGCTCTGCCCCGGTTCCAGCAGGGCAGAGCCGGGGGGCTCGCCCAGGTACTGCGCGGGGGTGAACACGCCGCTGCCGATCACCCGGCCATCGGCATCGGACAGCGACAGGCGCAGGTCCGGCCAGGCTTGCGCCCAACGTGCATCGTTGCGGATGCTGGCCTGCACCTGCAGCACACCGGCGTGTCCGGGCAGCGGCCGGATCTCGCGGCTGGTCATGGTGAACGCGGTCGGCTCGTGCCAGGCCGGCAGGCTGCAGCGCAGGACGCCGCACAGTGTCGTCAGCCAGGCGCGGTTGCCGGCGTCGGCGGCCAGCCGCGCGCGATCGGCAAGCACGCTCTGCAGCAGCAGTACCAGCGCCAGCGCTGCGACCAGCATCCAGTGCCAGCGCGGCGCTGGCAGGCTGCGCGGGCGAGGAGTACCGAGGAAGCTGGGCGCTTCAACGGTGACCGCAGTGGCCGCTACTGCGACCGCCGCCGGTTCGATGGCCAGGCTGTCATCGACGCCGGCCGTGTCATCGTCGTGTCGCATTTCCGCCACCGGCGCGGCTACCGTGGCAAGGGGTCCGGCGGGAACCTGCAGCGCAGTGGGCGCGGCTTCGGCCGGGTCCTGGGTGTGTGCATCGCGCGCAGGCGCGGGCTCACCTTCCGGCGCCGAACGCAGGAAGGTGGCCAGGGGACGGCGCGGTGGGTTCGGCTCGGACATGCTCAGGGCGCGGGCTCGGATCCAGCGGTCATTCAACCACGATCAGGCGCGGCGCACGCCGGTGATGCGCATCCAGTCGCCATCCTGGGTGGCCTGCAGGTCGTCGAACCACGCGGCGTAGCGCTGCAGCAGTTCGCCTTCCTGGCCATGCAGGATGCCGGACAGGGCGATGCGGCCGCCGGCGGCGACGCGGGCGGCGAGCAGTTCCGCCAGTGCGTCCAGTGCCGAAGCGAGGATGTTGGCGACCACGATCGGATAGGTCGCGACCGGTTCGTCCTGCGGCAGGTAGACCTGCATGCGCGCCTGCTCGCCATTGCGTTCGGCATTGTCGGCAGTGGCGACCAGGGCCTGCGGATCGTTGTCCACGCCGATCGCTTCTGCGGCGCCCAGCTTCAGCGCGGCCAGCGCGAGGATGCCGGAGCCGCAACCGAAATCGAGCACGCGCTGGCCCTGCAGCAGGCCATCCGCGGCCAGCTGGTCCAGCCAGCGCAGGCACAGGGCCGTGGTCGGGTGGGTGCCGGAACCGAACGCTAGGCCCGGATCCAGCCGCACCACGGCGGCATCGGCCGCCTGTGCGGCGTCCGGCAGCTCATGGTTCCACGGCACGATCCAGGTACGGCTGCCGAAATCCATCGGCTGGAACTGGTCCAGCCACGCGCGCTCCCAGTCTTCGTCCTCGACCGCGCGGAAGCTGCCACCGCTCCAGTCCAGTTCCGGATCGAAGGCTTCCAGTGCAGCCAGCAGCAGCAACGCGTTGCTGTCGGCGGGGAACAGTGCGCTCAGCACCAGGGTGTCCCACAGCGGGGTCTCGCCCACGCCCGGTTCGAGGATGGCCTGTTCGTTGCTGGTATCGGCTTCGGCATCGAGCAGCGTGACGGCCAGTGCGCCAACGTCCTCCAGCGCATTTTCATAGCGGGGCTGGGTGGCTTCGGTGCAACGCAGGGTCAGTTCCAGGAACGGCATGGCGGTGGGAGCAATCGCGGGAAAGGGGGCCATGCTAGACCATCGGGGCGTCTCCGTATTGCCTGAGATGCCGTCGTGGGATGAACGAAGCCGGTTCAGACAGGTCCGTCGGGCCTTGCTAAACTTGCGCAATTCCTGTGCGCCGTGAACGCTCACTGCTGCCAATGGCCTTCGCTCCGACCCTGAAAACCTGGTTGCTGGTGCTGCCCGCGGTGGCCGTGCTGGGCGTGGCCGGGTACCGGGCCAGCGGGCATGTCGGGTCGGCCGCGGAGACGACGGGCGAGCTGCCGGTGGCAACCGTCGCCAGCGCCGATGACGCGGTGGCGCTGCCGGTGGTGCCGGAGGCGCTGGCGCGCCGTCTGGCCGCCTTCGAGCGCGGCAATGCGCTGCCTTCCGGCCTGCCGCTGGATCTGCGCGCCGATATCGAGGACGCCACCGATCTGTATGCCTATGCGCAGCGCCTGCGCGTGCAGGCCGACGAAGGCAACCACGAGGCGCGCTGGATGCTCAGCCGGGTCTATGACTACTGCGCGCAGTACGCCATCGATCCGGGCGGCTATCGCCTGGACAACAACGTGCTGGCCGGGCTGGGCCTGACGGCCGCACCGGCCATGGTGCAGGCGCGCGAGCGCGTGGCGCAGCGCTGCGGCGGCTTCGTGCCCGGCGACAAGCTGGGCGCCGCGCTGGTGCTGGCCGAGCGCCGCAAGGCCGCGGCGCAGGGCAACCTGGCTGCGGAAGCATCGCTGTTCGCCGAGGGCGAGCCGCTGCATGACACCCCCGAGTACCGCCGCGACCTGGTCGAGCGGGTGCGCACTTCGCGTGATCCGGAGGCCTTCATGGCGATCGCGCCGGGCATGGGCGTGCGCGCGGCAGGCGATCGCGCGCTCAACGGGCTGGTGGCGGGTGAACAGCTCAGTGAACTGGCATGGCGGCTTGCCGCCTGCGAGCTCGGTCTACCGTGTGGGGCCGACAGCGTGCTGGTCAACAGTTTTTGCGCGAATGGAGGGATCTGTTCGCAGGATGGGACGCAGGATTTCCGGGATTTCGTGTATGACGCTGCGGTATCGCGGCAAGGTGCGGGGAAAATGAAGCAGTGGATCAAGCGATTGGTTGGAAAGAGGGGCGGGCAATGAATTACCGTCGATTCCTGCATGGGGCCAAGTTCTGGTTCTGGGTGGCGCTGTTCGTGGCGTACTCGGCCGGTGCGGTCGGGCTGTTGATGATCGACACCTATGAAGATCGCTACCGGCATCTGTCGAAGGTGGAACTGACCACGGTGAAGGCGCAGGAAGAAGTACGCCGCGTGGGTGCCAGCCAGGTCGCTGCGGTGTATCGCGCGCAGAGTGGCATGCCGTTCGCTTCGTTGCCGGCGGGCAGTACTTTCCAGGTGGTGTGGCCCGATGGGTCCACCGAGACCATGGTGATCGTCGACCCGAGTTCGCCCAATGGCGTTCGCCCGCTGCCGAATTCGCAGATTCCGGCGGAAGTGGCCGACAAGCGCTGAATCACCTCTGCAGGGCCGAGCCATGCTCGGCGTGCCGGAAAGAGCGGCCGAGCATCGGCCCGGCGCAACAGACAATGAAAAAGGGCGGGGATATCCCCGCCCTTTTCGTGTCCAGCATCCGGCGACCGGTCAGGTCAGCGCGATCGGCTTGTTCTTGCGTTCGGCAAGGCGCTTTTCCAGGTAGTGGATGTTCTGCCCACCGGCCTGGAAGCCCTTGTCGCGCATGATCCGCTGCTGCAGCGCGATGTTGGTCTTGATGCCATCGACCACCATTTCGCTCAGCGCCACCCGCATGCGGGCGATGGCGGTTTCGCGGTCCGGGCCGTGCACGATCAGCTTGCCGATCATCGAATCGTAGTTCGACGGCACGCGGTAGCCACTGTAGATGTGGGTGTCCACGCGCACGCCGGGACCGCCCGGCGGATGGAAGCCGGTGATGGTGCCGGGGCTCGGCACGAACGTTTCGGCATCTTCGGCGTTGATGCGGCACTCGATCGCATGGCCGGTGAGCACCACGTCGCTCTGCTTGATCGACAGCTTCTGGCCGGCGGCGATCTTCAGCTGCTCGGCCACCAGGTCGATGCCGGTGACCATCTCGGTCACCGGGTGCTCCACCTGGATGCGGGTGTTCATTTCGATGAAGTAGAAGCGGCCGTCCTCGTAGAGGAACTCGAACGTGCCGGCGCCGCGGTAGCCGATGCGGATGCAGGCTTCCACGCACACCTTGCCGATCTGCTCGCGTTGCTCGTCGGTGATGCCCGGTGCCGGCGCTTCTTCCACCACCTTCTGGTGGCGGCGCTGCATCGAGCAGTCGCGCTCGCCGAGGTGGATGGCGTTGCCCTGGCCGTCGGCCAGCACCTGGATCTCCACGTGGCGCGGATTCTCCAGGAATTTCTCCATGTAGACCTCGCCATTGCCGAACGCGGCCTTGGCCTCGCTCTTGGTGGTTTCGATCGAGGTCTTCAGCGAGGCTTCGGCGTGCACCACGCGCATGCCGCGGCCACCACCGCCACCGGCCGCCTTGATGATGACCGGGTAGCCGATCTCACGGGCGATCTTGGTGTTGGCGACGATGTCCTCGCCCAGCGGGCCGCCCGAGCCGGGCACGCACGGCACGCCGGCGGCCTTCATCGCGCGGATCGCTTCGACCTTGTCACCCATCATGCGGATGGTGTCGGCCTTGGGGCCGATGAAGATGAAGCCGGATTCCTCGACACGCTCGGCGAAGTCGGCGTTCTCCGACAGGAAGCCGTAGCCCGGGTGGATGGCCTGGGCGTCGGTGACTTCCGCTGCGGCGATCAGCGCCGGGATGTTGAGGTAGCTCTGCGGCGACGGCGCCGGGCCGATGCAGACCGACTCGTCGGCCATGGCCACGTGCTTGAGATTGCGGTCAACCGTGGAGTGCACGGCCACCGTGCGGATGCCGAGGGTGTGGCACGCGCGCAGGATGCGCAGCGCGATCTCCCCTCGGTTGGCAATGACGACTTTGTCGAGCATGGCGCGCCCCTCAGCCGATCACGAACAGCGGCTGGTCGAACTCCACCGGCTGGCCGTTCTCGCCGAGGATGGCGACGATGGTGCCGGACTTGTCGGCTTCGATCGGGTTGAACATCTTCATGGCTTCGATGATGGCCAGGGTCTCGCCTTCCTTGACCTGCTGGCCAACGCTGACGAAGGCCGGCTTGTCCGGAGCGGACGAAGCGTAGAAGGTGCCGACCATCGGCGAGCGCAGCACGTGGCCTTCCGGCAGTGCCGGGCCCGGCTTGGCGGTGCCGCCGGTGGAGGCTTCGGTCGGCGACTGCATCGGCATCGCCTGCGGCGCCGGAGCGGCCGGAGCGGCGTACACCGGGGCTGCGACCGGAGCGGCGTAGCCGGCCACCGGGGCGCGCGACAGGCGCACCGACTCTTCGCCTTCCTTGATTTCGATTTCAGCCAGGTTCGACTCTTCCAGCAGGTCGATCAGCTTCTTGATTTTGCGGAGATCCATGGTGGCCTCTTTGCTCGTGATGTCAGTGTGGTGGGGAGTGCGGTTGCACTCGGGTCAAAGCAGTTCGTAGAACTCGCGCAGCTGCCGCGTACGGTCGCGCGCGAGGGTGGTCAGGCAGCGCATCTGTGCGCCGTTGCGCGCCGTGCCATCGGAATTGAGGGCATAGACCGCGTTGCAGTCGTGATCGCGCAGCTGGACCCAGGCGCGCTGGGCCAGTACCAGCTCCTGCTCGGCATCGCCGCAATAGCTGCAGTTGCCGCCGCGGGCCGGGGAGCGCAGCTGGCGACGCGCCTGTGCATAGACGGTATTGAGTTCGGCATCAGCGGCGGCGGCCACGTCCGAGGCGCACAGGTCGCTCTCCATCGTGGTACCCGGATGGGCGCAGTCGATGTCTTCGTCCTTGCGGTCGAACGCGGCGGCGGCACCGCAGATGCCGACCCACGCCACAGCGCCGGCGAGCAGGCGCGGCAGCGTCTTCACGCGCTGGCCGCCTGTACGCGCAGCAGCGCCGCGTCCATCGCGTAGCGGTAGCTGTCGGCACCGAAGCCGCATACCACGCCCACCGCCTTGTCACTGAAGTAGCTGTGCTGGCGGAACGGTTCGCGGGTATGCGGGTTGGACAGGTGGATCTCGATGAACGGCACCGCCACCGCCGCCAGCGCATCGCGCAGGGCGACCGAGGTGTGGGTGAAGGCGGCGGGGTTGATCAGGATGAAAGCGGTTCCGTCGTTGCGCGCAGCCTGCACACGGTCCACCAGCACGTGCTCGGCGTTGGACTGCAGGCTTTCCACCGCGTGACCGGCCGCAGCCGCCTGGGCGGCCAGGGCCTGGTCGATGTCGGCCAGCGTGGTGTGACCATAGACCTCCGGCTCGCGGGTGCCGAGCAGGTTGAGGTTGGGGCCATGCAGGACCAGCAGCTTCGCCATGGGATCCGGAAGACGGGAAAGGGCGGCAGTCTGGCGGAACCGGTGGATGCTGTCCAGTTCGGCGAAGTTTGCGGCGTTTCAATCGAATGTTTGAAATCTGCCGGAGCGCTTGTGGCCGTATGGCGGACGCTGGATCAAGGCACGCTGAATGCCGTGCGGACCGGGGATGCATGCACGTAGGCCGACGTTAGCGGCAGCCCCATGTCGCCAAGGGTAGATCCACGCCATGCGTGGATGGGGGGGGCGGCCCGCTCAGGTCTCCAGCGGCACCGTCGGCACCACGTTCGGGAACACCTGCTCCAGCAGCTCCCGTTCGCCCGGCTTCGGTGCCGGCCAGTTGTAGGCGTTTACTGGCTGCGCGCGGTTGACCCACAGCGCGTAGTGGAGGTGGTCGGCGCGGCCATCGCCGGTATTGGGGTGGATCAGGATGGTCAGGCCCAGGCTGTTGAGCTGCAGCCAGGGCACCAGCACCGGCAGCAGGTCGTTGGTGAAGCCGAAGTAGAACGAGGGCGTGACGTGCGGGCCGCGTGGCTCCAGGTTCCAGTTGCCCAGCTCCACCGGGAAGCGCTCGGCGGCCCAGCGCCGCAGCAGTGCCGCCTTGGCGAAGCTGTCCTCATCGAAGTAGATGTGCGCGTGATAGCTCTTGATGTCGGTATAGGCGCGCGGCGTGGTCGGCAGCGTGGCCTCACCCGGGCGGACACTGGCCGGACGTGGGGTCGGCTCGCTGGCCGTGGCCTGGCCCCAGGGGCTGCGTCCCGTCGCTGGCGGTGGAACGATGGCGCGGAAACCAGGCCGCCCGGGTTCGGTGGTGTTCACCGCTGTACCGTCGCGCGCGGTTGCCGTCGATGTGCTGGCCAGGCCGCCTGCGGCCAGCCCGGCCGAGGCGATCAGGCGCCGCCGCGCGGGCGAGAGCAGGTCGGCCCACTGTGCATCATCGTCGCCTGTGTCGCTGAGGCTGTCGGCGGTGGAATGCGGTTCCGGCTGCATGAAGGGCTCCGTGGCGGGAGGAAGCGGGACAGGCAAGCACGCTCGGGCAGCGAACGCGGTGGTGTCCAATAAGCAGGTGGCATCACCTCATGCTGCAGCCCGCTGCTGCCCGCCGCACGGAGTGGCATTGAGCGGGGCCGATGGGCAGGCTAGGGTGCGCCGTACCGCTCTGGAACCTGCCATGACCGCATCCGATGCCGACACCCGGCGCAAGCGCGCCAGCTTCCGCCAACTGCATGCGCACGGCTGCTTCGTGCTGCCCAATCCGTGGGACGTGGGCAGCGCCCGTTACCTGCAGCGGCAGGGCTTCCGGGCGCTGGCCACGACCAGCGCCGGCTGCGCCTGGAGCGAGGGCAGGCCCGATGGCGCGGTCTCGCTGCAGGCCACGCTCGAGCACCTGCGGGTAATGGTGGAGGCGACGCCATTGCCATTGAACGCCGACTTCAGCGACGGCTTCGGGGCGACGCCGCAGGCGGTGGAAGCAGCGGTGGCCGCGGCGATCGACACCGGCATCGCGGCACTGTCGATCGAGGATGCCAGCGGCGTCGCCGATGCGCCGCTGCGCCCGATCGAGCAGGCGGTCGAGCGCCTGCGCGCGGCGCGTGCCGCCATCGACCGCGCCGGTGGCGAGGTGCTGCTGGTCGGCCGTGCCGAGAACTTCTTCGTTGGTGTACCGGATCTGCAGGACGCCCTGCAGCGTCTGCGCGCCTATGCCGAGGCCGGCGCCGATGTGCTGTATGCACCGGGCATCAGCACGCGCCAACAGATCAGCGCGGTGGTCGCCGCTGCGGGGCCGAAGCCGGTGAACCTGCTGGTCGGTGGACCGACACCGCTGAGCCTGCAGGACATCGCCGCCCTCGGCGTGCGCCGGGTCAGCCTGGGCGGTGCGCTGGCGCGTGCGGCATGGGGTGGGCTGATGCAGGCGACCCAGCCGATCGTGCAGGACGGCCGCTTCGATGGCCTGCAGCAGGCGGCGTCCGGGGCCGCGTTGAACGCGCTGTTCGGTTGAGGGAAACCCCGGCGCAGGCCCAGGTCAGCAGAGGGCGGGAGATCCACGCCATGCGGGATGCATGTGCCTGCGGCTACAGCGCTTCCGTCTCACTCTCCGGCAGCACCACGTCCGCTTCCAGGTCGGGCAGCAGCAACTGCAACAGGCCGGGGTTGTCCGGCAGCGCGGCGCCATCCAGATAGCGCCATTGCGTGGTACCGACGCGCCGCACAGCGACCATGAATGACGTGCTGCGCATCGGCGCTTCGCGTACGCGCAGCAGTGACTGGCGCGGTACGAAGCAGACTTCCTCGTCGCCGGCCGCATAGGTGCGGCCCGGCACGCCCGCTTCGTCGCTGATGATGGTGACGCCGGCCTTGCGCAGCGCCTTCACCGTGTCGCGGGTTGCCCGCGCATAGGCCTCGTCGCCGCCGGCCAGCTGCTTCAGGCTGGGATGGGTGCGCGCGATGATCAGCTCGGTATCGCCGCGGGCGAAGGCGTCCATCATCGCCTGCACCTCCTTGCGCAATGCGGCCGAGTCTTCCGGACTGAGTTCACCGGCCAGCGCTGGCGCAACGGCCATTGCCATCGGCAGGGCCAGCAGAAGGGCAAGCAGATATCGGTGCATCGTCGGGTCTCTCAGCGGGAACCGCCGCACTATACGGTGGATGCGGAAACAGCGTCCCACGCAGGGTGCTGGTATTCCGCGTGTCGCTATCTACTATTGGTAGATAGTGAATTCCGGACATCCCCCATGCACACCCTCATCGTTACCGCCCATCCTGAATCCGGCGCGTTGACCCATGCCATCGCCAGGCGCATCGGCGAAGCCATCACCGCCTCGGACGCCGCCAACCGCGTGACCCATGCCGACCTGATGGCCGAAGGCTTCGATCCGCGCTTCAACACGCAGGACCAGGCCCTGTTCCGTGGCGGCGGTGCGGCCCCGGCCGATGTCGCCGCCGAGCAGGCACGGCTGGAGTCCGCCAACACGCTGGTACTGGTCTACCCGTTGTACTGGTGGTCCTTTCCCGCGCTGTTGAAGGGGTGGATCGACCGCGTGTTCACCCAGGGCTGGGCCTATCAGGACGGAGCCGACGGCAAGGTGCGTAAGAAGCTGCAGTGGCTGCGCGTGCACCTGGTCGGTATCGGTGGGGCCGGCGCGGACATGATCGAGCGTCGCGGTTATGGCGCGGCGATGAAGACGCAGATCGACATGGGCATCTTCGACTACTGCGGTGCGCCGGTGCTGTCGTCGGACCTGCTGCTGGATGCCGATTCCGGCATGGCCGACGCGCATCTGCGATCGGCCACGGAGATCGGTCGTAAAATCGGCACTCCGACACAGTGATCGCCGTGCCCTGCCAATGCCCGCCAACGCCACCCCCACGCGCCGCCGCCTGACCCGGGAGCAACGCGCCCGCCAGTTGCTGGACGTGGCGTGGACGCTGGTCGGCGAAGAGGGCACCGATGCGTTGACGCTGGGCCGGCTGGCCGAAGCGGCCGGGGTGACCAAGCCGGTGGCCTACGATCACTTCGTGACCCGCAATGGCCTGCTGGCCGCGCTCTATGACGACTACGACGGCCGCCAGACCTTGGTCTTCAACGAGCGCATCGGCCGTGCCAGGGCGCAACTGGCCGATCGTGCGGCGGCCATCGCCTCCGGCTACATCGACTGCATCCTCAGCCAGGGCAGCGAAGTGCAGGGCATCCTTGCCGCGCTGGTCGGTGCGCCCGAGCTGCACGAGGTGCGGCGGCGCTACCAGCAGGATTTCATCGACAACTGCGAGGCCTGGCTGGCCCCGTTCGCGGCCGCAGGCACGGTGCCGTTGGCGGGACGCTGGGCCATTCTCGGTGCGGCCGAAACGCTGTCCGAAGGCGTGGCCGCCGGCGCGCTGGACAAGGCCGGCGCTGAAGCCGAACTGCAGCGGCTGATCGTGGCAACGGTCAAGCGCCGCTGAGCCGCATTTCGCTTCAGGCGGGTAGGGTACTGCCGGCCAGCGCCGCGAATCCGGCGTCCAGGCGTTCGCGCACCAGCGCATCGCGTGCGTCGCGGCTGTCGCATCCCAGTACCACGGTGATCAGCCGCACCGGTTGCGCGTGGCCCGCCAGCGTCCGGCAGGCGGTGGCGGCCAGGCAGAAGCCTGCAGCCCGGGTGTAGCCGGTCTTCAGTCCATCCACGCCGTCATCGCCAAGCAGGGCGTTCTGGTTGTTGCGGCTGAAGCCGCCATGCGCGAACGCGCGTTGCGCGGTGATCGCCAGGATCTGTGGGTAGTCATTCAGCAGGCAGGCGGCCAGCACCGCCATGTCGCGCGCGCTGGACGCATGCTGTGGCGTGGTGATGCCGGAGACGCTGGCGAACCAGGTGCTGCGCAGGCCCAGTTGCCGCGCATGCCGGTTCATGCGGTCCAGGAACGCCGCCTGCGATCCATCCAGATGGCGCGCGATGGCCAGCGCCGCATCATTGCCGGAAACGATCATCAGCCCTTCCAGCAGGCGCGCCAGGCTGACGGATTCACCGGGCTGCAGGCCCATCCGGGTTTCATCATCGGCCACGGCGTCCACATCGCCGGCCACGATGTGGACCGCTTCCTGCCACGAGCGTCCGCTTGCCTCGATGCAGGCATGGGCCGCGTAGGCGGTCATCAGCTTGGTCAGCGACGCCGGTGGCCGCGCGATGTCCGCATTGTGCTGGTGGATCACCGCGAAGGTCGCGGCGTCGAGCGTGATGGAGGACAGCGGCATGCGCGCAGGGGCTGGAGACGACATGGGGAGGCGATGGCGATGACGAGCCTGCAGCATAAAGCGCGGCAGCTGCACGAAGCTGCAATATTGAAACGATATAACGTACGGCCATTGCGGGCCGCCCGCTGGCCCGACGGGACCTCCGATGACTGTATGCCTTGCACGCCGTTCGCTGCTTTTCCCGCTGCTGCTGGCGCTGGCCGCACTGGGCGGCTGCCAGACCACTCCGCGTGCGGAGACTGTCGCCGCTACTGCCGGGCGGCCGCACAACGTGATCGTGATGATCAACGACGGTGCCGGCTGGGGCAGCTGGGACGCGGCGGCTTACTGGCAGTACGGCAGCCGCGAAGGGGCGCCGTATGCAGGCTTTCCGCAGCGCCTGGCGGTGACCACCTTTCCGCTGAATGCCAGCAGCCAACCGACCCGCGACGCTGCGCAGACCCTCGGCTATGACGCGGACAAGGCGTGGGACAGCGCACCGGTGCCGGCGGCGGACCTGCCGTTCGCCGGCTACCAGTACCTGGCGGCGGTGGCGACCGACAGTGCGGCGGCGGGCACGGCGCTGTCCTCGGGCATCAAGACCTACAACAACGCCATCAACTACAACAACGATGGCAACCCGGTCGAGTACAACACGCTGCGCGCCAAGCGCCTCGGCATGGCCACCGGCGTGGTGACCTCGGTGCCGTTCGCACACGCAACACCGGCAGCATTCGCTGCGCAGAACGAATCGCGCAACAACTACCACGCCATTGCCCATCAGATGCTGGCGCAGGGCCACATGGACCTGGTGATGGGCACCGGTGGCCCGGGCTACAGCGTTGATGGCCGCGCCTGCGACGACGCCGCAGGTGCGGCGCCGGCAGAGGGCTGCGCGAATCCGTGGCAGTGGGTTTCGCAGCAGGACTGGCGGCAGCTGGAAGCGGGCACCGCGATCGGCGGCAATCCCGCTGGACCATGGCGATTGATCCGCAGCAGCGACGAGTTCGCCGCGCTGGCCGATGGCCGGTTGCCGGCCGACCGGCCGCTGATCGGCGTGCCGCGCGTCGCCAATACGCTGCAGCAGGCGCGCCAGTTGCAGGTGCTGGGCCAGGATGCGGCCATGCCGTCCGGCGTGCGCAGGATCGACAGCGTGCCCGATCTTGCCACCATGACCCGCGGAGCGCTGCGGTTCCTGCAGCAACGCTCAACGAAGGGGCTGTTCCTGATGGTGGAGGGCGGTGCCACCGACTGGGCCGCGCATACCAGCGCCTGCGGCACCGAATGGCATTACGGCGAGTGCAGCGACCAGCCGCAGTACGGCCGGCTGATCGAGGAAACGGCGGAATTCAACGACGCGGTGGCGGCGGTAGTCGAGTGGATCGAGCGCAACGGCGGCTGGGAACGCAACCTGCTGATCGTCACCACCGACCACGACAACAGCATGCCGATGGGGCCCGATGCACAGAACGTCGCCTTCGAGCCGGTGCGCAACAATGGCCGGGGGCGCATGCCGGGGATGAGCTTCCGCCCCACCGGCAACCATTCCAACGCGCTGGTGCCGCTGTGGGCCAAGGGGGCGGGGTCGGAGCTGCTGGGCCAGCGCGTGCGCGGCATCGATGCCGGGTACCGCCAGCATGTGCGCTGGAATGACGGCAGCTACATCGACAACACCGATGTGGCCGCAGCGGTGCAGGAAGCGCTGCAACGCTAGGGGGGGGCGTTGGGCGGCGTCGTCAACGGCGCCGGGCATCCTGCGGCGGCCGGTCGGCGGACGGGGCCCCTGGCAGCACGGGCACGATGCGGCATGGCGGCGGCGTGGACGGGCCGGCCAGCTGCCGCGCCAGCTCGGCGCTGGCGACGTGGCCATGCAGGAACAACAGGCTGCCGAAGATGTTCATGAGGGGGCCTCCACTTGAGTGGAATGCACGATACGGGCAGCATGGGGGCGCAAAAAGCGACATTTCCGCAAGCTGGACTTGAGAGGAATTCAAGCCTGATGTCCCGTCCTCCGCTCCATGCGCTGCAGGGCTTCGTGACGGCCGCCCGGCTGGGCAACCTGTCGCGGGCGGCGGCGTCGATGAACCTGACCGTCAGTGCGCTCAGCCATCAGATGCGCCAGCTGGAAGAGCGGCTTGGCCAGCCGCTGCTGATCCGCCAGGCGCGCGGCGTCAGCCTCACCCTGGAAGGGCAGCGCCTGCTCGAACAGGTCGGTCCGCACCTGGATGCGATCAACGAGGCGTTCCAACCCTATGCCGCGCGTGCCGAGCACGTGCTGACGATCAGTGCGGTGCCGTCGATGGCCTCGGCCTGGCTGGTACCGCGCCTCGGGCATTTCGTGGCCGCGCACCCGCAGATCGAGATCAACCTGCAGTCGAGTGAGCGCCTGGTCGATTTCGAACGGCAGCGGCAGTTCGACGCCGCGCTGCGGCTGGGCAGCGGGCATTGGCCGGGGCTGGTGGTGGAGCCGCTGTTCGATGAATGGCTGCTGCCGATGGCCAGCCCGGCACTGATCGAACGCATGGGCGGAATCGGCGATGTGCCACTGAACCAGTGGCCGCTACTCGGTGATCCCGATGGCGCATGGGGGGCCTGGTTCGCATTGAGCGGGCAGAGTCCCCCGCAGCGCTTCGTGGCGGTGCTGGATGATTCGGAGGCGCATCATCGCGCCGCCCTGGACGGCGTCGGTGTGGCGCTGGGGCGGGTGACCCGGGCACGCCTGCTGCTCGATTCCGGGCAGCTGGTCGCGTTGTCCAGCCAGCGCCTGAAGACCGCCTGGCCACACTGGCTGGTGTACCCGCAGCGGTCGGCCCGCCATCGCGGCTTCCTCGCCTTCCGCGACTGGTTGCATGCGCAGGCGGCCGAGCACGTACGGCACATGGCGGCCACCTCATCGGACGCAGATCTGTAGCGTCGAACCCTGCTTGATGGCGTCCGCCTGGCGCACCTCGCGCACGCTCGATCATCAAGCGGTCACCGCAGCAGGGTGACCGCCTGCCCGGCACGCGCGAAGGCTTCACCCAGCAGTGGGCCGGACCTGATCGCGTCCACTTCCGCGAACAGTGCCTGCAGCGCATCTGCCGGCCGCGACGCCGGTGCCGCCACCGCCTGCTGGATCGCCGTGAAACGGTCGGGCAGCACCCGATGGCCGGGATGTGTCATGGCCCACGCCGTCAGCGGCTGGCGCACGCCGGCGGCGGCATCCAGCTGCTGCTGGTCGAACAGGGCGATGGCTGCTGCGGAGGTGTCTGCGCGTTCGATCGACGCATGGCAAAGCTCACGGCTGAGGAACAGGTCATAGGCCGCGCCACGGCCGACCGCGATGCGCAGGCCGTCGCGGTCCAGCTCGGCCACCTGCTGCGCCGGGCTGTCCTCGCGCACCAGGTAGGTGCCTTCGATCTCCACGTAGGGCGCGCTGAAGGCGATGCGGCCAGCGCGGGCCGCGTCAATGGCCAGGAACGCCAGATCCCAATCGTCCTGGTCCGCAGCGGCGACCACGGAAGCCGCTGCGTCGTGGCAGGTGAAGCGCGCCTGCACGCCCATCCGCTGTGCCAATGCCGTCGCCAGTTCCAGCGAGGGCCCGCGCGGGGAGCGTGCGTCGCCCTGTGCCAGAACCGGGTTGCCGAGGTTGATGGCCACGCGCAGGAATCCCTGCGGTGCCAGCGCACTTCGATGGTCGGCCAGGGACATGCGGGACTCCACGCGACGAGGGCAGCCCAGCATGCCCGAGCGGCTGTCCGCGCGGCGTGGACTCAAGCGCGTGCCGCGAACGTGCCATGGAAGCCCAGCGGCACTGCGTACGGCAGCCACGCCTGTGCCAGCGGACCCTCATCCAGGTGCCGTGCATCGAGTACGGCCAGGCCGCTGCGCTGGTTCACCGGGTCGAGCAGGGTGCCGATCAACCAGCCGTCATCGGCGCTGCGGCTGCCCGGGCGCGGCACGAACACATGCTCCTCGGCCATGATGTCCGCCCCGTAGCGCCACAGCTGGCGGCGCCCGCGCTCGATGTCGAACGCGGCCACCGCATTGAAGTACGGCGCGGTGGCCGCTCCATCGATGGTGGGTGCATACAGCCGTGCGCCACGGGTGCTGGCCGAGCGCGGGTCGAACAACGGGAACTCCACCGCGCTGATGCCCACCGGCTGCCAGCGGGCCTGGCCACGGCGCAGGTCGAGGTGCAGCTCGACCAGGCTGGCGCCGCTGTTGGCGGCATGCGCGCCGTCACCGGCCATCGCCTCCTTCATCGGTGAGCGCGCTTCGTTGATGTCATCGTGGCGCACCGCGCGCAGCACGATGCCTCCGTCGCGGCTGAAGGCATCGCCGAAGTGGTAGATCGCCGCGAACGGGGCTTCGAACCACTGCGCCTTGTCCGGCGCATCCTTGGCCACCACCGCGATGCGGGAAGGGCGCTGTGGCGCGAACTGCATGCGCTCGAAGAAACTGCCGCCGGTGCCAGTGAAATCGAAGGGCATCAGCACGAACACCAGGTGCTGGTCGGTCATCGCGAAGGCATGCAGGTAGCCGTGCTCGGGCGTTTCAATCACGTTGGCGCTGCGCAGTTGGCCGTCCTTGCCGATATGCCAGACCAGCAGGCCGTGGCCTCCCATCAGGCTGATCGAGCCGAAGTTCCAGAGGCTGCCATCGCGATCAGGCAGCGGGTGCGCCGAGAAGGGCAGCGCGGCCAGGTCCGGGCGCCAGGTCACCGGACCGAGGGTCTGCAGGGAATCGGGGTCGACCTCGAACGCCGAGCCGGACTCGCACAAGGCGAACAGGCGGCCATTGATCATCGTCACCGAGGTGTTGGCGACGTTGGCATCGTCGTTGTTGCGCACCGCCAGCGCACCGGGAACCGTGGTACCTGCGGCCGGATACTGGAAGCGGCCGGCCTTCTGTTCGCGGGTGAACTTCGGCGTGGCCACCATGCGCCCGTGATGGGTCAGGCTGCCGTCACCATTGAAGCGCCAGCCCTGCACCATGCCGTCGCCGTCAAACCAATGGTCATAGCGGAAGCCGTCGCGCTCGGTCAAGGCCGGGCCGTTGCGGTACAGCGTGCCGGCCAGCCCGGCGGGAAGCTTGCCCTGCAGCTGCACGGTGGCCGGGCCGAGGCTTTCGCTGCCGACGCTGCGCCAGCCGAGCAGCCAAGGGTGCTGCTGCAGGCCCTGCGCGAAGCGCGCGGGGTCACCGGCGAAGGCCGGAGCGCTGCGCAGCGCGGTGGCGCCAAGCGCCAGGCAGGCACTGCTGCTGAGCAGGGTACGGAGGAAGCGGCGACGGTCCATGATGGCCTCGGGTCTGGAAGCGGGGATCAGCGCAGGGTGATGTCGATGGCGGCGCCGGCATCGGGCAGGGTGATGCGTGCCTCATCGAAGGTCGGCTTGCGCATCACCTGCGGATTGTTGCTGAAGCCGTAGCCCTCCACCGGCATGCCGACCAGGTTGGTATCGAGCTTGCCGTTGTCGTTCTCATCGTGGGTGAGCAGCACGGCGTAGGTGCCGGCCGGCACGTTCGTGAACACGAAGCGTGCGCTGTCACCGCTGGGCCGGGCCTGCTGTGCCTGCACCGGGGCGGCCTTGCCATCCCAGGCGCTGGCGCTGTCCACCAGCGCAACGCGCAGGGTGCCGGTCTGCACGCGGACGTCGTGCACGGTCACCGCCAGGTCGGCGGCGTGGGCGCTGCCGGCCAGGGCCAGGGCAGCGAGGGCGGTGCTGAGCAGGGCGGTACGGATCATGGCGGTGGCTCCGGAGTGGTTGGGGTGCCGTGGACGGGGTGTTGCGGTGTGGGGCCAGTCTGCGCGGCCCGCCGCGGCGGGTTCAGGGCCAGTGGTCATCGATTCGACGTGCCAGAAGTCACTTTCTGCGTGCGGCCCATTGCCGGCTGCGGCCGGGGCGGTCAGCATCTGGCCATGCCCAGCCTGCTTCGCCACCTGTTGCGTCCGCTCAGCCTCGCCGGCCTGGCCACCGTGCTGGTGGTCGGCCTGTCATTCGGTGGGCCGCGCCCCGGCGCCGGGCTCAGCCAGTTGCTGCTCGGCGCGTTCCTGCTGTTGTTCGTCGTGCATGGATGGGCCTCGATGCCGGTCCGCGTGCGTGCGCTCGCCGCCACAGTGCAGGCACTACTGGCGGTGGCCCTGGTTGCCTTGCAGCCACGTACCGGGACTGCTCCGGTGCTGCTGGTGGTGCTGGTGGCCCAGCTGGCCGAGCACTGGCCGCCGCGCTTCGTGCTTGCAGTCGCGGTGCTGGCCAACCTGGCGGTGTATGCGGTGCTGCGCCACAGTGGCTTCGCCGAGCCGCTGCTGGTGGTGCTGCTGTATGCCGGCTTCCAGGCCTTCGCCGCGTTGACCGCGCACTATGCACGGCGCACCGCGCAGGCCCGCGACGACCTTGCCCGGGTCAATGCCGATCTCCTGGCCACCCGTGCCCTGCTGGCCGACAGCGCCCGTGATGCCGAGCGCCTGCGGCTGGCGCGCGAACTGCACGATGTGGCCGGACACAAGCTCACTGCGATGCGCCTGAACCTGCGGGCGCTGGCCGCGGATCCGGTGCTGGCCGGGCGCGAAGCGGTGCTGCTGGCCGAGCAGTTGTCCGGCGAGCTGCTGGCCGATCTGCGCCAGGTGGTGCAGTCGATGCGCGATGATCGCGGTCTTGACCTGGCCACCGCGCTGCATGCGCTGGCGGCGCCGTTCCCACGGCCGAAACTGCAGCTGCAGATCGACGCAGGCGTGCGCGTGGGCGATCCCCTGATGGCCGAGACCGTGCTGCGGCTGGTGCAGGAAGCCCTGACCAATGCCGCACGGCACGGCAATGCAGAAACCGTATGGCTGACGATCAGCGAAGAGGACTCCCAGTTGCATATCGATATCCGCGATGATGGCCAGCGTGCCGAACGCATCCGCGAAGGCAATGGCATCGCCGGCATGCGCGAACGCCTCGCCGCAGTGCAGGGGCAGCTGGTGCTGGCCCGTACCGCGCAGGGCGGCATGCACCTGACCGCGCGGTTGCCGGCATGAGTGCCGCGCCGATCCGGGTGGCGCTGGCCGATGACCAGGCGCTGGTGCGCGCGGGTCTGCGTGCGCTGCTGCAGGGCCTGGGGGTGCAGGTGGTGCTGGAGGCCGAAGACGGCCAGGCCCTGCTGGATGCGTTGGCTGCACAGCGTGTGGACGTAGTGCTCAGCGACATCCGCATGCCCGGGCTGGATGGTATCGAAGCGCTGCGCCAGCTGCGTGCGCGCGGCGATGCCACGCCGCTGCTGCTGCTGACCACCTTCGATGAAAGTGATCTGCTGCTGCGGGCCAGCGAGGCGGGCGCGCAGGGCTTCCTGCTCAAGGATGCTGCGCCGGCCGACCTGCGCGAGGCGATCGAGCGTGTGGCCGCCGGCGAGACCCTGCTGCTGCCGGTCAGCACCGAACCGGTGCGCGCCCGCTACCGCTTCCACGACGAGGCCCCGCCGACCGATACCTTCGGCGATCGCGAAGTGGCGATCCTGCGCCTGCTGGCCGGCGGCTACAGCAACAAGGAGATCGCGCGCAGCCTGTTCCTGGCCGAGGGCACGGTGAAGAACTACGTCTCCGCCATCCTCGACAAGCTCGGCACCCGCGACCGCACCCGCGCGGTGCTCAAGGCGATTACCCTGCGCATCATCTGAGTGGACCCGGAGAAGAGCGCCCGTGAACCCGATCCTGCATGTCGAGATCCCGGCCAGCGACCTGGCCCGCGCCATCCGCTTCTACCAGCGCTGGCTGCAGGTGCAGGTGGACGAACCCATCCTGCTGCACGACTGCCGGATGGCCTACCTGCCGTTCGCCGATGAGGCCGCCGGCGCCAGCATGGCCCTGGTGCAGGGAGCGGACTACCTTGCTTCCGAGCAGGGGGCGCGCATCTACATCGGGGTCGATGACCTGGATGCCAGCCTCGGCCGCGCGTTGCAGGCCGGTGCCGAACTGCGCTTTGGCCCGGCCATTGCCGGTGACTGGCGCGTGGCCGAGATCCGCGACAGCGAAGGCAACCGCATCGCACTGCAGGCGCCCGCAGCACCCTAACCGCGCCGCCATGGTCGGCAGGCAGGTAGAGCCGAGCCCTGCTCGGCTGCGGTGGCGGAGCCCCGGCTTGGCGCTACACCGTGGCCGAACGCGCGCGCTGCAGCCAGTCATTGATCGCCGGGTCCAGCCGCGGGTCGTCCGGCAGCTGCATGCCGAAGCGCTGCTGCAATACCTCCCGCACATCGCCGACATCATGCAGCGGGCGCTTGTCCGGCGCCTGCCCGGGGCGGTACTCGGTGTAGTTGCCGCTGCCGATGGTGCGGCGCCAGTCCGGTCCGGTCAGTGACGCGCGCAGCTGGCCGGGGAAGCTGGAATCGGGGTGGGTGCACACGTACCAGTTGCCGACCACGTTGTCGATCGGCGCCGGCACCTGCAGGTCGAACCGGTACATCGCCCGCCAGCCATCGCCGGATTCGGCCGACAGCACGAAATCACCGTCTTCGCCCAGCCGCTGCAGCAGATAGCGTTCATGTGGCGTGGCCTGTGGCCGGATGTCGTGCAGGCGCAGCGGGACGGTCGGGGTCAGGCTGCCGAAGCCGGCGTCCACCAGCCAGTCCTCGGCGTCCACGTGCACGCGCAGCAGCAGGTGGGTGCGCGCTGTCAGTTCGCCGTCCTGCGCAGCCAGCAGCACGCGCGCGCTCAGGGGCTGTGCATCGAACCCCAGCGCCTGCAGCAGGGCCAGCAGGCCGCCATTGAGCTCGAAGCAGTAACCGCCGCGACGGTCGTCGAGCAGCTTGCGCTGCACGCTGTCCAGATCGATGGGGACCGCATCGCGCAACAGGCAGCTGAGCGTCTCGAACGGCAGCAGTGCGTTGTGGCGCTGCTGCAGCTGGGTCAGGCCGGCCAGCGTCGGTGCGGGCGGCGCATCCAGCTGCAGCCGCTGCAGATAGCGGGGGATATCAAGCGTGGTCATGGGGCACCGGAGCGGGGAGGGAGGTCCACTGTGCTCCCGCAACCGGGGTTGAGGTCAAGCGCGGCAGGGGTGTCATGCCGCCGTCGCCTGTGCCCGGTACAAAGGCCGCGTCCGCCAGCGGCCGCCGCGGCTGGATGCAAAAAAGCTAAAGGTCGGGCGGATGCGGCCGATACAGGTGCGTCCTTACGCCTGGAGTCTGTCATGTCGGCCGTTGTCCCCCACCTCCGGTTCCTGCGCACGCGTCTTGCCACGTTGCGTCGGGCGTCCCCCGGCCTGTTGCGATGGTTGCAACCGCACCGGCTCAGCGTGGCCAACAAGCTCAAGGCGACCCTCTGGGTCTGTGGCCTGGGGCTGGTGGCCATTGCCGGCGTCTACGCCTGGACCGGCCATGCCAACGCCCAGGCCGTGCGCAGCCAGGCCAGCTACCAGCGCGGCAGCGACCTGGCCGCCCGCCTGGCGACGTGCGTGGCCGAGGCCCGCCGCCTGCAGACCCAGTATGCACGCAGCTTCGATGATGCCGATCGCAGCCAGCTGCTGGCCACGCAGAAGGCGCTGCAGGCCGATCTGCAGGCCCTGCGCGCGATGCCGATGGATGCCGGCCGGCGCCAGGCGCTGCAGGCGCTGACCGAAGCCGCCGATGCATTCTCGCAGGGCGTGGCGGCATTGTTCGAGAGGGTCGACGAAATGGGCCGCGGTGACGCCGGTCTGGCCGCGCAGCTGCAGCAGGCCGCCGATGCGCTGCAGGCGCAGGTGGATGCACTGCAGCGGCCGGCGCTGGCGCTGTCGCTGCAGAAGATGCGCCGCCAGGAAGCGCTGCTGCTGCTGGATGGTGATTCGGCCCACGCCGACCGCGCCAGCGAGGAGAAGTTGCCGTTCGACCTTGCGCTGGCGGGCTTGCCCACGGCGGGGCAGGACGCCCTGCGTAGCGGGATGGAGGGCTACCAGATCGCGTTGCTGGGCTACACCGCCGCCCGCGTCGGGCTGGATGTGGAGGCGCAGTCGCTGCTGGATACCGCCGCTGCCGTTGCACCGGCGCTGGCCGCCTTTCAGCAGGCGCAGGTGGCGGCGTTGGCCAAGGCCCAGGCGCGCCAACAGGCCGGTGCGCGCACCATGAGCGTGCTGTTCGCACTGACCCTGCTGCTGGTCGCGGGGGTGCTGATCACCAGCCTGGTGCTGGTGCTGCGTGCGGTACGCCAGCCGATCCAGGACACCCTGCGCTTCGCCAGCGACATTGCCGATGATCGCCTGGACACCACCCTGCGCGTGTACAACGGCAACGACGAGATCGGCCAGCTGGCGCAGCGCCTGGTCGACATGCAGCAGCGCCTGCGCGCGCGCATCGAGACCGAACGTGCGCTGGCACGCGGCAATACCCGCGTGCGCCAGGCGCTGGACAGTGCGCAGACCGGCCTGATGGTGGTCGATGCCGAAGGCCGGGTCGCCTATGCCAACCCGGCACTGCTGCAGCAGCTGGAATGCCCGGCCGATGAGCTGGTGGGCAGTGACGCGGCGCGCCTGCATCCTGCGTTGGCCAGCCTGGCCGGCGTACGCCAGCGCGAGGAACGCGAGATCGGCCACGCCGGGGTGCGCTATCAACTGATCGCCAACCCCATTACTGATGAGGGGCACTTCCTCGGCGTCGCGGTGGAATGGCGCAGCCGTGCGCTGGAAACCCTGCTGGAGACCGAAGTGGCAGCGCTGGTCGATGCCGCAGCGCATGGCGATCTGCATGGGCGCATCGAGCTGGAGGGCAAGCAGGGCTTCGTGCGCACGCTGTCGACCAGCATCAACCGGCTTCTTGCCACGTTTGAAACCAACCTCGGTGACCTGCAGGCGCTGCTGGCGGGGCTCGCCGGCGGCGACCTCAGCGTGCGCATGGAAGGCGACCTGCAGGGCGTGTTCGCACGCATGCGCGACGACGCCAATGCCACCGTGGCGCAGCTGGGACAGATCGTCACCCGCATCCAGCGGGCCACGTCCAGCCTCGATACCGGCGTTGGCGAGATCGTTGCCGGTCACCACGACCTGTCGCAGCGCACCGAGCAGCAGGCGGCCAACCTGGAGGAAACCGCCGCCTCGATGCACGAGCTCACCGACACAGTGGGCCGCAATGCCGATGCCGCCGGCCGCGCCGATGTACTGGTCAAGGGGGCAGCGGCTGTGGCCGAGCGCGGCGGCGCAGCCGTCGGCCAGGTGGTGGCGACCATGCATGGCATCAGCGAAGCGTCGCGGCGCATTGGCGACATCACCCAGCTGATCGATGGCATCGCCTTCCAGACCAACATTCTTGCGCTCAACGCGGCGGTGGAAGCAGCGCGTGCCGGCGAACAGGGCCGCAGCTTCGCGGTGGTGGCCGCCGAAGTGCGCCTGCTGGCCCAGCGCAGTGCCGAAGCGGCCAAGCAGATCAAGGCGCTGATCGAGGATTCGGTGGCGCGTGTCGGCCAGGGCAACCAGCAGGCCGAGCAGGCCGGCACCACGATGGGGGAGATCGTCGGCAGCGTGCAGCAGCTGGCCGAGCTGCTGGCGGGCATCCGCAGCGCCTCGCAGGACCAGCACGCGGGCATCGCGCAGGTGAACCAGACCATCGTGCAGATGGAGGCCAGCACCCAGCGCAATGCCAGCCTGGTGGAAGAGGCCGGCGCTTCGACGGCGCAGATGCAGGCGCAGGTGCATGCGCTGGCCGAGGCGGTGGGGGCGTTCCGCCTGCAGCCGGGACAGCGGGCGGAGCGGGCGGCAGCCTGAAACCACCCCAGGTAGTGCCGGCCGCTGGCCGGCATCGCCCCCCTGCTCAGTACACGTCGCGGCGGTAGCGCCCGTTCTCCAGCAGCAGTTCCACGGCGTCATCGCCCAGTACCTCGCGCAGTACCTGGTCCACGCCTTCGGCCATGCCCTGCAGCGAGCCGCAGACATGGATCAGCGCGCCGCGCTGCATCCAGCCGCGCAGGGCATCGGCGGCCGCACGCAGTCGATCCTGCACATAGCCGCCGTCGCCATCGCGCGAGAACGCCAGGTCCACCCGTGCAAGATGGCCTTCGGCCTGCCACGCTTCGATCTCGTCGGCGAACAGGAAATCGTGGGCGCGCTGGCGCTCGCCAAACAACAGCCAGTGCCCGTGCTCGCCCACCTGCGCGGCTTCGCGCAGCAGGCCGCGCAGTCCGGCGATGCCGGTGCCGTTGCCGATCAGCACCATCGGCGCACCGCCGGTGCGATGGAAACCAGGGTTGCGGTGCACGCGGGCGGCAATGCTGGCACCGACCGGCGCATGCACTGACAGCCAGCCCGAACCCAGCCCGGTGCGGCCGCAGGCGTCGTGCACCAGGCGTACCACCAGGTCCACCGTGCCGTCGCCCGCACAGGACGCGATCGAGTACTCGCGTCCGGGCAGCATCGGCAGTCCTGCCAGCCACAGGCACGGGTCCTGTACCGCCAACGCGGCATCCGCGTCGGGCAGTTCGCGCTCGCTGGCCAGCGCCAGCAACGTGCGCGCGACGCCATCGACCAGCAGCGGCTGCAGCGGGTCCAGGCCATGTGCCTTCAGCACTGCGCCAACATGCCGCGCACTGTGGCGTGGGGCGATATGCAGGATGTCGCCCGCTTGCCACTGGATCCCGGTCGGCGCGGCAAGACGGATGCGCCAGATCGCGCCGCCGACGCTGCCTGGATTGAGGCGCTCGCGGCCAAGCAGCCGCCACTCGTGCATCTGCGTGGCTTCCGGCAACACGCTGTCGTCGGTAACGATGCCGGTCAGCGCCCCCAACTGCTGCTGCCACTGGCGCAGCGCCGGCACCGAGGCGGCATCGACATCGATGCGGTCGAACAGCGGCTGCGCGCCATTGCCGATCAGCCAGCCGTCGAACTGGCGGCCGAAGCCGCAGTAGTGCGGGTACTGGCGGTCGCCCAGTGCCAGCAGGCCGAACTGCAGCCCCGACAGCGCCAGGCGTTGCGCGAGCAGCTGCCGCGCGGCACGTCGCGCCGCATCCGGCGCTTCGCCATCACCGAAGGTGCTCAGCACCAGCAAGGCATGTGCCGTGGCCTGCAGCTTCGCCGCATCGATGCGGGCCAATGGCAGCACCTGTACGGCATGGCCAGCGGCCTGCAGCTGCGCGGCGGCACGCCAGGCCAGCTGTTCGCCCAGCCCGCTCTGGCTGGCATGCACCACCAGCCACGCCGAGCCACGGTCATCGACGGTTGCCGCTGGCAGCGACTGGCGCAGGCCACGCGCGGCACGCTGGCTGCGGCGGCGGTCCAGGTACAGCATCCAGCCGGTGATGAAGAACAGGCTCATGCCCAGGCTGCTGAGCATCACCACCACGCGTCCGGGCACGCCGAAATAGCTGCCCGAGTGCAGTGCGAACACGCTGGTGGCCAGCCGTCCGCCCGTACCCTGGCGGTCGTAGGGGCGGGCATCGAGCACCGCGCCGCTGGCCGGATCGAGCTGCAGCAGGTCGTGCGCACGATCATGGTGGCCGCCCCGTTGCGACGGATCACCGGCCATCACCCGCACGTTCAATGCCTGCCCCGGTTTTTCCGGCAGGCGCAGGTCGATGAAGCCGGTGCGCACGCCGGGCAGGGCATACAGCGTGGTCTCCACCCGGACCAGGTCCAGCGCGGCGTTGGCGACCTTGTGCTTTGCGGCCGGCGCGACACCCAGCAGAGTGCTGACCACGCTGCGGTAGCCATCGAACGACCACCACAGGCCGGTCAGCGCGCTCATCAGGTAGATCAGCAATACCCAGGTGCCGACCACCGAATGCAGGCTCCACAGGAAGCCGCGGCCGCTGCGCTTCCACTCCACCACCCACCAGCTGCGCCAGTGCCACCAGCGCCGCGGCCAGCGCAGGTAGAGGCCGGACAGGGCGAAGAACAGCAGCGCGATCGCACAGCTGCCGGTGATCCACTTGCCGCGCTCGCCGGCGGCGAGATGGCGATGCAGGTCCTCGACGAAATCGAAGAACGCCTGCCCGCGCAGGGCACTGAAGCGTTCGCCGCTGTACGGGTCGAAGTACACCCAGTTCTGCTTGCCACCGGCAAAGCGCGCCACCGACGGCCGCTGCCCGCTGGCATCCACGCGCAGGCGCTGCAGCGGGCGTTCGCTGCCGGCCTGCAGCAGCGGCACCAGCTCGCTGAGCGCAAGTGGAAGCTGGCCGTCGGCATGGTGTTCGGCGATCTCGGCGAAGCCGGGGTTGGCCGCGCGCAGCAGTTCGTCTTCGAAGGACAGTACGGCGCCGCTGAGGCCCATGACGGCCAGGACGGCACCGGCGGTGATGCCCAGCAGCCAGTGCAGTTGGAACAGGACGTTCTTGAACATCGAAGGAGGAGGCCTGGAAGGCTGCCGCCCGCATCCTGCGCAACAGCAAATGAGAATTAGTCGCGGAATTCTCCGTGGCGCCCCGGTCGCGGTCAAGCAGGGCGGATCGGGCCGGACCCGCCCCGCCATCCCCCGGAAAGCAGCCTTGGCTGTTGCTGTGGCCTCGGCGGGTGCAGGGTGCAACCCTGCCGCGACCTCACTTCACCCAGCCGTCGATCTCACCGTGGGCAAACGGTCCCAGCTTCGCCTTCAACAGGCGCCCCTGTGCATCGAACAGCACGCTGTACGGCAGCAGGCCCTGCTGGTTGCCCAGCTGCACGCTGGCATCGCGTGGGCCCGGGGTGTCGATCACGATCGGGTAGTCGACCGGCACCCGCAGCAGGAAGCGGCGCACGTCCTCCGGGGTATCCAGCGCCAGGCCCAGCACCTGCACGCCGGTCTCGCCCTGGTCCGTGGCGAAGCGGGCCAGTTCGGGCATTTCTTCCACGCAAGGGGCGCACCAGCTGGCCCACACATTGATCAGCAGCGGGCGACCGCCGAAGTGCTGGCGCAGGTCCAGCAGTCGTCCATCGAGATCCGGCAGCGACAGCGCCGGCAGTGGGTCGCCGGCCTGCAGGGCGGGCTTGGCGGCCACGCCCGCGGGCGCGGCCAACGGCGCCGCGGGAACCGCCGGGGCCGGCGCCAGCCGATGCCCGGCCCACAGGCCGAGGCCGGCGGCCAGCACCGCTGTCCACAGCAGCGCTGGCCGTTGCCACTTCATCGTGCGGTGCGCAGCAGCGCTTCCTCGACCACCGCCTGGGTCAGCAGCGTCGGCAGCACGGTCGGCGGCGCGCCGGGGCCGTACACCACGTACAGCGGCACGCCCACGGCCTTGTGCTCTTCCAGGAAGGTGGTGATCTGCGGGTCCACGTTGGTGTAGTCGCCCCGCATGTAGACCGCGTTGGTGCGCTTCAGCAGTTCCTTGAACTCCGGCCGCGACAGCACCGCGCGCTCGTTGGCCTTGCAGCTCACGCACCAGTCGGCGGTCATGTTGACGAACACCACGCGGTTGTCGGCGCGCAGGCGGTCCAGCAGCTGCGGCGAGTACGCGACCACGTTGTCGCTGGCCACCTGGGCCGCGCGTGCCGGCGGCGCCAGCTGGGTCACGCCCCAGGCCGGAACCAGTGCGCCGATGGCCAGCAGTACACCCAGCAGGGTGACCGCGCGCGAACCGGTCCAGCGGTTGCGTTCAAACAGCCACAGGCCGAAGGCGAACAGTAGCAGGCCACCCAGTACCAGCGCCATGCCGTCCACGCCGCGCTGCTTGCCCAGCACCCACAGCAGCCACAGCGCGGTGGCATACATCGGGAAGGCCAGCACGTGCTTGAGCGTTTCCATCCACGGGCCGGGCTTGGGCAGGCGGCGCGCCAGCGCCGGCACGAAGCCGATCAGCAGGAAGGGCAGGGCCAGGCCGAGGCCGAGGAACAGGAACACGGTCATTGCCTTCAGCGGCGGGGCAATGAAGGCATAGGCAATCGCACCGCCCATGAACGGGCCGACGCAGGCACTGCCGACCACGCAGGCCAGCGCGCCGGTGAAGAAATCACCGGCCGGGCCACTGCGGCTGGCCAGCGACTGGCCAAGGTTGCCGATGCCGCCGCCCAGGGTGAACACCCCGGACAGGCTCAGGCCCACCGCGAACATGATGTAGGCCAGCGCTGCCACCACGCCCGGGTGCTGCAGCTGGAAGCCGATGCCGACCGCATTGCCGATCGCGCGCAGGCCGACCATCAACGCACCGATCACCGCGAACGCGACCAGCACGCCCAGCGTGTACCAGAGGGCATGGCTGCGCGCGCGCTGCGGGCTTTCGCCACTCTGCGCCAGGCTCAGGACCTTCAGCGACAGGATCGGCAGCACGCAGGGCATCAGGTTCAGCACCAGGCCACCGGCCAGGGCCAGCAGCAGGACCCAGACAAACGAACGGTCCGGATTCGGCGTGGTCACCGGCGGACGCGTCCGCAGTGCATTGTCGCCCCGCGCGTCGCCGGCGAACTCATTGCCCGCACCCTCGCTGCCGGCGCTGGTCGTGGCCGCGGCATCCGGGTTGGGCACGGTCGGCAGCAGGCGCAGCGGGGCGCCGTTGGCCGCTTCGCGCGGTGCACCGCTGGCGGTGGGCAGCGGGTCGGTCACTTCGTTGCGCGGCGGTACCTGCGCGGCGTTGGCGGTGATCGTGCCGGCCGGGATCGACAGCTTCACCCGGCGCGTCATCGGCGGGTAGCAGATGCCGTCGGTCTGGCAGCCCTGGAAGGTCACCACCAGGGTACTGTCGATCGCGTCGGCAACCGAGCGGCGCAGCGGCAGCGGCACTTCCACCTGGCTGAAGTACACCGAGACATCGCCGAAGTGCTCATCGCGGTGCGACTGTGCAGCCGGCCAGCGCGGCGTGCCGGCCAGTACGCCGGCGCGGCCCTCCAGTTTCAGTGAAGTGCGGTCGCGGTACAGGTAGTAGCCCGGTGCGGGGCTGAAGCGCAGCAGCAGGGTGTTGCCGTCACTGGCGATGGCATCGAAGCCGAACGCCTGCTCCGAAGGCAGCGGCAGCGCCTGGCTGTTGCTGGCCGCGCCCGGCAGGCGCAGGCCGCCGCTGTTGCCGGTACCGGTCAGCGGGGTGTTGAACGGGCTGGCCGCAGCGGAACGGGCCGCTGCCGGCGCGCTCTGGGCGGCAGCGCCGGGCAGTGTCACCTGCACCACGCGCTTCTGCGGCGGGTAGCAGACACCGGCATCGGCGCAGCCCTGGTAACGCACTTCCAGGCTGATGGTGCCGGCTGCATCGGTCGGTGCGCCGGGCAGGGTGGCCTGCAGGCGCTCGCGATAGGTTTCGACTTCGCCGAAGAAGTCGTCGTGGTGCTTGTCGCCCTTGGGCATCTGCAGCGCGCCGGCATTGAACGCCGGGTCGGCCTTGACGCTGGTGCGGTGGCGGTAAAGGTAATAGCCCGGTGCGATCTTGAACTGCAGTTGCACCTGGCCGCGCTCGGGGGCGGTCGCGGTCAGCGCGAACGCCTGGTCCACCGGCAACAGGTCCTTCTCATCCAGTGCGAAGGCGGGCAGCGAGAGCCACAACAGGGCGCACAAGGCGGCGCCACGCGCAAACAGAGTCTTCAATCAGTGTCCTCCCGGGTCTGTGCCCGGATCCAGTCCAGATACGCCGGCAGGCCGGCCCGGGTTTCGACCGCGATGCACTCCGGGAGTTCATACGGATGCAGTTCGACGATGCGGGCCATCGCGCTGTCGATGCGGCTGGCGGTGGTCTTCACCAGCAACTGCAGTTCGGCATCGGTGGTCACCTCGCCCTGCCAGCGGTAGGTCGACTGTGCGCCCTCGAGGCGGGTCACGCACGCCGCCAGGCGCTCGCCAACCAGCGCGTGCGCGATGCGCTCGGCACTGGCCCGGTCCGGGCAGGTGGTCAACAGCAGCAGGACGGGATCGACGGTCGACATGACCGTCGAGTATAGGGCCGCCGCCGACCCAAGGGCCGGCGGCGGCAGTGGACCGCTGCGTTGCGCGGTCAGTTGGCCAGCTGGCAGCTCGCCGGCTTGGCCGAGGTGAACAGGGCCGGGGTTGCCCACTCGGGGTGGTCGATGAACGGATTGCGGTTGCCCTGGAAGCTGTACACCACATCGTTGCGGGCGCGCTCGGCCGCATCCGGCGGATCGGACAGGTGCCAGTCGATGAGGGTCGACAGCAGGCCCATGTAGGCCGGCGAACTGCTGGTCTTGACGATCTTGCTGCGGTCGTCGGTCAGCTCCAGGTCCGGCTCGGACTGGCCGGTGGCCGCGTCCTTGCCACCCTCGTAGCGGATCGCCACGTACATCACCGCGCGGGCCATGTCGCCCTTGCGCTTGCCCCACACCTCGAAGGTGCCGGTGTTGCCGTCCGGCGTGCGCACCCAGTTGGAATTGCCCGGGTAGCCGCCGCTGCCGCCGCCCTGGCCGTTGTTGGCCTCGGTGGCACGCTCGCCGCAGTTGGCGTCGCACTTGCCGAACGGCTTGTTGCCACGGTCGGCGTTCCACTGCGCGTCGGTCAGGTACAGCATGTGGGTATCGGTGTACGGCGCATACGGCAGGCCCTTGTCACCGGTGGTGCTGGCAAAGCCCAGCGAGTTCGGCCAGGTGTGCTCGCGGTTGTACTTCAGGCCACTGCCGCTGCCGGCGCGGTCGGTCACCTTGGCGTAGCTGCGGTTGCGGTAAGCGTCCAGGATCCTGCCGGGGTTGTTCGGATCTTCGTCGGCGATTTCCAGGATGGTCCAGGTGCTGGTGCCCGAACCGCTGTACGGGTACGCGGTGTGGCCCTTGATGGTGGCATGCAGCGAGCAGCGCAGCTGGCTGGGGCTGGACGTGTTGACCTTGGAGTAGTAGCCGGCCGGCACCCCCGGGGTGCCCGGGTCCGGATTGCCGCCGGTGCTGGCCACGGTGAAGGCGATGCGGCTGTCGGCGGCCGGATGCGCACCCTGCAGGTCGGTGATGCGCGCGGCGCGGATGTCGAAGCGGCAGGCTTCACCCGCGACCAGGGCGGTGTTGGTGGACAGCTTGACGCTGCGGCCGCTGGCCGGGAAGGTCAGCGGCACGCTGCCGGAGCTGCCACAGCTCAGCGCGAAGGCGCCGCTGGCCAGGTTCACCGTTTCGCTGAACACCACTTCCAGGTCGGCCGCAGCCGGGAAGGTGCTGCTGCCCTGGGCCGGGGTGGTGGTGGACACCGACGGCGGCGTATTCGGGCCCGGCGTACCGCCACCGCTGAAGGTCTGGCCGTTGTTGCAGCTGCCGAAGGTCTGCCGGCCCGACTCGGCCCAGGTGAAGTGGGCGTACTGGCTGCCGCTGCCGGTCAGCTGCAGCGAGGTGCCGGGGGCCGTGCTGTTGGTCTCGGCCACCGGAATGTTCTGGCTGGTCATGCCGGCGGCGGGGCCGCCGGATGCGGTGATGGTGCCCTCGTAGCTGAGGAACTGGACCACCTTGCCGCTGGCATCGACCAGCGCGATGCCGTCGTTCGGGCCGTTCTGGATGCCGTTGGTCGGGTAGTTGACCACGGCGATGGTGGCGCTGCCGCAGCCAGCGGCGCTGCCGGCCGGAACCGGCGTGTTGGCGTAGACCAGGGCCGCCGACGCGTTGGCGCCGTTGTACAGGTACAGGCGGTAGCCGGACAGGTCCTCACCGGCGGTGGCCACGACCTCGATGGCTTCGCCGACGTCACCGGCGGCGGTGCTGTCGTCGTAGTGCAGTTCGTTGATGAAGACCTCGGCCTGGGCCGGCGCGGCGGCCAGCGCCAGCAGGCAGGCGGCGGCAAGCGGGGACAGCAATCGCATCGACTACTCCTTGTGATTGGGAATGCGCGGCCGAGCCTAAGGCCGATCAAGTGACACTTTGTCGTAAATGAACGTCAGATATCTGACAGTGCGACGCCAGTCACCAAATTTCCGGTATTCCGGACACGGGGGTATCGCCTGGCGAAGGCGTGAAGGCACTCACGTGGAGGCACGGATCGCGGCGTGCCGGCCGGCAGAAATTTTTTCCGCGATCGGCCTTGAAAGGTTCCGGGGCAGCTCCATCTCTGTCCTGCTCCCGATTCATCGGGCTTTTTCGCGAGCAATGCTGGCAGTCACCTGGGGTGAGTGCTAACATCGCCAGACTTTTTCAGACCAATCAATAACTTAAGAGGTCTCTCATGAGCATCAAGCCGCTGCACGACCGCGTTGTGGTCAAGCCGATCGAAGCCGACGAAATCTCCGCCGGCGGCATCGTGATCCCGGATTCGGCCAAGGAAAAGTCCACCAAGGGTGAAGTCGTGGCCGTCGGCCCGGGCAAGCCGCTGGACAACGGCAGCGTGCGCGCTCCGTCGCTGAAGGTCGGCGACAAGGTCATCTACGGCCAGTACGCCGGCAGCTCGTACAAGAGCGAAGGCGTCGAGTACAAGGTCCTGCGCGAAGACGACGTGCTCGCCATCATCGGCTGAGCCTCGGCGCGACCTGCTTTCCTGTAAGACATCCCTTTTCGTCGCCGGGCCCGGCCCGGCGCAAACATCGAGGTAATCGCAATGGCTGCCAAGGATATTCGTTTCGGTGAAGACGCCCGTTCGCGCATGGTGCGCGGCGTCAACGTTCTCGCCAATGCCGTCAAGGCCACGCTGGGCCCGAAGGGCCGCAACGTCGTGCTGGAAAAGAGCTTCGGCGCTCCGACCATCACCAAGGACGGCGTCTCCGTCGCCAAGGAAATCGAACTGGCTGACAAGTTCGAGAACATGGGCGCGCAGATGGTGAAGGAAGTTGCTTCGCGCACCAACGACGACGCCGGCGACGGCACCACCACCGCCACCGTGCTGGCCCAGGCCCTGATCCGCGAAGGCGCCAAGGCCGTTGCCGCCGGCATGAACCCGATGGACCTGAAGCGCGGTATCGACAAGGCCGTCGTGGCCGCCGTCACCGAGCTGAAGAACATCTCCAAGCCGACCGCCGACGACAAGGCGATCGCCCAGGTCGGTACCATCTCGGCCAACTCGGACGAGTCGATCGGCCAGATCATCGCCGATGCGATGAAGGAAGTCGGCAAGGAAGGCGTGATCACCGTTGAAGAAGGCTCGGGCCTGGACAACGAGCTGGACGTGGTCAAGGGCATGCAGTTCGACCGCGGCTACCTGTCCCCGTACTTCATCAACAACCAGCAGTCGCAGACCGCTGACCTGGATGACCCGTTCATCCTGCTGCACGACAAGAAGATCTCCAACGTCCGTGACCTGCTGCCGGTGCTGGAAGGCGTCGCCAAGGCCGGCAAGCCGCTGCTGATCGTCGCCGAGGAAGTTGAAGGCGAAGCGCTGGCGACCCTGGTGGTCAACACCATCCGTGGCATCGTCAAGGTCGTGGCCGTCAAGGCTCCGGGCTTCGGCGACCGTCGCAAGGCGATGCTGGAAGACATGGCCGTGCTGACCGGCGGCACCGTGATCTCCGAAGAAGTGGGCCTGTCGCTGGAAAAGGCCACCATCAAGGACCTGGGCCGCGCCAAGAAGGTGCAGGTCTCGAAGGAGAACACCACCATCATCGACGGCGTCGGCGACAAGGCCAACGTTGATGCACGCGTGGCGCAGATCAAGACCCAGATCCAGGACACCTCGTCGGACTACGACCGCGAGAAGCTGCAGGAACGCGTGGCCAAGCTGGCCGGCGGCGTTGCCGTGATCAAGGTCGGCGCCTCGACCGAAATCGAAATGAAGGAAAAGAAGGATCGCGTCGACGACGCCCTGCACGCTACCCGTGCAGCCGTTGAAGAAGGCGTGGTCCCGGGCGGCGGCGTTGCCCTGGTCCGTGCGGTCACCGCGCTGGCCGGCCTGAAGGGTGCCAACGAAGACCAGAACCACGGCATCCAGATCGCCCTGCGCGCGATGGAAGCCCCGCTGCGCGAAATCGTTGCCAACGCCGGTGAAGAACCGTCGGTCATCATCAACAAGGTCAAGGAAGGCACCGGCAGCTTCGGCTACAACGCCGCCACCGGCGAGTTCGGCGACATGCTGCAGTTCGGCATCCTGGACCCGACCAAGGTGACCCGTTCGGCGCTGCAGAACGCTGCCTCGATCGCTGGCCTGATGATCACCACCGAAGCCATGGTTGCCGAAGCTCCGAAGAAGGACGAGCCGGCCATGGGTGGCGCCGGTGGCATGGGCGGCATGGGTGGCATGGGCGGCATGGACTTCTAAGTCCCGCCCGGCAGCGGTCGGCCGTGGCCGGCACGCTGCTCCCCGCTGCAATGAAGAACCCCGCCGCAAGGCGGGGTTTTTCGTTGCCGGTTGCCGCCGCCGCAGCGCATCGCTACGCTCGGCGACCATGCCTACCTCGTTCATCGTCGTTGACGACTTCCTCTCCCCGGCCGATGCGCACGGCTTGCGCCAGGCCGCACTGGGCCTGACCTATCCGGCACAGGAGGGCGCTTTCCCGGGCCGCAACTCGCTTGAGCGGCTGGAACTGGACGGCCTGTCCGAGGCGGCCTCGCGGCTGGTCAACGAGCCGCTGCGGCCGGTCAATCCGCTGCAGTCGCATGGCAAGTTCCGGCTGACCCTGGCCGGTGATGTCGGCCGCGCCAAGGTGCATACCGATCACTCGCACTGGTCCGGCATCCTCTACCTGAGTGCACCGGAGCACTGCGAAGGTGGTACCGAGTTCTTCCGCCATCGCCGCACCAACACCGAACGCATGGCCCTGGATGCCCGCGAACTGGCTGCGCTGGGCTATGCCAATGGCGGCGACATGCATCGCGACATCATCGAGCGTGACAGCATCGACGACAGCCAGTGGGAGATGACGATGCGCATCCCGATGCGCTTCAATCGGCTGGTGCTGCTGCGTCCCTGGTTCTGGCACACCGCCGGCCCGGCGTTCGGTGACCGGCCGGAGAACGGCCGCCTGGTCTACCTGATGTTCTTCGAGCAGGCGCGCTGAGCGCAGAGAGCATCCGCGCCAGGCGCGGATGCCGGAGCCGCAGGGCGCAGGACGGCTATTCGACGAACCGCTTGGCCGCGCCGTACTCCCATTGCCAGGGCACGCCGGTATCGCCCAGTACGAAGGCCACCAGCGCCGGGAAGGTGGCCTCGGCCCGCACGTCGTTGCCCAGGATCACCACGCAGCGCTGGCCCTGTTCGAGGCAGACCAGGGTGTTGCCCACCGCATCGTCGTGGCCGCCCTTGTAGAAGCCCGCTCCCTGCGGGCCGCTGAAGGTCACCACCCCCAGCCCGGCTGACAGGTCGCTGCGCTGCTGCGCTGGCGGCAGCTCCGGCTGCAGGGTGGGGAACTGGCTGGCGGTGGTGATCGGGCGCTGCGGGCGCACGATCTCGCGCCGCATCTGCGGCGTCAGGCCTTCGCCGCGGACATACGCGGCGGCGAAACTGGCCATGTCGGCAATGCTGGTATCCATCGATCCGGCGGCGCGCACGCGGCTGCGCTCGTCGTGTGGCTCGGCGCTGCCCTCAGCGGTCCAGCCATCGGCAAGGTTGCCGGCGAAGTCCGCACGCCAGGTCATGCTGGTGCGTGGCATGCCGAAGCGGTCGAACACGCGCTGCTGCATCAGCGCTCCCACATCCTGCCGCAGCCCGCGCTCCAGTACGAACTGCAGCAGGATCAGCCCTTCGCCGGAGTAGGCGTAGCGACTGCCGGGATCGAAATGGAACTTCAACACATGGTCGGGTTCCAGGAACGCGAAGTTGGCGAAGCCGCTGGCGTGGTTCAGCAGCACGCGTGGCGTCAGCCGTCGCCAGCGGTCGTCGCCGGCCAGGACCGTGTAGTCGGCGTACTTCTTCGGTTCGGCGGGATAGTCGGGCAGCGGCCTGTCCAGGGCCTCGGCAATGCTCGCATCCAGGTCGATCACCTTGTCCTGGGCCAGCTGCGCGACCAGATGGCCGAACGCCATCTTGGTCAGCGATGCGGCGTACATCACGGTGTCGGTGCGCAGAGGCTCACCCGCCGCATTGCGCTCGCCGTAGGCGGCGACGTGGATCACCTTGCCGCCATCAATCACCGCAACGGCCATGCCGCGCGCGCTGGCCGCCGCCATCAGGCGCCGGGCCTCTGCATCGATACGGTCGGGCGCAGGCAGTGCTGGCGGCGGTGCGGCCAGCACGCTCAATGGCAACAGCGTCAGCAACAACAGGGCGGCACGGCACATGCGTGGAACTCCTGGCGGGACGTGGCGCGATGCTACGCCAGCCCGGCGCCGCCGTCATGGCCCCCTGCCGAGCGTCCATCGGCGCCATCCTGCTGATATGATTAGGTGGCTAACCATATTGGTACGAGTGATGTTTGAAGCCAAACACCAGGCCCTGCTGGAAGAAGCGCAGCGGCGCGGCCACGCCAACCTCGCGCAGCTGCAACTGTGCTTCCGGCTGCTGTCGCTGTCCTCGTCGATCGACCGCGACTGCGCCACCCGGCTGGCGCCGCACGGGCTCAGCGAGGGGCGCTTCATCGTGCTGTTCCTGTTGCACGGTGCCGGGGGCACGCTGCCGCCCCACGTGCTGGCCGAGCGCGCCGGGGTCACCCGCGCCACCATCAGCGGCCTGCTCGATGGCCTGCAGCGCGAGGGCCTGCTGCAGCGGCGCAGTGACGCCGGTGATGGCCGCCGCCTGCAGATCATGCTGACCGCCGAGGGCACGTGCCTGGCCGAAGCACTGTTTGAGCAGCACACGCAGTGGATCGGTGGCCTGTTCGATGGACTGGATGCGGGCGAACAGCTGCAGCTTTCGCAGCTGCTGCACAAGGTGTGGCAGCACACCGACGCCGGCCGCGGGGCCCACGCGTGAGCGGCGCCATCGCCGCCAGCCGCCTGCAGGCGCTCAACAACGGCAGCGTTGCTGCAACCCATCTGGCCGAGTGTCTGGCCGTGGATTTCGCCGCACTGCTGCAGGCGGTTGCCCCGGCGCTGGGGCCGGACACGCTGCAACGCATGCGAACCGCCGCCGGCAAGGGCATCACCCAGCGCATGGCGCTGGCGGCCACGCTGCTGCGCGAAGCAGGGCAGGGTGATCCGGCGTGCTGGCAGGATCACGCGTCCGACACCGTGCGTGGCTGGGCCTGCTACCTGATCGGCAGTGAAGCGGGAGCAACGCTGGCGGCGAAGCTGCAGGCAATGCGGCCCTTGGCTGATGACGCGCATTTCGGCGTGCGCGAATGGGCCTGGCTGGCGCTGCGTGCCGACATCGTCGCTACACCGATGCAGGCGCTCGGGCATCTGCAGGCCTGGACACAGGAAGCATCGCCGTACCTGCGCCGCTTCGCCTGCGAGGCACTGCGCCCGCGCGGTGTGTGGGCCACGCATATCGCGTTGTTCAAGCAGCATCCACAGCTGGCAGTACCGCTGCTGGCCGCGCTGGCCAACGATCCCGAGCGCTACGTGCAGGACTCGGTCGGCAACTGGCTCAACGATGCCGGCAAGACGCAGCCACGCTGGCTGCGTGCGTTCTGCGCGGCCTGGCAGCGTGAGCACGACAGCACTGCCAACGCCTGCATCCGCAAACGGGCCCTGCGCTCGCTACGGTAGTGCCGGCCGTTGGCCGGCAACCCCACAATCCCCAAGGAAGAAACCACATGCTCCACACCCTGATCGAGCTCTACACCGCCACCCCCGCCTGGGTAGCGCTACCGCCCGCGCAACGCAGTGCCTTCTTCGCGCGCATCGGCGCAGGCATGCAGCAGTTCGATCCTGACCGGATCGCGCCTGTGGCGATGGGCCGTGTCGCGGAAGGCGTCGCGCAGGGCATTGGCGAGCAGTTCTACGCGGTCTGGCGCTGCGCCAGCCGCCAGGACGCCGATGCGTTGATGACGGGTATTGCGGCTACCGGCTGGCATGACTACTTCACCACCACCCATGCGCTGGGGGCGGTAGATGGGTTGCCCGAGCATCTGGCAGACCTGGCCGCGGCTTGACGGCGCGGGGCAGATCGTCGGATGCCAGGCGCAGGCCGTGCTGGCACATGCACTTGTCACCCGGACGCGGTACACAGTGCATTGCCCATGTCCGTCCGCAGGGAAGTTGATCATGCAGAGCAAGCTCCAGGTCACGCTGTTCGGCCCCCTTGGCGACAGCCCGGCGTTGCAGTTGCCCGGGCAGGAGGGGCCGTCGGTGGCCGTTCCGGAAGCGACCCTGCGGCGGCTGGTCTCCGACCTCTACACCGCGCGTTCCCTGCTCAACCCCGAGCAGCTGGAAGAAGCCAGGCAGGAGCTGGATCGCGTGCTGGAGCGCTGGGCCGACATCCACGAAGGCCTGCTGCTGGATGTGGAAGTGCATGGCCGATGAGCGATGTCGCGTGGCGGCTGCCGCAAACACGGCGGCGACGCGCAGCTCGCTGAACCGGATCCCCAGTTGCGGATGAAACATTTTGCACTGCGCAAAAGCTGTGCTATCAATAGATCCCATGAACGCAGCCCCCACCAGCTTTTACTGGTATTACTTTCCGAAGCCACTGGCGGAGGAAGGACTGCGCTCACCCTGAAGAAAGCTTCAGACGCATTCCCGAAAGCCGCCAGCGAACCTGGCGGCTTTTTTCATGCCGCCACGCTGGGGACCCCCAACGTTCCGGAGACCTCCCCCCATGCCCCCGCACACCGACGACCTGCGTATCCGCACCATCGAACCGCTGACACCGCCCGCCCAGCTGCTGGCGATGCTGCCGTGTGACGATGAAGCCTCCGACACCGTCAGCGCCTCGCGCGCGGCCCTGCACCAGATCCTGCACGGCCGTGACGATCGCCTGGCGGTGGTGGTGGGCCCGTGTTCGATCCACGACCCGGTCGCCGCCATCGAGTACGCCCAGCGCCTGAAGCCGCTGCGCGACGCACTGGCCGGCGAACTGGAGATCGTCATGCGCGTCTACTTCGAGAAGCCGCGCACCACGGTGGGCTGGAAGGGCCTGATCAACGACCCGGACCTGGATGGCAGTTTCAGGATCGACAAGGGCCTGCGCATCGCCCGCGGCCTGCTGCGCGACATCAACAAGCTGGGCCTGCCGGCCGGCGTCGAATTCCTCGACGTGATCTCGCCGCAGTACATCGCCGACCTGGTGGCCTGGGGCGCGATCGGTGCACGCACCACCGAGAGCCAGGTGCATCGCGAGCTGGCCTCGGGGCTGTCGTGCCCGGTCGGTTTCAAGAACGGCACCGACGGCAACGTGAAGATCGCTGCCGATGCGGTGGGCGCGGCGTCCAACCCGCACCACTTCCTGTCGGTCACCAAGCAGGGCGGCACCGCCATCGTCTCGACCACCGGCAACCCGGATTGCCATGTGATCCTGCGCGGCGGCAAGCAGCCGAACTACGATGCGGGCAGCGTCGCCGAGGCCTGCCAGGCACTGGCCAAGGCCAAGCTGCCGACGCGCCTGATGATCGATGCCAGCCACGCCAACAGCCTGAAGAACCCGGACAACCAGCCGAAGGTGATCGAGGACATCGCCGTTCAGCTGGAAGACGGCGAACAGCGCATCGTCGGCGTGATGATCGAGAGCCACCTGGTCGGTGGTCGCCAGGAACTGGTGGAAGGTCAGCCGCTGGTCTACGGGCAGAGCATCACCGATGGCTGCATCGACTGGGAAACCACCGTGACGGTGCTGGAGCGGCTGGCTGCGGCCGTGCGCGCCCGCCGCGAAGTGAAGGTGTCCGAAGCGGCCTGATCGGGGCCGCTGGATTGAAGTTGCGTGATGGAAGCCGCCTGCGTGCGGCACGTGTGTGGATGGCGGCCAGCGCCTGCGGGGGTGCGGCCGCGATCAGGGCCGGTCGGAGTTGGAGACCGGCTCGTCCGCACCGGCGATGCGCCTGGCGCTGCGCATGAGCGACAGCGCCAGGTACATCGCCGGGGTGGTGTGGATGTGTCCGCCCGCGATGCGCTTGCCACAGTAGATCCACGCCATGCGTGTAGGGCGCTCTTGCGTAGCGTCGAGCGATGCCCGGTCCGTGCGAAGCGCGGTCTCCATTCCCTGCAACCCGATGCTCGGCGGACGCCAGGCTCAATGCACTTCGTCGTGATAGACGAACTTCGGCATTTCCCAGCGGTAGTGGATGGCCAGCAGCCGCAGCGCGAAGCCGCCGCCCAGGCAGCACAGGATCGCGGTGGCATCAGCCACGCCCCAGTGCAGCAACAGCAGGTATGCGGCACCGGTGAGCAGCGCGATGATCGCGTACAGCTCCTTCTGGAAGATCAGCGGCACCTCGTTGCAGAGGATGTCGCGCAGCACGCCCCCAAATGCGCCGGTCAGCATGCCGGCGATCAGCACGATGGGCGTGGCATGGCCGGCCTCGCGCGCGATCGAACAGCCGATCAGGGTGAACGCGATCAGGCCCAGCCCGTCCAGCACCAGGAAGGTGCGCCGGAAGTGGTGCATCCAGCGTGCCACCCAGGTGGCGATCAACGCCGCGCACACGGTGAAGCCGAGGTACTCGGGATGCTTCACCCAGCCCAGCGGATAGTGGCCGAGCAGGATGTCGCGCAGCGATCCGCCGCCGAGGGCGGTGACGCAGGCGATCATGACCACGCCGAACAGGTCCATGCGGCGTCGGCCGGCGGACAGTGCGCCGGTCATGGCTTCGGCGGAAATGGCGATCAGGTAGATGATGGACAACAGCATGGACAGGCTCCGGGCGCGGTGGGGCCGGCCATGCGCGACTGCCGCCACTGCCTGCGCAATGACGGGATGACGATGACCGGTGCCGCTCCCGCTGTCCTTTTGCCTGAGAGTTCAGCGGCGTGGGCCGCGTGCCCCTTCGGCGGATCGTCCCGGGCGTGCCCGGTGACCTCTCTCCAGCTCGGCGAGTCGAATGCATGGTTGGTGGGATTCCAGCCCACCGGCCTGAGCGATCATGGGAGCCTGCGCCTTCGGCGGGCGCCAGCGCGGCGCCTCTCTCCTGCATTCGGGCGCCAGTATATCCGCTGCAGTGCAGCACGGCATAATCCGGTCATGGCCCCGTCCCTCCGCCCGTGGTTCCTGTACCTGCTCGAATGCCGCGATGGCAGCTACTACGCCGGCATCAGCGTCGATGTCGAGGCCCGCTTCGCCGCCCACCAGGCCGGCAAGGGCGCGCGCTACACCCGGGCCCGGCCGCCGCTGCGTGTGCTGGCGGTTCGCGAGTACCCGGACCGCGCGGCCGCCTCACGGGCCGAATGGCAGCTCAAGCAACAGCCACGCGAACGCAAGCTGGCCTGGCTGCTGGCACCGTTGTAGGCCGGGCAACGCGCGACCCGACGGCAGGTCCACGTCATGCGTGGATGGGGCCATGTCCATGCGATGATCGCCCCGCGCCCAGAGCTGGAGACCCGGATGTCCACGATTGCCCTGCTGTTCGCTCTTTCCGCATCCACAAGCCCCACTGCCGACCCGGCCACGCTCGCGGCGATCGAAGCCACCTGCCATGACTACGTCGACGGCCAGCTGGAGGCCGATCCGCAGCGCGTCGCCCGCTCGCTGCACCCGGACCTGGCCAAGCGCGCGGTGCTGGGTGATACGCCCGACGAACGCCTGGGCCTGCGCCGGATGTCGAAGGAAGAGCTGGTCTCGCTGACCAGGCAAGGCGCGCTGAAGACCCCGAAGGAACAATGGGACCGGCGCTGCACGGTGCTGGACGTGACCGGCAATGCCGCCTCGGTGCGGCTGGAAACCCCGTGGTTCGTCGACTACTTCCACATGGGCCGCTTCGAGCAGCGCTGGGTCATCGTCAACGCGCTCTGGTACCCGAAGCCGAAGGCGCAGTAGATCCACGCCAAGCGTGGATGAGGTTGCCGCGGCCGGATCCCTTTCCTGCTGACAAGGATCCGACCCCCCGGAAAGACTGCGGGAAACCCTAGCGCTTCGGCCGGCGGTCGTCCTGGTCATCACCGAAGATGATGCGCGCGCTGCGCTGGTAGCTCCAGTACGCCACCGCCCAGTTCAACAGCACCACGATGCGGTTGCGGAAGCCGATCAGGAAGAACACGTGCGCGGCCAGCCAGAACCACCAGGCCAGGATGCCCGACAACTGCAGCCGGCCCAGGTGCACGATGGCGGCCATGCGGCCGATGGTGGCCAGGTTGCCGTAGTCGGCGTACTTGAATGGCCCGGGCGTGGCCTTGCCATGCAGACGTGCGCGGATCACGTCGGCGACGTACTTGCCCATCTGCTTGGCGGCGGGTGCGACGCCGGGTACCGGCTTGCCGTTGGCCTGGTTCAATGCGGCCAGATCGCCGGCCACGAACAGTTCCGGGTGATCAGGCAGGGTCAGGTCCGGCTGCACCTGCACGCGTCCGGCACGGTCCAGCGGTACCTCCAGCGTGCGCGCCAGGGGGGACGCGGCCACGCCAGCGGCCCACACCACGGTGCGCGCCGGCACGAACTGCTCGCCGAGCATGAAGCCCTGGCTGTCGATGCTGCTCACCGGGGTGCCGGTAAGCACCTCCACGCCGAGCTTTTCCAGCTGCCGGCGCGCCTTCAGCGAAAGCACTTCCGGGAACGAGGACAGCACGCGCGGGCCGGCCTCGACCAGCCGCACCTTGGCACTGGCCGGATCGATATGGCGGAACTCGTTGCGCAGCGTGTGCCGCGCGATCTCGGCCAGGGTGCCGGCCAGTTCAACGCCGGTCGGGCCGCCGCCGACGATGGCGAAACTCAGCCATGCCGCCTTCTTCGCCGGGTCCGGTTCGGCCTCGGCACGTTCGAAGGCCAGCAGCAGCTTGCGGCGCAACGCGATGGCATCGTCCAGGGTCTTCAGGCCGGGGGCATCATCGGCCCAGTGGTCGTTGCCGAAGTAGGCGTGGGTGGCGCCGGTGGCCAGCAGCAAGCTGTCGTAGTCCAGCGTGCTGCCATCGGCCATGCGGATCTGCCGGCCCTGCTTGTCGATGGCGACCACCTCGCCAAGGCGGACTTCCACGTTGCGCTGGTGGCCGAGGATGTGGCGCAGCGGTGCGGCGATGTCCGGCGCCGACAGGCCGGCGGTGGCGACCTGGTACAGCAGCGGCTGGAACAGATGATGGTTGCGACGGTCGACCAGGGTGATGCGTATGCGCTCGCGGGCCAGGGCACGGGTGGCCCAGAGACCGGCAAAACCGCCGCCGACAACGACCAGGTGGGGAACGCGCTCGCGACTCATCGACTCACTCCAGTGGGGGCATTGGGGGAAGCGCCTGGCAGTTTCGCATGCCGGCAGCCTGTCACGTCAGCGCCGCTGCGGATCGGCGATACTCGGGTTCAGGCAACGGCCCGTGAGGAGCCCATGAGCGAACCGGAAAAGCGCATCGCCCTGTTGATCGACGCCGACAACGCGCCGGCGTCGAAGATCGACGAGGTCCTGGCCGAAGTCGCCCGCTACGGCGTGGCCAACGTGCGCCGCGCCTATGGCAACTGGAAAAGCCCCCGGCTGAAGGGCTGGGAAGCAGTGCTGCACGAGTATGCGATCCGCCCGATCCAGCAGTTCGCCTACAGCAAGGGCAAGAACGCTTCGGACATGGCGATGGTGATCGATGCCATGGACCTGCTGTATGCGCGCAACCTCGATGGATTCGCCATCGTCTCCAGCGATGCGGACTTCACCCCGATGGTGATGCGTCTGCTGACCGATGGCGTGAAGGTGTATGGCTTCGGCGAAAAGAAGACGCCGGAACCGTTCGTCAACGCGTGCTCGAAGTTCACCTACCTGGAGGCACTGGGCCAGACCCATGCCAGCGTGCCGGATGCCGACCAGGCCTCGAGCGAGCAGGCCGCGAACGAGCCGGTCGCCAGCGATGACGCGCGCCCGCGCAAGAGTGGTGCGGAGATGCGCAGCGACACGCGGCTGGTGAAGATGCTGCGCCGCGCGGTGTCCTCGGCCGAGGGCGAGGATGGCTGGTCGCACCTGGGGCCGGTCGGCAGCCAGATCGGCAACCAGGCGTCGTTCGATCCGCGCAACTACGGTTACGGCAAGCTCAGCGACCTGCTGGCGGCGATCGGTCTGTTCGAGCTGAAGAAGGACGGCAAGTCCTCCTACGTGCGCGCGCTGCCAAAAAAGAACAGGTAGTGCCGGCCGCTGGCCGGCAAGGACAACGGTAGTGCCGGCCGCTGGCCGGAGAGGACCCGGTAGTGCCGGCCGCTGGCCGGCAACGCCCAGGTGCCAGATCCCGCATCTGCCACCCACACACCCACTCCGATCAGGCGTATCGTTGCCGCTCGCATTGCCAGCCAGGAAAACCCGCATGTTGAAGATCTGGGGCCGTCGCAATTCCAGCAACGTCCGCAAGGTGCTGTGGTGTGCCGAAGAGATCGGCCTGCCTTACCAATCCATCGAAGTCGGTGGCAGCCACGGCGGGACGCAGACGCCGGAGTACCAGGCGATGAACCCCAACAGCCTGGTGCCGGTCATTGAAGATCACGGCCTGCCGCTGTGGGAATCGAATGCCATCGTGCGCTACCTGAGCGCGCGCTATGCACTGGGCACGCTGTACGCCGAGGATCCGATGCAGCGCGCCCAGGCCGAGAAGTGGATGGACTGGAGCACGTCGCGGATGGCGCCGCTGTACAGCGACCTGGTCTGGGGCATCATGCGCACCGCGCCGGCCGACCGCGACGAGGCACGGATCAACGCCGCCATCGTGCGCGCCGGGGACTACCTGGCGATGGCCGATGCGACCCTGGCCAAGCAGCCGTGGCTGTCCGGCGAGACCTTCGCGATGGGCGACATCCCGCTGGGTTCACTGATCTACGCCTGGTTCGAGCTGCCGATCCAGCGCCCGCAGCTGCCGCACCTGGCCGACTGGTATGCCCGCCTGCGCGAGCGGCCGGCGTACCAGCGCGGCGTGATGACCCCGCTGACGTAAGCACTGCCCGTTGCTGAAACGCAGCCGGGCGTTGGCTCGGCTCCACAGGCGTTGGCTCGGCTCCACAGTAGTGCCGAGCCATGCTCGGCAGTGCTCTGCCGGATCAATACAGGTCGGTCGGGTCCACATCCAGCGACCAGCGCACCTTGCGTGCCTCCGGCAGGGCGTACAACTGCGGCACCAGCTGCGCCAGCACGCCATGCAGGGGTGGCCGCTGCAGCGCCGACAGCAGCAACTGCGTGCGCTGGTAGCCGGCACGACGCGGCATCGGCGCCGGCATCGGCCCATAGGCTTCGACCACGTTCTGTTCGCCCAGCAGTTGCCGTGCCGCCAGCAGGAAGGCATTGGCATGCTCCACCTGCTGTGCCTCGGCGCGCATCAGCGCCAGGTGCGCGAAGGGCGGGAATCCAGCGGCCTGGCGCTGGTTCAGTTCGGCCTGTGCGAACGGGTGGTAGCCGCCATTCACCAGGGTTTCCAGCAAGGGATGCCCGGGGTGGTGGGTCTGCAGCCAGACCTCGCCGGGATCACGCGCGCGGCCTGCGCGGCCAGCCACCTGGATCAACTGCTGCGCCAGTTTCTCGCTGGCGCGGAAATCGGCCGAGAACAACCCCTCATCGATGCCGACCACCACCACCAGGGTCAGCTTCGGCAGGTCATGGCCCTTGGCCAGGATCTGCGTGCCGACCAGGATCCCCGGCTGGTCACCCAGCCGTGCGAGCTGCTGCTCCAGCGCATCGCGGCGCGCGGTGGTGCCACGGTCGATGCGCACCACCGGGAAATCGGCGAAGGCTGCGCTGAGGTGCTCTTCCAGGCGTTCGGTACCGATGCCCTGCGGCTGCAGTGCCAGGCTGCCGCAGGCCGGGCAGGCCAGCGGTGCGGGTTGCCGCGCACCGCAGTGGTGGCACTGCAGGCGGCGGCCGCCGCCGTGCACGGTCATCGGCGCGTCGCAGCGCTGGCAGGGCGCCGTCCAGCCGCAGTCGTGGCACAGCAGGACCGGCGCATAGCCCCGGCGGTTCTTGAATACCAGCACCTGCTGGCCGCGCTGCAGATGCTCGCCGATGCCGGCCAGTACATCGGCCGAAAGACCGTCGTGCAGCGGCCGCTTGCGCACGTCGAGGATGCGCACGCGCGGGGGCCGCGCATCACCGGCACGCTGTTTCAGGCGCAGGTGGGTGTAGCGCCCGGCATAGGCGTTGTGCAGCGTCTCCAGCGAGGGCGTGGCGCTGCCCAGCAGCACCGGAATGCCCAGCGCCTTGGCCCGCACCAGGGCGAAATCGCGCGCGTGGTAACGGATGCCGTCCTGCTGCTTGTAACTGCCGTCGTGTTCTTCGTCGACGATCAGCAGGCCGGCCTGCGGCAACGGCGTGAACACGGCCGAGCGGGTACCGACGATGACCCGCGCTTCGCCCCGCGAGGCGGCGGCCCAGACGCGCGCCCGTTCGTTGTCGTTCAAGCCGGAATGCAGCGCATGCACGGCAATGCCGAGGCGGCCGCGGAAGCGTGCCAGCGTCTGCGGGGTCAGGCCGATTTCCGGTACCAGCACCAGGGCCTGCCGGCCCTGCGCCAGGCAGTGGATGATCGCCTGCAGGTAGACCTCGGTCTTGCCGCTGCCGGTCACGCCATCCAGCAGGAAGGGCTGGAAGCCCTCGGCGGCGTTGATCGCCGCCACCGCGTCGGCCTGGTCCGGGTTGAGCGTGGGGCCGGGCAGCGGCTGCGCGTGCTGTGGCGCCACACTCAGTGCGACGCGCTCGGCCAGATCGCGCTTGGCCAGGCTGCGCGCGGCGCTGCGCCAATCCTCCATGCGTTCGCCCAGCACGTCTTCATCGACGATGGCCTCGGCCAGCAGCTCGGCCAGTTGCCGGGGGCGGCTGCCCGCGCGCAGCTTGCCACGCTGCTGCCGACCCTCGGCGGTCAGTTGCCAGCCCCAGTGATGGGTGTCCGGCAGCGCTTCGCCGTGGCGCAGCGGACCGGGCAGGGCAGTGCTCAGGACCTCGCCCAGTGGCGCGTGGGTGTAGCGCGACAGCCATTGCAGGCTCTGCCACAGCTCACCCTGCAGCAGGGGCTGCGGGTCGCACCAGGCCAAGGCCTGGCGCAGCCCCTGGCCGTCCGCGGTCTGGCCGTGGCCGACCACCACGCCGATCAGTTCGCGGTTGCCGAACGGCACCTTCAGGCGGCAGCCGACCGCCACCGCAGGGGCCGCACCTTCCGGCGACAGGTAGTCGAACAGGCGGGGCAGGGGGACGGGCAGGGCGACCTGCAGGGTCGGAATCGGTGAAAGCATCGGGCCAGTGTAACGGGCCATGCGCGCGCGAATGGCGCGGCGCAGGGCGGCCTCGGCACGCCCGTTGAATCATAAATGTCACCTAAATATCGGTGTCCATTGGAGATTCAGTCTTATCCACATGTTCTGTGGATAACGTTGTGCGTTACCGGTCGACGGGAACCCAGGAGGCCGATGGCGACGGCCTCACGCTTGGGTTGGTCAAAAAATCGCCACATACTAAAAGACATTAAAATCAATAGCTTAAGTGTGAAACAATGCTGAAACAGAGTGAATTCAGCTGGATGCCCCAGTTTTCCCCGAGGGGGGCGTGGTGCTGTGCACAACCTGCAGCACGAAGTGCCTGCGGGCGCAAGTCCTGCCGGGCGCCGATGGCCTGCCGCTATCATGCCGGCAGACCTTTGGAGTGACCGATGACGGCTGTGCCCGCCCCTGTTTCCTCGACCGCGGCCGGCGCGCTGTCGGCGTTCCTGCGTGGCGTCGAACGCCGTGCCCTGGTGGTGGCTGAACTGCAGTGCGGCGATGCCGCCCGCGCCGAGCAGACGCTGGTGGCAGTGATGCGCGCCTTTGCCGCGGTCGCCAGCGACCTGCCGATGGCGCAATGGCCGACCCGCTTCTGGACCCTGCTCGGCCAGCGCCAGGCCCTGCGCGAGCCGGTAGGGGGCCAGTGGGCGCCGCCGTTGGCCGCGCTGGGCGGGATGGCGCCACTGCCGCGCCTGGCGTTGCTGCTGCGGGTGGGCGGTAGCCTGGACGAAGGCATTGCCACGCGCGTGCTCGACCAGGACGAGGCGGGCTACCAGCACCTGTTGGCCGACGCCTGTCCCCGGGATGCACACGGCCAGCCCGACGCATCGGCCTGGCGCCAGCTGGCCGAACAGGTGCAGCTACGCATCCGCGACCTGCCGGCCAAGCGCCTGCAGCAGCTGCAACAACCGGCCGCACCGGCTGCCAGCAACGAGGCCCCGGCGTCCAGCTGGCGTGCGCCGCAGCGTGATGAGCGTGCCGCCGCCAACGGCAAGCGCCGCCGCTCCAGCGCCAAGCCGCGCTGGCGCGGCCCGCTGATCCTGCTGGTGACGGTGGTGGTCCTGCTGGCTGCGGCGCTGGGCTGGCGCTACTGGCAGGGGCATTCGCCGGGCGCTGATGCACCGCTGCCGGAAGGCGTGGTCGGCGAGGCGGGTCCGGTCACGGTCGAAGCGTTGCCGCCGAGCAAGGTCAACGCCACGCCGGATGCGACCCCGGCCCAGGCTACGGACGACGCGACCATGCTGGCCGACCGCGACTATCCGCTCGTCGCCGACGCCGATCTGTATGCGTGGACGGCTGCCGGTGGTCCGCTGCCAGTGGACGAATCGCAATCCAGGCCGAGCCGGCCCGAGCCGGCCAGCGCCACGCTGGAAACCACCGCTGCCGATGAATAAGACCGTACTCGCCAGCCTGCTGCTGGCCTTGCCGCTGTCGCTGTCGGCCGCGCCGCAGACCTTGAATGTCCCGCTGCCGCCGCCGATGCCGGCCTCGCCGTCGGCAGTACCGGCTCCGGCGGCGACCCCCGCCCCCGCAACGTTCAGCCAGCTCGATGCCCAGCAGCAACGCCAGCGCCGCGCCGATTACGCGGCCTGGCGCGCTTTGCCGGAAGGCGAGCGCGAACGCATCCGCCAGGCGGCGGCGCGATTCAACGCACTGCCCGCCGACCAGCAGCAGCGCCTGCGACAGCAGTTCCAGGCACAGGACCAGGCATTCCGCGAAGGCTGGCGGCTGGGCCCGCAGCTGGGCCTGGAGTTCCCCAAGCTGCACGGCCTGTTCGGCTTCGTGCCGCCGGAGCAGCGCGAGGCGGCGCTGGCCGTGCTGCGCCAGCTCAGTCCGGCGCAGCTGGCGCAGTTGACCCTGGTCGCCCAGCGCACACCACCGCAGCAGCGCGACACGGTGCGCAGCGCCTTCCTCGCCGTACCCCCCGCCGAGCGCGACACCTGGCTCAAGCGCCAGGCCGGCCAGTAAAAAAGGGGACGGAGGGGATTAAGTCGTATTCGGCACAGTGGGCCTGAAACGACTTAATCCCCTCCGTCCCCTTTTTGGGGGGGAACGCTGGCGTTCACGCGATGTCATGGGAATGCGCGCGTTGCGCGCGTAAGATGAGCGCCCGCAACCCGGTGCCTGTGCCCTTCGCGCGCAACCGCAGTTCGCGTCCTGCACCCATGTCCAACGCAACCTCCACGCCGCGCTTCAGCAAGGAAGTCGGCGCTACCGGTCTGCTTGCCCTGCCGCTTGTGCTCGGGCATGTCTCCACCGGCCTGATCTCCTTCGTCGACAACGTGATTGCCGGCCACCACGCCACTGCGACCCTGGCCGCAGTGACCATCGGCACCGCGCTGCTGTGGCTGCCGATGCTGATTCCGATCGGCACCCTGATCTCGCTCACCGCCTCGGTGTCGCAGCTGCACGGCGCGGGCCGCGAGCGTGAGATCGGCCCGCTGTTCCGCCAGGCGCTGTGGCTGGCGCTGGGCCTTGGCCTGATCATGTTCACCTTCCTCACCGTGGTGCCGCCGCTGCTGCCGGCGTTCGGCATCGCGCCGGACATCGTGCCCGGCGCGACCGCGTTCCTGCATGCGGTGCGCTGGGGTGGCCCGGCGCTGACCCTGTACTTCTGCATGCGCTATCTCAGCGAGGGCATGCACTGGACGCTGCCGACCATGCTGCTCGGCTTCGGTGGCCTGCTGGTGCTGGCGCCGATGGGCTATGTGCTGGCCAACGGCAAGCTCGGCTTCCCGGAAATGGGCGCCGAAGGCCTGGGCATCGCCTCGGCGGTGATGATGTGGCTGCAGGCGATCGCTTTCGCCACCTACCTGTGGTTCACCAAGCGCTTCGCCCACCTGCAGCTGTTCTCGCATTTCGAAGGCCCACGCTGGAAGGCGATCTGGGAGCTGCTGCGCACCGGCCTGCCGATCGGCATCACCGTGCTGATGGAGGGCGGGCTGTTCATCGTCACCGCGCTGCTGATCGGTCGCCTCGGCGCCAATGAAGCGGCGGCGCACCAGATCGCGATCAATGTCGCGCAGCTGTGCTTCATGATCCCGATGGGCGTGGCCGAGGCCACCACCGTGCGCGTCGGCCATGCGGTCGGTCGCGGCGATGGCTTCGGCGTCCGCCGCGCGGCCTGGGCCGGCTACGCGATCATCATGGGTACGCAGACGCTGTCGGCGGCCGTGCTGCTGTTCGGCCACGACGCCATCGTCGGGGTCTACACCAACGACCTGGCAGTGGCGGGGCTGGCCTCGACCCTGCTGCTGTACGCGGCCACCTTCCAGTTCCCGGACGGTATCCAGGTGCTGTCGGCGGGCGCGCTGCGCGGCCTGAAGGACACCCGCGTGCCGATGTTCATCGCCATGTTCGCCTACTGGGGCCTGGGCATGCCGCTCGGCGCCGGGCTCGGCCTGGGCATGGGCATGGGGCCGCAAGGCATGTGGATCGGCCTGATCGTCGGCCTGACCGCCGCCGCCATCCTGATGGGCTGGCGCCTGCGCCGCAGTAGCCTGCGCATCGGCCAGTCGGCGCTGTCCTGATCCCCCCGGCCGCCACGGCACCCTGTGGCGGCCGGTCCCCTGACTTGTGTCCGATGCTGCATCACGCGGCACCGGCTATGCTGGCACCACGGCAAGAAGCCATCCGGAGCGTTCCATGAATCAACCCGTGCCCCCGCTGCCCCCGGCGCGTCGCAACCCCGTCGCCAGTTTCTTCATCGGGCTGTGGGACGTCATGAATTTCACCCGCCGGTTGATCCTCAACCTGGTGTTCTTCGGCCTGCTGTTCCTGCTGCTGGTGATGTTCGTCATCGCCGCCGGCATGGGCGCCGGCGCCAGCAAGGCGCTGCAGGACCGCACCACCCTGGTGATCGCGCCGGAAGGCCGCCTGGTCGAGCAGTTCAGCGCCGATCCGGTCAGCCGCGCGCTGGCCAAGGCGGTGGGTGACAACGGTGCCGAAGAGATCCAGCTGCGCGACCTGCTGCGGGTGATCGAGTCGGCCAAGGAAGACAAGAAGATCGAGCGCGTGGTGCTGGAGCTGGACAAGCTGCAGCCGTCGGGCTTCGCTTCGCTGCGCGAAGTCGCCGCCGCGCTGCAGGACCTGCGCGCTTCCGGCAAGCAGCTGGTGGCCTACAGCGAAAGCATGGGCCAGTCGCAGTACCTGCTGGCCGCACAGGCCGACGAGGTCTACCTGGACCCGATGGGGTCGGTGGTGCTCGAGGGCCTGGGCCGCTACCGCCAGTACTTCCGCACCGGCCTGCAGGACAAGCTGGGCGTGGACGTGCACCTGTTCAAGGTAGGTGAGTACAAGTCCGCCGCCGAGCCGTACGTGCTCGACGCCGCCTCGCCGGCCTCCAAGGAGGCCGACCTGTTCTGGATGAGCGATGTGTGGCAGCGCTACCTGGCCGACATCGCCAAGGCGCGCCGCCTGGATCCGGCACAGCTGGCCGCCGGCATCGACACGCTGCCGGAGGGCATCGCTGCCGCCGGTGGCGACCTGGCCAAGTTCGCCCTGCAGCAGAAGCTGGTGACGGCGCTGAAGACCCGCGAGGAATTCGAGGATCTGATGATCGAGCGCGGCGTGGCCGACGACGACGCCGATGGCGGGTTCCGCAACGTCGACTTCGGCCGCTACCTGGCGCTGCTCGACGCCCGCCGCAATCCGGTGGACTCGCGTCCGCAGGTCGCGGTGGTGGTGGCGGAAGGCGAGATCAGCGGTGGTGACCTGCCGGCCGGTCGCATCGGTGGCGAGTCGACCTCGGCGCTGCTGCGCGCCGCGCGCGACGACGAGAACGTGAAGGCGGTCGTCCTGCGCGTGGATTCGCCGGGCGGTGAAGTGTTCGCCTCCGAACAGATCCGCCGCGAAGTGGTGGCCCTGCAGGCCGCCGGCAAGCCGGTGGTGGTGTCGATGGGCGACCTGGCGGCCTCGGGCGGATACTGGATCAGCATGAATGCCGATCGCATCTACGCCGATCCGTCGACCATCACCGGTTCGATCGGCATCTTCGGCATGGTCCCGAACTTCAGCCGCGCGCTGGACAAGATCGGCGTGCATACCGATGGTGTCGGCACCACCCGCTTCGCCGGTGCCTTCGACGTGACCCGCCCGATGGACCCGGCCGTCGGCCAGGTCATCCAGACCGTGATCAACAAGGGCTACGCCGACTTCACCGGTCGCGTCGCCGACGCCCGCAAGAAGCCGGTCGAAGCGGTTGACGAGGTGGCGCGTGGTCGCGTGTGGAGCGGTGCACAGGCCAAGGAACGCGGCCTGGTCGATGCGTTCGGTGGCCTGAAGGATGCGGTGGCCGATGCCGCCAACCGCGCCAAGCTGGGCAAGGCCGACGCCTACCGCGTGCGCTACATCGAGAAGGCGGCGACGCCGTTCGCGCAGTTCGTCAGCGGTTTCGCCGGCAGCCGCGCGGGCGCCTGGATGCTGTCCGATTCGGGCATGGCGCGGATGATGCTGGCGCGCACGATGCCGGAAGTGGATACGCAGCTGCGCTTCGTCGAGAATGCGGCACGCGAGAAGGGCAACGGCGCGCCGGTGAAGGCGCTGGCGTACTGCTTCTGCGGATTCTGAGCCGAAGCCCATCCACGCATGGCGTGGATCTACTGAGCGGGTCCACGCAGGGCGTGGACCTGTCAGGCAGCGGAACGCCCGGCCCTGGCCGGGCGTTTCCGTTCATGGGCGGCGGCCCATCAATCACTGCGTCGCGTCGGCCTCGGCCTGGCGCTCGCGCGCGGTAGCGTCATCGACGGTCTTCTGCACGGCCTTGGCACGTTCCAGCGGCTCATGCATCGCACGCGACGCGGCGCGCGGTACCGGCGGCTTCTCCGGGTTCGGCGTCGGTGGCCGTTGGCAGGCCGCCAGCAGCACGGCCGCCAGCAGCGGCGTGGACAGGATCAGGATGCGCATGGCGGCTCTCCGCGGTGGGCGTGCGTGCAGTGTCGCATCCCCAGCAGGGGGCTGCCGTGAGCGCGTATCCTTGCGGCATCGAAATGCAGCGGGCGCGGCCCCGGAGGACACATGACCCAGCAACGGTGGCGCCTGGACGGCCAGACCGCCCTGATCACCGGCGCCAGCGCCGGCATCGGCCTGGCCATCGCGCATGAACTGGCGGGCCTCGGTGCCGACCTGATGATCGTCGGCCGCGATATCGACATGCTGGAAACCGCGCGCGACGAACTGCTGGACGTGTATCCGCAGCACCAGGTGCACGCGCTGGCGGCCGATGTCTCCGACGATGAAGACCGCCGGCAGATCCTGGACTGGGTGGAAGACCACAGCGATGGCCTGCACATCCTGGTCAACAACGCCGGTGGCAACGTCACCAAGGCGGCCACCGAGTACGCCGAGGACGAGTGGCGCAAGATCTTCGAGACCAACCTGTTCTCGGCCTTCGAGCTGTCGCGCTATGCGCACCCGCTGCTGGCGCGGCACGCGTCGTCGTCCATCGTCAACGTTGGCAGCGTGTCCGGCCTGACCCATGTGCGCAGTGGCGTGGTGTACGGCATGAGCAAGGCGGCAATGCACCAGATGACCCGCAACCTGGCCGTCGAGTGGGCCGAGGATGGCATCCGGGTCAACGCGGTGGCGCCGTGGTACATCCGCACGCGGCGTACCTCCGGTCCGTTGTCGGACCCGGATTACTACGAGGAAGTGATCAACCGCACGCCGATGCGGCGCATTGGTGAGCCGGAGGAAGTGGCTGCGGCGGTGGGCTTCCTGTGCCTGCCGGCGGCCAGCTATGTCACCGGCGAGTGCATCGCCGTCGACGGCGGCTTCCTGCGCTACGGGTTCTGATCTTTCGCTGGTGCCGGCCAGCGGCCGGCACTACCGGTAGGTGTCAGCCCTGTAGCGGACCGCGGGTAGTGCCGGCCGCTGGCCGGCAACCCCACTGTCAGCCCGGTACCGGGCAGCTGCTGGCTTCGAGCACGCCCTGCAGGCGTTCGCGTTCGCCGCGCGCGCTGTCGCGGTTGCCGGGCGTGGCGAAGCGCTCCCGCCCGCGTGCATCGCGCAGGCGCTGCTGCCAGCTGCCGCAGCGCTGCGCTTCGGGCAGTTCCTCGCAACGGTCGCGGATCACTTCGCAGCCGGCCGCATTGACCGGCGTGGCGCCGCCCAGGCCCTGTACCGTCATCAGTTCGCAGCGGCCGGGCGCGGCCTCGTACTCGTGCAGGTAGCTGCCCCCCTGGCTGTCGGTGCACTGGAAGATCGGAGGAAGCGGGGGCTTCGTCGCTGCGTCGCCGGCTGCGCTGCCGGTGTCGGCTTCGTGGCGCAGCGTGGCGCTGTCGAGTATCTGGTCGCCGCCTTCGCGTTCAACCATGCCGGCTTGCATGATCGTGCGTCCTTCGTCCACGCGCCGCGGCGCCGCAGGCGCGGCGCCGGCGGCCGGCGCGGTTGCCGCGGGAGCCGGCGTGGAAG
>NZ_CAMFIA010000024.1 GCF_945952405.1 uncultured Stenotrophomonas sp. | reverse complement strand
GGTAGTGCCGGCCGCTGGCCGGCAACCGTCACGCTCGAAGGCCGGCATCACGACCACACCGACCATGCATGCGGATACTCGCCAACCTGGCCGGCAAGACCGGCACGTACCGGATTCCCAAGGATGTACAGCGCTTGCCGCGCCAGCGATTCCTCGGCCCTGACCGCATGATCGTAGTAGCCAGGCTGCCACACCGTACGTCGACGAGCCGCCAGGCGATTCAGGGCAAGCGCGCTCGACGACTTCATTCGGCGTGCGATGTCTGCAAGGTCAACTGCACGCAGCTCGAACATCCAGTGAACATGATCCGGCATGACAACCCACGCGAGTGACTGCACCAGTCCCCGCCGTTCGATGTCATGAAGCTGGTCGATTACACATGCCACTGCGGCTTCGCTTTCAAACAGCCGGCGACGCTGATGGGTGGTGGTTGTCAGAACATAGACCTGACCGGGAATGGAACGCCGGCCCAGGCGGAGGCGATGGCTGCTCATGCCCCCTGGTGGAACGATCATTGGGCGTTGAACGTCAGGTCATGCCTCGACCGGTGTTCGGAAATGCCTGAAAGGTTGCCGGCCAGCGGCCGGCACTACCGGGGGCATGGATTGCCGGCCAGCGGCCGGCACTACCGGGGTGCGGCCCATCACCCGCGCAGGGTGGCGCCGCCGTCGACGTAGAGGTCGCTCATTGCCACGTGGCCGGCCTGCTCGGAGAGCAGGAACATCACCGCATGGGCGATGTCTTCCGGAGTGGCCAGCTTGCGCAGGGGGATGCCCGCCTTGTAGGTCTCAAGGCTACCGGCGATCACCCGCTCGGCGCCACGTTCGTCCTGCCACATTCCGGTCTGCATCGGGGTCAGCGTCGAACCCGGCGCGACGATATTGCAACGGATGCCGAGCGGCGCCAGCTCCAGCCCAAGGCAACGGCTGAACATGGTGGCAGCCGCCTTGGACGCCGCATAGGCGGCCATTCCATGCCGCGGCACGCCGGCCGCATTCGAACTGACCGTGACGATGGCGCCCTGCCGACGCGGTGACATCACCCGCGCCAGGGCGCGCCCGACGTGGAACACGCCATCTGCATTGACCGCAAACACCCGGCGCCAGTCGGCATCGGCGGTTGCAGTCACCTCGCCGACATGCAGTACGCCAGCCACGTTCGCGGCCAGGCCGATCGGCCCGATACCGGCCTCCACCTGGTCCACCAGTGCGTCCACCGCCGCGCTATCGGTCACATCGAGCGCGAACGCGCGCGCACGCGTACCGGACACATCCGGCACCTGGCGATCGGTGGCCACCACCGTGCAACCCGCCTCGTCCAACAACCGTACCAGCGCCGCACCGATGCCACCGGCGGCGCCGGTCAGCAGCGCCACACGCCCTGCAAAGCCGGTCAACTGCATGTTGCGATCTCCTCTTGCTCATCCCACTGGCGCAGGCGCGCCGACAACCACGGCGCCAGCTGCGCCACCGCATCGCGCCCGGTCAACTCGGCATGCAGGAACGGCAGCTCCAGTGCCTGCACCTTGCGCGCGTGAACCTGCCACAGTGCGGACTGCAGCTGCGGTCGTGCCTGGTGATCGCGGCCCGCGCGCACGTGCACCAGGGTGCCATCGAAGGGCCGATGCTGGTGCTCGCGGATCAGGCGGTTGGTGCCGGTCACGGCGCGCACTACGCCATCCAGCACCACGTCCGGCAGGCTGCCCAGCGCGCTTCCGCCCCGGCGCAGGAAGCCCAGGATGCGCTCCCGGCTGTCCAGCTCTGGATGCGCGTCCGGGTCATGCCCGGCGATCGCCAGCAGGGCGCGCAGCGCCGCAATCGGATCCGGCTCGGGTTCGGCGCGCCAGCATTCACTGGGATAGGCATCCAGCAAGACCAGTTCACCGACCTCGCGGCCGATCTCATGCAGGCGCACGGCCATCGCCTGGGCCAGAATGCCGCCCACCGACCACCCCAGCAGGTGCACCGGCCCGCGCGGCTGGATCGCCACCACGCGCTGCACGTAATCGTTGGCCATCGCTTCGATGCTGACCGGCAGTGCCTGCTGCGCATCCAGCGCCGGCGACTGCAGCCCGTAGACCGGCCGCGCGGGCTGCAGCGCCCTGGCCAGGCTGCGATAGTTCCAGGCGATACCACCGGCCGGATGCAGCACGAACAGCGGCGTAGCATCGGCCGCATCGCTGGTGGCCAGGGCGATCACCGGTCCCAGCGCATGGTCGGCCAGCGCCGGCGGCATGGCGATGCGGGTAGCAAGCGCCGCAACGGTCGGCTGCGCGAACACGGCGCCCAGGCCCAGATCGCAGCGCCAACGTCGCTCGATCGCCAGCAGCAGGTGCACCGCCGACAATGAATCGCCACCGAGGCTGAAGAAGTCCGCGTCCACGGCAACCGGCACGTCGCGACCCAGCGCCTGTGCGAACAACGCCGCCAGCTCCTGCTCCAGCGGCGTGCGCGCCGCCAGCCCGCCAGACTGCTGCTGTGGGGGCTTCGGCAGCGCGTTGCGATCCAGCTTGCCGTTGGCGGTCACCGGCCACTGATCGATGCCGACGAATGCAGAGGGCACCATGTAGTCCGGCACCCGCGCCGCCAGATGGCTGCGCAGCACCGTGGCATCGGCCAGCGCCACCGGCACGTAGGCCACCAGTCGCGCGTCACCGGGTGCGTCCTGCCGCAGCAGCACTTCCACGCGCTCCATGCCGGGCAGCTCGCGCAACGCCGCCTCGATCTCGCCAAGCTCGATACGCAGGCCGCGCAGCTTCACCTGGTGGTCGCTGCGGCCCAGGTACTCGACGGCACCATCGCCACGCCAGCGCGCCACGTCGCCGGTGCGGTAGATGCGTTCGCCCGGCAGGAAGGGATCGGCGAGGAAGCGCTCGGCGGTCAGGTCGTCGCGGCCGAGATAGCCACGTGCCAGCTGTACGCCGCCCAGATACAGATCACCGGCCACCCCCACCGGCAGTGGCTGCATATGCGCATCCAGCACATACAGGCGCGTGTTCCAGACCGGAAAGCCGATCGGCACCGGCCGTGAATCGTCCTGCGCCGAGGCCGGCCAGTAACTGACGTCCACGGCGGCTTCGGTAGGGCCGTACAGGTTGTGCAGCTCGGCATGCAAGCGGGCGTGGAAGCGGTCACGCAACGAGGCGTCCAGTGCCTCGCCGCTGGTGAACACCCGGCGCAGCTGCAGGCCTTCGCTGGCCGGCGCAGCCAGGAACGCGTCCAGCATAGAAGGCACGAAGTGCATCGTGGTGATGCCGTGCGTCCGGATCAGCCGTGCCAGCTCGTTGGGGTCCCGATGCGCGTCCGGTCCGGCAAGCACCAGCGTGGCGCCGCACAGCAGCGGCAGGAAGAACTCCCAGACCGAGACATCGAAGGTGGCCGGGGTCTTCTGCAGCACGCGATCGTCGGCGCGGATGCCGTAATGCTCGCGCATCCACAGCAGGCGGTTGACGATGGCGCGATGCTCGATCACAACGCCCTTCGGCTCGCCGGTGGAACCGGAGGTGTAGATCACATACGCCGCATCGCCGGGTGCCGGGTCGGCCCAGGGCGCAGCGAAGCTGAGTGCGGTCCACTGCCCAGGCGCCAGCACCGGCACGGTGGCCATGCGTGCCTGCACAGCATCGGCCGCAAGCACGCACACCGGCCGTGCCGAGGCCAGGATCCGCGCCAGCCGCTCATCGGGATGGGCCAGGTCCAATGGCAGGTACGCGGCACCCGCGCGCAGCACCGCCACCAGTGCGATCACCAGTTCCAGCGAGCGCGGCAACGCCACCGCGACCACGCTGCCCGGGCCTGCCCCCATCGCACGCAGCTGCGCGGCCAGCGCGAAACTGCGCGCCTCCAGCGTGGCGTGATCGAGCCCGGTGTCGCCGAATGCCAGCGCAGGTGCGTGCGGATCCCGGTCCATGCCCTGCTGCAGCAGTTCGACCAGCGTGGTCTGCGGCAACGCATGCGTAGTGGCATTGAAACCGTGCACTACGCTGTGGATCTCGGCGGTGGTGGCCAGTGGCACCGCGGCGATGTCCTCCGCCTGCAGCGCCGCCGACACGAAATGCAGCAGGCGCGAGGCATGGGCCTGCACCTCCTCGCGGCTGTACAGCGCAGGATTGGCCTCGACCTCCAGATCGAGGCCATGTTGCCCATCGCCACGGAATCCCAGCGTGAGGTCATCGACCGGCCCGGTGCACAGCACGTCCAGGGTCGCCTGCACGCCGGGCAACGCCAACGGCGTGTAGAACGGCTGCACATTCACCATCGGGCCATGCAGGCGCTGCTGCGCACCCACCAGGCCAAGATCGCGGCGCAGCTGCTCACCGCGGTAGCGGCCCTGCCTGCGGCCCTGGCTGAGCTGCCGGCCGAGTGCACGGGTAAAGCCCTCGACACTGCCGCCCGCAGCCGCCACGCGCAGCGGCAGCACGTTCATCACCATCGCCGGAACGCGTGCCGAAGCGCTGCCAAGCCGCGCCATGTACGGCATGCCCAGCACCACCTCCTCGGCGGCACTTATCCGGCGCAGGTACTCGGCCGACAACGCAGCGAGCACATCCGGCCAGGGCTGCAACCAGGCAATCGATGCCTGCAACAGTTGCTCGCGGAGGACCGCATCGACGGGCTGCACCCAGCGCAGCGCGTCATCGCTGGCGGGCGCGGTGCCCGCCAGGCCCACGCCTGCCGGCGCGCCCCGCAGCTGCGCGTGCCACCACGTTGCAGCCTGCGCCCTGCGTGGATCGGCGCGGTACGCGGCATCCTCGGCCAGTACGGCGGACAGTCCAGGCAGTGGCTCGCCCGCGCGCCCGGCGTACAGCGCGCAGGCGCGCTCGGTGAACAGCGCCATGCCATAGCCATCCGCCGCCAGATGATGCACACGCAGGTACCAGACCCAGCGCTGCCCGCCCAGATCGAACAACACCTGCTGGCTGATCCGGTCACGGCTCGGATCCACCACGCTGAGCCGGTCGGCCTGCATCAGCGCACGTGCCGCCGCCGCGGGATCGGACTCCCCCGCCAGGTCACGCAGCGAGAGCCGTGGCACATGTGCCGGCTCGTGCCACTGTACGGGCTGACCATCGTCGCCCTCGGCAAAGCGCAGTGCGAAGGCCTGCGCCTCACTGGCCGCCTGGTCGACCGCCGCCGTGAACCTGGCCACGTCCAGCGGGCCTTCGATCCACAGCGCGTGCGCGGTATTGAACGACGGATTGCCCGGCGCCAGCCGCTGCGCGAACCAGAGCCCGGCCTGGGCCTCGGTCAATGCCACCGGCGTGGCCAGCGCGGCGGCGTTCATGCGTTCTGCGCGGCCTGCAGCTTCTGCACTACGCCCCACCACTGGCGCAGTGTGGTGTGCTCGGCCAACTGCGAGAACTCCAGCGGCAGCCCGGTATTGCCCCAGGCCAGGACCAGGCCGAGCATGCGCATCGAGTCCAGGTCCAGGTCGATCAGGTTGTCGTCATCACCGATCTCGGCAGGCGTGCATTCCAGTACCCGCGCCACATCGGCACGCATCCGCTCCAGGTCCAGCATCGCGTCGTTGGCAGCCATTACAGCACCTCCAGCAACTGGTCGGTGCTCATCGGCACGCCGCAGGTGCGCGCGATCCAATGCAGGGCCTGGTCATGGTCGGCGCGCGAGAAGTCCGCCACGGCATCGGCAGCGATGAATGCTTCGATATCACGCTGGAAGGCCTCGACCACGGTAGCAGTACAGCCGATATGGGCATATACGCCGGTAACCAGCAGCTGGTCACAGCCGCGAACGCGCATCAGCGTTTCCAGGTTGCTGCGCTGGAAGGCGCTGTAGCGGTGCTTGACCAGTACGTGCTCGCCCGGCTGCGCTGCCAGCGCCTCGATGATCGGCTCATGATCGGCGCTGCTGCGCATGCCCGGCCCCCACAGATCGGCCTGCAGGCCACGGTCACGGCGATCCTGGTCGCCGTGCTGGGCGGTGTAGAACACCGGAATGCCATGCGCACGGCAATGCGCCAGCAGCCGCGCGATATTGTCCACCGCCGGCCGCAACGGCTCGCTGCCGGCGTCGAACGCAGCCAGGAAGTAGCGCTGCATATCGTGCACCAGCAGCGCGACACGATCGCGCTGCGGGCGCCATGGGCCGCGCGCCTGCGGAAGCTCGGCAGCGGTCGGCAAGGGATAGTTGGTGATGCGGGGCAGCGCCATCAGCGCGTTCCTCCTGTCTGTTGCAGATGACGCGCGCGCAGCTGCGCACGCAGTTCGCGGCGGCTGATCTTGCCGACCGCAGTGGTATCGAAGCTGTCCACGAACACGACCTGGTCCGGCACCTTGAACGCGGCCAGGCCGCGTCCACGCATCCAGGCCTTCAATGCCGGCGCCTTGATCGGCTCGCCCTGCTGGATCACGAATGCACAGCTGCGTTCGCCCAGGTAGTCATCGGGAATGGAGACCACCGCGGCGTCGAACACGCCGGGGTGCGCCAGCAGGTGGTCCTCGATCTCCTCGGCGGAGATCTTTTCACCGGCACGGTTGATGTGATCCCCGGCGCGCCCCTGCACCACCAGATAGCCGCCGGGCAGCTGCTGCACGCGGTCGCCGGTGCGGTAGAAGCCGTCGTCGGTGAACGAACGCGCGTTGGCCACCGCGTCGTTGTGGTAGCCACGGATGGTGTACGGGCCGCGGGTCAGCAGGTGGCCCACCTCGCCCGCAGCCACCGGCTGGTCGTGGTCATCGACCACCCGCACCTCGTCATCCTCGCTGATCGGCCGACCCTGGCAGGCCACGATCAGCGCTTCCGGGTCATCCAGCCGGGTGTAGTTGACCAGGCCCTCGGCCATGCCGAATACCTGCTGCAGGGTGCAGCCCAGGCCGTCGATCACCCGCCGTGCCGCTTCGGGCACCAGCTTGGCGCCGCCCACCTGCAGCACCTGCAGGCTGGAAAGATCGTGCGTGCTGGTGGCGGCGGCCTGCGCCCACAGCAGGGCCAGCGGCGGCACCAGGCCACAGCAGGTCACCTTCTCGCGGGCGATCAACGGGAACGCCGCATCCGGGCCGGGCCCTGGACTGAGCACCACGCGGGCACCGGCGTAGAGCGCGCCGAAGAAGCCCGGCGAACTCATCGGAAAGTTGTGCGCGGCCGGCAATGCCACCAGGTACACGCTGTCGCGGTCGATGCCGCAGATCGCATTGCTGGCACGGAACGAATAGATGTAGTCGTCGTGGGTCCGCGGGATCAGCTTGGACAGGCCGGTGCTGCCCCCCGAGATCTGCAGGAAGGCCACCGACTGCGGGTCCGGATCAGGCGGCAGCTGGCTGCGATCGCCCTGCAGCGCCTCCAGCGCAGTGAACTCGCCGGGATCGCCGTCGATGACCACATGGCGCACGGCCGGCACTGCCGCCTGCAGCGCCCGCGCCAGCCCTCGATGATCGAAGCCGTCATGCACGCTGGTGGTGATGTAGGCGCTGGCCTCGGCCTTGTTCGCGAAGTGCTCCAGCTCGGTGATGCGATGCGCCGGCAACGCGTACACCGGCACCAGGCCGGCGCGGAACAGGCCGCACACGCTACTGATGAACCCGGCCGTGTTGCCAAGCTGTACCAGCACCCGCTCGCCCGGCTGCAGGCCCAGTGCGAGCAGGCCCGCAGCGATCCGCCCGGCCTCGTGCCACAGCTGCGCGTAGCTCAGGCGGACATCGCCGGCGACCACGGCGATGTCGTCGGCATAGCATTCCGCGCGTGCGCGCAGGAATGCCGGGAAGGTCTCGCCGCGCCAATGGCCGGCTTGGCGATAGCGTGCAACCAGTTCATCAGGCCAGGCCTGCTGCAGCGGCAGGCGCGGCGAAACAGCGGACGTATTCATGCCACAGGCTCGATCGTGGGCGCCGGCTCATGCACGCCCAGCGCGTTCAACAGGGCGGCGAACTTCGCCGCGGTTTCCGCCACTTCGGCCTCGGGCTGCGAATCGGCGACGATGCCGGCGCCTGCGTAGAGCCGCAGCTGCGTGCCCTGCAGGCGCGCGCAGCGGATCGCCACATACCAGTCGCCGTCGCCCTGCGCGTCCAGCCAGCCAACCGCGCCGGCGTAGAAGCCGCGCGCTACCGGTTCCAGCTCACGGATGCGCTGCAGCGCCGCCAACCGCGGCGTGCCGCAGACCGCGGGCGTAGGATGCAGCTGCGCCAGCAGCAGGGCGGCGGGCGTGTGCGGGTCCTTGAGCGTGGCGTGGATACGCGTACCGAGATGCCACATGCTGGCGGTGGCGTGCAACGTCGGCTGCGGCTGCGCATCGATGTCGCTGCAATACGGCGCCAGGCCATCAACGATGGCCTCGACCACGTGACGGTGCTCGTCATGATCCTTTGCCGAGCCCTGCAGCGCGCGTGCGGCACGCTCATCCTCTGAAGCATCGGCACTGCGGCGTGCAGAGCCGGCCAGGGGGTGTGACAACAGCTGTACACCCCGCTTGCGCAACAGCAGCTCCGGCGTCGCGCCGACCAGCCAGGCCGGTGCCTGCCCGGGTTCGACCGGCAGCGGCACCGCATAGGTGGCAACCGAAGGATCGGCGCCCAGGCGTGCCAGCAGCACCTCGGGAGACAGCGCCTGGCGGGTGCGGGCCAGCAGGCTTCGCGCCAGCACCACCTTGTGCAGGTCCTGCGTGGGTGAACGCAACGCCTGCACGGCGGTGGCCACGGCGGCGGCATAGTCCTGCGCTGCCGGTTCGGCCTGCAGCGCGCCCTGCAACAGCGGAGCGCCCTGCGGCTGCAACGGCAGCGCAGGCAGCAGGCGCTCAGGTTGGTACAGCGCGTCGTCGGCGCGCGGCTCGAACGGAACCGCACCGACCAGCAGGCCCGGACCACCCCGCTGCTGTGCGAAGAACTGCGCCACACGCTCGGACAGCGTCGCCAGCGCACCACTCGGCAGCGCCGCCCGGCAACCCCGTGCGTGCACGTGCTGGCCGGCATGCTGCAACAGGAACAACGAGGCGTCGTCGGTGCTTTCCAAGGGCGATGGCGCAGCCTCCGGCCACCCGCCCTGCATCAGGGAATCATTCATGGGGTCTCCTTCATCCGATGCGCTGCGGACAGCGCGCACAGCAACAGCAGCAGCGCGCCGACCAGCAGGTAGGGCAGGCTGTGCCCGCCGCGATACAACAGCGTGCCGAGCATCGGCCCGGCCACCATGCCCAGCCCCTGCGCGGCGGCAACGGTGCCGGCGGCGGCGCCCTGCTCGTGCGCCTCGACCGCATCGGCAGCCAGCGCCTGGAACGAGGGAAACACGAAGCCCATGCCGAACGCGGCCAGCGCATAGGCCGCCGGCAGCTGCCAGCCCTGCTGCACGCCGGCCACCGAGGCGAAACCAATACCGGAGATCAGCGCGCCGAGGATGATCCAGCGCCGGGGATGCACGTCCAGCTTCATCACCAGCACCTGCGCCAGGATCAGGCCGACGCCGACCGCGGTGAGTGCGATGCCGGCCATGCGCGCACCCGCGGCCGCATCCAGGCCAAGGCGATCAATCGCGAAGAAGCCGACGGTCACCTGTGCAATGGTGACCGAGACCATGGCAATGAACGCCGCCAGCTGCGGCAGGCGCAGGCGCGGGTCGAGGCGACTCAGCGGCGCGCGGCGCGGCGCGGCGGTGCCCGCCACCGGCGGCGTGGCCGGCAGGCGCCAGGCCAGCAGGGCCAGCGCCAGCAAGGGCAGCAATGCCGCCACATACAGCGCCAGCGACAGGTTCGTATAGGCCAGCCAGCCCGCCGCTGCCGGGCCCAGTACCATGCCCAGCGCATTGGCGCTGCCCAGCCGTGCGAGAAAACTGGCGCGCTGCCCGGTCGGTGCCTTGTCGGCGATCAGGGCGGCGGCGGTGGGCGGCACGGCGGCATAGAACAACCCGATCAGGCCGCGCGCTCCGACCAGCACCAGCACCGACACCCACACCGCGGGCACCCCCTGCAGGGCCACGTCGATGAACACCGCCAGCGCGATGTAGACCACGGTGTACGCGCTCATCGCCAGCATCAGTACGCGCTTGCGGCCGATGCGATCGCTGAGCTGGCCCCACGGGCGCGCGGCCAGCATCCACAGCACGCCGGCGGCGGTGACCGACAGGCCGGCGTGCCATTCGGACAGGCCGAGCATGCGGACCACGGGGCCGATCACGGCGACGAAGGACATCATCGCCATGGTGCCGATCAGGGCCGCCAACACCAGCGCCGGCAAGCCGGGAACGACGGGACGTGCGTGCATGGAACACCAGCCGTAACAGGAAAGGATCGCCGGGCGCGCCTGCGCGCCCCGCCCGGCGTCCGTCCCGTTCAGGACCGGACGCCACTCTCAAATGATAACGGCTCGTATTTGCATTTGATACCCATTCTCTTGAATGGGCATGCAACAGTGGGTTCAGCGCGTTGCACGCAGCCCCAGCAGGCCGCGGCGCTTGAACCACCATTCCAGCGGCAGCGTAACCAGCGGCGGAATCGCCGCCAACAGGGCCAGGGCACTGGCCCACCACGGCCAGCGCAGGCGCACTGCCGCAAACAGCGTGACCGCCACATAGACCAGGAAGGCCACGCCGTGCAGCGGCCCGAACAGCTTGACCAGCGCCACGTTGGCCAGCGGGCCGTATTTCATCCACATGCCGATGAGCAGGCCAGCCCAGGTCACGGCTTCGATGAAGGCAACCACGGCGAACAGGCGTCCGCTCGGATGCAGGGGGGAAGATCGGGTCACGCAGGGCTCCGCCATCAGCAAATCAAATGCGAATGATACGCAGATGCGCAAAGCATGTGGCGTCGAGCCACGCCCGCCCCTGTGGCGGGTGCAGGGAATCAACAGCAGCCCCGCGGGGTGGGTCGCTACATGTGGCCGCTCGACACCCCCGGCAGGATCTGTTCGCCGATCTCGCGCAGCACGTCCTGCAGCGGTCGTCCGTTGTCGACCAGATTGAACATCACATGCGCCACGCCCTGCGCGTGAACCCGCAACAGATAGTCGCGCAGGCCGTCACGACCCACCTTCAGGCCCAGTGGCAGCGGCGCGGGCGGCGCCTGCGGGTCGGCCTGCAGGTCCAGCTGCATCGACTGCACGAACGGCTTGGTTGCCCCGCCCCGCTGCGCAAGCGCCTGCTGCCACAACCCGATACGCCCCTCCTGCGCGACCTCCTCGCGATGGTAGGTGGCCCACCCCTCGGCCTCGCGCGCGATCCACTGCAGGCTCTGCCGCGCCGTGCCCACCACCAGCATCGGGATGCGGCTGTCTGGCGGCGGCAGCACATCGAAGCCTCCGGTGGCCCGCCGCACCCTGGCCCGCTCATCGGCATCGGCTGACAACGCCGCGCGCAGCAGCGACCAGCGCTCGCGGAAGGTGGCCGCCCTGCCCTCCAGGTCCTCCCCGAATGCGGCGAACTCCTCTGGACGATCGCCCGAACCCAGGCCCAGCACGAAGCGTCCATCGCTGATCCGATCCAGGCTCAACGCGGACTTGGCCACCTGCAGCGGCTGGCGCAGCGGCAGCACGATGGCGGCACTGCCGACCGCGATGCGCGTGGTCGCCGCGGCCAGCATGCCCAGCCACAGGAACGGATCATCCAGTGCACTGGCGCTGGCATCCGGCCCCTGCGGCACCATCAGCGGCACATCGCGCGTCCATAGCGCGGCAAAGCCGAGATCGTCGGCCAGTCGCGCCATGCGGCGCGCCTGCTGTGGATCGGCCAGCCCCTGCGCCGCGACCGGCGTCATCAGGCCCAGGCTCAACCCCTGCGGCGGGAACAACCGCGCATGGGCGGGATTGAAATCACTCATGCCGCCAGCTTAGCGTGCACACATGCGGCAACGATGACGTGCCGTCCACCTCTGGAAGAACGCTGCATGCCAAAGATCCGCCCCGCCCGCATCGATGACCTGCCTGCAATCAGCGCGGTGTGCCTGGCGGCCTTCCATGCGGCCGTCGCCCCTTCGTTGAGCGCAAACGGCATCGCCACCTTCACCCGCGTTGCCGCGATCGATGCCTTCGGCGCGCGCCTGCAGGGCGACAACCTCATCCTGGTCGCCGAGCAGGACGCCCGCATCGTCGGCGTGGTCGAACTCAAGGAAGGCCGCCATCTGGCGATGCTGTTCGTCGATCCCGCCTGCCAGGGCCAGGGTATCGGCCATGCGCTGTTCGAGGCGGTGCTGCCTAAGGCGCGGGTGCCGATGCTGACCGTACGCGCCTCGCTCAATGCCGTACCGACCTACCTGCGCTACGGCTTCGTGCTGGACGGCGAGGTGGGTGAGTTCAACGGGCTGGTCTACCAGCAGATGGTGTGTACCACGCCGGCGTCGGTCGCCGCGGCCGCGGCCGCGCACTGATATCGGGCGCACATGCCGTGCAGCATGCCCGACATGAGCAAACTGAATCAGCAACCGCTCCAGCCCTTCCTACAATGCCCTGTCATCCTGCCCTTCGAGATGCTGCCGATGCGCGTCGCGCTTTCCGTGTTGCTGCTGGCTTCGGCGCTGAGCGCCTGCACCCCGGCTCCAGTCTCCACCGCCAACTCCGCCGAGGCACCCGCGCCGACCAAGGCCATCGCCTGGCGCCAGGGCGACGTCGATGACGCCTTCGCCGAAGCCGCTGACAGCGGCAAGCCGGTCCTACTGTACTGGGGTGCGGTCTGGTGCCCGCCATGCAACCAGCTCAAGGCTGGCCTGTTCAAGGACCCGGCCTTCATCGCATTGACCGGCAAATTCGTGCCGGTCTACCTGGATGGCGACGAAGAAGGTGCGCAGGCCTGGGGCGAGCGCTTCGGCGTTCGCGGCTACCCGACCCTGATCGTGCTGGACCCGCAGCGCCACGAGATCACCCGTGTGGCGGGAGGCAACGATGCAGCCGAATTGACCCGCGCACTGACCGTCGCCGCTGGCCGCCGCAGCGCGGTCGCCGCCACGCTGGCCACCGCACTGGCCACGCCGGGCAAGCTGACCGCCGAGGATTGGCAGGTGCTGGGCGACTACGGCTGGGAAGTGGATGCCAACCGCCTGGCCGGTGAGCGCGGCAGTGAAACCGTGCTGCGCCAGCTGTCCAAGGCCGCGCCGGACGCTGCCCTGCAACGCCGTTTCGCGCTGCTGGCCCTGGCCACCGCCGACACGCCCGGCGCCTCGCCCACCGAAGTGCGTGAGCTGCTGCAGGCGGTGCTGGCACAGCCTGCCGAGGTACGTCGCAACCGCGAACTGCTGGGCTACGCCGGCGCTGCACTGGTGAAGCAGGCCAGCGCAGGCCCGGCCACCTCCAACACGCTGGGCCAGCAGCTGCTGGTAGCCCTGGAACGCGCCGACGGCGAGCGTGGCGACCGTGCCGACGACGCCTTGTCGCGGGCGCTGACCGAGCTGTCGCTGGCCCGCCAGCAGCAACCACAGGGTGCGCTGCCACCCGCCCTGGTCGCCCGGGTCAAGCAGCGCGTGGCCGCCGCCGATGCGGCCGCCAGCGATGCACATGCGCGCCAGGCCACGATCAGCAGTGCCGCCTATGCGCTGCGCCAGGTCGGCGACGATGCCGCAGCCGAAACCCTGCTGCTGGCCGAGTTGAAGCGCAGCGAGCAGCCCTACTACTACATGCCCGAGCTGGCCGAACTGGCCGAGCAGCGCGGCGACAGCGCCGGTGCGCTGGAGTGGCTGAAGCGCGCCTACGATGGCGCGCAGGGCCCGGCCACCCGCGTGCAGTGGGGCGTGCTGTACGTGGAAGGCCTGCTGCGGCTGGCGCCGGACGATGCAGCGCGCATCGAGCAGGCCACCGCATCGCTGATCGCAGAACTGGATGCGCAACCCTCGGGCTACCACCAGCGCACGCGCCAGCGCTTCGAGCGGCTGGCCGGGCAGTTGAAGGCGTGGAGCGGCAAGCACCAGGGCGCGGAGACGCTGGCGCGGCTGCAGCAGCGGATGCAGCAGGCCTGCGGCGAGCAGGTCGACAGCGCGTGCAGGGATTGGTTGAGTTGAGACTGTTGTGAAAGCGCTGGCGGAATTCTGAAATGCCACGGCGCTTTTGTTGACAGGTGTGGGAGGAGGCGGGGGCCGCTGGTGAGGGTTCGAAAGGCAGGTCCTGGTAGTGCCGGCCGCTGGCCGGCAATCGCGGAAAGTCGGTTTGCCGGCCAGCGGCCGGCACTACCACGCACCCTGCCGCCGCTTGACCTCAACCAATGTTGAGGTGCGATAACGATCTCCCCACGGCCAGCCCACTGGCCTTCCCCACGGAGATTGCTTCGATGTCGTACTCGCTTCCCCCGCTCCCCTATGCCTATGACGCTCTCGAGCCGCATTTCGATGCGCGCACGATGGAGATCCACCACAGCAAGCATCATCAGGCCTACGTCAACAACCTCAATGCCGCCCTCGAGCAGGCTGGGCTGGCCGCGCAGCCGGTGGAAACACTGATTGCCCAGCTCGATGCGGTGCCCGAGGCGCAGCGCGGAGCGATCCGCAACAACGGTGGCGGCCACGCCAACCACAGCCTGTTCTGGACCGTGCTCAGCCCCACCGGTGGCGCCCCCGATGATGAGCTGGCCGCCGCGATCGACCGCGATCTGAGCGGTTTCGATGCCTTCAGGGAAGCCTTCAGCAAGGCCGCGCAGACCCGCTTCGGCAGCGGCTGGGCCTGGCTGACCAGCGACCGCGAGGGCCGCCTGCAGGTCGAAAGCAGCGCCAACCAGGACAGCCCCCTGATGGGTGCGGCGGCCGGACTGTCCGGCAACACCCCGATCCTCGCGCTGGATGTGTGGGAGCACGCCTACTACCTGCACTACCAGAACCGCCGCCCGGACTACATCGGCGCTTTCTTCAACATCATCAACTGGGCCGAGGTTGGCCGGCGCTATCGCCAGGCCAGGGCCTCATGAGCGGCGAGACACTGCCGTACGCCGGGCCGTGGGCGGGGGTCTTCCCCGCCCCGGCCCCGGTGCCGTCGGTCGCGATGCCGCCGCGCTCGCTGCGGCGGCTGCTCGGTCATTTCCCGACCGGGGTGGCCATCGTCTGCGCCCGCGATGGACAGGGCAACCCGGTCGGCCTGACCATCAACTCGTTCGTCCCGGTCTCGCTGCAACCGCCGCTGGTGCTGTGGAACCTCGCGCTGCACGCGCAGAGCCTGTCCGTGTTCCAGCGTGCCACCCGCTTCGCGATCAGCGTACTCGGTGCCGACCAGGAAGCACTGGCACGACGCTTCGCCGACCCGCAGGTACGCAACCGCTTCGACGGCCTGCCGCTGCTGGACGATGAGGACGGCGCTCCGCCCCGCATCGCCGGTGCGGTCGCGCATCTCACCTGCACGCGCCACGCACAGTGGCCAGTGGGCGATCACCTGTTGCTGGCCGGCCGCATCATCGAGGTCAACGAGAACGGCGGCGCGCCCCTGCTGTTCCACCGCGGCCGCTTGCAGCCGGGGCCGGCCGAACTGCTGGTGGAGGTGCGCCCATGAACATCGAAGCGCTGGAATGCATGCTTGCCAGCGGCAAGGACGGCGCGCTGCTGCGCTTTGGTCTCGGCAAGGGCTGGCTGGATGCCGGCAACCCGGTACGCGCGGCGACCCACCTCGGCCGCTGCGTGGTGCTCGATCCGCAGTACTCGGCAGCGTGGAAGCTGCTGGGCAAGGCCTGGCTGGCCAGTGGCCAGCCGCAGGCGGCGCGCGAGGCGTGGCAGCGCGGGTTGAGCGTGGCCGGCAGCAAGGGCGACCAGCAGGCGCGCAGGGAAATGCAGGTGTTCCTGCGCCGCCTGGACCGCGAACAGGCGGCGCTGGCGAAGGCGGGCTGAGTCGATCAGCCCGCGTTGGCCGAGGCCGGTGCGGACATGATGTCCGCCATCGGCAGGCGGCGCGGCTTGCTCGGGAAGGCATGGCGCAGGATGCGCCAGACCACCTGGCCGAACTGGCGCGGCAGCGAGCCGTTGTTGTAGTGCTGGCCGTAGCGGCGGCAGATGTCCTTCACTTCCTTGGCGATGGCCGCATAGCGGTTGGCCGGCAGGTCCGGATAGAAGTGATGCTCGATCTGGTGGCTGAGGTTGCCCGACAGTACGTTGATCAGGAAGCCACCACTGATATTGGACGAGCCGCGCAGCTGGCGCAGGTACCAGTGCCCGCGCGATTCATTGCGCAGGCATTCCTTCGGGAAAGTTTCCGATTCGGCGGTGAAATGGCCGCAGAAGATGATCACGTAGGTCCAGATGTTACGCAGGCCATTGGCGACCAGGTTGCCCAGCATCACGGTGAGGAAGAACGGACCGGCCAGCAGCGGGAAGAACACGTAGTCCTTCAGCACCTGGCGCAGCATCTTGCGCGCCACGGGACGGGTCTGCAGCCACATCGCGCGGCCACTCATGCGCCCCTTCAGCCAGCGGCCCAGGCGCAGGTCCTGCGCAGCCACGCCCCACTGGAACAGCAACGCGAAGATCGGCGCGATGATCGGCTGCAGCAGGTAGAACGGCTTCCAGCGCTGCTCCGGGAAAATGCGCAGCAGCCCATAGCCGATGTCATCGTCCATGCCCCGCACGTTGGTATAGGTGTGGTGGCGGAAATTGTGGGTCTTGCGCCAGTTGTCGGCCGTGGCAACGATGTCCCACTCGTAGGTATTGCCGTTGAGCTTGGGGTCGCCGGTCCAGTCGAACTGGCCGTGCATGACGTTGTGACCGAGCTCCATGTTCTCCAGGATCTTCGACAACGCCAGCAACAGGGTGCCGGTGATCGCGGCCGGCCACAGCAGCGGCATCCAGAACAGCGGCGAGAACGCGGCCAGGAACAGCAGGCCGCGCCCGCCCACGCCGAACCAGCGCACAGCGGCGGCCACGCGGCGGATGTAGCGGGTATCGGAGGCACCGAGGCTGCCGATCACACGGTCGCGGATCGCATCGAGTTCTTCGCCGAAGGCATGCATCTCGGCGGTGCTCAGGGCACGGTCGGTAGCGCGGGTCATGGCAACGGTCCTCAGAGATCCAAAGTCAGGTCGGTGGTCGGAGCGCTCACGCAGATCCGCACCGGCTGTGCCGATTCGGACTGCAGGTCGCCGGTGCGCAGGTGGCGGGTAGCGCCACTGACGCGGTCGCAGGAACAACTGTTGCAGATGCCCATGCGGCAGCCGTGCTTGGGCTTGATGCCGTGGGCTTCGAGGCTCTCCAGCAGCGAACGGCCGCGCGGCACGCTCAGCTGGCGGCCGCTGCGTGCCAGGGTCAGCGACACTTCGCCTTCGCTGCTGCCATCGCGGATCGGCGCCGGTGGTGTGAAGGCTTCGGCCTGGAAGCCGGCCACCTGGTGCGCCAGGCGCGCGCGCGCAGCGGCGACGAAGCCATCCGGGCCACAGGCCAGCACGTGGCGCTGCGCCAACGGCGTGTCATCGCCGGCGGCCTGCAGCGTGTGGTTGTCGATGCGCGCCGCAGGCACGTCACCTTCACGGGTGGTCAGCAGGTGCACGCGCAGGTTGGGATGGGCCGCGGCCAGAGCCTGCAGTTCATCACGGAACTGCAGGTGAGCAGCCGTGCGTTCCCAGTAGAACAGGTCCAGCGGCGCCGCCAGCGGGCGCTGGCAGGCCTCGCGCAACAGGCTGCGCATCGGCGTGATGCCACTGCCCGCCGCCAGCAGCAGCACGGGCGCCGCAACCGGCAGGTGGAACTCGCCAAAGGCGGCATCCAGACGGAACAACTCGCCGCGCCGTGCATGCTGGACCAGGTGCTGGCTGACCCGGCCACCCTCCACTGCCTTGACGGTAATCGCCAGCTCGCGCGGGCCCAGCACGGTGGGGCTGTAGCTGCGTTGCCACAGCCGCCCTTCGATCTCCACCCCGAGGGTGACGTGCTGGCCGGCGCGCATGCCGGACCAGTGCCGGTTGGTACGCAGCACCAGGGTCGCCGCGCCCTCGCCGGCCGGTTCACGCCGGAGCAGGCGGGCCACCGGCTCGCGCAGGGTCCACAGGGGATTGAGCTGGCCCGCCCAGAAATCGAACAGCGACGGCGAGACCCAGCGGTGTGGAGAGAACAGGGACGGACGGACGACAGCGCTCATGGGCGCACTATACGGGCGCACATACACCTGTGTATACATGTGTATATTGAACCGGATTGGGTATGATTCAGCCTCGCCCCACCGGAATCCTCATGGCCGCTGCCACCGTCTTGTCGACGCCCGAAGATGCCAACAGCCCGGCCCGCCGCACGGTGAGCCGCGAGGACCTGTTGGCCGCCGCCCTGAAACTGATCGGGCCACACCGCAGCCTGTCCACGCTCAGCCTGCGCGAAGTGGCACGCGAGGCCGGCATCGCGCCGAACAGCTTCTACCGGCAGTTCCGCGACATGGACGAACTGGCCGTGGCGCTGATCGATGCCGCCGGCCGCTCGCTGCGCACCATCATCGGCGAAGCCCGTCAGCGTGCCACCTCCACGGCCAGCAGCGTGGTCCGGGTGTCGGTGGAGACGTTCATGGAGCAGCTGCGCGCCGACGACAAGCTGCTGCACGTACTGCTGCGCGAAGGCGCGGTCGGCTCGGACGACTTCAAGCATGCGGTCGAGCGCGAGCTGCACTATTTCGAGGAAGAACTGCAGCACGACCTGGTGCGCCTGGCGGCGCTGGATGGTGCCGTGCTGCATGCCCCCGAACTGGTGGCCAAGGCCATCACCCGGCTGGTGTTCGCGATGGGTGCCACCGCCATGGACCTGCCGCCGGAGAAGGATCCGGAGCTGGTCGAACAGATCTCCACGATGATCCGCATGATCATCGTCGGCGCCCGCACCCCCGCCGCATTCCGCCGCGGCTGACGATCGCCCCGCAGGGGTCGGATCCCTTTCGGCAGGAAAGGGCTGTGACCCCGACTGCCTGCGCCACACGGCAACGCCATCCCCGGTGCATGACCACCGGCAGGGTTGCGACCCTTAATTGTAATGTTATAACACACGCATGATCTGACTGGACGGGCGCCCCACGCGGAATTGCTACGGCTTCGTTATATAGCACTTGCTATATTCATAAGCCACTGCTTTCATATGCATCAGCCAGGTCGCCCTCGCCGCCTTTTTTCCCCCAAGGACGACGCCCTCATGCGCTTTATCCCCCACCGCTTCCGCCGGTTGCCGCTGACCGCCACCCTTGCCATCGCCTTGCCGCTGCCTGCACTGGCCACCCCTCCGAAACCGACGGAACTGGACCGCGTGCAGGTCAAGGTGAGTACCGCCACCCGCAGCGAGCGCCTGCTGTCGGACGTCCCCATCCGCACCGAGGTATTGCGCAGGGAAGACATCGCACTGCGTGCCGCCACGGACTTTTCACGCGCGGCGGAGCTGATCAACGGCCTGCGCGTGGAAAGCAACTGCCAGAACTGCAACACCAGTGAGGTGCAGCTGCTGGGCCTGCCCGGTGCCTACAACCAGCTGCTGTTCGACGGCATCCCGCTGCTGTCCACGCTGGGCAGTGTGTATGGGCTGGAACAGATCCCGGCCGGCTTCGTCGACCGCATCGAAGTCGTCAAGGGAGGTGGCTCTGCGCTGTATGGCCCTGGCGCGGTCGCCGGCGTGATCAACCTGATTCCGCCTCTGCCGGCGCGCAGCGGCGGCCATGTGCAGGCCGGCGTGGACGTGCTGAAGGGCACGCCGCAGAAGAATGCCGACGTGCGCCTGGACCTGGTCGGCCAGGATGCGGACGCGGGGCTGTCGGTGATCGCACAACGCAACTGGAACAGCGGCATCGACTACAACGGCGATGGCTACACCGAGATCACCCGCAAGAACCTCAAGGTCGGCGGCGTGCAGGCCTGGTACGCCCCGACCCCGGGCACCCGGCTGCGCCTGGACCTGCAGGTGACCGATGAAACCCGCCGCGGCGGCAATCGCCTGGACCAGCCCGAGTACCTGGCCAACATTGCCGAATCACTGGACACGAAGTATCGCCGTGGCAGCGTGTCGTGGGACCAGGAGGTCAATGCGGACGTCGACTTCCGTCTCGCCTATGCCTTCGCCGACATCGATCGCGACAGCTTCTATGGTGGCCTCGGCGATGTGGTCACCGATCCGTCCGCGCCCGGCTATGACCCGTCGCAGCTGGACCGCAACGTGGCTGGCAGCGCGGCCGCGCGTTCCTGGCGGCAGTACGGCCGCACCCGCAACCCGCTGCACTACATCGACAGCCAGTTGAACTGGCGGCTGGGCGCGCACGCGCTCGCCTTCGGCGTGCAGTACAAGCACGAGGCGCTGCGCGACGACAACCGCAATGGCGCCGGCCAGCGCCTCGCGGTGCTGGAGGACGCCACCTTCCACACGCTCGGCGCGTTCATCCAGGACGAGTGGAGCCTGCGCGACAGCGTGGACCTGGTGCTCGGCGCGCGCGTCGACAAGAGTTCGGAGCTGGACAACGCCGTGTTCTCGCCGCGCATCGCGCTGGCCTGGCAGGCCAGCCCGAACCTGAAGTGGCGGGCCGGCATCGCCACCGGCTTCCGCGCACCGGAGATCTTCGTCGAGGACGTGCACGTCGATACGCTCGGCGGCGAGCAGGTGCGCGTGCGCAACACCACCGGCCTGAAGGAGGAACGCGCGTTGACCACGCTGTTCGGCTTCGACTGGCGCTCGGACCCGGCCAATCCGGTCTGGAGCTGGGACGCTACCGCCTCGTACGCCCGCATCCGCGACACCTTCGCACTGGGCGAGATCCAGCGTGGCGATGACGGCCAGCTCAGCCAGCTGCGCTACAACGCCTCCGGTTCGAATGTGTTGGGCATGGAAACCAACCTCGGCTGGCAGCCATCACCGCAGTGGCGCCTGTCGGCCGGGGCTTCGTGGTACCGCTCGCGCTTCCGCGAGCCACAGCGCATCTTCGACGACCGCGGCGACGGCGGCGACACCGTCATCGAAAGCCGCGACTACCTGAAGACGCCGCGCTGGACCGGCCTGGCCCAGCTCAGCTGGCTGCCGGCCGAACCGTGGGAAACCTTCGTGGCGTTGCGCCACACCGGGTCGATGCCGGTGCTGAACAATCGCCTGGGCGAGCTGCACCGTACCCGCGCCTTCCTGGTTACCGATCTCGGTGCGCGCTGGCATCGTCACTTCGGTGCGCAGGCGCAACAGGAGGTCTCGGTGGCTGCAGGCGTGAAGAATGTCTTCGACCAGCGCCAGAAGGATCTGGAAGTCGGTGCACTGCGCGACAGCGACTATGTCTACGGGCCGCGCTTCGCACGCTCCTGGTACGTCAATCTCCGCTATGCGTTCTGAACGGCTGCCGCGCCTGTTGATGGCCGCCGCCCTGCTGCTGGCCGCCCCGGCAATGGCCGCGGACCTGCACGCACAGGTTTCCGCCTCGCTGATGCGGCCCGGGCCACGCAGCCTGCTGCCGGTGCAGTGGTCGCCGCCACCGCCCCTGCTGGCGCTGTACTTCGGCGCCGACTGGTGTGCGCCATGCCACGCCTTCGTGCCGACCCTGCGCAGCGTGCGCGACGCGCTGCGCCAGGCCGGCGCCGACACCGAAGTGGTGTACGTCAGCCTTGACCCGGGCGACGCCGCGCTGCGCCGCTACATGCAGCTGCAGGAGATGCCGTGGCCGGTGCTGGATCCGCGCCGCGCCGCACGCATGCCGGCGCTGCGGGCCCTGGCCGGGCTGGGCCCACCCAACCTGGTGCTGATCGATGCCGAGGGCACGGTGCTGGCCAACGGCTGGCATGGCCGCCGCTACGAAGGCCTGCAGCCGGTGCTGAAGGAATGGCAGGCCCGCGCCTGCGCGCAGCCGCAGGCGCGCTGCCCGTCGGGGCTGTAGAACAGCCGCCAAGCAGGCAGCTTCCGCAGTAGATCCACGCCATGCGTGGATGCCTTTGCAGCGTCAAGCCCTGCTCGACTCGTTACCCTGCCTCGCCAACAGCAACACGCAAACCGCGACTCAACCGCCCTCGGCCTTGCGCACGAACGCCTCGAACAACGCCAGCGTCTGCTCGCTTACATGGTGCTCGATGCCTTCGGCGTCGCGCCGTGCGGTATCCGCATCCACCCCCAGCGCCAGCAGGAAGCGCTCCACCGTCTGGTGCCGCTGGCGGCTGGCATGCGCCAGGGCCTCACCCTCCGGAGTCAGGAACACGCCACGGTACGGGCGCTGCACGACCCAGCCATCACGGGCCAGGCGCCGCAGCATCTTCGCCACGGTCGGCTGGGCCACGCCCAGGCGGGTGGCGATGTCGACCTGGCGGGCCTCACCGCCATCGGCCAGCAGGTCCGAGATCAGCTCGACATAGTCCTCCACCAGCTCCATGCGGTGCGCCTCGCGCACCTGCCGGAAGCTCTCGACCTGGCGCTCGGCCTCGATCAAGGGGGTGTTTTTCAGCGATGTCGAATCGTCGGTCCTGCCCACGCCTGCGCCTGTCCTTCCGGTGTGATCCGGGGTTGAACCTGAATTCTGGACCAGTAACGCGATAAAGACGATTGTTTCACATTGCTAATGACTATAGCAGGAGCTATATTCGGACCCATGAACACCCTCGCGCCCCGCGACCCCTCGGCCTCCCCTGCGGCCAGCCTGGGCGCGCTCAACGCCTCGGTCGCGGTGCCCGACAAGGGCCACTGGTGGTTCCGCCTGCTGGCCTTCCTCGGCCCCGGCTACATGATCTCGGTCGGCTACATGGATCCAGGCAACTGGGCCACTGACCTCGCCGGCGGTTCGCGCTTCGGCTACCTGCTGCTGTCGGTCATCCTCGTTTCCAACCTGATGGCGGTGATCCTGCAGGCGCTGTCGGCGCGGCTGGGCATCGCCACCGGCATGGACCTGGCCCAGGCCTGCCGCGCGCGCTATCCGAAGCCGGTAAACCTGGCGCTGTGGGCGCTGTGCGAGGCGGCGATCATTGCCTGCGACCTCGCCGAGGTGATCGGCACCGCGATCGCCCTGAAGCTGCTGTTCGACCTGCCCCTGCTGTGGGGCGCGGTGATCACCGCGCTGGATACGCTGCTGGTGCTGCTGCTGATGAACCGTGGCTTCCGTGCGCTGGAAGCCTTCGTGATCGCGCTGCTGATGGTGATCTTCGCCTGCTTCGTGGTGCAGATCGCGATGGCCGCGCCGCCGCTGATGGCGGTGCTGGGTGGGTTCATTCCGCGCGCGCAGGTGGTGACCGACCCGCACGCGCTGTACATCGCGATCGGCATCATCGGTGCCACGGTGATGCCGCACAACCTGTACCTGCATTCGTCCATCGTGCAGACCCGCGCCTACCCGCGTACCGATGAAGGCCGCCGCAGCGCGCTGCGCTGGGCGGTGACCGACAGCACCATCGCCTTGACCCTGGCACTGTTCATCAACGCCAGCATCCTGATCCTGGCGGCCGCGGTGTTCCACGCCAATGGCCGCTTCGACGTGGAAGACATCGAGCAGGCCCACCAGCTGCTGGCGCCGATGCTGGGCGTGGGCGCGGCGGCGACGCTGTTCGCGGTCGCGCTGCTGGCCTCCGGCCTGAATTCGACAGTGACCGCCACCCTGGCCGGCCAGATCGTGATGGAGGGGTTCCTGCACCTGCGCCTGCCGCCGTGGCTGCGACGCCTGCTGACGCGGGCGCTGGCGATCATCCCGGTGGTGGTGGTCATCGTGATGTTCGGCGACCAGGGCGCGGTGAGGCTGCTGGTCCTCAGCCAGGTCGTGCTGTCGATGCAGCTGCCGTTCGCGATCATCCCGCTGGTGCGCATCGTGACCGACAGGATGACGATGGGCGCGCTGGTTGCACCGCGCTGGCTGGGCGCGCTCGCCTGGGTGATCGCCCTGGTGATCGTGGTCTTGAACGTGAAGCTGCTGGTGGACACCTTTACCGGCACCTGACCCAGTAGATCCACGCCATGCGTGGATGTCTCTATGCACCACGCGAACGGCAGCCGGGCATCGGCTCGGCGCTACAGAAGGTGCAGCGCGATCGCCGCTTCGATCTGCTGCGGCGACTGGAACCCCGCCAGGCGGGTCCGCTCGTCGCCGTCACGGAACAGCGAGAGCGTCGGCGTCTGGCGCAGCCCCAGTTCCCTGAAGAACGCTTCACCCAGCACTTCCAGCTGCACGCGCAGCAGGGTCGTGCCCTGCCCCGCCACGCTGGTGGCCACGCGATGCAGCGACATCTCCAGCATCCGGCAACCCGGACACTGCTCCTTGTGGAAATCCACCAGCACCCGCGGGTGCTGGGCCAGCAACTGCTGGAACTGCTCAGGCGTGGTGGCGTCGATGATCTGCATCGATACTGCTCCAGTAATGGGCCAGGACCGCATCGGTCCAGGCCTCGATGGCCGCGGCATGGCGTTCGCCATGCGGCATCTGTTCGATCTCCAGCGGCGGGTAGCCGCTGTGGAAATAGCGGATCAACCGGTGCACGGCTCCGCAGTAGTATTCCTGGCCCCACTGCGTCTCGCCGGTGCCGAACACCGCCAGCTGGCGCGGCCGCTCGCCACGCTCGGCGGTGCCGGCGACCCACCGCTTCATCTCCGCAGGCGTGCGCCCGGCGTTGTCGGTCCAGCAGCCCAGCAGCACCAGGTCCGCCTGGTCCGCCGCCAACGCTGGCGCCTGGCGCAGGTCATCGGCCTCCTGCCAGTGCACCGCATGCCCTGCGGCGCGCAGGCGCTCGGCAATCTGCCGGCCGAGCTCGCGGGTGTTGCCGCTCAATGACGCCACCACCAGCAGGATGCCCAGGGCCGCGCCGGGTTCAGAGATCGTCGAAGCCGTTGTCGACGTTGGTCTTCTTGTAACTTGCATTGCGCATCTCGAAGAAGTCGGTCTTGGTCTCGGTGAAGTTGTCGGCGTAGGCCTTGATCCACGGCATCACGTTGTCGGTGGTGTCGCTGTACAGGCGCTCGATGCCGAGCATGCCGGCCATCTTGTTGGCGCGGTACTTCACGTAGCGCACCATCTCGTCGACGTCGATGCCGTCGATGCCATCCAGCACTTCCGACGACCATTGCGTCTCCAGCTCGATGGCGTGCTCGAACGCACCGTGCACGTAGGCCGTCAGCTCGTTGGTCTGCAGCTCCGGGTTCTCGCCGACGATGGCGCGGATCACCTCGCTGATGAACTTGGTGTGGGCCAGCTCGTCGCGGTTGATGAAGCTGATGATCTTGCCGGTGCCGGTCATGCGGTTCTGCCGTACCAGGTTGTAGAAGTAGGCGAATCCGGAATAGAAGTTGATGCCCTCCAGGATCGAGGACTGGATCAACGACTTCAGCAGGGTCTCGGCGGTCTTCTCGCGCATGAAGTCGTCGTACGCGCCCATGATCGGCGCATTGCGCTTGATGATGGTCGGATGGGTGCGGGCCAGCTCGAACACCCGGTTCTGGTTCGGCAGGTCGGTGATCGAGGCCAGCACATAGCTGTAGCTTTCGTTGTGGATCACCTCCTGCTGGCCGATGATCGCCGCATTGGCATGCGCGGCCGGGTCGGTGATGTACTCGGCCACGTTGTAGATGAAGCGGGTCTGCGGCGAATCCAGGGTGGCGAGCAGGCCGATGATCGAGTCATAGGCGTTTTTTTCGCGGCCGGAAAGCTCGCCGTACTGGCGCGCATCCGCCTTCATGTCGACTTCGTCGGGAATCCAGAAGTTGGTCGACAGTTCCTTGTAGGCCCGATAGAACGATGGGTACGGAATGTCATTCCAGTTCAGGATGCCGCTGGTGCGGCCGTTGATGATGCCGGTGCTGCGGTTGGGATGGCGCGGTTCGAGGATCTTGATGCGGTCAAGCGGGGTTGCCATGGTCTTCTGCCCTTGTCCAAATCTCTGCCAGGTTGCCGGCCAGCGGCCGGCACTACCCTTGATTGCGGGTGACGATCAGCTGGCGCACCACTCGCATTCGCTGATGTCGATATCGTTGGAACGCACGTAGTAGGTGGTTTTCAGGCCTTCGCGCCATGCGCTCAGATGCAGCTCCAGCAGCGTGCTGGCGCGGATCGTGCTGGGCACGTAGAGGTTGAAGCTGATCGACTGGTCCACGTGGCGCTGGCGGCGTGCGTTCTGGCGCACGCTGGCGAACTGGTCGACCTTGTAGGCGCCCTTCTCGTAGTACGGCCAGGTCTCCAGCGACAGGCCCGGCGCCGCCACCGGCCGCCGGAAGTCCTTCTTCTCCTCGTAGTAGAACGCGCTGTAGATCGGGTCGATCGATGCAGTGGAGCCGGCAATCTGCGCTGTGCTCATGTTCGGCGCCACTGCCAGCAGCCAGCCATTGCGCAGGCCGTGCGTGGCCACCTCGCCGGCCAGGCTGTCCCAGGCCGCGCCGCCATAGTCGCGATCACGGAAATAGCGGCCGTTGTGCCAGTCACTGCCGGCGAACATCGGGTAGCTGCCCTTCTCCCTGGCCAACTGCGCACTGGCCTGGATGGTCAGGAAGTTGATGCGCTCGTACAGGCGATCGGCCAGCTGCTCGGCCTCCACCGATTCCCACTGGATCGACTGCTGGGCCAGCAGGTGGTGCCAGCCGAACGTGCCCAGGCCGATCGCGCGGTACTTGCGATTGGTGATCGTGGCCTGCGGCACCGGCAGGGCATTGAGGTCGATCACGTTGTCGAGCATGCGCACCTGGATCGGAATCAGGCGCTCCAGCACATCGGTGGCCAGCAGATCATCCGGTGCACTGATCGCACGGCCCAGGTTGATCGAAGACAGGTTGCAGACCACGAAGTCGCCGGCGCGGCGGGTGGTGACGATCTGGTCGCCACTGACGATCTCCTGGATCAGCCGCGTCGGGCTCATGTTCTGCAGGATCTCGGTGCACAGGTTGCTGGAATAGACCATGCCCGCATGCTTGTTCGGATTCTTCCGGTTTACCTCGTCGCGGTAGAACAGGAATGGATTGCCGGTCTCCAGCTGGCTGAGCATGATCCGCTTGAACAGATCGATGGCCTTCACCGTGCGCCGGCTGATGCGCTCATCGGCGACCAGTTCGGCGTAGCGGTCACGGAAACTGCCCACGCCGCGCTTCTCGTCATAGAAGTCCTGCAGGTACCAGCCCTTGGCCTGCTTCACCTCGTGCGGATCGAACAGGTACCAGTCGGCGCGGCGCTCGACCGCCTCCATGAACAGGTCCGGCACGCACACCGAAGTGAACACATCGTGCGCGCGCAGTCGCTGGTCACCATTGTTCAGGCGCAGGTCGAGGAAGGCTTCAATGTCGCGGTGCCAGATATCGAGGTACACCGCCACCGCCCCCTTGCGTTGGCCAAGCTGGTCAACCGACACCGCGGTGTTGTTGAGTTGCTTGATCCACGGCACCACGCCACCGGAGGAGTTGGGTACGCCGCGGATCGGCGCACCACTGCTGCGCACATAGCCCAGATAGGCGCCGACACCTCCCCCGTGCTTGGAAACCCGGGCGATATCGGTGTTGGAGTCATAGATGCCCTGCAGGCTGTCGTCCACCGTATCGATGAAGCAGCTGGACAGCTGGCCCCCGACCTTGCCGGCATTGGCCAGGGTTGGGGTAGCCACGGTCATGTACAGGTTGGACAACGCCCAGTAGGCCTCGCCGACCAGTTGCATGCGCCGCACGCGGCCGCTCTCGCCTGGCCCGCCTTCTTCCTGCATCAGGTACAGCGCGATGGTCAGCCAGCGCTCCTGCGGCAGCTCATAGACTTCGCGGCTGCGGTCGCTGGCCAGGTAGCGCGTGGCCAGCAGGTACAGGCCGTTGTAGGCGAACAGACGATCCCGATCCGGGTCGATCATCTCGCCGGCCTGCTGCAGTTCCTCCTTGGAATAGCAGCGCAGGATGTCGTTGCTGTAGACGCCGCGGTCGGCCAGGCTTTCCTGCAGGCCCACGTAGGAGCCGTACTTCAGGCTGACATCGTAGAAGCGGTTGCGGCTGGCACGCTTGTACAGCCGACGCAGGTAGATGCGCGCGGCAAACTGCTCCCACTCCGGCGCGACCAGGTCCACGCGCGATTCCGCCTCGCGGATCAGCAGGTCGACCAGATCATCGGCACTGAGGCTGGGCTTGCGCTCGACCATCGCCTGCACCACGCGGCGGTAGTCGCTCACATCCAGCTGCGGGAACTCGGCATGCACGGCGTCGACGCTGCGCTGCAGGCGCTCGGCGTCGAACGGCAGGCGGCGGTTGCCCGCTTCCTTGGTGATCCAGGTTGGCACGCGCTCGCCAGCGGCGCGCAACGCGTCGCCGGCGCCAGCCGGATCGGCCGCGCGGTAGGGGTTGTCGGTCATGGTCCTGCGTCTCCAGGCTCGCACGCACGGCGGCGTCGATGCCATGGCAGCCCTGCACGCGATACCGGCGCACGGGGCGGTCGGGGTGGGATGCCAGCGCGCGGGAACACCAGGTCGTCGGCAACTGCCTGCGCCTGCGGCCGGTATCCGGGCCGTGGGGGCGACCTGTGTCCGCACGATGGCGGCCGCGTCGACACGGCAAGCCTTCAGGGGCGGGCCGCGGGACGTTTGCTGCATGTCCGGCGGCGGCGGCTGACCGGGAGTGACGGCCACAACATAGTGGGGATCGAATGGTCCGTCAACACAAGATGCGGGAATCACTTCATGCCGCGACGATCAGTCGCAGGATGCCGTGTTGCAGTGCTGCCGCCTTGTCGACACCGCGCCCGCCCCCAGTTCGGTACAACATCAACTTTCCCCGGAACACCGCCCATGCGCGCTGCCCAGTACGCCTCCTTCGGCGATCCCGCCGACGTCCTCGCCGTTGCCGATGCAACCCTGCCCGAACCCGGCCCGGGCGAAGTGCGCATCCGCACCGTACTGGCCTCGATCCACAACCACGACCTGCTGACCGTGCGTGGGCTGTACGGCTACAAGCCGGTGCTGCCGGCAACCGGCGGCAGCGAAGCGCTGGGCGTGGTCGATGCACTCGGCAAAGGGGTCGAGGGCCTGCAGATCGGCCAGCGGGTTGCCGCTGCCTCGGTGCACGGCACCTGGGCCGAAGCCTTCATCGCACCGGCGCGCATGGTGATCCCCATGCCGGCGTCGATCCCCGACGAAACCGCCGCGCAGCTGATCGCCATGCCGCTGAGTGCGCTGATGCTGCTGGAGTTCCTGCACGTCGAGCCGGGCCAGTGGATCGTGCAGAACACCGCCAATGGGGCGGTAGGCAAGTCGCTGGCGATGCTGGCGCGGGCGCGTGGCGTGCATGTAGCCAACCTGGTGCGCAATGCCGATGCGGTCGCGCAACTGCAGGCGCTGGGTATCGACCACGTGTTCGACACGTCGCTGGACGGCTGGAAGGAGCGCGTGCGCGCCGCCACCGGCAAAGCCCAGGCGGCCGCGGCGGTGGATTCGATCGGCGGTGATGCCAGCGGCGACCTGGTCGACCTGCTCGGCCACCACGGCACCCTGGTGTCGTTCGGCGTGATGAGCGGCGAACCGATGCGCATTCCGGCCGGCGGGCTGATCTACAAGGAAGCAACGGTGAAGGGCTTCTGGGGCAGCAAGGTCAGCCAGGCGATGGCGGTGGAGGACAAGCGCCGGCTGGTCGGTGAACTGCTGAAGCGCGCCTCCGATGGCGAACTGACCCTGCCGGTGGAACAGGTCTTCGCACTGGACGACATCGCCCTGGCCGCAAAGGCCGGCGCGGGTTCGGGCCGCAACGGCAAGGTTCTTGTGCGGGCTTGATGGGCTGGAAGGCCTTCCTGTAGAGCCGCGCCATGCTCGGCTGCGTTCCGGTTTGCGCACGGAGCCGAGCATGGGCTCGGCACTACAGGACCGAGGTGTGCGGACCAACGGTCCGCACCCACCGAACGCCGGCCCCAGCCAAGGTTCCGGCTTTCGTTAAGAACCTGTGATGTATAACTGAATGCGCTTTCGTCATTGGAAGGCGGGAGTAGACGCGTGCGGTACTGACGGCTCCTCTCCCGTTCGGCGTTGTCGCTTCCATGTACCGCACCACCCTGAACCTGCTTGCCGGCGCGATCGCGCTGGGCCTCTCCGCCGGCGTTGCCGGCGCTGCTGAAACCGCCGACACCGGCAAGGACAGCACCACCCTCGGCACCGTGCTGGTGACCGGCTCCAACATCAAGCGCAGCGATACCGCCGGGCCGAACCCGGTGCAGATCGTCAGCCGCGAGCAGATCGAGCAGACCGGCCGCTCCACCCTCACCGACGTACTGCGCAACCTGTCGGCCAACGCCGGCAACAGCTTCGATGAGCAGTACACCGGCAGCTTCGCCGCCGGCTCGGCCTCGATCGGCCTGCGCGGGCTGTCGCCGAAGAACACGCTGGTGCTGGTCAACGGCTACCGTGTTTCCAACTTCGGCTTCGCGCTCAACACCCAGGACACCTTCGTCGACCTCAACGCACTGCCGATCAGCGCGGTCGAGCGCATCGAAGTCCTGAAGGACGGCGCTTCGGCGGTGTATGGCTCCGATGCCATCGCCGGCGTCATCAACATCATCCTGCGCAGGAACTTCCAGGGCGTGGAGGTCGGTGGTGGCATCGGTGCCGCGACCCAGGGCGGCCTGAATGAGCGCAAGGCCAACCTGCTGGCCGGCTTCGGCGACCTCGAGCAGCAGGGCTGGAACGTGCTGTTCGGGCTGGACCTGCTCAAGCGCGACCGCCTCGATGGCGATGATCGCGCCTATACCCGCAGCGGTGACTTCCGCGACAAGCCCGGCGGGCGCCTGGCCGGCTGGTCCACGGCCGGTGGCAACGGGCTGTCCAATCCTCGTGCACCGCAGCCGTTCAGCCCCTGCCCCGAAGGCAGCCAGCTGCGTCCCTACAGCGATTTCGGCAGCACCCTGCCCGGCCAGGCCTGCGCCTTCAACGCACAGCCGTTCAAGACCCTGCAGCCGGGCGCGGAGCGCCTGCAGGCCTCGCTGAGTGCCACCTACCGCTTCAACGACCACGTCGAGGCGTTCGCCGACCTGCTCTACAGCCACAACAGGGCCGACCAGATCTTCAGTGCGCCGCTGACGGTCGGCCCCGGACTGCGTGCCTACAACCCTGCTACCGGCACCCTGATCGACGTCCCGGCGGTACTGCCGGTCGGCCACCCGAACAATCCGGGCAGCACGCCGCTGCCGTTCGAGTACACCTTCTTCGATCTCGGCCCGCGCCTGAAGGACAACACCCAGGTGTTCTACCGCGCCCTGGCCGGCGTGCGTGGCAGTGGCGAGCGCTGGGACTGGGAGCTGGCGGCATTGACCTCGCAGAGCGCGCAGCGCGAGTACGTCGACAATTTCGTCAACCGCTATGCCTTCGAGCAGATCCTGCGCGATGGCAGCTACAACTTCCTCAACCCAGCCAGCACGCCGGCTGCGCTGGATGCACTGCGCCTGCAGACCAAGCGCCCGGGCTGGTACAAGCTGCACGCGCTGAACGTGAAGGCATCCACCTCATTGTGGGAGCTGCCGGCCGGCACGGTCGGCTTCGCCTGGGGTGCCGAATTCCGCAAGGAATCGCTGGACGCACGCACCAGTGCACAGGTGCTGTCGGGCACCGAACTGCGGCCGGCCATCAATGTGGTCAACGGTGAGCGCCAGGTCAGTGCCGCCTATGCCGAGCTGAGCGTCCCGCTGCACCGCACGCTGGAGCTGCAGCTGGCCGGCCGCGGCGACCACTACGACGACTTCGGCAAGGCGTTCTCACCGAAGGTGGCGCTGCGCTGGCAGCCGCTGGACAGCCTGCTGCTGCGTGGCTCGTTCTCGCGCGGCTTCCGTGCGCCATCGCTGCCGGAGATCGCGCCGGGCCAGACCGTCAGCTACGGCTCGGTGATCGATCCGCTGGATCCGCTGCAGCCCGGTGGCAGCCGCGGGGTGACCAACATCCGCACCGGCAACCCGGACCTGAAGGCGGAGCGCTCGCGCAACTTCAACCTGGGCGCGGTGTGGTCGCCGGATGGCGACACCAGCATCGGACTGGACTGGTACCGCATCGAGCAGGACAACCTGGTCAAGCCGGACAGCGCGCAGTTCATCGTCGACAATCCGACCCTGTTCCCCGGCCGCGTGCAGCGTGATGCGCAGGGACGCATCCAGTTCATCACCAACCAGTACGCCAACCAGGGCGAACTGACCACCTCGGGCCTGGACCTCGACGCCAGCCGCACCTTCCGCACCGAAGGCTGGGGCAACTTCACCGTCGCCGGCAGCTGGACCCACCTGCTCAGCTTCAAGCAGCCGCTGGTGGCCGGCCAGGCACCGTATGAGGGCGCCGGCAACAACCGTCACGGCGCGCTGCCGCGCACCCGCGGCACTACCTCGCTGAACTGGGCAGTGGGCGACTGGAGCAGCACCCTGAGCCTGCAATACGTGAGCGGATACGACCAGCGCGTGGCGACCGCGACCAGCAACCCGGGGCTGCGCGACCGCATCAAGCCGTATCACCAGCTGGACCTGTACGTGGCATACGAGGGCATTCCCAACACCACGCTGTCGCTGTCGGTGCTGAACCTGACCGACAAGGACCCGCCGTTCGACCCGGCCGGTGGCTCCAGTGGTTTCGACATCAGCCAGTACAACCTGCGCGGGCAGTTCGTTTCGCTGGGGGCGCGCTACCGGTTCTGATGCGGAAACTGCACAGGTAGAGCCGAGCCATGCTCGGCTGCGCTTCGGGCATCAAGGAACCGAGCATGGGCTCGGCTCTGCAGGGGTGTGCGGACCACCGGTCCGCACCCACCGAACGCCGGGGCAAGCCCGGCGTTCGTGCATCACCGGCTCAGGTGCAGGAACTGCAGGTGCCGTTCGTACTGGCTGATGATGTCGTTGATGATCTGCTTGCGGCTGTAGCCCACCAGGTCGTAATCCTGGCTGCCTTCGAACAGGTGCACTTCGGCGCGGTAGTAGCGCTGGTTGCGCAACTGCTGGGCGGCGAACGACGGCGTCAGGTAGCCGCTCAGGATCACGCGATACAGGAAATCCTGCTGCTCGCCGTGATTCACCGTCAGCTCCATGTCGCCGGCTTCAAAGCGCGTGGCCACGTCCCAGCCCTGCCCGCGCAGCTGCTCGGCGACCGCTTCCATCGCCGGCTTCACCGTATCGTCCATGAAACGGTAGACCTGGTCGCGCACCGGGAAGTGCATGGCCTGGCTCAGGCGCTGGCGCCAGCCCTGGTGATGGCGGTCATCACCGATCAACGGCGACGGCCGGTACTGCAGCGCGCGCTTGCGGTGCGACTCATCGCTGAAAGCGCGGGTCAGGCCCCACATCATCAGCAACAGCACCGCCGAGAATGGCAGCGAGGCCAGCACCACCGCTGACTTCAACGCGTCGATGCTGCCGGCCAGCAGCAGCCCGGCGGTCAGCACCGCGATCACCGTTCCCCAGAACACGCGCAGCCAGCGCGGGCCGTCGTCCTCCGGCGCGCCGCCATGAGAGGACAGCGTGGACAGCACCACCGCGCCCGAGTCCGCGGAGGTCACGAAGAAGATGAAGCTGACCAGTACCGTCACCGCGATCACCGTGCGGCTCCATGGGTAGCCGTCCAGCAAGGCATACAGCACGGTCGGTGGATCATCCACGGCCAGCTGCGCCAGCTGCTGCTGGCCGTGGTGCAGCACCTGGTCCAGTGCGCTGTTGCCGAAGATCGACAGCCACGCCAGGGTGAAGCCGAGCGGGATCAGCAGCACGCCGAACACGAACTCGCGGATGGTGCGACCGCGCGAGATGCGCGCGATGAACAGGCCGACGAACGGCGCCCAGCCGATCCACCAGGCCCAGTAGAACACCGTCCAGCCGCCCAGCCATTCCGGGCGACCGCCATAGGCGTACACGTCGAAGCTCTTGCCGACCACGCTGCCCAGGTAGTCGCCGAGGTTCTGCATCAGCGTGCTGAGCAGGTACTGGGTCGGGCCGGCGCACAGCATGAACAGCACCAGCGCGATCGCCAGCAGCATGTTGATGTTGGCCATCCAGCGCACGCCCTTCTCCACCCCGGAGACGGCCACGGCCACCGCCGCCCCCATCATGCTGACCACCAGGATGATCTGCACCAGGTTGGAGTGCGGGATGTTGAACAGGTGCGACAGGCCGGCGTTGAGGTGCAGCACGCCGAACCCCATGTCGGCACCGATGCCGAACACGGTGGCAACGATGCCCAGCGCATCCACGGTGTAGCCGATCGGACCGTTGATGCGCTTGCCGATCAGCGGATACAGCGCCGAACGCAGTGCCAGCGGCAGGTTGTGGCGATAGGCGAAGTAGGCCATCGCCATCGCGGCCAGCGCGAACACGCCCCAGCCATGCAGGCCCCAATGCAGGAACAGCAGCTGCATGGCCTGGCGTGCACCGGCTTCGCCGGCGGCGGGTTCACCCTGCGGTGGCTGCAGGTAATGGGTCAGCGGTTCGGAGACGCAGAAGAAGAACAGGGTGATGCTGATGCCGGCGGCGAACAGCATGCCTGCCCACGACAGGTAGCTGAACTCCGGCTCGTCATGGTCGGCACCAAGCTTGATGCCGCCGTACTTGGACAATGCCACGCCAACCACGAACACCAGGTACAGGGTCATCGCCAGCAGGTAGTACCAGCCCACGTTGAGCGCGGCCCAGTCCTGGGCCTTGACCAGAAGGCGACCCGCACCGAGCGGAAACAGGCTGACGAACAGCGCGAACGCCACGACAACGATCGCCGCGAAGGCGAACACAGGCCGAAGGGTGCGCACCGGGGATTGTTGCGGCTCCAGTACTTCCATGGGGCGGCGTTCTCCGGTAGATCAAAGGATTAGCCGACCGATTCTGGCTGAATCGCAGTGGACAGAGCATGAAGTTGCAGGCCACGGTCACAGGCCCGGCCCGCCGTTACGTGGTATCACGCGCGCGCTGCCGGCCACCGGCGTGCTGCTCCGCTGACCGCAGAGGGTGTGGCAATGCCGCACCCACGCCAGTCCATTCACGACATTACATGCACCGCGCACAGCTTGTTGCCATCCGGGTCACGCAGGTACGCCAGGAACAGCTGGCGACCGGCCATGTTGCGGATGCCGGCCGGATCCTCGATGGCGCTGCCGCCCTGCGCGACGCCGGCCTCCTGCCAGGCACGCACCGCCTCGGCGCTGTCCAGGGTGAAGCCGATGGTGCCGCCGTTGGCATGGCAGGCCGGCTGGCCGTCGATCGGCGCAGTCACGATGAACATGCGGCCATCCTTGAAGTACACCAGGCGGCCCTTGTCATCGAAGACACCCGGACGGGCGCCCAGCGCGGTGAACAGCGCGTCGTAGAAGCGATGCGCGACGTCCATGTCGTTCGTTCCAACGGTGATGTGGCTGAACATGCGGGCACTCCTTGTGGAAAGACCGCAGTGTCGGCGAGCGCGCGAGGCATCGCAAATGGGCCTGCTCGCTGCCAGCGGCGCGCACCCGGGTTTGTCGAGCGCGGACCGATCATTCTATAATGGGAATCATTCTCATTAATGATCGATGCCGATGGCCGTGCCCGCCGCCTCCAGCACCGCGCTGGCGGGGTTCTACCGCGAACACCATGGCTGGCTGCTCGGCTGGCTGCGCCGCCGCACCCGCAACGCCGACTGCGCCGCCGACCTGACCCAGGACACCTTCCTGCGCCTGCTCAGCCGGCGCATCGATCCGGCCGAACTGCGCCTGCCACGCGCCTATCTCAGCACCATCGCGCATGCCCTGCTGGTCAACCACTGGCAGCGCGCAGACCTGGAGCGCGCCTATCTGGATGCGCTGGCCGCACAGCCGGAACCGGTGCATCCCTCGCCGGAACAACGCACGCAGGCATTGCAGATGCTGCATGCCGTCGCCGACATGCTGTCCGGGCTGGCCGAGCGGCCTCGTCGCGCCTTCCTGCTGGCGCGCCTGTCGGGCCTGGGCTATGCGCAGATCGGCCAGCAACTGGGCGTTTCCGAACGGATGGTCAAGAAGTACATGGCGCAAGCGATGCTGCACTGCCTGCGACTGTCCGGCGATACCGCGGCATGAGTTCCGCGCTGACCAGCCTGGCGCTGGAACAGGCCGCGGAGTGGTTTGCACTGCGCCAACAGGGATGGAGCGGCAACGAGCAGCAACGCTGGCAGGCCTGGCTGCAGGCCGATCCGGCACACGCCGACGCCTGGCGCCGGGTCGAGTCGATCTGGCAGTCGTTCGCTGGGCTGTCGGCACCGGCTGCCGCACGGGCACTCGATACCGCTGGCCGTCGCCGTCGCCAGGCGCTGCGCGGACTCGGCGGCGTGCTCGGCATCGGAGCGATCTCGCTGCTCGGGCTGCACGGCCTGCAGGCGCAGCGCGGACTGCAGAGCAGGAGAACCGCAGCGGGGCAGACCGGGCACTGGACCCTGATCGACGGCAGCCAGCTGTGGCTCAACGCCGACAGCGACGTCACGATCGACATCGGAAGCGGCCGCCGCGCGCTGCATCTGCTGCGTGGCGAACTGCTGCTGCAGAGCGGCCACCATCCCACCCATGCCAGCCTGCCGCTGACCGTGCATGTGCCGGGGGCACGCCTGCAACCGATCGGCACCCGCTTCGCGGTCGGCCGCGAAGCGCAGGGCAGCCGCCTGGATGTATTCGAAGGCGTGGTGCGCTGCCTGCCGCTGCTTGGCCCGGTGCTGGACGTGGCCGCGGGCAACGCGGCGCGGATCGGCCCGATGGGCGGACTTGAAGCCGCTGCGGCGGATCCATTGCGCGGCGATTGGCAGGACGGACGCCTGCAGGTCCAGGACATGCCGCTGCTGCGGGTCATCGACGAACTGGCCCGCCACCATCGCGGCTACCTCGGTTGTGATGCCGCCCTCGCCGCACTGAACGTCACCGCCGTGCTGCCACGGCTGGACAGCACGCGGGCGTTGCAACTGCTGGCGCGCGCACTGCCGATCCGCATCGAGCAGCGCTGGCCATGGTGGACCGTCGTGCACCCGCGCTGACATCGCGGTTCCCTTTCTGCGCGCTCACCGGGCCTTACAAGGGAACCCATTGCGGATGTTGCCGCCTCCATGAAACTGCCCTCCCCCTCTCCTCGCCCCCTGACCCTGGCGCTGTACCTGGCCCTGGCGGGCCCGTGCCTGTTGCCGGCCGCCGCCCACGCACAGGACGCCCCTGCTGCCATCCACTGGCAGATCGCACCGGGCCCGCTCGACCGGGCACTCACCGCGTTTGGACAACAGTCCGGGCTGTCCATCGCCGCCGACGCGCGCCTGACCCGTGGTCGCCACAGCAAGGGTGTGCAGGCCACGCTCGCCACCGATGCCGCACTGGCACAACTGCTGGCCGGAACCGGCCTGACCTTCCAGCGTGATGCCAGCGGTGTAGTGCTGCAGGCAGCACCTGCCACCGAAGCCGGAGTACGCCAGATCGGCACCCTGCGCGTAGCCGGCCAGGCCAGCGATGGCGCATCGCCGTGGGGACTGGCCGATGCCGACGCGGTCTACCGCGACAGCGGCTCGCGGGTGCACCTGGACCGCCAGCAACTGGAGCGGTTCCGCGGCCAGTCGATCGGTGACGTACTGGCCGGTGCGGTGGGCGTGCATACCGGCGACGTCCGCAATGGCGGCGCGCTGGACGTCAACATCCGGGGCCTGCAGGGCCAGAACCGGGTGCCGGTGATCATCGACGGCGGCCAGCAGGCCATCGATGTGTACCGCGGCTATGCCGGCGTGCAGCAGCGCAGCTACCTCGACCCGGACCTGATCAGCGCGGTCAGCATCGAGAAGGGGCCAAGCCTGGCCGCCAACGCCGCCAGCGCGATCGGCGGCGTGGTCTACATGGAAACCCTCAACGTCGATGACATCCTCGACGACGGGCAGACCTGGGGCCTGCGCGTCCGCAGCGGCGTGGCCGACAACAGCATCGACCGCACCCGTACCTTCAAGCAGATCGCGCGCGGCAGCGACAACCGCAACAGCCTGCGCGACCCGCGCGACTGGAACGGCAGCGTCGCCTTCGCCCAGCGCGGGCAGGACTGGCAGCTGGTCGCCGCCTATGCACGGCGCCGCCAGGGCAACTACTTCGCCGGCAGCAACGGCGCCCACCGCTACGATGACCAGCATCTGTCCAGCGGCGGCACCGGCATGTCCAGCCAGGCGGTATCGGCGATGTACCACCCCGGCGACGAAGTGCTCAACACGCACACCGACAACGAATCGGCACTGCTGAAATTCACCTGGACGCCGGACCCCGACCAGCGCCTCGAACTCAGCCATCGGTTCTTCAACTCCAGCTTCGGCGAGATCATGCCGTCGGCGATCGGCCGCGTGGGCGAATCCAATGAATGGGTGACCTATGTGGACAAGGCCAACACCATGTTCCAGTTCGAACCCGGCAGGATGCGGGTCAACGCCACCTCGCTGCGCCATCGCTACCGGCCCGAGGCACATCCCTGGCTGGACCTGAGCAGCACCCTGTGGCTCACCACCGCCACCAGCCGCATGTTCAACAGCAATATCGCCAACACCCCGCTGTTCAAGGATGTCCCTTCGGATCAGATGCCCGACACGCTGGGCGAGACCTACGGCCCGGGCCTGCAGTCGGATGTGAAGACCCGGCGCTGGGGCGCGGACAGCAGCAATACCACCCGCTTCAGCAATGGCCTGGGCGAGTGGACGCTGCGCTACGGTGCCGCGTTCCAGCACGAGGACACCGCGCCGAACTCGCCGGTGCTGCCGGTGGACTACAACAACAACCGCTACCTGCGCTCCGGTACGCGCCGCGAGGCCAGCGTGGTCGCCTCGCTGCAGTGGCAGCCGTGGGACTGGCTGTCGCTGACCGCTGGTGGCCGCTTCATCGATTACCGCACCCGTGACCGCAACCGCGTCGCCTTCGTCAGCGAATCACGCGACCTGCGCTACACCTTTGCGCGCCTGAGCAAGGCCGGCCAGCTGCTGCCGGGCTGGTACAAGGAGTGGTACCCGGACGCACAGGGCAACTACACCTATGACTCGCTGCGTGCCACGCCCTATGGCGGCAGCACACTGGGACAGACCTACGACTTCGATGGGTTCATTCCCGATCCGCGCGGCGCCAAGGGCTTCTACACCAAGAAGATTCCCACCGCATGGGATTACAAGCCGGCGATCCAACGCTCCGGGCACGGCTTCGCACCGTATGCCGAGGCCCGCTTCAACCTCGATCCGGACATGTTCTTCTACGTGAAGTACGCGCAGGGCTGGAAGATGCCCAGCCTGTTCGAGTCGACGCTGGGCAACAGCACCTCGGCGCCGGTGGCCGACCTCAAGCCGGAGAAGAACCGCTCCTGGGACATCGGCTTCAGCCTGCTCAGGCAGGACCTGTGGCGTGACGGCGATCGCCTGGCCTTCAAGGTCGCCTGGTTCAAGAACGATATCGACAACGCGATCACCCGCCGCTTCGATTCCAGCAACTGGGCGTTCTATGTCGACAATGTCGACAACTACACCGTGTCCGGCTACGAGCTGCAATCGGGCTACGACGCCGGCATCGCCTACCTGGACCTGTCCGCCAGCTACTACCAGCGCGCCCGCACCTGCGATGCGGCCACCGCCAAGCGCCTGCGCGAAGACCCGTATGCGAAGTGGAGCAAGCTGGACACCACGCCCGACTGCGTCAATGGTGGCTTCGGTACCTCGTTCGTCAATGCACAGAACCCGCCGAAGTATTCGATCCACAGCACGCTGGGGTTCCGCCTGTTCGACCGCCGCCTGGATACCGGCATCCGCCGCACCTACAACAGCGGCCCCACCCACGAGCTGGACAAGCCCTGGAACACCACCGGTTCAACCGGACTGCAGAACATCTACCTGCCGACCGCGATCTATGACTTCTATGCGCGCTGGCAGTTCACCCCGCGCAGCGAAGTGGAACTGGTGGTCAACAACCTGCGTAACACCTACTACATGGATACGCTGGCGATGAGCCTGATGCCCGGGCCGGGCCGGACCACGCGGCTGAACTTCACCGCACGCTTCTAAGCCCTGCGGATACGACAGCGCCCCGGCGAGATCCTCCCCGGGGCGCTTGCGTGTGGCGGCGCACGCCCTGGCAGGGGCCAACCCTGGTTGGCGCAGCGATGCGTTACTTCGCGGTGCTGAGCAACAGCACCGCGGCCGTGACCAGCCCGATGCCGATCCAGCCGATCGGGCGCAGGCGGTTGCCGAACAGCAGGCGGCCGCAGGTGGCGGTACCGATCACGCCGATCGCGCCCCACATCGCATAGGCAGTGGCCAGGTCCATGTAGCGCACCGCCTGGCCCAGCAGGGCGAAGGCGATCCAGACCATGACGATGGCCGCGACGCCCCAGCGCCAGCGGCGGAAACCTTCCGACTTGGCCACCATCATGTTGGCGGCGACATCGATCAGCGCCGAACAGATCACGAAAAACAGCGCCATGGTATTCATCAGTGCGCCTCCCCGAGGGTGACGCAGACGATGCCGACCACCGCCAGCACCAGGCCGGCCAGCTGCTGCAGCGACAGGCTCTCGCCGAACACGGTCAGTCCGACTACGGTCAGCAGGGTCAGGCCAAGGCCTTCCCAGACCGCATAGGCCACACCGACGGCGATGCGGCGAACCGACAGCGCCAGGAAGTAATAGGACAGCGCCAGCGCGCCGGCCATGATCAGGTAGCCGCTCCAGCCGCCATCGCGGGCGGCGTGGGCCATGAACGAGGTGCCGACCACTTCGGCGACAATCGCCACGGTCAGGCAGGCCCAGGCGACCAGCGCGCCACGGGCGGGAACAGTACGGGACATGTGAAACTCCTTGCAGGACGGGGACCGCGCCGCCTGGTCAATGAATCCACGGCGTGCGTGGAGGGTCCGGAACGCCCCGCAGACGGGGGCGACGGATGCCAGTATCATCGTCTTTTACGGTGGATTCAAAATGGATTCCATCGACAGGATCGATAGATAAATGCCCTACTCCCCTGAATCCCTGCAGGCCTTCGTGGAGGCGGCGGCACTGGGCTCGTTCTCGGCCGCCGCACGTCGCCTGCGCAAGACCCAGTCAACCGTCAGCACCGCCATCGCGCATCTGGAGGCCGACCTGGGCGTGACCTTGTTCGACCGCAGCGGGCGCTACCCACGCCTGACCGAAGCCGGCCGCCAGGTGCTCGGGCACGCGCAGGAAATCCTCGCTGCCGATACGCGCCTGCAGCAGCTGAGCGTGCGCCTCGCCGCACCGGTCGAGCCACGGCTGACCCTGGTGTTTTCCGACGTCTACCAGCTGGATCCGCAGCAACGACTGCTGCAGCGATTCGCCGAGGCGTTCCCGGAGATCGAGCTGGAATGGCTGGATGCCGAGGGCGAGGACGTGCTCGACCTGGTCTGCAGCGGACGGGCCAGGCTGGGCCTGCTGCCCCGCCAGGAGCGCTATCCGGACGGCGTGGTGGCACAGCCGCTGGCACACCACAGCGAACTGTCGGTGTATGTGGCGCGCGAACATCCGCTGGCCGGCGCCGGCCGCCGCGCCGCCGCCCAGCTGGCACGGCACCGGCAGGTGCGGTTGAGCGCGGAAGTCGACCATGCACGCGTGGTGACCGGCCTGGCATGGACCGCCACCGATTACCTGATGGTGATGGAGATGGCCGAGGACGGCATCGGCTGGGCCGAACTGCCGCGGGTGCTGGTGCAGCGCTACGACCGCGGGCGGCTGGTGGAACTGGTGCTGCCCGGCTGGCCACGACGCATCCACAGCGATCTGCTGTGGCGCCGCGACACGCCGCCCGGACCCGCCGCACTGTGGTGGGCCAACGCGCTGGAAAAAGGGGACGGAGGGGATTAAGTCGTTTGTGGCACAAACGACTTAATCCCCTCCGTCCCCTTTTTTGGGTTCAGCGGTGTGCGAGGGCGTAGTCGAGCGCCGAGCACACTGCGGCCACCTGCGCATCGTTGCACTGCTGCGGCGTGGCCCGCGGGCTGTCCGGGTAGACCTCGGTGGTGGTGGTGAACCGGGCACCGGTGATGCCCGCGCAGAGCGCCAGCTTCACCAGCGGGTACTCGATCACGCCGTGGGCGACCACCGGCGAACCGATGATTTCGCCCTTGTCATCGGCCGGGGCGATGTGGGTGACCTTCTCCACCGCGGCGATCACCGCCTGCTGGAAGGCCGCCTGCGGGTTCTCGCTGTCGTCCACCAGATAGAACCCATCGGGAATCAGGCCCGGCTCGAACGGCTTGCCGTCGCGCGCGGCCAACGCCGGGCGGAACTCGCTTTCGTCGCTGTCGGTGGTCTCGTGCAGATCGATGTGCAGCACGAACTGATCCTTGATCGGCGCGACCAGCTCGATCAACGCGGTCGATTCGCGGGCCGGACCGTCGGCGCGGAAGTTGCGGTTCGGGTCGATCGCATCGAAGTTCCAGCGGTTGATGCGCTCGAAGCCCCACGGGTTCACGCACGGCGCCACCAGCAGATTGGCCTTGCCGGCGTAGTCGTCCGCATGCTGTTCAAGGAACTCGAGCGCTCCCAGCACCCCGCTGGTCTCGTAGCCATGCACGCCACCGGTGACCAGTGCCGCCGGCAGCGCCGGGTTCCAGTCGCGGCTGCGCAGGGCGAACAAGGTGTAACGCTCGCCGGCGTACTCGAGCTGGCCATAGGCCACCTTGTCGAAGCGCGATGCCAACGCCTCGATGCGCGGCAGCACCTCCTCGTCGTAGCGCCGCAGGCGCTGCTGGCGAGCCCGCCATTGCTCCCGCTCCGCCGCTCCCCACGGCTGGCCAGGGGTTCCGACGGGGTAGAAAGCGGCTTGGGACATGGCAGATCTCAGCGAGTCAGGAAGCAACTTCCCAGTGTACCACCGGGCTCCGGGAATGAACCTGAGACGCATTCCATTGGCGAATGGAATCAGCAATAATTCTCATTTACGACCTTCCACAGCCTGCACCGATGCCCATCACCGCCCCGCAACCGGCCCGCCTGCCCCTGGCCGCGGCTCTCGCCCTGTGCCTGCTCCCGGCCGCCAGCGCCCTCGCCCAGGACCGCGCCACCACGCTGGACAGCATCCAGGTCTCCGGCAGCTGGCTGGGGACCGGCCTGCACGACAGCGTCAAGAGCTTCGCGGGTGCACGCACCGTGGTCGACCGCCAGCGGATCGAGGCCAGCGGCGCCGCCAGCATCGGCGATGCGATGCGCCGCATTCCCGGCGTACAGGTCACCGACAACTCCGGTACCGCCGGCAGCTCGGTGTCGCTGAACATCGGCGTGCGTGGCCTGACCGGCCGCTACTCGCCGCGCTCCACCGTGCTGCTGGACGGCGTACCGCTGGCGGTGGCGCCGTACGGCCAGCCGCAGCTGTCATTCGCGCCGACCAGCCTGTCCAACATCGAATCGATCGACGTGGTACGCGGCGGTGGTGCAGTGCGCTATGGGCCGCAGAACGTCGGCGGCATCATCAACTTCAGCACCCGCGCCATTCCCACCGGGCCCGGCCTGCAGGGCGAGGTCGGCGTGCGCCACACCGCCTACGACCACGGCGGCGGCGACAGTACCCAGTACAACGCCTTCCTCGGTGGCACCGGTGACAACGGGCTGGGCATGGCCCTGCTCTACTCCGGGCAGGATGGCCGCGGCTGGCGCCAGGGCAGCGATGACCGCTTCAACGACCTTGCGCTGAAATTCGCCTACGCCATCGACGCGCAGCAGGAACTGCGCGCCAAGCTCTCGTACTACGACGTGCGTTCACTGACCCCGGGCGGGCTGACCCGCGCGCAGTACCAGGCCGATCCGTTCCAGAACACCCGCCCCACCGATTTCTGGAAGGGCCATCGCACCGGCATCGACCTGGGCTACACCAATACGCTGTCCGACAGCAGTGAGTTCGAGGTGCTGGCCTATTACAACGAAAGCACCCGTGCCAGCTCGTTGATCAATGCCGCCAATACCCAGCTGACCGTGCAACCGCGTGACTACCGCGTACTCGGCATCGAACCGCGCTACACCCAGCGCCTGCACTGGGGTGCCAGCGTGCACGACATCACCGCCGGTTACCGCTTCCTGCGCGAGCGCGGCAACGACCGCAGCTACACCGTGACCCGTCGTACCGGCGCCGCCAGCGCGGTCAACCGCTTCGACAACGCCACCGACGCGCATGCGTTCTACATCGACGACCGCATTGCGATCGGCCAGTGGCGGATCACCCCGGGCGTGCGCATGGAATGGATCGACATGGACCGCCGCCAGGCCGGCGGTGCGGCCACGTTCAGCAGCCGCAACGACAAGGCGCTGCCCTCGCTCAACATCGCCTACCTGCTGACCCCGCAGCTGACGCTGTTCGGCAACTACACCACCTCGTTCGGGCCGGTGCAGAACATCCAGCTGAACTCGCAGAGCGCGAGCAATCCGCTGAACCCCGAGGTGGCCAAGACCGCCGAGCTGGGCGCACGCTGGCAGGATGGCGCGCTGCGTGCGGAAGTCACCGTGTTCAAGCTGCGCTTCGACAACCAGATCCTGCAGGTGCCGGGCCTCACCCCGCCGACCTTCCAGAACATCGGTGCCACCGACCACAAGGGCGTGGAAAGCGCGCTGGAGTACCGCTTCAGCGAGGACAGCGCCCTGGCCGGACTCGAGCTGTATGCCAACTACACCTGGACCCAGGCGATCCAGCAGTCCGGCGACAACCGCGGCCTGGACGTGCCCTTCTACTCACGCGACACCGACAGCATCGGCGCGCGCTATGCCCTGGCCGGCTGGACCTTGAATGTGTCCAGCACCCACCAGAGCGGCCAGTTCTCCGATGCGGCCAACACCTGGGAAGAGACCGCCGATGCGCGCGTGGGCCGCGTGCCCGGCGTGCGCCTGTGGAACGCGCAGGTCGCCTGGCAGGTGCCGGGGATGGGTGACAGCCAGATCGCGCTGGGCGTGAACAACCTGGCCGACAAGCGCTGGTACACCCGCAATGTCGACGGCAATGCCGGGCGCATGGTGGCCGCACCGCGCACCTTCTACGTGCAGGGCCGCTACCGCTTCTGAGCCGGTAGCCGCCCGATGCGGTGACGGTGGCGCTCACGGTGGCGGCGTATCATGCCGTCACCATGTCTTTGCCCGTTTCGCCATCGCGCCTGCATCTGGCCTTCCAGGGCCTGCGCCTGCGCCTGCGTGGCAGCGACCTGTGGTTCATCGCGCTGGCCCTGCTGGTCGGCCTGATCGCCGGCTACCTGACCCTGCTGCAGTCGGGCATCGCGCGCTGGCTGCAGGGCGCCCTGTATGGCCTGGATGAAGGCATGCGGCTGAGCTCGTTGCCGTCGCTGCCGTGGACCGCGCTGCTGGTGCTGCCGCTCGGCGGCCTGCTGGTCGGCCTGGTCAGCCTGGCCGCGACCCGGCTCAAGCGGCCGCTGCTTGACGCGGTGGAGGCCAACGCCCTGCACGGTGGCCGCATGTCGATGCGCGACAACCTGATCGTGCTCACCCAGACCCTGCTGTCCAACGGCTGCGGCGCCTCGGTGGGGCTGGAGGCTTCGTACACGCAGATGGGCGCGGGCAGCGGCTCGCAGTTGGGCCGGGTGATGCGCCTGCGCCGCAACGACGTGCGCATCCTGGTCGGCGCCGGGGCCGCCGGCGCCATCGCCGCCGCCTTCGGCGCGCCCCTGGCAGGCGCGTTCTATGCCTTCGAGATCGTCATCGGAGCCTATACCCCGGCCGCGCTGGCGCCGGTGGCGGTGGCGGCGCTGGCCGGCGCGTTCGTGGCCGACCAGGCCGGCATCGAGGCCTACCTGCTGCCGGCCGCTTCGACCATCGACGTGCGCGCTGCCGACTACGCCATCTACGGCCTGCTCGGCTGCTGCTGTGCGATGGTCGGCATCGCAGTGATGCGCTTGATCGCTTCCATTGAAGGCACGGTCAAGCGCAGCCCACTGCCGCCGTGGGGCCGCCCGGTGGTGGGCGGGCTGCTGCTGATTCCGCTGGCGCTGGCCAGCCCGCAGGTGTTGTCTTCCGGCCACGGCGCGCTGCACCTGGATCTGACCACGCATCTGCCACTGATCTGGATCGGCGGTCTGCTCACGCTGAAGTGCCTGGCCTCGGGCATCTCGCTCGGCTTCGGTTTCCGTGGCGGCCTGTTCTTCGCCTCGCTGTTCATGGGCACCCTGGTCGGCGCCCTGTTCGCTGGGCTGCTCGGCATGGCCGCCGGTGTTCCGGTGGTCGACGCCACCTCGGCCGCACTGGCTGGCATGGCCGCATTGGCGGCAGCGGTGGTCGGTGCGCCGATGACCATGGCCATGCTGGTGCTGGAAGGCACCCACGACTTCCTGCTGACCAGCGTGGTGATGAGCGCGGTGCTGGTGTCCAGCACGCTGGTGCGGCAATGGTTTGGTTATTCGTTCTCGACCTGGCGCATGCACCTGCGCGGCGAGACCATCAAGAGCGCCCGCGACGTCGGCTGGGTGCAGAACCTCAACGCCGGCCGGCTGATGCGCAAGGGCGTGGCCACGGCCCCGGCCGAGCTCGAGGCCGAGGCCTTCCGCCAGCGCTTCCCGCTGGGCTCGGGCAGCCGGGTGGTGCTGATCGATGGCGAGGGCCACTACGCCGGCATCGTGCAGATTCCGCGCGTCTATGGCGATGGCGTGAAGCCGGAGACCGCCATCGGCGAACTGGCCGAGAACCGGGATGTATCGCTGTCACCGGCCGCGGACGTGGTCAGCGTGATGCAGCGCTTCGACCAGACCCAGGCCGATGAACTGGCCGTGGTCGCTGCCGACGGCCAGGTACTGGGCGTGGTTTCCGAAGCCTTCGTGCGCAAGCGCTACGCCGAAGAGCTGGACAAGCGCCAGCGCGAACTGATGGGCGAACGGGTCGACGACAGCGACTGACCCCCAAAAAGGGGACGGAGGGGATTAAGTCGTTTCCGGCACATCCGGATCGCCACGCCTGGTGTGGACCTGCTGTCACCTGGCCGCGGTAGACTCCGGCCATGCGCTTCGTTGAAACCTTCCAGGCCGGCCCGTTCGCCGACACTGTGGTCAGCCTGCTGGCCGCCTTCGTATTGGGCACCTTGATCGGTGCCGAGCGCCAGTACCGGCAGCGCACCGCCGGCCTGCGCACCAATGTACTGGTTGCGGTGGGTGCCGCCGCCTTCGTCGATCTGGGCATGCGCATCGCCGGCAGCGCCGAGGCGGTACGGGTGATCTCCTACGTGGTGTCCGGGGTCGGCTTCCTCGGCGCTGGCGTGATCATGAAGGAAGGCATGAACGTGCGCGGCCTCAATACCGCCGCCACCCTGTGGTGCTCGGCAGCGGTCGGCAGCTGCACCGGTGCCGACATGCTGGCCGAGGGCGTGCTGCTGACCGTGCTGATCATCGCCGGCAACACCCTGCTGCGCCCGCTGGTCAATGCGATCAACCGCATTCCGATCAACGAGACGGCCACCGAAGCCACCTACGAAGTACGGCTGAGCGTGGATGCCGAGGCGGTGCCGCGCGTGCGCGAGCGGCTGGTCGACGCGCTGGAGGCTGCTCAGTACCCGGTCGGCGACGTGCAGGTGGTCGAGCATGCCGATGCTCCCACCGACGTGATCGCGGTGCTGGTCAGTACCGCCGTGAGTGCCGATGAGCTGGATGTGGTACTGGCACGGATGGAGCACGTGCCGGGCGTGCTGCACGCCACCTGGGAAGTCAGTACCCGCGATTGAGATGAATGCCGCCGATCCACGCCGTGCGTGGATCGCGCCCGGTCATCCGCCCGCCATCCTCTGCTGGGCCCGCAACAACTTGCGGAATGAACCGCACTGGCGCGCGTCCTCGGCCTGCGGGCAGGCCGCCGCCCGCTGCAGGTGGCGGCGTACCCGCTGCAACTGGGCGATCTGCTGTTGCAGTACATCGGCCTGCGCCAACAGGGCCTTGCGGTCCAGCGTGATGCATCCCTGCTGCGGCAATGACAGGCCGATCTGCTGCAGCGACAGCCCGGCGGCCTGGCCGAGACCGATCAGCGCCAGCCGTTCCAGCACCTGCTCGTCGTACTGCCGGCGCTGGCCGCGGCGGCCCAACGGGCGCAGCAAGCCCAGTTGCTCGTAATAGCGCAGGGTCGAGGCGGGCACGCCACTGCGCTTGACCACCTCACCGATATCCAGTTCACGCATGGGCTTGACCTCAAGTCGCCTTCAAGCGCCAACCTATGGGCAAGTTCCCGGCAAGGCAAGACCATGACCCACATTTCCCCCGTTGATCAGAACGCACTCTGGAATGGTCCCGGCGGCCAGATCTGGGTCGCCCAGCAGGCCATCCTCGATGGCCTGTTCCAGCCGCTGGCCGACCTGCTGGTGGCCGAGCTTCCGGACACCGTCACGCAATTGCTCGATGTGGGCTGCGGCACCGGCGCCAGTCTGCTGGCTGCAGCCGCGGCACGCCCCTCGGCCCACTGCACCGGGCTGGACATCTCTGCGCCAATGCTGGATCTGGCCCGGCAGCGCGCTGAATTGGCGGGGCTGGATGTGGATTTCATCGTCGCTGATGCGCAGCGGCACCCGCTGCCAGCGGCGACGTACGACTGGATCCAGTCGCGGCTGGGCGTGATGTTCTTCGAGGACAGCCAGGCTGCGTTTGCCAACCTGCATCGCGCCGCGGCACCCGGTGCGGGGCTTCGCTTCATTGCCTGGCGCAGCGCCGCGGAAAACCCATTCATGACCACGGCCGAACGGGCGATCGGTGATGTGCTGGACCTGCCGCCGCGCGTTCCAGGTGCACCGGGGCAGTTCGCCTTTGCCGATGGCGAACGCGTACGACAGGTTCTGCAGGCCGCTGGCTGGAAGGAGATCGAGGTGGTGGCGGTGGACCTGCCCTGCTTCATCGCCCGCGATGATCTGCCGGACTACGTGGGCCAGCTGGGCCCGTTGGGCCTGGCCCTGCGCTCGATGCCGCCTGCGCAGGCCGCCGCGCTTCGCGACAGGGCATTGGCCGCATTCACCCCCTTCATCGAGGGCAACCGGGTGCGCGTGGACGCCGCCTGCTGGCGGGTCAGCGCCCGCGCCTAGAAAAATGGGGACGGAGGGGATTAAGTCGTTTCCGGCACAGCCGGGGCATAAACGACTTAATCCCCTCCGTCCCCTTTTTGCTCTACAGGGCTTCGCCGGCGTCGGCCAGGCGTGATTCGATCAGGGCATACCATTGCTGCAGCACATCGATCAGCATGTCCAGCTCGGCATCGGTACGCTGCGCGCGGCCGCTGCGCAGGCAAGCCTGGGCTTCCTGCAGCTGGGCCAGGAACCCGGCCACGGTATCGGCCTGCAGGATCAACCCCGGCAGCCGCCGGCCGGGGATGCGCACCACGGCATGGTTGCCGAGCTGGCCGTACACACTCAGTGTGGTTTCCGTCTTCATGGAAAGAGGCAGGAATTGGGCATTCATCGTGTGCACCATGGAAAACCTGAGCCGCCGGCAGGCGTGGACAACGGGGGAGACGTGGCCACGTCCTGCCGGCGGTCAGGGGGGACTCGGAATGCCGGGGCGCTGCCCCGGCGCAGGCTTCTCAACGCGCGTGGGCCATCCCGGCGATCTGCACGCGCCGGTTCGGCGCCAGGCAGGCAATCAGCTCGCGACGGTTGCGCTGCTCGCACTGCACGATCGGCTCCGCCGCGCCGCGCCCTTCGGCGCTGATGCTGGCCGCAGGCACCCCGCCCTGCACCAGCGCATTGCGCACCGCTTCGGCGCGACGTTGCGACAACGTCTGGTTGTAAGCGGTACTGCCGATGCGGTCGGTATAGCCGGTGACCCGGATCGACTGCACCTGCGCCGCCTCGCGCACCTGCGCCAGGATGCCCTGCACGGCCTGCTGGCCCTCGGCGCTGAGTACCGCACTGTCGAAGCCGAACAATGCGTCGGCAGACAGGCGCAGCGGCTGCTCCGGCAGCGGTGCCGGGGCCGGCGGCGCCGGCGGGCGTGGCGGCTCGAGCACGGCCGCGCACGACTCCGGCTTCCAGTACCCGGCCTGGGCGATGCCCTTGCTGTCGAAGCGCACCTGGAACTGGCAGGTGAAGTACTCCGCGCCCTGTGCGGTGCGGAAGTTGAACAGGTAGTTCCACTCGCGCACGCCCCACATGCCTTCATTGAAATGCGGGGTGCCCAGCAGTGTGTACAGCTGGCGCTTGCTCATGCCCGGCGCGAACCGGCGCAGATCGGCAACATCGGGATAGATGCCTTCCTTCAACGAGGCCTTGGAGGCTTCCGGGAAGTGCACGGCGGTGGCCTCGGCCGGACCGTCGGCGGCTGGCGCATGGCTGCGGCAGGCAGCCAGCAGGCCCATCCCCAGGACCAGGCCCAGCAGGGCGGCCAACTGGCCGCTGCGGGCGATGCGATGCTGTTTCATGTCATTCCCCCTGTAGACGTTTCCGCGATACCGGGCCGCGTCTGCGGCCCGGCGGCGGGGATCACCACTGGATGCCGGCACCGACCGCCACACCGGCTTCGCCGCGGCTGTTGGTGGAACCGCTGAACTTGTAGATCCAGCGACCGCCCTCCGAGACACCGGAGATACCGACCGCCACACCCGATTCGCCGTTGTAGCTGCCGGCCGCGATCGAGGCCATGCTGCGGCCGGCTTCACTGGGCTGCGGCAGGGCCGCAGTGGCCATCGCCGAAGCGATACCGGCCGAAGCGCGGTTGTCGGTCTTGCGCAGGTCGCGTTCAAAGCCGCCCATGCGCTCGTCGGTGTAGGCCTTGGACCAGTCCAGGGTCTGGGCCATGCCCGACTTCAGCTGGTCCACGTTGACTGCATCGGTTCCCGAGGTACCGGCGGCGACGTTGCGCACCGTGGTCGGGCCACTGGTGGTGCTGCCAAGGGTGACGCTGTTGTAGTTGGTGGCGCCGTTGGTGGTGGTGTCGTAGCGGATGGTGCCCTGCTGCGAGGCCTGCAGCTGGCGCACATTGACCGCATCGGTCGCCTGCGTGCCATCGGCCACATTGACCACCTGGCGCTCGGCGCCGCTGGAACCGACGGAAACCGTATTGGCCCGGTTCGCCACCGAACCCGCACCCAGCGCCACCGAGTTGGTGGCCTGCGCCTGCGAGCCGTTGCCCAGCGCGGTCGAGTTGGCACCGGCGGCAGTGGAGCCTGCGCCACCGGCCGCCGAGTTGGCACCACTGGCGGACGGGTCAGCCAGGTTGTTGGTGTTGTTGGAGCGGAAGCTGCCGGCCACGTTGGTGATGTTCTGGATCTTCTGGTCGGTGTACTTCTTGGACTCGTCGATGGCGTAGTTCACGCCGTTCTTCAACTGGCCGACATTGGTTGCATCGTGATCGTCGGAACCGTCGGCCACGTGGGTGACCTTGCGTTCGCTGCCGCTGCTGCCGACCGACACTTCACCTGCAGAGTTGCTGGCACCGGTCTGGCCATAGGCGCCGGTGTAGCCGCTCTGCGCCCCCACGCTGGCCACCGAGCCGGCACCCAGCGCGACACTGTTGCCGGCGCTGGCACTGGCGCCGTTGCCGACCGCCACGCTGCTGGCACCGGCGGCACTGGCCTGCGGGCCCACCGCCACCGCCTCGGCGCCGGCCGCGGTCGCCGCCGCGGCGGTCGAGTTCACCGCCAGGTAGGCGCTGCCACCGCCGCCGTTGGTGATGCGCTGGTTGAGGATCTTCAGCGAGCCATCCACTGCGGTGAACGCGGCGGTAACGTTGCTGTAGTCGCCGGTGGTGAAGCTGCCGTCGGTGGCGATGCTGGAGATGCTGAACTTCGGCGCGGTCCACACATTGGTGGTCCCGTTGTACGCGGTGGTGCCGCCGAAGTAGTTGGCGATGGTGCTGTGGGTGCTGAACAGCTGGTCGCCGGTGATGGCGTCGCTGCTGCCGGCCAGGATGCTGCCGGCGGCGACGTTGGTCAGTTTCACTGCGCCGCTGCCGGTGCCGTTGAGCGACACCGAGTTGATCACGTTGCCGCTGCCATCAACGTCGTACTTCACCGCGCGCTTGTCGATCTCGCCGGTCTGGTCGGCGACATTGGCCAGCGAGTTGCTGACCGCATCGAACGCCGTACCGACATCGTTGTAGCTGCCCTTGGTGATCGTGCCGTTGGCCGCTACGTTGTTGATCGAGTAGGTCGGCGCGGTCAGCACGCCGTTGGCGTCCACCGCAGCACCACCGCCCAGGTGGGTGGCCACCGCCTGGTTGGCCGCGAACAGCTGGGCACCGTTGATGGCTTCGCTGCTGGCGGCGCTGACCTGGCCCGGGCCGAGGTTGCGCAGCGTGGTGGCGGTGCCGGACTGGCCCAGCGTTGCGCTGGCGTAGTTGACGCTGCCATCGCCGTTGAGGTCATAGCGCAGCGCGCCGGCTTCGGCAGCCTGCAGCTGGCCGACGTTGACCGCATCGGTCGCCGCGGTACCGGCCGCCATGTGGGTGACCTGGCGTTCGGCACCGGCGGCACCGATCGACACGCTGTTGGCGCGATCGGCGAGGCTGCCGGCGCCCACCGCGATGCTGTTCGCCGCGGTGGCACGGGCATTGGTGCCGACGGCAATCGAGTCGGTGCCGCTGGCCAGGGCTTCGGTGCCGGTCGAATTCACCCGCAGGTACTTGGTACCCGCATTGCGGATGTCGGTGATCTGCGAGTTGAGGTTGACCAGCGAGCCATCGACTGCGGCAAAGGCATCGGTGGCGTTCGTGTAAAGGCCCTTGGCGATGGCGCCACCGGTGGAGATCGTGCTGATCTCGAACAGCGGCGCGGTGAAGGCGCCACTGGCCGGATCGAACGCGGCGCGGCCACCGAAGAAGCTGGCGATGGCGGCGTTGGTCGCTGCGAGCTGGCCGCCGTTGACCGCTTCCAGGCTACCGGCAGTGACTGCGCCAGCGGCGAGGTTGCCGATCGTGGTGGTACCGGTTCCGGCACCGAGGGTGACCCGGCGGTAGTTCGGATCACCCGCACCATCCAGGTCGTAGGTCACCGCCGCAGTCGCCACCGCGTTGATCTGGCTGATTGCCCCCTTCAGCTGGCCGACGTTCACTGCATCGGTATTGATGCTGCCAGCCGCGACATTGGTGATCTGCCGCTCGCCGCCGCCTGCGGTACCCACCGACACTTCACCGGCCGACACCTGCGGCGCCGTCAGGCCATAGGCACTGTAGCTGGCCTGGGCACCGCGCAGCGCGGCCGAGCGGTAGCCCAGTGCCACCGAGTTGGCCTGGTTGGACGTCGATTCGGCGCCCAGCAGGGTCTGCCCGTTGGCAGTGCCGACGGCGCTGTCGCCGACGATCACCGAATGGCCCATGCGCGCAGCGTAGTCCGCGGTCGGAACACCGGTCGGATTGCTCGGATCGTTGACACCATCACCGGGGAAGGCGACGTTGGCATCGACCTTCGGCAACTCGTGGCGGGCATTGGCGCCGATCACCACTTCCTTCGAACCATTGGCGAAGGCACCGTCACCCATCAGCACCTGGTAGTCCTGTGCGGCGTTGACGGCCCAGCAGGAAATGTCCGCCAGGGCGATATCCAGGCACTTGGCCGCCCACGCCGGCGAATCTTTCGGCAGCAGCAGGCCAAGCAGGCCACCGGGGTTGCCGTTGTTGATGTTGTAGATGTAGCTGTCGGAGGTGACGCCACCGATCAGGGTCAGGTGCGAGCTGCCGCCGGTGGTGGCGTTGCCCAGGCCGTTGAGGGTGCTGCCGACCGGCGACAGGTTGACCACCGGCAGGCCCAGCACGTTGACCGTGGAATAGGTCTGCATCACGTTGGCATTGCTGAGCTTGAGGTTGCCATTGCTCAGGTAGCCGGTGCCACCGAACAGGCTGCTGGTGGTCGGGCCGAGCAGCTGGCCGACATTGCCGACCAGGCCACCGGTGCCGATGATCAGGCCGGCATTCGGATCGGCTGCCGCCGGCGCCTTCGGGCTGGTCGGCGGAATCGCCGAGGGTTTGGTCAGGCCGAGGCCGCTCAACGTGCCCCCCACCAGGCCGCCCACGGCACTGCCGAGATTGCCGATGGTGCCGTTGAGATTGCCGTTGAGCAGGTTACCCACCGCACTGCCGACGTTGCCGAGCGTGTTGCCCAGCAGGCCGCCCAGGCCGCCGCTGGTGCCACCGGTTGCGCCGTTGAGGACACCGCCGACGGTGTTGCCGACCGCACCGACCGTATTGTTGAGCGTGCCACCCACTGCACTGCCGACCGTGCCGACAGTGCCGTTGAGTGCACCGCCAACCGCACCGACCGTATTGTTGAGCGTGCCGCCCACTGCACCGCCGACCGTGCCGACGGTCCCATTGAGTGCACCGCCAACCGCACCGACCGTGTTGTTGAGGGTACTGCCCACTGCACCGCCGACCGTACCGACGGTCCCATTGAGTGCGCCGCCGACTGCACCGACCGTGTTGTTGAGCGTGCCGCCGACTGCACTGCCGACCGTACCAACGGTGCCGTTCAGCGCGCTGCCCACTGCACTGCCGACCGTGCCGACAGTCCCGTTGAGGGCACCGCCAACCGCACCGACCGTATTGTTGAGCGTGCCACCCACCGCACCGCCCACCGTACCGACGGTCCCATTGAGTGCACCGCCAACCGCACCCACCGTGTTGTTGAGGGTGCCACCTACTGCACTGCCGACCGTACCAACGGTGCCGTTCAGCGCGC
>NZ_CAMFIA010000023.1 GCF_945952405.1 uncultured Stenotrophomonas sp. | reverse complement strand
GCCCTCACCCATGGGGGCTTGGCCGCGGCATCCATGCCGCGGACATTCCCGCAACCGGACCCACCCTGCCTTCGACAGTTTGCTGCGGTCTGTCGGAAATGCTCTTGGGGTCAGATCCGTTTTCCGCAGGAAAACGGATCTGACCCCAGATTGATTTCGATATCTGACAGAAAAATCGTGTCGACCAAGGTCGACACCTACCAACAGCCGCAGGGATCTGTCAGAGGTGGGGCGGTGTGGGGTGCAGGACCGTTGGCGCCATGGATGGCGCCATCGAGCCCCCATGGATGGGTTTACGGCGTGTCCTGCCCCCCACACCGCCCCGCCATCCCTCGGATAGCCGCTGTTGCTGTTGCTTCGGCTCTTGCTTCGGCTGTTGCCGTTGCGTCTGCGGGTGCAGGGCGCAGCCCTGTCGAACCCCACCCTAGATGTCGGTCGGCGCCAGCCCGTACTGTTCGGCGAAGCGTTTGCTGAAGCTCGCCGCAGAGCGGTAGCCGGCGCGCGCGGCGACGGTCTTCAGTGGCAGGTTGGTGGTGTACAGCAGTTGCATGCCATGTGCCAGGCGTGCCTCGGTGAGCAGCTGGCGCAGGCTGGTGTGCTCGGCGGCCAGGCGGCGGCGCAGGGTCGCGCCGCTCAACGCGAAGCGTTCTTCAATGTCGCGTGATTGCCAGTCGCGCGCTGGTTCGGCGGCAATGCGGTCGCGGATCTGTTCACCCAGGCTGGGTGCCTGCGGCAGCAACAGGTTGCCATGCCCCTGCCGGCACAGGCTCAGCACCAGCGCTGCCAGGGCGAGCCGCGCCTCGCTGTAGCGGCCGTCCTGCAGCGACTGCCGCCACTGCCGCAGCAGCGCGCCGTGTTCGCTCAAGGCCAGCCGTGCCACCGCCGGCCCGGGGCTGGGCAGTTCCTCGCCCCACAGGGCGCGCGCGGCGGCCAGCACCTCGGCGCACAACGGCACGATGGCGCTGAGGTAGCGGCCGCTGCGGGGGTCGGGGCTGTTGACCACATCGATGCGGCAGCGCTGGGTCAGCAGCAGGATGTCGCCGGGAACGAACTGCAGCGACTGGTGCGCGGTACGCACCTGCTTGCGGCCTTCCAGCAGGATCGCGAGCTGCGGCTGGGGAATCTCCACCGAGCTGGCTCCGTGTTCGCGGCGTGCGGTGATGCAGGCATAGCCCTCGGCGCGTTCGCAGCCGGCCAGGCTGGCCATCTCCGCCAGCAGAGCGGTGGCCGCGGGCAGCATGCCGGTCATGCCACGTGGGCACCGAACAGGCGGCCGACGCCGGCGGCGGCGGCCATTGCCAGCGCACCCCAGAACATCACCCGGATCGCGCCTCGCAGCGGCGGTGCGCCGCCGGCCTGCGCGGCCATCGCGCCAGTCAGGCACAGGCCGAGCAGGGTGCTGGCGGTGGTCATCAGGGCGACCTTGTCGATGGGGGCGAACAGGGCGGTCAGTACCGGCAGGGCCGCGCCGCAGGTGAAAGCACCGGCCGAGGCCAGCGCCGCCTGCAGCGGGCGGGCACGCAGGGTATCGGTGATGCCGAGCTCGTCGCGTGCATGGGCGCCCAGCGCATCGTGGGCGGTGAGCTGCTCGGCGACCTGCCGTGCCAGTGCCGGGTCCAGGCCCCGGTGGCGGTAGATCGCGGCCAGTTCTTCCAGCTCGCTGTGCGGATCTTCGTGCAGCTCGCGCCTTTCCATCGCCAGGTCGGCGTCTTCGGTGTCGGCCTGGGTCTGGACCGAGACGTATTCGCCCGCCGCCATCGACATCGCGCCGGCCACGGTGCCGGCCACGCCGGTGGCCAGCAGCGTGCTGGCCGAGGCGCCGCTGGCGGCGACGCCGACTACCAGGCCGGCCACCGAAACGATGCCATCGTTGGCGCCCAGCACGGCGGCGCGCAACCAGCCGACGCGCTCGGAGCGGTGCAGTTCGGGGTGTCGTGAATGGCGGCTCATGGCCGTGAGTGTACGAGGGTCAAGAGGGCGTCGGTAGGATGCTGAAACCCGTCACCGTCGCATGACGCGACGGAGTGCCACGCTATAGTGCGCCCTTGCGATGGAAGGCCCCGGGCCCCACATCCCCCGCCACAGTCCAGCGAGCCTTCCCCTTGTCGAGCCCCAGCCACGTCGCCGATACGCCCATTACCGACCGCTCGCAGCTGGTGGAGGTGCTCGCCTCCGGCGAGAAGCCCCGCGCGCAGTGGCGCATCGGCACCGAGCACGAGAAGTTCGGGTTCCGCCTGGATGACCTGCGCCCGCCGACCTTCGAAGGTGAGCGCGGCATCGAAGCGCTGCTCAACGGCCTGGTCCGCTTCGGCTGGGAGCCGGTGCAGGAAAACGGCAACACCATCGCCCTGCTGCGCGATGGCGCCTCGGTGACGCTGGAACCGGCCGGGCAGCTGGAACTGTCCGGCGCGGCGCTGGAGACCATCCACCAGACCTGCGTGGAGACCGGTACCCACCTCAACGAAGTGGCACAGGTGGCCGGCGAACTGCAGCTGGGCTTCCTCGGCATGGGCTTCCAGCCGAAGTGGAAGCGCGACGAGATGCCGTGGATGCCGAAGGGCCGCTACAAGATCATGCGTGCCTACATGCCCAAGGTCGGCTCGCTGGGCCTGGACATGATGACCCGCACCTGCACGGTGCAGGTGAACCTGGACTACGCCACCGAAGCGGACATGGTGAAGAAGTTCCGCGTGTCGCTGGCGCTGCAGCCGATTGCCACCGCGCTGTTCGCCGATTCGCCGTTCACCGAAGGCCGGCCCAACGGCTACCTGAGCTATCGCTCGCACATCTGGACCGACACCGACGCCGATCGCACCGGCATGCTCGACTTCGTGTTCGAGGACGGTTTCGGCTACGAACGCTATGTCGATTACCTGCTCGACGTGCCGATGTACTTCTCCTACCGCGATGGCATCTATCACGACGCCAGCGGGCAGAGCTTCCGCGACTTCATGCAGGGCCGGTTGCCGGTGCTGCCGGGTGCGTTGCCGACCCTGCGCGACTGGTCCGACCACATGACCACCGCGTTCCCGGAAGTGCGCCTGAAGAAGTACCTGGAGATGCGCGGTGCCGACGGTGGCCCGTGGAGCCGCCTGTGTGCGCTGCCGGCGTTCTGGGTTGGCCTGCTGTACGACGACACCGCGCTGGATGCCGCCTGGGACCTGGTGCGCGACTTCACCCTGGCCGAGCGCCATGCACTGCGCGACGGCGTGCCGAAGCATGCGATGAACCTGCCGTTCCGTACCGGCACGGTGCGTGACCTGGCCCGCGAAGCGGTGAAGATTTCGGTGGCGGGCCTGAAGCGCCGCGCCGCACGCAATGCCGATGGCCAGGACGAGAGCAAGTTCCTGGACGTGCTGCAGGAGATCGTCGAGTCCGGGCTGACCCCGGCCGAGCGCAAGCTGGCGCTGTTCCATGGCCGCTGGCACGGCGACGTCGATCCGGTGTTCCGCGAATTCGCGTACTGATGGCGGCACTACCCGCATGAAAAACCCCGGCACTGCCGGGGTTTTTCGTTTTCATGCCTGCGGTCGATCAGGCGGCGTTCTTCATCGTCGCCATGTCGATCACGAAGCGGTAGCGCACATCGTTCCGGGCCATGCGCTCCCAGGCTTCGTTGACGTTCCTGATGTCGATCATCTCGACATCGCTGACGATGCCGTGCTCGGCACAGAAGTCCATCATTTCCTGGGTCTCGGCCATGCCGCCGATCGCCGAACCGGTCAGGTGCTTGCGGCCGAAGATCACGCTGCCGCCGGTCAGCGGCGGGTCCAGCTCGGTCAGCACGCCGACCAGGCACATGGTGGCTTCGCGCTTGAGCAGGCCCATGTACGGGTTGGTGTCGTGGCCGACCGGGATGGTGTTGAGCAGGAAGTCGAAGCTGCCGGCATGCGCCTTCATCTGAGCGGCATCGCGCGAGACCAGCACTTCATCGGCGCCGAGGCGCTTGGCGTCGGCGCCCTTTTCCGGCGTGGTGGTGATCATCACCACGTGCGCACCGAGCGCCTTGGCGAACTTCACGCCCATGTGGCCGAGGCCACCCAGGCCGATCACGCCGACCTTCTGGCCCGGGCCGACCTTCCAGTGGCGCAGCGGCGACCAGGTGGTGATGCCCGCGCACAGCAGCGGCGCGGCGGCCTTCAGGTCCAGGCTGTCGGACACCTTGACCACGAAGCGCTGTTCGACCACCACGTGGTCGGAGTAGCCGCCGTAGGTCGGCGCGCCGCTTTCGCGTTCACGGCCGTTGTAGGTCCAGGTCGCGCCTTCGGCGCAGTACTGCTCGAGATCGTGCTCGCAGGCATCGCAGTGGCGGCAGGAATCGACCATGCAGCCGACGCCGGCGTGGTCGCCGACCTTGAAGCGGGTGACGTTGCTGCCGACCTCGGTGACCCGGCCGATGATCTCGTGGCCCGGCACCATCGGATAGATCGAGCCGCCCCAGTCGTCTCGGGCCTGGTGCAGGTCGGAGTGGCAGATGCCGCTGTACAGGATCTCGATGCGCACGTCGTCCGGGCCGACCGCGCGGCGTTCGAACTCGTACGGGATCAGCGGGTCGGTATGTGAATGGACGGCGTAACCACGGGCGAGGGACATGGGGAATCCTTGGCAGGGTTTGTCGAAAGGCGTTTTACAATACGCCCCGTACCCAGTGGCAAGAAGCGCGGATATCGGCATGATTCATCAAGTGAAACTGCACAATCGTGGCCACTGACAATCTCTCCCACCTGGCCGCGTTCGCCGCGGTCGCCCGCCACCGCAGCTTCCGCCGTGCCGGCGCCGAGCTGGCGCTGTCGACCTCGGCGGTGAGCTATGCGATCCGCGCGCTGGAAGAGCGGCTGGGGGTGGGGTTGTTCCACCGTACCACCCGCAGCGTGGCCCTGACCGAGGCCGGGCAGCGCCTGCTGGAGCGCCTGCAGCCGGCGCTCGGCCAGGTGCATGACGCGCTGGAGGAAATGAACCAGTTCCGCGCTGTGCCGGCCGGCCTGCTGCGCATCAATGCCACCCGCGCCGCCGTGGCGACCCAGCTGGGACCGCGGCTGGCGCGCTTCCTGCACGCGCACCCGGACATCCGGGTGGAGCTGACCGAGAACGATGGCCTGGTCGACATCGTCGCCGAGGGCTATGACGCCGGCGTGCGCCTGCATGAGTTCGTGCCCGAGGACATGGTGGCGGTGCCGATGGGGCCGCCGCTGCGCGGGCTGATCGTCGGCTCGCCGGCGTACCTGCGCGAGCGCCCGGTGCCGCGGCATCCGCGCGATCTGGCCGGGCACGAGTGCATTCGTTTCCGTTTCGCCAGTGGCCACCTGTACAAGTGGCAGTTCGAACGCGAGGGCCAGGCGCTGGAGATCGATGTGCCGGGCCGGCTGACCCTGGGCGAGCAGGGCACCGTGGTCAGTGCGGTACTCGATGGCATCGGCCTGGCCTATGTGCTGGAGGACACCGCGCGGCCCTACATCGAGTCGGGGCAGATGGTGGCGGTGCTGGAAGACTGGAGTGAGCCGTTTGCCGGCTTCGCGCTGTACTACCCGAAGCAGCGGCAGATGCCGGCGGCGCTGCGTGCGTTCGTGGACATGCTGCGCGGTTGAGCCGGCAGCCCCGGAGTGCCGACCAACGGTCGGCACCCACCCGTAGATCCACACCCTGCGTGTGGCACCCACCCGTAGATCCACGCCCTGCGTGGATGCGGGCCTGCTACGGCGCGCGCAGCAACGGCTCCAGCAGCTGCAGGCAATCACGCAGATGGCGCTCGACCGGCGCATCCTCGGCCACGGCACCGATCACGCGTTCGCGCAGCGGCTCGGCCACGGCCATTGCCAGGACCAGCCGTGCGATGCACGCCGGATCCCCCGCGCGCAGCAGCCCGCGCCGCTGCTGCCGTGCCAGCCAGTCGGCCAGCAACGCACGGCCCCGTTCAATGCCGTTGTCCAGGTAGGCCTGCAGCAGCGCGTCCTTGCCGGGAAAGCCGGTGGCGAGCAGGCGGAACACCTGCACCGCCTGCGCCGACAGCGCCTGCGCGCAGACCGCCTGCAGGATGTCGCGCAGCAGCGGCAGCACTTCATCGGCATCGCGGGCGTCGCGCTGCAGCTGCGGAGCGAAGCCATCGGTCCACTCGCGCACCGCCAGCCCGACCAGTGCTTCGCGATTGCTGGCATGCCGGTACACGGTCTTCTTCGCCACGCCGGCGTGGGTGGCCACCGCCTCGATGGTGGTCGCTTCGTAGCCCTGTGCCAGCAGCAGCTCCAGGGTGGCCTGCAGCACGGCGTGGCGGACTTCGGCTTCCGGCCGCGCGGGGCGGCCGCGGCGGCGCGGCGGTGAGGGGGGCTCGGGCAGGGTGGTGCTGTTCATTGCGCCCATCTTAGCGCATCCGGATAATTGCGAAACGAATAGCGTTTCCGTATTGTCAGGTTCCCAACCGAGAAGGAGACCCCCATGGATACCGCGGTGAATGCACGTGCCTGGCACGACCACCACGATCTGCTCGACCCCGCACCGATGCACCTGGAGACCGGCATCCAGCGCCGCGAGGACGGCACGCTGCAGGTGGCCGTGCGCACCGACCTGCACGGCTGCAAGGGCCGCATGCTGGACTGGTGGTTCACCTTCTTCGAGACCACCCAGCACATCCGCTGGTGGCATCCGGTCGATCATGTCGAGCACCGTGGCTGGGACGCGGCGTGGCAGCGTGGACGTAGCTATCACGGCGCCAGCATCCACGCGGTGGAATCGCTGGCCGACATTCCACCGGTGGCGGCGCGCCTGAAGTTCCATGACCCACGCACGCTGCTGCAGCCCGATCGCCTGCAGGCGGCGCAGGACGCGGGCGCGGTGTCGGCGGTGATCGCCGCGCGCATCGGCTTCGGTGACCACGTGCGCCTGGACGCGCAGGGTGATCCCTGCGATGGGCAGATGCTGCACGTCGCGCGCGACACACCGTTTGGCTGCGTGCTGCGCAGCCGCTTCGTGCTCGGCCTGGACAGTGCCGATCCGCAGAACGACGTCAGCGATGCGGTCGGGCTCGGCCTGCTCAAGCACTGCTATACCGAGTTCAGCTTCCTTTCGCGCCTGCTGCCCTCGCTGTACTACGGCGAGCACGCAAACGGCGAGGCGGTGCCGCTGCCGTGGTGAGCGGCACGCGGTTCATCCAACCCGCGGGTCGTAGCCCTCGCCACTGAACTGGACCCGGCGATGCTCGCGGAGGGCGTGTTCGAGCATCGTCGCGGTGGCATGCGGCGCAGCCGCGCTGGGCGGGGGCGCCGTATCCCTGCATGGCGCGGTTCTACTGCGCGCGTGGATAGTCGAGGTAGCCTTCGATCCCGCCCCCGTAATACGTGCTGCGGTCGGGCGTGGCCAGCGCAAGGTCGTGCTGCAGGCGCTCGACCAGATCCGGGTTGGCGATGAACGGCTGGCCGAACGCGGCCAGATCGATGGTGCCGGCTTCGAGCAGCTGCAGAGCGCGATCACGGGTCATGCCGCCGGCCAGGATCAGGGTGCCGCCGTAGGCCTGCCTGAACTGTTGCAGGAACGCCTCGCCCAGCACCGGCTGGCCGCCCTGCAGGTTGTCGTTGAGATGCACGTAGGCCAGCCCGCGCTTGCCCAGCTCCTCGGCCAGGTACAGGTAGGTCGCTTCGTTGCCGGGGTAGTGCGGCATGTCGAAGGTGAGGTTGTTCGGCGCCAGGCGCACGCCGATCCGTTGCGCGCCGATGCGTTCTGCCATCGCGTCGACGGTCTCCAGGATCAGCCGTGCGCGGTTGGGCAGTGAACCGCCGTAGTGGTCTTCGCGCTGGTTGATGAGCGGATTGAGGAACTGCTCGAACAGGTAGCCGTTGGCTGCATGCAGCTCGATGCCGTCGAAGCCGGCGGCCAGCGCGTTGTCGGCACCGCGTGCGAAGTCGGCGATGATGCCGGGAATCTCCCCGGTCGCGAGCGCACGTGCCGGCGTTGGATCAGCGTGGCCTCGGCTGCCGTCTTCCAGGTAGACGAACGACGTGTTCTTCGGCGCGCTGGCCACCGGGCGGGTGCCGGCACTGACCGGCTGGCCGCCATCGGGCTGCAGCGAGGCGTGCGACATGCGGCCGACATGCCAGAGCTGGGCGAAGATCGTGCCGTGTGCGGCATGCACGGCCTCGGTGACTTCCTTCCAGCCGGCGACCTGGGCATCGGACCAGATGCCGGGTACGTCGATGTAGCCCTGCCCCTGCGGCGAGACCGGCGTGCCTTCGCTGATGATCAGGCCGGCGCTGGCACGCTGCCGGTAGTACTGCGCGGTGAGTGCATTGGCGACCGAGCCGGGATTGCGGGCACGGGTCATCGGTGCCATCGCGATGCGGTTGCGCAGGGGGGTTCCGGCGAGGTCGAAGGGCTGGAAGAGGGCGGTGGTCATGGGCGGTCTCGGTGCGGGGGAAGTGCGCTGGCGGCGCGGTGCACACAGGATGGAGTTGACACGATGACGCATAAAGCGCTTCGATTTCCCTCTGTGCGGGACAATTTGTCCCCAATGGAGAACGAAGATGTTGCCGCTGGAATCGTTGAATGGCCTGGTGACCTTCGTCACCACGGCACGCTCGGGCAGCTTCACCGAGGCGGCCGATGCGTTGGGCATCTCGCGCTCGGCAGTGGGCAAGGCGATTGCCCGGCTGGAAACGCGACTGGGCGTGCGCCTGTTCCACCGCACCACGCGGCGCATCGCGCTGACCACCGATGGCGAGGCCTACTACGCGTCGTGCGCGGCAGCGCTGGAAGAGATCTCCGCGGCCGAGGCGTGCCTGGGCTCGGCCGGCCTGCCCAGCGGGCGGCTGCGCATCGACATGCCGTCCTCGTTCGGCCGGCTGGTGGTGCTGCCGGTGCTGCTGCGGCTGTGCCGGCAGTACCCGGACCTGCAGCTGACGATGACTTTCACCGACCACTTCGTCGATCCCGTCGAGGAAGGCATCGATCTGCTGATCCGCTTCGGTGGGCTGCACCAGGCCGAGCATCTGGTTGCGCGCCGGCTTGGGCGCCAGCGCCTGGTGACCTGCGCGTCGCCAGAGTACCTGCAGACGCACGGCGTGCCGCAAAGCGTGGAAGCGCTGGCGCAGCACCGCAGTATCGTCGGCTTCCGCCACGGCCAACCGGTGGCGTGGCGGATCGGCAGCGACGAGGCGGAGGCGACCTTCATTCCGAATGCGGCGTACCAGCTCAACGACGGCGATGCGGTGATCGAAGGCGCCATCGCCGGGTTGGGGATCTGCCAGATGCCGCTTTCGCTGGTGCGCCGCCACCTGCAATCCGGCGCGCTGCAATCGGTGCTGGACGCGCACATGCAGCGGCACATCGACATCCATGCGCTATGGCCGCCAACCCGCCACCTGCGGCCGAAAGTGCGCTACGTGGTCGATGAACTGACCCGCCTGGCAGGCGAGGGCGTGTTCGACTGAGCCGGCCGAATTGAGTCGGGCGGCCGCCTGTGTATACTATCCCCCAGTATAGTTCCGAGGTGGCCCCGCCATGCCGCACTCCCCTGAAGAGAAGAAGAAGGTCCTGGCCCGGGTCAGGCGCATCCGTGGCCAGTGCGACGCGCTGGACCGTGCGCTGGAAGCCGGTGCCGACTGCGGCCCGGTGCTGCAGCAGATCGCGGCCATCCGTGGTGCGGTCAACGGCCTGATGTCGGAGGTGATGGAGGCGCACCTGCGCGAGGAATTCGGCCAGCCGGCGGCCTCCGATGCCCAGCGCGCCGAACGCGTACGCGACATGAGCGCGTTGATCCGCTCCTACCTGAAGTAAACGGCGGCGCAACACCGCGCCGCGCATCCTGTTTCCCTTGTGTCCCTGGAGAATCCATCATGAAGTCCCGTGCCGCCGTTGCGTTTGGTCCCGGCCAGCCGCTGCAGATCGTCGAGATCGACGTCGCTCCGCCGAAGAAGGGCGAAGTGCTGGTCAGGATCACCCATACCGGTGTCTGCCACACCGATGCGTTCACCCTGTCCGGGGATGATCCGGAAGGCCTGTTCCCGGTGGTGCTGGGCCATGAAGGCGCGGGCATCGTGGTCGAAGTCGGCGAAGGCGTGACCAGCGTCAAGCCGGGCGACCACGTGATCCCGCTGTACACCGCCGAGTGCGGCGAGTGCCTGTTCTGCAAGAGCGGCAAGACCAACCTGTGCGTGTCGGTGCGTGCCACCCAGGGCAAGGGCGTGATGCCCGACGGCACCAGCCGCTTCAGCTACAACGGCGAGCCGCTTTACCACTACATGGGTTGCTCGACCTTCAGCGAGTACACCGTGGTGGCGGAGGTCTCGCTGGCGAAGATCAATCCGGACGCGAACCCGGAGCACGTCTGCCTGCTCGGCTGTGGCGTCACCACCGGCATCGGCGCGGTGCACAACACCGCCAAGGTGCAGGAAGGCGACAGCGTGGCCGTGTTCGGCCTCGGCGGCATCGGCCTGGCGGTGATCCAGGGGGCACGCCAGGCCAAGGCCGGGCGCATCATCGCGGTCGATACCAACCCGTCCAAGTTCGACCTGGCACGCGAGTTCGGAGCCACCGACTGCGTCAACCCGAAGGATCACGACGCACCGATCCAGCAGGTGATCGTCGAGATGACCACCTGGGGCGTGGACCACAGCTTCGAGTGCATCGGCAACGTCAACGTGATGCGTGCGGCGCTGGAATGTGCGCACCGCGGCTGGGGCCAGAGCGTGGTGATCGGCGTAGCCGGTGCCGGCCAGGAAATCTCCACCCGCCCGTTCCAGCTGGTGACCGGCCGCAAGTGGATGGGTACGGCCTTCGGCGGCGTGAAGGGACGCAGCCAGCTGCCGGGCATGGTCGAGGACGCGATGAAGGGCGACATCGAACTGGCGCCGTTCGTCACCCACACCATGGACCTGGACAAGATCAACGAAGCATTCGACCTGATGCATGAAGGCAAGTCGATCCGTTCGGTGGTCCACTACTGAGCCGCGGCGTGAGTTGGCTCGATGCCCTGCGCAGGCCGCGCGCGGAAGACCCGCGCGCGGCCCTGGTCGAGCCCATCGAGCAGGCGCTGCGCGCGCTGGGGTGGGTCGAGGGTGTGGTCGGGCCACCGCGCGCGGTCGATTCCGCGTTCGGCATCGATGAGATGCCGTTCGAACATTGGCTGGCCCAGGTATTCCTGCCGCGCTTGCACGAAGCCCGCGCCGATGGCCACTGGCCGCCGCGCAGCGACGTGGCGGTGGCGGCGTACCGCAACCTGGACGGCCAGCCCGGTGTCGAGCTACTGCTGCGGCTGCTGTCGCGGCTGGATGAATTGATCAATACACGTGCCGGCTGACGCCGGCCTGCAGGAGAGCCTGATGGAACGTATCGAACACCGCGCCTGTTTCGGTGGCTGGCAGGATGTCTACCGCCATCACTCGACCACGCTGGGCTGCGACATGCAGTTCGCCGTGTACCTGCCGCCGCAGGCGGAAACCCGCAGGCTGCCGGTGCTGTACTGGCTGAGCGGGCTGACCTGCACCGAGCAGAACGTCATCACCAAGGCGGGGGCGCAGCGCTACGCCGCCGAGCACGGGGTGATCATCGTCGCGCCCGACACCAGCCCGCGCGGCGATGACGTCGCCGATGCCGAAGGCTATGACCTTGGCAAGGGCGCGGGGTTCTACCTCAATGCCAGCCGCGCGCCGTGGGCCAGGCACTACCGCATGCACGACTATGTCGCACAGGAGCTGCCTGCGCTGGTCGAAGCGAACTTCGCGGTGACCGCTGCACGCGCGATCAGCGGCCATTCGATGGGGGGCCATGGCGCGCTGGTGATCGCGCTGCGCAACCCGGGCCGGTACCGCAGCGTGTCGGCGTTCTCGCCGATCGTTGCGCCCAGCCATGTGCCGTGGGGGCAGAAGGCGTTCCACGCGTACCTGGGCGACAACCCGGCCGACTGGGCGCAGTGGGATGCCTGCGAGCTGATCGCGGTGGCGGGCGAGCGCCTGCCGTTGCTGGTCGACCAGGGCGAGGCCGATGAATTCCTGCAGACCCAGCTGCAACCGCAGCGCCTGCAGCAGGCCTGCGATGCGGCCGACCATCCGCTGACCCTGCGCCTGCAGCCCGGCTACGACCACAGCTATTACTTCATCGCCAGCTTCATCGGCGAGCACATCGCCCACCACGCCCGCGCACTCCAGGGCTGACCTGCCCGAAAAAAGGGGACGGAGGGGATTAAGTCGCTTGTGCCACTGTGCCTGAAGCGACTTAATCCCCTCCGTCCCCTTTTTCGCTTTTTTTTACGTGGCCGTGGCGCGGGCGGGGCTATCGTGCGCGCATACGGCCTTGCGGATCGGGGGAGGCATGCCGGTAGTGCTGGCGCTGTTGTATGTGCTGTGCCATGGCTTGGTCGTGACCCTGTGGCCGGGGCCGGCCGGCGCGGGCTCCTTCGTGTTCCTGACCGGTGCGCCCCTGCTGGCGGCGATCGCCTGCCTGTGGCGGGCACGCCGCGACCGCGCTGCGCTGGGCTGGCGGGCCACTGCGCTGGCGCTGCTGCTGTGGGCCGGCGGCATGGCGTTCAACATGATCGATGCGCTGGGCGCCGGCCGCGCCGACATCACCCCGCGGGCCAGCCTGTTCCTGTACGTGCTGTACGGCGTGCCATTGGTGTTCATCCTGGCCCGTGCGCGCCGCGAGCGCACCGGCATCAGCCTGATCGATGCTGCGATGGCGGCACTGCTGGGGGTGCTGTTCTTCGTGCACACGCAGTCGTTCGCCGACCGGGTCGAGGTCGACCCGCTGGCCATGGTCAGCATGCAGCGCATGTTCGATCTGCAGAACCTGTGCATCGCCGGTTTCGCGGTGGTGCGCTGGCTGGCCGGTGATGTTCCCGAGCGGCGCAGTTTCTTCCGGGTGCTGGCGCTGTACGCGCTGGCCTACCTGCTGGTGGCGTACTACATCAACCACTACACCTCGGAGGACGCCTTCGGTGCCTACAACGACCTGCTGATCGACCTGCCGTTCCTGCTGCTGGCACTGCTGGCGTTGAGCCGGGCACCGTCGCCGGGGGCACTGCCGCATCCGCGGCTGGTGCGCACGGTGCAGGCCGCCGGGCCGATGATCCTGCCGTTGCTGCTGCTGGTGGTGGGCACGCTGGTGGTGGACCACGCACGGCCGCTGGCGGTCAGCGGGTTCGTGGTGGCGACCCTCGGCTTCGGCCTGCGCAGCGTCCTGCTGCAGACCGACCTGATGGAGCGCCAGGCCGGCCTCGACCAGCTGGCAAGGCAGGATGGCCTGACCGGCGTTGCCAACCGCCGCGAGTTCGATGCGCTGCTGCTGGCCGAGTGGAACCGTGCGCGGCGCAGCGGCAGCCCGTTGGGGCTGCTGCTGGTGGACATCGATCATTTCAAGGCCTTCAACGACCAGCACGGCCATCCGGCCGGCGACCGCTGCCTGCAGGCCGTGGCCAAGGTATTGAAGGCGATCGCCGGCCGCGCCGGCGACAGTGTGGCGCGCTACGGCGGCGAGGAGTTCGCGGTGATCGTGCCGGGAAGCGCGCTGTCGGGGGTATTGGCATTGGCCGAACGCCTGCGCGATGCGGTGGAGTCACTGCCGCTGGCGGAGGGATCGGTCAGCATCAGCGTCGGCGTGGGCTACCTGCATCCGCCCGCGCTGGCCAGTGCCGACCAGCTGCTGGCCGATGCCGATGCCGGGTTGTATGCGGCCAAGCGCGCGGGCCGCAACCAGGTGGTGCTGCACGCGCAGGTGCTCGATGACGAAGGCAGCGAGCACGGCACGATGGACTGCTGAAGGCAGGCGTCAGCGCTGCCGCTGCCAGCCCGCAGGATCGAGCAGGCGCAGCCCGACCGGTGACAACGAACGTTGCCGCAGGGGCAGCCGTGCCGCCTGCACCGCGTGTGCACAGCGTGCCAGCTGCTGGCGCAATGGCGCCAGCGTGTCGCCCTCGCGCGGCCGCGCGTGCCGCCACTGGGCGATGCGCAGCAGGCAGACCAGCAGGTCCAGTTCGCTGGCGGAAATGAAGGGTGAGCCGGCCGGCAGCAGATCGATCGGTGCGGTCGGGGTGGCCAGCAGCGGCAACAGGCCGACGAATGCTTCGCAGCCTTCAGGGTCCAGCCCGAGGCTGCTCAAGCGGGCCCGTCCGGCGGCGTGCAGATCCGGCTCGCTCAACTGGCGTATCGCCGCCAGCAGCTCCTGTTCGCCCCGGCCGAACTGGCGGCCGAGGGCGCGGTAGCTGACCCGGGTGGGAAACAACGGGGAACGGGAGGCCATGGCAGCTAGGGTTGTGGGTCGCGGGTTTCCACCAGCACCGGGCACGGCGCGTGGTCGATGGTCCATTGCCCGATCGACGGTTCGAACAGGCGTTGCAGGCGCGACAGATGGCGATGGCCGATCACGATCAGGTCGCACTTCAGGCGCCGCGCCTGCTCGCTGATCACCTCGCCTGGATCGCCGGAGGGAAGCTGCGCGATGGCATCAACGCCGCGTTCGCGCAGCTCGGCCAGCGCTTCCGCCAGCACGGCTTCGGCGCGCGAGCGCTGGCGCGCGGCTTCCGGGTACTCGAGGCGGTCGGCCTCGCTGGCGTCGGCGGCCAGCGCGAATTCGGGGTCGAGCACGCACAGCAGGTGCAGGCGGCTGCGCGGGCCGGCGATGGCCGCGGCCAGGTCCAGCACGCGTGCGTGCTGGGGGCCGCCGTCGAGGGCGACCAGCAGGGTGGTGAACATGGATGTCTCCTTGGCAGGCCGGGGATGGTCGCCGATGTCGCCGCGCGCACCCATGCCGTGCGCGGCAGTCAATGAATGCGTAAAACGCAATCCATGGTGGCAATGCGTGCCGTACAGTCATCTGATTTAGCGGAGACTGTCATGCCCCTGCCGGACCTGAACCTGTTGCTGGCCCTGGACGTGCTGATTGACGAATGCAGCGTGGCCGCCGCCGCGCGGCGGATGAACCTGAGCGCGCCGGCGATGAGCCGTACCCTCGGCCGCATCCGTACTGCGCTGGGAGACCCGGTGCTGGTGCGCGCCGGCCGCGGGCTGGCGCCGACGCCGCGCGCGCTGCAGCTGCGCGAGCAGGTGCGCGACGTGATCGAGCAGGCCCACCGCGTGTTCAACGCCGGCCGCGAGATCGACCTGCTCACCCTGGAACGTACCTTCAACGTGCGCGCCAACGATGTCTTCATCGGCGGCTTCGGCGGGCGCCTGCGCGAACTGTTCCGCCAGCAGGCGCCACGTGCGGTGCTGCGCTTCGTGCCCGAGGGTGACACCGACGACGACGCAATGGCGCAGGGGCGGATCGACCTCTACATCAGCACGGCCGGCAAGCATGCGCCCGACACCAAGGTGCAGAACCTGTTCAGTACCTCGTTCATGGGCGCCGCGCGCGAAGACCATCCGCTGTTCGACGAGGAGATCAGTGCCGAGCGCTTTGCCGCCTGCGACCACATCGCGGTCTCACGCCGCGGCCTGCCGCGCGGCCCGATCGACGACGACCTGGCCACGCTGGGCCTGCAGCGACGGGTCGCGCTGATCAGCCCGACCTTCCATGGCGCGATCTTCGCCGCCGCCGAATCGGACCTGATCCTGCCGCAGATGCCGAGCGTGATGCTGGAGCGGATCGTCAGCATGCGGCTGCCGCTGCGCCTGTTCCCGTTGCCGATCCCGGTACGCACCGCCGCCATCGTCCAGGCCTGGCACCCGCGGCTGGACAACGATGCCGCCCACCAGTGGCTGCGGCGCGCGATCAAGACCATGTGCGAAGACGCCGAGGGCAGCCCGCGCTGATTGCCGGGGCGTGCGCCAGGCGCACGCCTGGGATGCCGGTGACGCCATTTTTCGCAGGGTTCCGGCTCCCTAGACTGCGCTCCCCGGAGTTTCACTGAGCGCATTCCAATGACTCTCAACATGCCGTGCGCTGCACGGATCGGCGACCGGCGATGAACGTGCCGGCCGCCCCTGTCCCGGCCGCCGCAGCGCCCCGTCCTGTTGCCGCCCCCGGGCTCGACCGCCGCGTGCTGGTCGGCCTGTGTGGCGTGCTGCTGGCGGTGCTGGTGTCCGGTTTCAACGAGAACGTCACCAAGGTCGCGCTGGCCGACATCCGGGGGGCGATGGGCTTCAGCGTCGATGACGGCAGCTGGATCGTCGCCCTGTACAGCGCGATGTCGGTCAGCGCGATGGCCTTCGCCCCCTGGTGTGCCGCCACCTTCTCGCTGCGCCGTTTCGCGTTGGCGATGATCGGCGGCTTCATGGTGCTGGGCGTGCTCTGCCCGCTGGCACCGAACCTGCAGGTGTTCCTGCTGCTGCGGGCACTGCAGGGCCTGTGTGGCGGCGCGTTGCCGCCGTTGCTGATGAGCGTGGCGCTGCGCTTCCTGCCGCCGGGCATCAAGCTGTATGGGCTGGCCGGCTACGCGTTGACCGCCACGTTCGGCCCCAGCATGGGTACGCCGCTGGCCGCGTTCTGGGTCGAACAGGTGGGCTGGCACTGGGCGTTCTGGCAGATCGTGCCGTACTGCCTGGCCGCGATGGCGATGGTCGGCTGGGGCTTGCCGCAGGATCCGCTGCGGCTGGAACGATTCGCCCAGTTCGATACGGTGGGCCTGCTGCTGGGACTGCCGGCGCTGGTACTGCTGGTGCTGGGCCTGGTGCAGGGCCCGCGGCTGAACTGGTTCGATTCGCCGATGGTCACCCTGATGATCGGCGGCGGCGCCGGGCTGATGGTGCTGTTCATGATCAACGAGTGGTTCCATCCGCTGCCGTTCTTCAAGTTGCAGCTGCTGGCCAACCGCAACCTCAGCTATTCGCTGGTGACGCTCGGCGGCGTGCTGTTCGTGCTGCTGGCGGTGATCTCGATCCCGTCCGGCTTCCTCGCCAGCGTGCAGGGCTATCGCCCGCTGCAGACTGCACCGATGCTGCTGTGGGTAGCGTTGCCGCAGGTGGTGGCGCTGCCGCTGGTGGCGGCGCTGTTGAACATCCGCGCGGTGGATTGCCGCTGGGTGCAGGCCACCGGCCTGGCGATGCTGGCGTTGGCGTGCTGGCTTGGATCGCAGCTGGACGTTGCCTGGATCCGCGACAACTTCCTGTGGGTGCAGCTGCTGCAGGTGTTCGCCCAGCCGATGGCGGTGCTGCCGCTGCTGATGCTGGCCACCGGTGGCCTGGCGCCACAGGACGGGCCGTTCGCCTCGGCCTGGTTCAACACCGTCAAGGGCTTTGCTGCGGTACTCGCCAGCGGCGTGCTGGATGCCGTCGCCCAGGGCCGTCGCCACTTCCATTCCACCGTGCTGGTGGATCGCCTTGGCGAGCAGCCGTGGCTGGCCGACGGCCCGCAGCTGGGCGCCCGCCTGCATGCGCAGGTACAGGCGTTGACCTCGGCCGACCTGTACTGGGTGGTTGCGCTGGTCGCGCTGGCCTTCATACCCCTCATTGCCTGGATGCCCACCCGCATCCATCCGCCACGTGCCGTGGCCTGAACCTTTCGCAGGAATTCCCCCATGAAGATCAATCGAACCACTCTCCATACCGGCCTCGGCCTGGGCGTGCTGGCCTTGGCCATCGGCGCCTGGCTGCTGCTGCGCGACGGCGGCCACCAGACCACCAACAATGCCTACGTAGTTGCCGACTACACGCTGGTTGCGCCGAAGATCCCCGGCTTTGTCAGCACCGTGGAGGTGGAGGACAACCAGGCGGTAAAGGCCGGCGACGTGCTGGCCCGCATCGATGACCGCGACTACCAGGTGGCGCTGCAGGCGGCGCGTGCCGACCTTGCCAATGCCCGTGCACAGCTGGCCAACGCGCAGGCCGCGCTGGCCCAGCAGGGCTCGCTGATTGAACAGGCCAGGGCCAGCGTCGATGTCAGCCGCTCCGAACTGACCCTGGCCAGCGCCGACCAGCAGCGTTACCGGGAGCTGGCCCGCGACGGCGCCGGCACCGTGCAGAACGCGCAGCAGGCGCAGTCGAAGCAGGCCGTGGCCAGCGCCCACCTGCAGCAGGGCCAGGCGGCGCTGTCGACCGCACGCCAGCGCACCGACATCCTCACCGCCGGCGTGCAGGCCGCACAGGCCGCCGTGCAGCGCGCCGAAGCGGCGCAGGCACGCGCCGAGCTGGACCTGTCGCATACCGAACTGCGCGCCCCGATCGACGGCATGGTCGGCCGCCGCGCGGTGCGCGTGGGTGCCTACCTGACCCCGGGCACGCCGGTGGCCGCGGTGGTTCCGCTGAAGCGTGCGTTCGTGGTCGCCAACTTCCAGGAAACGCAGATGACCCGCATGCAGGCCGGCCAGCAGGTTGAACTGAAGGTGGATGTATTCCCGGGCAAGCCGCTGCGCGGCCACATCGACAGCATCGCCCCGGCGACCGGCGTGACCTTCGCTGCGGTTGCGCCGGAAAATGCCACCGGCAACTTCACCAAGGTGGTGCAGCGCATTCCGGTCAAGATCGTGCTGGAGCCGGGCCAGCCGCTGCTCGACCAGCTGCGTGCCGGCATGTCGGTGGAAGCCCGCGTCGATCTGGGCAGCCGCGCGCGCACGCAGAGCGCACAGCGCCGGCCGGGCCACAAGGGCGGGGAGGGCGCATGAACGCAGGCCGCGTATTCCGCACCCTCGTTGCGGCCACCCTGTGCACGGCCCTGGTGGCCTGCACGATGGGCCCGGACTTCGTGCGCCCGCAGGCAGCGCTGCCCGGTCACTGGCAGGGCGAGGCTGTCGCCGGCCATGCGATCGACCAGGACGCCGCCTGGTGGGCCGGCTTCGACGATCCGCTGCTGGGCCAGTTGGCCGGCCAGGTGCTGCAGGCCAACCTGGACCTGCAGCTGGCCGCCAACCGGGTGCAGCAGAGCCGCGCCGCGCGTGGCATCAGTGCTGCCGACCGCCTGCCCAGCGTCAGCGCAACCACCAGCGGCGTGCGTGCGCGCAACAGCGAGGTGGGCCTGAATGATCCGTCCGGCAACGGCGGTCGTGATGATTACGGGCTGTTCCAGGCCGGCATCGGCCTGAGCTGGGAACTGGACCTGTGGGGACGCGTGCGCCGCCAGGTGGAAGCGGCCGATGCACGCGTGCAGATGGCGGAGGAAGATGCGCATGCGGTGCGCATCGCGTTGCTGGCGGAAACCGCGCGTGATTACCTGCAGTTGCGCGCGACCCGGCAGCTGCTGGCGATCACCGAGGACAACCTCAGCATCGCCCACGACATCAAGCGCCTGACCGAAGCGCGCCAGCGCCACGGCGTGGCCAGCACCTTGCAGGTATCCAGCGCGGCCGCGCAGGTCGCAGCGTTGCAGGCACGCATCGCACCGCTGCGGCACCGCGAATCACAGCTGCGCAATGCACTGGCGTTGCTGCTGGCGCAACCACCGCAGGCCCTGGATGCGCAGTTGCAGGATGCACGACGTGACTGGCCGGCATTGCCGGCGGTGGCGGTGGGCGTGCCCAGCGAGTTGGCCGCGCGGCGGCCGGACATCCGCCGTGCCGAGGCGGCACTGCATGCGGCCACGGCGGGAATCGGCGTGGCCAAGGCCAGCTTCCTGCCGCGCATCACCTTGAACGGCGATGCCGGTTTCCAGGCCAGGCAGCTGGATGACCTGGACGGCTGGAACGCGCACCGCTTCAGCATCGGGCCGTCGATCAGCGTGCCGATCTTCCAGGGCGGCCGCCTGCAGGCCAACCTGGCGCTGAGCAGGCTGCAGCAGCAACAGTCGGCGCTGCAGTTCCGTCGCACCGTGCTGCAGGCGTGGCACGAAGTGGACGATGCCATCGATGGCTATGCCGCCGAGCAGCAGCGTACGCTGCAGCTGCATGTGGCGGTGGACGAGAGCGAGACCGCGCTGGGCGCCGCGCGCCGGCAGTATCAGGCCGGCGTGGTCGACATGCTGGACGTGCTGACCACCCAGCGCATCGCACTGGACAACCAGGCCGCGCTGGCCAACAGCCAGGCCACGGCAGCGATCGCACGGGTGGAGCTGTACCGCGCACTCGGCGGTGGATGGCAGGACCGTTGAGCGGCCAGGCCGGCACGGTGGAACCCACCGCCGCTCAGGGCTGGGGTTTTTCCCGCTTGCGGAACAACAGGTAGGGCCAGATGCCGACCAGCAGCAAAGCGATGAGCGTGCCGCAGGCACGGGCGAAGGCCGGCTTCGCCGGGTCGGTCCAGACCATGCCGAGCAGGAGCAGGCCGAACACGATGGTCGGTCCGCCGAACAGGACCATCGCGAAGGTCTTCACCCTGCCGCTGGTGGGCGCGTTGGCCAGCTTGCCGACCATGTCGGTGCCACCGAAGTGCACCTGCAGTGCGTCGCCTGTCGAGCGTGCGGGCTGTGGCTTGGCAGGTTCCGGGGGGGCCACCGGCTGCTGCAGGTCCATTTCCCGGGAGGCCTGCGGCAGCAGGTCGTCCAGGTTGGTCTGCTCGATGAGGGCTTTCAGCTTGGGGTCCATGTGCAATCCGTGCCGCTACCGTTGGCGGCGGCACGATAGCAGCATCCCCAAACCGCAGATAGTCCCAATCCAGGTCGGCCGCTAGCGTGGCAGCGGCACGCCGGGCGTTGCCCGGCGCGGCATCTCAACGCACGTCGCGCAGTTCCCAGTGGTGGCCGGCCAGCAGGCGCAGGCGCTGCTTGAACACATCGCTGTCGATACGGGTGGTGGCCACCAGGTTGATGCGCAGGTCCTTCTGCTCGCCGGTCACGGTGGCATCCGGGTCGGTCACGCCCCACTGCGGTTCCACCGCATCCGGGTCGGGCTGCTTGGCCTTCCAGCGCTCGAACAGGGTGCCGCTGCGCAGGGCGTCCTGCAGTTCTTCGGCGAAGCCGGCGGCGCCCTGCGAATGGAAGGACAGGTCAGGGTCGTTGCCGCGGGCCTTGGACGGATCGGGCAGGCTGATGTGGTACTGCGCAGGCATGGTGTTCTCCTTGAAGTGCGGCAAGGCTGGCACAGTGGCGGTGGAATCGATGTGCAGATTCCAGCCTGTGGCCAGCCATCATTCGAACCGATGCGGCCCATCGGCAAAGCCCACGGTGACCGCGCCCTTGCCGACATTGACCATGCCGGTCAGGCTCATCACCGATTCGTACACGGTCACGCCGTGGCTGGCGCAGACCTCCTTCAGCTGCGCATAGCCGGGCAGGGTGCGCAGCTCGTCCAGCTCGCCGCCGTAGCTGACGCAGACCGTGGGGGTCATCAGCCCGGCACGCACGCGCTGGCCGACCACCGCGAACAGCTTCTGCACGGCATTGTCGAAGCCCTTGATCTTGGCCACCGGCCCGGTCTCGCCGCGGTAGCCATGCAGCACCGGCTTGATGTCCAGCGCACTGCCAAGTGCAGCGCTGAGCAGGCCAACGCTGCGGTCGCCCTTGTGCCGTGCACGCGCACGCATGTAGTACAGATCGCGTGTGACCATGTAGCCGTGCACGTTGCCGGCCAGTTCTTCCAGCCGCTCGCGGATCTGCTGCACGCTGGCATTGCTCTCGCGCAGGCGCACCGCTTCCACAGCAGTCACCGCCTGCGCGGCGAACAGGTTCTGGGTGTCGAGCACGCGCAGCGCGAACGGCGAGTTGTAGCCTGCCGCCTGCCGTACCGGCTTGTAGTCGTTGAGGATGGCGAAGCTGGCCTGCAGCGCGTTGTCGTGGATCGGGCTGCGGGTCTTGGTGATGGTCATGCAGAACACGTGGTCGTAATCGATCACCAGCTGCTGCAGGAACAGGTCGCGGATCTGGTTGACGCTGAAGGGGATGGTCTCCGCCTCGGCACCGTGTTCGGCCACGTGCGCGTGCAGGAAACTCAGCGTGGCCTGCTCATCGCGGTGATCGGCCAGCACCGCTTCGCCGATCCGCACGGTGATCGGCAGCAGCACGATGTTGTGCTCGGCAATGAACTCCTGCGGCAGGTCGCAGGCCGAGTCGACGACGATTCCGATGCGCATCCGCGGCTCCCCCTCCAGGGCGGTTGTAGGTTCGGAAATGTGAAAACTATCTCAAAACCGGGCCCGGCGCGCGAGGGCAACGCGCCGGCCCTGTTCAGCGGTTGCGCTGCACCGCCACCGGCAGGCTGGCCAGGCGCTGCCATTCGGGCTGCTGCAGCAGGCCCGGATCGGCCAGGACCGCCGCCATCAGCGGGTGCGCGTCGTTGCCCCAGAACAGCTCATCGTCGATGGCCAGGGTCGGCACCCCGAACACCCCGGCGGCGATCGCGGCCTCGGTGTTGCGGCGCAGCTGCTCCTTGACCGCCGGGTCGGCAATGGCGCTGTCGGCATCGTCGATACCCAGCCGTGCCGCGGGTTCGCGCAGGGCCGCGGCACTGTCGGCGGCGTTGCCATCGCGCCAGATCCAGTCGAACAGCACGTCCACCGCCTGCGTGCTGGCGCCCGCAGCCAGGCACAGGCGCAGCGCCGACAGCGGGTTGAACGGGTGGCCTGGCGGGAACCGCAGCGGGGTGCCCTCGGCCTGTGCGGTCCACAGCAGCTGGCGGTAGACGAAGCGGCGCTTGGCCGGGATTTCGGCCGGGCCGAGGTTGCCCAGGTGATGCAGCACCGCACCGAAGGCGATCGGCACGGTCTGGATCTGCGCGAACTGCGGCAGCTGCTTCAGCTTCTGCCAGTGCAGGTAGGAATAGGGCGAGATGAAGTCGAAATACCAGCGCAGCGTGGTCATCGGGGGGCTCCTTGTCTGCGGTCAGGGCTGCGCATTGCGCTGCAGGTAACGGTCGCGAAGGTCGGTCTGGCGCGAACGCATCGGCATCGCACGGCCGCCCAGCCAGACCTGTTCGGCATAGTGCGCCACGTCCAGCGGGTCACCTTCCCACAGCACCAGGTCGGCACGCTTGCCGGGCTCGATGCTGCCGATCTGGTCGCCGACGCCGAACGCCTGCGCCGGCACCCGGGTCAGCCCGGCCAGGCCATCGGCCCAGGGCAGTCCATGGGCCACCGCATTGCCGGCCAGCTGGCGCATCTTGCGCGCGTTGTGGGTGGCGTCGCCGCGCTGCACGAAGGAAACCGCCACGCCTGCGCGCTGCAGGCGTGCGGCGTTTTCCAGGGTGGCGCCGATCTGGTCGAAGCTGGCCGGCAGGTTGGCCAGTACATCGACGAACACCGGCACATGGGCGGCGGCCAGTTCAGGCGCCACCTGCCAGGCCTCGCTGGCACCGGCGATGGCGATCTTCACCTTCTCGCGGGCGGCCCAGCGCAGCAGCTGGCGGATATCGGCGGCACGGTCCACCTCCACCACGATGCGGCCCTGGCCGGCCAGGTAGCGGCTGAGCGCGCGGCGTCCGGCGGGCGTCAGCAGCGCATGCGGCGAATCCGCGGCCACCTGGCCGCGCGCCTCGTCGATCATCTGTTGCAGCAGCATCCACTGCGCGGCACGCGAGTGCCCGGTCAGTTCGGAGGCGGCCGCGCCCATGCGCAGGAACAGTGCACGCGGCCCGATCGGGTCGATGCTGCCGTCCAGCCGCATCACGCCGCCCTGGCCGGCCACGAAGCCGCCGCCGGTGGCCGCGCCGAGTGCGGTGAAGCCGATGCCTTCCAGCCGCGTCACCGGAATAAGCACCGAGGCCGGGTTGTAGGCCAGGGTGACGTCGAATTCCGGCCGCAGCGGTTGCTCGCCGATCTTCAGCGAACTGTCCACCGTGCTCGATTCGCCGGAGACCTCCTCGATGCCGGTCTCGGTGATGCCGCCGAACAGGGCGGGGGTCAGGGGCCGGCCATCGGCATCGACCACGCGGGTGCCGGCTGGTGCGGACAGGCCACTGCCCACCGCGCGGATGATCCCGCCCTGCACCAGCACGTCGGTGTTGTGCAGGCTGCCGCGCGCGCCGGCGGTGTGCACCGTCGCGTTGCGCACCAGCAGGTCCTGCGCCTGGGCGGATGCGGAGATGCTGGCCAGCACCATGGCAGTAGAGCCGAGCCACGCCCGGCGGCCCTTCGCGGCAGACTGCAGCCACTGCTTGAGCATTCCCATCAGCGCACCTCCTGGCCAAGCTGGAAATCGGAACGTGGCGTCGTCGCCGGCGCACTGCGGTCATACAGGCGCCGGCCGTCGATGAACACCTGCTCGGCCAGCGCGTACGAACTGAACGGGTTCCCGTTCCACACCACCACATCGGCCATCTTGCCGGCCTCCAGGGTGCCGGTCTGGCCTTCGATGCCCAGCGCCTTGGCGGCGTTGGCAGTCATCCAGGTGATGGCGTGTTCGGGCGTGATCTCCGGCATGCGTGCGCGGCGCGCGGAGGCCATCACCTTGGCCGCTTCCTGGTTCAGGCGCTGGATGCCCTCGGGGGAATCGGAGTGCACGATGGCGCAGCTGTTCTTCGGCCGGTCGACCAGCGCGATGTTCTCCGGAATGCCGTCGAAGGCTTCCATCTTGAAGCCCCACCAGTCGGCCCACAGTGCGCCACAGACGCCGTCGGCAGCCAGGCGGTCGGCCAGCTTGTAGGCCTCCACCCCGTGGTGGAAGGCGGCCACCTTGAAGCCGAACTCCTTGGCCAGGTCGAGCATGGTGGCCATCTCGTCGGCGCGGTAGCAGTGGATGTGCACGCGGATGTCGCCTTCGATCGCGCCGGCCAGCGTGTCCAGCTTGAGGTCGCGCTTGCCGCCGGCATCACCGGCACTATCGCCCTTGTCGCTGCCGAACCAGCCCTTGCGCTTGGCCGGCTTGGGCGTGTTCTTGGCGATGTAGTCGGCGGCATCGATGAAGGCGGCGCGGTAGCCGGCCACATTGCCCATGCGCGTGGACGGGGCCACGCCCTTGCCTTCGCCATAGACCCGCTTGGGGTTCTCGCCGCAGGCCATCTTCAGCCCCCACGGTGCACCGGGGAATTTCATCGCCTGGTAGGTCACCGCCGGCACGTTCTTGAGGGTCACGCCACGGCCGCCGACCAGGTTGGCCGAGCCGGGCAGCACCTGCATGCTGGTCACGCCGCCGGCCAATGCCGTGGCGAAGCCGGGGTCCTGCGGCCACACCGAGTGCTCGGCCCATACGTTGGCGGTGACCGGTGCGGTGATCTCGTTGCCGTCGCTGTGCGCGCCCACGCCGGGGCTGGGATACACGCCCAGGTGCGAATGTACGTCGATCAGCCCGGGGGTGACCCACTTGCCCTGCGCATCGATGCGGGTAACGCCGGCCTCGGCCTGCAGCTGGCGGCCGACGGCGACGATGCGGCCGTCGCGCAGCAGCACGTCGGCATTGTCCAGGCGCTGGCCGGTGCCGGTCAGCACGGTGGCGTTCTGGATCAGCACCGGCGCATCCGGATGCGCCTGGTAGGTGCTGGGATACGGATCGGCGACAAAGCGCGAAGCGCCCACCGCCGGTGCCATGCCCACTGAAAGCAGCGCCAGTGCCACCCCGGCGCGCAACAACGTCGATGCCATGCAGTTCCCCTTGCAGCGTGATCCAGCCGCCGACGCTAGCCGGGCGGCGGTGGGCTTGCCAAGTGACCTTCTTCACAGGCTGGCCCACGGTGTCTCGACGGCACCGCCCGCCTGGCCGAAAATAGCCGGTCCCCCGCCGTACCGGACCCCGGCCATGAAGAGCAAGCAGGAAATCGTCGACAACTGGCTGCCGCGCTATACCGGCGTGCCCCTGGACCAGTTCGGCCAGCACATCCTGCTGACCAACTTCGGTGGCTACCTGCATACCTTTTCCGAGCTGACCGGCGCGCCGGTGATTGGCCTGGACCGGCCGATGGCCAGCGCCACCATCGACGGCATCACCATGATCAACTTCGGCATGGGCAGTCCCAATGCCGCGATCATCATGGACCTGCTGTCGGCGGTGATGCCCAAGGCGGTGCTGTTCCTGGGCAAGTGCGGTGGGCTCAAGCGCAAGAACCAGCTGGGCGACCTGGTGCTGCCGATCGCCGCAATCCGCGGCGAAGGCACCTCGGGCGACTACCTGCCGCCGGAAGTGCCGGCACTGCCGGCGTTCGCGCTGCAGCGTGCGGTCTCGACCATGATCCGTGACCTTGGCCACGATTACTGGACCGGCACCGTCTACACCACCAACCGCCGGGTCTGGGAGCACGACGAGGCGTTCAAGGAGCGGTTGCGGGCGATGCGCTGCATGGCCATCGACATGGAAACGGCGACGGTGTTCGCCGCCGGCTTTGCCAACCATATCCCCAGTGGCGCGCTGCTGCTGGTCTCGGACCAGCCGATGATCCCCGACGGGGTCAAGACCGAGGCCTCCGATGCCAAGGTCAGCTCCCAGTTCGTGGAAAACCATATCCAGATCGGCATCGAGGCGCTTAAGCTTATCCGGCGCAACGGCAAGTCGGTCCGCCACCTGCGCTTCGACGAATGATGATGATGGCCTGGTGCGGCGCGCCGGCCCTGGGGAGTAGGTGATGGACGTTGCCGCGCAAGTGGTGGAATTCTGGAAGGAGGCGGGCCCTGCGAAGTGGTTCGCCCGCGACGACGCGTTCGACGCGCAGTTCCGCCAGTTGTTCCTGGATGAGCATTTCGCCGCCGCCTCGCGCGCGCGCGAACACTGGCTGGGCAGCGCCGAGGGCGCGCTGGCGTTGATGTTGCTGCTGGACCAGTTCCCGCGCAACTGTTTCCGCGGTACCGCCCATTCCTACGCCACCGATGGGCTGGCCCGGCACTACGCCATGCGCGCGATCGAGGAAGGGCTGGACCTGCAGCTGGTGCCGAAGCTGCGTGCGTTCATCTACCTGCCGTTCGAGCACTCCGAGGATCCGCTGGACCAGGACCGCTCGGTGGCGATGTTCGACGTGCTGGGTGACAAGGAATACCTGCAGTACGCCGAACTGCACCGCGACATCATCCGCCGCTTCGGCCGTTTCCCGCATCGCAACGCCGTGCTGGGCCGCATCCCGACGCCGGAAGAACTCGACTACCTCGCCGAAGGCGGCTTCGCCGGCTGACAAAAAAGGGGACGGAGGGGATTAAGTCGTTTATGGCACAAACGACTTAATCCCCTCCGTCCCCTTTTTCGGGGCCGATCAGTACTTCGGCACGCCGTTGTCGACGTCTTCCGACCAGGCGTTGATGCCGCCGGTGACGTTGAACACCTTGCTGAAGCCCAGTGCACGGAACTGCTCGGCAGCCTGCGCGCTGCGGCCACCGTGGTGGCACATGAAGGCCAGCGCGGTGTCCTTCGGCAGGGCTTCCAGCTCGGCACGGCCATTGCCATCGAAGCTCTTGAACGGCACGCCGACGGCGGCGATGGCGCGCTCGTCGGCCGGGCGCACGTCCACCAGGGTAATGTTGCCGGCACGCACCAGGTCGTCGGCATCGCGCACGCTGATTTCCTGCACCGGCTTGGGCGCGTTCGGGTTGTCGATCGCCAGGCCCTTGCCGCGGATGTCGTCCACCCAGTCGATGGTGATGCCGTTGGCGCGACGGGCGCTGGCCAGGTCGAACTGCACGCGCAGGCCATTGGACTCGGCCGCGATGGCGCCTTCGTCATGCGGAGCCAGCTGGAAGTTCGGCTGGAAGCCGGCGTCGATGGTCAGCTGCAGGGCGGCGCCCGGGGCGTCGGCGAGCGCGCCCTTGAGCATTTCCACGGCGGCCGGGGTCACGGTGATGCTCGGCGGGGTACGGTCCGGCGCGGCCAGGCCCAGCACACTGCTCAGCTCGCCGCTGGCGGCCATCTGCAGCACGATGTCGCTGCCACCGACCAGCTCGCCGTCGATGTACAGCTGCGGGATGGTCGGCCAGTCGCCGTAGGCCTTGATGCCTTCACGGATTTCCTGGTCGGCCAGTACGTTGACGTGGGCGAAGTCGACGCCGAGGTCCTGCAGGGCGCCCACGGCCTTGGCCGAGAAGCCGCACTGCGGCATCGACGGCTGGCCCTTCATGAACAGCACGACGCGATTGGCGTTGAGGATGGATTCGATGCGCGAACGCAGGGCGGGATCGAGGGACATGGACGTCGGGGTTCCGGGAATTCGAATCATCAATTCTACCCCTCATGGCATCATGGGGGATGAGCAGCGCAGGAACATTGCATCGCATCCCGGCCCGCCCCTGGCGCTGGTTGCCCTGGCTGGTGGCGTCGCAGCTGGCAGTGATCCTGGTCTGGGTGCTGGCCGGCTGGCAGTGGGGGCTGCCGCTGATGGTGGCCAGCCATGCCCTTTTCATGGTGCCGGTGTTCCTGCCCAACAGCGCGTTCTACGCGCCGGTCATGAGCCGGGTGGCAGAGGCGACGCCCACGGTCTGGCTGACCATTGATGATGGTCCCAGCCCGGAAACCCTTGCCGTGCTCGACCTGCTGGACCAGCACCAGGCACGCGCGACTTTCTTCCTGGTGGGGGAGCGCGCGCTGGCGCAGCCGGCTTTGGTGCAGGAGATCCTGCGCCGCGGCCATGACCTGGGCAATCACAGCCTCAGCCACCCGCAGGCCCGCTTCTGGCGGCTGGGGCCGGGCGCGATGCGCGCCGAGATCGAAGGTTGCCAGAATGCCCTGCAGGCGCTGAGTGGCCAACCGGTGCGCTGGTACCGCTCGGTGGTGGGCATGACCAACCCCTTCGTGGCGCCGGTGCTGCACCGGTTGGGGCTGGTTCGGGTGGGCTGGAGTGCCCGCGGCTTCGACGGCATCGGCTGCACCGCGCAGGGCGTGCTTGACCGCCTGTTGCCGGACCTGCGTCCGGGCGCGATCGTGCTGCTGCATGAAGGTGCCGCGCACGGCCAGAATCTGCAGATCATCGAGCGCGTGCTGCAGGCGCTTGAAGCACGCGGATTGAGGGCTGAGCTGCCTTCGCTGTAGCGCCGGGGCCAGGCAGCCGGGCACGGGCTCGGCTCTACATGCGCGGTGCGATCAAGCGCCGCGTTCGGCCACCAGCAACCAGCTGTTGAACGGGGTACGTCCATGCAGGGCGCGCGGTGCGCTCACCCGCAATCCGGCCTCGACCAGGATCGCCTGCAACTGCTGCGGATCGGGGTAATGCCGTGGCCGCGTGCCCATCCAGCCGATCAGCCAGGCCAGCCGGTCCGCCACCCGCGTAGTGCGGTCGCGGCCGTCGCCGGTGGCCAGCGGCGTGCGCAGCAGCAGGCGTCCTGGGTGGGCCACGCGTGCAGCGGCTGCGCGCAGCAACGCCTGTTGCGGCTCCGCATCCAGGTACTGCAGCACATCCAGCAGGAGTACATGCCCGGGCTGCGACGGCAGCGGTGCCTGCACGTCCAGGCAATCGAAATGCACCTCGCGCAGATCGGCGGCGGCACGGCGGGCACGCGCGATCTTGGCGGCATCCACGTCCACGCCCCGATAGCGCTGGGTGCGGCCGCGCTGGCGCAGCACGTGGGCCATCAGGCCCAGTCCGCAGCCCAGGTCCAGTACCGGCTGCCCGTCATCGGGCAGCTGCTGCAGCACGCCGTCGTACAGCGGGTCGCTGCCGAGCTTGCTGCGGGTGTAGTAGTAATCGCGGCGGCTACCCCAGGCCCGCGACGGCCGGAACGTGTCGGCGATCGCGCGTGCCTGCGCGCTCGCAAGCGGCGTGCAGGGCAGGGGCGAGCCGTTCCCTGGCGTGCCATCCATTGCTTCAGTCAGTGCCGCCGAGCAGGTGCGTCGCCACCGGCAGTGCCCGCGCGCTCCACAGCGCGTACATCCGTGCCGAGGGATGCAGGCCATCGCTGGCGATCATTGTCGGGTCGTCGCCATGGGCACGGCTGATATCGGTGATGTCGACGAAGGCGACGCCCTGCTGGGTGCTGATCACCTCGGCGGCGGCATTGAATTCGTCGGTCTCGATCTCGATCGCGGCCAGGTCACGGCCACTGTTGCTGCCGAATGGGGTCGCGCCCCAGTCCGGGAAGGACAGCACCAGCACCCGTTCGGGGCGGCCGGCGGCGAAGCCGATCGCCCGCTGCAGCAGCGCCTGGAACTGGACGCGGTATTCATCCAGCGGACGCCCGCGGTACTGGTTGTTGACGCCGACCAGCAGACTGACGAAGTCGAACGGGCCCTGCGGTGCGGCCGCGTCGATGCCGGCGTCGAGCTCGTCGGTGGTCCAGCCGGTGGTGGCGATGGTCTGCGGGTCGGCCAGGTCGACGCCCTGCATGCGCAGCGCGGCGGCCAACTGGTGCGGCCAGCGGCCTTCGACCGAAACCGCTTCGCCGATGGTGTACGAGTCGCCCAGCGCCAGGTAGGACAGCGCCACCGCTCAGGCCACCGAGCGGCGCGGCTTCAGCGGCACCACCTTGGTCGCATCCTCGGCACGGCGGGCCAGCACGCGGTCGATGCGGGCGAATACATCGCGCATCACCGAGGCTTCCGGCATCAGGGTTACGCGGAAGTGGTGGCGGTAGGGCACGTTGAAGCTCGAACCCGGCACCACCAGCACGCCTTCATCATTCATCAGGTCGAGCGCGAAGGCATGGTCATCAAAGCCCTTGGCGGCGGCGCCGACCACCGCCGGGAACGCATACAGCGCGCCAGCCGGTGCCACCAGCGACAGGTGCTCGCTGGCTTCGCAGGCCTCGATCACCGCGCGGCGGGTTTCATACAGGCGGCCGCCCGGGGTGCACAGCGCGGAAATGGTGTCGGGGCCGTTCACCGCGGCCTCGATGGCGTACTGGCCCGGCACGTTGGCGCACAGGCGCAATGCGCCGAGCAGGTCCAGCGCCGCACGGAAGTCGCCCAGGCGGGCGTCGTCGCCGCTGAGATGGGCCCAGCCGACGCGCCAGCCGCAGGCGCGGTGCACCTTGCTCAGGCCACTGAAGGTCAGGCACGGATGGTCGCCCGCCAGCGGTGCGACCGGCTGGAACACCGCGTCGTCGTACAGGATCTGGTCGTAGATCTCATCGACCAGCAGCAGCAGGTTGTGGCGGCGTGCGATCTCCACCACGCGCTCCAGCAGCTCGCGCGGATAGCTGGCGCCACTGGGGTTGTTCGGGTTGATCAGCACGATCGCGCGGGTACGCGAAGAAACCAGCGTCTCGATCTCGCTCGGGTCCGGCTGGAAGCCATTCTCCGGCGCGCAGCGGTAGTACACCGGGCGGCCGTCGTTGAGGATGGTCGAGGCCGACCACAGCGGGTAGTCGGGCGAGGGCACCAGCACTTCGTCCCCCGGGTTGAGCAGCGCACGCAGCGAAAGGTCGATCAGTTCGCTGACACCGTTGCCGAGGAAGACGCGGTCCGGATGTGCGTCGGGCGCGCCACGGCGGGCGTAGTAGGCGGCGATGGCTTCGCGCGCCACCGGCAGGCCCTGCTGGTGGGTGTACGGGTCGGTGCGGCCCATGTCGTCGGCAATCGCGCGTTGCAGGTGCTCGGGTGCACGGAAACCAAAGGCGCCCGGGTTGCCGATGTTGAGCTTGATCAGCTTGCGGCCCTGCGCCTCCAGCTCCCGGGCTCGCCGCGCCAGTTCTCCGCGGATTTCGTAGCGCACTTCAGAGAGGCGCTCGCGGATGGCCAGGGGCTTGGGCGAGTGGGTGGACATGGGGGCTGGGCCGTCAGTGGCATGGGGCTTCCATCCTACCGGAATTGCTGCAGTGCATGGCAAGGACGCCAGGCCGGTCATGGCTGGGCGGGCCGGGCACTGGCACAGGTAGAATGGCGGCGATGACCCAGACCCCTGATTTCACCGCCCTGCAGACCATCGGCTGGCCCTGGCCGGGCCCGGCGCAGCAGGCCGACTGGCAGGCCGCGATGGCCGCCCACCCGCAGGCACGCCCGGCGCGGGTGATCGAACAGCACCGCACCCACTACGTGGTGGCCGATGGGCCGGATGCGTCGATCAAGGCCGAGTCGCTGCCGGAATGGCAGCGCCCGCGCTTCCCCAGCCATGAACGACCGGCCGTCGGCGACTGGGTGCTGCTCGATGGCATCCGCATCGTCGCGTTGCTGCCGCGGCGTACCGCGATCAAGCGCGGCGCGGCCGGTGAGCATTACCACCAGCAGGTGATCGCGGCCAACATCGATACGGTGTTCATCGTCTGTGGCCTGGATGCCGACTTCAACCCGCGCCGCATCGAGCGCTACCTGCTGCTGGTCGGCGGTGGCGGTGCCGAACCGGTGGTGGTGCTGACCAAGGCCGACCAGACCGAGTACAGCGAAGATGCGCTGGCGGTACTGGAGGAGCTGGAGATGCAGGGCATTGCGCTGCATGCGATCAACGGTCTGGATGCCGAAAGCGTGGCGGTGCTGCAACCGTGGCTGGGCCCGGGCCGCACGGTGGTGCTGGTCGGTTCCTCGGGCGCCGGCAAGTCCACGCTGACCAATACCCTGCTCGGCGAGCAGCGGATGAAGACCAACGCGGTACGCGCCAACGATTCGCGTGGACGCCATACCACCACCCATCGCGCGCTGATGCCGCTGCCGACCGGGGCCTGCCTGATCGATACCCCGGGCATGCGCGAGCTGAAGCCAACCGGCGAAGAGACGCTGTCCGAGGGTGGCTTCGCCGACATCGAAGCGCTGGCCGAGCAGTGCCGGTTCCGCGACTGCTCGCATCACCAGGAGCCGGGCTGTGCGGTGCGGGCGGCGATCGACGCGGGTGAGATCGAAGAGAGCCGCCTGCTGAACTACTTCAAGCTGAAGGAAGAAGTGGCTGCCGCGGCGGCCAAGCTGGCAGTGCGCCAGGCCGAGACCGCGCAGGAGCGTGGCGGCAAGAAGGGCAAGGGCCAGCAGTTCCGACCGGCCGGCAAGCCGCGCAGGCGCTAGCAAAGCAGCCGAGCATGGGCTCGGCTCTACAGTTGCTCCGTGCTGGAGCCATTGCCTGTAGCGCCCGAGCCGATGCTCGGGCGGCGGCGCACAGCGCCGGGCGTGGCAGGGCGCTATAGTCCGCGCATGGAACCGACCGCTACGCTTGACCGTGAGGTGGCCCACCATGCGGCGCTTGATGCGCGGCTGGTCGAGGCCGTGGGAGGCATCCGACTGCTGGGCCTGACCAGCTGGCCGGCAACGCTGCAGGCACCGTTCCTGGACAGCGTGGCACGCGGCCAGCCGGTGCTGCCCAAGGTGGACTATCCGCGGCTGGATTTCAGCGAAGAACGTCGTGCACTGGCCGCGATCGCCGCCGACTGCGATGACAGTCATCCCCTCGGACACTACGTGCGGCAGTCGGCGCAGAGCTGGGACCTGGCCGCGCAGCTGCTGGAAGGGCTGGGCACGGCGGCCGTCGATACCTGTTCGGTGCAGTTGTTCGGCGCGCCCGAGCAGCCGCTGCCGGGCAACGGCCCGAGCACGCGCGAAGCGGCACGCCACTTCATCCAGATCGCCGCCGAGCTGGACCACGAACTGCTGGCGCCGGAGGAGCAGGTGCCGGTGTCGGCCATCGCGCTGCAGCTGCAGCTGCAGAACGACCTGGATGCGTTCTTCGAATCGCGCATCATCCAGGTGCAGCTGGATCCGGAGCTGGTCTCCAAGGCCGCCGCAGGCCCGACCCGCATCCGTCTGCGCACCAGTGCGCGCTTCAGCGCCTATGACCGCGCGCAGCTGTTCCACCACGAAGCGCTGGTGCACTCGTTGACTGCATTGAATGGCCGCGAACAGCCGGTGCTGCCGAGCCTGGCATTGTCATCGCCGCGGGTGACGGCGACCCAGGAAGGACTGGCCACGTTCGCCGAGCAGATCACTGGCAGCATCGACATCGAGCGGCTGAAACGCATCAGCCTGCGCACCGAAGCGATCGCGATGGCGCGCGAGGGCGCCGACTTCATCGAGGTGTTCCGCTACTTCTGCGATGCCGGGCAGAACGCCGAGGAAAGCTTCGCTTCAGCGCAGCGCGTGTTCCGCGGCGTACCGCCCAGTGGCGGCCTGGCCTTCACCAAGGACACGGTGTACCTGCGCGGACTGGTGTCGGTGCACACCTTCTTCCGCCACATGCTCGCCGAGGACCGGCTGCAGGTCTGCCGCTGGCTGTTTGCCGGCAAGATGAGCCTGACCGACGCCATCGCGTTCGCACCGTTGTTCGAGGCCGGGGTACTCAAGCCGCCGCGCTGGTTGCCGCACTGGGTGAGCCGGGCCAATGGCCTGGCCGGCATGCTGGCATTCTCGCTGTTCGCCAACCGGATACGGATGGACCAGCTGGCGCCGGAATGAAATGCGTTGGCGGGATGATGCGCTGGCGCCTCGATTGATATCGCTGGGCGGCGGTGGGGCACCCTGGCCAGGACACGCCGTAAACCCATCCATGGGGGCTCGATCGGCGCATCCATGCGCCTCACGGTCCTGGCCAGGGTGCCCCACCGCCGCCAGACAGTTTCCCGCGCGAGCGGCAGCACATCACCGCGCCGAAGGGATTGCGCTTGAAAAGCAAAGAGCCGGGCAATGCCCGGCTCTTTGCTTTTTGCTCATTTTTGCCTTCCGCACCGTGGCGCGGGAAACCGTCGAGCAGGGTCGGATGGGCTGGCGCAGGACCGTTGGCGCCATGGATGGCGCCATCGAGCCCCCATGGACGGGTTCACGGCGTGTCCTGCGCCGGCCCATCCGGCCGTGCCCCGCAACGATAATCAAGACGCCGCGAGGCAACGCTTTCGACTTAGAACTCCGCCGCCACCGTCATGAACAGCTGCCGCGGCGCGCTCGCATGGATCGCATAGCGGGTGCCCTTCGGATCGGTCGGTGCGAACGAGCTCAGCTGGCCGGCATAGCGCTTGTTGGTCAGGTTGGTCGCATTCAACGACACCCGCACGTTGCGCAGGCCCAGCCCCGGGCCGAAGTCATAGCCGGCACCGGCATCGAAGGTGGTCACGCCCGGCACCGACTGGTCGTTGGTGTAGGTGTAGTAGCGCTTGCCGGTGTACTTGGCACGCAGGCTGGCGAAGAAGCCATCGCGGTTCCAGCTGATTTCGCTGGAGGCCATGCGCTGCGGGGTATCCACCGTGATCTTGCCGGCCACCGGCACGATCGCGCCGCCCGAGGTGTAGTCATCCTCGTAGGTGGTCTTGTTCCAGGACAGCGCGTTGTACCACTGCAGGCCGTCGATCGGCTTGAGGATGAAGGTCAGTTCCGCGCCGTGGCTCTTCACCGAACCGACGTTGATGAAGCGCGTCACGCACTCCGGACGGGTACCCACTTCGATGCTCGAGCAGGGGTTCAGCGACAGCAGGCGATTGTCGAAGGTGACGTTGTAGGCCGCGATCGATGCCTGGTACTTCTCGCCGAAGGTACGGAAGCCGGCCTCCAGGCTCTTGGACTTCTCCGGCTCGAGGCCGGCACTGGCCGCGAACGATTCCGGCGACACCTGCAGCGGGCCGCCGCTGCCGCCACCGACGAAGGCGGCGATGTTCTCGGCGTACGAGGCGAACAGCTCATTGTTGGCGTTGATCTTGAAGCCCAGGCCCAGCTGCGGCAGCACCGATTCCTTGGCGGTCAGCGTGCCCGAGGCAATGCTGGTTTCCACGCCCGGCTTGGCGGTGGCGCGCATGCGGGTGTTCGGGCTCTTGATGCCGATGTCCACGGTCAGGCGCTGGTCCAGGAAGCGCATGCGGTCCTGCACGTAGAACTGGCGCGTGCGGATGTCGAAGTCCTGGTTGAACAGCAGGCGGTCCGGGTTCTTCAGGTACAGGTCGTCCAGGAACGGGCCGCTGATGTAGTAGAAGTTGCGCGACACGTTGTGGTCGTTCTGCTCGTACCACAGACCGGCTTCCAGCTCGTGGATGCCCACCGTCCACGACAGCGCGGCGGTCAGGCCATCGCGGTTGATCGTGTAGTTGGTGCTGCGGATCGAGATCGGCAGCATCTTGTCGGTGCCCGGGTAGGACGGCTGGCCCGGTGCCCACCAGTGACCCTGGCCACGGTTGTCGTGGTGGTAGGCCAGCAGCTTCAGGCGGCCCTGTTCGCCCAGGCGCAGGTCGGCGTCCACCGAGTACAGGTTGTCGTCACGCAGCGCACGGCTCTGGTAGTAGGCATCGTCGATGCTGTTGACGCCGCCGCTGAACTTGCAGCGTGCCTTGTTGTAGGTCCCCGGCGCGCAGTAGGCGGCGGCCACGGCGCGGTCCCAGTCGGGTGCGTAGATGTTCCAGTCCCAACCGAGGCCACGCGACAGCATGTCCTTGGAGAGGTAGGCGTAGTTGGCCTGGCTGGCGCGCGAGGTCGCCACGAAGGCACCGAAGCGGTGGTCGCCGACGTTCCATACCGCCTTGGCGTTGAACTGGCGCGTGGTCTGGTTCTGGTACGGCGCGGCCCACATGTCCTGGTCCTGGTGCACGCCGGACACGTAGGCCGAGAAGCCGTTGATGTCGCCGGTATCCACGCGCAGGTAGCCGCGGCGCTGGCTGTTGTCGCCCACGGTGACGCTGGCACGGCCGCCGAATTCGGTGGACGGGTCCATCGAGAAGTACTGGATGGTGCCGCCCAGGTTGCTGGTCGAGGCCACGCCCAGCGAACCGATGCCCTGCGACAGCTCGGCACCGGCCAGGTTCTCGGCAATGATCGCGCGGGCGATGCTCAGGCCGTTGTAGTTGCCGTAGCTGTTGTCACCCAGCGGGATGCCGTCCAGCGTGTAGCCGAGGCGGCTCTTGTCGAAGCCACGCAGGCTGATGGTCTGCGATTCCTCGTTGGCACCGAAGGCGTCATTGGACTGCACCGACACGCCCGGCAGACGGTCGAGGATCTTCTGGCCGCTGGTGCCCGGCGGCAGCACCTGCTTGTCGACCGCCGTGATGCGCTGCACCTGGCGGGTCTCGCCCTGGCCGATCACGGAGACGGTATCCAGCGTCTGCGCGCTCAGCGCGGCATCGGTGCTGGCGTTGGCGCCGGTATCGGCCGCGGCGGCGGCATGGGCGCTGGCGGCGGCGGAAAGCGCGATCGCCACGGCGATCGTCAGGTGTCGGGTCTGCATGGTGGTCCGTTGCATGGGGGATGGTCACCGGCATGCAATGCGCGGTGCATGGCCACTATGCGAACGGAACATGAAACCTTCTTTACGAAAAACCAACGAACGCTGCAGGGCGTGCGTGGCGGTGGGCGGGCATGAAAAAACGGGGCCGGATCACCCCCGCACGCGAAGGTTCTCCGGCCCCGGCGCACTCCGTGGGGGAGGCGGTGGACACACTGCAGGGCGCCGCGCTCAGCCCATGTAGAGGCCGCCGTTGACCGGATAGTCGGCGCCGGTCACGTACGAAGCTTCGTCCGAGGCCAGCCAGGCGCACAGGCCGGCCACTTCCTCCGGGCGGCCGAGGCGGCGCACCGGTACCGATGCGGCCAGCCGGTCCAGCACGTCCGGCGGGAAGCTGCTGATGGCCTGGCTGGCGATGTAGCCCGGCGACAGCGTGTTGACGGTGACGCCGCGCGAGGCCACTTCGGCCGCCAGCGCACGGCTGAAACCGTGCATCGCGGCCTTGGCGGTGGCGTAGTTCACCTGGCCGATCTGGCCCTTGTGGGCACTCACCGAACCGATGTTGATGATGCGGCCCCAGCCACGCGTGGCCATGCCATCGACCACCTGCTTGGTCAGGTTGAACAGCGCATTGAGGTTGGAAGCGATCACCGCGTTCCAGTCTTCCACCGTCATCTGCCGGAACAGCAGGTCGCGGCTGCCGCCGGAGTTGTTGACCAGCACGTCCACTTCACCGACTTCGGCGCGGACCTTGGCAAACGCGGCGCTGGTCGAGGCCCAGTCGGTGGCGTTGCCTTCGGAGGCGATGAAGTCGAAGCCCTGTTCGCGCTGCTCGCGCAGCCAGTTGGCCTTGCGCGGCGAGTTCGGTGCGCAGCCGGCGACCACAGTGTGGCCGCTGCGGGCCAGGCTCTGGCAGATGGCAGTACCGACACTGCCCATGCCGCTGGTGACGTAAGCGATTCGAAGCGTCATTGCAGAAGACTCCTTGGTAAGGGTCAGGCGGCGAGGGGGTACAGGCCGAACAGCAGGCTGCCGACCATCAGCAGCATCGAAATGGCGATGGCCCACTTCAGGGTGAACTTCTGGTGATCGGCGAATTCGACCTTGGCCAGGCCCACCAGCAGGTAGGTGGACGGCACCAGCGGACTGAGCAGGTGCACCGGCTGTCCAGCCAGCGACGCGCGCGCCATCTCAACCGGGGTGATGCCGTAGTTGCCGGCGGCCTCGGACAGGATCGGCAGCACGCCGAAGTAGAACGCGTCGTTGGACATGAAGAAGGTGAACGGCATCGACGCCACGGCGGTGATCACCGCCAGGTACGGGCCCCACGATTCCGGAATCACCGCCAGGAAGCTGTGCGACATCGCCTCCACCATGCCGGTGTTGTTGAGGATGCCGGTGAAGATGCCCGCGGCGAAGATCAGCGACACCACCGACAGCACGTTGCCGGCGTGGTTGACCACGCGGCGGCGCTGTTCGGCCAGGTTCGGATAGTTGATCACCAGGGCGATGGCGAAGCCGACCATGAACAGCACCGGCATCGGCAGTACGCCGATGATCAGCGCGGTCATCAGTGCCACGGTCAGCACCAGGTTCACCCACAGCAGCTTCGGGCGCTTGATGTCCTCGGCATCTTCCACGGTCGGCAGCGGGTTGCTGTCGTCGGACACGCTGTTGTCCATCCAGCTGCCGCCCTTGGGCAGGGTCACCACGCCCAGCCGGCGGCGTTCCTTCAGGCCCAGGTACCACGCCAGCAGCAGTACGCCGGCACAGGCGATCACCATCGACGGGATCAGCGGCACGAACACATCGGCCGGGTCCACGTGCAGCGCGGTGGCGGCGCGTGCGGTCGGTCCACCCCACGGGGTCAGGTTCATCACGCCGCCGGCGAGGATGGTCACGCAGGTCATGTTCAGCGCGTTCATGCCCAGCCGCTGGTACAGCGGCAGCATTGCCGAGACGGTGATCATGTAGGTGGTCGAGCCATCGCCATCGAGCGAGATCAGCATCGCCAGCACCGCGGTGCCGAGCACGATCTTCATCGGATCGCCCTTGACGAAGCGCAGGATCACCCGCACCAGCGGATCGAACAGACCGGCATCGATCATCACGCCGAAGTAGAGGATGGCGAACATCAGCATCACGCCGGTCGGCGCGATCTTCTTGATGCCCTCCAGCATCATTTCGTCGATGCCGGCGCCGAAGCCACCGATCAGCGCGAACAGGATGGGAATGGTGATCAGGGCCACCAGCGGCGACAGCCGCTTGCTCATGATCAAGTACATGAACGTAATGACCATGCCAAAGCCGAGGATGCTCAGCATCATCTGCGGACTCCTTGAAAAAACAGGACGTGGGGGAGTGGAAGGGGCCCGGGCGGCATGCCCGGGTAACCAGGCTTAGAAGTCGTACTGCAGGCGGCCGGTGACCGCGCGCGTGCGGTCCAGCGTGACCCCGGCCAGGCGGTCGCGGTTGCGGCTTTCGATGACGTTGAGCATGAAGCGGAGGTTGTCGCGCAGGTACCAGTTGCCGCCCAGCGTCCACGCGGCCGTGCGGCCGCGGCGCAGGTCCGGCGCGCCGTCCAGATGCTGGGCGCCCCACATCTGGTCATAGCGCAGCGCCACTTCGAAGGCACCGGCCTTGTGGCGGATGTCCTTGACCCGCGCGAAGCGACCGGTCTTGCGGTCGTAGGCGCGGCTTTCGCCGGTGACGAACCAGCTGAGCATGCCGTAGGCCGCCATCACGTCGCCGCGCTGGGCGCCGTCATCGAAGGTGGCGCCGCTGAACTCGCCCTGCCACGACAACGGGCCGCGCACCTGCGCGTATTCCAGCGACCACTTGTTGACGTCGGTGTCGCGGCCGGCCGAGAAATCGACCAGGGTCAGGCGGCTTTCATCGGAGAGATGACCGGCCGGGCGCGGGCGGATCTTCAGGCCGGGCACGCCGTTGGCGCCGGGATTGTCGTAGGCCTCGCGGGCCAGCGACAGGCCCAGGTGCAGCACGTCGCCATCGCGCGGCGACGGCGCCCAGGTGACGCGGCCGCCTGCGGCGCGGCCCTTGACCTGCCAGGCGTCGATGCTTTCCAGGCTGTAGATGCTGGCGGCCCAGGTGAAATCCCCCGGATTGGCCTGCCATGACGCACCCAGCCGGTACAGCGGCGCCAGCGTGGTGCCGGCGTTGCCGCGTTCCAGGAAGCTGCCGTAGTTGGAACTGGTGCGGTCATCCAGCGAGAAGTACTGCTTGAACTGGCCGACGGTCAGCTTGCCGGCCTTGCCGAAGCTGCGCGCCAGGTAGACATCCTTGGCTTCGACGCGATCGCCGGAGAAGTCCGCTTCCAGCTTGTAGTCGGCCACGAAGAACTTGCCCGACACGTCCACCCAGGCGCGGCGGATCTCGGTGTCGTCCTTGTTCGGCGTGCCGCGGTTGTCGTTGTCGAAGGTGGCGAAGTCCAGGTGCAGGCGGCCACCGAGGGTGGCGGTGACCGGACGGTCGTCTTCGGCGGCGAAGGCCGGCGCCGACAGGGCAGCCAGAGCCATCATGGCGGCAGGACGCCGCCAGGCAAACGTGAATTCCACAAACCCTCCCAGGTGCGCGCCAGGCGCGCGGCAATCGTGGGCACCGGACGGTGCGCGGCCGCAGTCTGGGTCGGGCAAGCTGTCATCGTCCTGTCAACCGATTGTGCGGTGCAGCGTAAATGCCCGCCGCAACCCGCGCCGGGCGCGGCGTGGCGGGCCAGCACGGCGGCATGCGGTAGCATTCGCTTCCCCTCCCACACTTGTGCCCATGCGCCTGCTGCTGGTCGAAGACAATCCGGACCTGGCCGATGCGATCATCCGACGCATGCGCCGCAGCGGGCACGCCGTGGACTGGCAGGCCGATGGCCTGGCCGCCGCCAGTGTGCTGCGTTACCAGAGCTTCGACCTGGTGGTGCTGGATATCGGCCTGCCCAAGCTGGATGGCCTGCGCGTGCTGGCCGGCATGCGTGAGCGCGGCGATAGCACGCCGGTGCTGATGCTGACCGCACGCGACGGCATCGAGGACCGGGTGCAGGCGCTGGACGTGGGTGCCGACGACTACCTTGGCAAGCCGTTTGACTTCCGCGAGTTCGAGGCGCGCTGCCGCGTGCTGCTGCGGCGGGCACGCGGCCAGGCCAGCGAAGTGGTGCAGATCGGCGGTTTCCAGTTCGACAACGCGGCGCACCGGGTCAGCCTGGATGGCGAACCGATCGAGCTGCCCAACCGCGAGTACCGCCTGCTGGAGATCCTGGTCGGTCGCCTCGGCCAGGTGGTCGGCAAGGACGAGATCGGCAATGGGCTGTTTGGCTTTGACGATGAGGCCGGCCCGAACGCGATCGAACTGTATGTCGGGCGCCTGCGCAGGAAGCTGGCCGCTGCACCGTTGCGCATCAGCACGGTGCGCGGCGTCGGCTACCTGCTGGAAGCCAGCGACGGCAGCGCCGATGCCGATGGCTGACGCACGCGCAGCGAATGCCGCACCGGGCTCGCTGCGGCGCACGCTGCTGCTCTACCTCGGCGCACTGCTGGCGGTGTTCGCGGTGGCCCTGCTGTTCGCCGCGCGCGATTACGGCCAGCGCGCGGCCAATCGTTCCTACGATCACCTGCTGGTTTCCTCGGCGCTGTCCATCGCCGATTCGGTAGCCCTGGTCGATGGCCAGTGGCAGGTCGATCTGCCCTACGCGGCGCTGGACCTGCTGGCGATGGCGCCGGAGGATCGCGTGTTCTATCGGGTGGCCGACAGCCGCGGCCACCTGATCACCGGCTATGGCGATCTGCCGGCGCCACCGCGCCGGCCCGCAACGCAGCCGCAGCTGTTCGATGCCGCCTACAGCGGTGAGACCGTGCGCTTCGTGGTGGTCGGGCGCAGCTTCGCCGCGGCTTCGGCGCAGGGCGAGGTGCAGGTGCAGGTGGGGCAGACCCGGCGTGCGCGCGAAGCGGTCGCACAGGACATGGTCAACCGTGCGCTGCTGGCGATCGGCGTGCTGTCCGGCCTGCTGCTGGCGTTGGTGGCGTTTGGCGTGCATCGCGCGTTCCGGCCATTGGTACGCGTGGAGCGCGAACTGTCGCGCCGCGAGCCGTCCGACCTGAAGCCGCTGGACGCGCGCGTGCCACGCGAGATGGACCAGATGGTGGCGGCGTTGAACCGCTTCATGGAGCGATTGTCCAGCAGCAACGAGACGCTGCGTGCGTTCATGGCCGAGGCGGCACACCAGATGCGCACGCCGCTGGCCGCGTTGCGCGCGCAGGCGCAGCTGGCGCTGGATGATGACGATCCGGAGGACATGCGGCGCAGCCTGCAGGCCATCGAGCGCAACGCCACCCACATGAGCCGGCTGCTCAACCAGCTGCTCAGCGACGCCAGCGTGATCCATCGCTCGCACCTGCAGCGCTTCGCCGCGGTGGACCTGGTGGAAACCGTGCACCAGGCCCTGCATGAAGCCTTGCCGCAGGCCGGCCCGGCGCCGCGCGTGCAGCTGGCCATGACCGCCGAGCCGGTGCAGGTCCACGGCGACGCGCTGCTGCTGCGCGAGGCGATCAAGAACCTGGTCGACAACGCATTGAAGTATGGCGGAGACGGCGCCTTGCAGATCGCGTTGACCGTGGACGGTGGGCAGGCGGTGCTGACCATTGCCGATCACGGCGCAGGCATTGCCGCCGCCGATGCCGAGCGTGTGTTCGAGCGCTTCGCACGCGGTGAAGGCGCGCCGTCCGGGGGCGCCGGGCTCGGCCTGGCCATCGTCAAGCGCGTGGTTGACAGCCATGGTGGCCGCATCGACCTCAGCAACCGTCCACAGGGGGGGCTGGTGGCCACCATCCGCCTGCCCCGGAGCAGCCCATGATCCGCCTGATCGTCGTCGTCGTTGCGCTGCTGCTGGCGGTACCGGTGCTGGCCGCGCCTGGCGATGTGCGCCGCTTCCCCGCACAGGGCGCTGCGACCGCGCAGCTGCGCATCCACGGCACGACCGACATCGAAGTGTTCGCGGTGGTGATTGCCGACTATCAGCGCCTGCATCCCGGCACCGAGGTGGTCTACGAGGACATCATCACCCAGGACCTGTACGCGCGTTACCTGCACGACCGCGCCGGGCCGGCATCGCCGGACCTGCTGATTTCCAGCGGCATGGACCTGCAGACCAAGCTGGTCAATGACGGCCACGCGTTGCCGCACCGCTCGGCGCAGACCGCCGCACTGCCGGCCTGGGCACAGTGGCGCAACGAGGCGTTCGGGATCAGCTACGAGCCGGTGGTGATGGTCTACAACACCCGCGTGCTGCCGGCGGCGAAGGTGCCGCATACCCGGCGCCAGCTGCTGGACCGGCTGCGCGCCGAGGGCGCGCCACTGCGCGGCAGGGTAGGGACCTATGACATCGAGCGCAGCAGCGTCGGCTACCTGCTGGCGACCCAGGATGCGCAGCGTGGCAGCATTGCCGGCGCGCTGCTCGGTGCGCTCGGCGACAACGACGTGGTGCGCGAGGAACGTACCGGCGTACTGCTGGACCAGGTGGCCAGCGGCCAGCTGTCGCTGGTCTACAACGTACTCGGGTCCTATGCGCAGGCACGCATCGATGCCGGCGCACCGCTGGCCATCGTCGAGCCCGAGGACTACACCCTGGTGGTGCTGCGTACGGCGGTGATTCCGCGCACCGGCCCGCATCCGGAGGAGGCACGGCGCTTCCTCGACTACCTGCTGTCGCCACGCGGGCAGCAGGTGCTGTCACGCGAGGCGCGGCTGATGCCGATCGTGACCGGCAATGCGCGCGGCGACGGTGCACCCGGCCGCAGCCGCCGCCCGATCCAGCTCGGCCCGGGCCTGCTGGTGTACCTGGATGCGCTCAAGCGCCGCCAGTTCCTCGATGCCTGGCGCAGCAGCGTGGAGCCGGCAGGGCGCTGACGCGGCACGCTGCCCGTACAATGGCGGCATGAGCGAATACACCATCCTGATCGCCGATGACCACCCGCTGCTGCGTTCGGCGGTGGTGCAGTCATTGCGGCAGAGCCTGCCGCTGGCGCAGGTGCGCGAGGTTGCCAGTGCCGATGCGCTGGCCGAAGCCCTCGACGCGCAGCCGGACGTGGACCTGGTGCTGCTCGACCTGACCATGCCCGGCGCACACGGGTTCTCCGCGCTGCTGCACGTGCGCGGCTCGCATCCCGACATTCCGGTGGTGATCCTCTCGTCCAACGATCACCCGCGGGTGATCCGCCGCGCCCAGCAGTTCGGCGCCGCCGGCTTCATCCCGAAATCAGCCCCGGCCGAAACCATCGGCGAGGCGGTGCAGGCGGTGCTCGACGGTGGCCTGTGGTTCCCGGCGATGGCCGCCGAGCGCTCCGAGGCCGACGCGCTGCTGGCCAGCCGCCTGGCGCAGCTGACCCCGCAGCAGTTCCGCGTGCTGCTGTGCCTGGCCGATGGCCTGCTCAACAAGCAGATCGCCTACACGCTGGGGCTGGCCGAGAACACGGTGAAGGTGCACGTCACCGCGATCCTGAAGAAGCTCGAGTGCCACAGCCGCACCCAGGCGGCAGTGCTGGTGAAGGCGCTGGAACCGGAAGGCGACGCGGGCGCCGGGCTGTAGTTTCCAGCCAACGGCGCAGCCCCACCCGGGCGCTGACAGATTCCGGGTGCTCCTCAGCCACGGAAGAGAAAAAGAAGATCAGAAGCAAAGGCGGCCCGTCAGGCGGCTGTTTGTAGAGCCGAGCCCACGCTCGGCTGCTTTGTGGCCGCTCCGCGAAGCCGAGCATGGGCTCGGCTCTACACGAGCACGCGCAGCGCGCGACCCGCTTCCGACCCATGAACGGCCTTGCGTACGTCATCCACGCAGGGCGTGGATCTACTGCATTCAGCGCAGATGGCGGACCAGCAGCTGACTCATCAGTGCCCGCAGCGCCGGCGGCTTCACCGGCTTGGCGATCATGCCCCAGCCGCGCTCGGCAGCCATTTCCCTCAGCCCCGCGTCGCGTTCGGCGGTGACCAGCACCACCGGCGGGCGGGCCTGCCACAGCTCCGCCAGGGTTTCGTACAGCACCGGACCATGGTGGTCGCCCATGCGCACGTCCAGCAGCACCAGTTCCGGCACTGCGCCGCTGCCGGCCAGCTGCAACGCCGCCTGCGGGCCGTCGGCCAGCGCCACCGCGCAGCCCCAGCGTTCCAGCAGTGCACGGCTGGCCGCACACACATGCGGGTCGTCATCGATCACCCAGACCCGGCGCCCGCGCAACGGATTGTCCGCCGCCGGTTCCTGCACCAGCACCGGTGCCGGCGCGGTGGCTGGAATCGCGCTGGCTTCACCGAACGGCACGCCCACCGCGAACACGCTGCCGTGGCCCAGCTGCGAGTGCAGCCGGATGGGATGCCCGAGCAGGCGCCCGATGCGGTCGACGATGGCCAGGCCGAGCCCGGCGCCACGCTGCTGGCCGTCATGCAGGCGGCGGAATTCCTCGAAGATCTCGCCCTGCAGCGCATCGGGGATGCCGGGGCCCTGGTCATGCACTTCGATCCACAGCAGCCCGTCGCGGCGGCGGCAGCCGAGCAGCACGCGCCCGCGCTCGCTGTAGCGCAGCGCGTTGGACAGGAAGTTCTGCAGGATGCGGCGCAGCAGCGCTTCGTCGCTGACCACCACTGCACCGGTATCGACCCAGTCCACCACCAGGCCACGCGACTGCGCAGCGATGCCGAACTCGCGCGCCAATGTCTGCAGCAATGGCCCCAGCCGGAATGCCTGCACCCGGGTCGGCAGGCTGCCCGATTCCAGCCGGGCAATATCGAGCAGGCTGTTGAGGATGGCGTCCTGCGCGGCCAGGGCGGCCTCGATGTGGTCGCTGGTCTGCTGCTGCGCCGGATCGCTCAGCTTGCCGCGCAGCACCGAAACGAACATGCGGGCAGCGTTCAACGGCTGCAGCAGGTCGTGCACGGCCGAGGCGACGAAGCGGGTCTTGTAGCGGTTGGCCTGCTCGGCCTCACGGCGCGCTTCATCCAGGTCGTGGGTGCGCTCGGCGATGCGATGTTCAAGCGCGTCGGCCAGCGAGCGCAGTTCACGCGCGGCGTTCTTGTAGCTGGTGATGTCGGCATAGCTGGTGACGAAGCCGCCGTCGGGCAGCGGATTGCCGCGGATCTCCAGCACCGTGCCGTCGTCCTTCTCGCTCTCGCGCATGTGCGGGCGGCCACTGCGCAGGTGGTTCAGGCGGCGCTCGATGGCCTCGTCGACCGGGCCGGGGCCGAGCAGGCCGCGGCGTGCGTTGAAGCGGAACAGCTCTTCGATCGGGCGACCGACCCGGACCAGGTCCTGCGGGAACCGGAACAGCTCCAGGTAGCGCGAATTCCAGGCGACCAGGCGCAGTTCGCGGTCGATCACCACCACGCCCTGCGGTAGGTGCTCGAGGCTGCGGCTGAGGCCGCTGTCGGCATCGGTGGCGGCCTGCAGCAGGCCATCCTGCGCGGTACGCAGTTCCTGGGCATGCTGCTTGAGCAGGGTTTCCAGCTCACGGCGGCTGCGCAGGCGGTGCTTGGCCAGGCGCCGGCGCTGCTGCACGAACAGCACCAGGAAGCCCAGTGCCAGCCACGCGGCGCCGCCGGTGAGTGCGGCGGCGCGACCGGCAGCGGTGGCGGCACCGGCATCGTGCAGCAGGTGCAGGTTCCAGCCTTCGGCCGGCAGCGGCAGGCTCTGCCACAGCATCGGCTGCGGCAGCGCCGGGTCGAGCAGGCGCACCATGCGGCCGCCGTCGGCCAGCACGTCTTCGGTACGTGCGCGCAGCGGCTGCAGGGCGCGGTCGGCGTACTGGCGGGCATCCAGCATCTCGCGACGCTCGTCGGCACCCAGCGGGCGCAGCAGGCGGTAACGCCAGCTGTCGCGGTTGGCCAGGAAGACCACGTCGTGGTCGTCACTGGCGAGCACCACATCCGGGCTGCTCAACCACTCCTGTTCCAGTGCCGACAGCTCGACCTTGATCACCACCACGCCAAGCCGCCGGCCGTCCTCCTCGATCGCCTGCGACAGGTAGTAGCCGGGTACGCCGGTGGTCATGCCGATGCCGTAGAAGCGGCCACGGCCCTGGGCCAGTGCCTGGCGGTAGTACGGGCGGTAACTGTAGTTCTCGCCGACGTTGCTGGTCGGCTGGTCCCAGTTGCTGGCCGCCACGGCCACGCCGTCATGGCCGACCAGGGTCAGGGTAGAGGTGCGGGTGACTTCATTGGCACGTTGCAGCTTGAGGTTCAGCCGCTGCCGTTCGGCGGGCGAGGGCGGCACGCGCAGCGCGTGCAGCAGGTCCGGATCAAGTGCCAGCACCTGTGGCAGCGTGCCGAAGCGGTCGATGCGCTGCTGCAGGCCCTGGCCATACAGCTGCAGCTGGCGTTGCACCTGGCTGCTCTCGTCGCCGAGGGCGCGGCGCCAGGCGTAGTGACCGGCGGCCACCGCGCACAGCACGGTGCCACCCACCATCACCAGAAGGGTCAGCAACAGCATCCGGTGGCGGCTGAGCCAGTACATGGCGGCAGTCTACGCAGGGCCGGCGGGCGTGGCGTGCACGCCCGCCGGGATCTGACGTGGAAGGGGTCAGAAGTGCATCTGCGCGCGCAGTTCGAAGATCTCCGGCGTGCTGTGCACGCCACGACGGCTGGCGTCGACCTTCACGTAGTTGGCCTGGAACTTGAAGTGGCTGGTCAGGTACCAGTTCGCGCCCAGGGTCAGGTCGTGCTGGCGGCCACCGAGGATGTCGCCATCGTCGAGGTCGAGGCGGCTGTAGCGGGCCACCAGTTCCACCGCGCCGTAGTTGTGCGCCGGCTTGATGTTGGCCACCGCGCCGGCGTTGTACGGGCGCGATTCGCCGGTCAGGACCCAGCTGGCCATCGCGTACTGGCCGCTGCCGGTGTAGTCGGGCTTGCCGTCATGACGGGTGACCGTGGCGCGCAGGGCTTCGGCCTGCAGCGAGAACGGACCGCGGATCCAGATGCCTTCCAGGCCGGTGCGGCGGATCTGGTCGGCGGTGACCAGTGCGCCGGAATCGACGTAGCGGATGTCGGTCAGGCCGGCTTCCGGACGAGCACGCAGGCGGGCGCTGGCTTCGTGGTGGACGTCGCGGCCATCGCTGTAGCCGCGCGGATTCTCCTGCGAATAGGCCAGGCCCAGGTGGATCACGTCACCCGGCGCCTTCACCGGCGTCCACACCGCACGCACCGCCTGGGTGGTGCCGGGGTTGTCGCCCTGCAGGTCCTTGCCGCCATAGGCGCCGGCCTGCAGCAGGTACTGCGGGCGCTCCAGCACCCATTCCACACCGGTGCGACGGCCTTCGTAGAAGGCCTGCACCGGCAGCGAGGTTTCCAGGAAGCTGCCGGCACGCGAGGCGGTGTTCGCATCCAGGCCGACCGGGGTCTTCATGTAGCCGAAGCGGAAGCGGCCGATGTCGCGGCCGAACAGCGCCTTGCTCTCGAAGCGTACGAACACGTCCAGCCAGGTGTCGGCCTGGAAGTCGTAGTAGACCATCGCGTCGTAGACGCCCTTCTTCTTCAGCGTCGCACCGAACTCCTTGCGGCGCACGGCGTCATCGTCCTCAAGGCCGCTGCCCGAGGAGAAATCGTTGTAGTCGTAGGCGATGTTGCCGGTAGCGGCCAGCTCGGTGCCGTCGCTGAAGGCGTACTTGGTCGGCCAGTTGTCGAAATCGGCAGCCGAGGCGAAGGCGGGAAGGGTGGCCAGCGACAGGGCCAGCAAGGTGGGAATCGGGCGCATGTTGGGTGCGGCTCTCTCAGATTGCGTGTGGACAGGACAACAACGGCCGCAAGGGCCGGAACTTTCGCAAAGACGCGCCCGGCCGTTCAGCTCGGGCCACCGGCCTCCCCGTGATCGGGCGGTGCGGCGCCAGTGTAGGCACCACTGCCACCTGAACCGGGGGGCTAGTACCAATAGGTTATCTGCGCCGGCGTGCCCGGCGCGTACAAAGGCGTCCATTGGTCGCACCCCCTGCGCGTGCTGCACGGGGCCTGCGAGCAGTTTCCACGGTAACGGTTCCCGTGCTGTCCCGGGGCCGTACGTGCCTGAAAACGCCCCTTCCGGAGTCCGCCATGCACATCCCGACCGCAGCCCCGGCGCCTGCAAAGCCGTTGCCGATCTATCGCCAGCTGTACTTCCAGGTGATCGTGGCGATCGTCCTGGGCGCCATCCTCGGCCACTACGAACCGCTGATCGGCGAGAAGATGAAGCCGCTTGGCGATGCCTTCATCAACCTGGTGAAGATGATCATCGCGCCGGTGATCTTCCTGACCATCGTCACCGGCATCGCCAGCATGACCCACCTGCGCACGGTGGGCCGCGTATTCGCCAAGGCGATGGCGTACTTCCTGTTCTTCTCCACGCTGGCGCTGATCGTCGGCATGATCGTCGCGCACGTGGTGCAGCCCGGCGCCGGCATGAACATCAACCCGGCCGAGCTGGACCAGACCGCGGTGCACAGCTACGTCGAGAAGTCGCATGACCTGACCCTGGTCGGCTTCCTGATGGACATCATTCCGAAGACGCTGCTGAGCGCCTTCGTCGATGGCAACATCCTGCAGGTGCTGTTCGTGGCCGTGCTGTTCGGCATCGCGCTGGCGATGGTCGGCGACAAGGGCAAGCCGGTGCTGAACTTCCTGGAAGCGCTGGTCGCTCCGGTGTTCAAGCTGGTGCACATCCTGATGAAGGCCGCCCCGATCGGTGCGTTCGGCGCGATCGCCTTCACCATCGGCAAGTACGGCGTGGGTTCGCTGATCAACCTGGCCTGGCTGGTGGGTTCGTTCTACCTCACGGCGTTCCTGTTCGTGGCGGTGATCCTCGGCCTGGTCTGCCGCCTGTGCGGTTTCTCGGTGTTCAAGCTGGCGCGCTACCTGAAGGCCGAACTGCTGCTGGTGCTGGGCACCTCTTCGTCGGAGTCGGCGCTGCCGTCGCTGATGGAGAAGATGGAACGTGCCGGCTGCAGCAAGTCGGTGGTGGGCCTGGTGGTTCCCACCGGCTACTCGTTCAACCTCGACGGCACCAACATCTACATGACCCTGGCCGCGCTGTTCATCGCCCAGGCCACCAATACCGAACTGACCCTCGGCCACCAGATCGCCCTGCTGCTGGTCGCCATGCTCAGCTCCAAGGGCGCGGCCGGCGTTACCGGTGCCGGCTTCATCACCCTGGCCGCGACCCTGGCCGTGGTGCCGGAGGTGCCGGTGGCGGGCATGGCGCTGATCCTGGGCGTGGACCGCTTCATGAGCGAATGCCGCTCGCTGACCAACTTCATCGGCAATGCGGTGGCCACCGTGGTGGTCTCGCGCTGGGAAGGCGCGCTGGACCGCAACCGCCTGCAGCTGGCGCTGGATGGCCGTGAAAGCGAACTGCCGCCGCCGGTGGACGCGCTGCCCGAGGCATTGCCGGCCAAGGGCTGATCCAGGTGTGTGGTACCGCGGGGCCGTTCACGACAGTGGTACGGCCCCGCGGCGTTTCAAGGCGTCCTACGGCTGTCATCGGAGGCGCCGAAGCTGGTCTGGCGAGAACGTCGCATACGGCACGGAATTGTGCGGTCGCAGCATGCTTGCGACAGGATAGCGACAGGTCCAGACGCTCCAACGGGGGTATCATCCCCTGTCCCTCTTGCCCATTCATGTAACCAACGTCGATGTCCAACGAAGATTTCAAACAGGCCGCCCTCGATTACCACCGGATGTCCCCCCCGGGCAAAATCAAGGTCTCCGCGACCAAGCCGATGCTGACCCAGCGCGACCTGTCGCTGGCGTATTCGCCGGGCGTGGCGTACGCCTGTGAAGCGATCAAGGCCGACCCGCAGCAGGCCAGCGAGCTGACCGCGCGCGGCAACCTGGTGGCGGTGATCTCCAACGGCACCGCGGTGCTGGGCCTGGGCAACATCGGGGCACTGGCCGGCAAGCCGGTGATGGAAGGCAAGGGCGTGCTGTTCCAGAAGTTCGCCGGCATCGATGTGTTCGACATCGAAGTCGATGAGACCGACCCGGACAAGCTGGTCGACATCATCGCCTCGCTGGAGCCGACCTTCGGCGGCATCAACCTGGAAGACATCAAGGCGCCGGAGTGCTTCGTGGTCGAGCGCAAGCTGCGCGAGCGCATGAAGATCCCGGTGTTCCATGACGACCAGCACGGTACGGCGATCATCGTCGGTGCAGCCGTGCTCAACGCGATGGCGATCACCGGCAAGAAGATCGAGGAAGTGAAGCTGGCGACCACGGGCATGGGCGCGGCCGGCATTTCCTGCGTGAACATGCTGGTGCAGCTGGGCCTGAAGCCGGAGAACATCCTGGCCTTCGACCGCGAGGGCGTGATCCACACCGGCCGTACCGACCTGGACCCGGAAAAGCAGCGCTATGCGCGCGACACCGACAAGCGCACGCTGGCCGAGATCGTCGATGGTGCGGACATCTTCCTGGGCCTGTCGGCGCCGGGCATCCTGACCGCGGACATGGTCAAGACCATGGCGCCGGACCCGGTGATCTTCGCGCTGGCCAACCCGACCCCGGAAATCATGCCGGAACTGGCGCGTGCCGCGCGCCCGGACGCGATCATCGGCACCGGCCGTTCGGACTATCCGAACCAGGTCAACAACGTGCTGTGCTTCCCGTACCTGTTCCGCGGTGCGCTGGACGTGGGTGCGACCGCGATCAACGAGGAAATGAAGATCGCCTGCGTGCGCGCCATCGCCGCGCTGGCCCGCCGTGCCGCTACCGACATGGGCTCGGCCTATGGCGGCGACACGCCGAGCTTCGGCCGTGAATACCTGATTCCGCGTCCGTTCGACCGTCGCCTGCTGGTGGAGCTGTCCGCCGCCGTGGCGCAGGCCGCGATGGACTCGGGCGTGGCCTCGCGCCCGATCGAGGACATGGGCGCCTACCGCGACAAGCTGGCCCAGTTCGTCTACCGCACCAGCCTGATGATGAAGCCGGTCTACGACCGCGCGCGCAGCGACAAGCAGCGCGTGGTGTATGCCGAAGGCGAAGAGGAAGTGGTGCTGCAGGCGGTGCAGAACGTGGTCGATGACGGCCTGGCGCACCCGATCCTGATCGGCCGCCCGGAAGTGATCGAGTCGCGCATCGAGCGCCTCGGCCTGCGCCTGAAGATCGGCGAAAACGTTGAAGTGACCAACATCAACGATGACCCGCGCTTCAACGAGTACTGGCAGTACTACCACGGCCTGACCGGCCGTCGTGGCGTGACCGTGGCGGCGGCGAAGAACCTGATGCGTTCGCGTCCGACCCTGATCGCCGCGGTGATGGTGGCCCGTGGCGAAGCGGATGCGATGCTGACCGGCATCGTCGGCCGCTTCCACAAGAAGCTGGGCTACGTGCGCAGCGTGCTGCCGCTGGAACCGAAGGTGACCTCGACCTCGGCGATGACCGGCGTGATCAACCAGCAGGGCGTGTTCTTCTTCGTCGATACTCATGTGCAGGAAGACCCGACCGCCGAGCAGCTGTGCGAAGCGACCCTGCAGGCGGCCTACCGCATGAAGCTGTTCGGCATCGAGCCGAACGTGGCACTGCTGTCGCACTCCAACTTCGGCAGCCACGATTCCAAGGATGCGTTGAAGATGCGTCAGGTGCGCGAGCTGCTGCTCAAGCGCAACCCGCGCCTGAACGTGGACGGCGAAATGCAGGGCGACACCGCATGGGATGAGGCACTGCGCCAGAAGCTGCTGCCGGGCTCCACCCTGCAGGGCCGTGCCAACCTGTTCGTGCTGCCGAACCTGGAAGCGGCCAACATCGCCTACAACCTGGTGCGGGTGTTCACCGATGGCGTGGCGATCGGCCCGATCCTGATGGGCGTGAACAAGCCGGTGCACATCCTGACCACCAGCGCGACCTCGCGCCGGATCCTGAACATGACCGCGATTGCCGCGGTCGATGCGCAGATCAGGAAGCAGATCGAGGCGGACAAGAAGGCCTGAGGCCTTCTTGCCGATTCGATCTGCAGAAGCGCGCCCCACGGGGCGCGTTTCTGTTTCCGCAGAGCGGAAACGGTAGTGCCGGCCGCTGGCCGGCAATCGCAATCACGTTCAGGCAGGCGTGGGAAGCCAGCCAGCGCCCGGTTCTACCTCGAGTGCGTGCCACACGCGCTACGCAGGGCGGTCATGTGCCTGCAACGCCGCTGCGGCCCAATACGCCCACGCGGCCCGGCCGTGGGAGGGGACCGGACCGGCCTTCCCACCCTGGGCCCGACCATCTTCCCATCGGCGAGAGTGTCATGCGCAATCGAGTGACCCGGCGGTATTTCCAGCAGCTGTTCGCGCTGTACGCCGGTTTCGTGCGGTCGCGCTGAGGCTGCGACGCGGTAGCGCCGGGCGATGCCCGGCGAAGGTGTGGTGCACGGTTGTCAGTGCCGCTTGCCGCGACGTGCCGGGGCCGGCGGCGGGGCCTCCGAGCGCGGCCTGGCGTATTCCGCCCACAACGCCGGCAAGGCCTTTCCGGTGTGCTTCTGCCACACCGCCACCGTGTAGCGGCCATCGCGCAGGGCGTTGTCCAGCGCCTGCACCAGGCCGGGATGCGCGGCCTCGGCCCACTTCAGGAACGCACCGGTGACCCGGTAACCGCTGTCGAAGTTCTGGCCCTTGCCAACCTTTTCCGGCAGGGCCCAGCCGGCGGCGGCGTTGTCCATGCCGTAGCGGTCGCGGGCATAGTCGGCGATGCCTTCCACCAGCCAGCCCGGCACGCGTGCATCGCCGTAACCGGGATAGCCCTGCACGATGTGCATGGCCTCATGGCTGACCAGGTCGATGTCGTTCGGGTGCTGTGCCAGCCAGCCGGGATTGATGGTGATCGTCGCCGCCTGGTCCTTGTCGCCGACGAAGGCGATGCCGGTGTAGGCCGGATCGATCACGATGCGCACCATCGACGGCGCAGCGCGATGGAAGTCCGCGCGTTCGCGCAGGTAGGCGAAGTAGAACGTATCGATGACCCGCTTGCGCTGCGACGCGGCCAGCGCGCCATGGGCGTCCTGGTAGTTCAGTGTCACCCCGTCGCGGGTCAGCTGGGTGTCGAACGCCTGGGTCTGGCCGAAGCTGCAGAAGGACAGGGCAACAAGGGCCAGGGGCAGGAGGCGGTAGCGCATGCGGCTCATTGTACGGCGCTGATGGCCAGCAGTTCGATCTCCGCCAGCGGCATCCTGGCCGGTGCGGCCAGGCGCAGCCGGTATTCGCTGTAGCGGCCGGGGCGGGCGATGCGGAACGGCCGGGTCTGGCGGGCGGATTCGAAGTCTTCGCCGCTGCGCTGGTCAAGCACGTTCCAGCTGCCGTTGCCGGTGCGCGCCTCCAGCGTCCATTCGCCACCGCGGATGCTGCCGTCGCCGCTGGTCAGCGTGTACATCGTCGGTGCACCATCGGCCAGGCCGGTCAGCGCGATGGTCGCGCCAGCGCCCAGGCCGACCGTGGTGGCGGCATCGTCATCGACCAGTGCGGGCAGCGCGCGGCCATCGGCCAGGGTCGCCTTCGCGGCGCTGCCGAGCAGGTCGTGCAGCCGCTGCGGGCGCTGGCCGGGCGCGGTCAGCGAACGCGGCACGTCGTCCACGCCGCTGCCCCAGCGCGACGGCTGCGGGCCCATCACGAAGTCCAGGGTGGCGCCCTTGGCGATCAGCTCGTGCGGCACCCAGGTCCGGGTCCACGGCTTGCCATTGATCTTCAGCGACTGCACGTAGACGTTCTCGCGCGAGTTGTTGGCCGCGTTCACGGTCAGCACCGCGCCGCCCTGCAGTTCCACTCGCGCATGCCGGAACGCCGGCGAACCGATCACGTACTCGGGGGCGCCCATGCGCAGCGGGTACAGGCCCAGCGAGGCCAGCACATACCATGCCGACGTCTCGCCGTTGTCCTCGTCGCCGGGATAGCCCTGGCCGATCTCGCTGCCGACGTACAACCGCGACAGGATCTCGCGCACATGCTGCTGGGTCTTCCACGGCTGCCCGGCATACAGGTACATCCACGGGATGTGGTGTGCCGGCTGGTTGCTGTGCGCGTACATGCCCATGCGCACGTCGCGCGCCTCGGTCATCTCGTGGATGGTGCCGCCGTAGGAGCCGGCCAGTGCCGGGTCGGCGGTTTCCGGCGTGGCAAAGAAGGCATCCAGCTTCGCCGCCAGCTTGTCGCGGCCACCGTACAGCGCAGCCAGTCCTTCGCCATCGTGGGCGGCGGTGAAGGCGAAGGTCCAGCCATTGGACTCGGTGTAGTCATGGCCCCACACGCGCGGGTCGTAGTGCGCGGCGTCCACGCGCCAGCGGCCATCGGCGGTGCGGCCCTGGAAGAAGCCGGCGGCCGGGTCGAACATCGTGGCGTAGCTGGCGGCGCGGTGGCGGAAGTAGTCGGCTTCGGTGCTGTAGCGTTCGCGTGCGGCTGGCGTGGCCGCGCGCTTGGCCAGGGCGTCGGCCATGTTGGCGATGCCGAAATCGTTGAGCGCCCCTTCCATCGTCCACGACATGCCTTCATGCACGTCGGCGCTGGCGTAGCCACGGAAGGTCGAGCGGTCCATGCCCTTGCGGCCGACATGGCGGTCCGGCGGCACCACCGTGGCATTCTTCAGCGCGGCGGCGTAGGCCTCGGCTGGATCGAAGCCGCCGATGCCCTTCAGCCAGGCGTCGGCGAAGGCCACGTCGGAGCTGGTGCCGACCATCAGGTCGGCGTAGCCCGGCGATGACCAGCGCGCGATCCAGCCACCGGCGCGGTACTGCTCGATGAAGCCCTGCACCAGGTGCCCGGCATCGTCGGGGGTGAACAGCGCGTAGGCCGGCCAGGTGGTGCGGAAGGTGTCCCAGAAGCCGTTGTTGACGAACACCTGGCCATCGCGGACGGCGGCAAAACTGCGGGTGGCGCTGCCGTCGGTGTTGTCATCGCTGGCACTGGCCTGGTTGGCATAGCGCCAGTCCGGCGCCGCCGTGCTGCCGGCGTTCTCGTGGCCGGAATTCGGGTACAGGTACAGCCGGTACAGGCTGGAATACAGCGTGGTCTTCTGGTCGTCGCTGGCATCGCCGATGTCGAAGCGGGCCAGGCGGGTGTCCCACGCGTCCTGGGCGCGGCCGGCCACGCTCTCCAGCGTATCGGCCGCGGCGATTTCCAGCGCCAGGTTGTGCCGTGCCTGTTCCACCGAGATCAGCGAGGTGGCGATACGCATGGTCACCTGGCGCGCGCCACCGGTTTCGAACTTGATGTAGCCGGTCGGGCGGCCGGTATCGATGCGACCACTGCTGCGCCACGGCGTGTCGAAGCTGGCCACCACGTACATGCGGCTGGCGCCGTTGGACAGGCCGCTGCGCGTATCGGTGTAGCCGGACAGCGTCTGCGAGGCAGCGTCCAGGGTCAGGCCGCCACGCGCATCGACATTGTCGAACAGCAGGTTGGCGTCGCCGCCTTCCGGGAAATCAAAGCGGAACAGCGCGGCATGATCGGTCGGTGCGATGGCTGCGGCGATACCGTTGTCGAAGCGGACGTCGTAGCGGTAGGGTCGCGCCGACTCGTGGCTGCGATCGAACGACAGCGCGCGCTTGCGACGATCGGCTTCGGGCACGCCGCGGCTGGCCGAAGGCATCACCTGGAAGGTCTGGCGGTCGCCCATCCACGGGCTGGGCTGGTGGCTGAGCGCCAGCGCCTGCAGCTGCGGGCGGTTCTGCGCATCGTTCTGTTCGTTCCAGCGGTACAGCCAGTTCAGTGCACCGGCGTCGGTCACCGGGGTCCAGAAGTTGAAACCATGCGGCACGGCCGTGGCCGGGACATTGTTGCCGCGTGAGAAGGTGCCGTTGGCCTGGGTACCACGGGTGGTCAGCACCCAGTCGGAGGCGCGCTGCGGCTGCTGCCGCGCCTGTGCGTCCAGGCGCACGTCGTCGATCCAGCCGGACACCGGTGCGCCCTCGGCACTGGCCACTTCCAGCTCGATCGCGACCACGCGGCGCCCCTTCAGTGCGGGGATGCCGCCCAGGCGTACCGCCTTGCGTGCCCACTGCTGCGGGTACAGCGTCTTCGAGTCGCCCTGTGCGCGCGCGCCGAGGGCCACGCCGTGCTGGTCGTACGCGGTGAGCGCGGAAACGCGGCGGCCATCGTCCAGGCGCAGGTCCAGCGATACATAGGTCGAAGCCACGGTGTCCTTGCCGACGATTTCCGGCAGCACCAGCCACGACAGCGTGGTATCGGCGTCGATGGCCAGGTCGGTGCGGAACAGCTCGCGCCGCGCGCTGCCGCCGGCGCTGCTGTAGTGCAGTGCATGCAGGCCGCTGTAGCCGGCGTTGCGCTTGGCCGCGTAGGGCGCGGCGGGGCCATTGCCGATCGCGACCTGCAACGCGCCCGCGGCCGGTGCCGGTGCGGCTTCGCCGGGCTCGAACGAGGTCTGCAGCCCCTGTGCCAGTACCGGCATCGCGGTGGTCGCACAGGCCAGGGCGAGGGCGAGCGGAAGCAGGGCGCGGCGTGGATCGGACAGGGTCATGCAAGGGTCTCCCGGAAGGGCAGGCGGCGGGCAGAACCCGCATCGGCGGACACCACGGGCAGCATCGCTCCGCCCGCCGCTGTGGCAGTGCAGGAGGCGATGCCGGTCCGGTGGGGGCGGGCCATGCGATCGGGTCGGATGGGGTGGGTCGGGCTGCGACCTGGCCCGATCCTGCAACAGCCGTCGCGGCCTGACAAGTGCCATTTAGTTCGATCCAAATGCGGGAAATATCGCGGTCGGCGGGTTTTCGCCGCAACCGGCTGGATCGATTGAAGAAATCCTGCCGCAGGCCGGCCCCGGGGCGCCCTGCAACGCGGCGGTGAATCGGCGCCGGGCGCGCAAAGACCTGTTGCGGCGCAATGTCGGGGCGGCCCGGATGCTAGAATCACAGGCCTCGCAACCCGTTCATCGACATCCGCCATGAGCCATACCGCCACCGCGCCCGCCAACGCCGAGAAGCGCTACACCGTGCACCGCAGCGACCTGCCGCTGAGCTGCCCGACCCCGGAGATGGCGCTGTGGAACTCGCATCCGCGCGTGTACCTGCCGATCGAGGACGAACCCAACGGCGAAGCGCAGTGCCCGTACTGCGGTTCCGTGTTCGTGCTGGCCGACTAAACGGCCGCCCCGTCGATGCGCCGATTGACCGTGGTGCAGTTGCTGCCGGCGCTGCACTCCGGCGGTGTCGAGCGCTCGACCCTGGAAATCGCAGCGGCGCTGGTGGCCGCCGGCCATCGTGCGCTGGTGGTCTCCGCCGGCGGGCGCCTGGTACAACCGCTGCTCGACAGTGGTGCCGAACATCTCACCCTTGATATCGGCCGCAAATCGCTGCTGACCCTGCGCCATCTGCCGACCCTGCGCCGGCTGTTCGCCGAGGTCGGCGCCGACATCGTGCATGCCCGTTCGCGACTGCCGGCCTGGCTGGGCCTGTATGCGATCCGCGCGCTTCCCGTCACCCAGCGCCCGCACTGGGTGACCACCGTGCATGGCCTGAATTCACCCAGTCGCTACAGCGCGGTGATGACCAGCGGTGAACGCGTGATCTGCGTGTCCGATACCGTGCGCGACTACGTGCAGCGGCATTACCCGAGCGTGCCCGAAGCGGCACTGCAGGTGATTCCGCGGGGCGTCGATGTCGCCCAGTTCCCGCGCGTGGGACGCGCCGACCGCCGGCCGCGCTTGGCCCTGGCCAGCGATTACCCGTGGCTGGCGCAGGTTGAAGGCCCGCTGCTGCTGCTGCCGGGCCGGGGCACCCGCCTGAAGGGCCACGCCCACGCGCTGCAGCTGCTGGCCGACGTGCGCGCCGCCGGCGTGCCGGCACAGCTGTGGATGCTTGGCACCGATGAGCCCGGCCGTGAAGCCTACGTGGCCGATCTGCGCCGGCAGGCCGCCGCATTGGGTGTGGCCGATGCCGTGCAGATCAGCACGCCGACCGCGCGGATTGCCCAGGCCTATGCGGCCAGCGACCTGGTGCTGCAGCTGTCGGACAAGCCGGAAGCGTTCGGCCGCACCGTGGTCGAGGCGCTGTCGGTCGGCCGTCCGGTGCTGGGTTGGAACCACGGTGGCGTCGGTGAGCTGCTGCAGCAGCTGCAACCCAGCGGCGCGGTAGCGCTGGGTGACGCGCGCGCGCTCGGTGAACGCGCGCTGGCCCTGCTGGCGCAGCCGCCATCCCTGCCGGCCCGCATCCCGTTTACCCTGCAGGCCATGCAGCGTGACACCCTCCGCCTCTATGCCGACCTTGCCGGCTGACCCCGCCGTCGTCGTACGCGACGACCGCGCCGGGCGCTGGGCGCCCTGGTGGGTGCTCGCCTACGTGGCGATGTGGCCACTGCCGGGCATCGCCGAAACCGTGCTCGGCCTCGGTGCGTTGTACGCCGCGGCGCGCATGGTCATGCGTCGCCTGCAGCGCCGTCCGCATCTGCTGAGCACGGCCGCCTGGGCGCTGACCTCGATCCTGTTCCTGGGTTACTGGCTGCCGCAGGCATTCTCGGCCATCGATGCCATCGATCCGGCGGCCTCCTGGACCAAGGCCGCCGCAGGCCTGCGCTACCTGCCGTTCATGTGGCTGGTGGCGATCGCCGTGGCCACGCCGGAACGGCGACGCCTGACCTTCGGTGGCCTGGCGTTGATCACCGCCGCCTGGACGCTGGATGCGCTGGTGCAGGCGGTGGCTGGAACCAGCCCGTGGTTCTGGTCGCTGGAACACCTGAAGCTGGCGATCAGCGGTCATGCGCTGTGCCCGGCCGACGAAGCGGCGCTGGCCGACCGGCTCAGTGGTGCGCTGGGGCCGTGCAACCTGAAGTTCGGCCAGGTGCTGGCCAGCCTGTCACCGTTCCTGTTGCTGCCGGCGGCGCGCCGGTTCGGCAATCCCGGCTGGTTGCTGGCCGCGGCGGTGCTCGGCAGCGTGCTGCTGCTGGCCGGTTCGCGCGCCTCGTGGATCACCTTCGCGCTGGTGCTGGTGTACAGCGGCGTGCGCCAGTTCGGCTGGAAGCGGCTGTTGCTGCTGGCGCTGCTGGCCGTGCTCGGTGCCGGCGCGTTGACCGCCGGCGTGCCGCAGCTGCGCGAGCGCTTCACGCGTACAGCGATGGCCTGGGACGGTGGCGAGCGTGGTGTCGACCAGGCACTGTCCGGGCGGGCGCGGATCTGGGAAGCCGCCGCCTGCATGATTGAAGAACACCCGATCAACGGCGTGGGCGCACGCGGCTTCCGCGATGCCTATCCGGCGTGCGTGGCCGAGGAAGGCCCGGCGGTGTGGGGCAACGCCCCGGCATTGCACGCCCATCAGATCGTGCTGGAAATCCTGGCCGAGACTGGCGTGCTCGGCCTGCTGCTGTGGCTGGCAGCGGTGGCCCAGGCCTGGCGGGCCTGGCGTTATGCACCGGCGATCGCGCGTGAACGCGCACGCCCGGCGATGCTGGCGCTGGCGGTCACCGTCTTCCCGCTCAACACCCACCTGGCGTTCTACTCGGCGTTCTGGGGAGGCCTGACCGTGATGCTGGCCGCACTGTTCGCCGGCAGCCTGCTGGCGCGCGACGCCGAAGATTCTCTGCCGATCGGGTGATCGGCGCCAACCAAGGTTGGCGACTACGACGGCGCGCAGGTGAGCGACACCCCGGTAGCTGCCAACCTTGGTTGGCTGCCGCTAGGGGCGTTGGGTCATCGGCGCCCACCAAGGTTGGCGACTACCATAGGCACGCAGCTGCCTCTGTTACATCCGGCTACGAGTAGAAATCGCTCCGGCCACCCGGCTGGCGCTTGAAGCGGCGGTGGATCCACAGGTACTGGTCCGGCGCCTCGCGCACCATCTCTTCAATGGCCTGGTTGACCCGCGTGGTGTCGGCTTCCACATCCTCGCTGGGGAAATTCTCCAGCGGCGCGCCGATCTTCAGCACGTACTTCCCGCCCTCGCGGCGATGGAAATACGGGATCACCGCGCAACCGGTCATCCGCGCCAGCTGATGGGTGGCGGTGATGGTGGAGGCGGTGTGGCCGAAGAACGGCACGAACACGGTGTCCTTGCCGCGCATGTCCTGGTCCGGTGCATACCAGAGGAAGCCGCCCTTCTTCAGGTGGCGCACGGTGGCGCGGATGTCCTCGTTGGCGAACATCGCCTTGGCGTAGCGCAGGCGGCCGAACTTCACCGCCCACTCGTACACCGGGTTCTTGTGCTTGCGGTACATGCCTGACAGGTCGACGTAGTCGCACAACAGGCGGCCACACATCTCCAGGGTCATGAAATGGCCGGACACCAGCAGGACGCCCCGGCCCTCGGCCTGCATCCGGCGCAGGTGTTCCAGGCCTTCGATCTGCACCTGCGGACGGATGCGGTCGATGCTGCCCCACCAGGCACGGATGCACTCGAACACGCCCACGCCCAGCGCATCGAAGCTGTCGCGCACCAGACGCTGGCGCCAGGCGTCGTCCTTTTCCGGGAAGCACAGCTGGAGGTTGACCTCCGCAGCGCGGCGACGGCTGCCGAGCAGGCGCCAGGTGATCCAGCCGACGCCCCGGCCCAGCGCGCGCTGCAGCATCCACGGCAGGCGGGCGATGGCGAAGGCGCCGAACATGGCGGCGAACATCGGCCAGTTGCGGGGATCGCGCAGCGACGGGCGGACGGCGGTGGTGGCATCGGACATTGGGCCATTCTACCAAGGCCGCCGCGTGTCTTTCCCGGGGGGCTCCCGTATCCTTGCCGCATGCGTAAAGACCCTGTCGAATGGATCCTGCGCGGCCTGTATTCGGTCGTGCTCTACATCCTGCTGCCGATCACCGTGTACCACCTGGTCTGGCGCGGTTTCCGGGTCCGTGAATACTTCCGGCGCTGGGACGAGCGCTATGCCTCCTATCCGCAGCCGACCGGGCAGCCGCGGGTCTGGCTGCACGCGGTTTCGGTGGGCGAGGTCAACGCCGCAGCGCCGCTGGTGAACGCCCTGCGCAAGCAGCGCCCGGACATCCGCTGGGTCATCACCACCATCACCCCGACCGGGTCGGAGCGCGTGCGCGCACTGTGGGGCGATGCGCTGGACCACGTCTACCTGCCGTACGACGTGCCGGGTAGCGTCAACCGCTTCCTCGGCCACTTCCAGCCCAGCCTGGCGCTGATCCTGGAAACCGAACTGTGGCCGAACATGCTGTTCGGCTGCCGTGACCGTGGCATTCCGGTCTACATCCTCAATGCGCGCCTGTCGGCACGGTCGCTGCGTGGCTACCGCTTGCTGGCGGCGCTGATCCGGCGTGCACTGCGCACCGTCACCTGCGTGGCGGCGCAGTCGCAGGACGATGCCGACCGCTTCGTGCAGCTGGGCGCGGCACCGGAGCAGGTACAGGCGCTGGGCAACCTGAAGTTCGACATCACCACGCCGGACGTGCAGGGCTTTGTCGAGCAGTTCCATGCGCGCGTGCCGGCCGGCCGGCCGGTGTGGATTGCCGCCAGTACCCATGACGGTGAAGAGCAGGCGGTCATCGACCTGCACCGGCGCCTGCGCCATCAGCACCCCGAGCTGTTGCTGCTGTGGGCGCCACGCCATCCGGAACGCTTTCCGAAGGTGGAAGCGCTGGCACGCGAGCAGGGCTGGAACGTGGCCACCCGGCGCGCGAAGCAGTGGCCGGAAGCCGGCACCGATGTGTTCGTGATCGATACCCTCGGCGAGCTGATGCCGTTCTATGCCTGTGCGCAGGTGGCGTTCGTCGGTGGCAGCCTGCAGCCGATCGGTGGCCACAACCTGCTGGAACCGGCCGCGATGGGCACCGCCGCGGTGACCGGTCCGCACCTGCACAATTTCTCCGAGATCTCGCGGCGCATGCGCGAGGCCGGTGCACTGCTGATCGGTGAAGACGTACAGGCGGTCGGCGATCTGCTGCAGCACCTGCTGGATGACCCGCAGGCACGCGAGGACATGGCGCGGGCCGGCTGCACGCTGATCAACAACGGTCGCGGCGCCCTGCAGCGGACGCTGGCACTGGTGGCACCGCACCTGCCGCCACCGTGCGCCTGAAGCGGCGCGACCGGTACCGGTCCTGAGGCTGCCCGGGCCATGAAAAAAGCCACCCTCGCGGGTGGCTTTTGTCTGGGGCCGACAGGGCGACGCCTTAGTGCGTGGTCGTTGCCGGGTTGCCCGCGTCCTGGGTCAGCAGGCGGTTGACGTCCTGCAGCTCGGCCACGTCCAGCGCACCCAGCGACTGGCTCAGCAGCAGGCGGTTCTGCAGGAAGGTGTAGCGTGCCTGGGCGTAGTCCAGCTGCGCCGAGAACAGGATGCGCTGGTTCTGGATCACGTCCAGCACGGTACGGGTACCGACTTCCAGGCCGACCTGCGAAGCGTCGTACGCGCTCTGTGCCGAGACCACCGCCAGGCGGCGGGCTTCCACTTCGCTGATGCCCTGTACCAGGGTCTGGTAGGCATTGCGGGTGTTGCGGTCCAGGGCGCGCTTCTGCTGCTCGTAACCATCCTGGGCGATGTCACGCTGGGCCAGGGCCTGGCGCACGCCGGACTGGGTAGCGCCACCGGCGAAGATCGGCACGTTCAGGGTCAGGCCGATGCTGTTGGTGCGTGCATCCGGCGACAGCGAGCCGGAACCGGTGCTGTCACCCCAGGTTGCGGTCTTGCCCCAGCTGCCGCCCAGCGACAGGGTCGGGTAGTGGCCACCACGTGCGGCCTGCACGCCGGCTTCGGCGGCGCTGACCTTCAGTTCCTGCGCCTTCAGCGCCGGGTTCTGGGTGGTGGCCTGGTGCACCAGTTCGTCGATGTTGCCGCGGTTGGCCGGCACTTCCGGGCGGAAGTCCGCCGGCAGGCCACGCAGGTTGACCACCGGCTGGCCGGTCAACTCGGTCAGGGCCTGGTAATTGTCGGCCAGGGTGTTCTGCGCAACGATGGTGTTGGCGCGCGCCTGGTCGTACTGGGCGCGTGCTTCGTGCACGTCGGTGATCGGCGCCAGGCCCACTTCCAGGCGCTTGTCGGCGAAGTCGAACTGCTTCTTCGCGGCCGCTTCATTGGTCTGTGCGGCGTTCAGCGATTCGATCGCCACCAGCACGTTGAAGTAGGCCGCCGAGGTGCGCACGATCAGGCTGTCGTTGGCCGAATCGAGGGTGAAATCCGCCGCCTTGCTCAGCTCACGCTGCGAACGCAGGTTGTTGATCTGGGTCCAGTTGAACAGCGTCTGGCTGCCGTCGACCGTGTAGCTGCGGCGCTTGTTGGTGAACGAGCCGGAATTGGCATCGGCGTTCGGCTCGCTGCGCGTACGGTTCAACTGGGCGACGCCGTTGATCTGCGGCAGCAGGGCAGCGCGCGCCTGCACGGCGCCTTCCTTGTCGACCAGCCGGGTCGATTCGGCGGCGGACAGCTGCGGATCGCCGTTGCGCGCCATTTCGTAGACCTGCAGCAGGTCGGCGGCATGGGCGGACAACGGCAGCAGGGCAGTGGCCAGCGCAACAGCGAGGGATCGGCGGATCATTGCGGCTTCCTTGGACTCAGAGGTGGAACTGGGGTGCCGGGGCGGCACCGCGCAGGTAATCGATATCGGTCTCGAACAGGGACTCGGTGCTGCCGTCGGCCTTGACCAGCAGGGCCTCCATCGCCGGCGAGCGGCCGTGGATCACGAACAGGCGGCCACCCGGACGCAGCCACGAAGCGAACTGTGACGGCACCACGTCGACCGCACCAGTGACACAGATCACGTCAAAGCGGCGTTCGGTCTGCCAGGACAGGGCGTCGGCCACTTCCACGCGGACATTGGTGCCCAGGCCGGAGGCGTCCAGGCGGGCACGCGCGGCGGCGGCCAGTTCCGGGTCGATCTCCAGGCTCAGCACGTCGCGCGCGAGCGCGCCGATGCAGGCCGACAGGAAGCCGCTGCCGATGCCGATTTCCAGCACTTCGTCACCCGGCTGCAGATCCAGCGCCTGCAGGGTACGGCCCTCGATGACCGGCTTCATCATCTTCTGGCCGTGGCCGATCGGCAGTTCGACATCGGCGTAGGCCAGTGCCCGGTGTGCATCGGCGACAAAGGCCTCGCGCGGCAGGCGGGCCAGGACGTCGAGCACCTTGATGTCCAGCACGTCCCAGGGACGGATCTGCTGTTCCACCATCAGTTCGCGGGCGTGGGCGTAATCAATCGTCATGAGGTTCAAATCCAGCGCAGTGGGCCGGCCATTTTACCGGTGCCGGAGGCCGGCGGCGCGCCCAGAGCATCAGCTGCCGGGGGGCCGGGGTCGCAGTGCCGGAAGTCATCGCGACCTCCGGTTCATTCAGGTTTGCCGTTTCAGCCGGTTCCGGCCCCTCGCGGCGCATAGGCGCGCAGGAAGAAGTCGATGCTGGCGGTCACATGGGCAAGAGGGTCGCACTCCACCGGTGACAGTGGCATGCCGCACATCATATGCATGTGCACTTCGCCCTTGACCAGGGTCAGGAACTGCTGGCCGGCCAGGTAATAGTCGGGGATCTCCAGCTCGCCGCGCTCCCCGCGTGCACGCAGGAAGTCGGCCAGGGCCTCGCAGGTACGCTCCGGGCCGGCCTGCCAGAACAGCTCGCGCAGGCGTTCGTCGGTTTCCGGCGCCATCATCATGCGCTGGATCGAGATCGCCGCATCGGAGGTGATCAGCTCGAAGAAGGCCAGGCCGATACCGATCAGCTGGTCGCGCAGCGGCCCGTTGGCGTCGGCCACGAACAGCGCGTCAGGCAGCATCTCGATGCATTTGGACTGCACGGCTTCGGAGAACAGGGTCTCCTTGTCGCCGAAATGGCTGTACACGGTCAGCTTCGAGACGCCGGCCTGAGCGGCGATGCTGTCCATGCTCACGCCGGTATAGCCCTGTTCGATGAACAGTGCCTTGGCTGCTTCAAGGATCGCCGCGCGCTTGCCGAGGTCCTTGGGACGCCCGGGTCCGGCGGCCTTGGCAGCGGGCTTGGCCGACGGCTTGCGGGAAGTGGGAGAACTCATCACGACAATACTAGACCAAGCGGTTCGATATTTATACTATACCGGCCGGTTTATTAAATTGGGCCGGCAGTCGCGGCTCCCCCCTTGTTGCAACCCTGCGTTTTCAGGACGTTGACCGATGAAGATCGTGCGCTGGATGGGCGGTATGGTGTGGGTGGCTGCGCTGGCAGCCTGTTCGGGACAGGAACAGGCGCCGCAGGCGGCCGTGCCGGTACTGGTGGTTCACCCGGGCGAGCAGGCCGGGCAGTCGCCTGCGGCATTCCCGGGCACGGTGCGTGCCCGCCAGGAAAGCCCGCTTTCGTTCCGCGTGGGCGGCAACCTGGTCAAGCGCCACGTCGATGCCGGCCAGCGGGTGAAGAAGGGCGACGTGCTGGCCGAGCTGGACGTGGCCGATTTCGCGCTGCAGGCGCGTGCCTCGCAGGCACAGCTGGCGGCGGCGGAAGCCGATCTGGTGCGCGCACGCGATGACCTCAAGCGCTACCAGGTACTGGCCGACCAGCAGCTGGTCAGCCGCTCGCAGCTGGACCAGCAGTCCGCCGCCTTCAAGGCCGCGCAGGGCCAGGCCAATGCCGCCCGCGCCAACCTCGATGTGCTGCGCAACCAGGCCGACTACGCGCAGCTGCGCGCGCCGGCCGATGGCGTGATCGCCAGCCGCGAGGCCGAAGCCGGCCAGGTGGTCTCCGCTGGCCAGACCATCTTCAACCTGGCCGCCGATGGGGGCCGCGAAGTGCTGATCGACCTGCCCGAGGCGACCATCCGCGACTACGCGGTCGGCCAGCCGGTCGAAGTGGAGCTGTGGAACCGTCCGGGCCAGCGCCTGCCGGGCACGATCCGCGAGATCGCCGCCGCCGCTGATCCGCAGGCACGTACCTATGCGACCCGGGTCAGCCTGCCGGCCGATGCGCTGGCCGATGTCGAGCTGGGCCAGAGCGCCCGCGTCTACAGCACTGCAGGCCGCCACGGCACCCTGCAGCTGCCGCTGGGCGCGCTGCAGCGTGGCGCCAACGGGGCCGCCAGCGTCTGGGTGGTGGACCCGGCCAACAGCACGCTGAAGGCCGCGACCGTCACCACCGGTGCCTACGGCAGCGAGACGGTGCCGGTGTTGTCCGGCGTGGCCGCAGGTGACTGGGTGGTCGCCGCCGGCGGCCATCTGCTGCGGGCCGGGCAGCCGGTGGTCGCCGTGGACCGGCAGAACCGCCCGGTGCTGAAGCCGGCCGCGCCGGCCGCCGCCGCCAAGGCCAAGGAGTAAGCCGGTGCGCCGCTTCAATCTTTCCGAGTGGGCGCTGGCCAATCGTCCACTGGTGCTGTTCGCGATGCTCGCCTTCGCCCTGATCGGCGCATGGTCGTACAAGCACCTGGGCCAGTCCGAAGACCCCCCGTTCACCTTCAAGGCGATGGTGGTGCGCACGCTGTGGCCGGGCGCCACCGCCGAGCAGGTCTCGCGGCAGGTGACCGAGCCGATCGAGAAGGCGCTGATGAACACCGGTGAGTACGAGTTCATCCGATCGTACTCGCGCCCGGGCGAATCGCAGGTCATCTTCATGGCGCGCGACAGCCTGCGCTCCAAGCAGATTCCCGACCTCTGGTACCAGGTGCGCAAGCGCGTGGGCGACATCCGCCCGACGCTGCCGCGCGAGATCGTCGGCCCGTTCTTCAACGATGAATTCGGCGATACCTACGGCAACATCTATGCGCTGACCGGCAAGGGCTTCGACTATGCGGTGATGCGCGATTACGCCGACCGCATCCAGCTGGAACTGCAGCGCGTACCCGACGTCGGCAAGATCGACCTGGTCGGCCTGCAGGACGAGAAGGTGTGGATCGAGCTGTCCAACACCCGCCTGGCCACGCTGGGCGTGTCGATGCAGCAGGTACAGCAGGCACTGGCCGACCAGAACGCGGTCACCGGCACCAGCTTCTTCGAGACCGCCACCGATCGCGTGCAGCTGCGCGTGACCGGCCAGTTCAACGACATCGAAGCGATCCGCCAGTTTCCGATCCGGGCCGGTGACCGCACGGTGCACCTGGGCGACATCGCCGAGGTCAAGCGCGGCTTCGCCGACCCGGCATCGCCGAAGATGCGCTTCATGGGCGAGGAGGCGATCGGCCTGGCGGTGGCGATGAAGGATGGCGGTGACATCCTCAAGCTCGGCGCCAACCTTGATGCCGAGTTCGAGCGCCTGCAGAAGACCCTGCCAGCCGGCATGCAGCTGCGCAAGGTGTCCGACCAGCCGCAGTCGGTGGAAGAGTCGGTTGGCGAGTTCGTGCAGGTGCTGACCGAGGCGGTGGTGATCGTGCTGCTGGTCAGTTTCTTCTCGCTGGGCCTGCGCACCGGCCTGGTGGTCGGCGTGACCATTCCCCTGGTGCTGGCGATGACCTTCTTCGTCATGCACTACTTCGACATCGGCCTGCACAAGATCTCGCTGGGCGCGCTGGTACTGGCACTGGGCCTGCTGGTGGACGATGCGATCATCGCGGTGGAGATGATGGCCACCAAGATGGAGCAGGGCTACGACCGCCTGCGCGCGGCCAGTTTCGCCTGGGAATCGACCGCGTTCCCGATGCTGACCGGTACCCTGATCACCGCCGCCGGCTTCCTGCCGATCGCCACGGCCGCGTCGAGCACCGGCGAGTACACCCGTTCGCTGTTCCAGGTGGTGACGATTGCGCTGGTGGTGTCATGGATTGCCGCCGTGCTGTTCATCCCGTACCTGGGCGACAAGATGCTGCCGGACCTGTTCAATCCGCAGCCGCCGAAGCCGGGCAGCCTGTCTGCGCGCTGGCTGGCCAGGCGCCAGCAGTGGGCCGACCGCTATCCGGCGCTGGCCAACCTGATCGCGCCGCCGCAGCACGGGCACGACCATGATCCGTACCAGCGTCCGTTCTACCGCAGCTTCCGTCGCTTCCTGGATACCTGCCTGCGCCACCGCTGGTGGGTGATCGCCGCGACCATCGGCCTGTTCGTGTTCTCGCTGATGATGTTCCGCTTCGTGCCGCAGCAGTTCTTCCCGGATTCGACCCGGCCGGAGCTGATGGTGGACATCGAACTGGCCGAAGGCGCATCGCTGCGCTCGACCCAGGCCCAGGCCGAGAAGCTGGAGAAGCTGCTGTCCAGCCGCGACGGCATCGCCAACTACGTGTCCTACGTCGGCACCGGTTCGCCGCGCTTCTACCTGCCCCTCGACCAGCAGCTGCCCGCGACCAATTTCGCCCAGTTCGTGGTACTGGCCAAGGACATCAAGTCGCGCGAAAGCACCCGTGACTGGCTGCTGCACGAGGTGATCCCGAAGTTCCCGGATGTGCAGATGCGCGTGACCCGCCTGGAGAACGGCCCGCCGGTCGGTTACCCGGTGCAGATGCGCATTTCCGGCGAACACATCGAGAAGGTGCAGGCGATCGCACGCCAGGTCGAGGCCAAGGTACGCGGGAATCCGCACGTGATGAACGTCAACCTGGACTGGAGCGAGCCGAGCAAGGTCGTGCGGCTGGTGATCGACCAGGAGCGCGCCCGCGCGCTGGGCGTGAGCAGTGCCCAGGTCAGCCAGTTCCTGTCCAGTTCGCTGGCCGGCCAGTCGGTGAGCGTGTACCGCGAAGGCAACCGCCAGATCGAGATGCTGCTGCGTGGCCCGGCCGACGAGCGCAACCAGCTGGAGCTGCTGTCCAGCCTGTCGATGCCGACCGCCAACGGTGGCAGCATCACGCTGTCGCAGGTGGCCACGATGGAGTACGGCTTCGAGGACGGCATCATCTGGCACCGCAACCGCCTGCCGACGGTGACCGTGCGTGCCGACATCAGCGATGGCATGCAGCCGCTGGACGTGGTGCACCAGATCCTGCCGACGCTGGATGGCATCCGTGCCGAACTGCCGAGCGGCTACCTGCTGGAAACCGGCGGCACCGTGGAGGATTCGGCGCGCGGCCAGAACTCGATCAAGGCCGGCATGCCGCTGTTCCTGGTAGTGGTGGCGACCTTGCTGATGCTGCAGCTGCGCAGTTTCTCGCGGGCGGCGATGGTGCTGGTGACCGCCCCGCTGGGCATCATCGGCGCGACCCTGTTCCTGCTGCTGTTCCGCGCGCCGTTCGGCTTCGTGGCCTTGCTGGGCACGATCGCGCTGGCGGGCATGATCATGCGCAACTCGGTGATCCTGATCGACCAGATCCAGCAGGACATCGACGCCGGGCATGACCGCTGGCATTCGATCATCGATGCGACCGTACGCCGCTTCCGCCCGATCGTGCTGACCGCGCTGGCGGCGGTACTGGCGATGATTCCGCTGTCGCGCAGTGCGTTCTATGGATCGATGGCGATTTCGATCATGGGTGGCCTGATCGTGGGTACGGTGCTGACCCTGGTGTTCCTGCCGGCGCTGTACGCGGCGTGGTTCCGGGTCAAGCCGGACGAATCCGGGGCGTAACGCCCCGGATTCTGCAGCGACCGCCCCTTGGCAGGTGCCAACCTTGGTTGGCACCGATGGACGTATCCCCGCATGGCGTGGAATTTCTCCAGTAGAGCCACCCCATGGGTGGCTGCGAGGGGGCAGGCTCCGCCATCCACGCATGGCGTGGAATTTCTCCAGTAGAGCCACCCCATGGGTGGCTGCGAGGGGGC
>NZ_CAMFIA010000022.1 GCF_945952405.1 uncultured Stenotrophomonas sp. | reverse complement strand
CGGCACGGTCGGATGGTACCTGGCCGGACATGGTGCTGATCGGCTTCCGCACCGGCGGCCCCAAGGGGCGGCCGGACATCAAAGGCGGGGACCATGATTATCTGGATTTTGAAAAGATCCCTTTGAGGGTGCAGTTGTGGCGGATCGAGGGGGCTCAGCGCATTCCGGTGACCCTGCTGGAACAGCGTCTGGGCAGGGCTAGCGACGACACCTATCCCTTCGATCAGAACACCTCCCATGTCTTCACCAGGCACGGGGGCATGAGCATCGATGCCGAGACTCTGGAGGCCCAGGGCCGCTTCAACATGGACTTTGCTTACTTGAACAACGAGATCGCGATCATTTCCCCAGCACTGCCCGGGCGCTACCACCTGGAGGTGGAAAGCCTGCAGGACCACCCGCAGATCCGCCATCTCGATTTCGAGCTGCTGGTTGGCTATTTCCACTACAAGTAGGCCGTGTCCATGAGCAACCGTTTTGCCGACTGGCATCCGCATACGCGCAAGGAAGAGCCGGTCTATACCGTCACCCTCTACCTCGCCGCACCAGGTACGCTGATCAAGCAGGCCGGGAAGGAAGATCATCAGTCCAGTGCCGGGCATGTCTACTATTCGATCAGTAATGGCAGGGCAAGCACGGGCTATGGATTTTCTCCCATAAGGACCGGCATCCGCGGCCCGGGCCAAGTGGTCAAGGGCGAGCACGAGTCGTATGAGCAGCCGGCCTATTCGCGCACGATGGAGATCAGTGCTGCGCAGTACCGTTCGTTGAGGGAGTACGGCGACGCAGCCGTGGTCGGGCAGCAGCGCTTCTTCAATCTCTACTACAACGGCAAGACCAACAGCTGCATCGACTTCGTCTGGATCGGCCTGAACCGGGCCGGGCTGCATACCCAGCTTCCCGTGGCCAATGGTGAGAAGGCCACGATCAGAAACTTCGAGGGGGCGGTGAAGGTGCTGGAGAACATCGAGCGGATCCGCAGCATTCCAGCACCTGTTCCCGACAGTCCATTGAACAGGGAAGAGCACAATCCGCTTCCGGAGAACCGCAGCTGGCTGCACAAGCGGCTGACCGAGCGTGACCCCGAGGCATGCGCGGTGCCACCGGTGCCGGACTCGCTGAAGGACCCGGCGCATCCGGGCCACCCTGGCTATTGCCGGGCGCTGGTGGCGGTTGGCCGGATGGAAGTGGCCGAGGGCATCGACCGCGGTGGCCACAGCGAGCAGTTGGCGGCGGCGGTTGCTACGCGGGCCGAGCGCGAAGGAGTGGGGATGTCCGAGTTGCAATTGACCCTGGCCGGCAGGGGCGAAGTGCAGGTGACGGCACTGTCGGCCACCGCACCGGCGCGCATGTTCGCGCTCGACAGCACACAGGCGTTGCGCCAGTCCGTGCAGCAGCACAGCGACGACTGGCGTGCTGCCCCCGAGCTGCGGGAGCGGACGCTTGCCCGTGATGCCGAGGCCACGCAGATGCTGCCGCACCTGCCGGCGAGCGATCGCAGGCTGTTCGAGCACATCCGTGAGCAGGTGCCGGCCCAGTTGGGGGATGGCCATGTGCTGGACGCCACTATCGCCGCGCGCGAGGCCGGTATCCGCCACGCCAACGAGTTGGGCAGCGTGACGCTGTCCGGTGAACGCCTGTACCTGGCGGGAACCACGCCGGGGTTCCGCGCCACGGTCGATGTCAGCCAGCCGGCACCACCAGCACAGGAGATCCTGCAGCGCGGTGTCGAGCTGGACCAGCAACTGGCGTGGCAGCAGGCGCAGGACATGCAGCAGCCGGCACATCCTGCGCTCGGTCCGCGCATGGGGTGAGCGGGCTCCGTCGCTGGCCTGCGCCGGTTGCGGCATGGCTGGGCCCGCCGGCAAAAAAAAGGCCACGCCGATCACTGGCGTGGCCCTGCTGCATGCGTGGGAGGCTGATCCTGCCTCCATCCGTCGTCCCTGCTATGACGTCCTATTCTGCGGTAGATGAATGACACCTGCGTGACATTCACCGGTGGCAAACAAGGTGTTGCTAGCCTGAGCGCCCCCTCACTGGATGCACTGCATGACAACCCCGCGCTGGCGCCTGATCCTCAATGGCAAATCCGCAGGCGACGAGGCGCTGCGCGACGCGGTCGGCGAGTGCCGCGAACAGGGCGTGCAGCTGGAAGTGCGGGTGACCTGGGAGGACGGTGATGCCGAGCGCTACGTGGCCGAGGCCATCGACCACGGAGTGGATGTGATCGTGGCCGCAGGGGGCGATGGCACGCTCAGCGCGGTAGTGGAAACCCTGGCCCATCGCGAGGAACCGGCGGACAGGCTGCCATCGCTGGCGCTGGTTCCGATGGGGACGGCCAATGACTTCGCCACTGCGGCCGGCATTCCGACCGAGCCTGGGCAGGCGTTGGCGCTGATCGGGCAGGTGCGGCCCCAGGCCATCGATCTGTTGCGTGTGGATGCCGATGGCACGCCCTGGTGGTGTGCCAATCTCGCCAGTGGTGGCTTCGGTACGCAGGTGACGGTGGAGACCGACGCGGGGTTGAAGAAAATGCTCGGTGGGCTGGCCTATGTCATCACCGGTATCGCCAAGCTGGGCCGCATCGAACCGATCGCGGCGCGCCTGTCCGGCCCGGATTTCGCCTGGGAAGGCGATTTCATCGCGCTGGGTATCGGCAATGGTCGCCAGGCCGGCGGTGGCCAGCAGTTGTGCCCGCAGGCGCTGATCGATGATGGGCTGCTGGATGTGACGGTGCTTCCCGAACTGGAAGGTGAAGTCACCGCGACCCTCGGCCAGATGTTCAAGTCGGGTACCCAGGCCGCGCTGGAGCAGCTGGCCACGCGCGCGCGGCTGCCGTGGCTGCAGATCGCGTCCGAGCGCCCGCTGACGCTCAATCTGGACGGCGAGCCGGTACAGGCCCGCCGGTTCCGCATCGATTGCGTGCCGGGCAGGGTGCGCATGCACCTGCCGACGGGGTGCCCGTTGCTGCGGGGTGCCTCCCACCAGGAAGGTGCCACCGCCGACGGGCGGTAGCGCCGGCTGCTGGCCGGCTCGCGTGATGCGGCGTTTTACGCCATCGGAACCGGGAGCCGTGGACGCGCGGTCGACGCGACTGCCGGTCGTGGCCGGCCCCGGGCGTCGCGTGGTTCAGTTTCACGGGGTTCCCCTGCCGCCCCGGCTGCGATACAGTCAAGGGGTGTCCAGCCTGACGACCCCGCATACCCTTTCTTCCGCACGCCGTTGGTGGCGATGGTGGCCCGTTGCCGTCGTCCGCCCCCATAACGCTGTGTCCCGGAAGGAAAGTCGTCTTGAACTCGCACGCTCAGTTTCAGCTGCAGGCCGCTGAAGGCCACACCCATATTCCCGTCGTCCGCGAAGTGCTGTCCGACCTGGACACGCCGCTTTCGGTCTACCTGAAGCTCGCCGACGGCCCCAATACCTACCTGTTTGAATCCGTCGAAGGCGGCGAGCGCTTTGGTCGTTACTCGATCATCGGTCTGCCGGCACGCCGCGTGTATGCCTTCCACGGCCACACGCTGACCGTGCGCGAAGACGGCCAGGTGGTGGAAACACGCGAGGTCGCCGATCCGTTCGCCGAAGTCGAGGCGCTGCGCAGCGCCCATTCGGTGCCGAAGCTGGAAGGCCTGCCCGGCTTCACGGGTGGCCTGGTCGGCTGGTTCGGTTTCGAGTGCATCGGTTACATCGAACCGCGCCTTGCCACGCCGGCGGGCCGCGATGAACTGGGTACCCCGGACATCCTGCTGCTGCACTCCGATGAGCTGGCAGTGTTCGACAATCTCAAGGGCCGGCTGTACCTGATCGTGCATGCCGATCCGCGTAGCGACGGTGCATTCGAACGGGCGCAGGCGCGCCTGGATGCGCTCAGCGCCAAGCTGCGCGCGCCGGGTGCGGGTTATCCGGCGCCGCTCAACAGCGATGTGCTGGACGAGTCCGATTTCGTGTCTGGTTTCACCCGCGAAGGCTTTGTCGATGCGGTCCAGCGCAGCAAGGACTACATCCGTGCCGGCGACATCTTCCAGGTGGTGCTCAGCCAGCGCCTGAGCGTGCCGTTCAAGGCGCGCCCGGTGGATGTGTACCGCGCGCTGCGCGCATTGAACCCATCGCCGTACATGTATTTCCTCGACGTCGGCGACCTGCAGGTGGTCGGCTCCTCGCCGGAAATCCTGGTGCGGTTGCAGGACGGGGAAGTGACCGTGCGCCCGATCGCCGGTACCCGCCCGCGTGGCGCCACCGCCGAGCAGGACCTGGCGCTGGAAGCGGAACTGCTGGCCGATCCGAAAGAGCGCGCCGAGCACCTGATGCTGATCGACCTGGGCCGCAACGATGCCGGTCGCGTGTCCAGGGCCGGTACCGTGGAAGTGGGCGAGCAGTTCGTGATCGAACGCTACAGCCACGTCATGCACATCGTCAGCGAAGTGACCGGACAGCTGCAGCCCGGGCTGAGCTACGCCGACGTGCTGCGCGCCACGTTCCCGGCCGGCACGGTCAGCGGCGCGCCGAAGATCCGCGCGCTGGAAGTGATCCGCGAGCTGGAGCCGATCAAGCGCAATGTCTACGCCGGCAGCATCGGCTACATCGGCTGGCATGGCGATGCCGATACCGCGATCGCGATCCGCACTGCGGTGATCAAGGACGGCCGCCTGTACGTGCAGGCCGGCGCCGGCATCGTCTACGACTCGGACCCGGACAAGGAATGGGACGAGACGATGAACAAGGGCCGTGCGCTGTTCCGCGCCGTCGCCCAGGCGGCCAAGGGCCTGTAAGCCTTCCTGTGCCGTGGCTCGCGCCGCGGCACCTTCCGCTGTACCCGGACCCCTCCCTGCGCGGCACCGACGTGTACGCCAACTCCTGACAAGCGACGGAACCCGACCATGTTGTGGATGATCGACAACTACGACAGCTTCACCTACAACCTCGTGCAGTACCTGCAGACGCTGGGTGCCGAGGTGAAGGTGGTGCGCAACGATGCGATGAGCGTGGATGAGATCGCCGCGCAGAAACCCGAACGCATCGTCATCTCGCCCGGCCCGTGCACGCCCAACGAAGCGGGCGTGTCGCTGCAGCTGATCGAGCGGCTGGGCCCGACCACGCCGATCCTCGGCGTGTGCCTGGGCCACCAGGGCATCGGCCAGGTCTACGGCGGCACCGTGATCCGTGCCGGCAACATCATGCACGGCAAGACCTCGCCGATCCGCCATGAAGGCAAGGGCGTGTTCGCCGGCCTGCCGGACCGCTACCAGGCCACCCGCTACCACTCGCTGGTGGTGGACAAGAACCGCCTGCCGGACTGCCTGGAAGTCACCGCCTGGACCGAGAACGACGACGGCTCGATCGAGGAGATCATGGGCCTGCGCCACCGCCAGTTCCCGGTCGAAGGCGTGCAGTTCCATCCCGAATCCATCCTCACCGAACACGGCCACGCCCTGCTGCGCAATTTCCTGCAGCGTCCGGCGGCCTGATCCAAGGAGCATTCCCATGAGCTTCTCCCCCCAGGAAGCCCTGCAGCGCACCATCGAGCACCGCGAGATCTTCTTCGACGAGATGGTCGACCTGATGCGGCAGATCATGCGCGGCGACGTGTCGCCGATGATGACCGCCGCCATCCTCACCGGCCTGCGGGTGAAGAAGGAAACCATCGACGAGATCGCGGCCGCCGCCACGGTCATGCGTGAATTCGCGCTGGCGGTGCCGGTGGCCGATACCACCCACCTGGTCGATATCGTCGGCACCGGTGGCGATGGCTCGCATACCTTCAACATCTCCACCTGCGCGATGTTCGTGGCCGCCGCGGCCGGCGCGCGCGTGGCCAAGCACGGCAACCGCAGCGTGTCGTCCAAGTCCGGCAGCGCCGATGCGGTCGAAGCGCTGGGCGCGGCCATCGAACTGCAGCCGGCCCAGGTGGCCGCGGCGATCGAGCAGACCGGTATCGGTTTCATGTTCGCGCCGATCCACCACCCATCGATGAAGGTGGTGGCACCGGTGCGGCGCGAAATGGGCGTGCGCACCATCTTCAACATCCTTGGCCCGTTGACCAACCCGGCCAGCGCGCCGTCGGTGCTGATGGGCGTGTTCCACCCCGATCTGGTCGGCATCCAGGCGCGCGTGCTGCGCGAGCTGGGTACCGAGCGGGCCATGGTGGTCTGGGGCCGCGACAACATGGACGAGATCTCGCTGGGTGCCGGTACCCTGGTCGGCGAGCTGCGCGACGGCAAGGTGCGCGAGTACGAGATCCACCCGGAAGACTTCGGCATCGCCATGTCGGCCAGCCGCAACCTGCGGGTGGACGGTCCGGAGCAGTCCATCGCCATGCTGCGCGCGGTGCTGGACAACCAGCCCGGCCCGGCGCTGGACATCGTGGCGCTCAACGCCGGTGCCGCGCTGTACGTGGCTGGCGTGGCCAGCGACATCGGCGACGGCCTGGCCCGGGCCCGGGCCGCGATTGCCAATGGCAGCGCCCGCCAGCGCCTGCAGCAGTATGTGGAGACCACCCGCGCGCTGGTTGCCTGAGCGCGCGGTTCAGCCTGACCCCATCGATGGCCGATAATGGCCGTCCTCACCGCCCCCGCACCGAACCGAAGACGATGAGCGACATCCTGCAGACGATCCTGGCCCGCAAGGCCGAAGAAGTGGCCCAGCGCCGCGCCCAGCGCCCGCTCGAAGAGCTGCAGGCCGCCCTGGCCAGCGCCCCGCCGGTACGTGGCTTCGTGCGCGCACTGCAGACGGCGGTGGCCAACGGCGACCCGGCGGTGATCGCCGAAGTGAAGAAGGCCAGCCCGTCCAAGGGCGTGATCCGCCCGGATTTCCGCCCGGCCGACATCGCCGTCAGCTACGAGTTCGGTGGCGCCAGCTGCCTGTCGGTGCTGACCGACGTGGACTTCTTCCAGGGCGCGGACGCCTACCTGCAGCAGGCCCGCGAGGCGTGCACGCTGCCGGTGCTGCGCAAGGACTTCGTGATCGATGCCTACCAGGTGTACGAGGCGCGCGTGCTCGGTGCCGACTGCATCCTGCTGATCGTCGCCGCGCTGGACGACACCCAGCTGGCGACGCTGTCCGAGCTGGCGCTGTCGCTGGGCATGGACGTGCTGGTGGAGGTGCATGACATCGACGAACTGGAGCGTGCGCTGCAGGTGCCGGCGCCGATGATCGGCATCAACAACCGCAACCTGCGTACCTTCGAAGTGTCGCTGCAGACCACGCTGGACATGCAGCAGGCGGTGCCGCGTGACCGCCTGCTGGTCACCGAGAGCGGCATCCTCGGCCCGCAGGACGTGGCGCTGATGCGCGATGCCGGCATCCATGCGTTCCTGGTCGGCGAAGCCTTCATGCGCGTCGAAGAGCCGGGCGAGGGCCTGCGTCAGCTATTCTTCGCGGCATGACAACGCACTATCCAACGCCGCGCGAGGATGCGCCGCTGGTGGTCTTCGACTTCGACCACACCCTCTACGACGGCGATTCGGGCACCCATCTGTTCGCCTCGCTGATCAAGCGCAATCCGCTGCGGATGCTGGCTGCGCTGCTGGTCACGCCGATCGCCGGGCCGATGGTGGCGATGCTGCCGACGCGTCGTGCCGGCATCTCGGTCTACGTGTGGATCGGCAGCTTCGGCCTGCACCGGGCGCGTGATTTCAACAAGGTGATCGACGCCTACGTGCTGCGCAACGAGGCGCAGATGCGCGCCAAGCTGCTGCCGCAGGCGCTGCAGGTCTTTGCCGCGCACCGTGCCAAGGGTGACCGCGTGGTGGTCGCCACCGGCGCGCCGCCGGAACTGGCACGCGCGATCCTGGCCTTCGTTGCCCACCAGGACGTACCGGTGATCGGCACCGAGGTCGGTCCGCGGCTGGGTGGGGTCGGCCCGACCCGCCATTGCCACAATGAAGAGAAGATGCGCATGCTGCGTGAGCGTGGCTATGGCGACATCGATATCGCTTATTCCGACAGTACGGCCGATCTGCCGCTGCTGCTGGCAGCCAAGGCGCCGGTGGTGGTGAACCCGAAGCCATCGCGGGTGGAGTTCTTCCGCCGCGTGCTGCCGGCCGGCACCCGCATCCTCAACTGGGGCTGCGTCGACCGCGCTGGCGACAAGGCGTAACGGGCAACCCCGGCCGCTGGCCGGCAACCTCGCACGCGCTTCCACGGCTCATGAGGCTGCCGGCCAGCGGCCGGCACTACCGGATCCTTCGCTGCCAGCGCCGGGCCATGCCCGGCGGACAGTCAGCGATACAGGTGCGCGTACACCGCATGGCCGATCTGGAACAGGCTGATGCCCAGCACCAGCACGCCGACGGCCACCAGCACCCAGCGCTCCTTCACCTTCTTCACCAGGATCGCGGCCACCGGCGCGGCCATCATGCCGCCGATCAGCAGGCCGGCGACGATCTGCAGGTGCTGCACCCCCATCGACAGCAGGAAGGTGGCCGAGATGGTCAGGGTGACGATGAATTCGGCCGCGTTGACGGTGCCGATGGTGGTGCGCGCCTGGCCGCCACGGGCGAGCAGGGTGGAGGTGGCCACCGGTCCCCAGCCGCCACCGCCGCTGGCGTCCAGCAGGCCGGCGAAGAAGCCCAGCACCGGTACCCGGCGGATCTCGCCCTTGGGCATCCAGCGTCCCGCGGCGCGGGCCAGGATGATGATCGCCAGCACCAGCAGGTACAGATAGATCAGCGGGCGGATGATCTCGCCAGGAATCTGGGTGAGGACGTAGGCGCCGACCGCGCCACCGACCGCACCGGGCAGGGCCAGGCGCAGGAACAGTCGTTTATCGACATTGCCGGCTGCAAGGTGCGACACACCCGAGGCACCGGTGGTGAACACTTCAGCGGTGTGGATGCTGGCGCTGACCTGGGCCGGGGGCAGCCCCATGCTCAGCATCACCGATGAAGACACCAGGCCGAATGCCATGCCCAGCGCGCCATCGACCAGCTGTGCGCCGAGGCCGATGAGGATGAACCACCAGAATTCGCTGCTCAGCTCCATGCCCCCAGCCTAGCGGATGCGGGCGCACAGGCGCCGTGTAGAGCCGAGCCTGCGCTCGGCTGCCGCAGCTGCGGGGATGCCGGTCATGCGTCAGCCGGGCGTGGGCCCGGCGCTACAGGTGCACACCGCCGGGCCCGGCCCGGCGGTGGAAACACGACAATCAACGGGTGCCGTACAGCACCACGGTCTTGCCGCGTGCATGCAGCAGGCCGTCGGTCTGCAGCTTCTTCAGCACACGGCCGGCCATTTCGCGCGAGCAACCGACCAGGCGTGCCAGTTCCTGGCGCGAGACGCGCAGCTGGCTGCCCTGCGGATGCGTCATCGACTCCGGTTCCTGGGCCAGGTCGTGCAGGGTGCGCACGATCCGATCGGTAACGTCCAGGAATGCCAGGCGGCTGGCCTTGCGGCTGGTGTCGAGCAGGCGCTTGGAGATCTGCTGGCCCAGCGCATACAGCAGGCGCGGGGCATCGGCCGACAGCGGGCCGAGGAACAGCTGGTGCAGGCGCTCGTAGCTGATCTCGGCAAGCTCGCAGGCGGTACGGGTGCGCAGGATCACCTCGCGGCGGTCCGATTCGACGAACAGGCCCATCTCGCCGACGAACTCACCGGCACCGAAGTAGCCCAGCACCAGCTCGCGATCGTCATCTTCCTCGGCCATGATCGAAACCGAGCCGCTGACGACGTAATACAGGGTTCCCGCCGGGTCACCGGGTCGGAAGACATCGGTACGGGTGGGATATCGCCGCCTGTGGCTGTGCGCCAGGAAACGATCAATGGTGGCGATATCCAAGGCCAGTGGACTGCTAGCTAGGCGCACGGTTGACACGATAGGGGCGCTCCCTCTGCGCATGAACGGATTCACGGGGTCGATAGCGGAGCTTAACCAGCGCAATTGTTAAGGGCAAACAGTGTGCCAGAACTCTTGCGTCTTCACGTTCCCCCCGGGGACAGTTTGCCCCATAATTCCCCCTTTCCCTTCTTACACAGGAATCGACCGCCGTGGTCAAGCCGTTGCCTCGCCTGAGGCTGCAGGGTTTCAACAACCTCACCAAGGCGCTGAGCTTCAACATCTATGACGTGTGTTACGCGCGCACCGAAGAGGAGCGTCAGCGTTACATTGAATACATCGATGAAGAGTACAACGCCGACAGGCTGACTCAAATCTTGACCGATGTCGCCGAGATCATCGGCGCCAACATCCTGAACGTGGCCCGCCAGGACTACGACCCGCAGGGTGCCTCGGTGACCATCCTGATCTCCGAAGAACCGGTGATCGACAAGAAGCTGGCCGGCAAGGAGCTGATCTCCGACGCCGTGGTCGCGCACATGGACAAGAGCCACATCACCGTCCACACCTACCCGGAAACCCATCCGCAGGAAGGTATCGCGACGTTCCGTGCGGACATCGACGTGGCTACCTGTGGCGTCATTTCGCCGCTGAAGGCCCTGAACTACCTGATCGAGAGCCTCGAGTCGGACATCGTGATCATGGACTACCGTGTCCGTGGCTTCACCCGCGATGTGAAGGGCAAGAAGCACTTCATCGACCACAAGATCAACTCGATCCAGAACTTCCTGGCCAAGAACATCAAGTCGCGCTACGAGATGTTCGACGTCAACGTCTACCAGGAGAACATCTTCCACACGAAGATGCACCTGAAGGACTTCGACCTGGACCAGTACCTGTTCGAGGAAAAGGCCAAGAACCTGTCGTTCAAGGAACGCATGAAGATCGAAGCGCTGCTGAAGCGCGAGATCGAAGAGCTGTTCCACGGCCGGAACCTGTCCGAGTAAGCCCCATGCGCGATGCCCGCAGGCATCGCCGCCCAGGCGGGACGACCCGCCCCGTGGAACTGGTGTCGCGTATGCGATATGGTTCCACGGTGATGTACCGACCCACGGCCCGGTGTGAAAACACCGGGCCGTTTCGTTTTTTTCAAAAAAGGTAAGGAGCCCCCACCCATGCCCTGGATCTACCTGCTGCTGGCCGGCCTGTTCGAGATCGGTTTCGCCCTCGGAATGAAGTACTCCGAAGGCTTCAGCAAACCCCTGCCCACCGTCGCCACGGTGGTGTCCGCCCTGATCAGCCTGTACCTGATGAGCCAGGCGATGAAGAGCATTCCGGTCGGCACGGCCTATGCGATCTGGACCGGTATCGGCGCCCTGGGCGTGGCGGTGCTGGGCATCTACCTGTTCAACGACAGCGCATCGCCGGCCCGGCTGGCCTGCGTGGGGCTGATCGTGGCCGGCGTGATTGGCCTGAAGCTGGTCTCGCCGAACTGAAAGGCGGCCCGACGGCCCGACGGCCCGACCAACGGTCGGGCCCCACCATCGGGCCCGCCGTGTTTTGGGGTAGGCCCCCACCGTGGGTGGGGGCGCCCGTTCAAATGCGGTAGGCGATGGCCTTCATCACCCTGGAGGCCAGCGCCATCGCGCCCGGGATCGGGAACGGCAGGCGGCGTGCACCGGCCTGCTCGGCGTGGTCCGCATGGCGGGCCTCGTCCTCTTTCATCACCTGGATGACCGCGCGGCTGCGCAGATCGCCGGCCGGCAGATCGACCAGGTGCTCGTCCAGATGGGCTTCCACCTGGCGTTCGGTCTCGACCACGAAGCCCAGGTTCCAGCCGTCGCCGCGCAGGCCGGCGAGGGTGCCGATGGTGTAGCTGCCGGCGTACCACAGCGGGTTGAACAGGCTGGGACGGCTGTCCAGCTCGCCCAGCCGGGTGGCACACCAGGCCAGGTGATCGGTTTCTTCCTGGGCCGCTTCCAGCAGGTGTTCCCGCGTGGCGGGGTCGCGGGCCACGGCTGCCTGGCCGAAATACAGGCCCTGTGCGCAGACCTCGCCAACGTGGTTGATCCGCATCAGGCCGGCCGCGTGGCGGCGCTCGGCGCTGTCCATGCCCGGCTCATCGGTGCCAGCGGCCGGGTAGGGGCGGGCCGCCGGCGGGTTGCCGAACACCGTGTCCAGGGCGCGCTGCGCCTCGGTCAGCAGGTGGTCCAGCGGGGTGGTCTGGCGGAGCACGGTCATGGCGGTACACGGTGGGGCGGAAGACCCCGCGATTCTCGCCCGGCCCCGCCGCCCTGCCAACCCGGGGCACGGCCTGACTTGCGCCGGGGGCTTGACCTGCGTACAATCCCGCCTCTTACGCTTCACCTTTCACAACGCGTGGCAGAGTTCCGGCGAGTCCTTCGCCGCAATGAGCCCGACCTAACCTAGAGTTCTTCATGAGCACTTTCACTGCCAAGAACGAGACCGTCCAGCGCGACTGGTACCTCGTCGACGCCGAGGGCAAGACCCTGGGCCGTCTCGCCACCGAGCTGGCCCGCCGTCTGCGTGGCAAGCACAAGCCGGTCTACACCCCGCACGTTGATACCGGCGACTACCTGGTCGTCATCAATGCAGAAAAGATTGCCGTCACCGGCAAGAAGCTGCAGGACAAGATGTATCACCGTTTCACCGGTTACATCGGCAACCTGAAGACCGAGTCCCTGGCCCAGGCGCTGGAGCGCCACCCGGAGCGCGTGATCGAGATCGCCGTCAAGGGCATGCTGCCGAAGGGCCCGCTGGGTCGCCAGATGTACCGCAAGCTCAAGGTCTACGCCGGCACTGAGCATCCGCACGCCGCACAGCAGCCGCAGGTTCTGGATATCTAATCATGGCTATCACTCAAAACTACGGCACTGGCCGCCGCAAGTCCTCCACCGCTCGCGTGTTCCTGCGCAAGGGTTCGGGCAACATCACCGTCAATGGCCGTCCGCTGGACGAGTTCTTCGGTCGTGAGACTGCGCGCATGATCGTGCGCCAGCCGCTCGAGCTGACCAAGAACACCGAAAGCTTCGACATCCTGGTCACCGCCGCTGGCGGCGGCACCACCGGCCAGGCCGGTGCGATCCGTCTGGGCATCGCCCGTGCTCTGGTCGAGTACGACGAAACCCTGAAGTCCGAGCTGCGCAAGGCCGGCTTCATGACCCGTGACGCCCGTGAAGTCGAGCGTAAGAAGGTCGGTCTGCACAAGGCCCGCCGCGCCACCCAGTTCTCCAAGCGCTGATCCATTGCGCCTGGTTGGGCTCCTTCGGGAGCCCGCTGGCTGGAAAAGCAAAAGCCCGGCTTCGGCCGGGCTTTTGTCGTTTCAGGGCCATGCATTTCCTGTGGCCTCCTGTAGAGCCGAGCCGATGCTCGGCTGCTCTTCATGGAGAGGGTAGGGTCAGATCCTTTTCCTTTGGAAAAGGATCTGACCCTGGATCTGACTCTTGCCGACAGGCGCAGGATAAGGTGTGGAATGCGTGACCAGACAAAAAAGAAAAAAGCCTGATCTTTCGATCAGGCTTTTTTCTTTTTTGTTTGGCTGCCCCGGATGGATTCGAACCACCGAATGCCTGAGTCAGAGTCAGGTGCCTTACCGCTTGGCGACGGGGCAATGTAACGTGAAGCTATTTTCTCACTTTTCACACTGAAAAACAACTTGATTTTCAGTGTGGTGGCTATGGGTGGACTCGAACCACCGACCCCAGCATTATGAGTGCTGTGCTCTAACCGGCTGAGCTACATAGCCTTGGTGAGCCCGCTATTCTGCGGATGTGTATCGCCCCTGTCAACACTTTTGTGTCGTGCTTGTGGGCCGACAGAGGGCATGGGATAGTCCCGGCCAGTAGATTTTTTAGGAGTCCGCATCGTGATCGATCCGGACGGCTATCGACCGAACGTCGGCATTGTGCTGATGCGGCAGGACGGCCAGGTGTTCTGGGCACGACGCGTGCGCCGGGATGGCTGGCAGTTCCCGCAGGGTGGCATGAACACCGACGAGACGCCTGTCGAGGCCATGTATCGTGAACTGCAGGAAGAGACCGGCCTGCTGCCTGAGCATGTGGAAGTGCTCGGGGCAACCCCGGGTTGGCTGCGCTACAAGCTGCCGGCACGGGCGATCCGCCGCAACGAGCGGCAGGTCTGCATCGGCCAGAAGCAGGTCTGGTTCCTGCTGCGCCTGACCGGCGACGAATCCCATGTGCGGCTGGACCATACCGACTCGCCCGAGTTCGATCATTGGCGCTGGGTCGACTTCTGGTACCCGGTCGAGCACGTGGTGATGTTCAAGCGCGGCGTCTATGCGCGTGCCCTGCGGCACCTGGCGCCGTTGGCGCGCGGGGTGGCCGGGCAGGGCGTCACCGCCATGCCCAAGAGCGCCGCCGAGGCGTGGATGCCGGGCCATACCGCCGGCCACGATCGCCCCCGCAAGCGCCCACGGACCCGTGGCTACTGGCCGAAGAAGGCCCAGAGCGACGGGCCGGCCAGCTGAGCGGCTGAACGGTATCGAGAATGGTTCAGGTCCCTGATTGACAACCATTCTCGTTTCCATTGGAATAGCCAACAGGCCGCTTCTGGCCTGTCAGCCTGGTTCACGCCTGTGTACGTCTGCATCTGCAACGGAGTCACCGACCACCAGATCCGCGAAGCCGCCAGCCATGGCGTCAGCTCGGTGGCCGAACTGACCATGCGTACCGGCTGTGGCGCCACCTGCGGTTCCTGCCTGGACATGGCAGGCGAGCTGCTGGCCAAGGCGCGTGCCACCCACGATCTGCCGTTGCCGGTACTCGGCCTGGCCCAGGTCGCCTGATCGTTTCCTTCGCGGCGCACTGACGCCGCGCTTTCGCCTTCTTCACGTGCGCCCGCTCTGGCCAATGCGCACGATTCGCGTTCCTTCACCCGCGCACGCGAGGCGTTAAAGTGCCTGCGTTTTCAGCGTGCAGGAGCATCCCCATGAAGGGCGACACCAAGGTCATCGAATTCCTCAACAAGGTCCTCTACAACGAGCTGACCGCGATCAACCAGTACTTCCTGCACGCCAAGATGCTGAAGAACTGGGGCATCAAGGAGCTGGCCGAACACGAGTACAAGGAATCGATCGACGAGATGAAGCATGCCGACATGCTCGCCGACCGCATCCTGTTCCTCGAAGGCCTGCCGAACTTCCAGGCACTGGGCAAGCTGCGCATCGGCGAGAACCCGACCGAGATCCTGCAGTGCGACCTGTCGCTGGAGCGCGATGGCGTGGTCACCCTGCGCGAGGCCGTGGCCTATTCCGATTCGGTCGGTGACTACGTCAGCCGCCAGCTGTTCGTGAAGATCCTCGATTCGGAAGAAGAGCACATCGACTGGCTGGAAACGCAGCTCGACCTGATCGAGCGCATCGGCGAGCCGAAGTACCTGCTGAGCAAGCTGGAAGAGTGACTCAGCCGGCCTGGCCGGCACGATGCTGCGCCAGGTAGCCCGTCAGCGCCACGCGCGCGCGGGCGAATTCCGCAACCAGCAGCGCCACCGCCACTGCGGGGCGCTGCAGGCTGCCACTGCGGGCTTCGTGTTCGATCCGCTGCGCGACTGCCGACAGCGACAGTGCGCCGACGTTCGCACTTGATGACTTCAGGCTGTGCGCGACGGCCTGCAGGCGCGCTTCGTCGCCGCCCTGGGCGGCCTGCTGCAGCTGCTGCACCAGGGCTGGAGCATCTTCCAGGAACACCGAGATGATCTGGATGGCGGTATCGCCGATCACCGCGCGCAGTTCGTCCAGTACCTCGCGATCGAGCACCGGTTGCGTCACCGCTTGGCCTTTCGTCTGCTGCAGAGCCGAGCCCTGCTCGGCTGATGCAGCGCGACTGCTGTCGGCCGCCAGCCGAGCATGGCTCGGCTCTGCAGAAGGCCGTGCAGATGATGCGGCTTTACCGCCCGCCCAGCGCTGCAGCAGGGCGTGCAGGGTGGTGCGGGTGATTGGCTTGGACAGGTAGTCGTCCATGCCGGCCTGCAGGCAGCGTTCGCGGTCACCGGCCATGGCATTGGCGGTCATCGCGATGATCGGCAGCCGCGTGCACCCACGCTCGATTTCTTCCGCGCGCCAGTGGCGGGTGGCGGCATAACCGTCCAGCACGGGCATCTGGCAGTCCATCAGCACCACATCCACGCCGCCCTCGCGCAGGGCGAGCAGGGCCTGCTCGCCATCGGCGGCATTGCGGACCTCGCACTCGAACACGCGCAACAGCTGCTCGGCCACCATCCGGTTGACCGTGTTGTCCTCCACCAGCAGCACGCGCAGGTGCAATGGCGGCAAGGCGGGCGCGGCTTGCCCCTGGTCGGCGTGGGCCAGCAGCGCGGACGGACGCGCCTGCGCGACCGGCGCAGCCAGCAGTGCATGCAGTGCTGCGTCCTCGACGTGCGCAGGCAGCCGGTGCTGGCGCGGCCGCGCCGGAAGCGGATCGTCCTGCAGCCACAGTACCTGCAGCGCGTCGTCCATGCCGCGTTCGGCCAGGGCCTGCTGCAACGTGGCCTCGGCGCCGCGGCGCGCGCGTGCATCGACCAGCAGCCAGGCCGGCGCCGGTTGTCCCGGTCGCGGCACCGCGCGCAGGCGCTCGACCACTGCCTCGGGTTGCGCCAGTACCTGCACCTGCAGCGCATGATGGCCCGCGATGCGCTCGACCCGCGCCTGCAGCAGCGCATCGCTGCTGAACAGCAGCAGCGGGGCCGCAGCGCGCGCGATCGCCGGCAGGTCACCCGGCACCTTCAACAACGGAATCTCGAACCAGAACGTCGCGCCCTGGCCGGGCGTGGACTGCACGCCGATGCGCCCGTGCATCAGGTCGATGATGCGCTTGCAGATGGCCAGGCCCAGCCCGGTACCGCCGTAGATCCGGGTGGTGGAGGCATCGGCCTGGCTGAAGGACTGGAACAGGCGTGCCTGCAGCGTCCCGTCGATGCCGATGCCGGTGTCGATGATCTCGAAGCGCAGCTGGTGCTGCGCGGCACCTTCGCCCAGCCGCTGCACGCGCAGCTGTACCTGGCCACGCGCGGTGAACTTGATCGCGTTGGCCAGCAGGTTGCTCAGCACCTGGCGCAGGCGCACCGGGTCGCCACGCACCGGCAGGCGCACCGAAGGATCCAGCTGCAGGCCCAGCGACAGGCCCTTGGAATCGGCGGCGCGCTGCAACAGCTGCACCACACCATCGAGCAGGTCGCGCAGGTTGAAGCTGGTGATCTCCAGCTCCAGTGCCTGCGCTTCCAGCCGTGAATAGTCGAGGATGTCATCGACGATGCGCAGCAGCTGCTGGGAGCTGGCCGAGGCGGTGGCCAGCATCTGCCGCTGGTCCTCGCCCAGTGGGCCACGTGCGATCAGCTCCAGCATCGGCAGGATGCCGTTGAGCGGGGTGCGGATCTCATGGCTCATCGTGGCCAGGAACTCGCCCTTGGCCAGTACCGCCGCTTCCGCGGCCTGCTTGGCCTGCAGCAGCTGCTGTTCCAGCTGCCCCTGGCGTTCGGTGGTGCGGCGCAGCTGGTCGCGCTCGCTGGCCAGCGTACTGCGTTCGCGCTGCAGCACGGCCAGCGCACGATTGCGCGCGCGCAGGCGCAGCCCCAACAGCAGCAGGGCGACGGCGGCCGCGGCAAGGGCAGCCAGCGGCAGCCACAACGGCACGTCAGAGCACCGCGTTGTGGAAGTCGAAGTTCAGGTCGCTGCCTGCCGACTGCACCATGTTGCCCTGGATGTAGTCGACACCGCCGATCCACATCGCGGCGGCGGCCTGCGGATCCTCGATCTGCTGGCCGATGATCTGTTGCCCGGCCGCGTGCGCGCGCTCGATCGCCCGCCGCAGTTCCTCGCGCGTGGCCGGGTTGGAGTGGCTGCTGGAGAAGCGCGCAGCCATGCGCACGAACGACAGCGGCAGGTGGGTCAGCAGCGCATCGGCTTCGCCCCCCGGCTCGAACTGGCTCAGGCAGAAGCGTACGCCGGCACTGGCCATGCGCTGGCAGAACTGCAGCAGGGGCACGGTGTGGATCAGCGCGTCGGGCAGGCGCACATCGATCACCAGCGCGCTGCCGGGCAGGTCACGTTGCTGCAGCGACTCCAGCAGCCAGTCGGCGAAGGCATCGCGCTGCAGGGTGCGCAGCGACTGCGAGACGAACAGGTTCAGCGGCTGCGTAGCGTGCCGGTACAGGTCCAGCAGGCCCAGCGCGTGGTCCATCACCTGCTGGTCGAGGTCGGCGATGCGCCCGGCGGCTTCCGCGGCCGGAATCACCTGTCCGGCCGCCAGCACGGTGCCGTCGGCCTGGCGCAGGCGAAGCAGCAGCTGGTACTGCGCGGTGTCACCGCCGGCAACGGCGACGATCGGCTGGTAGGCCAGTTCGAGCTGGCCTTCCAGCAATGCCAGGTGTTCCTGTTCGCTGATCACGTCACGGTGAACGTGGCCGGCCACGCCGGCACTCAGCAGGCGCGCCTGCAGGGTGGTGCGCTCGACGGCTTCCAGCGCACTGCTGGCATCTTCGAAGCCCGACGACAGCGGCGCATAGCCGACCACGCCACGCAGGTGCACGGACTCGTCGTCGCGGATCACGAAGGCGCGGGCTGACAGCTGCTCGCGCAACGCGGCAGCGATGCCTTCCAGGCTGTCCTCATCAATATTGCGCGCCAGCAGCAGGAAGCTGTTGTCGTTCAGGCGTGCCAGCAGGTGCGGATGGCCGGCTTCGGCCAGGCGCTGCCCGGCCTGCACCATCAGGCGCTCGAAGGCGGCATAGCCGAAGCGCTCGCGCAGGCCCAGCGCACTGGAGATCTCCACGAACAGCACGCCGCCCTGGTCGCGATGGGCCAGCGCGGCGTTGAGCTGCTGCAGCACATGGTGCCGGGTCGGCAAGCCGGTTTCCGGGTTGCTGGTGGCCGGGGTGCCGGATGCACCGGGCAGGGTCGCGGCCTGCGCACGCGCGCGGCGGATGCGGTTGGCGACCGCCGCGATCAGGTGGCGTGGGCGGATCGGCTTGCTCAGGTAATCGTCGGCGCCACTGTCGAGCACTTCGAACTGGCGCTCCGGGTCCGGATCGCCACTGAGGAACACGATCGGCAGCAGTTGCAGGCCGGGCTGCTGGCGGATCAGCGCGGTCAGGCGCATGCCGTCCAGGCCGGGCAGGTGCAGGTCCATCAGGATCAGGTCGGGGCGATGCTGCTTGATCGCCTGCATCGCGCCGTCGGCATCGCTGTGCACGATCGCCTGCATGCCGGCGCCATGCAGCACGCTCTGCGCGAACAGGGCCTGGGCGCGGTCGTCCTCGACGATCAGCACACGATAGGGCGAATCGGAGGGTGACGGTGCGTGATCGTTGTTGCCGGCTTCGGCCTGCGCCAGCGGGCCAGGAAGCGGGGGCGGCGCACTGCCGGTGACGGCCGCAGTGTCGACCGCGGCCAGCGGCGTGGCCGCGAGCGGAGCCGCCGTGCCGGTGCTGGCCCGCTCAGCGGTCCAGCGTTGCCAATGATCGGCCGGAGGGGTTTCAGCGCGTCCCGGGCGGGCGCCCGCGGGGGATTCGTTTGCGGCCATCGGTGCTCCTGGTGTTCGCCTCCATTATGCGGCAAGCCCGGTGATCAACCGGTGCCGGGCTGCCGCGGCGGCGCCGATGCGGTGCGCGCCAGCCAGCGCACGCTCTTCCACAAGGTGCGCCAGACCAGCCACACCAGCAGCGCGCCGGCCAGGCTGCAGGCCAGCACCACCACCAGCGCGATCCACGGGTGCGCCAGTGCCAGCGCCAGCCCGCCGATCACCACGGTGTCTTCGGCGGCGGAGGCCACCCAGTTGCTCGCGGGTTCCGGCGAGGTGTTGAGCAGGGCACGGGTGCCGGCCTTCAGGCCATGACTGGCCAGCGCGACACCGGCGCCGGCAGCGAGCGCTCCGGTTCCCAGCTGGCCATCCGGCGACAGCGTGGCCGCGGCCAGGAAGGCGCCGGCAGGGACGCGTGCCAGGGTCTGTACCAGGTCCCAGACCGAGTCCACGCCGGGAATCTTGTCGGCGAAGAATTCGGTCACCGCCAGCGCCGCCGAAGTGCCCAGCACCCACCACGATTCGGTGGCCTGCAGGGCAGGCGGCAGGTCGACCCAGCCGAGCAGGCCGGCCAGGCCGACGCCGAACACGGTGAGGTAGACACGGATGCCGGCCAGCCAGGCCAGCAGGATGCCGATCACGAACAGGTGGGCTTCGGTCATGGCGGTGCTCCGGCGACGGAACTGTGCAGGGGGCCACACTATCGGCGATGGCGTGGCTGAACGCCACAGACCGGCGCCGGCCGCTGCGCAGGAAACCCACCCGTCCTGTCATACACTAGCCCGTCGTTTGCCACAGGGGCCGTACCGGTGTCGCCCTCGCGATGCCCCGGAATCCACCCATGAACAACCGTCCTCCCATGCGCGTGCAGGTGCGCCTGCCCGGCGCGCCGCAACCGCCGGCCGACCGTCGCCGCCTGCTGGTGATCGGCGGCATCTGGCTGCTCAGCCTGGTGCTGGCGGTGCTCGGTGGCTGCTGGATGGCCACGCCGCGCGATGCCCAGGGCCAGCGCCTGCAGGCCGCCGAGAAGCGTGCAGAGACGCTGCAGGCGCAGCTGACCGAGCTGCGCCAGAAGCAGGCCACGCTGGAAGCCTCCGACCGCATCAGCCGTGCCGCCAATACCGAGGTGCAGTCCTCGCTGGCCGAGCGCGATGAGGAAATCGCCGGTCTGCGGGCCGACGTCGCCTTCTATGAACGCCTGGTCGGGTCGACCAGCCAGCGCAAGGGCCTGAACACCCACTCGATCGAGTTCAGCCCGGAAGCGGCCGGCACCTGGCAGTACACCGCCGTGCTGACCCAGAACCTCAATCGCGGTGCCATCAGCCAGGGGCAGATGCGCTTCACCGTGGAAGGCGTGAAGAACGGCAAGCTGGCCACGATCAGCTGGGATGATCTGCACCAGCGCAGCAAGGTACCGGGGCAGGACTACTCGTTCCGGTACTTCCAGCAGATCACCGGCAGCGTGATGCTGCCGGCTGACTTCACCCCGCAACGCGTGCGGGTGACATTGGGGAGTGGTACGGGGGGTACCACCCAGGTATTCGACTGGAAACAGGCCGGTGCACCGGCCAGCAAAGGGGAGTAGGCAGATGTTCGGAAGCAGCAAATCCAACCGTGAAGGCCAGCTGGTGGTGGATGCCCTGATCGGCAACCAGGTGGTGATCCGAGGCGATGTGGAATTCAGTGGTGGCCTGTATGTGGAAGGCCGCATCCACGGCAAGGTGATCGCCGCCGAAGGCGCCAGCGGCGCGACCCTGACGGTCGCCGAGCATGGCGTGATCGAGGGTGAGATCCGGGCCCAGGTGGTGGTGATCAGTGGCCGCCTGGACGGCGACGTGCATGCCACGGAGAAGGTCGAGCTGACCCCGAGCGCACGGGTCAACGGCAACGTCCATTACCAGGTGGTGGAGATGAATGCGGGCGCCCAGCTGAACGGCCGCCTGATCCATGCCAGCGCCCCGCTCGCGGCGCTGCCGGCCCCGGAAGGCGACGACGCCAACGCCGGCAAGGGTGACACCGCCGCCCGTCGCAAGCTGGCCGAGGCGATGGCTTGAAAGCCATCGTCGGCACCCCCATGCTGACGGCATGAGCACGCTAGTCTCCCTGCCCGGCGCCACCCCGGTTGCCGCGCCCGATTACCAGTCGCTGGAGCGCCCGCTGAACTTCACCGAGTCGGCGGCCGCCAAGGTCAAATCCCTGATCCAGGAAGAGGGCAACCCCGACCTGGCCCTGCGCGTGTACATCGAAGGGGGTGGCTGTTCGGGTTTCCAGTACGGGTTCGAGTTCGACGAGAACCGTGCCGAGGATGACCTGGCGGTGCAGACCAGCGGGGTGACCCTGCTGGTCGACCCGCTGAGCCTGCAGTACCTGATGGGCGCCGAGGTGGACTACACCGAAAGCCTGACCGGTGCGCAGTTCGTGATCCGCAACCCGAACGCGAAGACCACCTGCGGCTGCGGCAGCAGCTTCAGCATGTAAAAGCCCTTGTGGCCGGGAGGTGCCAACCAGGGTTGGCACCCCAGTAGATCCACGCCATGCGTGGATGCTGTACCTGCGCGCCATGCGTGGATGCTGTACCTGCACGCCATGCGTGCATGCTGTGCCTGTACGCCATGCGTGGATGCTGTACCTGCACGCCCACAACGGCAGAGTGCGCACAGCGCCGACCTTGCCACCCGCAGCGATTGGCGGCACGCTTGCCGGATGCCCAATACTCCTTCGCCGCTTTCCGGTTTCGCCTTCGTTGGCGAACCGCTGGAGCGCGCCGATGCCCTGCGCGAGGATGCCGATGCATTGGCGCGCCTGTGGCCGGGCGCGCGCATTCTCGTGCTCGACCAGGACGGCAGCGCCTTCACCGGCGATGACGACCAGCCGCTGGCGCTGACCGGCGCCGACATCGGCGGTGGCCCCGGTGCCGCGATCTTCCTCGGCCTGCGTGGCGAGCAGGCCTGGTTCTCGGTCGAAGCCGCCAACGTGACGGTCACCGCGCCACGCCGCCTCGACCTGCGCCAGGCCGCACTGCTGTGGCCAATGGCCGATGCCACCGCCTTCAGCTACGCCCGCGGCATGTCCTACTGGCATTCGCGCACGCGCTTCTGCGGCGTATGTGGCGGTGCCGTGGCATTTGCCCGTGGCGGCTTTGTCGGCCGCTGCGCGCAATGCGCCACCGAACACTATCCGCGGGTGGATCCGGCGGTGATCGTGGCGGTGGAGAACCAGGGCCGGCTGCTGCTCGGCCGGCAGTCGAACTGGGCACCGCGGCGCTACTCGGTGCTGGCCGGATTCGTCGAACCCGGCGAGACCTTCGAGCAGACCGTGGTGCGCGAGGTCCATGAGGAAAGCAAGGTGCGGGTGACCGCCTGCCAATACCTCGGGTCGCAGCCGTGGCCGTTCCCGGGCGCGCTGATGGTCGGCTTCCGTGCGCAGGCACACGACGACCTGCCGAGCGTGGATGGTGAGCTGGAAGATGCGCGCTGGTTCAGCGCCGAAGAGGTGGGTGCCGCGCTGGCGCGCGATACCGAGGACGATGGCCAGGGCATCCGCCTGTCGCCGCCGATCTCGATCTCGCGCGGCCTGATCGAACACTGGTACCGGCAGCAGAAGGGTTGAGCCGGGTCGCCCGCAGCGCCTGTATTGCCGCCACCTGAACACGGCCCGGGTTACAGTGCGGTTCACCGCTGAGAGCACCGCTGCGACAGGTAAGGTAGCGACGCCGAGCGTTCTGTTTCGTAGGGAGACCTGCCATGTTCACCACTCTGGCCGCCGTGCTGGTGGCACTGGCCCTGGGCCATGTCGCCCCGGCCGCTGCCGCCTCGCTGCGCCGTTTCGACGGCTTCCGGCGTTGGCTGGGCTGGCTGGATGCGCGGGGCGGCAAGGCCTGGCAGGGGCCTGCGGGCGTGGCGCTGGCGCTGCTGCCGCCGGTGCTGCTGATGGCATTGCTGGCCTGGTTGCTGCGCGGGGTGCTGTTCGGCCTGCCGTCGCTGCTGCTGGGTGTGGCGGTATTGGCCTGGTGCTGGGGGCCGCGGGATCTGGACCGCGATATCGAGGCGATCATCGATGCCGACGACGCGGCCACACGGCAGGCCGCGGTACGCAACCTGCAGGCGGCCGGGGGCAGCCTGCGCGAGGACGTGCCGTCGCTGGTTGAAGCGACCGTGCTCAACGCGCTGCGGCGCTGGTTCGCGGTGCTGTTCTGGTTCCTGCTGCTGGGCCCGGCCGGTGCGCTGGGTTACCGGCTGCTGGCACTGATGGCGGAAAGCCCGATGCGTGCCCGCGTGCCGGTGGAGCCGCTGGCGCTGGCGCAGCGACTGCTGGGCTGGATCGAGTGGCCGGTGGCCCAGCTGATGGCATTCTCGATGGCGCTGGTGGGCAACTTCGATACGGCCTGGAAGGCCTGGCGCCAGGCCCATGGCGAGCGCCTGGCGGCGAACATCGGTTTTCTCGGCGCGGTGGCGCGGGCCAGCGTCAACGCCGAGCTGCGCGAAGACGCGCACGATTACACCGAGGCGGGACTGTTGCCGGTGTGGCAGCGGTTGCCGGACCTGCGTGACGCGATGAGCCTGGTGTGGCGGATGCTGCTGCTGTGGCTGGCCATCCTCGCACTGCTGGTGATCGCAGGCTGGGTGACGTAGTTGTATTGCAGGGTTTGCAGCCCCACCCCCGACAGTTTCCCGGTGACGGATGTTCTGTAGAGCCGAGCCATGCTCGGCTCCGAGCAAGCGCAGCGAAGCGATCCGCTTCCGCTTTTGATCTTCTTTTTCTTTTCCGTGGCGGACGCACACGGAACCGCCCGGCCAACCCCCAGGCTTTTGCCTTCAAAGGTCGCCCGCCACGAGGGGCTGCGCCGTTGGCCGGAAACCTAGACCGGAGCCAGCGCGGTGAACGGTGACCACGGCAGGTTGCGCAGCAGCGCATAGCCGGGCAGCACCCAGAGCCAGAACGTGGGATTGGCCAGTACCCGCATCAGCGGGTCGAGCACGCGCGGGCGGATGCCGGCGATGTTCAGCAGCATCAGCAGCAGGAACGGCAGGCTGATCACCAGCAGCGGGTTCATCGCCATCGCGCCCGGCAGGTCGAAGTGGATCAGCGAATACAGGCAGCGCGTGCTGCCACAGCCCGGGCAGTACAGGCCGGTCAGCGCGTACAGCGGGCAGCTCGGCAGCGGATTGCCGGCCACATACGGATTGACGTTGCACAGCACCACCGTGGCACCGGCGGCCAGGCCGGCAGAAACCAGCAGCGGCGCCCAGCGGGCGAGTCGGGAACGAGCGGGAAGCGTGGACATGCAACAACGGATCCGGCGCATGCGCCGGATCCGTCCAGGCGTATCAGTAGCCGCTGTTGCTCATCGCGCCCATGCCGCCGAGCACAACGAAGAACAGCACGTACAGCACGACCACCACGGCCCAGGCGATGGCCGACCAGATGGCCCACTTCTTGGCCTTGGCGGCGGAGTCCTGGGCACCGGCGATGTCGCCGGCAGCCAGCTTGCCGTTGACCTGGGCGGCGTAGACGATCGACACGATGCCGGCCGGCAGGCAGCAGAACAGGGTGGTCAGGATGGCCCAGACCAGGTTGTTCGGGACCTGCGGAGTAGCGGTATTCATGGGTTCAAGCTCCTTGATGGGTGGTGGTGGTGAATCATTGGTCGGAAAGAGCGCCCAGTACGGCCAAGCCGCCGAACAGCCCGAACCACAACAGCAACAGGACCGGCAGGGCCACGGCCGAAGCCACCGCCCACCAGCCCGCCTTGCGCGACGCGCTGTAAGCCCCGGGCAAGTCGCCGGCCGCGCGGCGGCCATCGACCTGGGAGGCATAGACGATCGACACCACGCCCAACGGCAGGCAGCAGAACAGCGTCGTCAGGATCGCCCAGACCAGATGGTTGGGGATGTAGACCGGACGGCTGAGCGGTGGTGGTTGATTCAAAGCGAGACTCCATTCCTTGGTGGCCGGCGACGATGAATCGGCCGGACCTCCCCCCTGTGGGTGCGTAATCTACCGCAACCAGCGTTGCATGTATGCGTTTACAGACACGACAGGTCGTATTCGCCACTTGACGGTGGCGTATGTGGGGAGGTCGCCCGGCCCGCCTGGCGAGCCGGTCTGCGTCAGGCGTGATCGCCCCGCAGGGCCCGTACCTGGGCCTCCAGCAGCGGCGCGGTGGAGGCATGGCCATCCACCGCCGGTGCCGCCACCACCTCGACGGTCGCACGGAATCGGCGCGGCACGCGCATGCGGCCAAGACGGCTGTCGCGCCGGCTCCACATGCTCGACCACATCCCGCGCAGCGCCATCGGTACCACCGGGACCGGGCGTCGCTCGAGGATCTTCTCGACGCCGGACTTGAACGGCGCCATCTGCCCATCGCGGGTCAGCGCACCTTCGGGGAAGATGCAGACCAGTTCGCCCTCGGCCAGCGCCGCGTCGATCTCGTCGAAGGCACGCTGCATCAGTGCCGGGTCTTCGCGCGCGCCAGCGATCGGGATCGCCTTGGCGGTGCGGAAGATCCAGCGCATCACCGGGATGTTGAAGATCTTGTAGTACATGACGAAACGCACCGGGCGCGGGATCGTCGCCGACAGGATCAGTGCATCCATGTAGCTGACGTGGTTGCAGACCAGCAGCGCCGCGCCTTCGTCGGGCACGTTGGCCTCGATGCCGTGCGGGCGCAACCGGTACAGGGTGCGCACCATCAGCCAGCTGAGGAAGCGCATCAGGAATTCGGGAACGATGGTGAAGATGTAGATCGCCACCAGCGCGTTGGCGATGGCCAAGGCCAGGAACTGCTGTGGAATGGTCCAGTGCAGCAGCTTGTGCGCGGCCAGCGACAACAGCGCCGCAGCGACGATGAAGCCGGAATTCTGGATGTTCAGCGCGGCGAACACGCGCGACATCTGTGCTTTCGGCGTACGGCTCTGGATCAGCGCGAACAACGGCACCACGAAGATGCCGGTGAACAGGCCGATGCCGACCAGATCGATGACGATGCGGATGCTGCCGGGCTGCTGCAGGAATGGGCCGATGGTCAGCCCATGCACGCTGGCCTCGCCACTGCGGGCGAAGTACAGGTCGAGCAGGAACGCGGTCATGCCGAACGCGCCCAGCGGCACCAGGCCGATCTCCACCGTGCGCGCCGACAGCTTCTCGCACAGCAGCGAGCCGATGCCGGTGCCGACCGAGAACAGGGCCAGGGCGAAGATGTAGAGGGTCGGTTCACCGCCCAGGTTGGTCACCGCGTAGGCCGGTAGCTGCGAGGTCAGCACGGTGCCGACGAACCAGAACCAGGACACGCCCAGGATCGCGTTGCGCACCGCCTTCTGCTGGCGCGCCATGCGCAGTACCGCCAGCGATTCGGGCAGCGGGTTCCAGTTGATCTTCAGGCCCGGGTCGCCGGCATCGACCTTGGGAATCAGCCGTGCGGCGATGTTGCCGCAGATCGCCAGGCCGATGATCGCGCACGCCGCCACCACCGTGCCGTGGCTGCCGGCCACGGTGAACACCAGGCCGCCGACGATCATGCCGGACAGGATCGACATCGAGGTGCCCATCTCGACCAGGCCATTGCCACCGGTCAGCTCTTCGGGCTTGAGTACCGACGGCAGCACCGAATACTTCACCGGGCCGAACAGGGTCGACTGCATGCCGGTGCAGAACAGCGCGACCAGCAGCACCGGCAGGCTCTGGGTGAGGAAGCCGGTGGCCGCCAGCGACATGATCACGATCTCCATGGTGGTGGTGATCACGATCAGCCGCGATTTCTCCAGCTTGTCGGCAATCTGCCCGGCCAGTGCCGAGAACAGGAAGTAGGGCAGGATGAAGATGGCCGGTGCCAGCGTGGCGTACAGGCCCAGTTCTTCCTCTGGCACGGCCATGAACAGCAGCATGCTGATGATCGCCTGCCGGTACACGTTGTCGTTGAACGCACCCAGCGCCTGGACCACGAAGAACGGCAGGAAACGGCGCTGGCGCAGCAGGGCGAACTGGTTGTGACCGGACATGGAGCCTCCTTGACCGGCGCAGCCTAGCATTCCTGCCCATCTGCTGTGGGTGCGGACCGTGGGTCCGCACACATTGAAAGGCCTCAGACGATATCGTCGACCACGCCGCCATCCACGCGCAGCGCAGCGCCCGACGTGGCCGAAGCCTGCGGCGAAGCCAGGTACACCACCATGTTCGCTACTTCCTCGACCGTGGCAGTGCGCTGGATCAGCGAAGACGGCCGATGCGCCATCACGAACTCGCGGCCGATCTGTTCCAGCGGCTTGCCACTGCGCTGGCGTTCATCTTCGAACATCGCGGCGAAGCCATCGGACAGGGTCGGGCCGGGCAGTACCGCGTTGACGGTGACCCCGCTGCCGGCCACGCGCTTGGCCAGGCCACGCGACAGCGACAGCTGTGCGGTCTTGCTGACCCCGTAATGGATCATGTCGGCCGGAATGTTGCGCGCCGATTCCGAGGAGATGAACAGCACGCGGCCCCAGCCGGCCTGGACCATCGCCGGCAGCAGTGCACGCGACAGCCGCACGCCGGACATCACGTTGGTCTGCCAATAGCGTTCCCAGGTCGCATCATCGGTTTCGAAGAAGTCTTCGGGGCCGAAGATGCCGGCGTTGTTGACCAGGATGTCGACCCTGGGCAGGGCGGCCAGCAGCGTTTCGGCACCGCTGGCGTCAGACAGGTCAGCGGCGACGCCGAGCACGTCGGCCCCGGGTACGGCGGCGAGCAGGTGCTGGCGGGCGCGTTCGACGCTGGCGGTGCTGCGGCCATTGACGATGACCCGCGCACCGGCCTCGGCCAGGCCCTGGGCAATGGCGAGGCCGATGCCGGCGGTGGAGGCGGTGACCAGCGCGGTGCGGCCACTGAGTTCGATCTTCATGGGGGAGGATCCGGGGCGGGGATGGGCCAGTATCCCCGCGCTCAGGTGATCGGAATGCAGCGCCGGATGCAACGCGATGTTGCAGCCATCACACTGCCCCGGTGACTGCCGGACCCACGCCGTCGAAGCAGGCAATTCACGTCAGGCTGCGCACTGCCTCATTGGCCGCGGCGCGCACCTTGGGCAGCAGCCGCAGCACCAGCGCCATCTGGGTGCGGATCAACTGCAGCTTCGGCGGCATCGCATCGTCGATCTGTTCCAGCTCGGCCGCCACCGCACGGTCGGCGTCGTTGTGGTCTTCCGCGACCGGCTGCCGTGCGCTCAGCGCCGTGGCCAGCTGCTGCAGCGCCTTGCGCACCCGTTCACCGGCCGCCAGCGCCAGCGGATCGCCGGCATAGCTGTCCACCTGGTCGCGGTGCGCGCCGAGCGCCGACAGATGGCCGAGCAGGGTGTTGGACAACGCCAGGAAATGGAAGCCGGCATCGAGGTTGCGGCGGACGTGGCCGGGTTCGCGCAGCATGTTGGACAGCGCAGTGGACAGTGCGGCGTCGGCGTTGTGCATGTCGCGGCGGGCGATGCGGTACGCCAGGTCGTCGCGCATGCCGCTGCGGTACTGGCCCAGTACCGAGTCCAGGTAGCGCGCGGCGGTGTCCAGCACGCGTGCCAGCACCCGGTGCAGCTGGCGGCCCTGCCAGTCGGGCAGGATCAGGAACGCGGCAGCGGCGGCGATCGCACAGCCCAGCAGCGTATCGACCATGCGCGGCACGATCAGCACGAAGCCGTCGCCGATCAGGTTGAAGCAGGTCAGCGCCATCACCGTGATCGCCGCCGATGCCACCAGGTATCGGTCGGTCCGGGTGAAGAAGAACAGCAGCGCCGACAGCAATGCGATGAGCAGCTGCACATGCAGCTGCGGGAACAGTTGCAGCAGCGCCCAGGTGAGCACGAGGCCGGCCACGGTGCCGACGATGCGTTGCGCCAGGCGCTGGCGGGTGGCGCCGAAATTGGGCCGGCACACGAACACGATGGTCAACAGCACCCACGAGCCGTTCTGCGCATTGAACAGCCGGATCGCCGCAAAGCCGGCAATCAGGGCCAGGGCCATGCGCAGGCCGTGGCGGAACAGCACCGAGCCGGGCGTCAGCTGCTGGCGCAGGCGCACGCCCATCTCGCGCAGGGTGTGTGGATTGCTGTCGCGCAGGCGGGTATCGACGTTGTCGAGGCTGGCCTCGGAGCGCTCGGCATCCAGCAGGCGGCGCTCGATGCTGCGCAGGTTGTGCACCAGCAGGTCCAGCGAGCCGAGCAGGCGTTGCCATTGCGGCCGCTGCTGGTCGCGCAGGTAGGCCAGTGCATCGGCCAGGTCGCGCCCGGCCTGCTGGTTGCTCTCGCCATACACGAACGGGCGGCGCAGGCGGATCGCCTCGCCCAGCCGCGCGCAGGCCTGGCCCTGCAGGTCGAGCAGGCGCTGGCAGCGGTACAGCACGTCGCTGTGGAAGAAGGCGTCCACCAGCGCGCCGTATGGGTAGTGCGAGGAGCTGGCGCGCTCATGGAAATCCTGTGCCATGTAGTACAGCCGCAGGTACAGGCCGGAGTTCACGCCGGGGCGCCCGGAGCGGCCGAAGCGGGCCAGGATCGCGGTCTTGGCTTCGTTCAGGGCGCCGACCACGCGCCGGTTCTGCTCGGCCAGGTCAAGCTGGCGGCGCTGCAGGTCGGCCTCGCGCACCGGTTCGAACAGCGCGGCTTTCAGCTGCAGGTAGCGGCCCAGTTCCAGGTACAGCCGGGCCACCCGCTCGCGCACCGGCCGGTTGGCGAACAGCGCGGTCCACAGGATCGACAGCAGGCCGTACCAGGCGGCACCGGCCAGCAGGTGGCTGACCGCGTCCAGCGCGCTGTGCAGGTCGCTGGCGCCGTGCTGCTCCAGGCCGATCATGGTGTAGATCGCGAGCGTCACCGTGGCCTGGGCGATCGACGCATAGCGCTCGCCGAGCGCGCCGAGCAGGGTCAGGGCAAAGGTCGACAGCGCCAGCGCAGCGATGAAGATCCACGGCCACGGGAACAGCCAGATCACCGAGGCCGCGGCGATGCAGAAGCACAGCAGCGACAGCAGCACCGCCTTGGTCCGGCCCCACCAGTTGTCGTCGGTTTCGGCGATGGCGCTGGCGATGATGCCGAGGAACACGCCGGGCAGGGCCGGCAGTGCGTCCAGCTGCCAGCACACGGCAAGCGCCGCGGTCAGGGCGATGAATACCCGCAGGCCATAACTGGCCTTCTCGTGGGCCCACAGGCGGCTGAGGCGGGATTCGCGGGCGGACATGCAGGCTCGAGGGGAGGAGTGGCCTCCATTATTGCGGGCGTCGCGTGAAATAGGGGGCCGGCGTGCGGACCAACGGTCCGCAGCCACCTCAGGCAGCCCCTTGGCCAGCCACCCTCAGGCGCGCTGTGCGCGCTTGAGCAGTTTCGCTTCGCGTCGGCGCGCGCGGCGGGCGCGCCAGCGTTCGGCGAGGCAGGAGAAGATCACGTACAACGCCGGCGTGCTGAGCAGGGTCAGGCTCTGCGAGAACAGCAGGCCGCCGATCATGGCGATGCCGAGCGGACGGCGCAGCTCGGAGCCCTCACCCAGGCCGATCGCCAGCGGCACCGCCGCCAGGATCGCCACCATCGTGGTCATCATGATCGGGCGGAAGCGCACGATGCTGGCCTCACGGGCGGCGTCGCGCGGTGCCAGCCCGTGTTCGCGCTGTGCCACCAGGGCGAAGTCGATCATCATGATCGCGTTCTTCTTGACGATGCCGATCAACAACACCAGCGCGATCATCGAGATCACCGACAACTCGGTATTGGTCCCGAACAGGGCCAGCAGCGCGCCGACGCCCGCCGCCGGCAGTGTGGACAGGATGGTGACCGGGTGGATCAGGCTCTCGTAGAGCATGCCCAGCACCAGGTACACGGTCAGGATCGCCGCCAGCACCAGGATCAGCATGTCGCTGGGATCGGAATTGAACCCGAAGCCGGCGTCATCGGCCAGGCGGATGTCACCCGGCATGCGCATGCCGGCCACGGTCGCATCGATGATCGCCTTGGCCTCGCCCATGCTGACGTTGGGCGCCAGGTTGTAGCTGAGGTCCATCGTCGTGTACTGGTTCTCGTGGGTGATCTGCGACGGCGCCAGGCCGGGCACCTGGGTGGCCACCGCGGTGATCGGCACCATGTCGCCGCTGCGTGCGCGTACATACACCTCATCGAGGGCCGCCGGCGTGGCGGTCTGCGAGGGCAGGGCGTTGACCACCACGCTGTACTGGTTGATGTCCGAGTAGATGGTCGAGATCTGGCGCTGGCCGAACGCACCGTACAGCGCGCCGTCGATGGCGCCGACGGTGATGCCCAGCCGCGCGGCCTTGGCACGGTCGATCTGGATGTTCTGGCGCAGGCCTGCATTGTCCACGTCGGTGCCGACGTCGCGCAGCTTCGGGTTCTTCTTCAGCTCCGCCTGCAGCTTGGGCAGCCATTCCTGCAGCGCCGCAAGGTCATTGCCCTGCAGCGAGATGCGGTACTGCGCGCCCTGGCTGGAGCCGCCGCCGTCATTGCTGGGCAGGTCCTGGATCGCACGCAGGCGCAGCTGCAGGTCCGGGTAGCGGTCGGCCTTGGCACTCAGCCGCGCCAGCGCATGCGCGGTGGTTTCGCGGCGGCCGTCGCTGCGCGACTTCAACTCGATGTTGAACTGCGCGCTGGAGCCCTGGCGGCCGCTGCCAAGGCGAACGCCCACGGTCTTCACCGCTGGATCGGCCATCAGCATGTCGGTGATGCGGCGCTGGCGGGCGACCATGTCCTCGAAGGAGACGGTGGCACTGGAGTTGGCGCGGCCCCAGATCAGGCCGGTGTCCTGCGGCGGGAACGCGCCCTTCTTCACCGCGCCGAACAGGAAGACGGTGACGCCGATCAGGATCAACGGGGTCAACGACATCAGCAGCGCATGGCGCAGCGAGAAGTCGAGGAACAGGGTGTAGACGCGCAGCATGCGTTCATGGCCGGCATCGAGCCAGCGGCCGAACCGCGACGGCGGTGCGCTGTGGTCATGGGCGCTGAGGAAGCGGCTGCAGAGCGCCGGGGTCAGCGTCAGTGAGACGATCATCGAGACCACGATGGCGGCCACCAGGGTAACGGTGAACTCGCGGAAGAACGCACCCATCATGCCGCTGGCGAACAGCAGCGGAATGAACACCGCCACCAGCGAGGCGGTGATCGAAACGATGGTGAAGCCGATCTCGCGCGCACCGGTCAGTGCCGCCTGCATCCGTGGCATGCCCTCGTCGAGGTGGCGCATGATGTTCTCGATCACCACGATCGCATCGTCGACCACGAAGCCGATCGCGATCACCAGCGCCAGCAGGCTCAGGTTGTTCAGGGTGAAGCCCATCACGTACATCACCAGCGCCGCACCGGCCAGCGACAGCGGCACGGTCACTGCGGCGATCAGCGTCGGCGCCAGCCGGCGCAGGAACAACGCCATGGTCAGCACCACCATCGCCAGGCTGATCAGCAGGGTGATCTGTACTTCATGCAGCGACGAGCGGATGGTCGGGGTGCGGTCGAAGTAGGGGGTCAGCGTGGTGCCCGGCTGCAGGTAGTCGCGCAGGGTCGGGATCTGGGCCTTGACCCGGTCCACGGTCTCCACGATGTTGGCGCCGGCGCGGGTGAACACATACATCACCACCGCCGGCTTGTGGTCGAACCAGGCCGCCTGGTAGGCGTCCTGCTGGCCGTCGTAGACGTTGGCGATGTCCTTCAGGCGGATCACCCGGCCATCGCCCTGGGTCTTGACCACCAGGTCGGCGAAATCGGCGGCGCGTGCCACCGAATCGTTGGCGATGATCGCCGTGGTGGTGTTGCCGTCGCTGAGGAAGCCGGTCGGCGAGGTCACGTTGGCGGCGCGCACCGCGTTGCGCAGGTCATCGGCGGTCAACCCCAGTGCATTCATCAGCCGCAGGTTGACGTCCACGCGCACCGCCGGCGTCGAGGCGCCAGCGATGTCGACCGAGGCCACGCCGCTGATCTGGCGGATGCGCTGCGCCAGCAGCGAGTCGGCCACGTTGTACAGTTCATCGGCCGACTGCGTCTGCGACGTCAGCGCGATGGCGATCACCGGATCGTCGTTCGGGTTCGCCTTCTGGTACATCGGCGAGCCCATGCCCGAGGGCAGGTCGGCCTGCGCCGAGTTGATCGCGGTCTGTACGTCGAGCGCGGCCGAATCGATGTTGTGGCCGCTCTGGAAGATCATGAACACCAGCGAGCTGCCTTCCGAGCTCGACGAGCGCATGCGATCGATGCCGGGCAGCTGGCCGAGATGGCGTTCCAGCGGCGCAGTGACGGTGGAGGCCATGGTCGCCGCATCGGCACCGGACTGGCTGGCGTGCACGAAGATCACCGGGATCTCGATGTTCGGCAGCGCCGATACGCCCAGGCGCAGGTAGCAGATCAGGCCGACCATGAACAGGCCGATGGCCAGCAGGGCGGTGCCGATCGGACGGCGGATGAAGGGACCGGACAGGTTCATCGTGCGGCCCCCCGCAGCAGCGGGGCGGGAATCATGCCTGCGGCTCCTGCAGCGAACCATTGCGCAGGGCGCGCTGTTCGCGGCGGCGCGCCAGCCATTCGGAGAAGCGCTCCATGTACAGGTAGATCACCGGCGTGGTGTACAGGGTCACCAGCTGCGACAACAGCAGGCCGCCGACAATGGCGATGCCGAGCGGTCGGCGCAGTTCCGAGCCGATGCCGGTGCCCAGTGCCAGCGGCAGCGCGCCGAGCATGGCCGCGGCGGTGGTCATCATGATCGGGCGGAAGCGCAGCAGGCAGGCGCGGCGGATCGCTTCATGCGCATTGGCACCGGCACGGCGTGCCTCGATCGCGAAGTCCACCATCATGATGCCGTTCTTCTTGACGATGCCGATCAGCAGCACGATGCCGACGATGCCGTCCACCGACAGGCTCAGCCCGCACAGCATCAGCGCCAGCAGCGCGCCGACGCCAGCCGGCGGCAGCGTGGAGATGATCGTGATCGGGTGGATGTAGCTTTCGTACAGCACGCCCAGCACGATGTAGATCACCACCAGCGAAGCCAGCAGCAGCCACACCACGTCGGTCTGGCTGCCGGTGAACTCGGCCGCCTTGCCGATGAACTCGGCATGCAGGTGGCTCGGCATGTCCAGGCTGTCCTTGGTTTCCTGGATCGCGCGCACGGCTTCGGACAGCGAATAGCCCGGTGCCACGTTGAACGAGACCGTCACCGCTGGCAGCTGCTGCTGGTGGCTGACCACCAGGGGGGCGCTGCTGACCTTGCCCTCGGCCAGCGCCGACAGCGGGATGATGTTGCCGGCACCGACCGTGATGCCGGTGTTCTGCGCGCCGATGCCGGTGGCGGTCGACGAGTTGGACGAGGTGACCTGGCCGAAGCTGGTGGCATTGGTGCCGGTCAGTGCGCCGGCACCGTTGGAGGCGACCGCCAGCTGCTCCATCAGTGCGGTGCTGGTGCGGAACTCCGGCGCCACTTCCAGCACCACGCGGTACTGGTTGAGCTCGGTGAAGATGGTCGAGATCTGGCGCTGGCCGAACGCATCGTAGAGCGTGTCGTCGATGGTCTGCATCGGCACGCCCAGCACGCTGGCCTTGTCGCGGTCGATGTTCAGCTCCAGGGCGCGGCCCTGGTTGGACAGGTTGTTGTCGACATCGGCCAGTTCCGGGCGCTTGCGCAGCGCATCGGTCAGGCGCGTGGCCTGGCGGGCCACTTCATCACTGTCCACGTCCGACAGCGAATACTGGTACTCGGTGGCGGCCACGCGGGTATCCAGGGTCACGTCCTGCACCGGCTTCAGGTACAGCGCAACGCCCGGAATGCCGGCCACCGCGTTCTGCAGGCGGGGTAGGATCTGCTCCAGCCCGTCGCGCTGGCTGCGCTCCTTCAGCACGATCGACAGCTGGCCCTGGTTGAGCGTGGGATTCATGCTGCCGGCGCCGATGAAGGCGGACACGCCGGTCACGTCCGGGTCCTTGCGCAGTGCTTCGGCGACCTGCTTGGTGCGCTGCTCCATCTGCGGGAACGCGATGTTCTGGTCAGCCTGGACCACGCCGGTGATCAGGCCGGTGTCCTGCTCGGGCAGCAGGCCCTTGGGAATCAGCACGTACAGCAGCACGGTCAGCACCAGCGCGCCTGCGGCCACGGCCAGGGTCAGGCGCTGGTGGCCGAGCACCCAGTCCAGGCTGTGCTCGTACAGGCCGACGGTGCGCGTCCACAGGTTCTGCTTGCCGGCGGCGGCCGCACGCTCATGCGCATCCTCGCCCTCGGGCAGGGCATCGGGCTTGAGCAGGTAGGCGCACATCATCGGAGTGAGCGTCAGCGAGATCAGCATCGACAGCACCACCGCGATGCTCAGCACCCACGCGAACTCGTGGAACAGGCGGCCGGTGACGCCGGGCATCAACAGCAGCGGCAGGAACACCGCCACCAGCGAGACGGTCAGCGACAGCACGGTGAAGCCGATCTGGCGCGCACCGATCTCGGCCGCTTCCTTGCCGCTCTTGCCCTGCTCGATGTAGCGCACGATGTTCTCGATCATCACGATCGCATCGTCGACCACGAAGCCGGTGGCGACCACCAGCGCCATCAGCGAAAGGTTGTCCAGCGACATGCCGGCGAAGGCCATCACCGCGAAGGTGCCGGCCAGCGACAGCGGCACCGCCACCGAGGGAATGATCGTGGCCCACAGGCGGCGCAGGAACACGAAGATCACCGCCACCACCAGGCCGATGGTGAGGATCAGGGTGAACTGCACTTCATGCACCGATGCGCGGATGGTCTCGGTGCGGTCGTTGAAGATCTCCAGGTGCACGTCGGCCGGCAGCACGCCCTGCAGCTGCGGCAAAATCGCGCGGATGCGCTCGACGGTCTGCACGATGTTGGCGCCGGGCTGGCGGCGCACTTCCAGCAGCACCGCCGGCTTGCCATCGGCCCAGGCGGCCAGCTGGTCGTTCTCCACGCCATCGACCACCTCGGCCACGTCCGACAGCCGCACCGGGCGGCCGTTCTTGTAGCTGATGATGGTGTCGCGGTACTCGGCGGCGCTGGCCAGCTGGTCGTTGGTGCCGATGCTGTAGGACTGGGTCTTGCCGTTCAACGAGCCCTTGGGTGCGTTGACGTTGGCCTGGGTCAGCGCGCTGCGCAGCTGTTCCAGGGTCAGGCCCATGTTCGACAGCTGCGCCGGGTTGACCTGGATGCGCACGGCCGGGCGCACGTTGCCGGCGATCGAGACCAGGCCCACGCCCTGCACCTGTGACAGGCGCTGGGCCAGGATCGAGTCGGCGTAGTTGTTGACGTCGCGCAGCGGGCGCGTGTCGGAGGTCAGCTTGAGGGTGACGATGGCCGCATCGGCCGGGTTCACCCGGTTGTAGACCGGCTGGTATGGCAGCGACGAGGGCAGGGTGGCCTGGCGGATCGCCGCCTGCACGTCCTGCGCGGCAATGTCGATGTCGCGGTCCATCGAGAACTGCAGGATGATCGTCGACAACCCGGCCGACGAGTCGGAGGTCATCAGTTCCAGCCCGGAGATCTGCCCGAACTGGCGCTCCAGTGGCGTGGTGACCAGCGAGGCCATGGTGGTGGCGTTGGCGCCGGGGTACTGGGTGGTGACCACCAGGCTGGGGGCATCGATTTCCGGCAGCGCCGACACCGGCAGCTTGCGGTAACCGAGGATGCCGAGCAGCAACAGGCCCGCCATCAACAGCGAGGTGGCGATCGGGCGGCGGATGAAGATCGTCGAAAAGCCCACGGACTGATCCTTGCTGGCACTTCAATGTCGGCGCCGGCAGGGATGCCGGCGCGGGGAGGGTCAGTGGCCTGCGCTCAGCGCGGGCCACCACCACGACGGCCACCGCCGCCCGCGTTCTTCTGCTCGGCGGCCTTCAGTTCGGCCTCGGTCGGCGCGGCCGGGGTCTCGCCCGGCTTCAGCGCGGTGACCTTGCTGCCCGGCTTCAGGCGGAACTGGCCCTCGCTGACCACGCGCTCGCCGCCCTTCAGGCCTTCGGCGATCTGCACCTGGCTGTCGCCGACTTCCACGCCGCTGCGCACGGTCTGCATCTTCACCGTGTTGTCGCCCTGCACCACATAGACGTATTCGCCGTCCGGGCCACGCAGCACCGCCTGGGTCGGGATCACCACGCCGCCGCCGATGGTGCGCAGCTGCATGCGCACGTTGACGAACTGGCCCGGCCACAGGCCGTTGTCGGTGTTGTCGAACAGGGCGCGTGCCTTGAACGTGCCGCTGTCGGCGCTGATCAGGTTGTCGACCACGTCGAGCTTGCCGTCGCCGGACAGCACATGCGAATCGGCGCGGTCCAGCGCTGCCACCGGCACCGTGCCGGCGGCCTGCGCCTGGCGCACATCGCCGAGCTGGCGCTCGGGCAGGTTGAACAGCACGTGGATCGGATGGATCTGGGTCAGGGTGACCAGCGCGGTGCCGGCGTTGACCACGTTGCCGGCGTCGACCGCACGGATGCCGGCAATGCCGGAGATCGGTGCGGTGACCTTGGTGTACTGCAGCTGCACCTGCGCCGAACGCATGCTGGCCTCGTTGGCGGCCACTGCGCTTTCGTACTGTGCCACTTGGTTTCGTTGTGTATCCAGATCGGTCTTGGCGACGTACTGGCGATACTCCGGCGCGTTCGAGCGCTGGAAGTTGGAGCGTGCGGTGGCCAGCAGCGCCTCGTTCTGGCGCTTGGCCGCCGCAGCCTGGTCATAGCTGGCCTGCGCGGTGCGCGGATCGATCACCGCCAGCACATCGCCCTGCTTCACTTCCTGGCCTTCGCGGAAATTCAGGCTCATCAACTGGCCGCCGACCTGCGGACTGACCGTAACAGTGTTCATCGCGGTCACCGTGCCCAGTGCGCTGGCATACACCGGCACGTCCTGGCGCGTGGCGTCGACCACGGTCACCGGGACCGGGCCTGCATCCGGGTCTTCGCCGCCCTGGCGCGCGCCTGCAGCGGGTTTTCCAGCCTTGTCCTTGCCTCCGCCGATGACGCGCAGGCCGACCACGGCCAGCACCAGTACCGCCACGACCAGCAGCACGATCTTCCAAACACGTGACATTACGAGGACTCCAAGAGGGCTGGACCGGGCGGGACCCCGGGGGCAATGCGCAAAGCATACCTGTGCCACATCACGTTTCCTGCATGACGGATGGGACGGGCGCTAAGACCGGATCCAGCCGCGGAGGTTCCCGTGGCCGCAGTGTTGCCCTACATTCAGCTGGAACCCTTTGCCGTGGAGATTGCGATGCGCCGTTCGCTGCTGCTGTCCGCCCTGCTGCTGGCCCTGCCGGCCCTTGCCCACGCCCAGGACGGGGAACGTCCGGAAGTGACCGCCGCCGCACAGCGGCTGCAGGCGCGGGTGGTCGAATGGCGGCGTGATTTCCACCAGCATCCGGAGTTGTCCAACCGCGAGGCGCGCACCTCGGCCGAGGTCGCCAAGCGCCTGCGCGCGATGGGCCTGAAGCCGAAGACCGGCATTGCCCACCACGGCGTGGTGGCGATCATCGAAGGCGGCAAGCCGGGCCCGAAGATCGCCCTGCGCGCGGACATGGATGCACTGCCGGTGACCGAGCAGACCGGCCTGCCGTTCGCCTCCAAGGCCACCGACCAGTACCGCGGCCAGACCGTGGGCGTGATGCATGCCTGTGGTCATGACGCGCACACCGCCACCCTGCTCGGGGTGGCTGAAGCGCTGGTATCGATGAAGAAGGACCTGCCGGGCCAGGTGATGCTGATCTTCCAGCCGGCCGAGGAAGGAGCGCCGCCGCCGGAAGAGGGCGGTGCCGCCTTGATGCTGAAGGAAGGGCTGTTCGCCGATTTCAAGCCCGAGGCCGTGTTCGGACTGCATGTGTTCTCCAGCGTGCAGGCGGGGCAGATCGCGGTGCGCGGCGGCCCGCTGATGGCGGCTTCGGACCGTTTCGGTATCAAGGTGATCGGTCGCCAGACGCACGGCTCGGCACCGTGGAACGGCGTTGATCCAATCGTTGCCACCGCCGATCTGGTCGGCACCGCGCAGACCATCGTCAGCCGCCGCGCCAACCTGTCCAAGCAACCGGCGGTGCTGACCTTCGGTGCGATCAACGGTGGCATCCGCTACAACATCATTCCCGACGAAGTGGAAATGGTCGGCACCATCCGCACCTTCGACGAAGGCATGCGTCAGCAGATCTTCGCCGACCTGCGCAACGTGGCCGAACACACGGCCGCCGCGCACGGGGCGAAGGCGGTGACCGACATCTACGAGTCGGAAGGCAACCCGGCCACGGTGAATGATCCGGCGCTGACGGCGAAGATGCTGCCGAGCCTGCAGGCGGTGGTAGGCAAGGACAACGTGTACGAGCCGCCGTTGCAGATGGGCGCGGAGGACTTCTCGCTGTACGCGAAGGAGGTGCCGGGCATGTTCTTCTTCGTGGGCTCCACCCGCGTCGGCATCGATCCGGCGACGGCACCGGCCAACCATTCACCGAAGTTCCTGCTGGATGAAAAGGCACTGGACGTGGGCCTGCGTGCGCTGCTGCAGGTGAGCCTGGATTACCTGCACGGCGCCGGCACCCCGGCGGGGTGAGGGTTTGCGGCAGGGCTGCGCCCTGCACCCGCCGAAGCAAGGGCAAGGTCAACGGCAAAAGCAGTGCTGGATTTCTGCTGGTTGGGCGGGGCAGTGTGGGCCTGCAGGACACGCCGTAAACCCGTCCATGGGGGCTCGATGGCGCCATCCATGGCGCCAACGGTCCTGCAGGCCCACACCGCCCCGCCCCCGACAGGTTCACGCGGCTGTTGGTAGGTGTCGACCTTGGTCGACACGCTGGCGTGGATGGCGGATATCAGGAATTTCTGAAGGATCGGTTTCTGCTTTTGATCTTGATTTTCCTGATCTTTTCCGTGGTGGCGCGGGAAATTGTCCGTGGCCGGGAGGGTGGGTTGGCTGGGGGCGTGAGCCGCATGGATGCGGCGACCGAGCTTACATGGACGTACTTGCAGCGGCCCCCAGCCAACCCACCCTCCCGGCCGACCCCGAGATACTGCCCTGAACCACCACGGAGGGGCTCCGCCGTTGGCCGCGCAGGCCGAAGGCCTGCCCCCGCCGCGATACAATAAGCAGCATGAACACCCCACAGGATTCCAGCCTCGGTCGCGAGGTCAGTTACCCGTCGCAGTACGATCCCGGCCTGCTGTTCCCCATCCCCCGCAGCGGCGCCCGCGCCGAGATCGGCCTCGATGACGCCGCGCTGCCGTTCGTCGGCCACGACCGCTGGCATGCCTTCGAGCTGAGCTGGCTCGATCCGCGCGGCAAGCCGCAGGTCGCCGTCGCCACCGTGCAGGTGCCGTGCACCTCGCCGCGGCTGATCGAATCGAAGTCGTTCAAGCTGTACCTCAATTCCCTCAACAGCACCCGCATCGACAGCGCCGAGGCGCTGCGCACGCGCATCGTTGCCGACCTGTCGGCCTGCGCCGGTGCGCCGGTGCAGGTCGAGTTCGGCCTGCCGGGCCTGCGCGAGACGCCACTGGGTGAGTCGATCGACGGGCTGGAGCTGGACATCGACTGCTATGGCCCGCCGCAGGCCGGCTTCCTTGCCGCCGATGCCGGCGAGGTGGTGGAGGAAACGCTGGTCTCGGCGCTGTTGAAGTCCAACTGCCCGGTGACCGGCCAGCCGGACTGGGCGACGGTCAGCCTGCGTTACCGCGGGCCGAAGATCGACCGCGCCGGCCTGCTGCGGTACCTGGTCAGCTACCGCGAGCACGCCGAGTTCCATGAGCAGTGTGTCGAACGGATCTTCAGCGAGGTGTCCGCGCGCTGCCAGCCGCACTGGCTGGAAGTGGAGGCGCGCTATACCCGCCGCGGCGGCCTGGACATCAATCCGTGGCGGGCCAGCCCCGGCATCGCCGCCCCGGCCGCAACCTACCGCGAACTGCGCCAGTAACCGCCGCAGGCGGTTGCGGTAATGGCGGCCGCTGGCCGGCTGCGCCTGCGGGCAGATTCCTCGCGGTTGCCGGCCAGCGGCCGGCACTCGTGGGCGCCTGCACGCCTCGATTGTTCAGCCGCCCCCCGGGGCGGCTTCACATCTGCACCATCCCCATTTAACAACCGTCATGGCACCGTGCGAGCCACGTAGTCATGCAGACGGGAGTTGTGGATGAGTACCGAGAAGAAAGCCGATTTCTCCGGCGTCAGTGCCAGCGTCGACAGTACCGCCGAGCAGGTGCCGAAGGCGGACTTCTCCGGCGTCAGCGCTTCGGTGGACAGCACCGCTGAAATCGTCGGCGGCGGCACCTACACCGTGCAGAAGGGTGATTCGCTGTCGAAGATCGCCAAGCAGCACCTGGGCGACGCCAACGCCTGGAAGAAGATCTTCGAAGCCAACCGCGATGTGCTCGACGACCCGGACAAGATCTTCCCGGGCCAGACCCTGAAACTGCCGCCGAAGTAAGCCGGCGATCGAACGCCGTCCGACAATCCCTGGGAGGAACCCCGAATGATCAAGACCACCCCGCTCCAGACCGCCCTGATCGCCGCCCTGCTGGGCAGCGTTGCCCTGGTCGGTTGCAAGAAGAAGGAAGAGTCGACCGACAGCAACGCCGCTCCGGCTGCGACCGCCCCGGCCGAGCCGGCCGCACCGGCGCCGATGACCGGTGCACCGCCGCCGATGGCGGAAGCCGCCGGGGTCAGTGTCTCCGCCGTGACCGTGGGCAAGACCGCCGCCGCCGACAAGTCGGTCGCTCCGGCCGCCCTGTTCGCGCCGAAGGATGATGTCATCGTCTCGATCAAGACCGATGGCACCGCCAACAACACCAGCGTCGCCGCCAAGCTGACCTTCCAGGACGGCCAGGTGGCGGGCGAACAGACCGCCACCCTGAATGCCAGCGGTGCGGAGACCACCAACGTCACGTTCAAGAATGCGAAGGGCTGGCCGGCCGGCAAGTACCGCGCCGAGGTCATGGTCGATGGCAAGGCGGCCGGAACGCCGCAGGAGTTCGAGGTCAAGTAAGTCCTGCCGACTCTCTCCCGGCAGGGCTCACGATGGACGCAGCCGCGAGGCTGCGTCCTTTTTTATTGGGCAGAGGCCAGGCCTGCTCAACGCAGGGCGTGGATGGATCACAGCGTTGCCGGGATGCAGTACCCGCGCGTATGGCGCGGCTTTGCCCCGCGCGGCTGAAAACGCGACAATGCAGGGGTTTCCCCGCCGCGCGCCCACCCTGACGGCGACGGGGAAAGCGCGGGGCATGGCCCCGCGCGCGACACGGTTGCACGTGGCCCGGCGCTGGCGCCGGCCTTCCCCTGAGCACTGCTACAGAGTCCAAGTCCCCCATGTCCAAGATCCTCTACACGCTGACCGACGAAGCCCCGTTCCTGGCCACCCAGTCGCTGCTGCCGATCGTCGATGCCTACACCGCCACTGCCGGCATCGTGGTGGAAACCCGCGACATCTCGCTGTCCGGCCGCATCCTGTCGCAGTTCCCGGAACTGCTGGCCGATGCGCAGAAGGTCAGCGACGACCTGGCCGAGCTGGGCCAGCTGGCGACCACCCCGGACGCCAACATCATCAAGCTGCCGAATATTTCCGCCTCGGTGCCGCAGTTGAAGGCGGCCATCAAGGAACTGCAGGACCAGGGTTACCCGCTGCCGGATTACCCGGAAACCCCGGCTGACGACCAGCAGCGCGACTACAAGGCGCGCTACGACAAGGTCAAGGGCAGTGCGGTGAACCCGGTGCTGCGCGAAGGCAATTCCGATCGCCGCGCGCCGCTGTCGGTGAAGAACTACGCACGCAAGCACCCGCACCGCATGGGTGCCTGGGCCTCGGATTCGAAGTCGCACGTCGCGCACATGGACGCTGGCGATTTCTACGGCAGCGAGAAGTCGGCAACGCTGGCCAACGCGGGTTCGCTCAGGATCACCCTGCATGGCAACGACGGCAGCACCGTCGTGCTGAAGGAAAAGACCGCGGTCAAGGCCGGTGAGATCGTCGATGCCGCGGTGATGAGCCGCAAGGCGCTGGCCACCTTCATCGAAGCGCAGATCGCCGATGCCCGGAGCCAGGGCGTGCTGTTCTCGCTGCACCTGAAGGCGACCATGATGAAGGTCTCCGACCCGATCATGTTCGGCGTGGTCGTCGAGGAGTTCTACAAGGATGTGCTGGCCAAGCACGCCGATGCCATCAAGCAGGCCGGCTTCGATGCCAACAACGGCATCGGTGACCTGGTCGCGCGCCTGCCGTCGCTGCCGGAAGCCACCCGCACCGCCATCGAGGCCGACCTCAAGGCCGAATACGCGCAGCGCCCCGCGCTGGCGATGGTCAACTCGGACAAGGGCATCACCAACCTGCATGTGCCGAGCGACGTCATCGTCGATGCCTCGATGCCGGCGATGATCCGCGACTCCGGCAAGATGTGGAATGCCGAAGGCAAGCTGCAGGACACCAAGGCCGTCATTCCGGACCGCTGCTACGCCGGCGTCTACCAGGCGGTGATCGACGACTGCAAGGCACACGGTGCCTTCGACCCGGCCACCATGGGCTCGGTGCCCAACGTCGGCCTGATGGCGCAGAAGGCCGAAGAATACGGCTCGCACGACAAGACCTTCCAGATCGCTGCCGACGGCGTGGTCAAGGTCACCGACGAGGCGGGCGACGTGGTGTTCGAGCATGCGGTGGAGGCCGGTGACATCTGGCGCATGTGCCAGACCAAGGACGCGCCGATCCAGGACTGGGTCAAGCTGGCAGTGGAGCGTGCGCGCCTGAGCAGCACCCCGGCCGTGTTCTGGCTGGATGCCGCCCGCGCCCATGACGCGCAGGTCATCGCCAAGGTCGAGCAGTACCTGAAGGACCACGACACCAACGGCCTGGACATCCGCATCCTGCCGCCGGTGGAGGCCACCGCGTTCTCGCTGGCCCGCATCCGCAAGGGCGAAGACACCATCTCGGTGACCGGCAACGTGCTGCGTGACTACCTGACCGACCTGTTCCCGATCATGGAGCTGGGCACCAGCGCCAAGATGCTGTCGATCGTGCCGCTGATGGCCGGTGGCGGCCTGTTCGAGACCGGTGCCGGTGGTTCGGCCCCGAAGCACGTGCAGCAGTTCGTCGAAGAGGACTACCTGCGTTGGGATTCGCTGGGTGAATTCCTGGCTCTGGCCGCTTCGCTGGAACACCTGGGCAACCGCTACGACAACGCGGCCGCCCGCGTGCTGGCCAAGGCGCTGGACGAAGCCAACGGCCAGTTCCTGGACAACGACAAGTCGCCGTCGCGCAAGCTCGGTGGCATCGACAACCGTGGCAGCCACTTCTACATCGCGCTGTACTGGGCGCAGGCGCTGGCCGCGCAGGACGAGGACGCCGCGCTGAAGGCACGCTTCGCGCCGCTGGCCAAGGTGCTGACCGACAACGAGCAGAAGATCGTTGACGAGCTGATCGCGGTGCAGGGCAAGGCGGTGGACATCGGCGGCTACTACCGTCCGGACGTGGCCAAGGCCAGCAAGGCGATGCGCCCGAGCGCAACCTTCAACGCCGCGCTGGAGCAGCTGCGCGGCTGATCCAGCGCCGACCTGCTGTGACATCGGAACCCGCGCTTCGGCGCGGGTTTCTTTTTGGGGTCGGGGGTCAGATCCCTTTTGCTGCGCAAAAGGGATCTGACCCCGGCGGAGACTCCCGCGCAAAAGGGATCTGACCCCCAGCACAGACCCCGCAAAACCGTGAAATCCGTCGGCTGTCGGAATGCCGTCAAAGGGGCATGAAACTTGCCCACGATGGTTGTCGCAGAACCGATACGAGCGCGTCCTGGGTCGCACTCAATCTGAGCAGTCGATCACGATGGTCGCCGCGGGCGATGCCCTAGCCTTGGCAGCGCGAGGCCACCGGGGAGGTGGCCGCACGGGGAACACCGATGGCACGCGTGCTGGTAGTGGGAACCGACATCCAGGGCGAGCAGGCCCTGCTGCAGCGGCTGCGCGTGGCCTCGGCCCTGCCCGATGGCCAGATCCGCCGCAGTCAGGACCTGGACGATTGCGACCTGCTGGTGATCCGCGATACCCCGGCGTTGCGCAACGCGGCCCAGCGCATGCGCCAGCAGCGCCCGCGCCTGCAGTGCTGGATCGAGGACCTGGGCGGCCAGCTGCGCGACGACGATGGCCAGCAGGGCGTGCTCGACGATGGCGCCATTGGCCGCGCGCTGCGTGGCATGCACCTGGCAGCGGAGCCTCTGGCCATGCACGTACCTGCACCGATCCGCCTGGCCGATGGCGCGCATGCCATCACCCGCCTGCTGCGCGAGCGGCTGCCGTTGCGCCAGGGCCAGGCAATGCTCAGTGATGCTGGCGAGCCGGTCCTGCTGATGGACCTGGAGCATGACCAGGCGGTGCTGCTGCAGGAGCCATCGGCTGCGCTGGTGGAGCGCCTGGCCGAGGCCTTTGAACGCCTGCAGCTGGACGCGCTGACGCCGGCACGCCTGCAGGCGCTGGCCGCGGAACGGCCACGCCAGCCGCTGCGGCCCCTGCTGTGGCAGTGGGCGCAACGCAGCCGCCACTGGCAGTCGCTCGACGAGCGCCTGCGCAGCGCCTCGGTGAAGCTGTTGCGCTGGCCTGATTTCCGCGTGCTCGGCCATGATCACGATGGCTTCCGCCTGTGTTCGCTGCTGCTCAAGCGCGCCTGCACAGTGGACGAGTGCGCGATGCTGCTCGAACTGCCGGCCGCGGCCGTGCGCGATTTCATCCACGCCGCCTATCTGTGCGGCTATGCCCAGCTGCAGGCTGCACCGTCGCCGGCGGTGATGGCGATGCGCGGTGCTGCCGCCGATACCGGCCTGCTCGCCCGCCTGTGGCGGCACCTGCGCGGGAGCGAGCGCAATGCGTGAGCACAAGGTGGTGGTGCTGGGTGGCATGGGCAGTGGCAAGTCGACCCTGGTGCGCAGCATTGCGGCCGGTGCGGTGATCGACACGGATGTGGCCAACAGTGATCGGCTCGGCGCCGACAAGGCCTCCACCACCGTGGCGCTGGACTATGCCGATATCGACCTGCCCAACGGCGAGCGGCTGCGCCTGTACGGCACGCCCGGCCAGCAGCGCTTCGACTTCCTGTGGCCGATCCTGTTGCAGGGCGCACGTGGCGCGGTGCTGCTGCTGGACGCACGTCGGCCCAGCCTGGCCACCGAACTGGAGGACTACCTGCAGGTACTGCAGCCGTTCGCGCCGCAGCTGGCCCTGGTGGTGGCGGTCACCCATCTCGACCAGGCGCCGCATGCTGCGCTGGAGGACTGGGCCGAACGTGCCCGCCTCGACCGGCAGCCGCTGCCGTTGCTGGCGGTGGATGCACGTGACCGCGAACAGGGACTGCTGCTGATGGACGTACTGATGGGCGAGATGGAAGCGCATGCCCTGGTGGCGGCGCATGGCTGACGGGCAGGTGGCGGTGCTGCCCGACGCCGGCCAGCGCGAGCGCCTGCAGCCGTTGCTGCAGGACCTGCAGCAGCGGGTGGAAGGCGTGCGCACGGTGGTGCTGGCCAGCGTTGATGGGTTTGCGCTGGTCTGCGCCGGTGCCGACGGGCGTGGCGAACGGCTGGCGGCGATGACCAGCGCGATGCTTGCACTGGCCGCAGCGGTCGGGCGCGAGCTGGTGCTGGGCGAGCTGCAGACGCTGATGCTGGAGGCTGCGGGCGGAAAGGTGCTGATGCTGGCGATCCAGGCCGACGGACGCGCGCCGCTGCTGCTGATGGCGGCCTGCGACCAGCGCAGCGTGATCGGCCAGGTGCTGTGGCAGAGCAGGGAATGTGGCCAGGCGATCCTGGCCGAACTCGGCGGAAGGTGAGCCCGGCCGCAGGGGAACGAGGGGCTCGAACCAACATCGACAAGGGGTGCGACGTGGCTGGATTGAATGAATCGTTGAACGCACTGATGGGCATCGACGGCGCGCAGGCAGTGGCGCTGGTCGACTACGAGAGCGGCATGCTGCTGGGCGAGGCCGGTGCCGGCATGGACATGGAAGTGGCCGCCGCCGGCAACACCGAAGTGATCCGCGCCAAGATGAAGACCGCTGCGTCGCTGAACCTCAACGACAGCATCGAGGACATCCTGATCTCGCTGGGCAAGGCGTACCACATCATGCGCCCGGTGGCGAAGAAGAAGGGCCTGTTCTTCTACATCGTGCTGGACCGCACCAAGTCCAACCTGGCGCTGGCACGGCGCAAGGTACAGGACGTGGAAGCCGAGCTGGCGATCTGAACCGGTCGTGCCGGCCGCTGGCCGGCATCTGCATCGATCCCTCGACGAACCAGGTAGTGCCGGCCAGCGGCCGGCACTACCTTCGCGCTCGACGGCATCACACACGCCAGCGTATGGTGTAGGCGGTCCTCTCCGCTGAGCCGTGCATGTCCGAACCTGACATCGCTGCTGTGCTGGCGCCGCGTATCGCCGGCGCCATCCGTGATGGTTTCGAGCAGTACCACGCCCGCTTCGCGGCGATCACCGCCCGGGCCAGGCAGCGCTTCGAGCAGCGCGACTGGGCCGGTGCACGCCAGGACGCGGTCGAGCGCATCGGACTGTACGACCTGTGCATCGCCGAGCAGATGGATGCGTTGCGCCGCCTGGCCGGCGAAGCCATCGGCGAGCGCGCGCTGTGGCTGCAGGTGCATGCCCGCTACAGCGCCCTGCTGCAGGGGCTGATCGACGCCGAGCTGTACAAGACCTTCTACAACACGCTGTCGCGGCGCCTGTTCGCCACCCGTGGCGTGGACCCGGCGCTGGAGTTCATCGCTTTCGATGTTGAACCCTCGGATGCGATCACCCATCCGGTGGCGCGGCATACCTACGCGGTTTCGCCAACGCGGCCGGTGGAAGCGCTGCAGCGGGTGCTGGCCGACTACCGCTTCGATATCCCCTATGCGCACCAGCTGCGCTGCGCGGCGGCTATTGTGGTGCGCCTGCAGGATGATCTTGCCCATTGGGGTGACACACCGGTCCGCAGCATCGAGCTGCTCGACACCGTGTTCTACCGCGAACGCCGCGCTTACCTGGTCGGCCGCGTGTTTGGCGAGCACCGCTTTTCGCCCTGCGTGATCGCCCTGGTCAATGATGACCGGGGCCTGCGTGCCGACGCGGTGTTGACCCGGCGCCGTGATGTCGCCCACCTGTTCGGTGTCTCGCGCAGCTATTTCCAGGCCAACCTTGGCACCGTCGGTGATGCCGTGGTGTTCCTGCGCAGCCTGCTGCCAGGCAAGCCGATCGATGAGATCTACACCGTGCTGGGCCGTGCCAAGCAGGGCAAGACCGAGCGTTACCGTACTTTCTTCCGCCACTTCAACGAGCATGCGCAGGAGCGGCTGGTGCATGCCGAAGGCACGCCGGGCATGGTCATGGCGGTTTTCACCCTGCCCAGCTATCCGCTGGTGTTCAAGCTGATCCGCGATCGCTTCGCATGGCCCAAGTCGATGTCGCGGCAGCAGGTGGAAGAGAAGTACGCGCTGGTATTCAACCTGGATCGTGTGGGCCGCCTGCTCGATGCACAGCCATACCGCCACCTGCGCTTCCCGCGTGACCGTTTCGCACCGGCGCTGCTCGATGAGCTGTTGCAGCAGTGCGCGCAGAGCGTGCGCATCGATGGTGACCAGGTGGAAGTGGCGCTGTGCTATGTGCAGCGCCGCTTCCGCCCGTTGAACCTGTACCTGCGCGAGCAGGGCGCGGATGCGGTGCGTGCGGCGGTGCTGGACTACGCGCAGGCGATCACCGACATGGCGCGCAACAACATCTTCCCGGGTGACATGCTGCCGAAGAATTTCGGTGTGTCGCGGCATGGCCGTGCGGTGTTCTACGACTATGACGAGCTGTGCCTGGTCAGCGACTGCGTGTTCCGCGCCTGGCCGCAGCCACGCACGCCGGAGGACGCGATGGCCGATGAGCCGTGGTTCCATGTGGGGCCGCGCGACGTGTTTCCCGAGCGCTTTGGCCCGTTCATGGGGTTGCCGGCAGTCGAGCTGGCAGCGGTGCGCGAGCATTACCGGCACCTGTTCGATCCGGGCTGGTGGCAGGGCCTGCAGCACCGCTTCGCCCGCGGTGACTATCCGGACACGCCCCCGTATGCGGGCGCGCACCGCCTGGCCTGACCGGGGTGTCATTGGCGTGGGGGCTGGGATACCCTCGGCGTTCATCACCAAGGATCCGGCAATGATGCGCTCCCCCCTGTTTCTTGCTCTCGCCCTGGCCGCAGGCTGCGGCGCCCCGCTGCTTGCAGCCGATGCCAACGCCCAGACCGCGCGGGCCGTCCGCGCCACCGCTGAAATGAGCATGGTGCTTACCGGCCGTATCGAGGTCACCCCGGAAGGCGCGGTCAGCGCACTGGTGCTGGACCAGAAACCGGCACTGGCGCCGAGCATCGCCTCCTTTGTCGAAGGCACCATCGGTGGCTGGCGCTTCGAGCCGATGCTGCGTGATGGCAAGGCGGTGGCGGCGCAGGCGCCGCTGCGGGTGCGCCTGCGGGGCACGTCGATGGCCGATGGTGGCTACGAAGTCAGCATGACCAGCGTCGACTTCAGCGATTACGATCCCAAGGCCACTGATTCAGTGACCCGGGGCCGCGTGACGCCACCGCGCTATCCCGAAGAGGCGTATCGCAACGGCGGGCAGGGCGAGGTGCTTCTGGCGGTCAAGGTGGCGCGTGACGGCACAGTGGCCGATGTCATCGCCGAGCAGGTGAACATGACCGTGGTTGGCCCGGAGCGGGTCATGGCCAAGATGCGCGACATCCTGGCCAAGGCCAGTATCAGCAGCGCCCGCAGCTGGACCTTCAATCCGCCGACCACCGGCGAGGACAGCAGCCGCGACAGCTGGACGGTACGCGTCCCGGTGAACTTCGCCCTGGGCAATGACCGCAACGCGGGGCTGGAGCGCTACGGCCGCTGGCGCGCCTTCATTCCGGGGCCGCGCCAGGCCGTGCCGTGGCGCAAGGCGGACCCGATCGAGCAGGCCGGCGGCGACCTGCTGCCGGAGGGCGGCGTCTACATGGTCGATGGTGCCAAGCGTGGCCTGCGCCTGCTGACCCCGCTGCAGCAGGGCTGACTACAGGGGGGCGGGGCCGGGCCAGAGCCGGCTCTGCCTCAGTCGGCGTAGGGGTAGACCACCACCCGGTTGCGGCCCTGTTCCTTGGCCATGTAGAGGGCCTTGTCGGCCAGCCGCAGTGCCTGCTCGGCATCGACATGGAAGCTCGGGAAGTGGGCGACGCCCAGCGAGACGGTGATGGTGCCCACCGGCGCGAACGGATGATCGGCGATGTGCTGGCGCAGGCGCTCGCCGGCCTGGCGCGCCGAATCGGTGCTCACCCCGGGCAACAGCAGCAGGAACTCCTCGCCGCCGGCGCGGCAGAGGATGTCGCTGTCGCGCGAGTAGCGGCGCATCTGGTCGGCGATGTGGACGATGGCGGCATCGCCGATGTCATGGCCATGGCCGTCGTTGATCGACTTGAAGCGATCGATGTCCAGCGCCAGGATCGCGAACGGGATGCCCTGCACCTGCAACGCATCCAGCGCCTGCTGCAGGCCACGGCGGTTGAGCAGGCCGGTCAGCGGATCGGTGCGGCTGGCGCGGTTGAGCGTGCCGATCCGGTCCTGCAGCGCATTGAAGCTGTGCAGCACGGCCTGCTTCAGCTGTGCGACCTCGAAGTACCAGGCGCGGATGCCACTGACATGGTTGATCGCGTTGCCGGTGTCCTCGCCGCCCTGCACGTTGCGCGCCAGCTGCCACAGCGGCATCGAAATGCGGCGGGCGAACCACCAGGTGACCAGCAGTGACAGCAGGCCAAGCGGGATCGCATTCCAGATCACTGCGGTCATCAACCGCGACAGCGGCTGCAGGGTGGCCTCGGTCGGGCGCTGGGCGATGATGCCCCAGCCGGTGGCCGCCACCGGGGCATAGCCGGCCAGCATCGACACGCCGCGGTTGTTGCGCACCTGCTGCGCGCCGCGTTCGCCACGCACCACGGCCTTCACCGCCGGGTTGCCGACCACGTAGTCGCCGACCCGCTTGCCGTCGGCGTGGTACAGCAGCCGGCCATGGCGATCGACCACGTACAGGTAGGAGCCGTCGCGGTAGTAATGCTTGCCGAGCAGCGTATGCAGCGCGCTGCGCTGGCGCAGGTACAGGGTGCCGCTGACGTAACCGCGGTAGCGGCCCTGGCGATCGAAGATCGGGTGCGACAGCGAAACCAGCAGCTTGCCGGTGGCGGACTGGTAGGGATCGCTGATCATCGGCTGGCGCGCCGCCAGCGCGGCGTTGTTGCCGACACTGTGCAGCACTTCGCCCTGCAGCTGCAGGGTCTGTGGCGAGGTGGCGATCACCAGGCCATCGGCATCCACCACCAGCGAGGAGTTGAAGCTGTTGGTCTGCAGCTGCAGGCGGCTGGCTTCATCCTGGGCCTGCGCAGGGTCAAGGCCGCCCTGGCCCAGCCGGGTGGCGGCATAGGCCAGCTCCTGCTGCGCGGCCAGCAGGAAGTTCTGGGTGGTCTCGGCCAGCTTGGTGGCGTAGACGCGGTTGGCTTCCAGGGTGTTGCCGACCAGCTGGTCGCGCTGCACCCGGTAGCTGGCCAGCAGCGTATTGGCCAGGGCGACGATGGCGCTGAGCAGGGCCAGGGCGAGGATCAGCTTGCCCAGGTTGAGGCGGGGAGACAGCGTTCGCATGCGTCGACGGATCCGGCAGGAGGCTGGACCCGACCGGTTCTCCGGTAGGGGCGACAGCGGGAATTCGGTGGCCAGGCGCGCAGGGCCGGGCAGGGTACCGGGCGGATTATCGCCAAAAGGCGGCGGCGGCATAGTGAAGTGGGTCGCCTTGCAGGCAAAAAAAAACCTGCCGCAGCGAGCGGCAGGCTTCTTCCGGTGCAGCGCCGGTGATCAGCGCTTCATCGAACCGAAGAACTCGTCGTTGGACTTGGTGTTCTTCATCTTGTCGAGCAGGAATTCCATCGCGGCCATTTCATCCATCGGATGCAGCAGCTTGCGCAGGATCCAGATCTTCTGCAGCAGTTCCGGTTCGATCAGCAGGTCTTCGCGGCGGGTGCCGGAACGGTTGATGTCGATGGCCGGGAACACGCGCTTTTCAGCAATGCGGCGGCTCAGGTGCACTTCGCTGTTGCCGGTGCCCTTGAACTCTTCGTAGATCACCTCGTCCATCTTCGAGCCGGTATCGACCAGCGCGGTGGCGATGATGGTCAGGCTGCCGCCTTCTTCCACGTTACGCGCGGCACCGAAGAAGCGCTTCGGGCGGTGCAGGGCATTGGCGTCCACGCCGCCGGTCAGCACCTTGCCCGAGCTCGGCACCACGTTGTTGTAGGCACGGGCCAGGCGGGTGATCGAGTCCAGCAGGATCACCACGTCCTTCTTGTGCTCGACCAGGCGCTTGGCGCGCTCGATGACCATTTCGGCCACCTGCACGTGGCGCGCGGCCGGTTCGTCGAAGGTCGAGCTGATGACCTCGCCGCGCACGGTGCGCTGCATTTCGGTCACTTCTTCCGGGCGCTCGTCGATCAGCAGCACGATCAGGTGCACGTCCGGATGGTTGGTGGTGATGGCGGTGGCGACCTGCTGCATCATCATCGTCTTGCCGGCCTTCGGCTGCGACACGATGAGCGAGCGCTGGCCCTTGCCCTGCGGCGCCATCAGGTCGAGGATGCGGCCGGTGATGTCTTCCGACGAACCGTTGCCACGCTCCAGGGTGAAGCGGCGGCGCGGGAACAGCGCGGTCAGGTTCTCGAACAGCACCTTGTTCTTCGATGCTTCGATCGGCTCGCCGTTGATGGTGTCGACGATGTTCAGCGCGAAGTAGCGCTCGCCGTCCTTCGGGAAGCGGATGCGGCCGGAGATGTGGTCACCGGTACGCAGGTTGAAGCGGCGGATCTGGCTGGGCGAGATGTAGGTATCGTCCGGGCCGGCCAGGTAGCTGGCTTCGGCGGCACGCAGGAAGCCGAAGCCGTCCGGCAGGATTTCCAGCACGCCGTCGGCGGCGACGCCGTCACCGTGGCGGGTCAGCACCTTCAGCAGGGCGAAGATCACATCCTGCTTGCGGGCGCGGGCCACGCCTTCGGAGATCTGCAGCTGCTCGGCGATTTCCAGCAGCTTCTGTGCCGGCATGCGCTTGAGGTCGCTCAGCGAATAGACCGGGAAGCCTTCCGGCACGTTGGCGTGCGGGCGCGGCACGAAGGGCTGCTGCTCGCCGCCGTCGTTGGGCATGCCGTCGTCGCGGAAGCGGTTGTTGCGGTCACGGTCACGGTCGCGGCGGTTGCGGAAGCGGTCACGGCGGTTGCCCTGGCCCTGCCCCTGGCCCTGCTGGCCGTTCTGGTTGTACGGGTTCTGGCCCTGGTTCTGGCCGCCCCCCTGGTGATTCTGCTGGCGCGGCTGGCCGGATTCGCGGCCCTCACCCCCTTCGCCACCGCCACTGCTGGCAGGGGCCTCGGCGGCGGGCGCGCTCGGCGCAGGTGCGGATGCCGGCGCCGGCGCTTCGGGCGCGGCGGCCAGCGGCAGGGTCGGCTGCGCCGGAGCGGCGCTGGTTTCGGCGGCTGCCGGAGCGGCGGCCTTGCTCACGCGGGGCTTGCGCACGCGCTTTTCGGCGGGCGCATCGGCGCTGCCGGTTTCGGAAGTGTTATCGGACAAGAGCGTTATTCCTCGCTTGAAGGTGCGAGCGCCCGGCGGGGCGGCGAACGTTGGGAATGGGTCTGGAAGAAACTGCGTCCAGAAGGTGCGGCACGCGAACGCGGCCGGATATGCCGACACTATCATCGGCCCGCGGCGCCGTGCAAGGGTCGCCGGGAACAGCATTCATCATGGGCGCGGGGCGCCCGCCGGCAGCCGCGGGCGGCGGCTGCCGGGGAACAGCAGGGTCAGGCCAGGGCCTTGTCCAGCAGGCCGGCCAGCTGGGCCTTGCCCACCGCACCGATCTGCTCGCCGACCTTCTCGCCGTCCTTGAACACGACCAGGTACGGAATCGAACGCACGTGGTACTTGGCGGCCAGCGCACGGTTGTGGTCGACGTTGACCTTGGCGATCTTGGCGCGGCCCTGGTAGGCATCGGCCAGTTCGTCCAGCGCCGGGGCGATCATCTTGCACGGGCCACACCACTCGGCCCAGAAATCGACCAGCACCGGTTCCTTGGAATTCAGCACTGCGCTATCAAAGTCGGCGTCGCCGACATGTACAACCTTGTCGCTCATCTTGGTTTCTCGTCTTGGATTGCACCCGGCCATGCCGGAGGTGGGTGAACTGGGCCATGCCCGGTGGCGCGACCCTCGTCGTTGCCTCGCGGCGCACTGCCGCGGTGCGTTCGGCGGGATGCCTGGACGCTCACGGCCGGCAGTGTACCCCTATCGCAGGGCAGGGACAGGCGCCGGCTGGAACCCAGCGTATCGTGATCGCTTCGATGCCCGGTATGTGTCGGATTTCACTGTCTTCCTGTACATGGGGCTGGCAGTGGGGGACACCAGTGGTCCCACCCGGGCCGTTCAAGTCCGGTGTGGCTGGGTGAAGGCGGGTTGTCTCCGGGAGCTGTGAGACGGCGCATTCCAGTTTGCCCGCCCGAGTGCGTTAAACTGGGGCATTGTGCGGCGCACGGACCGGGTGGTCCCAGCCTGCCAACCCGCCGCAGGGGCCGCAGTTTGCGACGGTGCCCCTAGACGATGAAGTGCCAGCCGCCCCACGGGCCGGCGGCCATACCAAGACGGACTCATGAGCGACAAACCGCTGACCGATTTGACCTTCTCCTCCTTCGAGCTGCATCCGGCCCTGCAGGCCGGCCTTGAAGGAGCCGGATTCACCCGCTGCACCCCGATCCAGGCGCTGACCCTGCCGGTCGCGCTGGCGGGCGGTGATGTCGCCGGCCAGGCCCAGACCGGCACCGGCAAGACCCTGGCCTTCCTGGTCGCGGTGGTGAACCGCCTGCTGAGCCGGCCGGCCCTGGCCGACCGCAAGCCGGAAGACCCGCGCGCGCTGATCCTCGCCCCGACCCGCGAACTGGCCATCCAGATCCACAAGGATGCAGTGAAGTTCGGTTCCGATCTGGGCCTGCGCTTCGCGCTGGTCTACGGCGGCGTCGACTACGACAAGCAGCGCGAGATCCTGCAGCAGGGCGTGGACGTGATCATCGCCACCCCGGGCCGCCTGATCGACTACGTCAAGCAGCACAAGGTGGTCTCGCTGCATGCCTGCGAGATCTGCGTGCTGGACGAAGCCGACCGCATGTTCGATCTCGGCTTCATCAAGGACATCCGCTTCCTGCTGCGCCGCATGCCGGAGCGCACCACCCGCCAGACCCTGCTGTTCAGCGCCACCCTCAGCCACCGCGTGCTGGAGCTGGCCTATGAGCACATGAACGAGCCGCAGAAGCTGGTGGTCGAGGCCGAGACGGTGACCGCCGCGCGCGTGCGCCAGAAGCTCTACTTCCCGGCCGACGAAGAGAAGATCCCGCTGCTGCTGGGCCTGCTGTCGCGCAGCGAAGGCGCCCGCACCATGGTGTTCGTCAATACCAAGGTGTTCGTCGAGCGTGTCGCCCGCGCGCTGGAAAAGGCCGGCTACCGTGTCGGCGTGCTGTCCGGCGACGTGCCGCAGAAGAAGCGTGAGAGCCTGCTCAACCGCTTCCAGAAGGGCCAGCTGGAAATCCTGGTGGCCACCGACGTGGCCGCGCGCGGCCTGCACATCGACGGCATCAAGTACGTCTACAACTACGACCTGCCGTTCGACGCCGAAGACTACGTGCACCGCATCGGCCGTACCGCCCGCCTGGGCGAGGAAGGCGATGCGATCAGCTTCGCCTGCGAACGCTATGCGATGAGCCTGCCGGACATCGAGGCCTACATCGAGCAGAAGATCCCGTCCGAGCCGGTCACCAAGGAACTGCTGACCCCGCTGCCACGCCCGGAACGTCCGGCCCCGGCCCCGGGTGAGGAAGGCGAAGAGAACGAGAGCGTCGGCCAGATCTTCCGTGAGGCACGCGAAGCCCGCGCCGCCGAGGAAGAGCGTCGTGGCGGTGGCCGCAGTGGTGGCCGCTCCGGCGGTGGCCGTGGCGAGCGCCGTGACGGTGAGCGCAGCGGCGAGCGCCGTTCGCGTGGCCCGCGCAAGCCGCGCGTGGAAGGCGAGCAGGCTGCCGCCGCGCCGGTTGCCGCGGCCGAAGGCGAAGCCGCCGTCGCGCAGGCTCCGCGTCCGCCGCGCCCGCCGCGTGCCGAAGGCGCACCGGAACGGGCCGTGGATGGCGAGCGCAAGCCGCGCAAGCGTCGTCGTCGTCGCCATGGCCGTCCGGTCGAGGGTGCCGAGGGCGTGCAGGCCAACGCCGGCAACGGCGCCAGCCCGGTGACCCCGGTGCAGGTGGTGGCCAAGCCGGTGCGTAGCACCGATGCCGGCGACTCGTTCCTGACCCGCATCGGCCGCAAGATCCGCCGGATGCTGTCCGGCAGCTGATCGGCGCTGCCGATCAGCGGGTAGCCCCCGACCGTTGGTCGGGTGGCTTTGATTTGAAAGGTGTGCCGACCAACGGGCGGCACCCACCAACGGGCGGCCGCACCTTCGCCGATGTCGCTTCTGACTCTGGCGGCGCCTGATGGCGTCCGGCCATGCTGATGCCTCCTGCATCCGGAGGCACCTGGCATGGCATCCGTCCCTTGTTACGACGCATTCGATCTGCACTACGCGCAGCACGTGGCGGCATCCGCATCGCGGCCGCTCGAGCGGCGGACCCTGCTGGAGCTGGCCGGTCCGTTGCAGGGGCGTGCTGTCATCGATCTGGCCTGCGGCTCTGGTGATTTCGGCCGTCACTTCCTGCTGCACGGCGCGGCCAGTGCGCTCGGGATCGATCTGTCCGTGGCAATGATCGAACAGGCGCGGCAGCTGTCCCGGCAACGCGGCGACGCGATGCAGTTCGTGCAGGGTGATGCCACCCGCCTGGATATGCCGGGCTGCTTCGACATTGCCGTGGCGGTCTGGTTGTTCAACCATGCCGATACGCTGCAGGAACTGGAGCGCATGTACCGCGCCGCTGCCCGCCTTCTCAGGCCCGGCGGACTGCTGCTGGGCATCGTGACCCATCCCGCCTTCCGCCTGGCCAAGGGTGATTTCTCGCGTTACGGGGCGCGCATCGTCCGCCAGCAGAGGCTGGCCGACCACCAGCAGGTGGAGGTGGAATTCGCCGATGCTGCGGTGGCCCGCGTGATCGACCATCAGTGGCGCGCGGACCAGCATGAGCTGGCGGCCGCCCGCGCCGGTCTGCCAGCACTGCAATGGCAGGCGCCGCTACCGACCGCGGCGGAGTGTCAGGATCGGCCTGCCGGCTTCTGGGATGAATATCGGGACAACAATGCGCTGGTGGTCCTGCATGCCCGCCGGGAAGGGTAGCGCCCGCCAGGGCCGGCCTGGCCGCGGAGTGGGTGCAGGGGCCGGGTCATGGCCCGGTGCTACCGATAGGCCGCGCCGGTCCTGCATAATCGGGGCATGAGTGTCCTGCGCTTCGACAATGTCAGCAAACAGTACGCCGGTGGCCACGAGGCGCTGATCGATGTCAGCTTCGAGGTCGCGCCGGGCGAGATGCTGTTCGTCACCGGCCATTCCGGTGCGGGCAAGAGCACCCTGCTCAAGTTGATCCACCTCGACGAGCGGCCCAGCCGCGGCGCGGTGGTGTTCGACGAGCGCAACCTGCTGAAGGTGCGCGGTGGCGATGTGCCCCGGCACCGTCGCGCGGTCGGTGCGGTCTATCAGGACCACCGCCTGTTGATGGACCGCTCGATTGCCGAGAACGTGGCGCTGCCGCTGATCCTGCGCGGTACCCGCCGCGGCGACATCGGCAAGCGTGTGCGCTCGGTGCTCGAGCGGATGGGCCTGGGCCACCGGGAGAAGGCGCTGCCATCGCAGCTGTCGGCCGGCGAGCAGCAGCGCGTCGGCATCGCCCGCGCCATCGTCGGTGAGCCCAAGCTGCTGGTCGCCGATGAGCCGACCGGCAATCTCGACCCGACCCTGGCGGCGGAGATCATGGCCCTGTTCGCCGAGCTGCCCTCGCGCGGCACCAGCGTGCTGGTGGTCAGCCACGACCTGCCGCTGCTGCGCCGCATGCGCAAGCGCGTGCTGATCCTCGACCACGGCCGGCTGGTGGATGACATCTCGCCGCAGGACCTGGCGGAGTAATCATGGCGAAGAACGAAAACAGCGAAGCCGCCGCCCCCTCGCGCGTGGGCGTCTGGTTCCAGCACCACGTGCACAGCGTGGTGTTCAGCCTCGGCCGCGCCTGCCGCAAGCCGTGGGCGACCCTGCTGACGGTGATGGTCATGGCGTTGGCGCTGGCCCTGCCGCTGGGCCTGTCGATCGCGCTGGACAACCTCAAGCAGTTCGCCGGCAGCGTGCAGCAGTCGCGCGACATCAACCTGTTCCTGAAGGGCACCGTCGATGGCCCCGCTGCGTTGCGCCTGGCAGGCCAGCTGCGCGACCGCGACGATGTTGCCGAAGTGAACGTGCGCACGCCCGAGCAGGGCCTGCAGGAACTGCGCGATGCCGGCCTCGGCGAAGCGATCGATGCACTCAACGACAATCCGCTGCCCTCGCTGCTGGTGATCACGCCGGGGCAGGGCAAGGACGATGCACGCCTGGCGCGCGCGCTGGAGAGCCTGCCCGAGGCCGACCTGGTGCAGCACGATGCGCTGTGGCGCCAGCGCCTGGATGCCTGGCTGGCGTTCGGCGCGCGGCTGGTGCAGGTGCTGTCGGTGCTGCTTGGCCTCGGTGCCGCGCTGGTGGTCGGCAATACCGTACGCCTGGACATCCAGGCCCGCCGCGAAGAGATCGGCGTGCTGCAGCTGCTCGGCGCCAGTGATGGCTTCATCCGCCGCCCGTTCCTGTACCTGGGCGCGTGGTACGGCCTGGGTGCCGGCGCGGTCGCGCTGGCCCTGATCGGCGCCGCCGGCGCTGCGCTGCGCGTGCCGCTGGCCGAACTGTCGCGCAGCTACGGCAGCCCGTTCGTACTGCATGGCCTGGATCTGCTGCACGGTGGACTGGTCCTGCTCGGCACGCTGGTGCTGGGCTGGCTGGGTGCCTGGCTGGTGACCGGCCACTTCCTCCGCCAGACCCGCCCGACCGACACCTGAGACCGGCATGCAACCGCAAGCGCTGAAGCACCTGGATGGGCCCGCGACGCGGGTGATGGTGGTCGATGGCTCGAAGCTGGTGCGCAAGCTGATCGCCGATGTCCTGAAGCGTGACCTGCCAGGCGTCGAGGTGATCGGCTGCGACAGCATCGAGGAGGCGCAGCAGGCCCTGGCACAGGGCCCGGTGGACCTGGTGACCACGTCGCTGACCCTGCGCGATGGCGACGGCCTGGCGCTGGCGCGGATGGTCCGTGAAGCCGCGGGCCAGGCCTATGTGCCGGTGATCGTGGTCTCCGGCGACGCCCAGCAGCACCTGGAGCAGCGCCGCTTCACCGAGTACGTCACCGACTATTTCGACAAGGCGCTGGGCCACGAGGCACTGGCGACCTTCATCCGCGGCTACGTGCAGCCGCAGACCATTCCCGGTGCGACCATCCTCTACATCGAGGACAGCCGCGTGGTGGCCGAGGCCACCAAGCGCATGCTGGAGCGCCAGCAGTTGAACGTGCTGCACGTGGTCAGTGCCGAAGAGGCATTCACCCTGCTCACCGCCGAGTCGCTGGGCCGCAGCCGCCACCGCATCGACCTGGTGCTGACCGACGTCACCCTGAAGGGCGAACTGAGCGGCCGCGACGTGGTGCAGCGCGTGCGCGTGGACTTCGGTTACGGCAAGCGCCGCCTGCCGGTGCTGGTGATGACCGGCGACGGCAACCCGCACAACCAGACCGGGCTGCTGCAGTCCGGTGCCAACGACCTGGTGCTCAAGCCGATCGAAGAACGGCTGCTGGTCACCAAGGTGCTGTTCCAGCTGCGCCTGGCCCGATTGAATGATGGACCCCTGTTGCGATGATCGATGACGTAGTGGACACCCCGACGATCCAGCTGGAACCGAGCTGGAAGCAGCATGTCGGTGATTACCTGTTGCAGCCGCAGATGCGCGAGCTGTCCACCTTCCTGCGCCAGCGCAAGGCCAGCGGTGCAGCGGTGTTCCCGCCCGGCCCGCAGATCTTCGCCGCGTTCGACGCCACGCCGTTCGAGCAGGTGAAGGTGGTGATCCTGGGCCAGGACCCGTACCACGGCCGTGGCCAGGCGCATGGTCTGAGCTTCTCGGTGGCGCCGGGCGTGCCGGTGCCGCCCTCGCTGCTGAACATCTACAAGGAGATCGAGAGCGATCTCGGCCTTCCGCGCCCGGACCACGGCTGCCTGATCCCGTGGGCGCAGCGCGGCGTGCTGCTGCTCAACGCGGTGCTGACGGTGGAAGAGGGCAAGGCTGGCGCGCACCAGGGGCGGGGCTGGGAAGGTTTCACCGATCATGTGGTGGATGTGCTCAACCGCGAGCGCGAAGGGCTGGTGTTCATCCTGTGGGGCGCCTACGCACAGCAGAAGGGCAAGGTCATCGATACCCGCCGCCACCGCGTGCTGAAGTCGCCGCACCCTTCGCCACTGTCGGCGCACCGTGGCTTCCTCGGCTGCCGGCATTTCTCGATGGCCAACGAGTACCTGCAGCGCCGCGGCCAGGCGCCGATCGACTGGTCGCTGCCGCCGCGTTCGGCGCTCTGAGCGTGGCCGGGTGCCGGGGCTGAACGGCCGGCAACGTTCCCCGGCCCTGAATGGGCCGGAGGACCGGCCCGTTCAGCTCCGCTTGGCGGGAATCGGCCGGCTTTCCGCAGGTAATTGGTTGAATTCCAAGGGATTGTGAATCCCGAAAAGCATGCTCGCCACTGTCATCAAATCGCGCTACGGTAGGGCTCTGTTTGGGACCAGTGTTGCATCAATGGGACGCTGGAACTTTTTCCTCCTTTAGCAGTCCAAATCCCGGACTGCTAAGATGGGTGCCTATGAGCCAGAACACCTCTACTGCCCTTGTGGCAAACAATCTCCCGATTCCCAGTGCGCTCGGTTCGCTGGACGCCTACATCGGTGCCGTGCACCAGATCCCGGTGCTGTCGGTCGATGACGAACAGGACCTGGCCCGTCGCTTCCGCGACGGCAACGATCTGGACGCCGCCCGCGAGCTGGTGCATTCGCACCTGCGCTTCGTGGTGCACGTGGCCCGCGGCTACAACGGCTACGGTCTGGCGCTGGGTGACCTGATCCAGGAAGGCAATATCGGCCTGATGAAGGCGGTCAAGCGCTTCGACCCGGACATGGGCGTGCGCCTGGTCTCCTTCGCCGTGCATTGGATCCGTGCCGAGATGCACGAGTTCATCCTGAAGAACTGGCGCATCGTGAAGGTCGCCACCACCAAGGCGCAGCGCAAGCTGTTCTTCAACCTGCGCAAGTCGAAGACGCGCCTGGGCTGGATGAACGCGGCCGAAGTCAGCGCGGTGGCCAAGGACCTGAACGTGTCCGAGCGCGAGGTCATGGAAATGGAATCGCGCCTGTCGGGTCGCGATATCGGTTTCGATGCACCGACCGATGAGGACAACGAACACGCACCGCCGTCGCCGGCCGCGTTCCTGGTCGCCAATGACGAAGATCCGTCGATGGCCTATGAGCGTGCGGACAGCGAAGACAACCAGATGCAGCTGCTGCGCGAAGGCCTGGCCGAGCTGGATGCGCGTTCGCGCGACATCATCCGCCGCCGCTGGCTGGATGCGGACAGCAAGGTGACGCTGCAGGAGCTGGCCGACGAGTACGGCGTGTCGGCCGAGCGCATCCGTCAGGTCGAGGCGAACGCGCTGAAGAAGATGAAGGCGCTGTTCACCGCCTAAGCGGAGAGGCGTTGCAGTGACGAAAGGCCCGGCAGCAATGCCGGGCCTTTGCGTTTGGGCGGCTCATCCACCCACGGCGCGGATCTACCTGGCCGGGCTCATTCCTCGCGTGCGATCGCCCGCCAGCCGATGTCGTTGCGGTGGAACTCGTTGGCCCAGGTCACCTTGGCCACGCCCGCATAGGCCTTGGCCTGCGCGTCGCGCACGCTGTCACCCAGCGCCGCCACGCACAGCACGCGGCCGCCTGCGCTGACCACCTGGCCCTGCGCGTCCAGCGCGGTGCCGGCATGGAACACCTTGGCACTGGCCGGCACCTGGTCGAGGCCGGAAATCACATCGCCGCTGATCGGCGACTCCGGATACGGCTTCGCGGCCAGCACCACGCCCAGCGACGGGCGCGTGTCCCACTGCGCTTCAACCTGGTCCAGGCGACCATCGATGGCGGCCTCCACCAGCTCCACCAGGTCCGACTGCAGGCGCAGCATCACCGGCTGGGTTTCCGGGTCGCCGAAGCGCACGTTGAATTCGATCACCTTGGGCGCGCCGCTGGCGTCGATCATCAGACCGGCATAGAGGAAGCCGGTGAACGGGATGCCATCGGCGATCATGCCCTGCACGGTCGGGTTGACCACCTCGCGCATCACCCGTGCGTGCACATCCGGGGTGACCACCGGGGCCGGCGAGTACGCGCCCATGCCGCCGGTGTTCGGGCCGGTGTCGCCGTCGCCGACCCGCTTGTGGTCCTGCGAGGTGGCCATCGGCAGCGCATGCACGCCGTCCACCATTGAAATGAAGCTGGCTTCCTCGCCGTCGAGGAATTCCTCGATGACCACGCGCGCACCGGCATCGCCGAACGCGTTGCCCGAGAGCATGTCGCGCACGGCGTCTTCGGCCTCGGCCAGGGTCATCGCCACGATCACGCCCTTGCCGGCGGCCAGGCCATCTGCCTTGACCACGATCGGTGCGCCCTTCTCGCGCACGTAGGCCAGCGCGGCGTCCACATCACTGTGCACGGCGTAGAACGCGGTGGGAATGTTGTGGCGGGCCAGGAAATCCTTGGCGTAGGCCTTGCTGCCTTCCAGCTGCGCGGCGGCGGCGGTCGGCCCGAAGATGCGCAGGCCGGCGGCGCGGAAACGGTCGACCACGCCGGCCACCAGCGGCACTTCCGGCCCGACCACGGTCAGCGCAACACCCTCAGCCTGGGCCAGCGCCAGCAGGCCGTCGATGTCGGTGACCTTGACCGCCACGTTGCGGCACTTGCCTTCGCTGGCGGTACCGGCGTTGCCGGGTGCCACGAGCACTTCACTGACGCGGGAGGACTGGGCCAGCTTCCATGCCAGGGCGTGTTCGCGGCCGCCTGAGCCGATGACAAGTACGTTCATCACGAGATTCCAGATTGCGAGGGAAGGGAAGGTCGATGCCCCCGGCGGCGCGCGTGGTTCACTCGCAGCCTTCGCGTTGCAGCGATTCGGGGAAGGAATAGGTCCAGGTCTTCGGGTCCAGGGTGAAGCGGTGCTGCTGCTGGACCTGCTTGCCGCCGCAGGTGCTGCCGGTTTCCTCGATCAGCAGCGGCCAGATGCGCGCGCTGCGGTCACTGTCGTCGAAGCGCAGGGCGAAGTCGATGCTGAAGCGCCGGCTGCGGCAGTCCTCGGCGGTTTCGGCATCGGTGCCGGCCTCGACGCCGTCGCACTCGTACTGCGCGTCATTGTCGATGTGGCTGCGCACGCTGCCACTGACCACCAGGCCGTTCGGGCCCGGCAGGATCAGCGATTGCGAGAGCAGCGAGAAGCCCTGCCCGAACCAGCCATCCTCGACGCGGAAACCATAGAAGTCGCTGCCGGCGCGGATGATGCTGGCGGTGCCGGGCTGGCCACCACTGCCGAAGCGCTCGCCGGTCAGCTCGCTGGCCACCTCCAGGCTCTCGCCCTTGGGTCGCAGCACGAAGAACTCGATGGTGCCCGGGTCGATGTGCGCGCCATCAACCAGTGCACCGCACACCGCCAGCAGCTGCTGCCAGCTGTCACCGGTCAGCACCGGCTGCTCGGCGCAGACGTGCCAGTTCATCGCATGGGTGTCGCCATCGTCGGTCCAGCTGCCGCGCCATTCACCGGAGAGGGTGGCATTGCTGCCGTAACGCTGGACCAGGAAGGCCTGCAGCCGCGCCGTGCGGCTGACATGCTGTGCCGGTAAGGCGGACGCCATCGCAGGCGCATCCGCCTTCGGGCCCGCGCTGGGCGCGGCAGCAGGCTTGCAGCCGGCCAGCGCGACCGTGCCCGCGAGGGCGAGCACGGCCAGGGATTTCGTCGAGACTGCGAACATCCCTGTCGCTCCAGTGTCAGTGGCGGAAGTGGCGGACGCCGGTGAACACCATGGCCAGGCCATGTTCGTCGGCGGCGGCGATCACTTCGGCATCGCGCATCGAGCCACCCGGCTGGATCACCGCCTTGATGCCGGCGGCAGCGGCGGCGTCGATGCCGTCGCGGAACGGGAAGAACGCATCGGAGGCCATCACCGAACCCTCGACCACCAGGTTCGCATCGGCGGCCTTGATGCCGGCGATGCGGGCCGAGTAGACACGGCTCATCTGGCCGGCACCGACACCGATGGTGCGGTTGTCCTTGGCATAGACGATGGCATTGGACTTCACGAACTTGGCCACCTTCCAGGCGAACAGCAGGTCGGTGAACTGCTTGTCGGTCGGCGCCAGCTTGCTGACCACCTTCAGTTCGTCGCGGGTCATGCCGCGGTTGTCCGAGGACTGCAGCAGCAGGCCCGAGCCGACGCGCTTGCTGTCGAAGTTGTTCAGGCCATCCCCATGCGGGATGCGCAGCACGCGCACGTTGGCCTTCTTCTGTGCGTACTCCAGCGCCGCCGGCTCGTAGTCCGGGGCGATCAGCACTTCCACGAACTGGCGGTCCAGGATCACCTTCGCGGTGGCCGCGTCGAGCGGCTTGTTGAAGGCGATGATGCCGCCGAAGGCGCTGGTCGGATCAGTGGCGTAGGCCAGCTCGTAGGCATCGCCGTTGCCGGCACCGACGGCGACGCCGCAGGGGTTGGCGTGCTTGACGATGACGCAGGCCGGCGCATCGAACTGGCGCACGCATTCCCATGCGGCATCGGCGTCGGCCAGGTTGTTGTAGCTCAGCTCCTTGCCCTGCAGCTGCTGGAAGGTGGCCAGCGTGCCCGGTACCGGGTACAGGTCGCGGTAGAACGCGCCGCTCTGGTGCGGGTTCTCGCCGTAGCGCAGGTCCATCACCTTGACGAAGGTGGAGTTCATCTGCGCCGGGTACTCGGCACGCGCCGGCACTGCGGCGTCGGTGGCGGTGACCGCCGACAGGTAGTTGCTGATCGCGGCGTCGTACTGGGCAACGCGGTTGAACGCGGCCACCGAGAACGCGAAGCGGGTGGCAGCCGACAGCTGGCCGTTGTTGGCCTCCAGCGACGCCAGCAGTTCGGCGTACTGCGAGGGATCGGTGGCCACGGCCACGCGGGCGAAGTTCTTGGCTGCCGAGCGCAGCATCGCCGGACCGCCGATGTCGATGTTCTCGACCGCGTCGGCCAGGGTGCAGTCGGCCTTGGCGGTGACCGATTCGAACGGGTACAGGTTCAGCACCAGCAGGTCGATGGCGCCGATGCCGTGCTCGGCCATCACCGCATCATCCAGGCCGGACCGGCCCAGCAGGCCACCGTGCACCATCGGGTGCAGGGTCTTGACCCGGCCGTCCATCATTTCCGGGAAGCCGGTGACGTCGGCCACGTCCTTCACCGCCAGGCCCGCATCGCGGATCGCCTTGGCGGTGCCGCCGGTGGACAGCAGCTCCACGCCGCGTGCGGCCAGCGCAGTGGCCAGCTCGACCAGACCGGTCTTGTCGGAAACGGAGAGGAGGGCCCGGCGGACGGGCAACAGATCAGCAGTCATGGGACAGAATCGGCAGCGGAGCGGGGCCGATATTGTAGGCGGTGGGCGGCGGTGGCGGGTGCGGTAACGGCAGATTTGCCGTGGCCCGGGCCGGCTTGGCCGCAATGGGCACAGCCGGCGGGCTTGCCAGCGGCCGCCGGGCACGGCACGGTGCCGCCTGTTCCACGCGCAGGATGCCACCCCATGACCGTCGCCACCCGCCTGCAGGCCGCCCTTGATGCCGAGGGCACGCTGCTGTTCCTGGCCCGCTATGTGCGCCATGCGCGCTGCGGGCAGGGCGCGCCCTGGTGCGCCGGGATCGACGTGCCGGCGCTGCAGGCCGGATGCGATGAGCGCTGGGGCGAGCAGGCCGAGATCCTGTCCTGGGACGTGCAGCGCCGCGAGCGGCGGTGCTGGCGGCGGCTGGAGTTCAAGGTCTATCTGGATGAGGACAAGCGCTGGCACGGCGATGCCATTGCCGTTCACCGGCGTGCGCCGGGCCTGGCCGGGCTGCTGCAGGTGATGCAGGCGCAGCGCTGGCTGCAGCCATTCGAGCTGTACCTGTACGCCGATGGCCGCGATGAAGGCGCGATCGTGTTGCCCGCTGGCGGCGTCATCCACTTCCAGCGTTCACCCGGTGGCGTGTACCGCCTGCGCGCACTGCAGGCCGGGTTCGCCGATGCAGGGGCGCGGGAGCGGACGCTGCAGGCGCTGCGCACTGCCCTGCAGCGCAGCCACGACGTGGCCTGGCTGCGCCGGTGCATCGATCCGGCGCTGCCGTGGCAGGACTGGCTGGGTGCGCCGGAACTTGCCGGTACCGGTATTTGATGGAGTAGGCTGTGCCCGCACTGCCAAGGATTAGCGGGTACAGATCGTGTCGATCTATGCATTGAAAGGACGTTTCCAGGACCTGTTGCGTCCGGCCGTACGCGGTCTGTACCGCATGGGGGTCACTGCCAATGCGGTGACCGTGGCCGCCGCCGTGGTCTCGCTGCTGGTCGCGGCCGGGGTCTGGCGCTGCGCACCGGCACAGCCGCTGCTGTACCTGGCCCTGCCGCTGTGGATGCTGCTGCGCATGGCGCTCAACGCGGTGGACGGCATGCTGGCGCGCGAATTCGGGCAGCAGTCGCGGCTCGGCGCCTATCTGAACGAATTATGCGACGTGATGGCCGATGCGGCGCTGTATCTGAGCCTGCTCAGCGTAGCGGGCGTGCGCCCGGAAGTGCTGTGGCTGCTGGCCTGGACCGCGGCATTGAGCGAGTACGCCGGCGTGCTGGGGCTGATGGTCGGCGCCAGCCGCCGCTATGACGGCCCGATGGGCAAGAGCGATCGCGCCTTCGTCATCGGCGTGCTCGGCCTGCTGCTGGCGTTCGGCTGGATCGGCGCGGCGGTGGTCAGTGGCGTGGCCTGGGCGATGTCGATCCTGTGCATGATCACCCTGGGCCGCCGCGTGTGGCAGGGACTGAAGGAATCGGCGGCAATGCCGCCGCGATAACACGATACGACTACACGCCATACCAATACGGAGATTGCATGCGTCAGGCGCAGGAACGGGAATTCCACAGCTTCGACCAGGTACCGCTGTTCTACCGGTACTGGCCAGGCACCACCGCAGGCCCCGCCCCCCGGGCCATCGTGCTGCTGCATCGCGGCCACGAGCATTCCGGCCGGGTCACCCACCTGGTCGATGAGCTGGACCTGCCCGAGACCGCCTTCTTCGCCTGGGATGCACGTGGCAATGGCCGTTCGCCGGGGCCGCGCGGCGATGCGCCCGGATTCCCGGCGCTGGTGCGCGACCTGGACAGCTTCATCGCCCACATCGGCGCCGAGCACGGCATCGCGGTGGAAGACATCGTGGTGATCGCGCAGAGCGTGGGTGCGGTGGTCGCTGCAACCTGGGTGCACGACTACGCGCCGCGCCTGCGCGCGCTGGTGATGGCCTCGCCGGCATTCAAGGTCAAGCTGTACGTGCCGTTCGCCCGCCCGGGCCTGGCCCTGATGCAGAAGCTGCGGGGCAATTTCTTCGTCAACAGCTACGTCAAGCCGCAGTGGCTGACACATGACCCGGCGCGGGTACAGAGCTACCGCACCGATCCCTTGATCACCCGGCCGATCTCGGTACGCGTGCTGCTTGGCCTGTACGAGGCGGCCGACCGCATCGTGGCCGATGCGCAGGCGATCAGCGTACCGGTGCAGCTGCTGGTATCGGGCTCGGATTTCGTCGTGCACCGGGGCCCGCAGGATCGCTTCTACGAGCGCCTGTCGAGTCCGGTGAAGGAACGCGTGCACCTGCCGGGTTTCTTCCACGACACCCTGGGTGAGCGCGACCGTGCGCCGGCCCTGGCGCGCATCCGCGGCTTCATCCAGGCCCGGTTCGCCGAACCGCTGCGCGAACTTTCGCGGCGCGATGCACATCGCCACGGACCGACCTTCGAGGAATCGGAGATCCTGGCCTGGCCGCCGCAACGCAACAGCCTGGCTGACCTGCGCTGGCGCGTGGTGCGGGGCGGCCTGCGCTTCGGCGGCACGCTGTCCGATGGCATCGCGCTGGGCCTGCAGACCGGGTTCGATTCCGGCAGCACGCTGGACTACATCTACCGCGACCAGGCCCACGGCAAGGGACCGCTGGGGCGGATGATCGACCGCAACTACCTCGATGCGATCGGCTGGCGCGGCATCCGCATACGCGGCCAGCACCTGCAGGAACTGCTGCGCGACGCCGCCCAGCGCCTGCGAGGGCAGGGCGCGCCGGTACGCGTACTGGACGTCGCCGCCGGTCATGGCCGCTACGTGCTGGAAGCGCTGGGGCAGGGCCCGCAGCGCGCTGACCGCATCGTGCTGCGTGACTTCAGCGATCTGAACGTGAGCCAGGGGCAGGCGCTGATCGAACGCCTGGGGGCCGCCGACATTGCCCGCTTCGAGCAGGGCGATGCGTTCGATCCGGCGCAGCTGGCCAGGGTCGATCCGGCGCCGACGCTGGCGGTGGTGTCCGGCCTGTACGAACTGTTCCCCGACAACGATGCGGTGCTGCGCTCGCTGCAGGGCATTGCCGCCACGGTGCCGGTGGGCGGCTACCTGGCCTACACCGGCCAGCCGTGGCACCCGCAGCTGGAATTCATCGCGCGTGCGCTGACCAGCCACCGCGGGGGCGCGGCCTGGGTGATGCGCCGCCGTACCCAGCAGGAGATGGACGAGCTGGTACGCCTGGCCGGGTTCGAGAAGGTGGCGCAGCGCATCGATGCGTTCGGCATCTTCACCGTGTCGCTGGCGCGACGGACCGCGTGATGGCGACGTTGGCGGCAACCCGGTTGGCCGCGCAGCCGCGTCCGTGGCGGCGCGCGCTGCTGTGGCTGGTCCTGCTGGGGCCATTCTTCTTCGCCAGCTATGGCTTCGCCAACTGGATGGCCAGCCGCCATGCGGAACTGCCGGTGATGGCGTTCGCGTGGGAGACGCGCATTCCGTTCGTGCCGTGGACGATCGTCCCGTACTGGTCGATCGACCTGTTCTACGCGATCTCGTTCTTCCTGTGCCGGCACCGGCTGGAACTGGACCGGCACGCGCTGCGGCTGCTCAGCGCACAGTTGATCGCGGTGGCCTGCTTCCTGTTGTGGCCACTGCGCTTCAGCTTCGAGCGGCCCGAAATTTCCGGTGTGTTCGGCTGGCTGTTCGATGTACTGCTGGGCTTCGACAAGCCGTTCAACCAGGCGCCATCACTGCACATCGTGCTGCTGATCGTGCTGTGGGTGAAATTCGCGCAGTACCTGCACGGCGCCTGGCGCCTGCTGCTGCACGTGTGGGCGGTGCTGATCGGTGTCTCGGTGCTGACCACCTTCCAGCACCACTTCATCGATATCCCGACCGGCCTGCTGGCCGGATGGGTGTGCGTCTGGCTGTGGCCGGAACAGGGCACGCCGCCGCTGCGCGCGTGGCATGCCGTACGCGATGCCAGGCGCTGGCGGTTGGCGGCGCTGTACCTGCTCGGCGCAGCGCTGCTGCTGGTACCGGCGGTGCTGCTGCGCGGGGTAGCGCTGTGGTTGTTGTGGCCGGTGGTGTCACTGCTGCTGGTGGCGTTGGCCTATGCGGGGCTGGGTACGGCCGTATTCCAGAAGCGCGCCGACGGCCGCCTGGGCATGGCCGCGCGCTGGCTGTTGGCGCCTTACCTGGGCGCGGCATGGGTCAACTCACGGCTGTGGACGCGCCGCGTGCCGCAGCCGGTGCCGGTGATGGATGGGGTGTGGCTGGGACGCATGCCGTGCGCTGCGTTGCCGGCACCGCTGGTGGCGACGGTGGACACCTGCGCCGAGCTGTCCTGCCGGGCGCCGGGCACGGAGTACGCGAGCGTGCCGATGCTGGATCTGGTGGTGCCCGCAGCCGGACAGCTGCGCGAGGCTGCGGAGGCGATCGAACGCCTGCGCGTGCAGGGGCCGTTGCTGGTGTGCTGCGCGCTGGGCTATTCGCGCAGTGCCGCGAGCGTAGCGACCTGGCTGGTGCGCAGCGGCCGTGCAGCCGATGCCGACGCGGCGGTGGCGATCGTGCGCGCCGCGCGCCCCGGTATCGTGCTGGGCATGGCACATCTGCGGGCGATCCGCGTGGCAGCGGGAGACCACCGGTGAGTCCGGTGCCCGACCTGGCCGCCATGCAGCTGCTGCTGCGGCAGGGCCGTTGGCCGGCATGCCTGTCGCTGGGCCTGTTGCTGGTGGCCCTGTTGTTGCTCGGCACCGAGCCTGGCCTGGCGATGATCGGTGCCGGCCTGCTGCTGGCCAGCGCAGCGGTGGGGCTCGCGCAGGCGTACCACGCCTGGCGGGTGGGGCTGGATGCCAGCCTGCTGCAGCTGCTGCGTGACGAAGGCCTGCAGGGCGAGGCCGCCGCGCATCGGATCGACCAGCTGCTGCATGACAGCGGGCTGCGCCGCAGGCCGTCCGATGCCGAGCCACGTGGCTGGGATCTGCGCTGGGCCGGCATGCGCCGCCTGCTGCTGCGCCAGTACCTGCTGACCGGGGTGCAGGTCGTGCTGGTAGTGCTGGCCGTGTTGTGGCCGCAGACGTGAACAGGAGCGACCGATGTTCGCCGAACTGATTGCCCGCGCCTGCAGTGGCGCGATCCATGTGGTGACCGGTGCACGTGCGCTGTGGATCGGCTGCGCGCCCTCCAGCGAGCGCCGCGTCTATTACGGCAACCATGCCAGCCACGGCGACTTCGTGCTGATCTGGTCATCGATGCCACCGGCATTGCGGCGCCAGGTGCGTCCGGTCGCGGCAGCCGAGTACTGGCAGCGTGATGGCCTGCGCCGTTACCTGATCGATGCGGTGTTCAACGGCGTGCTGGTCGAGCGCGAGGCCGGCCAACGCCAGCAGGATCCGCTGCAGGCATTGCGCGACGCGGTGGACGAGGACTGCTCGCTGATCCTGTTCCCGGAAGGCACCCGCAACGTGGGTGACGAGCCGCTGCTGCCGTTCAAGAGCGGCATCTACCACCTGGCGCGGCAACGCCCGGAGCTGGAATTCGTGCCGGTGTGGATCGACAACCTGAAGCGGGTGATGCCCAAGGGCCGGTTCCTGCCGCTGCCGCTGCTGTGCACCGCGACCTTCGGCACGCCGTTGCGGTTGCAGGCCGACGAGGACAAGGCCGCATTCCTGGCCCGCAGCCGCCAGGCGCTGCTGGACCTGGCGCCGAATGGAGGACGCGGATGAGCTACCTGATGGATGTCTCCGGCGACCTGGCCGCGCGCAGCGTGGGCCAGCAGACAAGCCTGCTGTTCGCCGGCGTCGGCGCGGTGCTGGTGCTGGCCACGCTGGTGGCTGAGACCCTGCGCTGGCGCCAGCGCGGCCGGCCCAGTGCGGTGATCGCCAACCTGGTCTCGCGCATCCGTGCGTGGTGGGTGATGGCGGTCGTGGTCGGGCTGGCGCTGTTCTTCGGCCGTGCCGGGGTGATCGTGCTGTTCGCGGTCATCTCGCTGTTCGCGCTGCGCGAATTCATCACCCTGGCGCCGACCCGCTCAGGCGATTACTACGCGCTGCTGGCCGCGTTCTACATCGTGCTGCCGTGGCAGTACTACCTGGTCTGGATCGACTGGTACGGCATGTACACGCTGTTGATCCCGGTCTATGCGTTCCTGTTCCTGCCGATCCTGTCGACCATCGGCGGCGACACCACGCACTACCTGGAGCGCACGGCGAAGGTGCAGTGGGGGCTGATGATCTGCGTGTTCTGCATCTCGCACGTGCCGCTGCTGCTGAACCTGCATGTGCCCGGCCACGATCCGTCGCGCAACGTGCTGCTGTTCGCCTTCCTGGTGATCGTGGTGCAGTCCTCGGACGTGCTGCAGTACATCTGGGGCAAGCTGCTGGGCAGGCACCTGATCGCGCCGAAGCTGTCGCCGTCGAAGACGGTGGAGGGCTTCGTCGGCGGCGTGCTGAGTGCCAGTGCGCTGGGCGCGGCGCTGTGGTGGATCACCCCGTTCACGCCGCTGCAGGCGTTCGGCCTGTCGCTGCTGATCAACCTGATGGGGTTCTGGGGTGGCCTGGTGATGTCGGCGATCAAGCGCGACCGCGGCATCAAGGACTGGGGCCACATGATCGAGGGCCATGGCGGCATGCTCGACCGGCTGGATTCGGTGTGCTTCGCAGCACCGGTGTTCTTCCACGTGGTGCGGTATTACTGGAAGGCTGGCGGCGGTTGATACCGAGGGGGTTTCCCATCCACGCGTGGCGTGGATCTACCGG
>NZ_CAMFIA010000021.1 GCF_945952405.1 uncultured Stenotrophomonas sp. | reverse complement strand
GCAGCCCTGCAGCAGTAGATCCACGCCATGCGTGGATGGGAGGGCCGCGCCGACCCACGGTCGGCACCCACCGGCACCCACCGCAGCCCTGCAGCAGTAGATCCACGCCATGCGTGGATGGGAGGGCCCTGCCGACCCACCGTCGGCACCCACCTCGGCCAGCCGGCGCCTGCCGGCACCGATCGGCAGCCAACAAAAAAGCCGCTGCAGGGCAGCGGCTTCCGGTTGCAGGCGGCGCCCGTGCGCCAGCGGGTCAGAGATCGACCCGGCGGGCCTGCATGAACTTGTTGCCCCAGTAGCCACTGAGCAGGGTGTCCACGCGGACGTCCTTGCCGGAGCTCGGTGCGTGCAGGAAGCGGCCATCACCGACGTAGATGCCGACGTGGTCCACCCGGCCCTTGCGGCCGAAGAACACCAGGTCGCCTGCGGCCAGCGCAGTGCGGTCGTTGATCAGCTCGGCGTTGTCGTCGTGCGCCATCTCGCGCGAGACGCGCGGCAGTTCGATGCCCAGCGCCGAGCGGAACACGTAGCCGACCAGGCCGCTGCAGTCGAAACCGCTGTCCGGGTTGCTGCCGCCCCAACGGTAGGGCGTGCCCAGCAGGGTCATCGCACGGCGCAGCAGCGACTGCACCTTGCCATTGTCGGCGGCGGTACCGACAACGCTGCCATTGGCGGCGCTGCTGGTGTCGTAGTTGGCGAGCAGGCGGCTGAGGTCACCGGCCACCACGGCCGAGCGGTCCATCAGCGGAATGGTGTCATTGGCGGCCAGATGCGGCAGCAGGGCGGCCAACGTGGCGCTGGCGGCAGCGTCGACGCGGCTGCGCTGCGGAGCGGGAGCCTCGGCCTTGGCGGCCGGCCGGGCGGTGCTCTCGGCCACCGGGGCCGGGGTTGCATCGGAACGGGTGGGAGCAGTCTGCGACCAGGCCGGGAGGCTGGTCAGACACAGTGCCAGGCCGAGAAACAGCGGGCGGGCACTACGCGAAAATGCGGCGGTCTGGCCTTGGCACGTCAGGTCGTCAGTCGTCACGCGTCGGTCACAGGAAAAAAACGATGGGGCATCATGCCCTGTAAAAGCGTCAATAAGTTAAAAATTCCGTTAGGAATTCGTTAGTTTCAGAGTGATGCGTGTCACAGTTTTGAACATATCGCCTGTTCAGCTTAGCGAAGGACACGTTTCGCGCCGGTGTAGTGGTCTTTCCAGTAGGGACCGCTGAGCGAGTCCAGGCGGACCGTGCCGCCGGTGCTCGGTGCGTGCACGAAGCGTCCTTCACCTACATAAATGCCGACATGGGTGACGCTGCCGCGGCTGCCAAAGAACACCAGGTCACCCGTGGCCAGCCGCTGCGGGTCGATCTTCGGGCCCTGTACCGCGGCCAGGTCGCGTGAGGTGCGCGGCAGCTGCAGGTCGAGCATCTCGCGATACACATAGGCGACCAGGCCGCTGCAGTCGAAGCCCGAGTCGGGAGTGTTGCCGCCATAGCGATAGGGCGTGCCGACCAGGCTGATGGCGCGCATCAGCACCGAGTTGGCCGCTTCCGGGTTGTCCGGCACGGTCTTCGGCCAGTGGGCCGTCGGCGGCGGCGGAGCGGGACGGGTGGCCTTGCCGCCACCGCAGGCGGTCATCAGCAAGGGCAGGGCCAGCAGCAGGGCCGGGGCGAGGAGCCGGCGCAGGCCGGGCGAAACTGGCGTGATGTGCATGATCTCCGGATAATGCGCCACCTTGGATTGGCCGTCATGATGGCGGCGTCCCCGCCGGGCGACAACCCGCCCCAACCCGCCTGCCTCCGGCAGATCCAGACAGAGTTGCGCATGAAGATCGAAAAAGACCGCGTTGTCCGCTTCCACTACACCGTTTCCGAAGTCGGCCAGGAGCCGATCGAATCGTCCAAGGACCGCGGCGAGCCGCTGGCGATCCTGATCGGCCACGGCAACATCATCCCGGGCCTGGAAAACGCCATGATGGACAAGGAAGCCGGCGCGACCTTCAGCGTCGACGTCAATGCGGCCGATGCCTACGGCGAGCGCCGTGAGGGCCTGTCCCAGCGCGTGCCGAAGAAGCACTTCGGCAACACCAAGCTGGCCCCGGGCCAGCAGGTCGTGCTGCAGACCAACTTCGGCCCGCGTGCGGTGACCGTGCAGAAGGTCGGCATGAGCGTGGTCGACGTCGACCTGAACCACCCGATGGCCGGCAAGGACCTGCACTTCGACGTGGAAATCGTCGATGTGCGCGAAGCCGGCCAGGAAGAGATCGAGCACGGCCACGTGCACGGCGATGGTGGTCACCACCACTGATCGCAGTGCGATCGTGATGGCAGCAACGGCCCGCTTCGGCGGGCCGTTGCGTTTCTGGAACACGGCGCGGCCATCCATGGCGCAGGGGCCGGCGGCATAATGGCGGACCTGTCCGACGGATGCCCCGTGAACGCCGCTTCTCCTTCTCTGCAGCCGATGGCCTCCGGCGAACGCATCGCGGTGCTGGACGTACTGCGCGGTGCTGCGCTGTTCGGCATCCTGTTGATGAACATCGAGGCCTTCAGTGGGCCCCTGGACCTGGCCTTCACCGGAATCGACGTGCACTGGCAGGGCCTGGATTACTGGGCCGACGCCTTTGTCTACGTGTTCGTGCAGGGCAAGTTCTTCACCCTGTTCTCGCTGCTGTTCGGTGCCGGCTTCGCGGTGATGGCACAGCGCGCCGAAGCGGCGGGGCGCGAATTCACCCCGTTCTACCTGCGCCGCAGCGCCGGGCTGCTGCTGATCGGCCTGTGCCATGCACTGCTGGTCTGGTCCGGCGACATCCTGGTGATGTACGCACTGGTCTCGCTGCCGCTGCTGGCCTGTCGCGAGGCGCCGCGCAGCTGGTTGCCGTGGATGGGCGTGATCGCCTACCTGGGCGGCGTGGCGCTGATGCTGCTGATCGGCGCGATGGTGTCGATGGCCTCGGCCGCGGAGGTGCAGCAGATGCTCGCCGAAGCACAGCAGAGCATCGAGCAGCAGCGCCTGGTGTACGGCAGTGGCAGCTGGATGCAGGCCAATGTGCAGCGGATGAGCGAGTTCGGTACGGCGATGGGGGCATTGCTGATCACCGGTCCCGAAGTGCTGGGCATGTTCCTGATCGGCAGCTGGTTTGCCGGCAGTGGCGCGCTGGCGGCGCCGGAGCGCTTCCCGCGCCTGTATGCGGCACTGCGCTGGATCGCGCTGCCGCTGGGGCTGCTGGTGACGGTACTGGGTGTTGCCTGGAAGCCGTACCTGCTGCCCGGCGCCTACAACCTGCCGGTGACGGCGGCGATGGCGCTGGTGACGATCGGCGGCCTGCCGATGTGCCTGGGCTATCTGGCGTGGATCGTGCACTGGCGCGCGCGGCTGGCGTGGCTGGCGCCGGCCGGCCGCATGGCGCTGACCCACTATATCGGGCAGTCGCTGCTGTGCACCTGGCTGTTCTACCACTATGGCCTGGGCGGGTTCGAGATGATGCCGCGCAGTGTGCAGCTGCTGTTCGCGCTGCTGCTGTTCGCAGTGCAGGTGGCTGTCTCGCATGCCTGGCTGCGCCGTTTCCGCTTTGGTCCGCTGGAGTGGTTGTGGCGTGCGATGACCTACCGGCAGTGGCCGCCGCTGCGGCGCGGAGCCGGGCAGGGCTGATCGATGCGGCGCGCGCGCGAGGATGTGATCGTGGTGGGCGCCGGTGCCATCGGCCTGGCCACCGCGCTCGCGCTGCGCGCGCAGGGCCGGCAGGTGCGCGTGATCGAGCGCGGCCGCGTCGGTGCGGCCACCTCGCATGGCAACTGTGGCACCGTGACGCCGAGCCATGCGCCGCCGCTGGCGGCTCCTGGCGTGCCGCTGCGCGCGCTGCGCTGGATGCTTGATCCGCGTGCGCCGCTGTATGTGCGCACGCGCCTGGACCCGGCGCTGTGGCGCTGGCTGTTGCAGTTCGGCGCGCGCTGCAATGCGCGCGACTGGCTGCAGGCGACGCGTGCGCGGGCCGCGCTGCTCAATGATTCGCGGCTGCGCCTGGCCGAGTGGGTGCAGGCGCATGCGCTGGACTGCGAGTTCGAGGCGCGCGGGCTGGACTATGTCTTCGGCGATGCGCGCAACTTCGACCGGTACGCCGCCGAATGCGAGGCACTGGATGCGCAGGGCATCGCCACCGCCTGCATCGGTGGCGCCGACTATGCACGTGCGAATCCGGCCTTCCATGATCGCCTTGCCGGTGCGATCCACTTCCCCGGCGATGCGCAGCTGCGGCCGGACCGCTATACCGCCGAGCTGGCCCGCGTGCTGCGCGCGCAGGGCGTGGTGATCGACGAACAGGTGGACGTGCAGGGATTCAGCGACGACGCCGACGGCGTGCGGGTGCAGGCCGGTGCGCAGCAGTGGTCCGCGCGCGCGCTGGTGCTGGCGACCGGGCCGTGGTCGCGGCACTGGGCGCGGCAACTGGACCTGCGGGTGCCGATCCAGCCCGGCAAGGGCTACTCGCTGACCTGGTCGCGACCGCCGCAGGTTCCGCAGCGCCCGGTGGTGCTGAAGGACCATTCCGTATTCGTGATCGCGTGGCGCGAAGCGCTGCGCCTGGGCGGCACCATGGAATTTGCCGGCGCCGATCCGGTGCTGCGTGCGACCCGCCTGCAGGCGCTGCAGCAGGCCGCCGACCACTACCTGCGCGCGTCGCGTGGCGCGCAGCTGCAGGAGCAGTGGTGCGGGTGGCGCCCGATGAGCGTGGACGATGTGCCGTTGATCGGCCGCGCGCCCGCGCATCCTCACGTCTGGCTTGCAGCCGGGCATGGCATGCTCGGCATCAGCATGAGCGCCGGCACCGGCCAGCTGATCGCCGATCTTGTCTGCGGCCGCACGCCAGCGATCGATCCTGCCCCTTACCGACCCGAGCGATTCCGATGAGCACTGCTTCCCATGACTATGACCTGATCGTCCTCGGCGGTGGCTCCGCCGGCCTGGCCGGTGCGATCCGCGCCGCGCAGCATGGCCGGCGCGTGGCCCTGCTGGAGCCGGGTGAACTGGGCGGTACCTGCGTCAACGTCGGCTGCGTGCCGAAGAAGGCGATGTGGTTGGCGGCCGACCTGCACGAGCGCATCGGCCTGGCCAGCGCGATGGGTTTCGACGTCGCCGCGCGCCCGGCACTGTCGTGGAAGGAACTGGTGATCCATCGCCAGGCCTACATCAGCAACATCCACACCAGCTACCACAAGCGCCTGGATGAAACCGGCGTGGTCCGTATTCCAGCGCGTGGCCGCCTGCTGGATGCGCATACCGTGGCCTGCAGCGATGGCGTGCGCTACAGCGCCGAGCACATCCTGATCGCCACCGGCGCGCACCCCCTGCGCCCGGATATCCCCGGCGCCGAACTGGGGCTGGTTTCCGATGATTTCTTCGATCTGCGCGCGGCCCCGGCCGAGGTTGCGATCATCGGTGGAGGTTATATCGCGGTGGAGCTGGCCGGGCTGCTGCAGGCGCTGGGCAGCAGGGTGAGCCTGCTGGTACGGGGCTCGCGCCTGCTGGAGCGCTTCGACTATGAACTGACCGACCAGTTGGCCGAGAACCTGAAGCAGCAGGGTGTGCGGATCCATTTCGACTACCGCCTGCGCGAACTGCAGCGCGAGGGCGAACGCGTGCGTGCGTTCGGCCATGACGGCCCGCTCGAGAGCGCCTTCGATGCGGTGTTCTTCGCCACCGGACGCCGCGGCAACAGCCGTGATCTTGGCCTGGAGGCGCTCGGTATCGGTATCGGTGAGCACCAGCAGGTGCAGGTGGACGAATGGCAGACCACCAGCGTGCCGAGCGTGCACGCGGTGGGGGACATCGCCGGCAAGGTTGGCCTGACCCCGGTGGCGGTGGCCGCGTCGCGGCGGCTGATGGACCGCCTGTTCGGGGGGCGCGCGGACTCGAAGATGGACTACGAGAACGTGGCCAGCGTGGTGTTCTCGCACCCGCCGCTGGGCGCGGTGGGCATGAGCGAGGAAGAAGCACGCGCGCGTTTCGAGCAGGTGAGCGTCTACCACAGCCGCTTCCGCCCGATGCTGCAAGCGCTGGCCAATGGCGCCCAGCGCAGCCTGTTCAAGATGGTCTGCGCCGGCCCGGAAGAGTGCGTGGTGGGCGTCCACCTGCTCGGCGAAGCAGCGGACGAGATCCTGCAGGGCTTCGCTGTGGCGGTGAAGATGGGCGCAACCAAGGCCCAGTTCGACGACACCGTGGCAATCCACCCGACCTCGGCCGAGGAAGTGGTGCTGATGCGCTGAGCCGGCAGTTGTAGAGCCGAGCGCAGGCTCGGCTGCTTCACCCCGTGCATCGAGAAGCCGAGCGCGGGCTCGGCTCTACAGGGTAGTGTGCGCCCCATGCGACAATGAGCGTCCCCACGCTTTCCCTGTGGCCGCCTGCCGCGGCCCGCCGTCGTCCTGATGTCCAGCCCCGTTTCCCGTATCGCCACCGCCTCCCCGCGCATCGCGCTGGGCGGTATCGGCCTGGCTGCGGTCGGCGCCATCGCCGCATCCGGCAAGGCCATCATCGTCAAGCTCGGCCTGCGTCACGGCGTTGATGCCACCACGCTGCTGGCGCTGCGCATGCTGATGGCGCTGCCGCTGTTCGTGCTGATGGCGCTGTGGGCCGCACGCCGGACCGAGCCGCTGTCCTGGGCCGATCGTGCCCGCGTGCTGTGGCTGGGTTTCACCGGCTACTACCTGTCCAGCCTGCTCGATTTCCAGGGCCTGCAGTACATCAGCGTGACCCTGGAACGGCTGATCCTGTACTTGAATCCGACCCTGGTGCTGCTGATCAACGTGCTGCTGGCGCGCCAGCGCCCCGGTCGCTGGCAGGTCGGCGCGCTGGCGCTGAGCTACCTGGGCGTGCTGCTCGCCTTCGGTCACGATCTGCAGCGCGAAGGAGGGCAGATCATTGTCGGCAGCCTGCTGGTGCTGGGCAGTGCGCTCAGTTATGCGTTGTACCTGTTCGGCAGTGGTCAGGTGGTCGCACGCATCGGCGCCGTGCGCCTGACCGCCTACGCCAGCTGCGTGGCCAGTGTGCTGGTGCTGCTGCATTTCGCGCTGACCCATCCGCTGCCGTTGCTGTGGCGGGCACCGGCGCCGGTGCAGTGGCTGTCGCTGGTCAACGCCACTGTGTGCACGGTGCTGCCGGTGTTGGCGATCATGCTGGCGGTGCAGCGCGTGGGTTCGTCGTTGGCCGCGCAGGTCGGTATGCTGGGCCCCGTTTCCACCATCGTGATGAGCCTATGGCTTCTCGACGAACCGATGGGGCCGGCGCAGATCGCCGGCACCGTGCTGGTGCTGATCGGCGTACTGCTGGTGACCCGCCTGCGGCGATGACGCCGGAGCAGGCGCGCGCGCGCATCCTGGCGGTGATCCGCGCCATTCCGGCCGGGCAGGTGATGGGCTATGGGCAGGTGGCGATGCGCGCCGGCCTGCCCGGGCGCGCTCGGCTGACCGCACGCATCCTCGGCCAGAATGACGACCCGGACCTGCCCTGGCATCGCGTGCTGCGCTCGGACGGGCGCATTGCGATGGAAGAAGGATCGGCCGGCTGGCGCGAGCAGTCGCAGCGGCTGCGTGCCGAGGGCGTGGTGGTGGAGAACGGCCGGGTGCGGATGCCGGCGTCCGATCCGGCGGCGGCGCTGGATGCCGCCGTTTGGGGGCCGGGCTGAGCGCCGCTGGCGACTGAACGGGCCGTGCCTGCAGGTCGCCAACAAGTCACGGTGCTGCGGCTATGATGGAGGCCGTTCCATGCCGGTGCTCCCATGTTCCCGCGACTGCCAACCGTCACCAAGGCCCTGCTGATCGCCAACGCGATCCTGTTCCTGCTGCAGCAGCCGTTCCTGCTCGGCATGCAGACCTTCGAACCGTTCATGCTGCAGCCGCTGCAGCAGGGTTTCGATGCGTTCTCGCCGGGCGGCAACTTCCAGCCGTGGCAGCTGCTGACCTATGGCTTCCTGCATGGCAGCTTCATGCATCTGTTCTTCAACATGCTGGCGGTCTTCATGTTCGGCGCGCCGCTGGAGCAGACCTGGGGCGAGAAGCGCTTCCTGCTGTATTACCTGGTGTGCGTGGCCGGCGCCGGCGTCTGCCAGCTGCTGGTGGGTACGCTGCTGGACAACCCGGCCACGGTGCTGGGTGCCTCCGGCGGTGTGTTCGGCCTGCTGCTGGCCTACGGCATGCTGTTCCCGAACCAGCGGGTGATGCTGCTGTTCCCGCCGATTCCGATGAAGGCGCGCACCTTCGTGATCCTGTTCGGTGTGGGCGAGCTGGTGCTGGGCATGACGGGCTGGCAGCCGGGCGTGGCCCACTTCGCGCACCTGGGCGGCATGCTGTTCGGCTGGCTGCTGATCCGCTACTGGCGCGGGCAGCCGCCGTTCAACAGGCGTCGCCCTCCCGGCCCACCGAAGCGCCCGAACCACCTGCGCAGCGTCAAATGATCCTTCGGATCAGCTGACGCTGCAGGTGCCGACCGGTGGCTGCCGACCGTTGGTCGGCACGCTTCCCGGTCGGCCTGCTTTCCCGGCATCTCCCCGGTACGCCTTCAGAGATCCTGCAGCACCACCTGCGCGGCATTGTGCCCGGGCGCGCCGGTGACGCCGCCGCCAGGATGGGTGCCGGCCCCGCACAGGTACAGACCGGGCAGGGCACCCCGGTAGCCGGCCTGGCCGACCATCGGTCGAGCCGAGAACAACTGGTTGGCACTCAGCGCGCCGTGGAAGATGTCGCCGCCGAGCAGGCCAAAGCTGCGTTCCAGATCCAGTGGCGACAGTACTTGGCGGCCGAGCACGCTGGCGGCGAAACCCGGTGCATGGCGCTCGACGGTGGCGATCATCAGGTCGGCGACGGTTGCGCGGTGATCATCCCAGTGACGCCCATCGGGCAGCACCGGCGCCACGTGCTGGCAGAACAGGCTGGCCACGTGCTGCCCGGGCGGTGCCAGCGAATCGTCCAGCGTACTGGGGATCAGCATTTCCACGATCGGTTCGCGTGACCAGCCCTCGCGGCGTGCATCCAGCCAGGCGCGGTCCATGTAGTCCAGGCTTGGCGCCATGATGATGCCCGCGCTGAGGTGCTCGCCAGGCCCGGGCAGGGCGAGGAAGTCCGGCAGCTGCGACAGCGCAACGTTCATCCGGAAGGTGCCGGAAGCACAGCGCCAGTTCGCCATCCGCTCGCGCGTGGCCGCCGGGACCTGCGCCGGCGCAAGCAGCTGTTCGTACAGGAGCTTGGGATTGACGTTGGCGATCACCGCGCGTGCGCGCAGGATTTCGCCATTGCCCAGCGCCACGCCCACCGCGCGGCCATGCTCGACCTGCACGCTCTGCACTGCGGCGTCCACGCGCAGCTCGGCGCCGGCCTCGCGTGCCGAGGCGGCGATCGCCTGGCTGATCGCGCCCATGCCGCCGATCGCGTGGCCCCATGCACCTTTCACGCCATTGCACTGGCCGAACACGTGGTGCAGCAGCACATAGGCGCTGCCCGGGGTATACGGGCTGGCATAGTTGCCGACGATGCCATCGAAGCCGAACAGCGCCTTGATCGGTTCGCTCTCGAACCAGCGGTCCAGGTACTCGGCGGCCGACAGCGTGAACAGGTCCAGCAGCTCCTGCCGCAGCGGGGCATCCAGAGCGGACAGCTCGCGGCCGAGCCGGCCCATCTGCCACAGCGCAGGCAGTGCTCGCCAGCCGGCTGCCAGGCCCAGGTCTGGTGGCGCACGCAGCGCCCAGGTCCGCAGCACATCGGCGAATATCTCCAGGCGTGCTTCGTAAGCTGGCAAGCGTTGCGCATCGCGTTCAGAGAACTTGGCCACCTCGGCCTGGGTTCGGCCGGGCGCCGACAGCAGGTAGCGGCCATCGGGCAACGGCAGGAAGTTGTTGGCCGGGCGCGCGACGATGCGCAGCCCATGCGCCTGCAGCTGCAGGTCGTCGATCACCTTCGGCTGCAGCAGCGACACCGTGTATGACGCCACCGAGTTGCGGAAGCCGGGATGGAATTCCTCGGTGACTGCGGCGCCACCAAGAACGCCCCGGCGTTCCAGCACCAGCACCCGCCTGCCGGCACGCGCGAGATAGGCCGCGCAGACCAGGCCGTTGTGGCCACCGCCAACGATGATCGCATCCCAGGTCATCAGCACCTCAAAAAGGGGACGGAGGGGATTAAGTCGCACTTCGCATCGGGGGACCGGCAGGGGGCGGAAACGACTTAATTCCCTCCGTCCCCTTTTTGGATCGCGGCTTCGATGGTGGCGATGTCGATCTTCTTCATCGGCATCATCGCGTTGAAGGCGCGCTTGGCCAGGGCCTTGTCCTGGCTGGTCACTGCTTCGATCAGCATGCGTGGGCTGATCTGCCAGGAGATGCCCCAGCGATCCTTGCACCAGCCGCACTGGCTCTCCTGCCCGCCGTTGCCGACGATCGCGTTCCACAGGCGATCAGTCTCGGCCTGGTCTTCGGTCTGGATCTGGAAGGAGAACGCCTCGCTATGGGTGAACGCGGTGCCGCCATTGAGGCCGACGCAGGGGATGCCGCAGACGGTGAACTCGACCGTGAGGACGTTGCCTTCCTTGCCGTCGGGATAGTCACCCGGGGCGTGGTGCACGGCGGTCACCGCACTGTCGGGCAGGATGCTGGCATAGAAGGTGGCGGCCTCGAGCGCGCCGTTGTCGTACCACACACAGATCGTGTTCTTGTGCGCCATGTCCGGGCTCCGCGATGGGCGAGGCACAAGCGATAGCACGCCGCGCGTTAACCCGGAATCTGTGCTGCGCTGCTCCAGTCTCCCCGCCACTCCAAGGCTGAATGGGGACGCAAGCGACTGATTTTTAAATGAAACGTGAATAAAATTCATGTTTGTGTCGAAATTTTTCTTTTAATTTCAGTTGGTTATTTTCGTTCAGCTGCCATTGCAAATTAAGAATTGATGAAATTAAGATTTGGTTCAGCTGAAACGGAGGTGTCGCCTCCGTGCAGCGATTCTGCAACAGCAGCCTGATCTTCATCGAATCAAGGAAACTCCATGACCAGCAGCAAGCACGTCACGAGGTTGAAGCGCACCGCCCTTGCGGTTGTCCTGACTTCTTTCATCGGCGCCGCCGCCGCGCAGAGCACGACCGGTTCGTTGTACGGCAGCGCCCCTGCCGGAACCACCATCGTGGTCCAGAGCGATACGGGCCTGAAGCGTTCGGCGACCGTCGACAGCAATGGCCGCTACAACCTCGGCTCGCTGCCGGTGGGCAAGTACACCATCAGCCAGCAGCGCGATGGCCAGACCGTCGAGCAGCGTGACAACGTCCTGCTGAAGGTCGGTGTCGGTACCGAGGTCTCCTTCGCAGGTGGCAGCACCGCCGCCACCACCCTGGAGGCGGTCAACGTCGTTGCTGCCAATGTGCCGAAGATCGATGTCTCCAACACGGTGTCCAAGTCGGTCATCACCTCCGAGCAGCTGGACGTGCTGCCGCTGGGCCGCAGCGCCGAAGCCATCGCGTTGCTGGCACCGGGCGTCGTTTCGGGCAGTGGTGCGTTCACCAATGGTTCGCGCTCGGTGCTGTCCTTCGGTGGCTCCAGCGTCACCGAGAACGCCTACTACCTCAATGGTTTCCTGGCCAACAATCCGCTCAGCAACCTGGGCGGCATCAGCCTGCCGTACGGCTCGATCGACCAGCAGGAAACCTTCATGGGCGGCTACGGAGCCGGTTACGGCCGCTCCACCGGCGGCGTGATCAACCAGCTCGGCAAGCGCGGCACCAATGAATGGCATTTCGGGGTACAGGCCACCTGGGCCCCGGATTCGCTGTCCGCTTCGGCGGCCACCGTGATCTATCCCCACCGCCAGCTGCCCAGCGGCTACAGCTACACCGATGACTCGCTGCCGGGCTCGCTCTATCGCTACCGCAAGGACGATGTCGCGACCCGCACCACCTACAGTGGCTATGCCAGCGGTCCGCTGATCGAGGATCGCCTGTTCATCCACCTGGCGGCGGAAAAGGACCGCACCGAAGGCGTGTCCACCAACAGCGCCGCGGCAACCCAGCAGGTGCGCAACCACTACACCATCGACGCGCCGAAGTTCTACGGAAAGATCGACTGGAACATCAACGACAGCAACACGCTGGAATACACCCGCGTGCAGAACACCGACCGCAACGGCGGCTACTACCGGTCGTTCGACTACGCGGACCTGTCCGAAGGCGATCGCACCGGTACCTTCCCGAACACCACCAAGCTCAAGGATGATTTCGACATCTTCAAGTACACCGGCTACTTGAACGACGATCTGACCCTGAGTGCGGTCTGGGGCCGGAGCAAGGAAAGCAACCTGGAGTTCAATCCGCTGGATTCGGGCAGTGCCTATCTCAGCAGCCCCGGCAACCAGGATCCGGCGATCACCGGCGGCCGCCCGATCCGCAATGACCAGTCGGCGCTGTACACCAAGTCCGCGGACGCGGGCAGCAAGACCCGCGGCCTGCGCGTCGACCTCCAGTACCGCATCGGCAACCACGAGCTGACCGGTGGTATCGACAACATGTACTTCCAGGGCCACAACGAAGGCCAGGCGATGACCGGTCCGGGCTATGCCTGGCTGTATGGTCGCGTCGACCCGGCGTCGTCGCCGAACCCCGGCTTCGACATCACCCCGCCGGGTGGCAATGGCTACTTCGTGCAGAAGTACATCTTCTCCACCACCACCAGCATGTCGGTCAAGCAGAAGGCCTACTACCTGGAAGACCGCTGGCAGATCACGCCGAACTGGCTGCTGACGCTGGGTATCCGCAACGACAAGTTCACCAACTACAACAGCGCCGCCAAGCCCTACGTCGACAGTGGTGACCAGTGGGCACCGCGCCTGGGCGCCAGCTGGGACGTGTTCGGCGATTCGTCGCTGAAGGTGTTCGCCAATCTCGGCCGCTACTACCTGGCACTGCCGAACAGCGTGGCCATCCGTGGCGCCTCGGCCTCGACCTATACCCGTGAGTACTTCACCTACAGCGGCATCGATGCCAACGGTAATCCGACGGGCCTGACCGCGCTCGGCCCGGGCCCGGTATCGGCCAACGGCGAATACGGCCAGACGCCGGATCCGCTGTCGGTGGCACCGACCGACCTGAAGTCGCAGTACCAGGATGAGCTGATCCTTGGTTTCGAGAAGACGCTGGGCGAGCGCTGGAGCTCCGGTGCCAAGTTCACCTATCGTCGCCTGCAGACCGCCATCGACGATACCTGCGACTCCGACCGCATCCACGAGAAGCTGGCGGCATCGGGCATCGATGACAGCAACCTGGAAGTCCCGGGCTGCGTGATCTTCAACCCGGGCAAGACCAACACCTTCATGATCAAGCATGCGGATGGTTCGGGTTACACGCCGGTGCAGATGAGCTCCAGTGACTGGGGCTATGGCAACAAGAAGGCCAAGCGTGACTACATCGCCGTCGACCTGTTCATCGAGCACCCGCTGAGCGACAAGTGGTACGGCCGCCTCGACTACACCTGGTCGCGCAGCTTCGGCAACACCGAAGGCCAGGTGAAGTCCGACATCGGCCAGGACGACGTCTCCAAGACCCAGGACTGGGATGCCGCCGCACTGATGGAGTACGCCGGTGGCTACCTCGCCAACGATCGTCGCCACCAGCTGAAGGGCTACGGCGCGTACATGTTCAACGATGAGTGGTCGGCATCGGCGACGCTGCGCATCATGTCGGGGGCGCCGAAGAGCTGCCTGGGCTACTACGGCACCGACGAGAGCGATCCGCTGGGCTATGACGCGGCGTATCACTACTGCGAAGGCAAGCCGTCGCGCCCGGGTGATGCCGGCCGGCAGCCGTGGACCACCCGCGTCGACCTGGGCGTGATGTACCGTCCCTCGTTCGCCAAGCACAAGCTGGCGATCGGCCTGGATGTCTTCAACGTGCTGAACCAGCGCCGTGCAGTGCAGAGCGAGGCGGTCTTCGAGGACGGTCCGTACACGGTCTCCAACACCTACGGCATGGGCACCTACTTCAGCGCACCGCGTTCGGTCCGGGTCAGTGCGTCGTACGACTTCTGATCGCAGCGTCCGATCTGTCTCTCCATAGCGTGAACTGGACCCCGGCACTGCCGGGGTCTTTTTTCCTGGAACGCAGCCAAACAAAAAGGGCGCCCGCAGGGCGCCCTTTTCGTCACGGCAGTGGCATCACTGTGGCATCGGCCTCAGCGCCAGACCTTGATCTGCTCGGCTTCGCTGCGCTGCATCGGCTGGCCGGCCTTGCAGCTGAAGGTGGCACCGAAGGCCGGCAGGTTGGCCAGCGTGCCGTTGCTGCGCCACAGGCCCGGTGCACGGATGTCGGCGGTCAGCCGGCGTACCGCCTCGTTCGGCGACAGCTGCTGCGCCCACAGTGCCGACCAGGCGCGGAAGAAGCCCTGCTGCTGTGCCTGCTTGGCCTTCGGCTCCTGCGCGGTGTATGCGGCCCACGCCAGTTCCAGGCCGGAGATGTCGGCCAGGTTTTCTTCCTGGGTCAGCGTGCCGTTGACCTTGGCCCCCTTCACGCCCGGGAAGTCGTAGGCGCCGTACTGCGCGGCCACGCGGTTGCCGAGCAGGGTCCAGGCGGTCTTGTCGGCCGGGGTCCACCAGCTGCGCAGCTCGCCCTTGGCGTCGACCAGTGCGCCCTTGGCATCGATCGCACGGGTTAGCTCGTGGCCGACCAGGCCACCGAAGCTGCCGAACTTGTCGGCGGCGTCGGCCTTGGCATTGAACACCGGGCCCTGCAGGATCGCAGCGGTGACGATCAGGCGGTTCTGCGCCAGGTCGTAGGCCAGCGACGGCTGCTGCGGCAGCACGTCCCAGCGACGGTCGGCGTTGCCCTTGCCGATGCGCTTCATTTCCTCGCGGTGGCGCCAGGTCGAAGCGATCAGCATGTTGCTGCCGAACGAGCCGCGGCCCATCGGCTGCACGCTGTAGTCGAGGTCGCGCAGCGGGGTGCCGATCTCGATCTTCAGTGCGGCCAGCTTGGCCTGTGCTTCGGTCTTGGCCTCGGCGCTCATCCAGCTGCTGTTCTTGACCGCCTCGATCTGCACTTCGCGGACCTTGTCGACGATCCATGCGGCCTGGCGGCGGTCTTCGGCCGACAGGTAGTGGGCCGCGTACTCACGGCCGACCATCGGGCCGGCGGCCACGTTGATCGCGTCCAGCACATCTTCCCAGCGCTGCGGCGGCAGGGTCTCGCCGCGCAGCACGCGACCGCGGAATTCGAACTCGGCATCGCGGTAGGCCTTGGACAGGTACGGCGCCATCGAGTCGCCCACGCGCCAGCGCAGGTAGGCCTTCCACTGTTCCGGCTTGAGCTTGGTGACCATGCCGTCGAGCTGCTTGAACAGGCCCGGATCGGCCAGCGATACGAGGTCATCGTCCACGCCCTGCACCTTCAGGAAGGCATCCAGCTGCAGGTTGCGGTAGCGGCTGTTGAGCTCCTTGGTGGAGATCGGCGCGTAGTTGTTGAACGGGTTGTTGATGCCGGCCAGCGACTGCGCATTGCGCGCCAGCTCGGTTTCCAGCGCGATCACCGACTGCGACTCGGCGTCCAACTTGGCGGCCGGGGTGCCGGTCAGGGTCAGGATCTGCTTGACGTAATTGCGGTAGCGGCCCATCAGGGCCACGGTGTCGGCGTCGGTACGGGTATAGAACGCCGGGTCCGGCAGGCCCATGCCGCCCTGCATGAAGTAGCCGATATGGCGGTCCAGTGCCTTCAGGTCGACGTCGGGGCCGAAGTTGAAGGCCACCGGGATGCCGACCTGGTGCAATGCGGCGATCGAGGCCGGAACATCCTTGGCCTTCTTGATCGCGTTGATGCGGGTCAGCAGCGGCGCGATCGGGTTGGAGCCGTCCGCTTCCACCGCGGCTTCGTCCAGGCCACTGGCCCAGAAGTCACCCAGCAGCTTCTGCACGTTGCCCTGCGGCGACTTCATCGCGGCGTCGAGCAGTTCGCGCTGCTGCTGGCGGCTACGCTCGACCAGCTGGCCCAGCGCCGTGGTGGCACCGGTCTGCGGCACCGGGTTGGCCTTCAGCCAGCCTGCGTTGGTGGCGTCGTAGAAATCGCTGCACTGGGCACTGACGGCCGGTGCGCGGGCGGCTTTCTTCTTGGCGGCGGCGAACGCATCGTGGGTCGGAACCAGGGTCGCCAGGCTGATGCCGAGGGCGATGGCAAGCGGACGGAAATTGGGCATGTGGAACGAATCCGTGATGGATTGAGGGCGCGCGCACTATAGCAAGCCGGGCATCGACGCGGCATGCACGCATCACGCCGCTCCCGCAGGACACCGGCATCCGTAGATCCACGCCATGCGTGGACGGCGGGCGCCGCCAAAAAACAAAGGCCCGGGAATCCCCGGGCCTTCGCAGGTCTGCCTTGGCGTCAGCCGGGGCTTACCAGATCACCACCTGCTGCTCGCCGGTGCGGGCCATCGGCGAACCGGCCTTGCACTGGAATGCCGCAGCGAAGGTCGGCAGGTTCGACGGCGCACCCATGGCGCGGAACTGCGCCGGAGCGTGCGGGTCGGTGGCCAGGCGGACCTTGGCGTTTTCCGGGGTGTACTTGGTGCGCCACACGGTGGCCCAGTTGAAGAAGAAGCGCTGGTCGCGGGTGAAGCCGTCGACCTTCGCATCTTCCTTGCCGGCGGTGGCCTTCTGCAGGGCGTCGTAGGCAGTGGCCAGGCCGCCCAGGTCGGCGATGTTCTCGCCCAGGGTCAGGTGGCCGTTCACTGCCTGGCCGTCGACCTTGTACTGGTCGAACTGCTTGACCAGCTTGCCGGTCAGGCCTTCGAAGTTCTTCTTGTCAGCCGGGGTCCACCAGTCTTCCATGTTGCCGGTCGGCCCGAAGCGCGCGCCCTGGTCGTCGTAGCCATGGGTCATTTCATGGCCGATCACCGCACCGATGCCGCCGTAGTTCAGCGCGTCGTCGGCCTTCGGGTCGAAGAACGGCGGCTGCAGGATGGCGGCCGGGAACACGATCTCGTTCTGCAGCGGGTTGTAGTAGGCATTGACCGTCTGCGGGGTCATGCCCCACTCGGTCTTGTCCACCGGCTTGCCGATCTTGGACAGGTTGAACTTGTAGTTGAATTCGCTGGCGGCACGCACGTTGCCCAGGAAGCTGTCGCGCTGGGTCTGCAGGCCCGACCAGTCACGCCACTTGTCCGGGTAGCCGATCTTCGGGGTGAAGGTCTCCCACTTGGCGATGGCCTTGGCCTTGGTTTCTTCGCTCATCCAGCTCAGGCCCTGGATGCGTTCCTTCAGGGACGCGGCCAGGTTCTTCACCAGCTCTTCCATCTTCGCCTTGGCTTCCGGCGAGAAGGCAACCTTCACGTACAGCTGGCCGAAGGCTTCGCCGGCATCGTTCTCGATGGTGCCCAGCACGCGCTTCCAGCGCGGCTTCTGCTCCTTCTGGCCGTTGAGGGTCTTGCCGTAGAACTCGTAGTTCTCCTGCACGAATGCATCGGCCAGGTACGGCGAGGCGCTGTCCACGGTGTGGAAGCGCAGGTAGGCACGCCACACCGACGGATCGGTGTCGGCCAGCGCCTTGCTCACTTCCTCATGGAAGGCCGGCATGGCCAGCGAGAACTTCTCCGGTGCGGCCACGCCCTGCGACTTGAAGAACTCGGTCCAGCTGAAGTTCGGGGTCAGCTTGTCGGCGTCGGCCAGGGTGACCGGGTTGTAGAACAGCTCGACGTTGCGCGACAGCTCGACGCGCGACTTGGAGGCCTTGGCCAGGCGGGTTTCGAACTTGACCACTTCCTCAGCCTGCTTGGCGGCGTCGGCGGCGGCAACACCGGACAGCTCCAGCACCTTGGCGACGTGCGCCTGGTAGGCCTTCAGCTTGTCTGCGTTCTTGGCATCGGTGTAATAGGTGGTGTCGGGCAGGCCCAGGCCGCCCTGGCTGGCGTAGGCCATGTTCACGGCCGAGTTCTTGAAGTCGGCTTCGGCACCGAAGCCGAACAGGATGTTGTCACCCTTGGCCGCGCTGGTGCGCAGGTAGTTGGCGATGGCTGCCTTGTCCTGCAGGCCGTCGATCGCGCTCAGGTCGGCCTTCAGCGGCTCGATGCCCTGGGCGTTGATCTTGGCTTCGTCCATGCCGGTGGCCCACAGGTCGCCGACGATCTTCTCAATGTGGTTCGGGTTCTTCACCTGCGCGACCTGCTCGGCCAGCTGGTGCTGCACCGCGACCGAACGCTCGTCGAGGATGGTGAAGGCGCCCCAGCTGGTGCGGTCGCCCGGAATCTCATTGGCGGCCAGCCACTTGCTGTTGACGTAGTCGCCGAAGGCGCCGCAGGCGTCCTTGCTGGTATCCAGGTCGCTGGCCTGGAAGGCGTTGTAGGCCGGCAGCTTGCTCTCGTCCAGGGTGTAGTGGGTGGCTTCGGCGGCAGCCGGCGTGGAGGCGGTGGCGTCCTTGGCCGGGGCTTCAGTCTTGCCGCAGCCGACCAGCGCGGCCGAAACGGCCAGGGTCAGCAGCACGATCTTGGGAGTACGGGTCACTTGAATGGCCTCCAGGCCGAGTGAGTCAGGGAAGGGCCGCAGGGACGGCCGTGGGCCGAACGATACGCCGCCGGCCTGCCCTGCAAGGGTGTCGAAGGTCATGCCCGGGCGCAAGGGCCAGAACGTGCAAGGGCGCCGCGTGGACGCCCTTGCATGGGTGAGGCAGCGATTACAGGCCGCCGCCGCCGCAGCCCTTGCCGAGGTAGTCATCGATCAGGTGCAGCTGGTCGGCCATGATCTTGCGGGTCCAGGCCGGGCCGTGCGCATAGTCGGCGATGGCGTGGAACTCGACCGGCTGGCCCGAGCCCTTGGCCTTGTTGACGAACCATTCCGATTGCTCGATCGGCACAGTGCGGTCGCGGTCACCGTGGTAGACCATCAACGGGATCTTCATCTCGCCGGCCTTGTCCAGCGGGTTCAGGCCGGCCACGGTCGGCGCCTGTGCCTGGCGGAAGAACGGATTGGTGTAGAACCGCGACCAGATCTTCTTGATGTCCGAAACGCCGGCACCGGCAATCGCGCACTTGTACAGGCCGTTGGGACGCACCGACGCCGCGAACGCGGAGTAGCCGCCATAGGAGAAGCCGAACATGGCGATGTGGCCGGGCTGGGCGATCTTCTGCTCGATCATCCACTTGGCGCCGTCGTCCTTGTCGTCCTGCATCTTCTGGCCCCATTCGGCGTCACCGGCCATCCACAGCTTGCGGCCCCAATCGGCCGAGCCGCGGAACTGCGGACGCAGCACGGCCATGCAGCGCGATGCCATCAGCGGCACCCACATCGAGCCGTCGAAATCCAGGCCGTCGCGTGCCCATGGGCCGCCGTGCGGGTGCACCACCGCCTTCCACGGGCCGGCACCGCACAGCTCGGTATCCGGCGTGGTCAGGAAGGCCGGAATGTCCAGGCCATCGCGCGCCTTGTAATAGACCAGCCGGGTGCGGCCCAATGCGGCCGGCTGCACATCGGGGTAGGTCTTGGCCAGCAGGGTCAGCTTGCCGTTGCGCAGCAGGTGGTACTCGGGCGGATGCGAAGGCCCCGAGGTGGCCACCAGCACCGTCGACAGGTCCGCGGTGTAGTCGATCAGCTGGTAGCTGCGGCCGGTGTCGTAGTTGCTGGTGAAGCGCTGGCCGTTGGCGGTATCAACCATCTCCAGCGGCTCCTGGCGGATGTCCAGCGCCTGGCGCAGGCCCTGGTCCAGCGCCTTCATCCGCGGTGAGGTCCACTGCAGGTCGTCGCCACGCGGGCCCGCGTAGCGGATGCCGAGGATCTCGCCGAACGGAATCGCGCCATTGCGGTAGCGGTTGATGCTCATCGCGCTGGCATTGAACAGCTTGTGCTCGTACAGCACTTCCTTCTGCTTGCGTGCGCTGATGTCGTACTCGTAGACGATGGCCTTGTCGCGGCCGACATTGCTGAGCACGAAGGCGATGTTCGGATCATCGGCGAAGCCGATCACCTGGTTGACGTCACGGTTCTTCACGTAGGAACGGAAGTGTTCCTCCCAGGCACCGCTGGCGGTGTTGCGGAACTCGGTGGCGACGAATGCGCCGGTGCCGTCCACGTCCTGGCGCAGGCGCGCGCGCAGCTCGCTGTCCAGGTCGGTGACGTAGCCGGCGACCCGTTCTTCGGTCTTCTGCACGCGCTGCGAAGTGAAGCTGCGCAGGTCGACCTTGTAGACGTCGCCGGAACTGCCGCCACTGCCGTTGATCACCAGGATGTGGTCGGGATCGTTGGGAAGCGTGTCCAGCACCGTCGGGTTGGACAGGGCCTGCTCCAGCTCTTCATTGCGGCTGGTGGCGCGCGGCGGCGTGATGGGCTCCTTCCACTGCTTGCCTTCGATGTCGGTGATGAAGAACTTGCTGACGAAGGTCTTGGTCACGCGATCGGCGCGCAGGTCGAAGGGCTGCCATAACACCACCGCCAGCTGCCCGTTCTTGATGAACGAGACGCTCTGGAACTTCATCCGGTTGGCGCCGATCACCGTCGGCGGCTTGTCCAGCGCATCGGTACGCCAGACCACGATCACGCGCTCTTCGCCATTGGCGCGCAGGCCCGCGATGTGCTGGCCATCCGGTGACAGCGACAGGCTGGAGATGGCGGGGAAGGCCGCCAGCTGCTCCACGGTGGGGGCGACGGGTTTGGCGTGCAGCCAGGGAGAAACGCTGGCCAGGGCCGCCAGCAGCAGGGTTCGCTTCATTGCTTGCCTCGATCTCGGGACGATCCCGGCGCAGGGCCGGGGCCGTAAACGAAACCGCCGCCCCGAAGGGCGGCGGCGGGTGACAACAGGATCAGAACGAGCGGGTGATGTTCACGAAGTAGGTGCGGCCGAAGTAATCGTAGCCACTGTACAGCGGTGCATTGCCGACGGTGTTCAGTACATCCTGCGAAATGGTCGGCGGCTTCTTGTTGGCGAGATTGCGCACGCCGCCGGTGACCGACCACTTGTCCGCTTCATACTGCAGCGAGGCTGCCTGGATGAAGTAGTTCGGGGTGTACAGCTTGTACTGGCTGGTGGCCGGATCGAACAGGCCCGGGTTGCGCTCCTCGTAGTAGGCGTAGCTGTCCATGTTGTCGATCCAGTCCAGGCCGTAGCGGACGCGCCAGTTCTTCCACTTGTAGTTCAGGTCCAGGGTGGCGGTGTTCTGCGGCGAACCGATCATGCCGGCCGAGTCGACCTTCGGATCGTCCGAGAACAGCTGGCTGGTCTGCTCGAAGTAGTGCGTGCCCTGCAGGGTGGCACGGAACTCGCCCGGGCCGATATCACGCACGTAGCGCAGGGTGAAGTCCAGGCCGCGGACCTTGTTGGTGGAGACGTTGATGAAACCGTTGATGACGGTCAGCTGGTTGGTCTGCGGGTCGCGCTGGATCAGCCGGCACAGGCCGTTGCCGGCAGCGAAGTCGGCCGCCGAACTGTTGTAGCAGTTGCGCAGGATGGCGCCGCCGCCGGCGTCCTGCACGCCGTTCTCGACCTTGATGTCGAAGTAGTCCAGGGCCAGTGACAGGTCACCAAAGGCGGGGCCGAACTCCGGCTGCAGCACCACGCCGAAGGTTTTGGCGGTGGAGGTTTCAGCCTTCAGGTTGTTTTCCGCGCCACCCTGGGTGTAGACGGTGATGCCCTGCAGCTGGGCGAACTCCGGATCCAGGCCCAGCGATGCGCAGTTCCGGTAGCGCATCGACGACGGTTGCGCCTCGATGTAGTTGTCGCATGGGTCGGACGACTGCGGCAGGAAGCCGGTGGTGGCGCCCAGGAACTGTTCGAACAGCGCCGGGGCACGGTACGAGGTGCCGTACGAGGCGCGGAACGACAGCCACTTCACCGGGGTCCACAGGGTGCCGATCTTGTAGGTCTCGTCGGAACCGTAGGACTTGTAGTCGGTGTAGCGGCCGGACAGGTTGACCGTCAGCTCTTCGGCACCGGTGACGCCGGACAGCAGCGGCAGTTCCAGTTCGCCGTAGGCTTCGAACACCGAGTCGCTGCCGCGGGTCGGCGAGGAGGCAGTCAGGTTGTACAGGTCCTGGGCAACCGAGTACTGCGACGGGCTGTCGTCGATGCGGGCCTTGCGGTATTCCACGCCGAACGCGCCGCCAGCCGAGCCATACGGCATTTCGAACAGCGGGCCGTTGACGTTGAAGTTGACCGTGGTTTCCTTGTACAGCGTGTTGCCCTTGACCGGGATGAACACCCAGTCCTTCCAGTCCTGCGGCAGGCGGCCGCCGAGGGTGTTGTTGCTCAGTGCCGGAGCGGCGATGCAGCCATTGGAGGCATCACGGCAGACGAAGCCGCCGGCGCCGTTGGAGACCACGTCCAGGCTCTGCGCCAGGCGGCTGGTCAGGAAGCTCTCGAAGGTGTAGTCGGCATCGCTGCGCGAATGCATGACGTTGAAGTCATAGTTCCATTCCGAGCTCAGGTGGCCACGCAGGCCGGCATTGAAGCGCAGGAAGTCGACGTTCTGCTTGCTCTTGTCATTGCCGAAACCGATGAAGGCACGCACGCCCATCAGCTCGCCATTGGTCAGTGCCGTTTCCGGGCCGGCGATGCTGTCACGCAGGTTGGCCGGAATCAGTGGGCTGCCCACGGCGTAGTCCAGGCTCAGCTGGCGGTAACCGGTCTGGGTCGACTTGCGGTGGTTGCCGAGGAACTCGTAGTACAGCTCGGCATCACCCAGCGCATTGAGGTCGAAGCCGCCCTGGAAGTACGCGGTATGGGTCTTGACCGGCGAGATCAGCGACTGGTTGAGCATCTGCGGATCGAAGGTGTCGCGGTTCAGCGTGTTGACACCTTCATAGCCGACCAGACCGGTGGTGACCGCCGAATTCGGGCGCCAGCGGTTGAAGCGGGTACCGCTGCCGCCGGCGGCGGCGACGCCGGTACGCATGTTGGTGCCCAGGGTGTTGATGGTCACGCCGCCGCCGTCCAGCGGGTAACACTTCGACTTGCCGGTCAACGGGTCGATGAAGTCGCCGCTGCCCCAGTAGTCGCCCACATCGAGATCGCGGTACTTGTAGGTGGCGCAGCGGGTCCAGTCGCGGTCGCCGAGAGTGAGCGCATTGCGCACGGTGTACTCGTACGAACCGGAGAAGTGCGAACGCTCGCCGGTGGTGCCGAAGGTCAGCGCATAGCGACGCTCGTCGCCGCCGCCGCCGTCGGTCGCATTGTGCTGGCCTTCGAAGGTGACGCCGTCGACCTTCTTCTTGGTGATGATGTTGATCACGCCCGCGACTGCGTCGGAGCCGTAGATCGAGGAGGCGCCGTCCTTCAGGATTTCGACCCGGTCGACGATCGAGTTCGGCAGCACGTTCAGGTCGGTCGAGCCCACCGAGCCGCGCGAACCGGCCGGCGAGACGCGGCGACCGTTGAGCAGGATCAGGGTGCGGGTCGGGCCGAGGCCGCGCAGGCCGAGGGTATTGGCGCCGGGGCCGCCGTCGGTGACGTAGCCACCGTAGGCGTTGTTGATCTGCGATGCGCCGGCGGTCACGGCAGTGCTCTGCAGCGCGGCGGTGGTCGAGTTGAAACCGGCCAGGGTGGTTTCCTCACGGGTCACGACCTGCACCGGGGACACCGAGTTGAACACGTCGCGGCTGATGCGCGAGCCGGTAACGGTCACCGTGTCGAGGTTGGTGGCCTTCGACTTGGCCGCTTCCTCGGCGGTCTGCGTCGAGCCGCCATCCTGGGCGATCGCCGGCGCCGCTGCGGCGAGCAGCACGGCGGTAGCGAGGGCAAAGCTCAGCGGATGCCGGCCGAGCGACTTGCGATTGATCATCTGAAATCCCCTTGAATCCAATGATTGCGTCGTACACCGGGGACTTGCCTTGCGGGCGTCTCCGTGTGCCCCTTGCCCGGTCCCGGCAGTACCCTGCCGCCTCCCGGCGATACCGGCTTCACCTGCCGGTAACTCGAGATTAACACGACATTAACTGACGCTGTCAAACGTTCATAAGGGAGTCATCAAGCTATGGTCCGGAGCCCCGGTGCTCCCTGTATAGTTCGATCTAAATTGATCCAAGTGATTGATTGTTATTGTTTTATGTGAGTATCGCGAAACATGTCTGGACGCTGAACGATTCCGGCAAGCCCGCCCCGGCCCCAAAAAAAAGGCCCCGCCGAAGCGGGGCCTGGTCCAGACACGAAGTCCGGAAAACGACGGGATCAGAAGTTGTACTTGACCTGGGCCGAGATCTGGCGGCCGTAGACGCTGTAGAAGCCGTCGTTGAACGGGGTCGATTCGTTGCCCGGGTAGTTGTAGCGCTGGCCTTCCGGCAGCTTGTTGAACACGTTGTTGACCATCAGCGACAGGACCAGATCGTCCTGTGCCTGGTAGTTCATGCTCAGGTTGTACGTGGTGTACGAACCCCACTTGCCGGCCTTGGCGCCGGAGGAGTGGACGTAGCCATAGCTGCGGCCGGTGTAGGCCAGGTAGTTCGGGGTGCTGCCGACGTAGTTGGCGTACACGGTGGTGGTGAACTTGGCGATGTTCCAGGCCACCGACAGATCGCCGCGAACCTTGGCGAAGTTGTCGTAGTACCACATGTTGTACGGGTCGCTCAGCAGGTCGAGCTTGGCGGCGCCCGGCATCGGCTGCACTTCACGCTTCAGCATGTTGGTGTAGTTGCCGGAGAACATCAGCGAGCCGAAGCGGCCGATATCCTGCTGGTACTTGGCCGCCACGGTCACCGCTTCCAGGTTCTGGCTGGCGACGTTGAGCTTCGGCGTGTACACGCGGGTCAGGTTGCCACCGGCGTCGCGGCTCACCCAGTCGGTCACGTTCTGGCAGCTGGCCGAGGTGTTGTTCGGCAGGCCGTTGTGGCACTGGTACTCGGCCAGCAGCAGCTGGTCGGTGCTCAGGGTCTTGACCTCGTTCTTGATCTTCCAGTTGTAGTAGTCGGCCGACAGCGAGAAGTTGCTCACCGGGGCCCACACCACGCCTGCGCTCCACACGTCGGCGGTGATCGGCTTCAGGTCCGGGTTGCCGGACTTTTCGCTGTACACCGAGGTGTTCTTGTAGAACGAGCAGGCCTCGTCACGCAGGCCGTAGCCCATCTGGCTGCAGCGGTAGTAATCGTTCTGGCCGGACGCGTACGAGCCGCTCATGCCCTGGAAGGCATCGGACAGGGTCGGCGCGCGGAACGCGGTGCCGTACTTGCCGCGCAGCAGCAGGCTCTCGATCGGACGGAATTCCAGGCCGATGCTGTAGGTGGCCTTGTCGACGGTCTTGTCGGCGATCTTGAAGGCGTCATAACGACCCGACGCGCTGACGGTCAGCTTGTCGTGCAGCGGCATGCGCAGTTCGCTGGTGACCGCGTAGTTGCTGCGGTGGCCGGCGCCGGCGACGGCGGTGGTGCCCCACACGTTGCCCTTGACGAATGCCTGGTCCGGCGAGTAGTCCCAGCCTTCGCTGCCACCTTCCAGGACGACGGCCAGGCCGGCGTCACCGCCCGGCAGGCTGAACAGCGAACCGTTGGTCACCTGCACGCGGCCCAGGTTCTGCCAGGTCTTGCTGTGGTGGGTGCCGTAGCCGGTGAAGCTGGCGAACTGGTCCGGGGTGATCGGCGAGTAGAACGCGGCGTAGTTCGGGTTGTAGATACCGTACTCGGCGGTCGGGTCGTTCGGATCGGTGTAGGTGCCCAGGCGCGGGCCCAGCACGGTCTGGCCGAAGAAGTCTTCGATCTTGTCCTTCCAGCGCACGAAGCGGTTCTGGTCCAGGCGGTACTCGCCACGGGTGAAGCTGGCGCTGTAATCCCAGTTGCCGACCATGCCCTTGCCGCCCAGGGTGACCTGGTAGGCGCGGCTCTCATCCGAGTTCAGGATGTTGTTGTAGTCGCCCGGGCCGATTTCTTCCGGCGCGAAGGCGCGCTGCAGGTTCACGACCTTGCCGGAGTTCTGGTCGTAGAAACCGCCCATGACCGACTTGGTGCCCCACCACAGGGCGCTGGAGCCGGAGGTGAACTCGGTCTTTTCCTTGCTGTACAGCACGTCGGCGAACAGCTGGAAGTTGTCGTTCACGTCGAAGGTCATCGACGAGTAGAACTGGCCGCTGTTCTTGCCGTTCTTCAGGGTCTTGTAGCCGGCGCTGTACACCGAACCGCAGGACTCGCCCGAGGCGCGCTTGCCGACGACGGTGGTACCGTCGTACAGGCCGGCGACGTTGGCGCAGCGGCTCGGATCCATCATCAGCAGCTTGTTGTCAGCGTTGGTGATGACCGCGAAGTCGTTCGACGGCACCTGTGCGGTGTAGCCGACCGGGTTGTTCTGCTTGGTGATATCGCGCTGGTAGCCCCAGATCGGGCTGCCGTTTTCGATCTGCACGTTGACCAGCGCATGGAAGCGGTCGTCGAACGCGTTGAAGCCCTTGGCCGCGCTGAAGCGGATGTTGCCGCCGCCGCCTTCAGTGTAGGTGCCACCACGGACGGTCATCGTGCCGCCGTCCATGCGCTCCTTCAGGATGATGTTGACCACGCCGGCGATCGCGTCCGAGCCGTACAGCGAGGACTGGCCGCCCGGCAGCACTTCGATGCGCTCGACGATGTCGATCGGAATGCCGCTGATGTTGTTGAAGGTGTCGCTACCGTTGTACAGCGCCGGATACGAGAGCATCGGGCGGCCGTTGATCAGGTACTTGGTGTAGCCCGGGTTCAGGCCGAACATGCCGGCGGCTTCGGCGCCCTGGGTGAACGAACCCGAGGTCTGGCCACCCTGCAGGCCGCCGGTGGTCAGCGAGGACTGCTGCAGCACTTCAGCAACGCTGCTGAAGCCACGGGTCTGGATGTCTTCGGCGGTGATGGACATCACCGGGGTCTGGGTTTCGACCTGGGTCTGCGGGATCAGCGAACCGGTGACGGTGATCTTGTCCAGGTTGGTCGCCTTGTCCTGGGCCATTGCCGGGGCGGCGGCCATCAGTGCGGAAATCAGGGCGACAGCGAGCGTGTTGCGACGTGCGGTGTTGCTTACGTAGTTCATGTAGTTCCAATAAAGAGCAAAAAACAAAATCGGCACTGCGCATGCGCCATCGTGCGCGCTGGTAACCAGCCCCGCAGCCCAAAACAGTGCTTCAGGAACGTAACATGAACTTAACAATCTGTGCACGAATCTGTAGCAATCCTGAATTTCAGTCAGGCTACGTCCAGCTTGTATGATGTTGGGTTATTCCCCCTGATACCGCTGGTGCCCGTAGTGAACAGTTCCCCCCGCCGCCCCCATGCCAGCCAGGTCCAGAAGGGACTGACGCCACATGCCCGCATCCGCAATGTCATTGCGGTCGGCTCGGGCAAGGGCGGTGTCGGCAAGTCGACCACTGCCGTCAACCTGGCGGTTGCGCTGCAGCAGCTGGGTGCGCGCGTCGGAGTGCTGGATGCGGACATCTATGGTCCGAGCGTGCCGGCGATGCTGGGCCTGTCCGGGCGTCCGGAAAGCCCCGACAACAAGAGCATCGAGCCGCTGCGCGCGTTCGGTGTGGACACCATGTCGATCGGCTACCTGATTGAAGAGGACACGCCGATGATCTGGCGTGGGCCGATGGCCACCTCGGCGATGACCCAGCTGTTCAACGACACCCTGTGGGATGACCTGGACTTCCTGCTGATCGATCTGCCGCCAGGCACCGGTGACATCCAGTTGACCCTGACCCAGAAGATCCCGCTGGCCGGTGCGGTGATCGTCACCACGCCGCAGGACATCGCCACGCTGGATGCAAAGAAGGCGCTGAAGATGTTCGAGAAGGTCGAGGTGCCGGTGCTGGGCATCGTCGAGAACATGGCGGTGCACACCTGCAGCAACTGCGGGCATGTCGAGCACCTGTTCGGCGAAGGGGGCGGCGAGCGCATGGCCGCGCAGTACGGCGTGCCGCTGCTGGGGTCGCTGCCGCTGCAGATCGGCATCCGCGAGCAGGGCGATGCCGGTACCCCGATCACCGTGGCGCAACCGGATTCGGTCCCGGCCCAGGCCTATCGCCATGCGGCACAGCGCCTGATCGAGGAAGTGGGCAAGCGCCCGCGGGCATCGATCCCGATCCTGTCGTCGCTGCTCTGAACAGCGGGGCGGGGGGCCGCCGTCGGCACCCGGCCCCCTGCTAGAATCCTCGCGCCCCCTCGTACCCCAGGACAGAGCATGAGTATCAAGAGTGACCGTTGGATCCGCCGCATGTCCGAGCAGCACGGCATGATCGAGCCGTTCGAGGCAGGGCAGGTCAAGCAGGCCAACGGTGAGCGCATCGTCAGCTACGGCACGTCCAGCTATGGCTATGACGTGCGCTGCTCGCGCGAGTTCAAGGTGTTCACCAACATCAACTCGACGATCGTCGATCCCAAGCACTTCGACTCGGGCAGCTTCGTCGACATCACCGCCGATGAGTGCATCATTCCGCCGAACAGCTTCGCGCTGGCGCGCACCGTGGAGTACTTCCGCATCCCGCGCGACACCCTGGTGGTGTGCCTGGGCAAGAGTACCTACGCGCGCTGCGGCATCATCGTCAACGTGACCCCGCTGGAACCGGAGTGGGAAGGCCACGTCACCCTGGAATTCAGCAATACCACGCCGCTGCCGGCGCGCATCTACGCCAACGAAGGCGTGGCGCAGATGCTGTTCTTCCAGGCGGCCGCCGATGACGTCTGCGAAACCTCGTACCGCGATCGCGGTGGCAAGTACCAGGGCCAGACCGGGGTGACGCTGCCGCGCACCTGATGGCGGCAGGCCGTTGCAGCGCCGGGCGACGCGCGGCGCTGCAGGGAACAAAGGCGGCGCATTGCGCCGCCTTTGTTATTTGCCGCGACCGAACAGCATCGCGATGCCGACGCCCACCAGTGCCACCGGCCACCAGGTCAACAGCAGCTTGGACAGGTTCAGGTGCGTCCAGCCGAGATTGCTGGCAAGCATGAACAGGCCGATCAGGATCAGCAGGACGGCGGCAACGAGGTTGAATCGCATCGGGTCGGCGAAGGCTCAGGAGTGGGCTGGATATCCTAGCCGTTCCTTCCAGTAGGCGACATGCTGGTCCAGCGCCGCCGGCTCGTAGCGGTGGGCCGGGCCACTGCCCCAGACCGGGCCCGGCCAGGCCGGATCGCCGTCATGGCGGCCGATCACATGGAAGTGCAGCTGGCGCACGATGTTGCCCAGTGCGCCGATGTTGATCTTCTCCACCCCGTCCGAGCCCTTCAGGGCCTTGCAGGCACGATTGAGCTCGGTGCGCAGCTTGTCCTGCTGCTCGCCATCCAGCTCGATCCATTCGGTCACCCCGGCCAGGCGCGGAACCAGCACCAGCCAGGGGAATCGTTCGTCGTTCATCAACCGCACTTGCGACAACGGTCCTTCGGCCACCAGCACGCTATCGGTGGCCAGGCGTGAATCGAGTTCGAAATCGCTCATCCAAGATGCTCCGAGAAGAAGTCCAGGGTGCGTTGCAGCGCCAGGGCGGCGCTGTCTGGATCATACGCATGTCCGACCTCGCGGTTGAAGGCATGGTCGGCCGGGTAGACGTAGGTGGCCATCTGCGGCAGCTTCTCGCGGTGGGCCTGCACCGCCTCCGGCGGGATGCTGCGGTCCTGGGCGCCGAAGTGGAAGATCAGCGGGGCCTTGGGGGGCTCATCGAGGAACTGGACGTTGCGCGCACCGTAATAGCTGACCGAGGGCAGGCCCAGGCGCAGCGCCGACAGCATGGCCACGGTGCCGCCCCAGCAATAGCCGACCGTCCCCACCTTGCCCTGCGGGGCCAGCCGCGTGGCGGCGGCGCGCACGACTTCCAGCGCCTTCTCCATGCCAAGCGCGGCGACCCGTTCCAGGCCCTGCTTCACGCCGTCGGCGTCGTAGGGCAGGGCGTCCGGATCGGCCTCGGCGCCATCGACCAGGTCGAAGAACGAGGGTGCCAGGACCGCATAGCCTTCGGCGGCGAAGCGTTCGGCGACGCCGCGGATATGCGGGTTGGCGCCGAAGATTTCCTGCACCACCACCAGCCCGCCACGCGGGGTGCCCTCCGGCAGGGCCTGCCAGGCCCGTACCGGGCCGTGATGCGTGTCCAGGGTGATCCATTCGGCCATCGTGTCTACCTCGTTGCGGGGAACAGAACGCATTGTCGGCGCTGGGCGGGTTAGCGCGGTGTCAGCGGCTGTGCGTGATCGGGCGGCTGGCCGTTCGGGGCGTGGCCGCCACCCCCCGGTGTGCTGGCGCCTTTCAGGCTTCATGGTCCCGCGATTCCATGTTGCGGGTGGACCCAAGGGCGGTGTGGTCAGCCTGGCTGCCCGCCTGCGCTATGGCGGGTGTCGTCAATGCAGTCGATGCGCGCCCGGTTTGTTCTCTGGGAATCATCGCTTCCTGGGCGAGTTATTCCTGATTCACCTTCGATGCGTGAACGGGAGGTCTGGTGGATTTATCCGGCGCCGGCAATTGAATAACTGGCTGATGCAACAGGTGGTCCGTGTCGTGAATCACATTGTGGATCCGGGCGAAATTTTATTAACTCGGCGATCGGTTTATCGTTACTTGACCTGTTTTCCAGGCGTGGCGTAGAAGGCACGGACGTCCGTCAAATGGAGTTTCATAGATGAAGATCCAAAAGGGATTTGGTGTTTTGTCTGCGCTGTTGGCTGCAGCAATCCCCGCAGTGGCCTTGGCCAATCAGCCGACATATCAGGACCGCCAGATGGCGTCATCGGATGGAAAGCAGTGGGTCGAGCGGACTGTGCGTCTTTCCGATTTCAACGGCGGGGAAGTGACCGTCCAGGTGCGCCTTTTCAAGGATGGAAAGGGCGGCTACGTGTATCGCTACAATGACCAGACCGAGCCCACAAAGCTCTATCATCAAGCCGCCTGTGAAGTCACCAATTCAAAGGCGAGGCATGGCGAAACTATCATTTCCGGCGAATCGGCAGTGGTCGGTTGGTCCTGTGAAGGCGAGTCGGATCCAGCTGCGAAATTCAAGCCATCCGCCAGTGACATGGTGCAACCCTTGGCGGGCTATTATGTTTTCGCATTGGCGCCCAGTGGCAGTGCGCCAATCGGCGTCAATTTCAATTCGGTTGGAACGGCCCGTTCTCAAAGCTCATTGGCGGGAAAGGCCAGCGGGGCACTGTCTCTTGATAATGGGCGCTGCACGACGTCCGCAAGCGATGAACACACCGGTCCATTCACCGGCACGTATACCCTTCAGGTTGTATGCATCGGCGTAAGGCGGGGAGTCATTCCGACGGCCATGTCGGCGTGCATTCCGCGGGTTTGCTCAACAAACAACGGATCAATCAACGTGTATTGATGCCCTGATCCAATGAGCTGGTCCCGTAATCTGCGATTCGACCCGGCTGTTGGGCCTCGCCACAGGGGCGGGCCCCCGTGCCGGTCACGCAGCGGCATGCATTGACTCAGACCCTTTGTGATTCTTGCACGCAGGCGCTACGTGCGCCTGCGTCCTGGGCGATCGTGCGTGCTGACCGGCAGGGGGGGGGGCTTGCTGAGATTCAGGGATTCCGTTCGGGCTGGCCATTCAGAGCGTGGCCGCCAACCCCGGTATACTGGCGCCCTTTCAGGCCCCCGGCCCCCAGGATCCCCTGCCATGGCGGCAGGGGCCCAGGCCCCCAGAGTCCCGCGATTCCATGTCCCAGCTGAACCCCAAAGTCGGCTTCGTCAGCCTTGGCTGCCCGAAGGCCCTTGTCGATTCCGAGCGCATCCTTACCCAGCTCCGCTCGGAGGGCTACGACATCGTCCCGTCCTACGATTCGGCCGACGTGGTGGTGGTCAATACCTGCGGCTTCATCGATTCGGCAGTGACCGAATCGCTGGACGCGATCGGCGAGGCGATGAACCAGAACGGCAAGGTGATCGTCACCGGTTGCCTGGGCAAGCGCCCGGAGCAGATCCGCGAGGCGTATCCCAACGTGCTGGCGGTGTCCGGCCCGCAGGATTACCAGAGCGTGATGGAAGCGGTGCACGAAGCGCTGCCGCCCAAGCACGATCCCTTCGTGGACCTGGTGCCTGATTACGGCATCAAGCTGACCCCGCGCCATTACGCGTACCTGAAGATTTCCGAGGGCTGCAACCACAAGTGCAGCTTCTGCATCATCCCGTCGATGCGCGGCAAGCTGGTCTCGCGCCCGGTCGATGAAGTGCTGCGCGAAGCCGAGCGCCTGGTGCGTGGCGGGGTGAAGGAACTGCTGGTGGTGTCGCAGGACACCTCGGCCTACGGCGTGGACGTGAAGTACGCCGAGAAGATGTGGCGCGACAAGGCCTACCAGACCCGGTTGAAGGCGCTGTGTGAAGGCCTGTCCGAGCTGGATGCGTGGGTGCGCATGCACTACGTCTACCCGTACCCGCACGTGGACGAGGTGGTGCCGCTGATGGCCGAGAACCGCATCCTGCCGTACCTGGACATCCCGTTCCAGCATGCCAGCCCGCGCATCCTGCGCCTGATGAAGCGCCCGGGTGCGGTCGAGAAGACGCTGGAGCGCGTGCAGAACTGGCGCCGCCTCGCACCGGACATCACCGTGCGTTCGACCTTCATCGTCGGCTTCCCGGGCGAGACCGAAGCCGAGTTCGAGGAGCTGTTGTCGTTCCTCGACGAAGCGCAGCTGGACCGCGTGGGCGCATTCGCCTATTCGCCGGTCGAGGGGGCCACCGCCAACGACCTGCCGGATGCCGTGCCGGAGGAAGTGAAGCAGGAGCGCCTGGCGCGCTTCATGGAAAAGCAGGCGCAGATTTCCGCCGCCCGCCTGGAAGCCAAGATCGGCACCGTGCAGCAATGCCTGGTGGACGCCATCGAAGGCGATATCGCCGTGGCCCGCTCCAAGGCCGATGCGCCCGAGATCGACGGCCTGGTGCATATCCAGAACGCCGACCAGGTGCCGCTGCGCGTGGGCGAGTTCGTTGATGTGGAGATCACCGAGAGCGACGAGCACGACCTGTACGGTGACGCGCTGCCGTCGGCGGCCCGGCCGGCGTTCGACCTCAAGATGCTGTGAGTGCAGGAACCGCCGCCGGAGGCGACGGAGGCGGTTCCCGGCGCTTCATGCCGCCGCCCCGTGCGGCGGTCGGTCCCCGTGCGTTCGAGCATCCGCTGTTTGCAGGGCTGGGCGAGTTCCGTGAGCTGCTGACCGGCCCGGCGTGGCCGTCGGTTGCAGCGCTGGACGCACGCCTGGCGCTGACCGGCGGCAAGCGCCTGGTCGAGCAGGATGCGGCGCTGCTGGCCGACGGCCTGCATTACGAAGCCCGCATCGCGCAGGGGCGTATCGCCACCCGCGCCGACAACTGGCACGACCTGTTCAATGCACTGGTGTGGGCCTGCTACCCGCGGCTCAAGCAGGCGCTCAACGCGCAGCAATGCCGGCATGCCGGGGCGATGCCACCCGGCCAGCGCAACCGCGCGCAGGCGGCCCTGACCCAGTTCGATGAAACCGGTGTGATCGTGCGTGTGCGTGATGACAGGTTGCTGGCCGCGTGGGATGTGCACGACTGGCGTGCACTGTTCAATCCGGACGGTTGGCAGAGCGGCGCGATCGCGATTGCTGCGGTGTTCGGCCATGCGCTGATGGAGCAGGCGCTGCTGCCCGGGCGACTGCTGGTGGGCAAGTGCGTGGTGGTGCGTGGCGATGTCGATGTCGACTGTGTCGACGCGGTGACCGCGGCCATCACCGAGGGCAGGGTAGTGACCGATCCACTGCAGCTGCGGCCCCTGCCATTGGCCGGTATTCCCGGCTGGCATGGCGTGCAGGATTCCACCTTCTATCGCAATGCCGACTACTTCCGCCCATTGCGCGCCGGTCGCCAGTACCCGCCGCCGCTGGTGCTGTTGCCGTTGTAGAGCCGAGCCCATGCTCGGCTGAGGGGGCGGACGCTACAGGGGCGCGTACTCCACGCCGATCACCGCAAAGGTGAACTGCCCGCCGGGCAGCTCCACCGAGAACTCGTCGTCCAGCCGCTTCTTCAGCAGCGCGCGGGCCAGGGGTGAATCGATGCTGATCCAGCCGAGGCCGGCATCGGTCTCGTCCGGGCCGACGATGCGGTAGCGGCTGGTGTCGCCACTGTCCACATTCTCCAGTTCCACCCATGCACCGAAGAACACCGCCTGCGGATCGGTCGGCGTGGTATCGACCACGCGCAGTGATTCCAGGCGCTTGGTCAGGTAGCGCACGCGCCGATCGATCTCGCCCAGCTGCTTCTTGCGGTAGGTGTACTCGGCGTTCTCCGAGCGGTCACCTTCGGCCGCGGCGGCAGCCAGTGCCTTGACCACCTCGGGTCGCCGCACCCGCCACAGTTCGTCCAGTTCGGCCTTCAGCCGGGCGTGGCCGGCGGCGGTGATCAGGGCAGTGCTCTTTTCTGCGGGGGGACGCCAACGGGACATGCGGTACGGCTTCTTGTGCGGGGGAACGATGGATCAGGGGATACGGCCGGCGTCCTTTCCACGGGAAAGAACGCCGGCTCTGGGGTACAACTCAGCGCTTGCCGCCGAAGATGCCACCCAGCAGGCCGCGCACGATCTGGTTGCCCAGCTTGGTGCCGACGGTGCGCGTGGTCTGCTTGGCCATGGTCTCGATCATGCCCTGGCGACGCTTGGTGCCGAAGATCGCGTCCTTGATCGCCTGGCCGAAGCCGCCTTCCTGCGCGTCGTCCTGCTCGCGGCTGCGTGCGGCGGGGGCCTGTGCCTGTTCGCTGGTCTTCTGCGCGCGCTGGGCCAGCAGTTCCGCCGCCGATTCGCGGTTGATCGCAGTGTCGTAGCGGCTGCCGACCGGGCTGCCGGCGCGCACCTGGGCGCGCTCGGCGTCGGTGATCGGCCCCATCCGGCAGCGCGGCGGCGCGATCAGGGTCTGCTGCACCGGCATCGGCACACCCTTGTCCTGCAGCGTGGACACCAGCGCCTCGCCGGTGCCGAGCTGGCTCAGCACCTTGGCCACGTCCAGCTTCGGGTTCGGCACGAAGGTCTCGGCGGCGGTCTTCACGGCCTTCTGGTCGCGCGGGGTGAACGCACGCAGTGCATGCTGCACGCGGTTGCCGAGCTGGCCGAGGATGTTGCCGGGCACGTCGTCGGGGAACTGCGAGCAGAAGTACACGCCCACGCCCTTGGAGCGGATCAGGCGCACCACCTGCTCGATGCGCTGCACCAGCGAGGGCGGCGCATCGTCGAACAGCAGATGCGCCTCATCGAAGATGAAGACCAGCTTCGGCTTGTCCAGGTCGCCCACTTCCGGCAGCTGCTCGAACAGCTCCGACAGCAGCCACAGCAGGAAGGTGGAGTACAGCTTGGGCTTGAGCACCAGCTGGTCGGCGGCGAGGATGCCGATCATGCCGTGGCCGTCGTGGTTGACCCGCATGATGTCGGCCAGCTCCAGGGCCGGTTCGCCGAAGAAGTGCTCGCCGCCATCCTGTGCCAGGCGCAGCACCGAACGCTGGATCGCGGCGATCGACTGCGCACTGACCAGGCCGTACTCGGTCGAGATGTCCTTGCGCTCCTCGGCGACCAGGCCGAGCAGGGCACGCAGGTCGTCCATGTCGAGCAGCAGCAGGCCGCGGTCGTCGGCCAGCTTGAACACGATGTCGAGCACGCCAGCCTGGGTGTCGTTCAATTCGAGGATGCGCGACAGCAGGGTCGGGCCCATCTCGCTGACGGTGGTGCGCACCGGGTGGCCGAGCTTGCCGTACAGGTCCCAGAAAATGGTCGGGCTGGCCGCCGGCGCGTAATCGGCCACGCCGATCTCGGCGGCGCGCTGGAGCAGGTTGTCGGCGCCGCTGCCGGGCACGGCCAGGCCGGACACATCGCCCTTCACATCGGCCAGGAACACCGGTACGCCCAGCCGCGAGAAGCCTTCGGCCAGCGTCATCAGGGTCACCGTCTTGCCGGTACCGGTGGCGCCGGCCACCAGGCCGTGGCGGTTGCCGAGTTTCGGCAGCAGGGTGACGGCAATATCGTCGGTGATGCCTTTGCCGAGCAGAATCGGATCCATGGTCCAGCCCTTGTGGTGAATAGCCCAATGTTAACCGCCGGCGGTGACGGGCCGAAGGTCGGCTTGCCCGGACCTTGGCGGCGCCGCTACTCTGCCTGCCTGTTTCGCACACAGTGCCATCAATGCCCGTTCCTGTCCTGATTTCCCGCGGTTGGCCGCTGCTGGCCCTGGCCGGCCTGGTTTCCCTGGCGCCCGACGCCCATGCGCAGCGGGTTTCGGCCCGGGACAAGGTGAAGGTGGATGCGCTGCAACAGCGCATGGCCGCCGCCGAGAAGCGCTACAGCAATGCCCTGCTGCTGGTCGCCAATGCCGACCCCAAGGGCAGCAACGAGGCCGACGCCGCGCTGGAAGACATGGAAGATGTCCTCAACGACTGCGTCAAGCAGAAGGGCTGCCAGATGGGCACCCTGCTGGCCAGCTACAAGCGCCTGCTCAAGCACGACGCCGATGCCGCCGCCAGCGATGACGTGGCCGACGAGGGCGGTGACCGCCTGGAAGCCGACCCCGACCATATCGGCCCGCTTACCGCCGACGTTCCCGAGGCCGCCCGCGCCGCCGCGCTGCTGAACGACAAGCGGCACGCCTTCGACACCATGGTCGAGTACAACCCGGCGGTACAGGCCGGTATCCGGCGCTGGCTGACCGACATGCGCCCGGCGCTGCTGACCAGCTACGAGAACTACCAGAACCTGCGCGCGGTGATGTGGCCGGAGTGGGAAAAGCGCGGCCTGCCCGAGGCGCTGCTGTTCGGCATCATGGCCAAGGAATCCAACGGTCGCGTGCACGCCTCCTCGCGTGCCGGCGCTGCCGGCCTGATGCAGTTCATGCCGGCCACCGGCCGCCGCTTCGGGCTGGGCCCGGACGGTACCGGCTTCGACACCCGTTTCGACGCACGCAGTGCGGCCGAGGCCAGCGCCAGCTACCTCAACGAGCGCCTGCGCGAACTGAACAACAACGTGGAAATGTCGGTGGCCGCCTACAACGGTGGCGAAGGCCGCGCCGCCCGCGTCTTCAAGCAGAGCGGTGGCCAGAGCTTCTGGACCGACAGCGTGTACAACCAGTTCCCGGGCGAGACCAAGGACTATGTGCCGATGGTGATCGCCGCGGCCTGGATCTTCCTGCACCCGCAGCAGTACGGGGTGGAGTTCCCGAAGATCAGCGCGCAGCCGGCCACGCTGCGCCTGGCCAAGTCCACCACCATCTACGAACTGACCATCTGCCTGGGCAGCCACGGCACCCGCGATGGCTACATGCGCGCGCTGCGCAACCTCAATCCGCGTTATGAGGCCGATGGCTGGATTCCGGCCGGTACGCTGATCAATGCCACCACCCGCATCGCCGGGCTGTACCAGCGCAACTGCGTCAGTGGTCCGCGTGCCGACCTGGCCCGTACCCTGATCACGGCCGACCTGAACGCGGCGATCGTGCGCCCGACCGCCACCAGCTACACCGGCAGCGTGGCGGTGGGTGGAGTGGTGCCGGTGGCCGATGCGGCCGCCTCCACCAGCGTGCCGACCACACCGGTGGCGACCGTGGCGACGCCGCGCCCGGCCCCGGCCGCGCGGCCGAAGCCGGTGCGCAGCCACAAGGTGGCCAAGGGCGAGACCCTGGGCGCCATTGCGGCGAAGTTCCAGTGCGACGTGCCGACCCTGGCCCGTGCCAATGGCCTGAAAGCCCCCGGTTACAGCCTGCGCCACGGCCAGACGCTGAAGCTGCAGGGCTGCGACAAGTAATTCCCCCCGACCCCTGGAACCCGCATGGACCTTGAAGCCACCCGCAACCTGTTTGCCAACCTCCGCGAAAACACCGACTGGGACATCAGCGGCCCGTTGCTGTGGGGGTACTTCTTCGTCCACTCCACCGAGGAGCCGCTGCGGGCGCTGTCCGAACATCTGCAGGCGCAGGGCTATACCTTCGTCGAGCTGTTCGAGCAGGAGCCGGAAGAGGGCGATGCCACGTTCCACGTGCTGCACGTGGAGCGCGTGGAGGCCCACGACGAAGCCTCGCTGGACCGCCGCAACCAGGAATTCGCAGCGCTGGCCGCAGAGCACGGCGTGGAAGATTACGACGGCATGGACGTCGGCCCGGCCCCGTAACCAAAAAGGGGACGGAGGGGATTAAGTCGTTTATGCATAAACGACTTAATCCCCTCCGTCCCCTTTTTGCTGTCAGCGCAGCGTTGCCAGTGCCTGGCCCAGCTGCACCGGGCTTTCGGCGCCCAGCTGCGGGGCGAATTCGGCTACGCCCGGCGGCAGCAGCACGATCACGGTCGAGCCGTAGTTGAAGCGCGCCATCTCGGCGAAGCGCTCAAGCCTGATGCCCTGGCCGCGGTAGTCCTTGCGGGTGATGCGGTCGCCGTAGGCCGGAATTTCCTCGCCGCTCCACACGGTTTCCACGCCTGACACCAGCAGCGCCCCCACCATCACGCTGACCATCGGGCCAAAGCTGGTGTCGAAGTGGCAGACCAGGCGCTCGTTGCGCGCGAACAGGCGCGGCACCCCGTTGACGGCCGCAGGGCCGACGCTGAACAGGCGGCCCGGCACATGCACGGTCTCGCGCAGGGTGCCGGTCCACGGCATGTGCACGCGGTGGTAGTCGCGCGGCGACAGGTACACCGTGGCGTACAGGCCGTCGTTGTAGGGCTTGGCGTCCTCGTCGCTGCCCAGCAGCTCGGCGGCGGTGAACGATTGGCCCTTGGCCTGGAAGATGCGGCCGGCCTCGATCCTGCCGAGCTGGCTGATGCGGCCATCGGCTGGCATCACCAGGCTGCGCGGATCGGCATCGGCCACCCGCGCGCCCGGCTTCAGTGCTCGGGTGAAGAACTGGTTGAAGGTCGTGTAGCTGCGCGGGTCCGGGTTGGCCGCTTCGTCCAGGTTGACGTTGAACTTGCGGGTGACCGTGTCGATCAGCCAGCGCGACACGCGCGGGTCGTCCGAGTACGCCAGCGAACGCGCCATCGAGGACAGCAGGCGGTGGGGCAGGGCGTACGTCAGGGCGGTGGTGAGGCTCATGGGGCGGTTTTCTCGGTCAGCTTCTGCAGGTCGCGGGCAATCGCCGGCGCATTGAACGGGGGGCGCACCAGGCCGGCAAGGCGGCCCTGCGGGTCGAGCACGGCCAGGCTGGCCGAGTGCTCGACGGTGTAATCCTGGGGATTTTCGTCGAAATGCTTGCCGGGCACTTTCTGGAACACGAAGCCCAGCGAGGTGGCAAAGCGCTCCAGCGAGGGAACGTCGGCGGTGGCGGCCAGGGTGTCCTTGTGGAACCCGTGCACGTACTCGCCGAGGCGGGTGGCGCTGTCGCGGTCGGGGTCGACCGAGATGAACAGTACCCGCGGGCGCAGGCTGTCAGGCAGGGCTTCCCACTGGTTCTGCGCAGCGGCCAGCTCGGCCAGGGTGGTCGGGCAGACGTCGGGGCAGAAGGTGAAGCCGAGGAATACCAGGGTCCAGTGGCCCTTCAGTTCACCCGGGATCAGGCGCGTGCCATCGGACTGGGCCAGGTTGAAGTCGGGCAGTTCACGCGGCTGCGGGTACAGCGTGATGGCTTCGGTGGCCGGGGCGTTGGCCGGCGGCTTCGGCGCGAACACCTGCTGGGCGGCCAGCAGGCCAAGGCCCGCCGCCAGGGCGATCAGCAGGATGATGCCGACGTTGCGATTGAACATGGGTGCCCCCGCGCGAAGTGGGCCCCATCATACCGGCTGCGGCCTGATCGTTTCCGCCGCAACGGATGCCGCCGCGGGCGCCAGCCCCTATAATCGGGGGCCACTTTGCCCGCAGTACCGCCATGACCGCTGAAACGGCCGCCGAACTCCACACGATCATCGATCTGATCCGCTACGGCACCAGCCGTTTCAATGAAGCCGGGCTGACCTTCGGGCACAGCTACGACAACGCGCTGGACGAGGCGACGCAGCTGGTGCTGCACACCCTGCACCTGCCGCACGACCTGGGCCCGGCCTACGGCCAGGCGCGCGTGCTGCAGGCGGAGAAGCTGCGCGTGCTGGAGCTGTTCCAGCGCCGCATCGACGAGCGCATCCCGGCCGCCTACCTGACCGGTGAAGCCTGGTTCGCCGGCCTGAGCTTCAAGAGCGACAAGCGTGCACTGGTGCCGCGCTCGCCGATCGCCGAGCTGATCGAGTGCGGCTTCGAGCCGTGGCTGGCCGGCCGCGATGTGTACCGCGCGCTCGACCTGTGCACCGGCTCGGGCTGCATCGCCATCGCCATGGGCCACTACTACCCGAACTGGCAGGTGGACGGCGTCGACCTGAGCGACGACGCGCTGGCGCTGGCCGAGGAAAACAAGGAGCGCCTGCAGGCGCACAACGTCACCCTGATCAAGTCGGACCTGTTCAACGGCCTGACCGGCCGCCACTACGACCTGATCGTCACCAATCCGCCGTACGTCACCAACGACGAGACCGATGCCCTGCCGCAGGAATACTCCTACGAGCCGGAGATGGGCCTGCGTGCCGGCGACGACGGCCTGGACCTGGTGCTGAAGATCCTGCGCGATGCGCCGCTGCACCTGAGCGAAGACGGCCTGCTGATCTGTGAAGTGGGCGAGTCGGAGCAGCACCTGTACAAGCTGCTGCCGGAAGTGGACTTCCAGTGGGTCGAGTTCAAGGTCGGCCAGATGGGCATCTTCGCGGTCGAATGCCGCGAACTGATCGCGCACAGCGCCCGCATCACCGAACTGGCGGCGCAGCGCCCGTGAGCTCCAATTCGTTCGGCAAGCTGTTCACCGTCACCACGTTCGGCGAGTCGCACGGGCCGGCCATCGGCTGCGTGATCGATGGTTGCCCGCCGGGGCTGGCGCTGGACGCGGCCGAATTCGCCCATGACCTGCAGCGCCGGGCCACCGGCAAGAGCCGGCATACCTCGGCACGCCGCGAGGCCGACGAGGTCGAGATCCTGTCCGGCGTTTACCAGGGCCTGACCACCGGCACCCCGATCGCGCTGCTGATCCGCAACACCGACCAGCGCAGCAAGGATTACGCCAATATCGGCCAGCAGTTCCGGCCGGGTCACGCCGACTACAGCTACTGGCACAAGTACGGCATCCGCGATCCGCGCGGTGGCGGCCGTTCCTCGGCGCGCGAGACCACCATGCGCGTGGCGGCCGGCGTGGTGGCCAAGAAGTGGCTGGCCGAGCGTTTCGGCGTCACCGTGCACGGCTACCTGTCGCAGCTGGGCGACATCACCCCGGCCGGATTCGACTGGTCGGCGGTGGAAGACAATCCGTTCTTCTGGCCGCACGCCGCACAGGTGCCGGAGCTGGAGGCGTACATGGATGCGTTGCGCAAGTCCGGTGACTCGGTCGGTGCGCGCGTGGACGTGGTGGCCGACAACGTGCCGCCGGGCTGGGGCGAGCCGATCTACGGCAAGCTCGACGGCGAACTTGCCGCTGCGTTGATGAGCATCAATGCGGTGAAGGGGGTGGAGATCGGCGACGGTTTCGCCAGCGCTGCACAGAAGGGCACCGAGCACCGCGACCTGCTGACGCCGCAGGGCTTTGCCAGCAATCATGCCGGCGGCATCCTCGGCGGCATTTCCACCGGCCAGCCGGTGGTTGCCTCGATCGCGCTGAAGCCGACCTCCAGCCTGCGCCTGCCCGGCCCGTCGCTGGACACCGCCGGCAACGTGGTCGAAGTGGTCACCACCGGCCGCCACGATCCCTGCGTCGGCATCCGCGCCACCCCGATCGCCGAGGCGATGGTGGCGATAGTGCTGATGGACCAGGCGCTGCGCCATCGTGCGCAGTGCGGTGATGTCGGCACCATCACCCCGCGTATTCCCGGGCACATTGATGGCTGACACGCGGCCGACGGTGTGGGTGAGCCAGCCGCTGATCGACGCGGCCATCGCGCCATTGCGCGATCGCGTGCAGCTGCGCAGCACCGACACCGTCACCGCCTGGTCGCCCGGGCAGATCGCCGCACAGCTGGCCAGCGCCGACGGCGCGATCATCACCCTCAACGAGCGCATCGGTGCGGCCCAGGTGGCCGACGCCGCGCAGCTGCAGGTGATCGCCAATGTCGGGGTCGGCTACAACAACCTGGATGTCGATGCGCTCAGCGCGGCCGGCATCCTTGCCAGCAACACCCCGGACGTCCTCACCGAAACCACCGCCGATCTTGGCTTCGCGCTGCTGATGGCCACCGCGCGCCGGATCACCGAATCCGAGCGCTGGCTGCGTGAGGGCCGCTGGCAGCAGTGGTCGTTCCAGACCATGCTGGGCGCCGACATCCACGGCAGCACGCTGGGCATCCTCGGCATGGGCCGCATCGGCCAGGGCATCGCCCGTCGTGGCGCGCACGGTTTCGGCATGAAGGTGCTGTACCACAACCGCTCGCCGTTGCCGGCCGCTACCGAAGCGGCGCTCGGTGCCCGCTACGTGGACCTGGACACGCTGCTGGCGCAGTCCGACCACCTGCTGCTGGTGCTGCCGTATACACCTGCCTCGCACCACCTGATCGATGCGGTGGCACTGGCGAAGATGAAGCCGTCGGCGACGCTGGTGAACATCGCCCGTGGTGGCCTGGTGGACGAGATCGCGTTGGCCGATGCACTGGCCAACGGGCGCCTGGCGGCCGCCGGCCTGGATGTCTACGAAGGTGAGCCGAGCGTGCGCCCGGAGCTGCTGGCGCTGCGCAACGTGGTGCTGACCCCGCATATCGGCAGCGCTTCGCTGGCCACGCGCACGGCGATGGTACAGCTGGCCGTGGATAATCTGGTTGCCGGGCTTGGCCTGGACGGCAGCCCGTCGCGCATGCCGAGCGCGATCAACGCTGACGCGGCGATGGCCGCGCGCGTGACCCTGGGCAAAAAAACCGGGAAACGATAGGGAACCTCCGCGCGCCCCGCTTGAGGAGGTTCCCCGAACCCAGCTGCCGTGCGTGATGTTTCCCATTCCCGTTTTTTGAGAGAGTTTCCCCCATGAGCAATGCACAGCGCAGTTTCCACGTCGCCGTCGTCGGCGCCACCGGTGCGGTCGGCGAGACCATGCTGTCGATCCTGGCCGAGCGTGGTTTCCCGGTCGGCACCCTGAGCGTGCTGGCCTCCGAGCGTTCGGCCGGCGGCGAGATCGAGTTCAACGGCCAGAAGGTCACGGTGCAGGACCTGGCCACCTTCGACCCGACCGGCGTCGAGATCGCCCTGTTCTCGGCCGGCGGCAGCGTATCCAAGGAATACGCGCCGAAGTTCGCTGCCGCCGGTGCGGTGGTGATCGACAATTCCTCGGCCTTCCGCTACGACGATGACGTGCCGCTGGTGGTGTCCGAGGTCAATCCGGAGCAGGTCGCCAACCGCCCGCGCGGGATCATCGCCAACCCGAACTGCTCGACCATGCAGATGCTGGTCGCGCTGGCACCGCTGCACCGCAAGTACGGCATCGAGCGCATCAACGTCTCCACCTACCAGTCGGTGTCCGGTGGTGGCCGCTCGGCGACCGAGGAGCTGGGCAAGCAGACCGGCCAGCTGCTGAGCTTCCAGGAAATCGATCCGCAGCGCTTCCCGGTGCAGATCGCCTTCAACCTGATCCCGCACATCGACGACTTCCAGGACAATGGCTTCACCAAGGAAGAGATGAAGCTGATCTGGGAAACCCGCAAGATCCTCGGCGATGACAGCATCCTGGTGAACCCGACCGCGGTGCGTGTGCCGGTGTTCTACGGCCATTCCGAGTCGGTGGCGATCGAGACCCGCGACAAGGTCAGCGTGGCCGAAGCGCGCGCGCTGCTGGAGCAGTCGCCGGGTATCGAAGTGGTCGACCGCCACGAGGCAGGCGGTTACCCGACCCCGGTTACCCACGCTTCGGGTACCGATGCGGTGTACGTCGGCCGCATCCGCGAGGACCTGTCGCATCCGCGTGGCCTGAACCTGTGGATCGTGTCGGACAACGTGCGCAAGGGCGCTGCACTGAACGCCGTGCAGCTGGCCGAGCTGGTCGCTGCCGAGCAGCGTTGAGCGCGGCAGCTGGCTGACGGGTGGTGCCGGCCGCTGGCCGGCACGGCCTTGATGGGAGGGCGCGCGTGCCTGCCGGCCAGCGGCCGGCACTACCCTCATTTGGCAGGTGTCATGAGGCGCGTGGTGGGTGCGGACCCCGGTCCGCACGCTTTATAGTGTCGCCCATGAATAAACGGGCCAAGGGCGCAAAGCGCCCGCTCAGCTATCTTTCCGCGGCGCTGCTGGCCCTGGCTAGCAGTTCCGCGCTCGCCCTGGGATTGGGCGACATCCGTGTCCTGTCCAAGCCGGGCCAGCCGCTGCTGGCCGAAATCCCGGTGGTCTCGGCCGACCCGTCCGAGCTGGAAAACCTGCGCGTGGCGCTGGCCTCGCCGGTCACCTTCGAGCGTGTTGGCCTGCAGCGGCCGACCGGGCTGGTCAGCGAGCTGCAGTTCGAACTGACCCGCAACGCGCAGGGCAGGGCGGTGGTGCGGGTGACCTCGCAGACGCCGGTCGAGACCCCGTCGCTGAGCTTCCTGATCGAAGCCGACTGGGGCCAGGGCCGGCTGGTGCGCGAGTACTCGGCACTGGTCGATGCACCCGCCAGTGCGCTGGCCGTGGCCGAGCCGGAAATCGTTGCGCCGGCGGGCACGCTGTCCAACACCATTGCCCGCGAGGCGGCGCCTGTACCCACTGCCGAGCCGGCCAGCGTGCCGTCTCCCGCTGCGGCGGCGACACCGGCGCGCTCGCGTACGGCACCGCCCCCGCCGGCACCGGCTCCGGTCGCAGCGACCGATGGCAGCATCACCGTGCAGCGTGGGCAGACGCTTTCGCAGATCGCCAGCGCGGTAGCGCGTGGCAACCAGGTCAGCCGCGATCGCGCGATGATCGCGCTGTTGCGTGCGAATCCGGAAGCGTTCATCCGCGGCAACGTGAACCTGCTCAAGCAGGGTGCGGTGCTGCGTGTGCCGGGCAGCGATGCGCTGGCCGCGGTGGATGCCGCCGAAGCGGCTGCGCTGGTGCGCGAGCACGCGGTGCAGTGGCGCCAGGCGCGCACCGTGCCGCAACCGGCGGGCACCGTCGCGCCGGTCGCCGCAGCGGCAACCACCAACGCTTCTTCCCCGGCTGCGGCCAACGGGGCACGACTTGAGATCGCTCCGGCGCTGGCGTCCGACGCCGCGCATGCGGGCACAACCACCGGCACCGCTGCCGGCAGCGAGGGTGACATGCTGGGCAACGAACAACTGCGCCAGGCGCGTGAGGACATCGCCACCCGCGATGCCGAGATCGGCGAGCTGAAGCAGCGCGTGGCCGACCTGGAGAAGCTGAAGGAACAGCAGCAGTCGCTGATCGCGATGAAGGACAACGACCTGGCGGCCGCGCAGCAGCGCCTGGCGCAGGCACCGGGCGCGCGTGACGCGGCCACGCCATGGTATTGGCTGGGCCTGCCGGTGCTGCTGTTGGCGGCCGCTGCGGCCTGGTTGCTGCGTCGTCGCAAGCCATCGCCGCTGCCGCCGCTGCGTGAAGAAGATGATGCCGCCGGCCTGGCCGCTGCGGTACCGGCGGGCGCAGCGCTGGATACGCTGGCCGAGCAGTCCTCGTGGTCGTCGGCGGTGGCCGACGGCGGCCGCCAGGAACCGGCGATGCCGGCCTGGGCGAGCGAGCCCGAGCAGCAGGCCGACGCCGCGGTCGAACCGAGTGCGGGCGCCGTGGACGAGGCCGATTGGCAGGCCGGCACGTTGCACGACGACGACGTGGCCGCACTGCCCGAGGCGGTCACCGATCTGCCGCGCTGGGAGGACGCCGCGGCGATCCATGACGACGCTGCTGCTGCCGAGCCCGCGCAGGCCGAGCCCCTGCAGGACGAATCGTCTGCAGCAGCGGCACCGGCCGAGGTGGCCGTGCCGGACTACGCGCTGCATGCCGAACAGCAACCGCAGTTCCGCGGGGTGTTTGATCTGCCGGCCGACGCGCATGACGCGGCACCGCCAGCCGCTGTCCTCCACGATGACGGCATCGACAGCCTCGAGGCTGCGCACCCCGGCCATGCTGTGCCTGCGCAGGCACAGCCCGGCGAGGATGCCGGCTGGGCACCGCGCGCCGGCCAGGAACGGCTGGAGCTGGCCATTGCCTACCTGGACCTGGGCGATGCCCAGACCGCGCGCACGCTGCTGCTGGAAGTCGCCGAAGGCGGCGACCTGCACAGCCAGGCGCAGGCCCGCGAACTGCTGGCCCGCCTGCCGTGACCGAACCTGCCGTAAAGGACGTTGCCATGAGCCGCGAGCGCCGCATCGACTACGTTGAATTCGCCTCCAGCGATCCGGCGGCCAGCCGTGCCTTCTTCGAGAAGGTGTTCGGCTGGTCGTTCGTCGACTATGGCAGTGACTACACCGCCTTCGACGATGGCCGCCTGCAGGGAGGCTTCTTCCGCGGCCAGCCACAGCGCGCCGGTGACAACAGCGCACCGTTGCTGGTGCTGTACGCCGACCTGCTGGCACCGGTCGAGGCCGCAGTACGCGCCGCCGGCGGTGAGATCGTGCGTCCGGTGTTTTCCTTCCCCGGTGGCAGCCGCTTCCAGTTCGTCGAGCCCGGTGGCAACGAACTGGCGGTCTGGTCCGAACGCGACCCGGCCTGAGCGCCGCCCCACACGCAACATCGAGGTAGCACATGCGTTACGCGCTTGGCGTCGAGTACGACGGCAGCGATTTCCGGGGCTGGCAGAACCTGGGCGAAGGTGGCCCCAGCGTGCAGGCCAGCCTTGAGCAGGCCCTGTCGTCGGTGGCCGATGCGCCCCTGCAGGTGGTCTGCGCCGGCCGCACCGATGCCGGCGTGCACGGGCAGTGCCAGGTCGTGCATTTCGACACCGACGTGGTGCGCGATCCGCGCGCCTGGATGCTCGGCACCACCACGCGCCTGCCGCGCTCGATCGCGGTGCGTTGGTGCGTGCCGGTGGCCGACGATTTCCATGCGCGCTTCTCGGCGCGTGCACGTCGTTACCGCTACCGCCTGCTCAACCGCGAGGTGCGGCCGGCACTGGAGCGGCAGACGCTGAGCTGGGAGCGGCGGGTGCTGGACGAAACCCTGATGCATGCCGCCGGCCAGGCGCTGCTTGGCGAGAACGACTTCAGTGCGTTCCGCTCGGTGCAGTGCCAGGCCCTGCATGCCCGGCGTGAGCTGCAGTCACTGCAGGTGAGCCGTCACGGCGAAGTGATCGAAGTCGCCGTGCAGGGCAATGCATTCCTTCATCACATGGTCCGCAATATCGTCGGATCGTTGATCCTGGTGGGCAGCGGCGAAAAGCCGGTGGAATGGATCGCCGAACTGCTGGCTGGGCGCGATCGCACCGTAGCCGGTCCCACCGCACCGCCGCAGGGCCTGGTGTTCCTTGGGCCCCTGTACCCCGACAACTGGCATCTGCCCGCCGAGGTCACGCTATGAGCCGCTCCTACTACCGCACGCGCATCAAGTTCTGTGGCATGACCCGTGCCGGCGACGTCCGCCTGGCCGGTGAGCTGGGCGTGGACGCAGTAGGTTTCATCTTTGCCCGCGAGAGCAGCCGCCGGGTCGCTCCGGCCGAAGCGCGCGCGATGCGCCAGGCGATCGCGCCGATGGTCGACGTGGTGGCGCTGTTCCGCAACAACAGCAAGGAAGAGGTGCGCGAGGTGCTGCGCACGGTGCGGCCGACGCTGCTGCAGTTCCACGGCGAGGAAGACGAGAGCTTCTGCCGCAGCTTCAACATGCCGTACCTGAAGGCCATCGCCATGGGCGGGCGTGAAGAGGTCAATGCCCGCACCCTGCAGCTGCGCTACCCCAGCGCCGCCGGCTTCCTGTTCGACAGCCACGCCCCGGGCGGTGGTGGCGGCACCGGCGTAGCCTTCGACTGGGGCCGCATTCCGACCGGCCTGCATCGCCCGTTCCTGCTGGCCGGCGGATTGAATCCGGACAACGTCTACGATGCCGTGCTTGCCACCTTGCCGTGGGGCGTGGATGTCTCCAGCGGCATCGAGCTGGAGCCGGGCATCAAGGACGGCTACAAGATGCGCACCTTCGTCGAGGAAGTGCGCCGCGCGGACTGCACGGTCCTGGAGTGACCGGCGACGCGGGTCAGCGCAGCTGTGCGCTGACCCACGCGGCCAGCGCCTGCACCCGCGGATCGGCCGGACCGTCCGGTCGTGCCAGCACCCAGAAGCCACCGGTGGCGGCGAATCCCCATGGGGCGACCAGCCGGCCCGCGGCCAGGTCCTCGGCCACCAGCGGCTCCGGGGCGATGGCCGGCCCCAGTCCCGCCACCGCTGCTTCCAGCAGGTAGTACAGATGCTCGAAGGCGGTTCCCAACTGCAGTCTGGAAGCATCCAGGCCGTGCGCCTGCGCCCAGGCCGGCCACGCCTGCGGCCGTGAACTGGTGTGCAGCACGGTCTCCTGCAGCAGCGCCGAAGGCGCTACATGGCGCAGGCGCTGCGCCGCCGGATGTGACGGCGCCACCACCACGCCGACCCGTTCCGGTGCCAGTTCCTGCACCTGCCAGCCGCGTGGCCACGGCGCCTGCGCCAGCAGCAATACCGCATCCAGCGCGGCCTGGGCCTCGGTGAAGCTTCCATCGAGCGCCGACCATTGCAGGCGCACGCCCGGCAGGGCGGCCTGCAGCGCCGGCAGGCGCGGGATCATCCAGCGTGCCAGCACGCTGCCACTGCAGCCCAGCACCAGCGCCGGCGAGGCTGCCGGCCGGCGCAGTTCGCGCACGCAGTCCTCGATGCCGGTGAACGCCTCGCTGCACGCCGCCTGCAGGCGGGTGCCGGCCGCGGTCAGGCGCAGCCCGCGGCCGGCGCGCTGGAACAGCGCTAGGCCAAGATGATCCTCCAGCAGCTTCAACTGCCGGCTGACCGCGCCGTGGGTGACATGCAGGTCCTGCGCGGCGCGCCCGACGCCGCCGAGGCGGGCGGTGGCCTCGAACGCGCGCAGGGCATTGAGCGGCGGCAGCAGGGAGGTGCTCATGTGAGATTTCCTGACGATATGCGCCAGATAATATCCATTTTCCGGTCATGACCCGTGCGCTAGAGTATCCACCTGTCTGAACCACCGGTCGTCTCCATGCCTGCCTCCCCCATTGCCGACTATCACGCCTTCCCGGATGCCCAGGGCCACTTCGGCCGCTACGGCGGCAGCTTCGTTGCCGAAACCCTGGTCGGCCCGCTGCAGGAACTGGCCCAGGCCTATGACCAGGCCCGCCAGGACCCCGCTTTCCAGGCCGCGTATGACCGTGACCTGGCCCACTACGTGGGCCGGCCGAGCCCGATCTATCACGCCCAGCGCCTGAGCGATCACGTCGGCGGCGCGCAGATCCTGCTCAAGCGCGAGGACCTGAACCACACCGGCGCGCACAAGATCAACAACACCATCGGCCAGGCGCTGCTGGCCGCACGCATGGGCAAGAAGCGCATCATCGCCGAGACCGGCGCCGGTCAGCATGGCGTGGCCAGTGCCACGGTGGCCGCACGGCTGGGGCTGGAGTGCGTGGTGTACATGGGTGCCACCGACATCGAGCGGCAGAAGATCAACGTCTACCGCATGAAGCTGCTGGGTGCGACGGTGGTGCCGGTGACCTCCGGCTCGGCCACCCTGAAGGACGCGCTCAATGAAGCGATGCGCGACTGGGTGACCAACGTGCAGGACACCTTCTACATCATCGGTACCGTGGCCGGTCCGGATCCCTATCCGCGCATGGTCCGCGACTTCAACGCCATCGTCGGCCGCGAAGCGCGCGAACAGATGCTGGCCGAGTACGGCCGCCTGCCCGATGCGATCACCGCCTGCGTCGGCGGTGGCAGCAACGCCATCGGCCTGTTCCATGCGTTCCTCAATGACCGCCAGGTCGAGATCGTCGGTGCGGAAGCCGCCGGTGACGGCATCCACACCGGCCGCCATGCCGCCTCGATCGCCGCCGGTCGCCCTGGCGTGCTGCACGGCAACCGTACCTATGTGCTGTGCGATGACGATGGCCAGATCATCGAGACCCACTCGGTGTCGGCCGGCCTGGACTATCCGGGCGTCGGCCCAGAGCACGCCTTCCTGGCCGACAGTGGTCGTGCGCGTTACCTGGGCATCACCGATGAGGAGGCGCTGCAGGCCTTCCACCTGCTGGCGCATACCGAGGGCATCCTGCCGGCGCTGGAATCCAGCCACGCGCTGGCGCAGGCGATCAAGCTGGCGCGCGAGCGTCCGCGCGACCAGATCGTGCTGTGCAACCTGTCCGGGCGTGGCGACAAGGACGTGCACACCATTGCCGCGCGCGAAGGCCTGGTGCTGTGAGCGCGCTGTTGCGGAGCGGTGGCGTGCTGTTGCTGGCACTCGGCCTGGCTGCATGCCAGCCGCCGGAGCCACCGGTGCTGGCGCCGGCGGCCAAGGCCACCACGCAGCCGGCGCAGCAGCCCGCCGCCAACGACGATCTTGATCCGATCGCGCGCACGCCGATCGACGATCCGCCGTCGCTGGAAGACACCGACAGCGACGACGCGCCCGCGGTGGCGTCGGTGGCGCTGGACCACGCCGGCGAAGTGCTGATCGGCCAGCACATGAGTGATCTGAAGGCGTTCGGGCCGTGGACGGCGCAAGGCGCAGTCGAAGCCATCGGTGGCAGTTGCGAGTACTACGATGGCAAGGGGCTTCCGCCCGGCGTGTCGATGATGACCGACGAAGACCGTGTGGTCCGCTTCGACCTCGGCCTGGACCCGGAGAGCGGGGCGCCGAGCCAGCAGCCGGGCCCGTTTGGCCTGCGCGTCGGCATGACCCGTGCGCAAGCGGTTGCCCGGTTTCCGAAGCCGCCCGTGTCCAGCCCGCATGCCTACGATGGCGAGCAGGGCGAGTACCTCACCTGGCAGGATCCGGGCTCGGCCCTTGGCATCCGCGTGGAACTGTTTGAAGGGAGGGTCATCCAGATGTACTGGGGGACCAGCGATGCGATTGAACTGATTGAAGGATGTGCCTGAAATGCCCGTATCCCGACTCGATGCCTGTTTCCAGCGCCTGCGCGAGCAGCAACGCAAGGCGCTGATTCCCTTCGTCACGGCCGGTGATCCTTCGCTGGAGGCCACCGTGCCGGTCATGCATGCGCTGGTTGAAGCCGGTGCCGATGTGATCGAACTGGGCGTACCGTTCTCCGACCCGATGGCCGATGGCCCCACCATCCAGCGCAGCTCCGAACGCGCGCTGGCACGGGGTGCCGGCAGCCGCTACGTGCTGCAGGCAGTGGCTCGGTTCCGTGAACGCGACGCGCAGACGCCGGTGGTGCTGATGGGTTACCTGAACCCGGTGGAGATCCATGGCTACGCGGCGTTCGCCGCGGCTGCGGTGGCGGCCGGCGTGGACGGCGTGCTGCTGGTGGACCTGCCGCCGGAAGAGGCCGGCGAAGCGCAGCTGGCCTTCGATGCGGCAGGCCTGGCGCTGGTCCTGCTGGCCTCGCCGACCACCAGTGAGGCGCGTGCCGACAAGCTGCTGGCGCTGGCCCGTGGCTACCTGTACTACGTCAGCTTCGCCGGTGTCACCGGTGCCTCCGAACGCCTGGACAGCGATGCCGCCAGCGTCCGCCTGCAGGCCCTGCGCGCGCGCGCGTCGGTACCGGTGGTGGCCGGCTTCGGCATCAAGGACGCCGATAGTGCCGCGGCGATGGCGCGCCAGGCCGACGGCGTGGTGGTCGGCAGCGCGCTGGTGGCGGTGCTGGCCGAGGCGGACTCGGCCGAGGACGCTGCGCAGCGGGCACGGGACTTCCTTGCCCCACTGCGGCAGGCGCTGGACGCATGACGGGCGTGCCGGCCGCTGGCCGGCATCCTCCGTCCTCGCCTGCGCGCAGGCACTGGCGGCCGGCGACCGGCACTCCCAGCACCTAAACGTACGTCCCAGCATGGTTTTTTCCGGCGGCCCCGTGGCTGGCAAGGGGGTGCACGGGCGGGGAAAGCGGAGCTAGACTGTCCGCCTTTGCGGCCCCCGGGCCGCCCTGAACGGAAGTGTCCTCCCGCATGAGTTGGCTCAGCAAGTTGATGCCGTCCGGCATCCGCACCGACAACACCCCCAGCAAGAAGCGCAGTGTCCCCGAGGGCCTGTGGGAAAAGTGCAGCAACTGCGGCAGCGCGTTGTACCGTCCGGAACTGGAAGAAAACCTGGAGGTCTGCCCGAAGTGCGGCCACCACATGGCGATCCGCGCGCGTGCGCGCCTGGCGGCGCTGTTCGATGCCGACAGCACCACCGAGATCGGTGCGCGGCTGGGCCCGACCGACCTGCTCAAGTTCAAGGACCAGAAGAAGTACAGCGAGCGCATCAAGATCGCGCAGAAGAACACCGGCGAATACGACGCGCTGATCGCCATGCGCGGCCTGCTCAAGGGCCGTGCCCTGGTGGCCTCGTCGTTCGACTTCGCCTTCATGGGCGGTTCGATGGGTTCGGTGGTGGGTGAGCGCTTCGCGCTGGCCGCCGAAACCGCGGTCGAAATCGGTGCGCCGTACGTGTGCTTCTCGCAGAGTGGCGGCGCGCGCATGCAGGAAGGCCTGTTCTCGCTGATGCAGATGGCCAAGACCTCGGCCGCGCTCGGCAAGCTGCGCGAGGCCGGCCTGCCGTACATCTCGGTGCTGACCCATCCCACCACCGGTGGCGTATCGGCGTCGTTTGCGATGCTGGGCGACATCAACATCGCCGAGCCGCAGGCGCTGATCGGCTTCGCCGGCCCGCGCGTGATCGAGCAGACCGTGCGTGAAAAACTGCCGGAAGGCTTCCAGCGCTCGGAGTTCCTGCTCGAGCACGGTGCCATCGACCAGATCTGCGACCGCCGCGAGCTGCGCGATCGCCTGGCGGACCTGCTGGCGATGCTGGGTCGCCAACCGGCGCCGGAGGTGGCGTGATGGGGGGCCGCAAGTACTTCGGTACTGATGGCATCCGCGGGCGGGTCGGCCAGGGCGTGATCTCGGCCGACTTCGTGCTGCGCCTGGGCAACGCCCTGGGCCGTGTCCTGGTCGCCCAGCGCGGCCAGGACGGGCGCCGGCCGATCGTGGTGATCGGCAAGGACACCCGCATCTCCGGGTACATGTTCGAAGCGGCGCTGGAAGCCGGCCTGGTTGCGGCCGGTGCCGATGTGCAGCTGCTCGGCCCGATGCCGACGCCGGCGGTCGCGTTCCTGACCCGTACCCTGGGCGTGGACGCGGGCATCGTCATCAGTGCCTCGCACAACCCGCATTACGACAACGGCATCAAGTTCTTCTCCGCCCAGGGCGAGAAGCTTGACGACGCCACCGAGCTGGCCCTGGAAGCGGCACTGGACGTTCCGTTCAGTACCGCCGAATCGGACAAGCTGGGCAAGGCAGCGCGTGCGCGCGAAGCGGTCGGCCGCTACATCGAGTTCTGCAAGGCCAGCGTGCCGCGCGCGTTCGACCTGCGCGGCGTGCGCCTGGTGCTCGACTGCGCCCATGGCGCCACCTACCAGATCGCGCCGCTGCTGTTCCGCGAACTGGGCGCCGAGGTGATCGGCATCGGTGCCGAGCCGAACGGCGTCAACATCAATGCCGGCGTGGGGTCCACCCATATCGACAACCTGGCGGCCAAGGTCCGCGAGACGCGTGCCGATCTGGGCATCGCCTTCGATGGCGATGGCGACCGCGTGCTGATGTCCGATGACCAGGGCAACCCGGTCGACGGTGACGACCTGCTGTACATCCTGGCCCGTGCATGGAAGGCCGAAGGCCGCCTGCGCGGCCCGGTGGTCGGCACGCTGATGAGCAACTACGGCGTCGAGAAGGCCTTCGCAGACCTGCAGATTCCGTTCGTGCGCAGCAACGTCGGTGATCGCTACGTGCACCAGGCGCTGATCGAAGGCGGCGGCGTGCTCGGTGGCGAAGCCTCCGGCCACCTGCTGTGCCTGGACCGGGCCACCACCGGCGACGGCATCGTCAGTGCCCTGCAGGTGCTGGTGGCGCTGCGCAACAGCGGCCAGACCCTGCGCCAGGCGCTGAAGGGGCTGGTGCGGGTGCCGCAGAAGACGGTCAACGTACGGCTCGGCAATGTCTCGGCCAAGGCCACGGTGCAGGCTGACAGCGTGCAGGCCGCTCTGTTGGTGGCGCAGCAGTCGGTGGCCGGCCGCGGGCGTGCGTTCCTGCGCCCATCCGGCACCGAGCCGGTGGTTCGGGTCACGGTCGAGGCCGATGATGCGACCCTGATGCAGGAGACGCTGGACCGCCTGTCCGCCGCGGTGCGCGAAGCCGCCGCCTGAGTCCGTTGACGCTACCTCCTGCAACCCCGACATGGCCGCTTCTGCGGCCATGTCGCTTTCTGCGCTTCAGTGGCTGAACCGCATGCTACCCAGGATCGCGTTCAGCTGCCGCTGGGCGCTTTGTGACGTGCCTTGAACGAAACCGGGCGTATCCACGGAATCAGGATCCCAGGCATCGACGCAGGATATGCGCGGGTCGGGATCCGGTCGGGGCGGATCGCGCTCCATCCTTCTACTTTCGTTGCAAGGACCATGACCATGAACACCTCACTGCGCTACAGCCGCTGCCTGCTGGCAGGTGCGCTGCTGGTGCTGCCGCTGCTGGGTGGCGTTTCCGTTGCCAGTGCCGAGCGCCGTCCCGAAGGCGGCCCGCACATGTCTGCCGGGCGCGAAGAGCCGATGCGCGCGCCCTGGGGGTATCCGCGGATGGAGCGCCCGCGGGAACTGGGCAATGCTCGACCGGCGTTCCGTGATGAGTATCGGCACAACTTCCGCGCCGACCATGCATTCCGCATCGGGCCCTATCATCCGCCCGTGGGCTATGCGTACCAGCGGTGGCACTACGGCCAGATCCTGCCGCGCCCTTACTGGGTCGGCGACTACATCCTCAACGACTTCTGGCTGTTTGGCCTGGACATGCCGCCGATGGGCTACGAATGGGTCCGTTATGGGCCGGATGCGCTGCTGATCAATACTGGCAATAGTGAGATCGTGCAGGTCGTGTACGGGCGCTTCTTCTGACCCGCGATGCCTGCCTGCGGCATGACGGCGCAGGCAGGCAGGCGCGGCGCGCGCGCTCAGCGGTGCGCCGCGCCTGGGCCGGCATTCGCGCGCCGATTATGGGCCCGGCACCATCTTTTTCTGGCGTGCCTTGAAGCCATTGAACAGCGGCGCGATCAGCGGGTTGTAGCTCCACGCGATGCGCTTGCGCAGCCAGCTGGCCGGTCGGTTGCGGATCGCGAAACGGTAGATGTGCTCCGGATCACCCCCGACCACATTGCGGCCGAACGGATGGGTGGTGTGCAGGTAGCGGAAGCCCTGCTCGCGTGCCACCTCGATGTAGTCATCGTCGAAGTCACCATACGGCCAGCACAGCGTATCGGAGACCTCGCCCAGCTTCTCCAGCAGCGTCTGCCTGGCCATCGCCAGGTCGCCACTGATCCCTTCCCGGCGCTGTGCGCGGTCCAGGTCACTGCGCTTCAGCCAGCGGGTGTGGGTATGGGTATGGCAATGGACCTCGAAGGTGCCGGCTTCGATCGCCGCTCGCGCCTCGCTCCAACGCATCATCACCTCGTCGCTGCGGCCCTGCGTGTAGATCAGGTCCTCGCAGGCACGATGCTCCGGCGTTGCCGGCAGGACGGCGCCTTCAATGCCCGCGTGCGGGCGCAGCGGGCCATCATGCATCCAGCCGGTAACCACGAACACCACCGCATGCATGCCGTACTTCTGCAGGATCGGATGGGCGTAGACCCAATTGTCCAGGTAGCCGTCATCGAAGGTGATGACGATCGATCTGCGTGGCACCGGCTTGCCTGCCAGGAAGCCGGCGTACTGGTCCAGCGTCAGCGACGTCCAGCCGTTGCGTGCGAGCCAGGCGATCTGGCTCTCGAAGTTCTCCGGGGACACGGTGATCATGCCCGGCGAGTTGCTGACATGGTGGTGCATCAGCACCGGTACGGTCCTGGCATTAGCCATGAGCCAGCTCCTTCAGCCATTGCAGGTAGTAGTTCTCGGTGGCTTCACCATGACCGACCGCGCTGAACCGCGCGCTGCCGCGCACCCAGTCCCAGCCGGCACGGCCCATCTGCCGCCGCCGTTCCGGATCATCCACCAGCAGCCGCAACGCTCCGGTGAGGGCCGCATCATCGCCGAGCCGGGTGAGAATGGCATTGCTGCCGTCCACCAGCATTTCAGGTACGCCGCCAACGCGGTGCGAGACGATCGGCAGCGCCGCCTGCGCGGCTTCCAGGAACACGGTGCCGGCCGCCTCCTTGTGGGTGGCCAGCGCGAAGATGTCGAAGCCGGCCATGAGCCGGTGGGCGTCGCTGCGGAAGCCGAGCAGATGCACCTGCCGTTCCAGGTCGAGTTCGGTACGCAGGGCCTGCAGCCGTCCCATCACCGGCTCGCCGTCACCAACCACCACCAGGTGCAGGTCGGGGTTGGCCTTGCACAGCGGTGCAATGGCGCGCAGCAGCTCGGCATGGCCCTTGGGCTCGCGCAGCACGGCCACGCAGCCGACCACGATGTCGCGCTCGCCGAAGCCGAGTTCGCTACGCACCTGGGCGCGGGCGTCCTGCAGGGCCTGCCAGGGGTCGGCCTGTCCGGACACGTCCCAGCGCGGGGGCATCGCCATCGGCGGCAGGATGCCGATGCGCTCGGCAGCAATGCCGCGGTCCACGAGCAACTGCTTGACGAACTCGCTGACGGTGATGATCCGGTGCGGAAGCCCGGTGTAGGTGAGCAGTGAGTTGACCGGGCTCATCAGGTGGCGGGAACGCACCACCAGCGGGGTGCCGCCGAGGCGCGCGCCGGCGGCGGCGATCAGCGCGTCACGACGGCTGGTGGTGTTGACCACGTCGTAGCGCTCACGGCGCACCAGGCGCGCTACCGACCAGATGCCTCGCAGCAGCCGCGGCAGGCCGCCCATGCGCAGCGTGTGCACGGTGAAACCGTCATCGCGCGCCAGCTGGGCCAGCCGAGCATCGGGCTGGCACAGCAGCGATACGTCATGGCCACGTGCCCGCATGACCTGCATGTGGCGGAAGATGTAGATCTCCTGGCCGCCCATTCCTTTGGCAGCTTCGGTATGCAGGATGCGCAACGGGCGTTTCATGGGAACCATCCTCTGGGCTCAGCGGTTGCGGAAGCGGGTCAGCGCTTCCCATGCGGTACGGACGGCAGTGGCATCCGGGGCCTGTTGCGGCAGCGGACGGTAGTGCCGGTCCACTGCGGTTGCGTTGCCGAACTTGTCGAATACGTAGATGGCATCGCCATGGCGGACGGCACGTTGCGACCAGCTTTCGACCACCAGCGCGCGCTCGCCTGCCGGCTCGGCCAACAGGTCCTGGCCGGTACTGAAGTCGGTCAGTGCGTTCTCGCAGCCCAGTGCGTGGCGCATCAGGGTGGGTACCCAGTCCTCGTGCGAACTGACCCGCGCTTCATGGGCGTTGCCCTTGCCGGGCCAGTGCAGCACGAACGGCACCTGCAGCTGGTAGTCGGAGAAGTTGCCGTTGTGGCCCCAGTAGTTCAGCTTCAGGTCGTTGAATTCTTCGGCATGGTCGCCGGTGACCAGCACGATGGTGTCCTGCTCCAGGCCCTGCGCGCGCAGATCGTCCAGCAGTGCGCCGACCAGGCTGTCGGCATAGTGCACGGCGGTCCGGTAGCGGTTCAGTTCGGGGGTCGGGTCGTGGTCGGGGCCGAACTTGAGGAAGTCGATTTCCTGCGCCATCGGCGTGGCCAGCGGCGGATAGCCCGCGGGCATGTGGTAGGGCGCGTGGGTGGAGTCGAGGAAGACGAAGCCGAACCAGGGCTTGTGCGCGGCCTGGCTGGTCCGGATGTCCTTCTGCAGCGAGGCCACGATGCTGCGGTCGCGTCCTTCCGAGCCCAGTTCCGACGGACCCTGGTGCAGCTGGTCGCGGACATCGGCAAAGGCGGTACGGTCGAATTCCGGGCTGTACATCGGCGCGCTGCCGTACAGGTGCAGGTCGTAGCCCTGCTGGCCCAGCACCTTGAACAGCTGTGAGCCGCGCTGCTCGTCGAGCATGCTCTGCCAGTAGCCGCCGGGCAGGCCATAGAGCAGGCCGAACAGGCCATAGCGGGTGGCATTGCCGGTGCTGAAATGCTGGTCGTAGACGCGCGCGTTGTTCGCCAGGGCCGAGGTGTTCGGCATGATCTGCGCGGTGAGGGCGTCGTGGCGCAGCGATTCCAGCACCACCATCAGTACGTTGGGCCGATGCGGGTTCTGGCAGCGCAGCGGCTGCAGCGGATACAGCAGCTGTGCGTGGCGCGGATCAGGCAGGCCGACCTGCTGCTCGCTGACCACGCCCAGCTTGCGCATGAAGCTCTTGGCGGTGATCGGCTGCGCCCACGGCAGGTAGTTCCACTGGGCGATCACGTCACGGTCGCCACGCGCATCGAAATAGGCCGTGGCCACCTGGCCGCCGGCCATCAGCAGGGCGACCACCGCCCAGGCCTGCAGCACCCGGCGCCGACGCGGCAGGGCCGGCAGCAGCTTCCAGCACGCCCAGGCCAGGATGCCCTCGGCGGTGAAGATGGCCGCCACCAGCACGCCCGCCTGCATCCAGGTCTTCCACGACAGCGCGACCTGGTCCTGCAGCGCGCCGCCGAACACCATGTTCACCACCATGGCATTGAGGTGGAAGCGATACAGGGTGAACACCTTGGCGTCGACCAGCAGCAGGCACAGCCACAGGCCCTGCAGCAGCACGGCACTGATGCTCAGCGTGCGCGCGCTGCGCGGCCACAGGCCCAGCAGTACTGGCAGCAGGCCGGCCAGCGCACCGAAGGCGAGCAGGTGGCCGGGCAGGGCAATCGCCAGGTAGGCCAGCCCCTGGTTGCCGCCCGGGTTGTCGCGCAACGGCACATTGCCGAGGGTGATCATGGTCGCCAGCACGGCGTTGCCCAGCACGAACAGGGACCACCACGCGAGCCGACGCCAGCGGCGATCCGGGCCGGCGAGGAGGAGGGCGGGGGCGTCTGCAGCGGTGGGCATGGGGCGGGCGGGTCGAGAGGGCGCGGAGGGGCGGTGCGCCGCCAACGTGAGGGATTCGTTAAATGCGCGCGGGACGCGCATTGTATCGGTTTGTTTCCTTGTATCGAGTACGTCCGCCGGTCGATCTGTCACAATGTTCAGGCGGGCCATGAATGCGCAGGCCCCCTCAGACCCAACGACAAGCCAGGAACCGCTGTGAGCCAGATCCCCACCCTCGACATCACCCGTTTCGACAGCGACCGCGAGGCCTTCGTGGCCGAGCTGGGCGCGGCCTACCGCCAATGGGGATTCGCGGGCATCCGCAACCATGGCATCCCGCAGGCCGACATCGACGCGGCCTACGATGTCTTCAAGGCCTTCTTCGCCCTGCCGGACGAGGTCAAGCGCACGTACCACGTGGCCGGCAGCGGTGGCGCCCGCGGCTACACCCCGTTCGGCGTGGAGACGGCCAAGGGTTCCAAGCATTTCGACCTGAAGGAGTTCTGGCACATCGGCCGTGAAATCGCCGATGACTCCAAGTACCGTGAGGTGATGGCGCCGAACCTGTGGCCGAGCGAGGTCGACGGTTTCCGTGAGCGCGGTTATGGCCTGTACCAGGCGCTGGACAACCTGGGTTCGCGCGTGCTGTCGGCGCTGGCCCTGCACATCGGCCTGCCGGAAGACTTCTTCGCCGACAAGACCAACTTCGGCAACTCGATCCTGCGCCCGATCCACTACCCGCCGATCACCACCGACGACATCCCGAACGTGCGTGCCGGTGCCCATGGCGACATCAACTTCATCACCCTGCTGGTCGGCGCCAGCGCCGCGGGCCTGGAAGTGCAGTCGCACGAGGGCGAGTGGGTGCCGTTCACCTCGGACGCGGACACCATCGTGGTCAACATCGGCGACATGCTGCAGCGCCTGACCAATCATGTGTATCCGTCGACGATCCACCGTGTGGTCAACCCCCCGGGTGAGCTGGCGCGCCAGCCGCGCTACTCGGTGCCGTTCTTCCTGCATCCGAACCCGGATTTCCTGATCGACGTGCTGCCGTCCTGCATCACGGCGGACAATCCGAGCCGGTATCCGGAGCCGATCACCGCCCACGGCTTCCTTGAGGAACGCCTGCGCGAGATCAAGCTGAAGTAACCCGAAGTGAGGCCGCCGAAAGGCGGCCTTTCTCTTTGCGGGGCTGTGCCCTGCACCCGCAGGGGCCGAAGCCAATGAGGGGAGGGGGTCGGACCCCTTTTCCCTAGGAAAAGGGATCTGACCCCAGCACCCCAGCCCCGCCACGAGGGGCTGCGCCGTTGGCTGGAAATCCATGTAACCGCTTACACGGAAACGGATTTTTGTTGCAGCGGGTATCATGACCGGCTGACTTCACACAGGAGCCACCCGCTCATGCGCCGCAAGATCGTCGCCGGAAACTGGAAGCTGCATGGCAGCCGTCAATTCGCCAATGAACTGCTGGGGCAGGTGGCCGCCGGGCTGCCGCTGGACGGGGTGGAGGTGGTGATCCTGCCGCCGCTGCCGTACCTGGGGGAGCTGGTCGAAGACTTCGGTGGCACCGGCCTGGCCTTTGGCGCGCAGGATGTCAGCAGCAACGAGAAGGGGGCCTACACCGGTGAGGTCTGTGCGGCGATGCTGGTCGAGGTCGGCGCCGGCTATGGCCTGGTCGGCCATTCCGAGCGCCGCCAGTACCACCATGAGAGCAGCGAACTGGTCGCCCGCAAGTTCGCCGCCGCCCTGCATGCCGGCCTGGTGCCGGTGCTGTGCGTGGGCGAGACCCTGGAACAGCGCGAAGCCGGGCAGACCGAGGCGGTCATCGCCGGCCAGCTGGCCCCCGTGCTGGAACGGGTCGGGGCGGAGGGTTTCGCCAGGGCCGTGGTTGCTTACGAGCCGGTCTGGGCCATCGGCACCGGCCGCACCGCCAGCAAGGAGCAGGCGCAGCAGGTGCACGCGTTCATCCGTGGCGAAGTCGCGCGTATCGATGCTAGAATCGCTGATTCACTGCCCATTGTTTACGGCGGTAGCGTGAAGCCCGACAATGCCGGGGAACTGTTCGCGCAGCCGGATGTCGATGGTGGGCTGGTCGGCGGCGCCTCCCTGGTGGCCGCGGACTTCCTGGCCATCGCAAGGGCGGCGGCCGCGAACTAATCCTAGAAGTATTGTCCGAGGGCGGTTTCCAATGCTGATGTTGATCCTCAATGTCGTCTACGTGCTGGTCGCTGTGGCCATGATCGCGCTGATCCTGATGCAGCGTGGCTCGGGTGCGGCGGCGGGTTCGGGCTTTGGCGCCGGTGCCTCGGGTACGGTGTTCGGTGCGCGCGGCGCCTCGAACTTCCTGTCCAAGTCGACCAAGTGGCTGGCTGTCGTGTTCTTCGGCATCAGCCTCTTCATGGCCTGGTATGCCGGTCACGGCACCCGCCCGGCGGCCGACCAGGATCTGGGGCTGATGTCCGCCCCGGCGGCGACCGCTCCGGCGGCCCCGGCGGGCGAACTGCCGGCCGTTCCGAAGGCCGATGCGGTCCCGGCCGCCCCGGTTCCGGCCGCGAATGTGCCGGCTAAGGCGGAATCTTCGGTTTCTGGTGAAGAAAAGCCTTCGGAAGGCTCCCAGAAAGACTGAAGCCGGTTACAATACGCGGCGCATCGGGAAGATAGTCTGATGTGATCGTTTGCCCAGGTGGCGGAATTGGTAGACGCACTACCTTGAGGTGGTAGCGACGCAAGTCGTAGGGGTTCGAGTCCCCTCTTGGGCACCATTTGTAAGTAAAGCGGGTTCGTCTGGCGCGCAAGGCGCCAGGCAGATTCCCGTCCACTCCCCCATGCCAAAGCGCCTGCAGGCGCAGCGGCAGAGGCAAGAGAGAATCGCTGTGCTGGCCGAATATTTGCCGTCTCTGCTGTTTCTGATCGTTGCCACCGGTATCGGCATTACGCTGATGCTGGTTGGTCGATTCCTCGGTCCCCGCCGCCCCGATCTGGAAAAGCTGTCGCCGTACGAGTGCGGCTTCGAGGCCTTCGAAGACGCGCGCATGAAGTTCGACGTGCGCTACTACCTGATCGCGATCCAGTTCATCGTCTTCGACCTGGAAATCATCTTCATCGTGCCGTGGACCCAGGTCTTCATGGAACTGGGTGCCCGTTCGCTCATCACCATGGGCCTGTTCGTCGGCATGCTGTTCCTCGGTTTCATTTACGTCTGGAAGAAGGGAGCGCTGGAATGGGAGTGATTCAGACTCTCGATGGCCTCATGAACAACCCGTCGCCGGAAGGCCGGGTTGATGACATCCTGCGGCCGGAAGGCGACAACCCGCTGCTGGAGAAGGGCTTCGTCACCACCAGCGTCGACGCACTGCTGAACTGGGCGCGCACCGGCTCGATGTGGCCGATGACCTTCGGCCTGGCCTGCTGCGCGGTCGAGATGATGCACGCCGGCGCCGCGCGCCTGGACCTTGACCGCTACGGCGTGGTATTCCGCCCGTCGCCGCGCCAGTCCGACGTGATGATCGTGGCCGGTACCCTGGTCAACAAGATGGCCCCGGCGCTGCGCAAGGTCTACGACCAGATGCCGGACCCGAAGTGGGTCATCTCGATGGGTAGCTGCGCCAATGGCGGCGGCTATTACCACTACTCCTATTCTGTCGTGCGCGGCTGTGATCGCGTGGTGCCGGTGGACGTCTACGTCCCGGGCTGCCCGCCGACCGCCGAGGCGCTGGTGTACGGGATCCTGCAGCTGCAGAAGAAGATCTGGCGTACACAGACCATCGCCCGCTGACCCCCTCACCTGACAAGAGCGCGCCAAGCCCCCATGGCAGAGCAAGCATCCTTCATCGACCGACTCTCCGCACGTTTCGCAGGTGCGAAGGTCATCGTGGTCGAACCCCGCGGCGAAGTGACGCTGGAAGTGCCTGCCGCCGAGTGGCACGCCACCGCCCTGGCGCTGCGTGACGAGTTTGGTTTCGAACAGGCCGTGGATCTGTGCGGCGTCGACTACCTTGGTTATGGCTCCGACGAATGGGACACCGCCGACGTGTCCTCGCAGGGCTTCAGCCGTGGCGTCGAAGGCAAGGCCCAGGGCCGCTTCGCATGGGGTGAATTCCCCAGCGAGGAGAGTGCCGATGGTGCCCGCCCGCAGCACATGCCGACCCAGCGCTTCGCCGTGGTCGCCCAGCTGCGTTCGTACCAGCACAACCTGATGATGCACCTGCGCTGCTTCGCCCCTGACGAAGCACTGCCGGTGGTGTCCTCGCTGACCGGCATCTGGCCGGGCCTGAACTGGTTCGAGCGCGAAGCGTTCGACCTGTACGGCGTGATCTTCGAAGGCCACCCGGACCTGCGCCGGATCCTGACCGACTACGGTTTCGTCGGCCATCCGTTCCGCAAGGACTTCCCGCTGATCGGCAATGTCGAAGTCCGCTACGACGAAGAAAAGAAGCGCGTGATCTACGAACCGGTCACCTCGGTGGAGCCGCGTGTCGGCGTGCCGCGCGTGATCCGTGACGACGCCCGTCTGCAGACCGCAGCCGGTGAGCGCGCGCAGGAGGCAGTGAAGTGAGCGAGTTCCACCAGGCCCGCGAAGCGTTCGCGAGCAATCCGGCCGAAGCACGGCAGGAAATCCGCAACTACACCATGAACTTCGGCCCGCAGCATCCGGCCGCGCATGGCGTGCTGCGCCTGATCCTGGAAATGGACGGCGAAACCATCATGCGCGCCGACCCGCACGTGGGTCTGCTGCACCGTGGTACCGAAAAGCTGGCCGAGTCCAAGCCGTTCAACCAGTCGATCGGTTACATGGATCGCCTGGACTACGTGTCGATGATGTGCAACGAGCACGCCTACGTGCGCGCGATCGAGACCCTGATGGGGATCGAGGCGCCGGAGCGTGCGCAGTACATCCGCACCATGTACGACGAAATCACCCGCATCCTCAACCACCTGATGTGGCTGGGCTCCAACGCGCTCGACCTGGGTGCGATGGCGGTGATGCTGTACGCCTTCCGCGAGCGCGAAGAGCTGATGGACTGCTATGAAGCGGTCTCCGGCGCGCGCATGCACGCGGCGTACTACCGTCCGGGCGGTGTCTACCGCGACCTGCCGGACCAGATGCCGAAGTACAAGGAATCGCGCTGGCACAAGGGCAAGGCCCTGAAGAACCTCAACGCCGCCCGCGAAGGTTCGCTGCTCGACTTCCTGGAGAACTTCACCGTCGAGTTCCCCAAGCGCATCGACGAATACGAAACCCTGCTGACCGACAACCGTATCTGGAAGCAGCGTACCGTCGGCATCGGCGTGGTCACCCCTGAACTGGCCCACCAGTGGGGCATGACCGGCGTGATGCTGCGCGGCTCGGGCATCGCCTGGGACCTGCGCAAGAAGCGCCCGTACGCCAAGTACGATGCCGTCGATTTCGATATTCCGCTGGGCAAGGAAGGCGACTGCTACGACCGTTACCTGGTCCGCGTTGCCGAAATGCGCGAGTCCAACCGCATCATCAAGCAGTGCGTGGCTTGGCTGAAGGCCAACCCCGGCCCGGTGATGGTCAAGAACTTCAAGGTCGCTCCGCCCAAGCGCGAGGACATGAAGGACGACATGGAAGCGCTGATCCACCACTTCAAGCTGTTCAGCGAAGGCTATTGCGTTCCGGCCGGCGAGACCTATGCGGCGGTTGAAGCGCCGAAGGGCGAGTTCGGCTGCTACCTGGTCTCCGACGGCGCCAACAAGCCGTTCCGCGTGCACCTGCGTGCACCGGGCTTCGCCCACCTGTCCTCGATCGATTCGATCGTGCGCGGCCACATGCTGGCCGACGTGGTGGCGATGATCGGTACCTACGACCTGGTGTTCGGCGAGGTTGACCGGTAATGCCGTCCGCCACGCCAACGCCCGCTGCAGGCAGCCGGCGCAAGCCGGCGCCGCAGTTTCTGGAATTTCACGTTATGCATTTCGCTGAGGTCGGCCGATGAAGGCGACAGGTAATTTCGAGGCGGCGCGCGACGTCGACCCGATGGTGGTGCTGAGCGACAAGACCCGCGCTCACATCGATCACTGGCTGTCCAAGTTCCCGCCGGACCGCAAGCGCTCTGCCGTGCTGCAGGGCCTGCATGCGGCCCAGGAGCAGAACGAGGGCTGGCTGACCGACGAGCTGATCGCCGCCGTGGCCAAGTACCTTGACCTGCCGCCGGTGTGGGCCTACGAGGTCGCCAGCTTCTACTCGATGTTCGAGACCGAGAAGGTGGGCCGCAACAACGTGGCCATCTGCACCAACATCAGCTGCTGGCTCAACGGCGCCGAGGACATCGTCCGCCATTGCGAGAAGAAGCTGGGCATCAAGCACGGTGAATCGACCCCGGACGGCCGCGTCTACCTCAAGCGCGAGGAAGAATGCCTGGCCGGCTGCGGTGGCGCGCCGATGATGGTCATCAACGGTCACTACCATGAGCGTCTGACCCTGGAAAAGGTCGACGAGCTGCTGGACGGGCTGGAGTAAGGGCATGGCACATCACCACGAATCCAAGGGTCCGGTCGGCCCCGCGCCGCTGCCGCACCAGGTGGTCTACACCACCCTGCATTACGACACCCCCTGGTCGTACGAAAGCTACCTGAAGACCGGTGGCTACGCTGCCCTGCGCAAGATCCTCGAAGAGAAGATCCCGCCGGAACAGGTCATCGAGATGGTCAAGGCCTCGGGCCTGCGCGGCCGCGGTGGCGCGGGTTTCCCGACCGGCCTGAAGTGGTCCTTCATGCCCAAGGGCAACATGCAGAAGTACATCCTCTGCAACTCGGACGAATCCGAGCCGGGCACCTGCAAGGACCGCGACATCCTGCGCTACAACCCGCACTCGGTGGTGGAAGGCATGGCGATTGCCTGCTACGCCACCGGTTCGACCGTGGGTTACAACTACCTGCGCGGTGAGTTCCACCACGAGCCGTTCGAGCACTTCGAGCAGGCCCTGGCCGACGCCTACGCGAACGGCTGGCTGGGCAAGAACGTGATGGGCTCGGGCGTGGATATCGACATCTACGGTGCGCTGGGCGCCGGCGCGTACATCTGCGGCGAAGAAACCGCGCTGATGGAATCGCTGGAAGGCAAGAAGGGCCAGCCGCGCTACAAGCCGCCGTTCCCGGCCAACTTCGGCCTGTACGGCAAGCCGTCGACGATCAACAACACTGAAACCTATGGTTCGGTGCCGGCGATCATCCGCAACGGTCCGGAGTGGTTCAAGGGCCTGAGCCTGACCGCCAACGGCGGCCCGAAGTGCTTCTCGGTGTCCGGCTGCGTGCAGAACGGCGGCAACTTCGAAGTGCCGCTCGGCACCTCCTTCGACGACCTGCTGGAAATGGCCGGTGGCCTGCGCCCGGGCCGCAAGCTCAAGGGCGCGATCCCGGGCGGCGTGTCGATGCCGGTGCTGACCGCGGCCGAGCTGAAGGGCCTGCCGATGGACTACGACACCATCCGCGCACTGGGCTCGGGCCTGGGTTCGGGTGCGATCGTGGTGCTCGATGACAGCGTCTGCTGCGTCAAGTTCGCCTGCCGCATCAGCCAGTTCTTCCACAAGGAATCGTGCGGCCAGTGCACCCCGTGCCGTGAAGGCACCGGCTGGATGCACCGCGTGCTGGAGCGCATCGTCGCCGGCAAGGCCACGATGGAAGACCTGCACCAGCTGAAGGCGGTGGCCGGCCAGATCGAAGGCCACACCATCTGTGCGTTCGGTGAAGCGGCGGCATGGCCCATCCAGGGCTTCCTGCGCCAGTTCTGGGACGAATTCGAGTACTACATCGTCAACGGTCATTCGATGGTTGACGGCAAGAAGGTGGAGGCAGCCGCCGCATGAGCGCGCAACCCGTAAACCCGAACGTGCCACCGGATCACGTGACCATCGAAATCGATGGCAAGTCGCTGGTGGTACCCAAGGGTTCGATGATCATCCAGGCGGCCGACAAGGCCGGCATTTCGATTCCGCGCTTCTGCTACCACGAGAAGCTGCCGATCGCCGCCAACTGCCGCATGTGCCTGGTGGACGTGGAGAAGTCGCCGAAGCCGGCGCCGGCCTGCGCCACCCCGGTGATGGACGGCATGAAGGTCGCCACCCGCAGCGAAAAGGCGCTGAAGTTCCAGCGCTCGGTGATGGAGTTCCTGCTCATCAACCACCCGTTGGACTGCCCGATCTGCGATCAGGGCGGCGAATGCGAGCTGCAGGACGTGTCGCTGGGCTATGGCCGTTCGGTCAGCCGCTTCAACGAACGCAAGCGCGTGGTGCCGGACGAGGACATGGGTCCGCTGGTCGCCACCGAGATGACCCGCTGCATCCAGTGCACCCGCTGCGTCCGCTTCACCGCGGACGTGGCCGGTACCTACGAGCTGGGTGGCATGTACCGCGGTGAAAACCTGCAGATCGGCACCTTCGATGGCAAGCCGTTGACCACCGAGCTGTCCGGCAACGTCGTCGATGTCTGCCCGGTCGGTGCGCTGACCAACAAGGTGTTCCAGTTCCGCGCCCGCCCGTGGGAACTGACTGCGCGCGAGTCGCTGGGCTACCACGACGCGATGGGCTCGAACCTGTTCCTGCACGTGCGCCGCGGCGAAGTGCTGCGGACCGTGCCGCGCGACAACGAAGCGGTGAACGAGTGCTGGCTGTCCGATCGTGACCGCTACTCGCACCAGGGCCTGTACAGCGAAGACCGTGCGGTCAAGCCGCTGCGCAAGGTCAATGGCGAGTGGAAGGAAGTGAGCTGGGCTGAAGGCCTGGCCGCGGCCGCCGAGATCCTCAAGGCGAACCAGGGCGACAACCTTGGCGTGCTGGTGCACCCGTCGACCTCGAACGAGGAAGGCGCGCTGCTGGCCCGCCTGGCCAAGGGCCTGGGTTCGAGCAACATCGACCACCGCATCAACAACCGCGATTTCTCCGACGCCGCGACTGCCGAAGTGTTCGGCCTGCCGCTGGCCGAGATCGAAGGCGCCGACCGTATCGTCGTTCTGGGCAGCAACATCCGCCACGAACTGCCGCTGCTGCATGCCCGCCTGCGCAAGGCACAGACCACCAACGGCGCGAAGATCCACGTCGTCAACCCGGTGGACTTCGATTTCGCCTTCAGCATCGCCGGCAAGCAGATCGTTGCGCCGTCGAAGTTCGTTGACGCGCTGGCCAACGCCGAGCTGCGCTCGGCGGTGCAGGGCGGCAACAACATCGTTCTGATCGTCGGCGGCATCGCCGAGAACCACCCGCAGGCTGCCGCGATCCGCGCTGCCGCACGTGAGTTCGCCGCAGCCACCGGTGCCAAGCTGTGCCGCATCCCGCAGGGTGCCAATGCAGTCGGCCTGACCCGCGCCGGCGTGCTGCCTGCCGGCAAGGACGTCGCTGCAATGCTGGCGCAGCCGCGCCAGGCCTACGTGGTGTATGGCCTGGAGCCGGGCCTGGACTTCGCCGATGCCCCCGCCGCGCGCAAGGCGCTGGCCGCTGCCCAGGTCGTGGCCTTCAGCCACTTCGCCTGTGCCTCGACCCGCGACGTCGCCGACGTGATCCTGCCGATCGGTGCGCTGCCGGAAATCGACGCCACCCTGACCAACCTCGATGGTCGCGAGCAGTCGGCGCGTGCCGGCGGCAAGCTGCCGGGCGAGGCGCGTGAAGGCTGGCGCGTGCTGCGTGCCCTGGGCGGCGACCTGGCGGTGGCCGGTTTCGACTTCACCGACCTGGCCGGCCTGCGCGCCAGCCTGGCCCCGATGTCGGTCGCCGTTGCCGCTTCGGCGCAGCCGGTGGTTGCCGGCGAAGGCCTGGAAGTGGCTTCGACCGCCGCGATCTACCGCACCGATGCGGTGGTCCGGCGCGCCCCGGCGCTGCAGTCGCATCCGCTCAACAACGCCCCGCGCATCGTGCTGAACGCTGAAGATGCCGCTCGCCTGCAGCTGCAGGATGGGCAGATGGCCAAGGTCGGCACCGATGCCGGCAAGGCCACCCTGCCGGTGGTGGTCGACGCCCGCGTCGCTGCGGGTTCGGTCTGGATTGAATCGGGCCACGGCGCGACCGCGCCGCTGGGTGCCGCTCGCGTAACGGTGGTGGCTGCATGAACGAATTGCTGTTGAACGCGGTCGATCCGCTGCACCAGTGGCTGCTTGGCCTCGGTGACATCGGCGCGCTGATCTGGATCATCCTGAAGATCCTGGTGATCACCGTTCCGGTGATCATCTCGGTGGCCTTCTACGTGGTCTGGGAACGCAAGCTGATCGGCTGGATGCACGTCCGCCACGGCCCGATGTACGTGGGCATGGGCATCTTCCAGGCCTTCGCCGACGTCTTCAAGCTGCTGTTCAAGGAAGTGGTGCAGCCGAGCAGCGCCAACAAGGCGATCTACCTGCTGGCCCCGCTGATCACCCTGGCCCCGGCCTTCGCGGCCTGGTCGGTGGTGCCCTTCGATTCGCAGATCGTGCTGTCCAACGCCAATGCCGGCCTGCTGTACCTGCTGGCGATGACCTCGCTGGGCATCTACGGCATCATCCTGGCCGGTTGGGCCTCCAACTCGAAGTATGCGTTCCTGGGTGCGATGCGCGCCTCGGCGCAGATGATCAGCTACGAAATCGCCATGGGCTTCGCCCTGGTCGGCGTGATGATCGCGTCGGGCAGCCTGAACCTGAGCAACATCGTGATGGCGCAGGCCGGCAGCTCCGGCTTCTTCGACTGGTTCCTGCTGCCGCTGTTCCCGCTGTTCGTCATCTACTGGGTGTCGGGCGTGGCGGAAACCAACCGCGCGCCGTTCGACGTGGTGGAAGGCGAATCGGAAATCGTCGCCGGCCACATGGTCGAGTACTCGGGCGGTGCCTTCGCGCTGTTCTTCCTGGCCGAATACGCCAACATGATCCTGATCAGCTTCCTGATCTCGATCTTCTTCCTCGGCGGCTGGCTGAGCCCGGTCCAGGGCTGGGTCAACTTCGGCGATGTCTCGCCGCTGGTCGACTGGATCTGGAAGGGCGGTGCACCGTGGCTGTTCGTCAAGGTGTTCTTCTTCGCCAGTGCCTACATCTGGTTCCGTGCCAGCTTCCCGCGCTTCCGCTATGACCAGATCATGCGCCTGGGCTGGAAGGTCTTCATCCCGCTGGCCATTCTGTGGATCGCGGTTACCGCCGTCATGGTGTTCTTCGGCGTGATTCAAAAGGGCGTCTAAAGTGATGAACAGGATTACCCATTACTTCAAGAGCCTGCTGCTGCTCGAACTGCTCGCCGGTCTCTGGCTGACGCTGAAGTACAGCTTCAAGCCGAAGTACACGATGATGTACCCGATGGAGAAGTTCCCGCAGTCGCCGCGCTTCCGTGGCCTGCACGCCCTGCGCCGTTATCCCAACGGTGAAGAGCGCTGCATCGCCTGCAAGCTGTGCGAAGCGGTGTGCCCGGCCCTGGCCATCACCATCGATTCGGCCAAGCGCGAAGACGGCACCCGCCGTACCACCCGCTACGACATCGACCTGTTCAAGTGCATCTTCTGCGGCTTCTGTGAAGAAAGCTGCCCGGTGGACTCGATCGTCGAAACCCACATCCTCGAGTACCACTTCGAGAATCGTGGCGAAAACATCGTTACCAAGCCGCAGCTGCTGGCCCTGGGCGACCGTCTCGAGTCCGAGATCGCCGAGCGTCGCGCCGCCGATGCCGCTTACCGCTGAGGTCGAGAGATGGATTGGGTAAATATCGCTTTCTGGGTGTTCGCCATCGCGGCAACGGTTTCGGCCGGTGCGGTGATCAGCGTGCGCAACCCGGTTCACGCCGTGCTGTGCCTGGTGCTGACCTTCTTCTCCATTGCCTGCGTGTGGCTGCTGGTGGGTGCCGAGTTCCTCGGCGTGGCACTGGTGCTGGTCTACGTCGGTGCGGTGATGGTGCTGTTCCTGTTCGTGGTGATGATGCTGGATATCGACCCCACCAAGCTGCGTGAGGGCTGGGTGCGCTACCTGCCGGTCGGCCTCATCGTCGCCGTGGCAATGCTGGCGCAGATGCTGATCCTGATCGGCGTCAAGGCCCGCTCGGTCACCCCGTTCCCGGCCGACAACGCCGCTGCGGTCGCCGCCGACACGTCCAACGTGACCTGGCTCGCACGCACGCTGTTCACCGAATACCTGCTGCCGTTCGAGTTCGCTGCCGTCATCCTGACCGTGGCCGTGGTGGCTGCCGTGATGCTGACCCTGCGCCGCCGTACCGGCGTGAAGAGCCAGAACCCGGGCGAGCAGACCATGGTCAAGGCCGGCCAGCGCCTGCGCATGGTCAAGATGGGCGCCGAAGCACCGGTCGTGCACAGCAACAGCAAGCCGGCCGCCGGCGAGGAGACCCAGCCGTGATTACCCTTGGCCACATGCTTGCGCTGGGCGCGGTGTTGTTCGCGATCAGCCTGGCCGGCATCTTCCTCAACCGGAAGAACGTCATCGTCCTGCTGATGTCGATCGAACTGATGCTGCTGTCGGTGAACATCAATTTCGTCGGGTTCTCGCGCCAGCTGGGCGATCCGTCCGGCCAGCTGTTCGTGTTCTTCATCCTGACCGTCGCCGCCGCGGAAGCCGCCATCGGCCTGGCGATCCTGGTGACCCTGTTCCGTACCCGCCGCACGATCAATGTCGGCGAAGTCGATTCGTTGAAGGGCTGATCCACAGATGGAAATCACTCTCTCCAAGAGTCTGTTGATCGCAGTGGTGCTCGCACCGCTGTTCGGCAGCATCATCGCCGGCCTGTTCGGTCGCCAGGTCAAGCGCTTCGGCGCACAGACCATCACCATCCTCGGCGTCGCGGTTGCCTGCGGCCTGTCGATGTACACGCTCTACCAGCTGCTGTGGGGCGGGGCGCAGCCGTTCAACCAGAACCTCTATACGTTCTTCGAAGTCGGCCAGTACTCGGCCCATGTCGGCTTCATGGTCGACAAGCTGACCGCGATGATGATGGTGGTGGTGACCTTCGTGTCGCTGCTGGTCCACATCTACACGATCGGCTACATGCAGGACGATCCGGGCTACCAGCGGTTCTTCAGCTACATCTCGCTGTTCACCTTCTCGATGCTCACCCTGGTGATGAGCAACAACTTCCTGCAGCTGTTCTTCGGCTGGGAAGCGGTGGGCCTGGTGTCGTACCTGCTGATCGGCTTCTGGTTCAAGCGCCCGACCGCCATCTTCGCCAACATGAAGGCGTTCCTGGTCAACCGCGTCGGTGACTTCGGCTTCCTGCTCGGCATCGCCGGCGTGCTGTGGGTGTTCGGCACCCTGGATTACTCGCAGGTGTTCTCGCAGGCCGGCATGCTGGCTGACCCGCGCGCCCAGCTGCAGATCTGGGACGGCACGATCCTCGGCATGCAGCTGCTGAACGAACCGGTGATCTGGTCGATCGCCACGGTCATCTGCATCTGCCTGTTCATCGGTGCGATGGGCAAGTCGGCCCAGGTACCGCTGCACGTGTGGCTGCCGGACTCGATGGAAGGCCCGACCCCGATCTCGGCACTGATCCACGCCGCGACGATGGTGACCGCGGGCATCTTCATGGTCACCCGCATGTCGCCGCTGTTCGAGCTGTCGCAGACCGCGCTGAACTTCGTGCTGTTCATCGGTGCCACCACCGCGTTCTTCACCGGCCTGATCGGCATCGTGCAGAACGACATCAAGCGCGTGGTCGCATACTCGACCCTGTCGCAGCTGGGCTACATGACGGTGGCACTGGGCGTGTCGGCCTATTCGGCGGCCGTGTTCCACCTGATGACCCACGCCTTCTTCAAGGCCCTGCTGTTCCTGGGCGCCGGCTCGGTCATCATCGCGATGCACCACGAGCAGGACATGCGCAAGATGGGCGGCCTGCGCAAGTACATGCCGATCACCTTCATCACCATGTGGATCGGTACCCTGGCGCTGGTCGGTACGCCGTTCTTCTCCGGCTTCTACTCGAAGGACACCATCATCGAGGCGGCCGAGCTGCACGCGCACCTGTCCAACAACTGGGTGGCCACCTATGGCTACTGGGCAGTGCTGGGTGGCGTGATCGTCACCAGCTTCTACAGCTTCCGCCTGCTGTTCCTGACCTTCCACGGCAAGGAACGCTTCCGCGACGCGCATGATGACCATGGCCACGGCCATGACGATCACCATGCCGCCGACGCCCACCACGGTGACGCGCATCACGACGACCACGGCCATGGTCACGGTCCGCATGAGCCGCACGAAACCCCGTGGGTGGTGACCCTGCCGCTGATCCTGCTGGCCATCCCGTCGATCGCCATCGGTTTCTTCAGCATCGGCCCGATGCTGTACGGCACCGACTGGGCCGGCCACCACGCGCACGACGCCATCAAGGGCCAGGCGCACACGTTCTTCACCGGCGTCGTCGATTTCTACGACCCGGCCAGGAACACCATCGGCTTCCTGGGCGAAGAGTTCCATGGCCCGGTCGCTTTCGCGCTGCACGGCATGATGGCTCCGGCGTTCATGCTGACCGTTGCGGGCTTCCTGCTGGCCGCACTGTTCTACCTGTGGAAGCCGGACCTGTCGGGCAAGGCTCGCAAGACCTTTGCTCCGCTGGTGTCGGTGCTGGAAAACAAGTACGGCTTCGACAAGCTGTGGATCGATGGCTTTGCCGGTGGCAGCGTCAAGCTCGGCAGGGTCTCGCGCTGGATCGACAGCAACATCGTCGACGGCGTGGTCAATCTCTCGGCACGTGTTGTGGACGTCGCAGCCGGCGTGCTGCGTCGTACCCAATCCGGTTTCCTCTATCACTACGCCTTCGCGATGATCATCGGCCTGATTGCCCTGCTGGGCGTGCTGATGCATTACCTGCGTTGATGACCTGTACGGAATAAGAAGACGTGTCGAACTGGCCTCTACTCAGTGTCCTCATCTGGCTGCCGATCATCGGTGGCGCCCTGATCCTTGCGATCCGTGATGCGCAGACCGCCCGCTGGGCATCCCTGGGCGTCGCGGTGCTGACCTTCGTGGCGAGCCTCTCGCTGCTGAGCGGTTACAACGCGGGCATCGACGGTCTGCAGTTCGTCGAGACCCATGCCTGGATCCCGGCGTACAAGATCGGCTACAACCTGGGCGTGGACGGCATCGCCGTGGCGCTGATCCTGCTGACCACCCTGGTCAGCGTGCTTGCCCTGATCGGCGCCTGGAGCGCCATCGACAAGCGCGTCAACCAGTACGTGGCGGCCTTCCTGATCCTGGAAGGCGTCACCGTCGGTATCTTCTCGGCCACGGACGCGATGCTGTTCTACGTGTTCTTCGAGGCGATGCTGATCCCGATGTTCCTGATCATCGGTGTCTGGGGTGGCCCGCGCCGTATCTACGCAGCGCTGAAGTTCTTCCTGTACACCTTCCTCGGCTCGGTGCTGATGCTGGTGGCGCTAATCTACCTGTACATGAAGGGCGGCAGCTTCCAGCTGGCCGACCTGTACGCGCTGCCGCTGTCGGCCAAGGAACAGACCTGGATCTTCTTCGCCTTCCTGATCGCCTTCGCGGTCAAGGTGCCGATGTTCCCGGTCCACACCTGGCTGCCGGATGCCCACGTGGAAGCGCCGACCGCCGGTTCGGTGATCCTGGCCGCCATCGCCCTGAAGATCGGTGGCTACGGCTTCCTGCGCTTCAACCTGCCGATCGTTCCGGATGCGTCGCAGGAATGGGCCTGGCTGGTGATCGCGCTGTCGCTGATCGCGGTGATCTACGTCGGCCTGGTCGCCCTGGTGCAGGACGACATGAAGAAGCTGATCGCCTATTCGTCGATCGCGCACATGGGCTTCGTCACCCTGGGTACCTTCATCGCCCTGTGGCTGGTGCGTGAAGCCGGCAATGCCGATGCAGCCCGCCTGGGCCTGCAGGGTGCGATGGTGCAGATGATCTCGCACGGCTTCGTGTCCGGCGCGATGTTCTCCTGCGTCGGCGTGCTGTACGACCGCATGCACAGCCGCCGCATCGCCGATTACGGCGGCGTGGTCAACGTGATGCCGTGGTTTGCCACCTTCGCCATGCTGTTCTTCATGGCCAATGCGGGCCTGCCGGGCACCAGCGGTTTCGTCGGCGAGTTCATGGTCATCCTGTCGGCCTTCCAGCGTAATCCGTGGATCGCCCTGGGCGCGGCCACCACCCTGATCATCGGTGCCGCCTACACCCTGTGGCTGTACAAGCGCATCTTCTTCGGCGAAGTGGCCAACAGCCACGTGGCCGAACTGAAGGACATCAACGGCCGCGAGTGGCTGGTGCTGGGCGTGTTCGCCATCGGCGTGCTGGCCCTGGGCATCTACCCCAAGCCGCTGACCGACCTGATGGAGCCCTCGATCGCGAAGCTGGCGATGCAGATCGCATCCAGCAAGCTGCTGTAATTCCAGGATTTGATGATGACCACCTCGCCGCTGCTGCCATTGACCGCCGCTGACCTGCCACCGCTCGCTCCCGAGCTGGTGCTGATCGGCAGCGCCTTCGCCCTGATGATCCTCGACCTGTTCGTCAGCAACCGGAACAAGATCGTCACCCACCTGTTCTCGCTCGCTGCGCTGGCCGTGGTGCTGTTCATGCTGGCCACCGGCGTGGGCGGGCAGGGCGAGGTCTTCCACGGCATGTTCGTGCGCGATACCGCCGCGGACGTGATGAAGACCGGAATCGTGCTGCTCAGCGGCCTGACCCTGGTCTATGGCTGGCGCTACCTGCGTGACCGCAACCTGTTCCAGGGCGAGATCCCGGTGCTGATCCTGTTCGGCACCGCCGGCATGATGATCCTGGTTTCGGCCGGCAGCCTGCTGATGGTCTACCTGGGCCTGGAACTGCTGGCGCTGTGCTCCTACGCCCTGGTCGCCAGCAACCGCGAAAGCGGCCTGGCGTCGGAAGCGGCGATGAAGTACATCGTGCTGGGCTCGCTGGCCTCGGGCCTGCTGCTGTACGGCATGTCGCTGATCTACGGCGCCACCGGCAGCCTGCACCTGGATGTCATCCGTGACGCCATCCCGCACTCGGAAGAGCGCGCGCTGCTGATCACCGGCGCGGTGTTCATGATCGCCGGCGTCGCCTTCAAGCTCGGTGCCGCGCCGTTCCACATGTGGCTGCCGGACGTGTACCAGGGTGCCCCGGCGCCGATCGCGCTGTTCATCAGCTCGGCGCCGAAGCTGGCCGCCTTCGGCATGGCCTACCGCCTGCTGGAAATGGGCGTGGGCCCGCTGTCGACCGAGCTGCAGCTGCTGATCGCCGGCCTGGCCGCGCTGTCGCTGGTGATCGGCAACCTGATGGCCATCGCGCAGAGCAACCTCAAGCGCATGCTGGCGTTCTCCACCGTCTCGCACATCGGCTTCCTGCTGATGGGCATCGCCGGTGGTGGTTCGCAGGGCTATGCCGCCGCGCTGTTCTACGCACTGGCCTACGCCATCATGTCCACCGCCGCCTTCGGTGCGATCATCGCGCTGTCGCGGGCCGGTTTTGAAGCCGAGAACATCGAGGACTTCAAGGGCCTGAATGCCCGCAACCCGTGGATGGCCGGCCTGGTGCTGTGCATCATGGCGTCGCTGGCCGGCATCCCGCCGTTCCTGGGCTTCTGGACCAAGCTGGCGGTGCTGGGCGCGGCCGTCAACGGCGGCCTGCTGTGGCTGGCCATCCTCGGCGTGCTGTGTGCCGTGGTCGGCTGCTTCTACTACCTGCGCGTCATCAAGGTCATGTACTTCGATGAGCCGGTGGGCGAGGCCATGCCGCGCAGCAACGACCGCGTGCTGGGCCTGGTGCTGGGCGTGAATGCGCTGGCGCTGCTGGCGCTGGGCCTGGCCTGGAACCCGATCATGGTCTGGTGCCAGCAGGCATTTGCGCATCTTGCATAAAAGTTGACACAAAGCTGCGCGATTCGTGTAATATGCGCAGCCTAAGTTGTCACTGCAGCGGTTCAGCCAGAACATCGTTGCGGTAGCCCTCCTCGAAAGAGCAGGGCAGCAGTTCAAACACTTCCGGTGCGGGGTGGAGCAGTCTGGCAGCTCGTCGGGCTCATAACCCGAAGGTCGCAGGT
>NZ_CAMFIA010000020.1 GCF_945952405.1 uncultured Stenotrophomonas sp. | reverse complement strand
GCCACGCCGGGCTGCGGCAACACACGGACATTGCCGGCCAGCGGCCGGCACTACCGGGTAGGCAGTGCATGCCGCGGTAGGCAGTAAAACGACAGAAGGGCGGCCGAGAGGCCGCCCTTCTGCGCTAGCGGTAGCGCCGGCCGCTGGCCGGCTGCCACGCCGGGCTGCGGCAACACACGGACATTGCCGGCCAGCGGCCGGCACTACCCGATGTGCAGGGCCGGGTTCAGCGTGTAGGTGCCATGCAGCGCGGCTTCGGCCAGCACGTGGCCGTGCATGGCGCGGTAGGCATCGGCGGCGGTGAAGCGCGCCGGCAGCTGCAGCGACGCCACATCCAGCGCGAACACGCGGAAGAAGTAGTGGTGCAGGCGCTCGTCGTTGAACGGCGGATACGGGCCGTCGTAGCCCAGGTAGTCACCGGCCATGTCCGGGTTGCCGGCGAACCAGCCGGTGAAGTCGTTCAGGCCCTGGCGGCTGCCGGCCGGACCGGCCGGTGCCGGCTTGCCTTTCACCACGAAGCCATCACTGCAGCTGCCGGCGGCGATTTCCTGCACCGCGGCCGGGATGTCGGCCATGACCCAATGCACGAAGTCGCAGCGCGGCTGATCGCGCGGCACCGTCATGTCGCTGCGGCCGACCGTCTCCGGCACGGTCGGCACATCCGGGTCCACGCATACCAGCAGGAACGAACGGGTGCCGTCCGGCACCCCGCTCCAGGCCAGGTGCGGATTGCGGTCCGGGGCGAAACCGTTGGCGTCGCCCGCGGCGAACTCGCGGTCGATCGGCGCACCGTTGGTCAGGCTGTTGCTGCTCAGCTGCATTGCACTCTCCTCACTCTTCCGGGTAACCCAGGCGCACCGCAACCGGGGTGAGCTGGGCGAAGGCGGCGCTCATCACGTCGCGGTAGTTGCGCCAGTGGCCCGGCGGCAGGCGCGGCGCACCCAGCTGCGCGGCCGGCGGCATCGGCCGCTCGAACAGGCGGCCCAGCAGTTCGGCCATCGCGTGCGGATCGTTGCCGACCTGGTCGATGCGCAGCAGCACATGCGGGTACAGGTCGTCCTCGTGCAGCGTCGCGATCTGGGTCAGCGCGCGGGTCAGCCATTCGCTGGCTTCGGCCAGCGAGGTCATCGCCAACGGCGCGGCAGCACCATAGGCCACCCAGTCCAGCAGCATGTCGCGCGGGTCGCGCAGCACCAGCACCAGGCGGCCCTGCGGCAGCTGCGGGCGCAGCGCCCACAGCAGCGCGTTGTCCCACCACAGCAGCCAGTCGATCACGGTGTCGCTCTGCAGGCCGCGCGCCGGCAGCTGTTCGCGCCAGCGCTGCACCAGGCGCTCCGGGGTCAGCACGCCCGAGGCCAGGTCCTGCAGCGTGTGGTAGTTCTGGAAGGCGTCATCCGGCGGGGTCGTGGTATAGCGGTCACTGCGCAGCACCGGGCTGGCGGCGGCCAGGCCGGTCGCCACCCGCTCCACGCCCGAACCCGGCGCGCCCCACAGGAAGATCGGTGCGGAGCTGGCATCGCCTTCGATGCTGCCCTTGTCCGGCCAGCTCGGCGGCGATTTGGCCTGCGGCGGCAGCGGCAGGCGCTGCGGGGCCTGGTCGACCTGCAGCGACAACCAGGTCCGCAGCGCCTCCTGCGGCTGCCCGGCACGGTCCTGGATTTCGCCCATCCAGGTCCGCAGATCGGCACGATGGCCCTCCGGCGCCAGCTCGATCAGGGCCTGCACGCGCGCCACGGCGGCGGCGGGATCGCGCTGCAGCAGGCCTTCGACCAGGCGGGCTTCGCCGCTGACGCGGCCCGGTTCCAGGCTGACGATGCGCTCGGCGATCGCCTCGGCCTGGTCATGCTCGCCGACCATGTCGTGCAGGCGCAGGCGCGCCTCCAGGGCCGGCAGATGTGCGGGCATCGCCGCCATCCAGCGCTCGACCGCGGCCACGGCGCTTTCGCTGCCCACCTGCTCCACGGCCAGGCGCGCCAGCCACACATCGTGCAGCTGGTCATTGGCCTCCAGCACGGCATCCAGGCGTGCGCGTGCCTCGTCCTCGCGGCCCAGGCGCTGCCACGACATCAGCAGCAGCTGCAGCACCTGGCGGTCCTCCGGCTGCGACTCCAGCAGCGGCAGCAGGTAATCCAGCGCCTGCAGCGGCTGGCCGTTGCGCAGCGACAGTTCACCGGCCAGGCGACGCATCGCCGGCACGTCCATCTCCGGCTGCTGCAGGGCCACCTGCATGGCTTCGGCCGCGGCCGGCACGTTGCCCTGGCGCAGTGCCAGCTGCACCACCAGGCCATGCAGCGAGGACAACGACGGATTGAGTTCCAGCACGCGGCGGAACGACTGCTCGGCGAACGCCAGCATGTCCTTGCCCAAGTAAGCAAAACCCAGCGCGTACAGCACGCGGGTATCGTCCGGCAGCGCCTTGCTGGCGGCCGACAGCAGCGCCAGCGCACGGTCGGCTTCGCCACGGCGCAGCGCGACCATGCCATCGATGGTCAGCAGTTCCGGATGGTCCGGTTCCACCCGTGCGGCCAGGGTCGAGATGCGCTGCGCTTCGTCGAAGTCGTTGCGGCCGATCGCCAGGTGCGCCTGCATCAGGTAGGCGGAGAAGGAGTTCGGATCCAGCCCGGTGGTGCGCTCGAGCGCTTCGTCGGCGCCTTCGAACTGCCGCAGCGCCAGCAGCAGGCCGGCATGCTGCAGGTGCAGCTGGGCATCGTCCGGGGCCAGCCGCAGCGCCTGCTGCAGGGCCTGCATCGCGTCTTCGGCGTTGCCCTGCTGCTGCAGCGCAAGCGCCAGCCAGCGGTGGGCATTGGCCAGGCCGGGTTCGTCATGGGCCCATGCCTGGGCCAGCTGCACGGCCTGATCGGCCTGGTTCTGGCGCAACGCCTGGATGATCTGGTCTTGCATGGCAGTCCGGTTCAAGTGCAAACCCGCATTGTAGCGGGCTGCGCGCCGCTGCCGGTTCAGGCCTGCAGGACCCGCCGCAGGCGTTGCGCGACCCAGCGCTCGGAGAAGCCATCGCCGCGCCAGTTCTCGATGAACCCGCAGTGGCCGCCCCAGCAGGCGGTTTCCAAGTGCGCCTGGCGTGGCAGCTGCCAGTCGCTGAAGGTCGCGTACGGAATCACCGGGTCATCCTGCGCCATCAGGATGTCGGCCGGCACCTGCAGCGAGGCCAGGCGGTCGCCGGCAATCGAATAACCGTCGAAATAGGCCTGCAGCGAGCCGAAACTGGTGTGCCGTTCGACCAGCCACGCGGTCAGCGCGCGGATGTCCAGCTTCAGTACGCGGTCGTCGCAGTCGCTCAGTTCGGGGAACAGGTCGCGCTTGCGGCGCAACGAGCCGGCCCACTTGCGGCGGAAGTACCAGTCGTACATCGCCGGGCCGTTCTCGATGCTCTCCATGGTCAATGCCGGGTCCAGCACCGGGCACACCGAGGCCACCCGCTGCAGCGGCACGCCGGCGTCCGGCGCGCGCAGCGCCAGCCGCAGCACGAAGTTGCCCCCCAGCGAATAGCCCGCGGCCACCAGCGGCAGCTGCGGCCAGCGCTGGGCGATATCGCCCGCGGCATGCACCACTTCGTCGATCAGGTTGGAGTGGAAGATGCCGCGGTTGAGGTGATGGGTGTTGCCATGGTCGCGGAAGTTCAGCCGCACCACGTCGAAGCCCTGTTCCAGCATGCGCGCGGCCGCCATGCGCATGTAGCTGGATTCGGCACTGCCTTCCCAGCCATGCAGCAGCAACGCCATGCCCTGCGGCTCGCGGCCTTCGACATGGCTGTGCCAGCCCTGCAGGCGCACGCCGTCGCCGCCATCGAGGATCAGCTCCTCGCTGACCGCCCCGGTCGCGGCCAGCAGCAGCAGGCCGCGCTGCAGGCGCATGCGGCTGGAGCTGAGCATCGACTGCAGGTGTGGATTGCGCAGCCAACGGGGCGGCTGGTAGTCAGCCGCATGCAGCGCCGGCGTACCAGCGTCCAGGACAGGTGGCGGGATCAGGGCCACCGCGCGCTCACCCGGCGCTCATGGCCGCCACGATGCGCGCGCGCGAGGTCTCCGCGATGCGCCGACGGCCTTCCAGGTCCTGGGCGCCGATCGGCTCCAGGAAGTGCACTTCCGCACGCCGCGCCGGCTCACCGAGCAGGCGCAGGAAATTGGCGAAGAAGCTCTCGCCGGGGCCGAACGCCACGATGGTCTGGGCGTCACCGTCCACTCCGTACACCAGTGCCACCGGCTGTACCGGCACGCCGGTCTCGACCGCAGCCTGGAAGATGCGCGCATGGAACGGGCCCACTTCGTGGCCACCACGGGTACGCCCTTCCGGGAACACGCCCACGGCACGGCCCTCGCGCAGGCGATCGGCCATCACCTGCATCACGCCACCGAGCGATTCGGTGTTGCCGCGCTGGTGGAAGATGGTCTGGCCACGCGCGGCCAGCCAGCCGACCAGCGGCCAACTGGCGATCTCGCGCTTGGCAACGAAACCCATCATGCGCTGGCTGTGCAGGATGCAGATGTCGACCCAGCTGACGTGGTTGGCGACGAACAGCACCGCGCCGGGCAGCGCCTGGCCGACCCGCGACAGGCGGAACCCAAACACCCACATCAGGCCACCCTGCCACCCGTTCACCACCTTGGCGCCCAGCGTGCTGTCACCCACGCGCAGGTTCGCCCACGGCGCAAGCATGCCGAGCAGGGTAAGCGGCAGGAACACGATGATGTGGACCAACAGCAGCGGTACGCGGTACAGGTAGCGGCACACACGCGCCACGCCGCCGCGGGGGGCCGGAGTGGGGGAAGTCATCCGCGCACGATACCGGAGGGCCGCCATCGCTGCCAGCCGATTTAGGCCATAAGCCCGATCGGGCGGGGCAATCGGCGGGGAACGCTGGGTTCCGCCACCGGCAACGTGCCCCAACCGGGGCTCAGCCGTGGCCGGCCGCCACCACCGCCAGGGTCAGCCGCGAGATGCACACCAGGCGGCCCTGCTCGTCCTCGATGCGGATCTCCCACAGCTGGGTGCTGCGGCCCACATGCAGCGCGCGGGCGGTGCCGGTGACCGTGCCCGAGCGTACCGCGCGCACGTGGTTGGCGTTGATCTCCAGGCCCACGCAGATCTGCCGGGCGGTATCCACGCACAGGTTGCCGGCGCTGCTGCCAAGGGTCTCGGCCAGCACCACCGAGGCGCCGCCGTGCAGGATGCCGTAGGGCTGCCGGGTACGCTCGTCCACCGGCATCGTGGCCTGCAGCCAGTCCTCGCCGGCGGCGCTGAAGACGATGCCCAGGGATTCGATCGCCGTGTTGCGGCTGAGCGCGTTGAGCTGCTCGATGGAAACGGCTTCGCGGAACACCTGGGTCATGCGGGCACCTGTCAGAGGATGGGAACGAGGCCGGCGCCGAATGCGGTCAGCATGCGCACCAGCAGCCACTTCGGGCCGACGTTGACTTCAGGGAAGTCACCCACGGCAACGTAGCAGCGATGGAACTCCGGGTCCTGCCGCGGCAGCGGCTGCGGGCAGTCCGGGCCGGGCTTGAATTCGTAGTCGGTGGCGTAGCGCCACGGCCAGAAATCGAGGATCGGCAGTGCTTCGGAGGCCTTGCCGACGCTGTAGTTCAGTCCCGACAGCACCGGCGGCTTGGCGCGTGGCGCCACCGTCCAGGAGTTCTGCGGGTGGGTGTCGCGCAGGATGCTCTCGGCCAGCTGCTCGGCGAACACCGGGTCGTCGATGATCACCGCGCCTTCGGTGTTGTAGTTCTCGCTGCGCGGATCGAAGTTGTGGGTGCCGACCACGCCGATGCGGCGGTCGACCACCAGCGACTTGGCATGCAGGCCCATGCGCGCGCCCTTGCGGGTGACCGGCAGCGGCTTGTTGACCGCCTTGCTGCCGAGGAACGACGGTCGGGTCTCGGTACGCAGCAGGCGCGTTTCCACTTCGCTGCCACTTTCGCGGCGGCGCGCACGTGCATTGTCGTAGGCGCCATCGCTGTGGCGATGGTTCAACGGGCCCTGCTTGCCGCCCGTGCCGGAGCCCCCGGTGCTGCCACCGCGCGCGTTGCTGCCGGCCGCACTGCCACCGATCAGCGGATTGCGGCTGTCCTGGTCCTCACCGTCCGCCGCGGCGATCGGGTCGGGCAGCAGGTTGCGGTAGTCGACCGGCGCATCCAGCGGGAACGGCTTGTATTCGAAGATGTTGAAGCCCAGTTCGCGCATGTTGCGCCGCTTGTACTTGTACGACAGCGCATACACGATCGGGTTGTCGGTCGCCGCCAGGCTGTTGCTGGACACCACCACGCGCGGCGGCTGCGGGCGCTTGCGCAGCTCGCGGAACAGCTTCTGCGCCGGCTTGGACAGCACCAGGTAGGGCGTCTGCAGGATCACTTCCTTCTGCGCACCGGCAATCAGCGCATCCAGCTGCGGCTCGGTCACATGCTGGCCGGCCAGCGGTGCATCGGCCTTCTCGCGGCGGTGCTTGCGTGGCAGGTCGGCCACATAGCGCACCGAGGCCACCGGCAGCGCGGTATCGACGAAGGAGCGGGTGACGAACTCGCTGTCATTGGCCTCGGCACTGACCCGCTGCACCCGCTCCGGGCGGCGGAAGGTGGCCGGCGGCAGGATCGGCACGCCCTCGCGCAGCAGGGTGCGGCCCACGTCGTTCAGGCGCTCGGCCGGCACGCTGCGGTGGGCACGCCAGAAGGCATCGAAGTTGGCCGCCATCGCGCGTGCTTCCGGGCCGGCGATCAGCACATCGCGATCGCGGAAGTTGTACTCGCGGTCCCAGTCGTAATAGTCGTCCTGGTAGTTGCGACCACCGACCACGCCGATCGCATCGTCGATCACCAGCAGCTTGTTGTGCATGCGCTGGTTGAAGCGGCGGAAGCAGCACAGCACGCTGCCGGCATAGTCGAAGTAGTTCAGCCGCGCCTTGCCGAAGGTCGGGTTGTAGACCCGCAGCTGGAAGTTCTGGTGGGCGCCGGACAGCGCGCCGAGGATCTGCAGGTCGGAGATCGCCGAGAGCTGGTCGATCAGCACCCGTACCTTCACCCCGCGGCGCGACGCGGCCAGCAGCTCGTCGATGACCAGCCGGGCGCTGTCGTCCTTGTCGAAGATGTAGGTCTGCAGGTCGATGCTGCGGGTAGCGCTGCGCAGCAGGTTCAGCCGCGCGACCAGCGCGCCCTCGCCTTCGTCCAGCAGGGTCGCGTAGTGGCGCGGCCGCTCCGCGGTGGACTCGGTGAACGCTCGCCCGGCCAGGGCCCGCAATGGCGAGTCCTGGGCACAACGGTCGGCACGCTGGCAATCGACCACGGTCGAGCGCGCCTGCACGGCAATCGCCTCGGCGCGGTCGCGCTCGGCATTCGAGAGCGATGCACAACCGCTGCCCAGCAACACGGTTGCCAGCGCCAGTACACGCAGCAGGAGGTTCACGGTTTCGGCGCCTCGCTCAGGCGCGCACGCAATACGAAGGTCACTCGGTCACTCAAGGCAAGCTGCCAGCTATCCATGCCGTACCGGCCTCGCTGCACGGTACCGCGGCTGACGACGTCGCAATCATAGCCGGGTCGGGCGCACTCCGCTTTCTCGACCCGGAGTGCCTCGGGGTGGCTGACCCCGCGCAGGGTCAGCCGGCCGTTGATGTCGCCGCCGTTTTCCACGGTCTCCGGCCAGTACGGCAGCGAGTCGAACTCGACCACCGGATGGCGCCCGGCATCGAAGAACTCCTCGCCGCGCATCCAGCCGGTGTAGCGCGACTTGCCTGGAATCTCCACCGAGCGCGTGAACATCTTCAGGTGCACCTGGTGGCGGCCATCGGACAGGATCTCGATGCGGCCTTCGAAGTGCGGGAACACCCCTTCGATGCGCTGGCCGAAACGGGTGCGTACCTCGAAGCCGATCTGCGAGCGCTGGGTGTCCAGCCGCAGCACCCGGTGCGCTTCGGCGACCACCGGTGGCAGCGTCGTCGGTGACGGCGTAGCGGCCCAGGCCGGGCCGAGCGCCAGCAGCGCGGGCAGCAGGAAGCGGCTGCGCCGCGCCAGGCTCATCGGATCACGGCCACCAGAACGCGTTCAGGCTGGCCACACCCGGTTCGATCGACGCCTCGCGCGGGAAGCCGAGCACGGCGATGCCGGCCGGCGGCATGCCGCGGTAATCGCTGCTGGTGCCCTCGGTCATCAGCGCCACCAGGCGCTCCAGGCCGGGATTGTGGCCGACGATCAGCACCCGGTCGAGTTCACGGCGGTCGTCCACCAGTGACGCCAGGGTGCCGGGGGTCGCCTCGTAGATGCGGTCTTCCAGGCGCTTCTCCACGTAACCGATGGTGCCGAGCACGGCTTCCAGGGTCTCGCGGGTACGCCGCGCCGGCGAGCACAGCACGCAGTCCGGCAGCAGGTTGTTTTCCTTCAGCCACTTGCCGGCGGCTTCGGCTTCGGCCAGCCCTACCGGCGACAACGGCCGGTCGAGGTCGGCCTGGCCCGGGGTGGCCGGTTCGGCATGGGCATGGCGCAGCAGGATCAGTTCACGCATCGCGGGGTTCCATGAAGAAGAGGATGCAGCAGGAAGAGTGACGCAGGCATCAAAGCTTCAGCCAGGACAGCAGCGGTTCCCAGTCGGCCTGGTGTTCGCGTACCTGCGCGGAGCGGTAGTCGAACAGGCTGCGGCCGAGGCCGGTCATGACCACGTAGCTCTGGCTGTCACGCAGTTGCGCGACCACCGGGTACGGCCATTCGGCCAGCATCTGCAGGGCCTGCTGCGAGGTCTGCGTCCAGGGCTTGGTCCGGTTCAGCACCAGTCCGACCGGCAGCTTGCGGCTGTGCACCCGCGGGTTCTGGGCCAGGCTGTTGAGAAAGCCGACGATGGCTTCGATGTCCAGCGCCGAAGGCAGCACCGGCACCACCACGGCGTCGGCGGCATCCAGGAAATGGGGGATATCGTCGGCCAACGCACCGGCCGGTGCGTCGATGATGACCGTTTCGGTGCCATCGGGCAGCTTCTGCGCCCACTGCTTCTTGCGGTACACATCGATCGGCAGTACCGCGCTTTCCAGCCCGGCACGGCGTTGTGCCCAGCGGGTGCTGGAGCCCTGTGGGTCGGCATCGGCGATCACCGTGGCCTTGCCCTGCAATGCCGCGTACGCGGCCAGGTGGGTGGCGACGGTGGTTTTGCCCACCCCGCCCTTGGAACCGGCCACCAGGATCGTCTTCATGCCAGCCTCGCTTCCGGGTACGTGCCCCGAGCGTACACCGGCGATGGTGACGGGAGGTAGCACCGCGCTGAACCTGCGGCCATCGCCTTTGCTATCGTGGCGCCCCCGAAGGATCGAACCGGCATGAGCGAGCTGCAGGACCTGAGCGCACTGATTCGCGCCAATACCCCCCTGATCGTGATCGAGACCCAGGACGAGGGCCGCATCGTCGATCTGTTCCGGCAGACGCTGATGCATGTCTGGCGGGCGCTGCACCGCTGGTCGATCACCGAGGGCCTGCGCCGCATCGACCTGGACAGCGAAGACCCGCCGGTCGGGCCACCGGACGCCAGCGCGGCGCTGCAGATGATCCGCCAGGCAGATCAGCGCGGGGTCTACCTGCTGCTCGATTTCCACCCTTACCTGGGCTATGCCAGCCACCAGCGCGCCCTGCGCGACCTGATCCAGCGCCGCCACAGCGAACCGCACGTGCTGGTGCTGATCGGTGCCAAGGTAGAGCTGCCCGCCGAGCTGGAAGCACTGGCGGTCCGCTTCAACCCACGCCTGCCCGATGCCAACGCCCTGCTGAAGATGCTGCGCGAAGAGGCCGACGCCTATGCCCGCGAGCATGGTGGCCGCCGCGTCGAAGTCGACAGCGAGGCGGTGAAGAAGATCCTGAAGAACCTGCAGGGCCTGAGCCTGGTGGATGCCCGGCGCATCGCGCGGCAGCTGATCTACGCCGATGGCGCGCTGCGCGACGACGACCTGCCGCAGCTGGCGCGCTTGAAGTTCGAACTGCTCAACCGCAGCGGCCACCTGTTCTTCGAGCATGACAGCGCGCGCTTCGGCGACGTGGCCGGTGCCAACCGGCTCAAGCGCTGGATCAACCAGCGGCGGGTGGCGTTCATCGCCGGCTCGGCCCCGGCCGGGCTGGACCCGCCGCGCGGCATGCTGCTGCTGGGTGTGCAGGGCTGCGGCAAGTCGATGCTGGCCAAGGCCACTGCCGCCGGCTTCGGCGTGCCGCTGCTGCGCCTGGACGTCGGCGCGCTGTACAACAAGTACCACGGCGAGACCGAGGCCAACCTGCGCCAGGCGCTGGCCTCGGCCGAGCAGCTGGCGCCCTGCGTGCTGTGGATGGACGAGATCGAGAAGGGCCTGGCCAGCGGTGGCGAGGACGGCGGCGTGTCGCGCCGCGTGCTCGGCCACCTGCTGACCTGGATGGCCGAGCGCAAGGCGCCGGTGTTCATCGTCGCCACCGCCAACCAGGTGCACGAACTGCCCGCCGAACTGCTGCGCAAGGGCCGCTTCGACGAGATCTTCTTCGTCGACCTGCCCGCGCCCGAGGTCCGCGTGGAACTGCTGCGGCTGCACCTGGGCCGGCGCCAGCTGAATGCCGATGACTTCGCCCTGCCGGCGCTGGCCGCGGCCGCCAACGGTTTCTCCGGCGCCGAGATCGAGCAGGCAATCGTTGCCGGCCTGTATGCCGCCCACGCCGAGGGCCGGCCGCTGGACACCGAGCTGCTGATGAACGAGATCCGCGCGACGCGCCCGCTGTCGGTGCTGATGGCCGAGCAGGTCGAGGCACTGCGGGGATGGGCATCAGGGCGGACGGTGTCTGCGGACGACTGAGGGGTTTCCCGCGAACGGCGCAGCCCCTCGTGGCTGGCCGCTGAAAGCAACAGCCGCGGTTGGCCGGGTGGGTAGGCTGTGCAGGGGGCGCTGCAAGTACGCCCCTGTAAGCTCGGTCGCCGCATCCATGCGGCTCACGCCCCTGCGCAGCCTACCCGTCCGGCCTCTGACAGTTTCCGGGGGCGTCCGCCACGGAAAAGAAAAAAGAAGATCAAACGCAGAAGCCGGCTGGCTGGCCGCCTTTTGTAGAGCCGAAGGCAACGGCAGGAGCCGTTGCCAACGTCGCGTGCGACGGCCCGAAGGGTGCCGGTCAGGACGACCGGCATAGCCCACGCTCCGCTGCATTTCGATCAGATATCGAAAAATCGATTCCGATGTGGATTCATCCACACATGGCGTGGATCTACCCACCGTCGCCGAGAACCTGTCGGGGTCGGGGCGGTCTGGGGCTGCAGGACCGTTGGCGCCATGGATGGCGCCATCGAGCCCCCATGGATGGGTTTACGGCGTGTCCTGCAGCCCCAGAGCGCCCCGACCAAGCCACAGATAGCCCAGAGCCGGCTGTTGCTTTGGTTGTTGCTGTTGCTTTGGCTCCAGCTGTTGCCTCTGCGGGTGCCGGGTGCAACCCGGCCCACCCCCTTCCTCAGGGCCAGGCCGGTGGCGCGGCGGCCCAGGCCTGCTGCACCTCGGCCAGCGACGCACGCTCGTCCTCGCGCCACTGCGGCAGCAGCTGCGCATGGTTGGCACTGCTGCTCCACTGCGACGGCTCGGTGCGCACGGCCGCGGCGTACCACTGCACGGCCTCCTGCTTCTGCCCCAGCCGCCACAGCGCCAGCGCATAGGTCGGCGGCACCCAGCTGGGCTTGCTGCGCGCGTTGCCGGCCGACGACAGCCATTGCTCCAGCGCCGCCTCCGGCTTGCCCTGGCGCAGCAGGTCCCAGCCATAGTTCCAGCGCACGCTGCGGCCGACACTGCTCTGCGCCGACGCTTCCTTCAGCGCCTCGCCATACAGCTGGTCGGCCAGCTCAGCTCGGCCCTGGCCGCTGGCCACCGAGGCCAGCTGCACGGTGGCTTCGACCGCGCGGCGACCGCGTTCACGCAACCGGACCAGCTGGTTGACCAGCTCATCGCCCTCGCCCTGCAACGCCACCATCGGCGCCGCTGCCTGGTCACTGTCGAAATAGAACTCCTGTGGTGCCGGCACGGCCGGCGCGGCCCACGCAGTGGCCACTCCCGAGGCCAGCAGCACGCTGGCCAGGAACTTTCCTGGAACTGACATCCCTTCTCCCCAGGCTGCAACCGCAGCCTCCCTCTCTCTCCCCGATCCTAACCCCAGCACCGCCGCGGGCGCGAGTGCCGGGGCCGCACGGCCCCACTGCTACAATTCGCGCCTTTCCCGCCGCGTGCCTGCACGCGGCCGGTGCCAGCCGATCCTGACCGGGCCAGCCATGACCAGTACCGCGCAACTCACTTCGCCCTCTTCCGCCGACCTGCTCGACCGTGACTACACGCTCGACCACAAGTACACCCGCAACGAGGGGCGGATCTACCTGAGTGGCGTGCAGGCGCTGGTGCGGCTGCCGCTGATGCAGCGCCTGCGCGATGCCGCCGAAGGCATCGACAGCGCCGGCTTCGTCAGCGGCTACCGGGGCAGCCCGCTGGGCGGCTTCGACCTGGAACTGTGGCGCGCGCGCAAGCACCTGGACGCGGCCAAGGTGAAGTTCACCCCCGGCCTGAACGAGGATCTGGGCGCCACCATGGTCTGGGGTACCCAGCAGACCAACCTGTTCCCCGGTGCCAACGTGCAGGGCGTGTTCGGCATGTGGTACGGCAAGGGCCCGGGCGTGGACCGCTGCGGCGACGTGTTCAAGCACGCCAATGCCGCGGGCACCTCGCGCTACGGCGGTGTGCTGGCACTGGCCGCCGATGACCATGCCTGCCGCAGCTCGACCCTGCCGCACGGCAGCGAGGATGAGTTCGTCAGCGCGATGATGCCGGTGCTGAACCCGGCCGGCGTGCAGGACATCCTCGACATGGGCCTGCTCGGCTGGGCGATGAGCCGTTACACCGGCCGCTGGGTCGGCTTCAAGACGATCGCCGAAACGGTGGAATCGTCGGCGTCGGTCGAAGTCGATCCGATGGCGCGCCGCATCGTGCTGCCGGAGGACTTCGAGATGCCGGCGGGTGGCCTCAACATCCGTTGGCCGGACCCGCCGCTGGACCAGGAAATGCGCCTGCACCGCTATGCGGTGAAGGCTGCGCAGGCCTTCGCCCGCGCCAATGGCATCGACAAGGTGGTGATGGACGCGCCGCGCGCGCGGCTGGGCATCGTCACCACCGGCAAGAGCTACCTGGATGTGCTGCAGGCGCTGGAGTACCTGGGCCTGGATGAGGCGGCCTGCGCCGCGATCGGCATCCGCGTATACAAGGTCGGCATGACCTGGCCGCTGGAGCCGCAGGGCATCGCGCGCTTCGCGCAGGGCCTGGAAGACATCATCGTGGTGGAGGAGAAGCGTGCCTTCATCGAGCGCCAGATGAAGGAGCAGTTCTTCAACTGGCCGGCCAGCTGGGGCCAGCGCCCGTCCATCGTCGGCAAGTACGACGAGAGCGGCGAATGGATCCTGCCGTCCACCGGCGAACTGACCCCGGCCACCATCGCCGGCGTGATCGGCCGCCGCATCCAGAAGTTCTTCAACAACGAATCGATCGAGCAGCGCCTGCAGTGGATGCAGGAGAAGGAAGCCGAGCTTGCGCTGCCGCGTGCCAGCTTCCCGCGCGTACCGCACTACTGCTCGGGGTGCCCGCACAACACCTCCACCAACGTGCCGGAAGGCTCGCGGGCGCTGGCCGGCATCGGTTGCCATTACATGGTGACCTGGATGGACCGCAGCACCGATACCTTCACCCACATGGGCGGCGAAGGCGTGACCTGGGCCGGGCAGGCGCCGTTCACCGACACCCCGCACGTGTTCCAGAACCTCGGTGATGGCACCTATTTCCACAGCGGCTCGCTGGCGATCCGGCAGGCGGTCGCGGCCGGCGTCAACATCACCTACAAGATCCTCTACAACGATGCGGTGGCGATGACCGGCGGCCAGCCGGTGGACGGCCCGCTGAGCGTGCCGGACATCGCCAGGCAGATGCGGGCCGAAGGCATCCACACCATCGTGGTGCTGTCGGACAACATCGGCAAGTGGACCGGCCAGCGCGAGCATTTCCCCAGCGACGTCGAGTTCCACGACCGCAGCGAGCTGGAAGCAGTGCAGAAGCGCCTGCGCGAAGTGAAGGGTGTCTCGATCCTGATCTACGAGCAGACCTGCGCCACCGAGAAGCGCCGTCGCCGCAAGCGCGGCAAGCTGGAAGATCCGGCCAAGCGGGTGATGATCAACTCGCTGGTCTGCGAAGGCTGCGGTGACTGCGGCAAGAAGAGCTTCTGCGTGTCGGTGCTGCCGAAGGAAACCGAGTTCGGGCGCAAGCGCGAGATCGACCAGTCCAACTGCAACAAGGACTACTCCTGCGTCAACGGCTTCTGCCCGAGCTTCGTTACCGTGCACGGCGGCCAGCCGCGCAAGGGCAGCAAGCGCGATGCCTCCACGCTGCTGGACAACCTGCCGGCACCGACCATCCGCGGCACCCTGGAGCAACCCTGGAACATCCTGATCACCGGCGTCGGCGGTACCGGCGTGGTGACCATTGGTGCGCTGCTGGGCATGGCCGGCCACCTGGAAGGCAAGGGCGCCACCGTGCTCGACCAGACCGGCCTGGCACAGAAGGGCGGCGCGGTGACCACGCACATCCGCATCGCGCGCCGTCCGGACGACATCCACGCCGTGCGCATCGCCGCCGGCGAAGCCGACCTGGTGCTGGGCTGCGACATGGTCGTGGTCAACGATTACTGGGCACTGTCGAAGGTCCGCGCCGGCCGTTCGCAGGTCGTGCTGAATACCTACGAGGCGATGCCCGGCACCTTCACCACCCGCCCCGACATGCAGTTCCCCGCCGCCGACATCGTCGCCGGCGTACGCGTGGCGCTGGGCGGCCAGGAGCCGTTGCTGCTCGATGCCACCCAGCTGGCCACCGCGCTGCTGGGCGATGCCATCGCCGCCAACCTGTTCATCCTCGGCTACGCCTGGCAGCAGGGCCTGGTACCGCTGTCGTTCGACTCGCTGATGCGCGCCATCGAACTCAACGGCGCCGCCGTGGCGATGAACCAGCAGGCATTCGCCTGGGGCCGCCTGGCGGCGGTCGATCCGCAGGCCGTGCAGCAGGCTGCCGGCCTGGTACGCAACCGCCACACCGATACCGAGTCCACCCCGGGCCCGCTGCATCCGTTGCCGCCGGGCGAATGGGAAGGCAACGAATGGGGCGCCACTGCCGCGCCGCGCAACACCGGTGACGAACGCGAACTGCGTGGTCTGCCCTCGCACGGTGGCGAGGTGGCGTTCCTGCCGCTGGACGACGCCCGCCTGTCGCGTTCGCTGGATGAAATGATCGAGCGGCGTGCCGCGTTCCTGCTCGACTACCAGGACGCCGCCTACGCCAACCGCTACCGCGGGCTGGTCGAGCGCGTGCGCGCCGCCGAAGCCGAGCGCATCGGCGGCTCCACCGCGCTGACCGAGACCGTGGCCCGTTACCTGTTCAAGCTGATGGCGTACAAGGACGAGTACGAAGTGGCCCGCCTGTACACCAGCGGCGACTTCCAGCGCCGCCTGCAGCAGCAGTTCGAGGGCGACTACCAGCTGCGCTTCCACTTGGCACCCCCGCTGTTCGCAAAGAAGGACGAACACGGCCGGTTGCTGAAGAAGGAGTACGGCCCGTGGATGTTCAAGGCGTTCGGCCTGCTGGCCAGGCTGAAGTTCCTGCGTGGCGGCCGCTTCGATGTGTTCGGCCGCACCGCCGAACGCCGCATGGAGCGCACCCTGATCAGCGATTACGAGGCCACCGTGCAGGTGCTGCTGGAAGGCCTGGATGATGACCGCCTGGCGCTGGCGGTGGAGATCGCCAGCATTCCGGAGCACATCCGCGGCTTCGGCCACGTCAAGGAAGCACACGTGGAGAACGCCAAGGCCCGCGAAGCGACCCTGCTGGCGCAGTGGCGCAACCCGAAGGCACTGCACATCGTGCAGGTGGCGTAATGTAATCGAACGCTGGCATTGAGCTGAATGTCATCAATCGGTGACATTTAGCGAAATGTAACCGATCGCAGACTTTGCGCATGATCTGCCGATCCAGTTCACTGGCACATTTGAATGTCAGCGCTCATTGACACTTGTCCGAAAGTAGCCATACGCATACATTGCGTGCATGGCGCTCCTGAAGACAACCGAGGATCTGGGACTCACCATCCGTCAACGCCGCAGAGCACTTGGCTGGGATCAGGCAGGGTTGGCCGAACGTGCAGGGGTCAGCCGGCAATGGATCATTGATATCGAGAAGGGCAAGCCTCGTGCCGAGATGTATCTGGTATTGCGGGTAATGAATGTCCTCGGTCTCAGGCTCAGTGCGGATGCACCCGCCGCCGCCGACAGCACTCCTTCCAAGCACAAGGCCCCCAGTATCAACGCGGTGGTTGCGTCCCACCGAAGTTCGTCACACTCAAACTCTCCTCCCGCCGCCGGAACCTGGCGCGAGACCCGTTCCACAGGCGCCGCAGTGGATTTCGGTCGAATCCTGGACGAGATCCAGCAAGGGAGGACGCTCGTGCCAGGACGGACTAACAATTCGTCAACCCGACCAACGCCGCTGCCACCGCCAAGCAAGCGGAGAAAATGAAGCTCAACCTGCTGTTGGGGGCCAGCAATGTCGGAACCGTGGAGCAGAACGCCCACGGCCATCCCGAACTCACCTACGCGCCTGCATGGGTTGCCTCATCGGAAGCGGTGCCATTGTCGCTGAGCCTACCTCTGGCGCAGCAGGTCCATCCCACGCAGACGGTATCGGCTGTTCTATGGGGGCTTCTGCCAGACAATGAAGCCACATTGAATCGATGGGCTTCCGCTTTCCATGTTTCCGCACGCAATCCGCTCGGCATGCTTTCCCATGTGGGCGAAGAGTGCGCTGGAGCAATCCAGTTCATCACCGACGCCCGCCTTGACCTGGTTGCTTCCGGTGCTCTCGACGCAATCACGCCGCTAGCGGACGAGGACGTCGCCGCGAGGCTGCAGCGGGTACGCCAGGACGTGGGAGCGACCCGCAGGCCAGACGATCTCGGCCAGTTCAGCCTTGCGGGTGCCCAGGCAAAAATCGCATTGCTGCGTACGGCACAAGAATGGGCACTCCCTTCCGGGCGCATTCCCACTACACATATTCTCAAACCGCCCAATGGCGATTTCAGAGGGTACGTAGAGAACGAAATGTTCTGTCTGGCGTTGGCCAGGGAAATGGACCTGCCTGCCGCCTACAGCAGCCGCCTCCAGATAGGCACGGAGTCAGCGATATGCGTGGAACGCTACGACCGCTATCAGATCGACGGTGAGTGGTTCCGTCTGCACCAGGAGGACTTCTGTCAGACTCTTGGTGTTCGTCCACACCTGAAATACCAGAACCAGGGTGGACCGGGTCCGGCAGATCTGGCGGATGTTCTGTGGAGGCACTCAAGCAATCCCACCGAAGACGTGCAGCGTCTGTTCGATGCACTGGCGTTCAACTACTTCATTGGAGGCACCGACGCCCATGCGAAAAACTACTCCCTGTTAATCGACAGCGGGGGCATGGCAAGGCTGGCGCCGTTGTATGACATCTCAAGCGCGCTTGCTTACCCGGAACTCGATACCAAGGCAATCCGTATGGCCATGCGCATCGGTAGCCACTACAACTGGTGGGACATACGCTTGAATGACTGGGTGACCCTCTCGGAACAACTGCGCCTGGATCCATTTGACTGTTTGAAGCGAATGACGTTGATGGCATACCAGCTACCTGCAACGGCCAGCGATGTTCATCAGTTGATGGAGCAACAGGGCACAGGCCATCAAGTTCTTCATCGCCTGATCGAACAGATCCACATTTCCTGCGAGAGATTCATCCGGAAAGTCCAAGCAGCAGCCGCCTGACGAATGCCGGTCCCGCACAACCAGGACCCGCCTGATCACCCCAACCGCCACAGCAGCAGGCGGTTGTTGGCCGGCATCGCGACATCGCCCAGGCGGGTGAATCCGTTGTCGGCTGCCAACGCCTGCACCGCCTCGATATCACGCAGGCCACTGCGTGCATCGCGTGCCTTCAGCCAGGCATCGAACTGTGCGTTGCTGTCACTGGTGTAGCGCCCGCCCCGGTTGAACGGACCGTACACCGCCAGCAACGCGCCGTGGCGCAGCAGCGGCGGCAGCGCGGCGAACAGCGCCTGGCCGTGTTCCCAGCTCATGATGTGCAGCGTGTTGGCACTGAATGCAGCGTCGAAGTGGCTGCCCTCCGGCATGGCCAGGCCTGGCGCTGGCGGCAGCTCCACCTGCAGCGCCACCGGCGCCAGCAGGTTCAGCAACGCTGCTTCGGCGCGCCAGGCTTCGATGCCGGGCAGGTGGTCCGGATGATCGCTGGGCTGCCAGCGCAGCCACGGCCAGCGTTCGGCGAAGAACGCCGCATGCTGGCCGGTACCGCTGCCGATCTCCAGCACCCGGTGGCGGTCTCCCATGCACGGGTCGAGTGCGGCGGCGATCGGTTCGCGGTTGCGCTCGCAGGCTTCTGAATACGGCTTGCTCGACATCAGGACGGTGTCCAGGCGGGGTCGGCCCCATTGTGCACGAGGGGGTGTTGCTCGGCAGGGCTGCGCCCTGCACCCGCCGAAGCCGGAGCAACCGCAACAGCCAAAGCAAGGGCAACAGCAACAGCAGGCTTCCTGTTGGATGGCGGGGCGGTGTCCCACGGAAGGCCAGCCTTTGACGTTGACGTTGCCCTGGCTTGAAGCAGGTGCAGGGCGCAGCCCTGCCGAAACACCCCCAACCATGACTGCAGTCACTTGTCGTCACGTTCCGCGCTGGCGAAAGTCGAGGAGTTGACGTGATCGGCTCGGCCTGTTGCTGGCCGCACGCAAGCGAGAGAGAGAAACGCTGTGCAACGACGTGAGTTCCTGGCTTTTTCCGGTCTGGGCCTGGCGGGCCTGCTGCTGCCGCATTCCCGTGCGATCGCCGCCGAACAGCTGCTGGCCCCGGTCGACAGCGCCCAGCGCAGGCGCCTGGCCGAGGTCGCCCTGGCGGCGGCACGCAACGCCAAGGCCAGCTACTGCGATGTCCGCATCGGCCGCTACCTCAACCAGTCGGTCATCACCCGCGAGCACCAGGTCGGCAATGTGACCAACCGCGAATCGTCCGGCGTGGGCGTGCGGGTGATCGTCAACGGCGCCTGGGGCTTCGCCGCCACCCACCAGCAGACCGAGGCGGCGGTCCGCGCTGCGGTCGAGCAGGCCACCGCGATCGCCCGCGCCAATGCCGGCATCCAGACCCGGCCGGTGCAGCTGGCACCGACCCCGTCGGTCGGCGAGGTGCGCTGGCAGACCCCGATCCGCAGGAACGCGATGGCGGTGCCGATCCAGGACAAGGTCGAGCTGCTGCTGGCACTCAACGCAGCCGCGCTGAATGCGGGTGCCGACTTCATCAATTCCACGCTGTTCCTGGTCAACGAACAGAAGTACTTCGCCTCCAGCGATGGCTCGTTCATCGACCAGGACATCCACCGCATCTGGCTGCCGTTCACCGCCACCGCCATCGACAAGGCCAGTGGCAAGTTCCGCACCCGCGCCGGGCTGTCTTCGCCGATGGGCATGGGCTACGAGTTCCTCGATGGCGATGCCCGCGGCAAGGTACAGCTGCCCGGTGGCATCACCGCTTACCGCGATTCCTATGACCCGGTCGAGGACGCCATCGCCGCCGCTCGCCATGCGCGCGAGAAGCTGAAGGCGCCTTCGGTGAAGCCGGGCAAGTACGACCTGGTGCTGGATCCGTCCAACCTGTTCCTGACCATCCACGAGAACGTCGGCCACCCGCTGGAGCTGGACCGCGTGCTCGGTTATGAGGCCAACTACGCCGGCACCAGCTTCGCCACGCTGGACAAGCGCGATGCGGGGTTCCGCTGGGGCAGCGACATCGTCACCTTCTTCGCCGACAAGACCCAGCCGGGCAGCCTCGGCGCGGTCGGCTACGACGACGAAGGGGTGAAGACCCAGCGCTGGGACCTGGTGCGCGACGGCATCCTGGTCGACTACCAGGCCACCCGCGATGAAGCCCACATCCTCGGCCGCGACGCCTCGCACGGCTGCAGCTATGCCGATTCCTGGTCCAGCGTGCAGTTCCAGCGCATGGCCAACGTCTCGCTGGCGCCAGGCAGCACGCCGCTCAGCGTCGAGGACATGATCAAGGACGTGGAGAACGGCATCTGGATCCACGGCCGCGGCTCGTATTCGATCGACCAGCAGCGCTACAACGCGCAGTTCGGTGGCCAGCTGTACTACCAGATCAAGGACGGCAGGATCACCGGCATGGTCGAGGACGCGGCCTACCAGATCCGCACGCCGGAGTTCTGGAACGCCTGCACTGCCATCTGCGATGAGCGCGATTTCCGCCTCGGCGGTTCCTTCTTCGACGGCAAGGGCCAGCCCGGCCAGGTCTCGGCGGTCTCGCACGGTTCGTCCACCACCCGCTTCAACGGCATCAACATCATCAACACCGCGCGCAGTCTCGGCGCTTGAGCCACCCCATCCTTCGACATGGAGAGCAGCCTTGCAAAGACGTGACTTCCTGGCCCTGACCGGGCTTACCGCGGGCGGGCTGATCGTGCCCTCCTTCTTCGGCAAGGTGATTGCCGCCGAGCAGCTGCAGTCCAGCCTCGACCCGGCGTTGAAGAAGCGCCTGGCCGATGCCGCGCTGCAGGCCGCGCGCGGCGCCGGCGCCACCTACTGCGACGTGCGCATCGGCCGCTACCTGCGGCAGTTCGTGATCACCCGCGAGGACAAGGTGCAGAACGTGGTGAACACCGAGTCCACCGGCGTCGGCATCCGCGTGATCGTCAACGGTGCCTGGGGCTTCGCCGCCACCAATGCGCTGGGCACCGCCGATGTGGCCAAGGCCGCACAGCAGGCGGCGGCAATCGCCAAGGCCAACGCCGGCGTGCAGACCGCCCCGGTGCAGCTGGCCAAGGCACCCGGCGTGGGTGAGGTCAGCTGGCGCACCCCGATCCGCAAGAACGCGATGGACGTGCCGATCAAGGACAAGGTCGGCCTGCTGCTGGACGTCAACGCCGCCGCGATGGGCGCCGGCGCCAGCTTCGTCAATTCGATGCTGTTCCTGGTCAACGAGCAGAAGTACTTCGCCTCCACCGATGGCTCCTACATCGACCAGGACGTGCACCGCATCTGGGCACCGATGACGGTGACCGCCATCGACAAGTCCAGCGGCAAGTTCCGCACCCGTTCCGGCCTGTCCTCACCGATGGGGCTGGGCTACGAGTACCTGGACGGCGCCTCCGCCGGCAAGATCGTCGGCCCCAACGGCGTGGTCAACTACAGCTCCTCCTACGACATGAAGGAAGACGCCATCGCTGCCGCCAGGCAGGCGCAGGAGAAGCTGAAGGCGCCCTCGGTGAAGCCGGGCAAGTACGACCTGGTGCTCGACCCGTCGCACACCTGGCTGACCATCCACGAGTCGATCGGCCACCCGCTGGAACTGGACCGCGTGCTCGGCTACGAAGCCAACTACGCCGGCACCAGCTTCGCCACCCTGGACAAGCGCGAGCAGCACTTCCAGTACGGCAGCGAGCTGGTCAACATCTTCGCCGACAAGACCCAGCCGGGCAGCCTCGGCGCGGTGGCGTACGACGACGAAGGCGTGAAGTGCAAGCGCTGGGACCTGATCAGCAACGGCAAGCTGGTGGACTACCAGACCATCCGCGACCAGGCCCACATCCTCGGCAAGACCGAATCCGACGGCTGCTGCTATGCCGATTCGTGGTCCAGCGTGCAGTTCCAGCGCATGGCCAACGTGTCGATGGCGCCGGGCAAGAAACCGCTGAGCGTGCCGGACCTGATCAAGGACGTGGAGAACGGCATCTACATCATCGGTGACGGCTCGTTCTCGATCGACCAGCAGCGCTACAACGCGCAGTTCGGCGGCCAGCTGTTCTACGAGATCAAGAACGGCCAGATCACCCGCATGCTGGAGGACGTGGCCTACCAGATCCGCACGCCGGAATTCTGGAATGCCTGCACCGCCGTGGCCGACGAGCGCGACTACCGCCTGGGCGGTTCGTTCTTCGACGGCAAGGGCCAGCCGGGCCAGGTCTCGGCGGTCTCGCACGGTTCGTCGACCGCGCGCTTCAACGGCATCAACGTCATCAACACCGCACGCAGACTCGGCTGACCGGTCAGGAGCCCTTACACCATGAGTATCTTCACCGAAGCCCAGGCCAAGGCCATCCTCGACAAGGTCATCGCCCTGTCCAAGGCCGATGAGTGCACCGCCGTTCTGGCCGGCGGGATCAGCGGCAACATCCGTTTCGCGCTGAACAACGTCTCCACCAGCGGTATCGTCGACAACACCGAGCTGGCGGTCACCGTCGCCTTCGGCAAGCGCGTCGGCACCGCCTCGATCAACGAGTTCGACGATGCCGCGCTGGAACGCGTGGTGCGCCGTGCCGAGGACCTGGCGCGCCTGGCCCCGGAGAACCCGGAGTTCATGCCGGCCATCGGCAAGCAGAACTACCGCGCCAGCCCGACCTTCAGCGAGTCCACCGCCGCGATCGACCCGGCCTTCCGCGCCAAGGTTGCCGCCGATTCGATCGCGCCGTGCCGCGGCCATGGCCTGATCGCCGCCGGCTTCCTCGAGGACGGCCAGGGCTTCCAGGCCACCGCCAACAGCAACGGCAACTTCGCCTACCAGCGCACCACCAGCTTCGATTACACCTGCACCGTGCGTACCGAAGACGGCCGCGGTTCGGGCTGGGTCGGCCGCAACCTGAAGGATGCGGCCGACTTCAAGGCCGACCAGGACATCCGCATCGCCATGCGCAAGGCCACCGAATCAGCCGAAGCCAAGGCACTGGAGCCGGGCAAGTACACGGTCATCCTGGAACCGGCCGCCGCCGCGGGCCTGATCAGCTTCATGATGAACTTCTTCAGTGCACGCTCGGCCGATGAAGGCCGCAGCTTCCTGTCGAAGAAGGGCGGTGGCAACAAGCTGGGCGAGCAGGTCTACGACCCGCGCGTGACCATGATCGCCGACCCGTGGCATCCGGATGCCCCGGTGCTGCCGTGGGACAACGACGGCCTGCCGCGCGAGCGCATGGCCATCATCGAGAACGGCAAGGTCGCCAACCTGGATTACTCGCGTTTCTGGGCGCAGAAGCAGGGCAAGACCGCCAAGGCCTCGCCGGGCAACCTGCTGATGAGCGGCGGCGACAAGAGCACCGCCGAACTGGTGCGCGGCACCCAGAAGGGCATCCTGGTCACCCGCACCTGGTACATCCGCATGGTCGATCCGCAGACCGTGCTGCTGACCGGCCTGACCCGCGACGGCACCTTCTACATCGAGAACGGCCAGATCAAGCACCCGGTGAAGAACTTCCGCTTCAACGAATCGCCGGTGATCATGCTCAACAACATCGAGGAGCTGGGCAAGCCGGTGCGCGTGGCCGGCGATGAATCCAGCTACGTGATGATGATCCCGCCGATGAAGCTGCGCGACTTCACCTTCACCTCGCTGTCCGACGCAGTCTGATGGATCGCCGGGCCTGCCTGCGCTGGTTGGCCGCTGCCGCTTCGGCGGCGGCGCTGCCAGCCTGGGCCCAGGCAGGCCCGCGCAGTTCGCGCTACGACTTCTGGTTCACCCGCCTGCAGTACGACTCCGGTGACTGGGACGTGGATGCGCGCATGCCGTCCAACCTGATCACCTCGCTGATCGACTACACCTCGCTGCGCGTGGACCCGCAGGAACACGTGGTGGCCCTGGCCGACCCGCGCATGCTGGAGGCGCCGTTCTGCTACCTGGCCGGGCATACGCTGGTCGAATTCAACGCCGCCGAGCGGCAGAACTTCGTGCGCTATGTGCGCAATGGCGGCTTCGTCTTCGTCGACGACTGCAACCATGACATCGATGGCCTGTTCGCCACCTCGTTCGAAGCGCAGATGGGTCGCCTGTTCGGGCCGAAGGCACTGCAGAAGCTGCCCAACAGCCACGCCCTGTACCGCAGCTTCTTCCGCTTCCCCGACGGCCCGCCCGCCACCAGCTTCGAACTCAACGGCTGGGGCGACGACCTGGTGCACGATTACCTGAAGGGCATCGACGTCGATGGCCGCCTCGGCCTGCTCTACAGCAACAAGGACTACGGCTGCGAGTGGGACTACGACTGGCGCAACAAGCGCTTCCTGGCCGAAGACAACACCCGATTCGGCGTCAACATCGTGATGTACGCACTGAACAACTGACCGGACCGCACCCATGACCAGCCCCGACCTCGATTCCCTGCTGCCGCGCCTGCATGAACTGCGCAGCGCCCTGGCCCATGCCGTGGTCGGCCAGCACACGGTGGTCGAGCAGCTGCTGATCGGCCTGCTGGCCGGCGGCCACTGCCTGCTGGAGGGCGCGCCCGGGCTGGGCAAGACCCTGCTGGTGCGTTCGCTCGGCCAGGCGCTGGAGCTGCAGTTCCGGCGCGTGCAGTTCACCCCCGACCTGATGCCCAGCGACATCCTCGGCACCGAACTGCTGGAAGAGGACCACGGCACCGGCCACCGTCATTTCCGTTTCCAGCAGGGTCCGATCTTCACCAACCTGCTGCTGGCCGACGAGCTCAACCGTACCCCGCCCAAGACCCAGGCCGCGCTGCTGGAAGCGATGCAGGAACGCACGGTCAGCTACGCCGGCACCACCTACGCGCTGCCCGCCCCGTTCTTCGTGCTGGCCACGCAGAATCCGATCGAGCAGGCCGGCACCTACCCGCTGCCGGAAGCGCAGCTGGACCGCTTCCTGCTGCACGTGCTGGTGGACTACCCGAGCGAGGACGAGGAGCGGCAGATCCTGGAACAGACCACCAGCGGCGCCACCGACGCGGTGCCGAAGGTGATGGATGCCGCAGCGGTGATCGCATTGCAGGCCGCAGTGCGCCAGGTGCACGTCAGCCCTGATGTACTGGCCTGGATCACCCGCCTGGTACGTGCCAGCCGGCCGGGCGACGGTGCACCCGCCGCGATCAACCAGTGGGTGAAGTGGGGCGCCGGTCCGCGTGCCGGCCAGTCGCTGGTGCTTGCCGCCAAGGCACGCGCCCTGCTGCAGGGCCGCTTCGCCGCCACCCGCGAGGATGTGCAGGCCCTGGCCGCACCGGTGATGCGCCATCGCCTGCTGTTGTCGTTCGCCGCCGAGGCCGAGCAGAAGCGTGCCGACGATGTGGTCGCGGCCCTGCTGCAGGCCGTACCGTTCCCGGGTTGATCCAGGCGTGAGCGCGGGCACTCCGCTGACCCTGCCGCCGGAACTGCGGGCGCGCCTGCGCCTGCTGCGGTTGCGGCCGCGCCTGGCCAGCGGTGCAAGCGGCATCGGCCAGCACGCCAGCCGCAGCCGCGGAGCCGGCCTTGAGTTCGCCCAGTACCGTGCCTACGAGCCTGGCGACGAACTGCGCCAGATCGACTGGAAGCTGTATGCACGCTCGGATCGCTTCTTCGTTCGCGAGTCCGAGCGCGAAAGCCCGATCACGGTCTGGCTGCTGCTCGATGCCACCGCCTCGGCCGGCCAGGCCGATCGCGTGGCGTCCCAGCGCACCCGCCTGGACCACATGCGGGGCGTCGCCGCGTGCGTGGTCGAACTGGCCCTGCAGCAGGGCGACCGGTTCGGCCTGCTGGCGATCAATGGCGATGGACTGCAGCTGGTGCCCGCAGCGAACGGCGCACGCCAGCGTGACCGCGTGCACCTGCACCTTCATGCGCTGCAGACGCGCGGTGGCTGGCCTGCGGCCGATCGCCTGCGCCCGCTGTGGGAGCGCGTGCGTCCGGGCGACCTGCTGCTGGCGGTCGGTGATGGCTTCGACGAGGCCGGCATCGTGCTGCTGGAACAACTGGCCAGCGCACGCCGCGAAGTGGCCCTGCTGCAGATCCTGACCGCCGACGAACGCGACTTCCCGTTCGACGCCAGCCATCGCTTCCGCGATCCGGAGACCGGCGAGGAACTGCTGGGCGATGGCGCGGCGATCCGCAGCGACTACCTGCAGCGCTTCGCTGGCGCACGCAGCGCATTGCAGTCGCGCCTGCAGGCCAGCGGCATCGCCAGCGCCACCGGCTGGCTCGATCAGCCGCTGGACCAGCCACTGCAGGCGCTGTTCGGCCGCGGAGGCGATGCATGAACCTGCTGTTCCCGCTGGGGCTGGCCGCGCTGGCCGCCTGGCTGCTGCCGCTGCTGATCCACCTCGCCCGCCGTCATCCGTATACGCCGCTGGATTTCGCTGCACTGCGCTGGCTGCGTGCGCAGATCCGTCCGCGCCAGCGCATCCGCTTCGATGACTGGCCGTTGCTGCTGGTGCGCCTGCTGTTGCTGGCTGTGCTGGCATTGCTGCTGGCACGGCCAGCACTGACCGGCCCCGCGCCGGCCCCCGATGCGTGGACGGTGGTGGCACCAGGACTGGATGCCACGGCGCTGCGTGGCACGGCCAGGGAAGGCAACTGGCATTGGCTGGCGCCCGGCTTCCCGGCCATTGATCAGGCGCCTCCCACTTCCTCGGCCTCCCTGCCCAGCCTGCTGCGCGAACTGGATGCACAACTGCCTGCGGGCACCGCATTGACCGTGCACGTTCCCGATCCCCTGCCCGGCCTGGATGGCGCCCGCCTGCAGCTGTCGCGTGAGGTGCAATGGCACACGCAGCCGATGACGCTCACGCCGCAACCGAATGCCGCGGCGATGCCGCGTCTGCGCGCGCACAGCGATGCTTCGGCCGCCACCCAGCACTGGTTGAATGCACTGCAGCGCGCGTGGGGGGTGCAGGCACCGCCCTCGCCCTTGGCCGGGGATGCCGTGCCCGAGCGCGGCGAAATCGGCGTGTGGAGCCGCCGCGATGCACTGCCAGCAAACTGGCAGACGTGGCTGCGCGACGGCGGTCGTGTCATGACGGCCGGTAAGCCTGCTGCCAGCGCCAGCATCGTGCTGCGCGACGCCCAGGGCGCACCGCTGCTGTGGCAGCAACGCATCGGCCGCGGCTATCTGCTGGCGCTGCCGGGTGACTGGAATGCCAACAGCAACGCTGCGCTGCGCGATCCACAGTTCCCGCGTGCCCTGCTGCTGGCGCTGCAGCCGCCCCCGGCTCCGCGCCTGGGCGATGCACGTGACCAGGCACCGCACCGAACCGCATTGCCTGCTGCAACACCGCCGCTGCGAGAGCCGACGCCTTGGCTGTTGCTGACCCTCGTGCTGCTGTTCGCGCTGGAGCGCTGGATGGCCAGCAATAGCCGACGCAGGGTGGCCGCATGACCACTCTGCAGCACGCCTGGCACGGCGCGCGCCGCCGCCGTGCGCTCATCATCCTGTTACTGGGCCTGCCGTGGGCGCTGGCCGCAACGCTGCTGACGCTGCGTCTGGCAGGCTTCGATATCGCCTGCGTGGTTGGCACGGCCAGTCTGCTTGCGTGTGCGGCCTTCGCCACTGCGCGTGCCCGCCAGCTGGACCGGCAGTGGCTGCAGCGCCAGCTCGATGGCAGTGGTGCCAGCGAGGACAGTGCCGATCTGCTGTTCGCCGATGCCCCCACGCTCAATCCGCTGCAGCAGCGTCAGCGTGCGCATGTGCTGGCCACGCTGGAACGCGCGATGCCGGAACTGCGTCCGCGCTGGCCGCGTGGAGCACTGGCGCTGTGCTGGATTGCAGGCCTGGCCATTGTTGTGCTGGCACTCGGCTGGCCGCGTTCGAACCCCGCTTCCGCGCCTGCCCGTACGTCGGCGCCTGGCAGCACGGCTGCCGCGGGCCCGCTGCGCCTGCAGTCCACCCGCCTGCGTATCGACGCGCCGGCCTATACCGGCCAGGCCACGCTTACCCAGAATGCACTGGATGCCAAAGTCGCCGCCGACAGTCGGCTGTCCTGGTCGCTGCGCTTCGACCGCGCACCGGACAAGGCATGGCTGCAGTTCCACGATGGTCGCCGGTTGCCGCTGAGCGAGCACGAAGGGCAATGGCAGGCGCAGGATGTGGCACGCACCCCAGTGCTGTACCGCGTGGTGAGCGAACCGGCACTGGCAGAGACCCGCCTGCATCGGCTGGATGTGGTGGCCGACCGTGCACCCAGCGTGCGCGTACTCGAGCCCGCGGCCAGCCTGGTGCTGGGCACGCCCGGGCAACGCCAGTGGGCGCTGCGCTTCGAAGCGGGCGACGACTACGGTGTCGCGGCGCAGGCAACGCTGTCGATCACCACCACCCAGGGCAGCGGTGAGAACATCACCTTCGTGAAGCGCAGCGTCACGCTTGCCGGCAGCGGCGAAGCCACCGCGCGGCGTTTCACCCATACCCTTGATCTTGCTGCGCTGGGCGCACAGCCCGGCAACGATGTGATCGCCCAGCTGGAAGTGCGCGACAATCATGCACCCACGCCACAGACGGGGCGCAGCAGCAGCGTGATCCTGCGCCTGCCCAGCGCCGAAGTCGCGCTCGGTGCAGAGCTGGAAGGCCGCATCAAGAAAACCCTGCCTGCGTACTTCCGCAGCCAGCGGCAGATCATCATCGATGCCGAAGCGCTGATCCGGCAGCGACGCAGCCTGGCCGCCGAGGACTTCGTCAAGCGCAGCGATGCGATCGGCGTCGACCAGCGCATCCTGCGCCTGCGCTATGGCCAGTTCCTGGGTGAGGAAAGCGAAGGTGCGCCGAAGCCACCGCCGACCAGCGACCTGCCCACCAGCGATACGCCCACCGCAGACGACCACGATCACGACGACGATCACGACCATGGCGCCGATGGCGGGGCGCACGACGCGCATGGCCACGATCACGGCGGCAAGGCGGCCAATGCCGATACGCCACCGGTGTTCGGCAGCGCCACCGACGTGCTCTCGGAATACGGACACACCCATGACCACGCCGAGGCGGCCACCCTCCTCGATCCGCAGACCCGCGCCACGTTGAAGGCCGCGCTCGACCAGATGTGGTCGGCCGAAGGCGAGCTGCGCCAGGGCCGACCGGAGCAGGCATTGCCCTTCGCCTACAAGGCATTGGGCTTCATCAAGCAGGTGCAGCAGGCCGAGCGCATCTATCTGGCCCGTGTCGGACCGGAGCTGCCACCGATCGATGAAGGCCGCCGCCTCGGCGGTGACCGTGCCGGGCTGGCCAGTCGTGAACTGCCGCTGGCCGCCCGCACCCCGCCCGATCCGGCCATCGTTGAAGCCTGGCAGCGTCTCGGTGACGACACCGGCGCGCCGGATCTGGATGCGCTCGCGACCTGGCAGCAGCGCAACGCGGCCTACCTGCCCGATGCACTCGATCTGGCTGCGGCCATCGAGCAGCTGCGCATCGAGCCCGGCTGCCGTGATTGCCGCCAGCGCCTGCGCGCGCAGCTGTGGCGGGCGTTGCAGCGCCCGCTGCCGCAACCGATGCGGCGCCCTGCGGCCGATGCGATGGGCCAGCGCTACCTCGACGCGCTGGAGGCGCAGCCATGAACGCCTCCGCTGTGAACCTGTGGATTGCAGTGGCACTTGCTGTGGTCGTGGTCATCGCCAGCGTGCGCCAGTTGCGTGGAAACACCGCGCATCCTGGCCACCGGTGGATCGTGATCGCACTGCAGACCATCGTCGCCGCGCTGCTGTATTTCTGCCTGGTGCCGCCCACCCTCCAGCAACCTGCAGGCGGGATGGTGGTGCTCGGAACCGATGCCGGCACGGCCGGCGCACTCCCGGCCAGCGAAGGCCCGCTGTTGCTGTTGCCGGAAGCAACCGATATACCCGGCGCACAGCGCGTACCCGACCTGGCCACCGCGCTGCGCCAGCATCCGGCCGCCACGCTGACACTGGTCGGTGCTGGCCTGGTCGCACGTGATCGCGATGCGTTGTTGCCGCCGGATGTACGTTGGCAGGCCGCACCGGCGCCGCGCGGCTGGATCGCGCTGCAACCACCGGCCGATGTCGCTCCCGGTGCTCGTTTTGAAATCCAGGCACAGGCGCGTGGCGCGGCCAAGGCGAAAGCAGAGCTGCTCGACCCCGCCGACAGCGTGGTTGATCGCACGGACGTTGCCGAGGACGGGCGCGTGAAGCTCAGCGGCATCGCCCGCGCCGCAGGCCGCAGCGTGTTCCAGCTGCGGCTGCTCGATGCCGACGGCCATGTGGTGGACAGCGTGCCGGTGCCGCAGCAGACCCTGCCGGCATCGCCGCTGCGCCTGCTGGCGCGTGCCGGTGCACCGGGTCCGGAACTGAAGTACCTGCGGCGTTGGGCGGCCGATGCCGGCATCCGCGTGCAGGTGCAGGCCGATGCCGGGGCGGGCGTCAGCGTGGGAGATGGCGCGGTCGCGCTGGATGCGACGTCACTCGCGCGCAGCGATCTGCTGCTGCTGGACGAACGCAGCCTGGCCGCATTGAGTGCCGTCCAGCTGGCTGCCGTGCGGCAGGCGTTGCGCGAAGGACTGGGCGTGCTGGTACGCAGTGCGGGCGCACCTTCGGCCAACGCGCGCCAGCGCCTGCAGGATCTTGGTCTACCGGTGCAAGGCGATGGCAGCAGCCACGCCCTCGAACTTCCCGGCGACGGCGACAGCGCGGTCCTCGCCGCACGGCGTGGCCCGCTCGCCGCGGGTACGCTGCCGACCGGCTACGGCGAAGAGGCTGACCGCAGCTCGCACAATGCTCCCCTGCCTGCGCTGGAAGCACTCGCGCTGCAGGCACCGGGCAGCACCGCCCTGCTGCAGGATGGCTCGGGCAAGGCTGTCGGTGGCTGGCGCGCGGTCGGCAAGGGCCGCATCGGCCTGCTACCGCTGACCGACAGCTGGCGCTGGGTACTGGCCGGCCGCGATGACCGCCACGGCGAACTGTGGAGCGGCGTGGTGGCCATGCTGGCACGTGCACAGGGCAGCGCTGATGCGCTGTGGTCGCCACAGCCGATCGGCTGGGCCGGCGAACGACAGGCCCTGTGCGGGGTGCAGGCGCCGCTGCAGGCGTTCAACGCGCGCGGCGAAGGCCTGCCGCTGATGGTCGACGGCGCGGCCTCGACCCTGCGCTGCGCCGGCTGGTGGCCCACCGAAGCCGGCTGGCAGCGCCTGCAGTACGGCGACAGCACCGTGTGGCGCTATGTGTTCGACCCGAAGGATGCACCGACGCTACATCGGCAGGCGATGATCGATGCGACCACCCAGGTGCTTGCAGACGCGACCGCTGCCAGCACCCCGGCGACGCAGCCGGTTGCCGGATCACGCTGGCCGTGGTGGCTGGCGTTCGTGTTGTGCGCATCGCTGCTGTGGTGGCTGGAGCGGCGGCGCTGATCACGGGGTCGGATCACCGGGTCGCGGATCACCGGGTCGGATCACGGGGTCGGATCCCTTTCGCCTGCGAAAGGGCTCTGACCCCATCCATGGCACGCCGACCAAGGTCGGCCGCTACCGAGGGGCTCTGACCCCAACCATGCAGGCATCATCCACGCATGGCGTGGATCTACGGATGGCTGCCTGCGCGCCGGTACACGCCGTTGAAGCGCACGTTCATGCCACCACATTCGCTGTTGTCGGCCACGATCAGCACCTCGCCCAGCGAGTGCACGCGCACCCTGCAGGTGTCCTCGATGAACTCGACATCGGCGCCGCGCGGAAGCGCACGTGCCTCCACCTGGCCGATGTTCGGTCCATACGGGCGCTGTTCCGGCGTCGGATTGGCAGAGGGCCAGTAGGCATCGCCCGCCACCTGCAGCTGACCGCCCTGCACGGTGATGCGCAGGCCGTTGTCGCCGTCCTTCCAGTGGCCCGCCCAGTCCTGCAGCGACGGTACCGCCACCGGCAGGGGGTGCAGCTTGCGGCTATCCACCCAGCCGGCGCTGCCACCCACCTTGTTCGGGAAGAACGCGCAGCGATAGCGGCCCAGGTCGCTGCCGGTCACCACGGTATCGCCGTTGACCACATAGCTGCGCTGGCGGCAGGCCGGCTCGCCCTTGGCCGGGCAGCCGTCCATGTCGCCCAGCAGGTACAGGCGCGGCGCATCGACCACCCGTGCCAGGGCGAAGTGGCGCTGTTCGGACGGGAACGCGCCATTGCGGCAGGTGCCGTCGCCCGCGCTGCCGGCAGCAAAGGCGGACGCCGGCAGCAACACGGCCAGCAGGCAGAACGATCGCAGGGACATGGCAACGGTACCGGTGAAGGAGCCGGCAGGATAACCGGGCTACTTCACCGGCGGCGCACCACACCCGTCCTGCGTCTGGCAGAACCGCAGCGCACGCTGCTGTTGTTCGGCGCTGAGCTCCGGCGGCGGCCGCGCAACCGCAGACTGGATCTGGTCCGGCCCACCGGTGAGCTTGTTCAGGCCCCTGCCCGCCGCCATCACGCCCTTGACCACGCCCATCATGATGTAGCCGCCACTCAGGCTGACCTGCTCCGGCGACGGCGGCTCGCGCCAGTCACGGCTGAAGCGGTTGTCGCCGAACTTCACCGGGTTCTTGAAGCGGTACAGGTCCAGCGGCTGATCGTCTTCGGGCTTCAGCGCACGCACTTCCCCCAGCGTGGTCACGTTGTCCTGCGGCAGGCTCGTCGACACCGGTGCCGGCGTGGCCGCCGGCAGCTGCGCAGGAGGCGCCGGGGCGGGATCGGCCCCAGCCACCGGCGCGGTCTGCTGCGCCTGCGCGATGCCGGCCAGCAACAGGCCGGCCAGGAATGCTCCCTGCGTTCCACGTCGTGCCACCGCCATCCACCCTGTTGGTTGCGTCCAGCGCCTGAGGATACGGAAGCCGGCTTCAGATTTCGTTGCGGCGGCGGTGGGTTGTTCAGCGCCGGGCGCAACAACCGCGCCTGCGATCGGTGCAACCGCACTGAACGGTTCACTCCATCCCAGCGCCGTGTCTCACATCCTGAGACCTGAGTGTGGTGCCATGTCACCCCTCGTAAAACGTCCCGGCTCCACCCTCCATGGCCTACGAACTCGCCAAGCGCACCGCCGATGCGGAGCAGAAGCTCGCCACCCGCGATGGCCTGCCGGCCCGCGACGGCGCCCTGCTCAGCGCACGCCTGCAGCGCCGCTACCAGGACCGCATCACCGGCAGCTTCGCCATTCCCGGCCGTGAGGGCCGCTACGCGCCGCTGCCCGACTCGGTACCGCCGGCGCTGGCCGCGGCACTGAAGGCGCGTGGCATCGAGCAGCTGTACAGCCACCAGGCCGAGGCCTGGGAAGCCAGCCAGCGCGGCGAGCACGTCGCCATCGTCACCCCCACCGCCAGCGGCAAGTCACTGTGCTACACCCTGCCGGTGGTCAGTGCGGCCATGCAGGACAAGGCCAAGGCGCTGTACCTGTTCCCGACCAAGGCGCTGGCCCAGGACCAGGTGGCGGAGCTGCTGGAGCTCAACCGTGCCGGCGACCTCGGGGTGAGGGCCTTCACCTTCGACGGCGACACCCCCGGTGATGCACGCCAGGCGATCCGCCTGCACGGCGACATCGTGGTCTCCAACCCGGACATGCTGCACCAGGCCATCCTGCCGCATCACACCAAGTGGGCGCAGTTCTTCGAGAACCTGCGCTACATCGTCATCGACGAGGTGCACACCTACCGCGGCGTGTTCGGCAGCCACGTCACCAACGTGCTGCGCCGGCTCAAGCGCATCTGCGCGTTCTACGGCGTGCAACCGCAGTTCATCCTGTGCTCGGCCACCATCGGCAACCCGCAGGCACATGCCGAGGCGCTCATCGAGGCGCCGGTCACCGCCATCACCGAGTCCGGCGCGCCCAGCGGCCCGAAGCAGGTGCTGCTGTGGAACCCGCCGGTGATCAACCCGGACCTGGGCCTGCGCGCCTCGGCACGCTCGCAGAGCAACCGCATCGCGCGCATCGCGATCAAGTCCGGGCTGAAGACCCTGGTGTTCGCACAGACCCGGTTGATGGTCGAAGTGCTGACCAAGTACCTGAAGGACATCTTCGACCACGATCCGCGCAAGCCGCCGCGGATCCGTGCCTATCGTGGCGGTTACCTGCCCACCGAACGCCGCGAGACCGAGCGCGCGATGCGTGCCGGCAGCATCGACGGCATCGTCAGCACCTCGGCGCTGGAGCTGGGCGTGGACATCGGCAGCCTGGACGTGGTGATCCTCAACGGCTATCCCGGCAGCGTGGCCGCCACCTGGCAGCGTTTCGGCCGCGCTGGCCGCCGCCAGCAGCCGGCACTGGGGGTGATGGTGGCCAGCTCGCAGCCGCTGGACCAGTACGTGGTGCGCCATCCGGACTTCTTCGCCGAAGCCTCGCCCGAACATGCGCGCATCGCACCCGACCAGCCGCTGATCCTGTTCGACCACATCCGCTGCGCGGCATTCGAGCTGCCGTTCCGGGTCGGCGATGGTTTCGGCCCGATCGATCCGGAAGTGTTCCTGGAAGCGCTGGCGGAAACCGAGGTGATCCACCGCGAAGGCGAGCGCTGGGAGTGGATCGCCGACAGCTACCCGGCCAACGCGGTCAGCCTGCGTGCAGTGGCCGATGGCAACTTCGTGGTGGTCGACCGCAGTGATGGCCGCCAGCAGATCATCGCCGAAGTCGATTACTCCGCTGCCGCGCTCACCCTGTACGAAGGCGCCATCCACATGGTGCAGTCCACGCCGTACCAGGTGGAAACGCTGGACTGGGAGGGTCGCAAGGCCTACGTCACCCGCACCCATGTCGACTACTACACCGACAGCATCGACTTCACCAAGCTCAAGGTGCTGGACCGCTTCGATGGCGGCGTGGCCGGCCGCGGCGATTCGCACCACGGCGAGGTGCACGTGGTGCGCCGCGTCGCCGGCTACAAGAAGATCCGCTACTACACCCACGAGAACATCGGCTACGGCCCGGTCAACCTGCCCGATCAGGAGCTGCATACCACCGCGGTGTGGTGGCAGCTGCCGCAGGCCCTGTTGCTGCGCGCGTTCGCCAGCAGGCAGGACGCCCTGGATGGCTTCCTCGGTGCCGCCTATGCACTGCACATCGTCGCCACCGTGGCGGTGATGGCCGACGCCCGCGACCTGCAGAAATCGGTCGGCAACGGGGATGGCGCGTGGTTCGCCATCGCCGACCAGAGCGGCCGTGGCCAGCTGCGCGGCAGCAATGGCGACCCCGGCGTGGTGGAGCTGCTGCAGGAATTCGTGCCGACCGTGTACCTGTACGACAACTTCCCCGGCGGCGTCGGCCTCAGCGAACCGCTGTGGCAACGCCAGGCCGAACTGGTGCAGCGCGCGCGCGAGCTGGTGCAGCGCTGCGACTGCAAGGCCGGCTGCCCGGCCTGCGTGGGCCCGGTACTGGCCGCGCAGGAACAGGATGAGACCTCGCCGCGTGCGTTGGCACTGCGCGTGCTCGACCTGTTCGATGCCGACGCCTGCCAGCACGTCCCCGACGTGGTGGTGACCCCACGCGAGCCGATGGAGCTGCTGGCACCGTGAGCCTGAGCCTGGACAAGCTGCGCCTGCTGCGCAGGCAGGCCGGCGACGCCAAGGCGGTCACGCCGGCAGCGCCGGAGCCGCCCGCCACGCCGCCGGCTCCGGTGGCCGCCAACGATGCGCGGCAACCGCCCGCCGAGCGTTCGGTATTCGCCTGGGTCGAACAGGAAATCCGCCACAAGCCGACCGGCACCGCAGCCCCCACCGCGGCCCCCGCAACGCTGCGCCGTCCGGAAGTGGGCAGCCTGCATCGCCTGCTCGGCCTGCGCAGTCGTGGTGAGGCGACGCCGGTACGCGCCAGTGCACGCGATCGCCAGCTGCCGGGTGAGGAGATCGCACCCGGCCTGTTCCTGATCGAGTCGCTGCAGCCACAGCCGATTCCAGTGGCACCGCTGTCGCTCGCCTTCGCCCGGCGCGAGAACGAGCAGGTGAGCGCAGGTGACCTGCTGTTCTTCGATACCGAGACCACCGGCCTGGCCGGCGGCACCGGCACCCGCGCCTTCATGATCGGCGCTGCGGACTGGCATGCCTGCCCGCAACGCGGCGAAGGCCTGCGCATCCGCCAGCTGCTGATCTCGACGATGGCCGCAGAGGACGCGATGCTGGCGACCTTCGCCAGCTGGTTGCGGCCCAGCACCGTGTTCTGCAGCTACAACGGCCGCAGCTACGACGCGCCCCTGCTGAAGACACGCTACCGGCTGGCGCGCCAGCCCGACCCGATCAGCCCACGGGACCATGTGGACCTGCTCTATCCCACCCGCCGCCGCTATCGCGGCAGCTGGGAGAACTGCAAGCTGTCCACCATCGAACGCCAGCTGCTGCGCGTGGTGCGCGAGGATGACCTGCCAGGCTCGGAAGCACCGGGCGCGTGGCTGCGCTTCCTGCGCGGTGGTGACGCGATCAACCTGCGACGGGTTGCCGACCACAACCACCAGGACGTGGTGACGCTGGCCCTGCTGCTGCAACGGCTGGTGCAGGAGGAACAGCGTGAGCGCGAGACCCTGGCGCTGGTCGGGCAGTAGCGGCCGTGAGCCGCGTTGACACATCCTGACGGAAAGGGCGGTAACACTGCCCGCTCATCCACGCCTGGAGCCCAACAATGCGCCTGTCCCCCCTGATCCTGCTCGGCATTCTTCCGCTGGCCGCGTGCAGCCATGCCGGCAGCAGCACGGCCGATGCGTCCACGCCGCCGCCCGCAGCGGCCGAAGCTGCGCATGAGTGCCGGCCGGACACGCTCGAGGCGTTCACCGGCAAGCCGGCGGACGAGGCCACCGTGAAGCAGCTGGTCGCTGCCAGTGGCGCGCGCAACGCGCGGGTGGTCAAGCCGGGCATGGCGGTGACCATGGACTTCCGCCAGGACCGGGTGACCGTGCAGGTGGATGCGCAGAACCGGATCGAACGCGCCAGCTGCGGTTGATCGACCCGGGGGAGTGCCGGCCGCTGGCCGGCACCCCACCTTGCCGGCCAACGGCCGGCACTACCGCTCAGAGCCGCTCGGCCTTGCCGCTGGCCAGTGCGCGCGCGATCACCTGCAGCGTCTGCTCCGAGGTCTGTGCATGCACGCGTGCCTGGCGCTCGCCCAGCGCCGCCTGCTGGCTTCCCAGTGCGGCCTGGCGGCGGGCCAGTTCAGCCTGCTCCTTTGCCAGCCGGTTGATATCAGCACTGCGGCTGGACCGCGCGGCCTCGGAGCGGGCCTCCTGTATCGCACGCCGCGCCTCGGCGGCGGCCTCACGGGCAGCCTCGCGGGCAACGGCAGCGTCACTGCTCGCACCGCGCGCCGCCTTCGCCGCTTCCGCAGCGGCCTCGCGATTGATGTCGTGCGCGGCCATCGCGCTGCGTGCGGCCTCGGCGGCGACCAGCGCGATACGCTGCGCCTCCTCACCCTGCAGGCGGCCCATCTCGCCCATCTGCTTGCCCAGCTCGCCCTGCTGGCGACCCAGCGCACTCTGCTGCTGGCCCAGTTCACCCTGCTGGCGGCCCAGATCGGCCGCAACGCTGTAGGCGCGCTGCAGGCGCTGGATCAACATCGGGTCACGCACCACGTAGCGCTTGTCGCCCTGGCGGAACCACAGTGCCGGACCCTTGCCGAGCTGCTTGCGCGCCAGCGTCACGTCGTCCATGCCGCCATTGGCGAAGGCCGAATCACCATCGACCAGCACGAACGCCTGGCTGGGCGACTTGCCCAGGTCCAGCTGGCCATAGGTGGTGATGGACGTGGTGGAGGTCGTGGTGCTGTGGTGCGGCTCGTCGCTATCGCTGGCATCGTCGAAGGCGGCCACATCGGCCTCATCGGGACCGGCCGGTTCCTCGGCGTCGGCCGGTTCGGCCGGCGCCGCAGGGGCAACCGGCACCGCCGGAACCCGTGCGGACAGCGCAGGCGCCGGGGGGGCCTTCGGAGCAGGCGGCGGCAGCGCGGCCTTCGGTGCCGCCGGAGGCGCGGGCGGAGCCGGCGGCACCGGCGCAGCGACCAGACGCATCGGTGCCACGCCCACCACCACGATCACGGCGGTCAGCGCCATCGCCAGGATGCGCGGGCAGGCCCGGCGCGGCTGCAGTGAAAGCAGGCGACGCTTGAGGCTGGTGGTATCCGGCGCGGCACTGGCCACGCCCAGGTGCGGCTGCGGTGCCACGCCCAGCTGCAGCAGCAGGCGGCCATAGGCCTGGCGGCTGGCACCATGCTGGCCAACCACCGCCGCATCCACCGCTTCCTCGCGGGCCTGTGCGTATTCGCGCACCGACAGGCGCAGCAACGGATGGAAGAAGAACAGGTGCTGCGCCAGTGCCGGCAGCAGGCCCCACTGCAGGTCACGCCGCTGCAGGTGCTGCAGTTCATGGGTCAGCGCCAGGTCCAGCGCATCACCCTGCAGGGCGTTGTCGCCGGCCGGCAGCAGCAGCACCGGGCGGAACGGCCCGACCAGCTGTGGTGCGTCCACCTGCGCGCTCATCCACAGGCGCGGCACCGGGCGCACGCCGTGCGCATCCGAGGCCAGCTGCAGCGCCTGCACCAGCGCCTGGTCCTCGCAGGGATAAGAGGCGGCCAGCAGCGCGCGGCAACGCCGCCACTCACCGAAGGTGCGCACTGCCATCACCAGCACGCCGGACAACCACAGCGCGGCCAGCGCGACCGCCCACCAGGCCACCGGCGGCACGTCGGCCGCAGGCATCGGCATCGCCACCAGCAGCGGCGCCGAGGCGTCCACGGCCAGCGGATGGGCCATCTCGGTCATCACTTCGGTGGTGGTCATCGCCACCGCCTGCGGCGCCGGCAGCCAGGCCAGCTGCAACGGCTGACTCCAGAACAGGCCCAGTACGGCCTGCAGCGAGACCAGCCACCACAGGCGGCAACGTGTCGCCGCCGACAGTGACGGCAGCGCGCGGCACGCCCCGTACACCAGCGCCACCAGCAGCACGGTCTGCAGGCTGGTCCAGCCCAGCCGTTCCAGCATCGGGATCAGCATCGTGGTGTCCATGGCTCAGCCCTCGTGGCGACGCGATTGGAGTTGGGCGACCAGCGCTTCCAGTTCGGCCAGCTCGTTGTCGCTGACCTGCTGGCGCTGCGACAGGTAGGCCACGAACGGCGACACCGACCCCTGCAGGGTGTTGTCGACGAACTGGGCCACAGCGCCCTGCAGCACGCTTTCCGGGCCACGGGTGGCCTGGTAGCGGTAGACGCCGTCCTGCTGCTGGCGCTGAAGATACCCCTTCGCCCGCAGCCGCTCCATCATCGTCAGCACGGTGGAGCGGGCCAGCCCACGGGGCTCGGCGTAGCCACTGGCGACCTCGCCGACAGTGGCCGGCGCATGTTCATCGATGTACTGCAGCAGGGCCAGTTCCTGGTCCCCGATCGTCTTGCCACGCATGACACCACTCCCTTGACTACACGTGTCGCCACTGTCGGCGTGACGACAACTGTAGTCAACCCCCCGAAAGTCATGGGCCGACGAACGGTAGGGGGCCGGGCTGCTTAAACCTTTTTCCCCACCATCGCATCCGAACCTCGACGCCCCGCCGGAATTCCGCATGTTCCGCCCAACGCTTCGAGTCGTGCTCATGCTCATCAGCGCCCTGCCCCTCCCCGCCCTGTCCTTGCCCGCGGTATCCGCCAGCCAGGAACCGGCCAACGACCAGACCCGCCGCCTGGTCCGCCAGATCATGCTGGAGCAGCGTATTCCGGGGTTGCAGATCGCCGTGGTCAAGGAAGGGCAGATCGTGCTGTCCGAGGCCTACGGGCTGGCCAATGTCGAGAACGGCGTACCCGCTTCGCGCGACACCCGCTTCCCGCTCAATTCGGCCACCAAGGCGTTCACCGGCGTGGCCGTGGCGCAGCTGGCACAGCAGGGTCGGCTGGATCTGGATGCACCGGCTTCGCGTTACCTGGATGATCTGCCGGCCGCATGGCGGCAGGTGCGCGTGCGCCAGTTGCTGGCGCACACCTCGGGACTGCCGGATATCCTCGATGCGAATGGACTGCTCGGCGGTGGGTCCGAAGCGCAGGCCTGGGCGGCGGTCACCGCGCGGCCGGTCGAAGCAGCCCCCGGGCAGCGCTTCGCCTACAACCAGACCAACTACGTGCTGCTGGCACGGATCATCGCCAGGCAATCCGGCATGCCCTACGAGCGCTTCCTCGCCACCAGCCAGTTCAGCAGCGCGCGCATGGCGCGCACCACCTTCGGCGACAGCTATGACCTGATCCCGCAGATGGCAACGATGTACAGCCTGGCCCCGCGCGCCACCGACGCCGCTGATGCACCGGCGCGCCTGTCGCACTGGTTCTACGACATGCCGCCTTCGCTATGGGCCGGTGGCGGCATCCTCACCACCGCGGATGACACGGCGCGCTGGCTGCTCGCGGTGATGGATGGCCCGCTGTTGCAGGCATCTGCACGGCAACGCATGTGGACGCCCGAACGCCTGGCCGATGGCCGCGCCGGCCCGTGGGCCGGCGGATGGCCGGTGCTGCGTGCAGCACCCGATCTGCAGGTTGCCGGAATCGGCGGCGCACGCTCGGCCTTCCTGGTCTATCCCGAACGCGGCGTGGCAGTGGTGGTGCTGACCAATCTTGTCGGTGCCAATCCGCAGCAGTTCATTCCACGCATTGCCGATCTTTATGCGCCTGCGGTGACCGTGCCCTGAGGCTGCCGGCCAGCGGCCGGCACTACCGGAGCATCGGCCGCGCCGACGGCCATTTCCGGCAGAATCGGTGCGTCAGCCCCGCGGCCCCCCCATCACCGGCAGGATCACCCCGCTGATGTAGCTGGCGCAGGCCGGCGCGGCCAGGAACACATAGGCCGGAGACAGTTCCTCCGGCTGCGCAGGCCGGCCCATGTCGCTGTCCTTGCCGAATTCGGCGACATCCTCCGCCCGCTTGTCGGCCGGGTTCAACGGCGTCCACACCGGTCCGGGCGCCACGCAGTTGACCCGGATCCCACGCGGCAGCAGCTGGCTGGCCAATGCCTTGGTGAACGCATGGATCGCGCCCTTGGTCGCCGAATAGTCGACCAGCGCCTTGCTGCCGAACAGGCCCGTTTCCGACCCCGTGTTGATGATGCTGGCACCCTCGCCCAGATAGGGCAGTACCGCGCGCGCCATCTGGATGTAGCCGCCGATATTGGTCTGCAACGTCTCCTGCAGGTGTGCGTCTTCCAGGTCTTCCAGGCGCTCGCAGTGCAGCTGGAACGCGGCGTTGTTGACCAGGATGTCGATACCACCAAAGGCTTTGGCCACCTGCTTTACCGCCCGGTTGCAGAAGCGCGGATCGCGCACGTCACCCGCGATCACCAGGCAGCGGCCACCTTCCCGCTCCACGTGCTGGCGGGTGATGTCGGCGTCCTCGGCCTCGTCCAGGTGCAGTACCGCCACGTCGGCGCCTTCGCGTGCGAACAGCACCGCCACCGCGCGCCCGATGCCGGAATCGCCGCCGGTGATGATCGCGCGCAGGCCCTGCAGCTTGCCGCTGCCGACGTAGTCGGGGGCGAGGAAGCGAGGCGCGAGTTCCAACTCATGCTCATGACCGGGCTTGGCCAGCTGCTGGGCCGGCATCGCCTCCGGCTGCCGCCGCACACCCGCCTGGGTCGCCGGCTTCTTCGTGGTCTTCTTCGCTACCCGGGCATCCTTGGCCTTTTCCTGGTCCTGCAGGCGCCGCTGCCGGGCCGCGACGCGGGCCGCACGGGGATCGCCGGCTGCCGCCTTGCGGGTTGCGGTCTTCACCACCCGTGGGCGAGCGGGGTCGGCAGCCGCCTGGGTCGCGGTGCTGCCCTTCCGCACCTTGGGTGAGGCTTTGCGGCGGGCGGGGGTCTTCCTGGTGGTGGCCATGCAGGTCTCCTCGGGAGGCAAAGGGGCTGCCGGCCAGCGGCCGGCACTACCGGGGGCGGCATGCGCCGCTCGTGCAGTGTCTCCAGGCGAGCCGTCGGCTGCGGTGAGCGCTTCGTGTCCACGACGTGCACGGCATTCATTCCGCCACCACGCGCAGCACCGCACCCTGCACGCAACCACACGAGGATTGCCTTCATGAAACATGCCCTTGCCGCCGCCGCGCTCAGCGTTGCCCTCGCCGCCTGCAGCAGCACGCCGATGGCCCAGGTGCAGCCGATCGACGGCGTGATTTCCGGCCAGTGCCACAGCGACATGGTGCGGGGCGCGCTGGGCCTGGCCGCCTCGGAGGCCACCGTGGCACGGGCACGCGTGGACAGCGACAGCCTGCACGTGCGGGTGCTGCGCCACGATGGTCCGCGGGTGCCCCCGGCCAGCGAGGGCGGTGACCGCCTGACCATCGAGAAGGGCCGCACCAACAACATCATCGCGATCTACTGCGGCTGAGCCGGCGCGCCCTGCGCAGCACGCGCAGGCTCGCCTGTTCCCACTGGCGCGGCCCGCGCAGGCCGGCCAGCCTGGCCAGTTCGCCGCGCTCCCAGCCGGCGAACACGCAGGGGTCGATGTAGGCCTTGCGGCACACCGCCGGGGTATTGCCCAGCAATGCCGCCACCTCGCAGACCACGGCACGCTGCGCCTGCGCCAGGGCGCGCTGGCTGGCCGGTTCGGGCAGCGCGGTGGTGGCGAAGGCCTGCACTGCCGCTACGGTGCCGCCCCAGGTGCGGAAGTCCTTGGCGGTGAAATCCTCGCCCATCACCTCGCGCAGGTAATCGTTCACCGCGCCCGAATCCACCGGCTGCAGCGCTCCGTCGTCATCGCGGTACTGGAACAGCGCCTGTCCCGGCAGCTGCTGCAGGCGGCGCACCAGCAGTCCCAGCCGGCGGTCACCCACGGTCACCTCCTGCAGCTGCCCGGACTTGCCGCGGAAGCGCATGCGCACCCGACCACCGCGCAGCAGTTCCAGATGGCGGTTGCGCAGTGTGGTCAGTCCGAACGAGCGGTTCTGCTGCGCATAGGTCTCGTTGCCGACCCGCACCAGGGTATCGGCCAGCAGCGCGACCACCATCGCCAGCACCTTTTCCCGCGGGAAGCCCGGCCGCTTGAGATCGCGCGACAACCGCCGCCGCAGCGTGGGCAAGGCCTCGCCGAAGGCGATGATGCGGTCGAACTTGCCGGCGTCGCGCTCCTTCGCCCAGTCGGCGTGGTAGCGGTACTGCTTGCGGCCACGGGCGTCGCGGCCGGTGGCCTGCAGGTGGCCGCTGGCATGGGCGCAGATCCACACCGCGGTGTACGCCGGTGGAATGGCCAGCGCGCGGATACGCTGCAGGGTGGTGGCATCACGGACCGCGTGGCCGTCCGCATCGCGATAGCTGAAACCCTTGCCGGCGCGGCGGCGGCTGATGCCGGGCTGGGTGTCATCGACATAGCGCAGGCCGGCAGCGCGTGCCGCCTGGCGTTCGGGGGTGGAAGGCGTAGGCATGCCCGACAGTGTCGCGGTCGCGATGCCGCGATCCTGTCGATAACACAAGACAAACACGTGAGGGCCGGTTCGCCGCTATGCTCGGGTCTTCACAGCCCCTTCCGGAGTCATGATGTCGTTTCCGATTCGCGCCCGTTCGCTCTCCGCCCTGTTGCTGCCGGCCGTGCTGGCCCTGACCGCCTGCCAGGCACCGGCGCTGGATGAACAGGATTCGGCCACCGCCCATGCACAGCAGGCCGCCGAAGCCGCCAAGGCGCCGGCCGACGACGCCGGCAAGGCGACCGAGGCACCGCCGGCCGGCAACTGCGACGCCAGCCAGGTGCAGAGCCTGGTCGGCCAGACGTACACCGATGCGCTTGGCAAGCAGGCGCAGGAAGATGCCGGCGCCCACCAGGTGCGCGTGCTCAAGCCCAATGACGTGGCCACGATGGAGTTTCTGGGCGACCGCCTGAACATCGAAGTGGACGACAAGGGCCTGGTCAGCGGCGCGCGCTGCGGCTGAGCCCGAACCCGCGCCGGCACACGCGTGCCGGCGCTTTCTGTTGCACCTGCAACCGTGTATTGCGGCGCTGCAGCAACCTGTGATCTAGTCGAGGCATCCGGTGCCTCACGATGCGCTCCAGGAAGAGCACGGCGTGTGCGTCAGGGTGAGTGTGAAGACACTTGGCGTGCGGCCAGACAAGGCGCGCGCCGCCGCGCAGGCGAGTGCCTGCGCAAGGTGAGCAACGCCGTATGGGCGTGCGCCAGGCGGCTTCCCGAAAGGCCGCAGCATGCGCGGCACACTCCACCATGACGTACAGGTCGTGCTCTACAGAGCGGGGACGAGTGTCGCCGCCAACCCTATACGCATCGAGGTAGAGATGGCCCCCCGCAACCGCCAAGGGCTTTACGACCCGCGCTCCGAGCGCGATGCCTGTGGATTTGGCATGGTCGCCCAGCTCGACGATCAACCTTCGCGCCTGCTGGTGGATACCGCCATCGCCGCGCTTTCGCGCATGACCCACCGTGGCGGCGTCGCCGCCGATGGCCTCACCGGCGATGGCTGCGGCCTGCTGCTGCGGCGTCCCGATGCGTTCCTGAAACTGTTGGCTGCCGAAGCCGGCATCAACGTCGCCGCGCGCTTCGCCGCCGGCCTGGTATTCCTGCCGCACGATGCCGACGCCGCGCAGGCCTGCCGTGTGCAGTTGCAGGCACAGCTTGAGAAGGTCGGCTGCCGCGTGGCCGGCTGGCGCGAGGTGCCCACCGACGACAGCGTCTGCGGCCAGCTGGCGCGCGACACGCTGCCGCGCATCGAACAGGTGTTCGTCGATGCCGGTGTCGGCCAGGACGATGCCGGCTTCGCGCTGGCGCTGTTCCTGGCCCGTCGCCGCAGCGAACAGCAGCTGCGCGGGCATGCCGACTTCTATGTCACCACGCTCACCCCGGATGCGATCAGCTACAAGGGCATGGTGCTGCCGGACAAGCTCAGCCGCTTCTATCCGGACCTGCAGCGGCGCGAACTGGCCTCCAGCGCGATCGTGTTCCATCAGCGCTTCTCCACCAATACGCTGCCGCGCTGGCCGCTGGCCCATCCGTTCCGCATGCTCGCCCACAACGGCGAGATCAACACCATCGAAGGCAACCGCCGCTGGGCGCAGGCGCGCAGCAAGGTGTGGAAGACGCCGCGCTTCGACATCGCCGAATTCGATCCGGTGATCTCCATGCACGGTTCGGACTCGCAGAGCCTGGACAACATGCTGGAACTGATGGTCGCCGGTGGCATGGAGCTGATCCAGGCACTGCGCATCCTGGTACCACCGGCCACGCAGTCGCTGGAGTTCAAGGACCCGGACCTGGCCGCGTTCTACGAATTCCACGGCCTCAACAGCGAACCGTGGGACGGTCCGGCCGGCATCGTCGCCTGCGATGGCCGCTATGCGGTGTGCACGCTGGACCGCAACGGCCTGCGCCCGGCGCGCTGGATGCTGACCGCCGACCGCCACTTCCTGGTCGCCTCCGAAGCCGGCGTGTGGGAAGTGCCGACCGAGCGCGTGGTGCGCAAGGGCAAGCTCGGCCCGGGCGAAATGGTGGCCATCGATCTCAAGCGGGGCGACCTGCTCGACTCCGATGCGGTGGACCGCATCAACCGCGGCCGCGCGCCGTACAAGCAATGGCTGCAGCAGGGCGTGACCTACCTGCAGACCGAACTGATCGACCCGTCGCTGGTGGAAGAACCCTTCGATGAAGCCACCCTGCGCAGCTACCACAAGCTCTACCAGCTCAGCAGCGAAGAGGTGGAGCAGGTGCTGCGGCCGTTGGCCGAGACCGAGCAGGAAGCCACCGGTTCGATGGGCGACGACACGCCGATGGCGGTGCTCAGCCAGCGCAGCCGTCCGCTCTACGACTACTTCCGCCAGGCCTTCGCGCAGGTCACCAACCCGCCGATCGACCCGCTGCGCGAAGACTGTGCGATGTCGTTGTCCACCCAGCTTGGCAAGGAGACCAACATCTTCCATGCCGGCCCGGAGACGGTGAACCACGTCATCCTCAACTCGCCGGTGCTCAGCCAACGCAAGCTTCGGCAGCTGCTGAAGATGGACCAGTACGTGCAGGCCAACCGCCTGCTCGATCTGTCCTATGGCGAGGATGAAGGCCTGCGCGCCGGCATCGAGCGCATCTGCGCCGAAGCCGAGCAGGCCGCGCGCGACGGCATGGTGATGCTGCTGCTGTCCGACCGCTACCCGGTGGCCAGCCGGCCGATGGTGCATGCGCTGCTGGCCACCAGCGCCATCCATCACCACCTGTCGCGGCTGGGCCTGCGCTGCGACGTCAACCTGATTGTCGAGACCGGCACCGCGCGCGATCCGCACCACATGGCCTGCCTGCTCGGTTTCGGCGCGACCGCGGTCTACCCGTACCTGGCCTACCAGACGCTGTTCGATCTCGGCCGCCGCGGCATCCTCAAGCTGAGCAAGGGCGGCGAGCAGTCGCAGATCGGCCGCCGCTACCGCAAGGGTGTCTACAAGGGCCTGTCCAAGATCATCTCGAAGATGGGCATCTGCACCGTGGCCAGTTACCGCGGCGCGCAGCTGTTCGAGATCATCGGCCTGGAATCGGAGGTGGTGGACCTGTGCTTCCCGGATACGGCCTCGCGCATCGGCGGCGCCGGCTTCGCCCGGCTCGATGCCGATGCGCGCGAGCTGTGTGCGCAGGCGTGGGACGCGCAGCAGGAGGTGGATGTCGGCGGCCTGCTGAAGTACGTGCACGGCGGCGAATACCACATGTACAACCCGGACGTGGTGACCACCCTGCAGCGTGCCGCGCGCAGCGGCGACCCGCGCGCCTGGCAGCAGTACTGCGATGCCGTGCATGCGCGCCCGCCATCGGCGCTGCGCGACCTGCTGCAGCTGGTACCGGCCGCCTCGCCCACCCCGCTTGAGCAGGTGGCACCGGCCAGCGCCCTGTTCCCGCGCTTCGACACCGCCGCGATCAGCCTCGGCGCGCTGTCACCGGAAGCGCACGAGGCACTGGCCATCGCCATGAACCGCCTCGGCGGCCGCAGCAATTCCGGCGAAGGCGGCGAAGATCCCGCACGCTACGGCACCCCACGGCGCAGCAAGATCAAGCAGGTGGCGTCGGGCCGCTTTGGGGTCACCGCCGAATACCTGGTCAATGCCGAGGTGCTGCAGATCAAGGTCGCGCAGGGCGCCAAGCCCGGTGAGGGCGGCCAGCTGCCCGGCCACAAGGTCAACGAACTGATCGCACGGCTGCGGTATGCGCGGCCGGGCATCGGCCTGATCTCGCCGCCGCCGCACCACGACATCTATTCGATCGAAGACCTGGCGCAGCTGATCTACGACCTCAAGCAGGTCAACCCGACCGCGCTGGTGTCGGTGAAGCTGGTCAGCCACGCCGGGGTCGGCACGATCGCAGCCGGCGTGGTCAAGGCCGGCGCCGACCTGATCACCATCTCCGGCCACGACGGCGGCACCGGCGCCTCGCCGGTCAGCTCGATCCGCTATGCCGGCGTGCCGTGGGAACTGGGCGTGGCCGAAGCGCACCAGGCCCTGCTCGCCAACGACCTGCGTGGGCGTACGCTGCTGCAGACCGACGGTGGGCTGAAGACCGGCCTGGATGTGATCAAGGCGGCGCTGCTGGGCGCCGACAGCTTCGGCTTCGGCACGGCGCCGATGATCGTGCTGGGCTGCAAGTACCTGCGCATCTGCCATCTCAACAACTGCGCCACCGGCGTGGCCACCCAGGACGAACGGCTGCGCGAGAACCACTTCACCGGCCAGCCCGAGCGCGTGGAGAATTTCTTCCGCCTGCTGGCCGAGGAAGTGCGTGGCTGGCTGTCGTACCTGGGGGCGCGTTCGCTGGAGGAGATCGTCGGCCGCACCGATCTGCTGCGGCAGATCGAAGCTGCGCCGCGCGAAGGCGTGCGCGTGGACCTGTCGCGGCTGCTGGCCAACAGCCGCTATGAAGGCAGCCATTGCGCAGCACAGCGCCTGTACGAATCGCCGGACAGCCTGGCCACGCAGATGGATGGGCTGCTGGCCCCGGCCATCGAGCACAAGCGCGGCGGCGAGCACCGTTTCCTGATCCACAACACCGACCGCAGCATCGGTACCCGCCTGGCCGGCGCGGTGGCACGCGCACACGGCAACCAGGGCATGGCCGAATCGCCACTGGAACTGCGCTTCCGCGGCAGTGCCGGGCAGAGCTTCGGCGCCTTCAACGTCGGCGGCCTGCATCTGGAAGTGGAAGGCGAAGCCAACGACTACGTCGGTAAGGGCATGGCCGGCGGCCGCCTGGTGGTACGTCCGCCACGCGGCGCCCGCTTCGAGGCACGCAGCACCGCCATCATCGGCAACACCTGCCTGTACGGCGCCACCGGTGGCGAGCTGTTCGCCGCCGGCCGTGCCGGTGAGCGTTTCGCGGTGCGCAATTCCGGCGCGCTGGCGGTGGTGGAAGGGGCCGGCGACCACTGCTGCGAGTACATGACCGATGGCGTGGTGCTGGTGCTGGGCAAGGTCGGCCTGAACTTCGGCGCGGGCTTCACCGGTGGCCTGGCCTATGTGCTGGACGTCGACCGTGATTTCGTCGACCGCTACAACCACGAGCTGATCGATATCCATCGCGTCTCCGCCGAAGGCTTCGAGAACTACCGCCAGCACCTGCACCGCCTGATCGGCCGTCATCGCGAGCTGACCGGCAGCATCTGGGCACAGCAGATCCTGGACGAGTTCCGCGATTACATCGGCAGGTTCTGGCTGGTCAAACCCAAGGCCGCCAGCATCGAGTCGCTGACCGAAACCCTGCGCCGCGCGGCGTGATGCCCGGGGCGCCGCCCGCAACCGGCGCCCCGGCTTCCCCACCGCTGTCGTGCCGGCCACTGGCCGGCATCCGCAAACCCACAGAGCCCGCCATGAGCCGCAAGCACGCCTTCCAGTTCCTCGACCTGCCCCGCACCATGCCGCAGCGCATCCCGGTGGAACTGCGCACGTCCGGTGACTGGGGCGAGCTGTACGGGAAGTTCGGCAAGGAAGAGGCCCAGTACCAGGCCGGTCGCTGCCTGGACTGCGGCAACCCCTACTGCAGCTGGAAGTGCCCGGTGCACAACGCCATCCCCCAGTGGCTGCAGCTGGTGCAGGAGAACCGCATCCATGAGGCGGCCACGCTGTGCCACAGCACCAACCCGCTGCCGGAGGTGTGCGGCCGCGTGTGCCCGCAGGACCGCCTGTGCGAGGGCAGCTGCACGCTGGAGGAATTCGGTGCGGTCACCATCGGCGCGGTCGAGAAGTACATCGTCGATACCGCACTGGCCACCGGCTGGCGCCCCGACCTGGCAGCGGTGCAGCCCAGCGGCCACAGCGTGGCGGTGATCGGTGCCGGCCCGGCCGGCCTGGCCTGCGCCGACCGGCTGGCACGCGCCGGCATCACCGCGGTGGTCTACGACCGCTACGAGCAGATCGGCGGCCTGCTGCAGTTCGGCATTCCCAGCTTCAAGCTGGACAAGGACGTGATCCATCGCCGTCGCGACCTGCTCGAGGGCATGGGCGTGCAGTTCCGCCTTGGCGTCGAGATCGGCCGCGACCTCAGCGTGCAGCAGCTGCTGGAGGCCCACGATGCCGTGTTCGTCGGTACCGGTGCCTACCGCTACACCGATGGCGGTCTCGACGGCCAGGACCTGAAGGGCGTGCTGCCGGCACTGCCCTTCCTGGTGCAGAACAGCCGCATCGTCGGTGGCAATGATCCGCAGGGCCGGCCGATCGCCGGCTGGGAAGACCAGATCGCCCTGCCCGACCTCAATGGCAAGCGCGTCGTGGTGCTCGGCGGTGGCGACACCGGCATGGACTGCGTGCGCAGTGCGGTACGGCTGGGCGCGGCCAAGGTCACCTGTGCCTATCGCCGCGACGAGGCCAACATGCCCGGCAGCGCGCGCGAGGTCGCCAATGCACGCGAGGAAGGCGTGCGCTTCCTGTTCAACCGGCAACCGCTGTCGATCGAAGCCGGTGCCGACGATGAGGTGATCGGCGTGACCGTGGTCGAGACCCGCCTGGGCGAGCCCGATGCCAACGGCCGCCAGAATGCCGTGCCGATCGACGGCAGCGAATCGCTGCTGGAAGCGGATGTGGTGATCATTGCCTTCGGCTTCTCGCCGACCCTTCCGGCGTGGCTGGCCGAACTCGGCGTGGAAGGCCTGTCCAACGGTCGCATCGTTGCCGGCGGCAAGGACCGGTTGCCGTTCCAGACCGCTCACCCGCGCCTGTTCGCCGGCGGTGACGCCGTGCGTGGCGCCGACCTGGTGGTGACCGCCGTGGCCGAAGGCCGCGACGCCGCCGCCAGCATCGTGCGCCTGCTCGGTCGCTGAATCCTGCGCCAGCGCGGGCACGGCCTAGCGCGGCGGTGCCTCTGCGGGCGGGTCGCAGGCGTTCAGGTCCAGGTCCAGCCACACCGTGGTGCCCTCGCCGAGCGTGCTGCGCAGGCACAGCTCTGCGCCCATCGATGCGGCCAGTTCGCGGCAGATCGTCAGGCCCAGCCCGCTGCCACCGAAGCGGCGCGAGGTGGACGCGTCGGCCTGGGTGTACGCGGCAAACACCGCCTGTTGCCGTTCCGGGCAGATGCCAACGCCACTGTCGCTCACCTGCAGGCGCAGGCGCTGGCCATGCGGGTATTGCTGCAGCACCTGCAACTGCAGATCCACGCCACCACGCCGGGTGAACTTGAGCGCGTTGCCGATCAGGTTGAACAGGATCTGGCGCAGGCGCAGGCCATCGGCAAGCGATCCCGCCTGCACCCGTGGATCGAGCTCGACCCGCAGATGCAGCTCGTGGCGGGTCGCCGCCGGCAGCAGCAACTGCTGTGCCGCCCGCAGCAGTGCCGGCAGGTCGATTGGCTGCAGCTGCAACGGTGCCTGCTGCGGGTGCGGGCCGGCCAGCACAACGTCGAGGATCTGGCGCAACATCTGCGCAGCATCGTCGACAGCCTCCAGCGCCCCCTCCTGCCGCGCGCCCAGATCACTGCGCGCCAACCGTTCCAGCCCGCCCAGCAGGGTCTCCATCGGCATCGAGATCTGCCCGCTCATCGCGGTCAGGAAGCCGCTCTTTTCCAGCGCCGCCCGCTCGGCCGCACGACGTGCCTCGGCCAGCGCATCGGTACGTGACTGCATCTCGCTGATGTCGATCCAGTAGCCACTCCACTGCATGTCGCCGCCTTCGCAGGGCTGCGGATACCCCTGCGAGCGCACCCAGCGCCAGCCGTGCCGGGCGCGCGTACGGAAGCTGGCATCGATCGGGCCACCTGCCCGTGCGGCCGCATCGACAGCGTCCATCAAGCGAAGACGATCATCAGGATGGACCGCACCCAGCAGGTGCCGATGGTCGATCAGGGCGGTTTCCCTGCTGATGCCGAACAACGCCTGCACGTCCCCGACGATCTGCAGGAAGCGGTAGTGCCCGCTCGCGGAACGACGTACCTGGTAGACCACCGCAGGCAGGTTCGCGGTGACCTCGTACAGGCGCTGTGCGGCCATCTGCCGACGCTCGCTTTCGCGCTGCACGCGCCGGGCACCGAAGGCGTACACCAGCGCAAGCGCCAGCGGAATCAGCATCGGCGGCAGCCAGCGCCAGAGGGTCGGCGGCGGCGGGCGCCGCGGTTGCGGCGGCAACCAGGCCGCGCGGAGCGCTTCGCGCCGGCCCTCGGGAAGCTGCGACATGGCCTGTTCGAACGCGGCGATGGCCCCGGCGCAGGCGGGAACGGTGGCCAGCACCGGCGCATCGTCGATGCCCGCCGGCGCAGCGATCACCAGCGGCTCGCCGTAGTAGCGGCGCAGCGCAGCCTCGACCTCGCCGAGAGTGGCGACCACGGCGTCAGCCCTTCCAGACCCCAGCAACGCCAATGCATCCTCGATCGCAGCGGGTGGCAGCACCCTCGCGGCCGGCGCCTGCTCGGCCAGCAGCGCGGTCAACGACAGCGGATCGGGGCTGGCCACGCGGCCCGCACCCAGCCCCTCCACGCCCAGCAGTGGCGCTGCATCACGGCGCCGGACTATCACCTTCGGCAGCTGCAGGTAGGGCGGGCTGCTCACCCAGCCCGCCGGCACCTGCGACCGCGGCCAGCCCAGCAGTGCCTGGGTATCGGGCGGCACCGCGCCGTCGGCCATGGCCGCACCCGGCAGCGGCCGTGGCAGCAGTGGCCAGCGTTCGCGCAGCAGCGCCAGATACCCCGCGTTGGGCCCGCCGTGCTCGGCCTGTTCGCTGGAGGAGGACGATGCCGGGTCGTTGCGCCAGGCGATGCGCAGTGGCGTTTCACACACCGCGCTGGCTGCGGCCAGCGGCGACAGCAGGCAGGCCATGACCACAGCAGCGGCACGCAGGCCAGCAACGTTCACGATGGGCATCCTCATCTGGCGGACGGAAGTAGACGGCCGCGCAGCGCTACCGCTGCCTGTCACGCTAACGACGTGCAGGCAGGCGGCAATCAAGAACGTTGTAAAAGCCGCCCAGGAAAGCGGATAGCGACATACACTGCCGCCTTCACCCGTACCTGCGGAGCATCTCGATGCGCATCGGCCTGGCTGCCAACCGTCTCCACCACCACGACGCGCGCGCCGCCCTGTTCCGCTGGCTGCGTGCCAGCGAAGCCGGCCTGCGCGAACTGGGCGTGTCGCTGCACGCCGTTGGCCGCACCCATGACGCGATCGAGCGACAGGGCTTCCTGGCTGGATACGACGGCCTGCACCGCTATCCCTATGGGCGCGAGGGTGGCCTGATGAAGCTGGTCGCCGAGGTGGTCGGCATGGGCCCGGAGCGGACACTGGATGGTGCGATCTACCTGATCGACCCGGTCGATCCGTCCTCGGTCTTTCCCGAGGCAACCGCGCTGAAGCGGCAATGCGTGATCCACGGCAAGCCCTTCATTTCGACGGTGGCGACCGCACGCGACTGGATCGAGGTGGAGCGCCTCCATGCCGGCCTGGCCGCCGATGCCGGCGCCGATGACCTGCACGCCTTCGAAGGGCAGACACTGGCGCTGATCGCGCACGATGCGATGAAGCCGGCGATGCTGGCCTTCGCCGACGAGCACTTCGATGTGCTGGCCCGGTTCGGTGAGCGTGTAGCGACCGGCACCACCGGCCAGCGCCTGAATGAACTGGCCTGGAGCCGGGGCTGGCCCAGCGATACGCCGTGGGTGACGCGCTACCAGAGCGGCCCGATGGGCGGCGACGCGCAGATCGCCGACCGGGTGCTGGAAGGCCGCTGCCAGCGCGCGATCTTCTTCGAGGACCCGCATGTGGCGCGCCAGCATGAGGCGGATATCCAGCTGCTGGAACGCGCAGTGACCACGGTGACCGACCAGGCGGTGTGCATCACCGCACCGCGGGTGGCCGCCCGCTGGGCCACGGCGGCGGCGTTGCGCGCGGGGTGAGGGTTTCGGCCAACGGCCGATTCCGGTCTACTCCCACGGAACAAAGAAAGAAGAGCAGGAGCGGGTCGCGCTGCCGGGGCGGGGAATGTTCATCCGCTGCGCAGGGTCTTGCCTGCTGGACTGCTCGACCCACTCTCTGGAGGAAAGCCCCTTCTGTTGAAGGGGCGCGCCGAAGGCGGGGGTAGAGGAAAAATGCGTGGGCAACTGCTGTAGCGCCAGCGCTACAGCAGTTGCCGCAGCATCGCCTTCAGGCGCCGCCCTTCGAGCTGGAAATAATCGCGCTGCTCACGCCAGGCGGGGAAACGCTGTTCCACCTCGCTCCAGAACGCCGCTGAATGGTTGGGCTGGATCAGGTGGCAGAGTTCGTGCACCAGCACGTACTCGAATGCTTCCGAGCGCCCCAGCACCAGCGCCAGGTCCAGCGCCATGCTGCCGTCCGGAGCCAGCGAGCCCCACTGCGACGACATCACCTTCAACCGCAGGCGGCTGGGTGCGCGCGGCAGGCTGGGCAGGTATTTCGGCAACCAGCGCCCGACGTCGGCACGGGTCTGGGCTTCGTAGAACTCGCGCAGCAACCGCCGCAGGGTGGCATCGCCGCCGCGGGCCGGCCATTGCACGCAGGCGCCGTGCTCATCGATCTGCAGGCGCGCGTAGCGGCCCTCCTGCCAGCGCAGCGGCAGCAGTTCGCCGCGCAGCGGCAGCTCTCCGTCCACGCCCGGCTGCAGCGGGGCCGGCAGGCCCTGGCCCTGGTACTGGCGCAGCTGCAGTGCCAGCCAGTCACGATGCTGTTCGAGGAACCGTTCGCCCATCACCAGGCTGGCGCGCGGCGGCAGGGTCAGGCGCGCACCGCGCTCGTCCACGCTCAGCTTGATCCGGCGCGCACGCGGATCACGTACGCGCAGCACCTCGATCTCGGCATCTTCCAGGCGCAGGCGAACGGTGTCGCGCTGCACGGTGGCGGGCGGGGTCGGCGAGATCAGGCGGCGCAACAGGCGGCTCATGCAGCAAGCATAGCGCCGCTTCGGGCCGCTGGATGACCGGCGGCCCACGGGGTGCCTGTTCAGTCAGCCTTGCTGAGCTTGAAGGCTTCTTCCAGCAACAGGAACAGGCGGCGGATCTCGGCGCTCTGCAGGGCGAAGCGGGCGTCGAATTCGGCGCGGCGGCCGTCTTCGTCGGCATGTTCAAGCTGGTCCAGGGCGCCGTCGAGGAACTTCAGCTTGCGCACGATCAGGTCATCGCCGATGACGAAGGACAGGTTGTCCTCGAAGATCAGCGCCAGCTTGGTCACCTGCTTGCCGGCATCCAGGTGCTTGTCGATCTCGTCACAACGCAGCTCCTGGTGCTGGCACTTGACCACCGCCCCCCCCTCCACCGGGTCCTTCATCTCGCACTCTTCGCCCAGGGTCAGCCCGGTCGGCAGCGGCTCGCCGGCAATCCAGCCGGTCAGGATCGAACGCGGTGCGACTTCGGCATTCAGCGGCATCGCCGGGAAGCTGCCGAGCAGGCCGCGGATGTCGGACATGAAGTACTCGCCGGTCTTGCGGCTGGAGGTGTCCACCGCCACATAGCCGTGCTGCAGGTCGATGAAGGCGTCGTTGCGCGAGGACTTCACGAAGGCCCGCGGCAGCAGTTCATGCAGCAGGTCGTCCTTCATGCGCTTGCGCTCGCGGCCACCGGGGCGGCGGCCTTCCTTCTCCTCGATCTCCTCCAGCTTGCGCTCGAGCAGGTCGTTGACCACGGCGGCCGGCAGGATCTTGTCCTCACCGCCCACGGTCAGCCACAGGTGCTCGGCGATGCGGTGGGAGAGCAGCTCCTTCTCCTCGCGGCCGAACGGCGAGATGAAACCGCGCGAATTCATTTCCAGGGCGCCGACCGGCTTCAGCAGGGCGTGCGGCAGCAGGGTATCGACTTCGGAAAAATCGGTGGTGGTCGGGAAACGGAAGAACGTCAGGTTGCGAAAGAACATGGAATTCCGGATGGCAAAGAGGAAGGGCGACCGGCCTCAGGCGGCAGGCGTCTCGGGATCTGCATCGGCGTCGGCCGGGGAACCGGCCAGCCAGGCATGGGCGTCGGGCAGCGGCGCGTCGTCGCGACGGCCCAGCGCCATGAAGTCGAACAAGGTGGTGTCGGCCAGCTGCGAAGGCTTGACCTGGCCCATGGCACGCGCGATCTGCTCGATGCGGCCCGGGTGGTCCTTCTCCCACTGCTTCAGCATCAGGCCGACCTGGCGGCGCTGCAGGTTCTCCTGGCTGCCGCACAGGTTGCAGGGGATGATCGGGAACTGGCGTGCCTGCGCGTAGTCGACGATGTCGCTCTCGCGCACGTAGGCCAGCGGCCGGATCACCACGTGCTTGCCGTCATCGCTGCGCAGCTTCGGCGGCATGCCCGACAGCTTGGCGTGGTGGAACAGGTTCATGAAAAACGTGGCCACCATGTCGTCGCGGTGGTGGCCCAGCGCGATCTTGGTGAAGCCGTGGGTTTCGGCGTAGTTGTACAGCGCGCCACGACGCAGCCGCGAGCACAGCGAACACATGGTCTTGCCTTCCGGAATGACCCGGCTGACCACCGAATAGGTGTCCTGCTCGATGATGTGGTACGGCACGCCCAGCCCGGCCAGGTACTCCGGCAGCACGTGCTCGGGGAAGTCCGGCTGCTTCTGGTCCAGGTTCACCGCCACCAGCTCGAACGGCACCGGTGCCTTCTTCTGCAGCTGCAGCAGCACGTCCAGCAGGGTGTAGCTGTCCTTGCCGCCGGACAGGCAGACCATGACCTTGTCGCCCGCCTCGATCATGCCGAAGTCGGCAATCGCCTCGCCGACCTGGCGGCGCAGGCGCTTGGCCAGCTTGTGCTGCTCGCGCTCGGCCACGCGTGGATCGCGGGCGGCGCGCGGCAAGGGATCGGGAAGGGAGATCACGGCACTCATGGCCTCCATTCTACCGGCTCGGAGCGGCCCCGGCCGGCGATCGCAGGTTCCCTCTCCCGGCAGTCACCGTCGCTGTGTATGCTCGGAGGCTGTGGACACCTACAGCCCCGCCGAGATCGTCGAGCACCTCGTCGCCCTGCGCGCCGAGCACCGCCTGCTGGATGAACAGATCACCCGCATGGCGGCCAACGGCGAGGATGAACTGGAATCCAAGCGCCTGAAGCGGCGCAAGCTGCAGCTGAAGGACTGCATCGCCAAGCTGGAAAGCCTGCAGATTCCCGACGAGCCGGCATAACCCGTAGCCCATCGGTGGCGCATCCACAAGGCTGCCAACCTGGGTTGGCACGGGGGGAAGGTGTGCGGACCAAGGTCCGCACCCATCCACAAGGCGTGCACCCGCCGGGCAGGGCCCGGCGCTGCTTCAATCCTGCGGTGCCGGCTCGTCCGGGCGTGCCGCTTCCGGGCTGACCCGCTCGATGGTGTGGCGCAGTTCGCGCCCAAGGATGAACTTGGCATCCTTGGCCCACGCGTCCAGGCGCTCGTCGAACAGCAGCTTGCTGTTCTCGTCCGGCCATACCAGGCGCAGTTCGCGCAGCTTCTGGATGAAGCCACGGAACAGAGTGCGGTCGAAGAACTCCGGCGCGGCCGGGGCGTAGAGCAGGCTCAGGCGCTGCGCGGCCTGCTGGCACAGGCTTTCCAGCTCGGCCGCACCGAGCGTGCCGGGGCCGTTCTTCACCAGTACCGAGATCGCGATGTAGTAGCGCTCGAACGCCTGCTGCAGCGAGTGGCCGATCGCGCGCAGGCGGAACACCTCGTCGGTCTGCCCGGTGTTGCGCGCCAGGATGCCGCCATCGTCATCGTTGACGTTCTGCAGCAGGCCCTCGCGCACGAACACGTCGATGGTCTGGTCGATACGCTGGGCGAACTCGTCCTCGCTCCACGGCAGGAACAGCTCGGCCTGCAGGAACGGGTACACCGTGCGGCCCAGCTGCACCAGGCCGGTGCGGCTCATACGGCGGTTGTTCTGGAAGCAGCAGGCCACCCACGACGACGCCGTGAACAGGTGCAGCACGTTGTTGCGGAAGTAGCTCAGCAGCACCGCGGTGTCGCCGCTGACACTGAGCACATCACCCAGCGGATGCTTGACGCGGGTGAGGACGTTGATTTCCTCGGCGTGGGCGATGATCCGCTCCGGCGAGTGCGGGGTCACCGTCACCCGGTCCGAATACGGCATTTCGACCAGCAGCGTCTTGCACAGCTCGATCTGCGCGATCAGGTCGGCCTCGCCCATCGCATGCTTCGGCGTGGACAGCAGGGCCAGTGCCAGCAGGTTGATCGGGTTGACGTCGGCTGCACCGTTGATGCGCACCTGGATGCGTTCGGCCAGCGTATCCACCGTGGTCGACAGCCATGCCGGCTTCTCGTCCTCGGAAACCGCCTCGCCCTTCCACTCCGGGGCCTTCTCGGCCAGCACGTCGTTCAGCGCGATCGGCTCGCCGAAGTTCACCACCACCTGGCCGTAGTTCTGCTTGAGCACCTTGGGAATGCCCCACAGCAGCTGCCAGATCGATTCCTTTTCCTTCGGCCGGCCGGACAGTTCGTCCAGGTAGCTGCCGCCTTCCATCAGCTTCTCGTAGCCGATGTAGATGGGCTGGAACAGTACCGGCTTGCGCGGCTGGCGCAGGAACGCGCGCAGCGTCATCGAGATCATGCCGCCCTTGGGCTGCAGCAGGCGGCCGGTACGCGAGCGGCCCCCTTCGACGAAGTACTCCAGCGAGTAGCCACCGGCCACCAGCTGCGCCACGTACTCGCTGAGCACCGCCGAGTACAGCGCGTTGCCACGGATCGAGCGCCGGATGAAGAACGCGCCGCCCTTGCGCAGCAGGGTACCGACCACCGGCAGGTTCAGGTTGATGCCGGCCACGATATGCGGCGGCACGATGCCACGGTCGTACAGCAGGTAGGACAGCAGCAGGTAGTCCATGTGGCTGCGGTGGCTGGGCACGTAGACCACTTCGTGGCCCGGCGCGGCCGCCTTGAACTTGTCCAGGTGGTGCACCAGCACGCCCGCATAGATGCGGTTCCACACGTGGCTCAGCATGAAGCTGGCCGAACGCACCACCGGGCTGGAGTAGTCCGCGGCGATTTCCCAGGCGTAGGCGTGCGCCTTCTTCCAGGCATCGGCCGGCTTCGAGTTGTCGCGCTTTGCCTGTGCAGCGATCGCCTCGCGCACCGGTTCGGCCGCCAGCACCTGGTCCACCAGCAGGCGCCGGGTCGACAGGTCGGGACCGATCACCGATTCACGGATACGGCGGAAATGGGTACGCAGCACGCGCTGCAGCTTGCGCACCGTGCGCTCCGGCTCCAGGCCTTCATCCACGGTGCTGCGCAGCGAGATCGGCGGGGCGAAGCGGACGATGGTGCTGCGGCCGTTCAGCAGCACCGCCAGCAGGCGGCGGAAGCGGCCGACCAGTGCCCAGTTTTCCGAGAACAGCACCGCGAACCAGCCGCTCTGCTTGTCCGGCGCGCGGCCGACGAAGATCGACACCGGTACCAGGTGCACGTCCAGGTCATCGCGCACGCGATGCGCCTGCAGCACCTTGGCCAGCGAGTCGGAATGGGTCTTGGCGCCCCGCTGCTCGGGAATCAGCGAGTTGCTCGAGCTGCGCCGTGACAGCGCCAGGTAGGCGCGCTTGCGTCCGGTCGGGTCACCGGCCAGCGGCACCAGCGGCGACGGCAGGCCGGCCTGGCGGCAGGCCTTGTCCAGGATCAGCGCGTTGGACAGGCCGTAGTCCTCCAGCACGTACATGACCGGGCGGCCATCGTTGTACTGGCCCGGGTCTTCCGGTTCGATCTTCAGCGACAGCCACGGCTCGACCAGGCGACCCAGCAGCCGCGCCCACAGCGGGCGGCGACCGGCCGGGCGCGCGTGCGCGGGCGGCGGTACCGGGTTGGGGCCGGTACCGGTCGAGGGGGACGCCGGCACCGTATCGGCGGGCGTCGACTGGGATTCTTCGCCGGGGAACGGCAGCGGGTTCTGTTTCGACATCGGCGCCATTATGGCTTAGGCGGTGGCGTTGCCGCTTCCCCACCCTCGGCAGGGGCTTCGGGCGGTGCGGGTGCGGCGGCGGCACGGGCCGCGTCGGCCTTGCGCAGCAGGGCATCGGTATCGGCCAGGGTACGGGTCAGGTACCAGTGGCCCTCGCGCCGGCTCAGCGGCAGCTGCAGGCTCATCTCGCGGCCGGCGAGGTCGTAGTGCAGGCGAACCAGGGCGTTGTCGCCCTCCACCGAGAGCAGCTCGCCGCGCACGCTGCGCAGCGCGTCGTCCACGCCCAGCCCGTAGCTGCCCAGCACCGCCTTGAGGGTGTGGATGAACGGTGCCAGCTGCTGCAGGCTGCCTTCCATGCCGGCGGCCTGCAGGCCGGCCTCATCGTCGAAGCCGACCTTGGCGGCCGCGCCGACCAGCGCGGCGATGGTGCTGCGTGCACGGGCACGGTCACTGATCGGGGCGCCCTGCGCCCAGCCGGCAAGGGTTTCGACCAGCGCGATGTAGTGGGCCTGCTGGCCCGGGGTGTAGCCCTTCTGGTGGCGCAGGTACTGCACGCCGAAGTTGCCCATCGACTGTGCGGCCTGGCGCACCGCACTGGCCTGGCCGGCCAGCTGGCGGTCGAAGCTGCGCTGCAGCTCGGCGCCGGCGTTGGGTTTGCGCAATGCGGCCAGCATCGGCAGCAGCTGGTCGCCCAGCGGCAGCTCGGTCAGTGGCCACTGGCTGTGGCCCTCGGCCCAGGCCTGCTGCAGGCGCTGGTACTGGCCCGGCGGTACCGACAGCTTGGCGTAACCGACCAGATCATCTTCGGCCAGGCGCAGGGCCATCGCCTGCACCGCCGCGACCGGTTCGGCCGCCGGCCGGGCCGGATCGTTGGCCGCTTCGCGGCACGCCGCCACCGCCAGCAGCAGCATCGCCGCCAGCCCCCATCCACGCGCAGACCTTCCTCGCACTGCCACGCTCATTCACTCGGACTCCCCGGACCGGTCCGCATCTTGCGGCCTGCGACGTGACAGCGGCAAGCCGCGCGGTCACGGTTTCCAACCAATGGGGTCAGATCCCTTCTGCCGCAGGCAGAAGGGATCTGACCCCCGGCATAAAAAAAGAGCCGGGATCACGGGGATCACAGGCTCTTCAAGCCGGCACGAGGCCGGAGGACAGTGTTGTGGCACATGTCCGGTCCGAGGACCGGATGGCGGCGATCCTACGCTGCCATTCAAGTTAAGGCAACACTTCACGTAATGCGATTTATCTAGTTGATTTTATTGAATAAATCGCCCTGCCAGACCGCCTCAATGAAATCTACGGCATGTTTTTCGGCGATTCGGGCATAAACCCCCGGATAGCCGGCCAGCGCACAGCCCTCACCCCAGCTGACCACCCCGAACTGGGTCCAGCCTTCGCGCAGGCGCAGCAGCAACGGCCCCCCGGAATCGCCCTGGCAGCTGTCCACGCCCTCGCGACCCGCGCAGATCACCTTGCCGCGCGGCAGGGCATCGCCGTAGGCCTGCTGGCATTCGCTGAAGGCCACCCACGGCACCTGCACGGTCTGCAGCCGGGTCGGGTAGACCCGACCTTCGCCGATCTCGGTATCGCCCCAGCCGATCACGGTGAACGCGCGGCCCGGGGTGAGATAGCTGGCATCGGGGCGCAGCCGCAGCTGCACCGGCTGCACGCCCTCCAGGGGAGTGCTGAGCTGGATCAGTGCGACGTCATGCTCCAGCGAGTCGCCGCTGTTGAATGCCGGGTGCACGTGGATCGACCTGACGTTCGAAGGTCGCGCCGTCGGCTCGGTGGAAAGCGCGGTGACTCCGCCGAGAACGCCCAGGCCGGAGGGTTGCTCGCCCTGCACGCAGTGGGCCGCAGTCAACACCCACGACGGTGAGATCAGCGTACCGCCACAGAAGTGGCGTTCATGGTCGGAATCGCCGAGGCCGAGCGCCTGCAGGCTGACCATGAACGGGTACTGCCCCGGCTCTGCGTCCTCGCCACCAATGATGCGCGGCGCGTGATCCGGGGGCGGCACGGCGAGGGCCGGGGCGGCGAGCGCGGCCATCAACAGGCCGGCTGACAACGAGGTGCTTGAATGCATGTTCGTGTACTCCTCTATCGATGGTTGGAACCGGCAAGGCCGCGAACGGTGCCGGCACATCGATTGGGAAGCGACGAAGGCGTGTGCAGGCGCGAACCTGCGCACAGTTCCCGTGACACGGGCTGCTTGCGTCAGCAGGGCCGCCACACATGCGAACGCCATCCCACATGAGCCGGGATGGCGTTCATGGTGCCGGCGTGACCGGCGTCGACGGCGGGCTCAGCGGGCAGCCAGAGCCGACACGATTTCCTGCTGGATCGCCCGTGCGGCAGCCTGCGGATCAGCAGCCAGGCGGATCGGGCGACCGACCACGATGGCGTCGGCACCATCGGCAAAGGCCTGGGCCACGCCCACCGTGCGCTTCTGGTCGTCGCCGACCGGACCACCGGGGCGGATGCCCGGGCAGACGATCGAGAACCCGGCACCGGTGGCGGCACGGATCGGGCCGGCTTCCTGGCCCGAGGCGATCACGCCGTCGATGCCGGCGGCCTGTGCCGCCAGCGCGCGCTCGACCACCACGTCGACCGGTTCACGGTCGATGCCCATCTGCGCCAGGTCGGGGCGGCCCATCGAGGTCAGCACGGTCACCGCCAGCAGGCGCATGTCGCCGCTGTTGGCCGCCGCACAGGCCTCCATCATCGCCGGATGCCAGCCATGGATGGTGGCGTAGCTGACCGGCCACTGCGACAGGCGCTTGATCACCGCCGCGGCGGTGGCCGGGATGTCGAAGAACTTGAGGTCGACGAACACGCGCTTGTCGCGGCGGGCCAGCTCATCCAGCACCTGGAAGTACTCGCCCGAGGCAAGCAGTTCCATGCCGATCTTGTAGAACGCCACGCTGTCGCCCAAGCGGTCGACCCACTCCAGCGCCTGCGTGCGGTCGGGCACGTCCAGCGCGAAGATCAGGCGCTCGTCATCGCGCAGCGGCAGCGGCGCGCGGCTCACGGTGCGTAGTCCAGGGCTGCGCGCTTGGCGTCATGACGGGCCTGGCGCGACTGGGAGTAGTCGTTGTTGAACTGGGCCGGCTCGAAACCGCCGTAGGTCGGGTTCGGCAGCATCCACCAGCGCTCGCCGAACCAGTCGTGGTACTGCTGCTGCAGCGCGTCACGGCCTTCGTTGGTGTTGGCGGTCACTTCCACGAAGTCGCCCAGCTGGTCGCCGAACTGCATCAGCACGCGGTACTTCTGCCCGGCCAGGCGGCGGCGGCAGTTCTTCTCGCTGCCGGCCTGCTCGCAGCCTTCGACCACGGTGCCCAGGCCCAGGAATACGCTGTCGTCGGCCACCGGCAGGCCCTGCTCGCGCAGGTTGGCCAGGGTCGCCTCCTTCAGGTGCACGGCGCGGTTGGAGATGTACAGCAGGGTCACGCCCTTGGCGTTGGCGGCCTTGGCGAAATCGACCACGCCCGGAATGGCCTTGGCCTTCTTTTCGGCCACCCACTGGTCCCAGGTCATCTCATCGTATTCCTTGCCGTCGCGGACCAGGCGCGCCTGGTAGGGCGAGTTGTCCAGCACGGTCTCGTCCACGTCCAGCACCACGGCCGGCTTCAGGCCCTTGGCCTCGTTGCCGCGTTCTTCCGGCACCAGCGCGTCCCAGTGCGCTTCCTTCAGGGCGGCGTCAAGGCGGTCGGCGGCGGCACGGTAGGTCTGCTCGGTGATCGCCTTGTACTCCTGCGCGCGCTGCATCCACAGCACCGCATTGAGGTTGTCGTTGGCGGTCGCATCAAGCGCGCCATCGGCCTTGGCGGCGACGGCCGGCGCTTCCGGGGCAGCGGATTCTGCGGCAGGCGCATCCACGCGCTTGCAGGCGGACAGGCCCAGCGCCGCGGTGGCGAGCAGGGTCAGGGACAGGGAAACAGGACGACGCATGGATTCACCGGCAATCAGATATACCGGCGCATTTTACCGGCAAAGGCGGCGCCGGGACGGCTATGCTTGGCGGTTGACCCGTTGCCCTTCCGGAGGCCGCCATGACCGATTCCAGCCAGACCCCCGACGTCCCCCTGCTCGACGCCGTGCAGGCCCGCCTGCTGGGCTGCCTGGTGGAGAAGGAGGCGACCACCCCGGACACCTACCCGCTGACGGTCAATGCCGCGCAGTCGGCGGCCAACCAGAAGACCGCCCGCGAGCCGGTGATGAATGTCGATGCCGGCAGCGTGCAGCACGCCCTGCGCCAGCTGGAAGCGCTGGGCCTGGCCCGCCAGCACTTCTCCTCGCGCGCCGACCGCTACGAGCACCGCCTGCAGGCCGCGCTCGACCTGACCCGGCAGCAGACCGTGCTGCTGGCGCTGCTGCTGCTGCGCGGGCCGCAGACCCTGGGGGAACTGATCACGCGCAGCGAGCGCCTGCACCGCTTCGCCGACGCCGATGAGGCCCGCCACGCCATCGAGCGCCTGCAGCAGCGCGCGTTGCTGGTGGTGCTGCCACGCGCCAGCGGCCAGCGCGAAGACCGCTACATGCACCTGCTGTGCGGGGAGGTGGACGGCGCGGCGCTGGCAGCAAAGTACGCCAGCAGCGGCGCTGGCAGCGAGGCTGCCGATCCGGGCCTGGCCGAGCGCGTGGCCCAGCTGGAAGCCGCCGTGGCCGAACTGCAGGCGCAGCTGGCCGAACTACGCGGCTGACTGCCCCTGGTGGGTGCCGACTGCCCTGGTCGGTGCCGACCGTTGGTCGGCACACCGGCTTCCCGGCCGGCACTATCCCACCGGGGCCGCACCCGGGGTGGCATACAGCCGGCTCGGGCTGTCCACACCCGGCAGCTGGATCACCCCGCGTGCCTGCATGCCCAGGCCGAGCAGGATCTTTCCGGACACTACGTTGTCCAGGTCGGTGATGCCGTACAGATCCTGCAGGCCCAGCGCGCCTCGTGCATGCACGAACACCGCCCGTGCCGCCTCGCCGGCATAGCCCTGCCCGGCGAATTGCGACAGTACCGCATAGCCGATATCCGGCCCCGGCAGGCCATCGCGCCGTACCAGCCCGGCATTGCCCAGCCAGGCGCCGTCGGCGCGCCGCTCGATGGCGTACATCCCGTAACCCTGCAGTGCATAGGCCGGCAGCACCCGCACCGCGGCGTAGTCGCGCGCTTCCTGCTCCGTACGCACGCCACGATCGCCGATGAAGCGCACGAAGCCCGGATCATTCAACAGCGCCAGCATCTGCGCCGCATCGCGGTCGGGGTCGATCGCGCGCAGGCGCAGGCGTTCACTCTCGATCGGTTGCACCGGCGGATCTCCAATGGAAAATGCGATTGTGCAGCCGTGCGCTGGGGTCGGATCCCTTCGCGAAGCGAAGGGCTCTGACCCCGATCAGGCTACCCCGGTCAATCGAACAATGCCTCGATCGCCGCCAGACCCGCCGACGCCCGCTCCTTCTTGCGTGCCGCATCGGCCACCGGATCGGCGCCATCGCGCTGGATCTCCTCGGCCGGAATCTCCTCGAAGAACCGGCTCGGTTTCAGCCGCACGTGCTCACCGAACTTGCGGGTCAGCTTGCTGTAGCTCATCCACAGCTGGATCTTGGCGCGGGTGATGCCCACGTACAGCAGGCGCCGTTCTTCCTGCAGGTTCCCCTCGTCGAGGCTGACCTGGTGCGGCAGCACGCCATCCTCGCAGCCGACGATGAACACGTACGGGAATTCCAGGCCCTTGGAGGCATGCATGGTCATCATGCGCACCTGGTTGCCGCCCTCGTCCTTGTCGCTGCGTGACAGCAGCGCCAGCTGGCCGGCCAGATCGGCCGCAGTGGCACCGCGCGGCCCCCCCTCGAACCACTGCGCCAGTTCTTCGATGTTGTTGGCGCGGCGCTGGTAACTGGCCTCTTCCTTGGCCTGCTGGCGTAGTTCGCTGAGCAGGCCGGATTCCTTGGCGACCTTGCGGATCATGTCACCGGAGGTGACCTGCCGGGTCTGCGCACGCAGGTCGCGCAGGATGTCGGTGAAACGCGCCAGGCTGTTGGCGGCGCGGGGCGGCAGCTGCTGCAGGGCGCCGATCGCCTCGGCGGCCTGCGCCATCGGCATGTCCTTTTCCTGCGCCAGTTCGGCCAGCTTGGCCAGGGTGCCGGCACCGACATCACGCTTGGGCGACTGCACCGCACGCATGAACGCGGTGTCGTCGTCCGGGTTCACCAGCAGGCGCAGCCAGGCCAGCGTGTCCTTCACTTCCTGGCGTTCCAGGAACATGGTGCCGCCGGTCAGGTGGTACGGGATGCGCAACAGCTGCATCGCCTTTTCCAGCGGACGCGACTGGAAATTGCCGCGGAACAGGATGCAGAAATCACTCCACGGCACGTTGCGCGACTGCGCCACGAAGGCGATCTCGGCCGCGACCTTTTCCGCTTCATGCTCGCTGTTGCGGCATTCCCACACGCGGATGCGCTCGCCGTCGGCCTGGTCGCTCCACAGCTTCTTCAGGTGCTCGTGCGGGTTGTTGGCGATCAGCGCGTTGGCCGCGCGCAGCACGCGGTTGGAGCAACGGTAGTTCTGCTCCAGCTTGATGATCTCCAGCTTGGGGTAATCGCGCCCCATCTGCTGCAGGTTTTCCGGGTTGGCGCCGCGCCAGGCGTAGATCGACTGGTCATCGTCGCCCACGCAGGTGAAGTTGCCCTTCTCGCCGGCCAGCTGCTTGAGCAGGCGATACTGCGCGTCGTTGGTGTCCTGGCATTCGTCCACCAGCAGGTAGCCGATGCGCTCGCGCCAGGCCAGCGCGATCTCCGGGTTCTCTTCCAGGATCTGCACCGGCAGGCGGATCAGGTCGTCGAAGTCGACCGCGTTGAACGCGGTCAGACGCAGCTGGTAGCGCTCGTAGACACTGGCCGCTTCCTTCTCGCGGTTGCTGCGCGCGGCGGCCATCGCCTGCTCGGGCGACAGGCCGGCGTTCTTCGCGCGCGACACCAGGTTCTTCATGTCCTCGATGTCATCGGGCTTGGCCCCGTACATCAGGTCCTTGATCTGCGCGGCGGCATCGTCGGCATCGAAGATCGAGAAGCCACGCTTCAGGCCCACGGCGGCATGCTCGATCTGCAGGAACTTCAGGCCCAGCGCATGGAAGGTGCAGATCGTCACCTCGTCGGCATCCTGCTCGCGCAGGCGCTTGGCCACGCGCTCACGCATTTCCTTGGCCGACTTGTTGGTGAAGGTGATCGCGGCGATGCGGCGTGCCGGATAGCGGCCACTGCCGATCAGGTGGGCGATCTTCTCCACGATCACGCGCGTCTTGCCACTGCCCGCGCCGGCGAGCACCAGCAGCGGACCTTCGATGTGCAGGACGGCGGCAGCTTGGGGGGGATTGAGACCGTGCATGGGATGGGGATTGTAGCGGGGCCACGGGTGACGGACCTGACTTGCGCGCCCACCGTTCCTAAGCTATTGATTCGCCACCGGAGCATAGGAGCCTGGTGGATGCGCCCGACCGTCTCTCCCGCCCTGCTGGGCCCCCTGCTGTTGCTGCTGGCCGCACCGGCCGCCTACGGCGCCGGCTGCGCGCCCGATCGCGGCGCTGCGCTGCGCCCGGCCCTGATGACCCAGGGCTTCCTGCAGGCCCATCCGGACCTGCACTGGCGCGAACTGGGCCTGCAGTCCTGGCGCCAGGGCCGGCCCGATCACGCGCTGCTGCGCTTCAAGCGCGCGGCCGCCCATGCCGACAAGGTGTCGCAGTCACTGGTCGCGCGCATGTACCAGGAGGGCGTCGGTACCGGCGCCGATCCGGTGCTGGCCTACATCTGGATGGACCTGGCCGCCGAGCGCGGCTACCGCGACCTGCTGCTGGAACGCGAACGCTACTGGAACCGCCTGGACGCCACGCAGCAGCAACGGGTGCTGGCCGAAGGCCCGGCGCTGTACGCGACCTATGGCGATGCAACGGCCAAACCGCGCATGGAAGCCGCCATGCGGGTCGAACGCAGCCGCATGACCGGAAGCCGAACCGGCTGGGTCAGCTCGATGCTGCACGTGGAACTGTCCGATGGCCCGGAAGCAGGCTGGCCGACCCGTGGCGACGACTATTACCGCGATGCCTACTGGAATCCCGCGGCGTACTGGTGCATGCAGGACCAGATCTGGCAGCAGGAACACCGCGGCCGCCGTGTCGAGGTCGGCCCGCTCGGTCCCGTCGAGGATCCGCAGCCCTGACCTTCGTTTTTCCATCGTCATTGCCAGGAGGGCGATCACATGAAAGCGAAATACGCGCCACACTGCCTGCTGTTGGGCCTGTCGATGGCCACGGCCGTCGCAGCGGCGAACTGCCCGGTGGAGGCGCCGCGCCGGATCCCGCCCACCGTGCTGACCGGGGGCTTCTTCGATGCCCACCCCGACCTGTTCTGGCGCAGCATGGCCCAGCGCGCCGAACGGGACGGGAAGCCGGCCAAGGCGCTGGACTACTACAAGCGTTCGGCGCGCTACGCCGACAAGTTCTCCCAGGCCATGGTGGCGCGGTTGTACCAGGACGGCGCGGGGACCCCGGCCGACCCGGTGATGGCCTACATCTGGATGGACCTGGCCGCCGAGCGCATGTACCACGACTTCCTGGTGCTGCGGGAGCATTACTGGGCACGCCTGGACCCGCAGCAGCAGGCGCAGGCGATCGAGCGCGGCCAGCAGGTGTACGCCGATTATGGCGACCGCGTGGCCAAGCCCCGCATGGAGCGGGCCCTCGGCGAGGGGCGCCAGCAGATCACCGGCAGCCGCGTCGGCTACGTAAGCTCCGGCCTGGTGGTCGTGCAGCGCCGCGGCAACGAGCAGGGCATCGTCACCCCGGGCAGCATCGCCTACGACAACGACTACTGGAAGGCCGCCGACTACTGGTGCCTGCAGGACAACTACTGGCGGCCGGCGCTGACGCCCAGCGTCGAGGTCGGCGCGCCGGGCACGGTCCGCGACGGCAAGGCGGTGGGCGACTAGAATTGGCCGATGGCCAAGCTCTACTTCTACTACTCGGCGATGAACGCCGGCAAGACCACCACCCTGCTGCAGAGCGCGCACAACTACCGCGAACGCGGCATGCGGGTGGCGATCCTGACGCCGCGCCTGGACGACCGTGCCGGCGCCGGCACGGTCGCGTCCCGCATCGGCCTGCGCGCCGACGGCATGGCGTTCGATCGCGATACCGACCTGCAGCGCTGGGTCGAGCACGACCTGGCAACGAACGGGCCAATGGGCTGCGTGCTGGTGGACGAAGCCCAGTTCCTGAGCCGTGCCCAGGTCTGGCAGCTCAGCGAAGTGGTCGACCAGCTGCGCATTCCGGTGCTGTGCTACGGCCTGCGCACCGATTTCCGCGGCGAGCTGTTCGAAGGCAGCCAGTACCTGCTGGCCTGGGCCGACGAGATGCAGGAGATCAAGACCATCTGCCACAGCGGCAAGAAGGCGACCATGACGGTGCGCGTGGACGAGCATGGCCACGCGGTACAGGACGGCCCGCAGGTCGAGATCGGAGGCAACGACCGCTACGTCTCGGTCAGCCGCGCGGAGTTCAAGAAGATCACCCGCGGTGAAGGCCGCATCGAGCCGATGCAGGCACCGCTGCCACTGTAAGGGAGGCTTTCCCAGTAGATCCACGCCATGCGTGGATGAATCTCCCTCGAAGAGCATCCACGCATGGCGTGGATCTACTGCCGGTTGCGTGCGGGTCAGATCCGTTCTTCCACGAAAACGGATCCGACCCCATGCCCCTGTCAGTACAGCGTGCGCTCCGGCGCGCCGGCCGGCGGCGGCGTGTACTGGTACAGCCAGGTCTCGGTGAGGGTCTTGCCACCACTGCGCAGGAACAGGCGGATGTCGATCTGCTCGGTACTGCCTTCCGGCGGCACCAGGTCGAACATCGCGCGGTAGCCATTGATCTCGCGCAGCGGGCGCGCCGACACGATCTCGACCCGGCCGCGGCTGGCTTCCACCACTGCCTCGACCTCGGCCTTGTCGATCAACTTGGCCAGCTCGCCACCTTCGAAGTCCACCGCGAAGCGCCAGCTGAAGTACTCGCGCTTCTTGCCGACCACGCCGCCCAGGCCGGTGCGGCTGGCCACGCAGTGCGCCAGCGGCGGCCGTGCCGGCGGTTCGGCGCCCCAGTACAGGCGGTAGCCGACCAGCAGCTCCTGGCCCGGCTGCGGCTTTTCCTTCGGGTTCCAGAACGCCACGATGTTGTCGAAGGTCTCGTCCACGGTGGGAATCTCCACCAGCTGCACCGAGCCTTCGCCCCATTCGCCCTTCGGCTCCACCCACAGGCACGGGCGCTTCTCGTAGAACACGCCATCATCCTGGTAGTGGTCGAAGTTGCGGTCGCGCTGCAGCAGGCCGAAGCCCCGCGGGTTGCGGTCCACGAACATGTTGAAGCGCAGGTTGCGCGGGTTCAGCAGCGGCCGCCAGATCCACTCGCCGGCACCGGTCCACAGCGACAGGCCATCGGTGTCGTGGATCTCCGGCCGCCAGTCCCAGCCCATGCGGCGGTCGTTCTCGCCCACCTGGTACATGCTGGTGCACGGCGCGATGCCCAGCCGCTCGATCGCCTTGCGCGGGTACAGCGCACTGTCGATGTCCATCAGCAGCACATCGCCGTTGGTGATGGCGAAGCGGTAGGCGCCGGCCACGCTGGGCGAATCCAGCAGGCCATAGACCACGATCGTCTCCGAATCGGCCGACGGCTGTTCCAGGTAGTAGGCGATGAAGTCCGGGAATTCCTCCGGCTTGCCCATGCCGGTGTCGATCGCCAGGCCACGCGCGGACTGGCCGTACTGGCCTTCCTTGCCGACCGCGCGGAAGTAGCTGGCGCCGAGGAACGCGGCGAAGTCGCGATCGGTGTCCTTGCGGGTGTTCAGGCGGAACCCGGCAAAGCCCAGATCGGCCGGCAGCTCGCCGTCCTTGATGCCGCTCTTGCCGTAGTTGAACGCGGCACCGTCATAGGCCAGTTCCTGCGCCTTGCCATCGACCACGTCGAACATGCGCACCGGCGAATGGAAGTACAGGCCCAGATGGAAGAACTTGGCCTGGAACCTGCCCGGCTGGTCCGCCCACAACGCGTGGTCCTGGCGGTAGCCGATCGACTGGTACTGGTCCCAGTCCAGTCCTTCCAGGCGGCCCGGCAGTACCCGCTTGTGGCTCTTGTAGGGCGCCTGTGCCAGCGCGCGCGCCTGGCCCTTCAACGTGGCGAAGTCGAACGGCTGCGGCTGGCCGAGGCGGCGCAGGCCCATCTGGCCGCTCTTGCTGGCCGCGCAGGCGGGCAGGGACGGCAGGCCGAACGCAGCCAGGGCGAGGGAGGCATTGCGGATGAAGTCGCGTCGTTGCATGCAGGCGCGTCGGGCACAGTGGGAAGGTCGGCCATCATAGGCAGACAAACGTTAACGGGCAGCGGAGACGCCCCCTGCCCGTTCAGCTGCCGCTGGCCGCCCGCCTCAGCGCTGGCAGTGGCTGCACCAGACGCTGGCGCGCTGGCCGATGGTGGCGTGCTTCAAGGCACGCCCACAATTCGGGCAGGGCAGGCCGTCGCGGCCGTAGACCAGCAGCTCCTGCTCGAAGTAGCCCGGCGCGCCGTCCGGGCTGATGAAATCGCGCAGGGTGGTGCCGCCCCGGGTGATCGCATAACCGAGGATCTCCTTCACTGCATCGGCCAGCCGCTGGTAGCGCTCGCGCGAGATTTTCCCCGCTTCGCGCAATGGGCTGATGCCGGCCTTGAACAGGCTCTCGGCGGCGTAGATGTTGCCCACCCCCACCACCACCGCCTGGTCCATCAGGAAGGTCTTCACCGGCGCGCTGCGGCCACGGCTGCGCGCAAACAGGTAGTCGCCGTCGAAGGCCGCATCCAGCGGCTCCGGGCCCAGCCCCTGCAGCAGCGGATGGATCTCGCCGGCCGGCTGCCAGAGCAGGCTGCCGAAGCGGCGTGGATCGTTGAAGCGCAGCAGGCGGCCGTTGTCCAGGCTGATGTCCACATGATCGTGGGCGCGCAGCGGGGTATCACCGGGCAGCACGCGCAGGCTGCCAGACATGCCCAGGTGCAGCACTGCGCTGCCGATGGCGGTATCCAGCAGCAGGTACTTGGCCCGCCGGCGGATGTCCTCGATGCGTTGCCCCGGCAGCAGCTCGGCCACTTCCGGCGGAATCGGCCAGCGCAGGTCGGCGCGGCGCAGGATCACGCCGTGCACGCGGCGTCCCTGCAGGTGCGGCGCCAGGCCGCGACGGGTGGTTTCAACTTCGGGCAGTTCAGGCATGCGCCGATTCTACGCCCGCTCAGCGTGGCGGCGCGGCCAGCTCGCGGGCATCCAGGAAGCCGTCGGCGTTGGCATCCTGCCTGTGGAAGCGCTGCACGATCACCTGCCGCTGCTGCTCGCGGCTGATCGCCCTGCCCTTGCCACCGGGCAGCTCATCGGCGCTCAGCACGCCATCACCGTTGCGGTCCATGCGGTCGAAGGCGTACAGCATCCACTGCACGTACTCGGCCTCACTGACCTTGCCATCGCCATCGCGGTCCATCCGCTGCAGGTAGCTGGCGGTATCGGTCACCTGGGCCAGTACCGCGCCCGGAAGCAACACGGCCAGCAGGCACCAGCCCCCTGCCCTCATGCGCCCACCAGGCTGTAACCCTTCAGCCGCGCGGCATAGGCCTGCAACGCGGCGATGCCGCTTTCCTCGGCTTCGCGGCACCAGGCCTGCAACTGGTGCAGGCGCTCGGCGGCATCATGGCCGCGCGCTTCCAGCAACGCGGCCAACCGCCCGCGGTACTCGACCAGGGTGCGGATGCGTGGGCGTTGCGCCACCCATTCGCTGAGCTGGGCGCGGCTGTCCGGCTTCAGCCAGCGGCCGTCGTTGACCAGGCCACGGCGCAGCCGGCGCGGCAGCAGCCGGCGCAGCTTGGCCCCGGCGTGTGCCGCCTCCTCGCGCAGGGCCGGCATGAACACATTGCGCTGGTAGTCGGTCATCGCCTGGAACCGGTGCGACAGCAACGCCTTCAGGGTCTCGGCATCGGGCACGGCAATGTTCGGGCGCACGTCCATCGCCGGTGCCACCCGCAGCACCTTGGCCAGGCGCAGTGCCTGCAGCAGGCGGATCGCGCTCCAGCCGATGTCGAACTCCCAGCGCCGCATCGCGAAGCGTGCCGAACTGGGGAAAGCGTGGTGGTTGTTGTGCAGTTCCTCACCGCCGATCCAGAACCCCCACGGCGTCAGGTTGGTGGAGGTATCGGCCGATTCGTAGTTGCGGTAGCCCCACCAGTGGCCCAGGCCATTGACCACGCCGGCCGCCCAGAACGGGATCCATGCCATCTGGATCGCCCACAGGGCCACGCCGGGCAGGCCGAACAGCACGCTGTTGATCGCCAGCAGCAGCACCGGGCCCAGCGTGGCATGCGGGGTGTACAGGCGGCGCTCGATCGCATCGTCCGGGGTGCCGCGCCCGTACTGTTCGATGTCCGCGCGCATGCCGCGCGCTTCGCGGTACAGCTCCACGCCATGCCAGAACACCGTGCCGATGCCACGGGTGACCGGGCTGTGCGGATCGTCCTCGGTTTCCACCTTGGCGTGGTGCTTGCGATGGATGGCCACCCACTCACGGGTGATCATCGAGGTGGTCAGCCATAGCCAGAAGCGGAACACGTGGCCCAGCGCCGGGTGGAAATCGACCCCGCGGTGGGCCTGGCTGCGGTGCAGGTACAGGGTCACCGAGAAAATGGTGAGCTGGGTGAAGACCAGCAGCACCCCCAGCATGGCCCACCATCCCAGGCCGAGCACACCACCCGTCAACAGGGACATCAGGGCATCAGGCATGGCGGCGCTCCGGATCGACGCGGGGATGGCAGACATGATGGGCGCTTGCGTTGCAAACTGCACCCCTGCGGCGGTGTTTCGCATCGCCATCCGTGGCACCGTTCACAGTTGGGGACCTGAGTTGTCGAGCCTTGATCCGCGCGCCAGCGCCATGACCGTCGCCCCGCCCATGGCCGGGCTGCCGCCCTTGATCGAACTGGACCGCGCCACCGTGGTCCGTGGCCAGGTGAAGGTGCTGCACGGGCTCAGCCTGCGCATCGCGCAGGGCCAGCACACCGCCCTGCTCGGCCCCAACGGCTGCGGCAAGTCGACCTTCATCAAGCTGATCACCCGCGAGCTGTACCCGCTGGCCCAGGGGGACGGCGCGGTGGCGGTGAAGGTGCTGGGCCAGAACCGCTGGCAGGTGGACCGGCTGCGCTCGCAGCTGGGCATCGTCACCGGCGATCTCAGCAGCAACCTGGCCGACATGCCCGGGCTGACCGTGGAACAGGCGGTACTGTCCGGTTTCTTCGCCAGCTACGTGGTGCCGGCCTTCCGCGAGGTGACCGCCGACATGCGTGCGCGCGTCGGCGAGACGCTGGCGATGACCGGCGCCCTGTCCCTGCGCGAGCGCGCGTACGCCGAGCTGTCGGCCGGCGAGACCCGCCGCGTGCTGATCGCCCGCGCGCTGGTCAACCGGCCGCAGGCGCTGCTGCTGGACGAGCCTTCCACCGGCCTGGACCTGGTCGCCCGCGAGCAGCTGGTGGCGACCATGCGGGTGCTGGCACAGCAGGGCATCACCCTGGTGCTGGTGACCCATCACATCGAAGAGATCATTCCCGAGATCGAGCGGGTGGTGCTGCTGCGCGATGGTCGTGTACTGGCCGACGGCACCCGCGCCGAGCTGCTGCGCAGTGAACCGCTGTCGGCGGTGTTCGGTGGCGCGATCACCGTATGCGAGCAGGAAGGCCGGCTGACCGCCTACGCCGGCTAAGGCCGCCCCTCCTGTAGAGCCGAAGGTTGCGGCAGGAGCCGCAGCCAACGTCGCTTGCGACGGCCCGAAGGGTGCCGGTCAGGACGACCGGCATCGCCACGCTCGGCTGCGGTCCTGTAGGGTCGGGCCCACGCTCGGCTCTACAGAAGGCGCCTCGATGAGTGGCGGGCCCGGCAGCCGGGCCCGCCCTCGCCTTGGCTCAGAACCGCAGCGCCAGCGCGCGCGACTCGATCGGCGCCATCCGGCTCTGGTCCTGCAGCTGCAGGTCGCGCAGCTCGTACGGCGCACCGAAGCCGGCCGGCAAGGCCACCTGGTCGAACGGCAGCACCAGCTGGCCTGTGCCCGGGCCATCGAACCAGGCCGCCGCATGCGCCTGCGCGACCGGCTTCAGCTGGCCATCGCGACCGCTGGCGTACAGCGTGCCGCGCGCCTCGTAGCGGCCCGCGGCAGCCACCTGCAACGGCAGTGCCACCTGGCGGCTGGCCGGGTCCGGCGCGGCCTGGCCGCTGAAGCGGGCGGTCGGCCGGGCCACCGCGAAGGCGACCTTGCCGTCGCGCAGCACGCCGTTGGCCTGGGCGAACACCTGCAGTTCCCACAACCCCTGCACGCTGCCGGTATCGGCCGGGATCCGCACCTGCGCGCGCAACGTGCCATCGCTGGTGCGCAGCAGGCGCTGCGGCCAGCTGCGGCCGTCCGGTGCGACCAGCAGCGCTTCACCGCCCAGGCTGCCGCGGCGTGCAGCCAGCTGCGAAGCGCTGGCAGCATCATCCAGCAGCCGTGCCTGCAGCTGCAGGTTGCCACCGGCCAGCACCTGCGCCTGGTTCGCCTGCACTTCCAACCGCAGCGGACTGTTCGGCTCCAGCACCTGCACCACATAGCGGCCCTGCGCCTGCGCGCTCTGCAGCGTGTACGCGCCCACCGCACTGGCAGCGCCGGTGCGCAGCATGCTGCTGCCCTCGCTGACCGGCATGCCGGCCTCCTGCAGCGCGCGCGCATCGACACTGCGCGCGACACTGCTGCGCCCAGCCGGGTCACGCACCTGCAGCGAGGTGGCCGGCAGTGCCCGCGCGCCGTTGCCCGGGCTCAGCTGGATCACCGCATCGGCGGCGGTCAGCGGCAGGTCCAGGCCGCGTTGCAGCTGCGCGCCATCGACCTGCTGCCAATAGCTGCGGCTGACCGAAGCATACGGCGTGGCCGCCTGCAGCGGCTGCGCCGGGTCCAGTGCCCAGGCAAAGGCCAGCGGAGCATGCTCGCTTTCGTCTGCGGGCAGCGGTGCGGCAACCAGCGATGAAGGCACCTGGTCGCCACTGCCAGCGGCACGCAGGGGCTGCGCGGCCTGCGCCGCCGACAACGACAGCACCGCCAGCACGGCGCTGGCCAGAAGGGTTGAATGGATTGTCATGGTCGTCTCCCTCACTGGGCCAGGTCGTTGCGCAGCAGCGTGCCGAGGCCGAAGCACTCACGGCGGCTCTGGTTGTGGCTGAGCGGCTCGGCGCCCTGCGTGCGCTGCTTGTCGGTGAACCAGGTAGTGCCGGCGGCCTTCTGGCTGCTGCACTCCAGGAATCCATCGGAGCAGGACGACAGCCAGTTCTGGGTGAACTCCAGGCCGACGTTGGCGGCATAGCCACCGCAGTAGCTGTTGCTGTCCCATACCGCCGATTCGACATCGCTGCCGACCACCGCGCGGAATGGCTTGGGCAACGCCGGGCGGCCTGCGGTGCCGTACAGGTTCTGCGCGTTGTAGGTGGCCATGCTCGCCACCTGCTGCTGGCGCACCGCGTCGTTCTTGTAGCCCAGCAGCCAGCCCAGCGACGTTTCGAAGGTGTTGCCGTTGAGCACTGCATCGGCCAGCGGCGTGCCCGCCGATGACGGCGCCAGCGCGGTGACCTTGCGCACCGTGCGGATGATCTTCGGATAGCGGCTGTCGTAGGTCGGGTTGGACAGGATCCAGCGCACCACGTTGCCGCCGTTGGAGTGGGTGATCACCACCAGCTGGGTGATGCCACGGCTGTCGATGAAGCCGGTCAGCTGGTTGGCCAGGCAGCCGGCGGCCTCCGGCTTCCACATGTACTGGGTGAAGTCGCAGTTGATGACCACGTAGTTGCTGCTGTTCGGCAGGCCCTGGCGCACGGTCTCGATGATCGCCGGCTGCCAGTAGTCCTGGGTCGCGTTGGTCTGCGCACCGGTGCCATGCACGAAGGCCACGCCGACCACGTCGGCGGCCTGCGCCGGCGGTGTTGCAAGCCCGAGGAACAGGGCCAGGACGGTACTTCCTGTTGCGGTGCTGCGCATCGCTTCTCTCCCTCTGTCAGCGGATCCCCCCGACCCGGCTGGAACTGGACGGCCCGTGGCGCTCGCCGTGGTGCCGATGCTCGCGGCGCAGGCGCGTGAAAATCCGTGCGCTGCACCCGAATTCAGGAGATTGACGACATTTGATGACGGTTTTGCCCCGATCGGATGACCATGCCGGGTCTGGCTGTATGACCGATGGCCACTGCGATGCCTTGCATGGGCTGCGATCATGGCGCGTTGTTTTTTCCCCCGGAGCCTGCCCCATGTCGCTGATTTCCCACCCTGCCCGCCCGCTGCTCGGCCTCGCCGTTGCCGCGGCCCTGGCCGGTTGTGCCGCCACCGCCGCCAAGCCGACCGCCGTCGAAGCCAACATCACCACCAAGGCGGTGGGCTACCTGGACAAGGACGCGGTTCCGGCCAGCCTCGATCTGGTACCGGCGCCGCCGGTGGCCGGCTCTGCCGCCCTCGCCCTGGACGAACAGGTCAGCCGTGAGGCACGCGCACTGCGCGGCAGCCCGCGCTTCGCCCAAGCCGGTGTCGATGCCGAACTCGGCTTCCCGGAAGGCGCCAATCATTTCTCCTGCGCCGCCGACATCGACGTTGATGCGGTCAGGACGCCGGCGCTGTATCGCCTGCTGGAGCGCAGCCGGATCGACGCCAGTGCGGCCACCAAGGCGGCCAAGAACCACTACCAGCGACCGCGCCCGTTCATGGTCAACGGTGAACCGACCTGCTCGCCAAAGGATGAGGAAGGCCTGCGCAGGAATGGCTCCTACCCGTCCGGCCACACCTCGATCGGCTGGGCCTGGGCACTGATCCTGTCGGAGATCGCACCCGACCGCGCCGATGCCATCCAGGCCCGCGGCCGCAATTACGGCGAGAGCCGCCTGGTGTGCAACGTGCACTGGCAGAGCGACATCCTCGAAGGCCGCTTCATGGGGGCCGCCGCCGTCGCCCGCCTGCACGACAACGCCGCGTTCAACAAGGACCTGCTGGCCGCGCGCAAGGAGATCGCCGCCGCACGCAAGGCCGGGCTGCACTCCAGCCGCGACTGCGCCACCGAGAACGCCGTGCTGAAGGTGCGCCCGCAGAGCGCGCTGTAGGTGGTTCGGGGTCAGATCCCTTTCCCCCGGAAAGGGATCTGACCCCAGCTCGCAGAAGGGCCGGCATTGCGCCGGCCCTTCTTCATTGCATTGCCTCGGTCAGCGCATCAGAACTTGGCGGTGAACTCCACGCCCCAGGTGCGCGGCTCGTTGAGGAAACCGGTCAGGTTGTTGAAGTCGATCGCACCGACCACGCGGGTCTGGTTGGTCAGGTTGCGACCGAACACCGCCACGTCGTACTGGCCGTAATCCCAGTTGTAACCCAGGCGCAGGCCCCCCTCCAGCGAGCTGCGGCTGCGGAACTCCGGCGACTCGTAGATGAAGAAGTTCACCGGGCTGCGGTAGGCCCAGTCGGTGTAGGCGTACAGCTCGCTGCCATCGGTCAGCGGGAAGCCGACACGCAGCGTCATGTTGTGGATCCACTTCGGCGCCTGCGGCAGCGGGTTGCCGTTGACCAGCGCATACGGCTTGCCGCCGATCATGGTGATCGGATCGGTGACCGTGCAGCCACCGCCACAGATCGCCACCGCCAGGTTCTTGTCCTTGATCTCGGTGTCGTTGTAGCTGCTGCCGAAGGTCAGCAGGACGTTGTCGGCCAGGTAGGCCTCCAGGTCCAGCTCCACGCCCTGGCCGATGGTCTTGTCGGCGTTGAGCAGGGTGGCGGTGTTGTTGGTACCGCCCACCGCGATCAGCTGCTGGCCATCCACGTTGTAGCGGAACACGCTCAGGCCCAGGCGCGCGCGACGCTCGAACAGGTCGGCCTTGATGCCGGCCTCGTACGAGATCACCTTCTCCGAGTCGGCCTGCGACAGGCCCGGCGCGAAGGCCAGGCGGCCCTGGATCGACGGCGCGCGGAAGCCCTTGGCGACGCGGGCGTAGGCGTTGATGTTGTCGGTCAGCTTGTACACGCCGCTGACATCCCAGCTGACGTCGTTGACGTCGGTGTTGGCCAGGTACGGGCCGCTGACCGGGGTACCGAACGGAAGAACGGCCTGCAGCACGCTGGCGCTGAAGTCCTTCTTGTCCTGGGTGTAGCGCACGCCGGCACGCAGCTTGAAGCGGTCGGTGACATCGAAGTCACCCGAAGCGAACACCGCCCACGCCTTGTTGCGCTGGTTCTGCACCACGTGGCCGGTCTGCGGGTTGCCCGGCTTGAGCGAGTCGTAGTTGAAGTTGTTGATGGTCACGTCTTCATCGAAGTAGAAGACGCCGGCCTGCCAGTCGAAGCGGCCCCATTCGTTGGACTCGATGCGGAATTCCTGGGTCCACTGGCGGTGGTGCGGCAGGCCATCGGCCGATTCGGAAGAGAACGGGATGAAGCCCGGGCCATAGTTGCCGGCGCCCAGCGAGGCATCGCCGTAGCCACCGTCGATATCACCCCGGTTGAGCGACTCGGCGGTCTCGTAACCGGTGATCGAATGCAGGGTGACCGAACCGAGGTTCCACTGCAGGCGCGCGCTGCCGCCCCAGGTCTTCAGGTCGGAGAAATTGACACCATCGTTGGCCACCTTGTCACGGTCGAAGTTCTCGACCAGCGCGTTGCTGCCCTTCTGGATGATGTTGGCGCGGAACAGGCGGGCGGTGCCGTTGAGCTTGCGCTTGTGCAGGTTGAACAGCGCTTCGAAATCGTCGCCTTCGTACAGGAACTGCACGCGGCCGGCGGCCTCGTCATAGCCTTCAAAACCGCTGTTCGGCGCACCGGCACGGGTGTTGTCGACCCAGTCATCGCGGCGCTGGTAGATCGCCGAGACGCGTGCCGACCAGCGATCGGTCAGCGGGCCGCCGTAGGCGCCCTGCACGTTCCAGCTGTTGTAGCTGCCGTAGCCGACGCGGATGTAGCCGTCGGCATCCTGCGACGGGCGCGCCGAATCGAACTTGACCACGCCGGCCGGGGTGTTGCGGCCAAACAGGGTGCCCTGCGGGCCACGCAGCACTTCCACGTTGGCCAGGTCGAACAGCGGGAAGCCCTTCAGCAGCGGGCTTTCCTGCACCACATCGTCATACACCAGCGAGACCGGCTGCGAGGCATTGAGGTCGAAGTCGGTGTTGCCCAGGCCGCGGATGTAGAAGCGCGGGAAGGCGCGCCCGTAGGACGACTCGATGTTGAGGCTGGGCACGCGCGCGGCCAGGAAGCGGATGTCATCGCCGGCCGAGCCGAGCACATCCAGCTTCTCGCCCTGGATCGCGGTGACCGCGACCGGCACGTCCTTGGCGTTCTCGACGCGGCGCTGCGCGGTCACCTGCAGGGTGTCGAGGGCAACCGGATCCTTGGCAGCGGGGGTTTCCTGGGCGGCTGCTACCAGCGGCAGCAGGGCGGAAAGAGCGGCAACGAGGGGGCGCGCGACCGGAAATCGGCCACGGGAAGTGCGGGTCGGGGACATGGCGGTAGGCTGTGTTTGGAGGGGTGGTAAAACGGCGCTACCAGATAATTGTTGCAATACAGCACCTCCCCCGCAAATCGCCGCCGTTCATGGCCCCATCGCCGCCAAGCCGGCACGCTCGCTAGACTCGGGGTTTTCCAGCCTGCGGAGCCGCCTCGATGACCCAGTGGTACTTCCATGCCTCCGCCCAGGCCGAGCGCGTCGGCCCGCTGGATGACCTGGCCGCGCGCCGCTATGCGCAGGCCAACCCGCGTGCCCTGGCCTGGTGCCAGGGCATGAGCGGATGGACGCCGATCGCGGAGGTGAGCGAACTGCAGTCGCCGGCCACCGGCATGCCGGGCACGCCGCCGCCGGTCCCGGCCACCCCCAGCGGCCGCGCCGACGACATCGAATTCCGCATCGTCGGCCATGAGATGCAGTTCGTGGAAATCGAGCTTGACCCTGGCGAGAGCGCCATTGCCGAGGCCGGCGCGCTGATGTTCAAGGACGCGACCGTGCAGATGGATACCGTGTTCGGCGCCGCCACCGGCGACCAGAGCGGCTTCATGGGCAAGGTGATGGCCGCCGGCAAGCGCGTGCTGACCGGCGAGAGCCTGTTCGCCACCGTCTACACGCAGAGCGGCCACGGCAAGGGCAAGGTCGCCTTTGCCGCGCCCTACCCCGGCACCGTGCTGGCGATGAAGCTGGACCAGCATGGCGGTCGCCTGATCTGCCAGAAGGACAGCTTCCTGGCCGGCGCGCGCGGCGTGCAGATCGGCGTGCAGTTCCAGCGCAAGATCATGACCGGCCTGTTTGGCGGCGAAGGGTTCATCATGCAGAAGCTCGAAGGCGACGGCTGGGTGTTCATCCATGCCGGTGGCTGCGTGGTCGAGCGCGAGCTGGCCGCGGGCGAACGCCTGGATGTCGATACCGGCTGCGTGGTGGCCTACCACCCCAGTGTGGAGATGGACGTGCGCCGCGTCACCGGCATCAAGAGCATGTTGTTCGGCGGCGAGGGCGTGTTCCTGGCCACGCTCACCGGCCCCGGCAAGGTCTGGCTGCAGTCGCTGCCGTTCTCGCGCCTGGCCGGCCGCATGTGGATGGCGGCCCCCCAGGGCGGTGGCCAGAACCGCGGCGAAGGCTCGGTGCTGGGCGGCCTGGGCCGGATGCTGGACGGCGACAACCGCTTTTGACCCGCCCTCGCGGGTCGTGCCGGATGCACCTTGCGCCCGGTAGTGCCGGCCGCTGGCCGGCAGCCTCATGCACCTCGCGCCCGGTAGTGCCGGCCGCTGGCCGGCAGCCTCATGCACCTTGCACCCGGTAGTGC
>NZ_CAMFIA010000019.1 GCF_945952405.1 uncultured Stenotrophomonas sp. | reverse complement strand
GATCTGACCCTCCACGCATGGCGTGGATCTGACCCTCCACGCATGGCGTGGATCTGACCCTCCACGCATGGCGTGGATCTACTGTAGAGCCGAGCATGGGCTCGGCTCTACCGGAGCCTCAGCGCCGTGAGTGCAGCACGGTGCGCTGGCGCATGGCGTTGAACTCCTGCTCCACCTGCTGGATGTCCTCAGCCTGGAAACCGGCCGCGTCCAGCAGCTGGTCGGCGGCGGCCGCCGCCAGTGGGTCATCATCGCGCTGGCGCCAGCAGCGTGCCGGCAGGAAATAGCCCACTTCGCTGCGCCCGCGCATGATCACCACCGGCCGCCCGGCATACAGCAGGAACTCCGCCAGGTGCTGGCGCAGCCCCTCCACCGAGACATAGGCCGGCCCGATGCCCAGCGACTGGCCGGACGGTTCGGAACTCTCGAACAGCTTGCGACGGTTCATCCACTCCTCCTTTTGTACAACGCGTGGTCTCCTTTCCTTAGACGGGCGCATCGCTGCGCCCCCGCCACGCACGACGTGATCCACATCACGTCACCGGTCAGAAGCCGGTATTGAACTCCAGCTGGAACACATCGATCGACAGCGGTGCGCCGGATACCTCCTTGGCAGCCATCCACTTGCCGCTGATCCAGCTGCGCGCATCCAGTGCATAGGCCCCGCCCACGTAGTAGCCGCGGGCATTGGTGCCGCCCAGGTGGAAATTCGGGTCGTTGTAGGCATCCGGCAATGCATCGGCCTCGATGTGCTTGTAGCCCAGCAGCGCCTGCCACTGGCCCTTTTCCTTCAGGTCGGTGGCACCGAACGTGGCCTGCACCATCCATGCGGTATCGCCACTGCGGAAGGTATCGATGCTGGCGGTGCCACCGGCACCGTAGTTGTTGACGATGCCGTTGTTGGCACGGCGGAACATCGCCTGCTTGTCGTAGGCCAGGTTGCGGATGTAGTCGCCTTCCAGGCGCATGCCGATATCCTGCGCCAGCTGCGTATCCCAGCGCAGGTTCAGTGTCGCCAGGCGGAACGCCGAAGCCAGGCCGACATACTGCGGGGTCGGCGTATTGGCCGGATCCAGCGGGTTGCGCGCGATGTCGCGGATCAGCATCAGGGTGTTGCCCTTCTGCATGAAGGCAGGACGCGACCAGTCGGTATCACAGCCGACCGCACCGGCATACAGCGCGCACGGCGACGACAGACGGCCGCTGATGTTCTTGAAGTCGTAGTAGCCCAGTGCCGCGCGCAGGGCATTGTCGTCGTTGAAACGCCAGTTCACGCCGACCTGGGCGCCAGACAGCCACTTGTTCTCGTTCGGCGTCTTGACCCGGCTCTGGCTGGGCGAGCTGTCGGAGGTGTACTCCAGCGGCACCACGGCCAGGGTACCGAACAGGTCGAAGTCACTGCCACCGAAGTCGTACTTCAGGTTGGCGGCAAGGCCGTCGAAGTTCAGGTCGTTGGAGAACAGCGTATCGCTGGTCCAGAACGGGTTGCCGAAGCGACCACCGCGCACCGTCACCCAGTCGGCCGGGCTGTAGGCCAACCAGGCCTGGTCCAGCCACACATCCTTCTTGCTCAGGCCCCCACCCAGCTGCTCGGTGGTCGACACCGGCCCATTGCTGCTGCCGCTGGCCAGGCGCACGCCGGCGGTGGTGTGCTGGCCGATGGTCGCTTCGATGCCGAGGCGGGCGCGGATGCGCCACAGGTTGCGGCGGTCCTGGCGGCTGTTCAGCAGCGGCGGCAGCTGCAGGTTGGTGTTGGTATTGGTATCGAAGCCGTTGCCGGAATTGATCGACGCCCAGTTGCTCACGATGTCGCTGTTGCGCTCGGAATAGAAGCGCGACTCGCTGCGCACGCGCATGTCACCGGTGACCTTGATGCGCTTGGTCCACTCGGCCACTTCGTTGGGTGCGGCCCAGCCTTCCGACTTGGCTTGGGCCATCACGTCCTGGCGCACCTCATCACGGATGCCGTCGCGCACACTCTGTGGCACGTAGGGCACGCGTACGTCACCGGCCTCCAGTGCCACGCCACCGGCGGCCGCGCTGCTGCCGGCAGCGGCGGTGCGCTGCGCGGCTGCCGCCTCGGCTTCGGCCTGCACCAGCAATGCCTGGCCATCTTCGGGCTTGAGCGCACCGCTGGCGATCAGGCCCTTGATCAGCTTGACCATGGTGGTTTCGGCGGCCATTGCACCGGCCGGGGCGGCCAGGCTGAGCAGCACGGCGCAGCACAGCAGCGCCCGTCGGGCCGGCCGCGGGCGGCGGGAGTCGGTTCGTGCGCGGACGTGGTCGTTCATCACGGTTCTCATTGAAAGAGGGGAAATCACGGAAGTCGGAAATCAGGCCCCGGGCCGGCGGCCCTGGATCAGCACGCGGGCCGGGAAATCAAGCGAAGGCGGTGGGGCCTGGTCGACCTTGCCGATGCGTCGCAGCGCGTCGAGCACGGCCGTGTCGGCCTCCTCGTTGCCACTGCCACGGACCAGCTCGACCTTTTCCAGGCGGCCATCTGCGGCCAGCCACACGTTCACCTGCAACTGGAACGCCAGGCGCTTGACCTTGTCGTCGCGCGAGATCGCCTGTTGCATCAGGTAGCCGAGATAGCGGCCGTAGGTGGCGTTGCCGGCACCGCCACGGCCGACGCCGGACGAACCACCCCCGCTGCCGGACTGGATGCCAAAGTTGTCGCCGCCGGCCTGTGCGTCGGCGTTCATCGTCACCGGGTCGGCGTCGGCCGGGGTCGGCGTCGGTTCCTCGGCCGGCGTCGGCTGATCCAGCGGTTCCGGCTCGGGCATCGTTTCTTCCGGTGGCGTCTCCGGCTCCGGCGGCTTCTCCGGCGGCGGCGGTGGCGGCGGAGGCGGCGGTGGCAGCGCCAGCATCGGCGGCTGCACCACCGGCCGGCGGGTGCTGGCGGTGTCCTTGAGCAGCCACCACCACACCGCGATGCCGAGCAGCAGCAACGCGGCCAACACCAGCGCTACGGTCACCAGCAGCTGGCGGCCGCGCATGCCGGGCTCCGGCCGAGGGGGTTGATGGGCGGTCATGCCTCAGCCCTGCGCCTTGCCGGTGACCAGGCCAACCTGGGCCAGCTCCAGCCGCCGCAGCAGGTCCAGCACCTCGACCACGCGGGCGTACTGCACCTGCGCATCGCCACGCACGATCACCGGGAAGTCCGGCGTCGTCGCGCGTTCGGTGCGCAGGCGGTCCTCCAGCTCGGCCATCGTCACCGGATACGCGTCCAGGAACACCTGGCCACTGGGATCGATGGTGATCGCCTTGGTCTTCGGCTTCTCCAGCGCAACGCTGTTGCTGGCCTTCGGCAGGTTGACCTCGATGCCGGGAATGGAGGCATTGCTGGTCAGGATGAAGATCACCAGCACCACCAGCAGCACGTCGACGAAAGGCGTCACGTTGATGCCTTTCTCGCGCTTCTTGATGCCGAACTTCGCCTTCTGGCCCATGGCGCGCCCCTCAGCCCTGGACCGCGGCCGGGCCGCGCCCGTCCTGCTCTTCAGCCAGGCGTGCGGCGAACTCGTCGATGAACACCGCCATGTCGGCGCCGATCGCTTCGGCGCGTGCGCCCAGGTAGTTGTAGCCGAACAGCGCCGGGATCGCGACGCCAAGGCCTGCCGCCGTACACAGCAGCGCGGCGGCCATGCCCGGCGCCACCGAGTTGATGTCCACCGCACCGGCCATCGCGGCCACCACGAACACCAGCATGATGCCGATCACGGTGCCGAACAGGCCCACGTACGGCGCGCCTTCGATGGTGGTCGACAACCAGTTCATGCGCCGCGCCATCGCTTCCTGCTCGCGCACCATCACCGCATCCATGGAGGCCCGGATCGCGTCGATGGTGGCTCCGCTCAGGTAGCCGCTGTTGCCGTCGCGCTGATGGCGCTGCTGCATTTCATCGATCGCGACCTGGTAGATGCGCCACAACGAACCTTCGTGCATCGCGCTCGGTGCCTTGCCCTGGCGATCCAGGTCGGACAGGGTGCGCAGCGGCACACCGGCCAGCTTGCCGAAGCTCTCGGTGAACACCGCATTGGCCTTGCTGGTGCGGCCGAAATGGCGACCCTTGGCGATCATGATCGCCCACGACAGCAGCATCATCAGGCCGAGGATGGCAACCACCACCCAGGCGTCGAACGGCATCGCCTTGAGGATGAAGGCAAAATGGCTCTGGCCGGCCGACTGCTCGTCGGCGCCGTAGCTGATCAGGCGCGAGTCGGCGCCCTGCGCGGTGGCGTCGGCCAGCAGCAGCGCCGCCGGGCGTGCCACCCGCGAAATGCGCAGTTCGTCCAGCGCGCCCTCGAAGTTGGCCAACGGCTGTGCCGCACCCGGCGCATCGGCACCGACCACCGGCGCGCTGCCCAGCGCAGGCAGCTCGCCGCTGAGCTGCGCGACCACGCGGCCATTGAGGTACAGCTGCAGTGCACCCTTCTCGGCGGTCAGTGCCACGTGCGCCCACTGCCCTTCGGGAATCGGCTGCGCCGGCGTGCTGCGCTGGCCATTGAGCTGCACGAACGGCACGCGGTTTTCAATACCGATGACCAGCTCGGAAGCACCTTCGCGACGGGCGTAGATCGCCTGCGCTGCCGCGCTGCCGCCCGGCTTGATCCACGCCGAGACGGTCAACGGCGCACCCGCTTCCTGGGCCAGCGAGGCACTGGCGGGCAACGGCAGCGGACCGGCGCCCAGCTGCACGCCACGGCCGATCACCGAACCTTCGGAAGGCGGCACCACGGCACCGGCGTTGTTGCCGTAGGCGGTGGTATCACGCGCAGGAGCATTGGCCTCGGCGAAATGATAGACCAGCGTGTAGTCCGGATCGAACACCTGCTGGCCATTGCCGCTGGCCGGCGCCTTCTCGTTGCCGTAGTACATCCAGATCGTCTGCGGCGCGGCAGCACTGACCGCAGGCACGTCCACCCAGACCAGGGCCAGTCCCAGCTTGGGATCGAACTGCTCGATCTGGTGCGCCAGCACCGTGCGGCCATCACCGGAAACAAAACGCAGGTCATTGCCCGCATCCTGCGTGCCATCGAAGCCGAAGTTGCCGGTGTGCAGGCGCAGCAGCAGCGGCGTGCGGCCCGGGTCACCGGCCAGGCCTGCGCCCTGCGGGCCGGCGTCGACCGTGATCGGCTTGCGGTACTTCCATTCGGCCTGCCACCAATTGGCATCGGCCGCAGCGGCGGGCAGCGCAACCAGCGCGGCCAGCAGCAGCAACACTCGGGAAAGCAAACGGTCCATGCGAAGGGTCTCCGGGGAACGCATGTTCAAGGAAAGGGTCAGTAACTGGTGCTGATGTTGAAATGCAGGCGCGGGTCGTCCTTGCGCGTCACCGGGCCGTCTGCATAGGGCCAGGCATAGTCCAGGCGCAGCTGCAGGTGCTCACCCAGGCGCAGCTGCGCACCCAGTCCGACCGACGCCAGGTTGTACTTGTCACGCTGCTCGGGCAGCGGCTGGCGCAGGCGCAGGTAGGCGGCATCGGCAAAGCTGTAGACACGCAGGTCGGTGCCGCTCCACAGCGACCAGGCCGGCGTGCGCCACTCCAGGCTGGCCAGGCCGCCGTAGTCGCCGATCGCCTCGGCCGACAGGTAGCCACGTACCGTGTACATGCCACCGGCGGCGAACTGCTCGGCCGACACCAGCGGCGCGTCGGTGACCTGCAGCGAACCGCGCGCATACCACTGCCAGTCGTTGCCAAAGGTGTGGGTGTTGGCCACATCGGCCTTGAACGCCACGAAACTCGGGTCTGCCCAATAGCGTTTCTGCCCGAATGCAGTGGCATTGCTGCCATAACCGAGCAGGCGCCGGGTACCGGCCACCAGCTGGGTGTTGATGCTCAACTGGTCCTGCTCGCCCTGGCGCACGCCAACAAACGCCAGGGTGATCGGCGCGTACTTCAGGGGCGTCTTCAGGCTTTCCTTGCCCATCTGCGTATCTTCTTCGGTGTCCTTGAAGTCCACACCGAGGCTGAGCTGGCGCCACCAGAGGTTGCTGCCCGCCAGCCGGTAGTTGAGCTTGACGCCGATCGAATGGCCATTGCCGATCACGTTGGTACCGGTGCCGGTACCGACCTGTCCGCCGGCGTTCAGGACCCGGCTGTCGGACCTGTAGCCGGCAGCTTCCAGGCTCCACGGCGTGCCCTCGAACGGCATCGTGTACGACGCCGAGAACACCTTGGCCTGCTTGGTATCCTGCGGCGCCAGGTACACGCCGATGTTCGCACTGTGCCCGCGCCTCCACAGGTTGTCGTACGCCAGTGACGCGCTCAGGCGCAGCTTCTCGGTGTCAGCACTGTGGTCGTTGTTCAGCGCCGCACTGGCACGCCATGGCGACTTCTCCTCGACCTTCAGGTCCACGTCCATGGTTCCCGGCGCCTGGCCTTCGCGCATCAGCGGCATCACCTGGCGGCGCCCGCCTTCATTCAGCGCGGTCAGTTCCTTCTGTGCCTGGTCGAAGTCCGGCACCTTGCCTTCCGCCAGTGCGGGTACGCGCTCGCGGATGCGCTCGGGCGATTCGTGGCGGGTACCGACCACGCGCAGCTGGCCGATCGGCGTCTGCTGCACCTTCAGCAGCACCACGCCGCCACTGACCTGCTGCTCGGGCAGCTCGACGTAGACCGACTGGTAGCCAGCCTGCTGGTACAGCGCATGCACCGCATCGCGTGCCTTTTCAACATCGGCCAGGGTCTTGCCCGGGCCGAGGTACGGTTCCACCGCGCGTTCGATCTCGCGCGGATCGAGAACCGTGTTGCCGCGCACGATGTATTCATTGATGTTCACGCTGGGCGCAGGCGCTGCGTCCTGCGCGAACAGCGGCAACGGCATCACTGCCAGGGCCAGCGCCAGTGGATGCGGGCACAGCGGAAGGCGGACGGCACGGCACGGAACAGGAGTCATCGAGGGCATCGCGTCGTATCGAAGGGAATGGCCATGGAGCGGCGCGTGGGTCTACCAACAGGACGTGCACGTCGCGTCAAAACCGCCATTAGTTTTATGACAGTGCTGTCATCTTTTGACGGTGCCCGAACGGCGATGGGCGGACACTGCCCGCGCCACGCGTCTTCATTGCAGAGCGGCGTTTGCCGAGGGAGATCCACGATGAGTGTGCCGTTGATGGCGGGCGTTCGCCCTGCCCTCGCCCTGTTGCTGCTGATGGCGCTGGCGCCGGCCCGGGCCGATGCACGGAAGACCCCGGACGACACTGCGCCGTGCATCGAGGTACAGGTCAATGGCGAACGGATTCCGGCCTGGGACTGCCTGCAGCGCAAGCTGGCGCCTGCACCGAAGCCGGCCCGTTCGCCGGCGCTTCCCGAAGCCGAGCGCCTGATGCGCCAGCCCGGCAACCAGTTGATGCAATTCAACCTGGAAGGCACGCGGCAACGCATGGGCGATGCATTCGGTCGCTCGGTGGTGCCGCAACGGCCAGCGCGCTGAATCTGCGCAGCTGTAGCGCCGAGCCCGCGCTCGGCGATCTTTTCATTGATCGGCGAAGCGGCGCTGAAACAGCTGAGCATGGGCTCAGCGCTACAGGGTGCCACCCTGCTGCTCAGCCGGCGCAATGCCGTCGGTCGGCACCGGCGGCAGCTGTGGTACCGGCAGGCTGCGCGACTGCCCGGCCTGGTCAAGTTCCACCGCACTGGCGCTGATGCGGGCCAGTACCGTACAGGGCCCCAGCCGCTGCCCAGGCGCATACGCCTGCGCCGGCCGGCCATCCACCGAGAGCAGGGCCAGCGGCGCGTGCTCACCGGCCATCACACCCAGCACCACCACCTCGGTCTGTATCGCACCGGGAGACAGCAGCCGCACCAATGGCAGGCTGGCCACCGCATCGAACATCGGCCGCAGCGGTGCCTCGGCACGCGCTTCGCTGGCCGCCGCCGCAGGCGCCACCGCAGACAGGGCAATCCCCCAATAGGCGACCACGGCAAGCAGCAGCGTTGCCGCCAGCAGGGTCAGACTCCGGTTGCGATCCCAGCGCCAGCCATCCATGTTCCGCACCATCGCCACGTTCGTGACCGTCCACGCTAGCAGCTGCCGCTGACGCTTTTGTTTCATCATGCAGGCCTACGCTGGCAGGCATCGGCAAGGACAGGAGGCAATGTCGATGCAGCGCATCCCGCGTGGCTTCACCCTGCTGGAACTGATGGTGGTGCTGGTGATCATCGGCATCTGCACGGCCGGCATCGGCCTCGGCCTCGGTAGCCTGCTCGACCCCGGCCGGCAGCTGCGGCAGGAAGCCGAGCGGCTGGCGCAGCGGCTGCAGGTCGCGCGCGACGAGGCGCGTATCGACGGCCGTCCCCTGCGCTGGCAGGCCGACGCCAACGGCTATCGCTTCAGCCGCCGCGAAGGCAGCCAGTGGGTGGCCGTGCAGCGTGATGACCTGCTGCGGCCGCAGCGCTGGCAGGCCGCCGGCATTGCGGTGCAGCCTGCCGGCGCGCTCGAACTGAGTCCTGAGTGGATCGGCAGTGCATGGGAACTGGGGTTGTCGCTGGACGGCCGTACGCTGCGTCTTCTTGACGATGGCAGCGGACAATTGCAGGTCGTGCAGTGAAGCAGCGAATACGCGGATTCACCCTGATTGAAGTGCTGATCGCGCTGGCGATCGTCTCGATTGCGCTGGCGGCGGTGATGCGCTCGGTGGCGGTGGCCACCGACGACCAATCGCGGCTGCGCGATCGCCGCCTGGCGCTGATGTGCGCGCAGGACCGCTGGCAGGAACTGCGCCTGAGCGGGAGCGCCGCGCAGGATGCCCGGCAGCGCTGCATGCAGGGGCGCGGCAGCTTCCTGGTAATGCAGCATCTGGGCACCGGCAGCGACGGCCAGCCACAGCTGGAACTGAGCGTGGTCGCCGAGGATGCGCCGCAGCAGTCGCTTGCACGGATGCAGCTGCCGTGGACAGCCACGCCATGAGGCGCGCCACCGGCGGATTCACCCTGATCGAAGTGATGATCGCGATCACCATCATGGGCGTGCTGGCCCTGATCTGCTGGCGCGCGCTCGACAGCGTGGCCAGCAGCGACCAGCGTTTGCGCCAGGCCGATGCCGAGACCACTGCTGCGCTACGCGTGCTTCAGCAGTTCCAGCGCGATATCGAGATGCGCGCGGATGATGCACTGATGAATGGCGCGGTACGTCCGGCGGATCGTCGGCAGCGTTTGTTGCCACCGTCGCTGGTCAGCGAACGCCACCCGGATGGCAGCTTCGCGATGGAGATCACCCGCAGCGTGGGCAGCGACGGGCTGCGCTGGCAACGAGTGCGCTGGTGGCGCCAGGGCAGCACGCTGTGGCGGGCCAGCGGCGCGGCCACGGACCGGTACCCATTGCCGGCGCCGGAACCATCGAAGGGCATCGCGGTGGCGCGTGATGTGCAGCGCTTCGAGGTGCGGGCCTGGCAACCCGGAACCGGATGGGCCGTGCTGCCAGGCGAGGGCGAGGTATTGCCAGCGACGGGGCTGGAGTTGCAGTTGGGCCTGCGCGATGGGCGCGGGCCGTTGAACTACCGGCGGGTGCTGGCGCTTTAGAGCGGCATGGGATGGCCTGCCCTGGCGGGAATCTGCCCGGGCGGGAGCATGCCCTGGTGGGTGCCGACCGTTGGTCGGCATTGGATTCTGCCCTGGTGGGTGCCGACCGTTGGTCGGCACTGAGGCTTCCCGGCCATCCACGCATGGCGTGGATCTACTGCGGAATCTGGCCTGGCTGGAACCGTTGATGCCATCCACGCATGGCGTGGATCTACTGCGGAATCTGGCCCGGTGGGAGCCGACCGTTGGTCGGCACTGAGGCTGCCCGGCCATCCACGCATGGCGTGGATCTACTGCGGAGTCTGGCCGGGCTGGAACCGTTGATGCCATCCACGCGTGGCGTGGATCTACTGCCCTCCTGCCGCCGGGCGCTTTCCCGCGCCCGGCGGCACCGTGTCGGTGGTCCTCACCGCCGATGGCCGCTCCCTGCCCTCCGTGCCGTCCTGGCTGGGGCCGCCACCGCTCCGTGGCGGCTGGCCCGATACCGCCACCCCATGCGTCGCATCGGGTAATGCATGCAAGGCCCGGCAGCACCTAGCGGCGCTGCGTGCCTTCATCCCTGCTGGCCTGCGGGAACTGGAACGCGCTGTTGACGTCGTAGCCGCCGTTGGCGGTGGCGCCACGCGCCGGCGGCGCGATGCTGCTGGTGCCGCTGCCGAAGCCGAGGATCTGCACGCTGATCACCGAAGGCTGATTGCGCCGTGCATCGTCCTGGCTCTTGCGCATCACGTCCTGTGCCGCCTGGCTGGCACTGCTGGCTGCAGCACTGGCCGAGGCCAGTGCATTGACGTTCACCGTCGCCAGTACCGGCAGGCCCTTGCTCTCGCCCTGCACCTGGATGTTGGCGGCGTTGAGTACCTGCAGTGCCGCCAGGTTGATGTTGCCCGAGACACGGATGCCGGCCTCGCCCGCGTCGATGGTCCCGAGCGGCGCAATCAGGTCGACATCGCCCGGCGGCACCTCTGCGATCGGATTCAAGGTCGCGATACCCGCACCGCTGGCCGGTGCCTGCGGCGACAGGATCACATTGCCCCAATTGTCGTAGAGACGGCGCGGCGGGGTGTACAGCAGGCTGGTGCGCGACCCGCGGCCCGCGTTGATGTCACCCTGCTCGGACCACGCCAGGATGTCACCGCCAAAGGTGGTCATCACCCGCGACAGGCCCAGCAGCACGCTGTCCTGGCTGAACAGGCGGATGTCGCCCTGGCCCTGGGTGACCAGGCCGGCGCTGGCCGGTGGCACCACGCCCTGAACACCCACTACGATCCGCCCGCCCGGCGCCATCAGCTCGATGTTGCCACCGGCCTCGGTGCGCACGCCGGAACCGCCGTACATCACGATATCGCCGGTGCGGTCGATGGTCGCTCCGCTGGCGTCCTTGTCCGGCATCAGCGTGGCAATGGCTTCGCGCCCGCGCAGGTAGGAGCCGAACCGCGGCCCCTGCGCATCGGTGTACTCACGGCCACCCTCACGCAGCTCGGCGTAGTAGACCTGGCGCAGGAAGATGCGTTGCTGTTCCTTCGGCAGCGCGTCGAACAGGGCCAACGCCTCGGCACCATCAGCCGTCCTGCCGAAGCGTTCCAGCAGCCACTGCTTCAGTTCCTTGTCGTAGATCCTGACGGCCTTGCCCGGCTGCGAGGCCAGCGACTGCTCCGGGTCGGCCCGGTTGCCTGGATCCAGGTAGCGTACCCGCATTGCATCGAAATCAATGTGCTGGTTTCCGGCGGTCAACGCGATGCTCGCGCCCGGGCGGGTATCGCCCTGCACGATGCCGCCCAGACTGACAATGCTGCCCGCCTCTTCCTGGCGCAACTGGCGGCCCGCACTGACCTCGGCATTGCCCGGGCCGGCCACGGTCATGCTACTGCGAACAATGTCGCGGCCGGCGCTGATCATGCTGATGTCGGTGCCGGTGGCATTGAGCGAGGTGACATTCGATTCGAGCACATCGCGGCCGGCGCGCAGTTGCACCGGTGCGCCGGCTTCGTACCAGTTGGCCACAGTGCGGCCGGCATTGTCCAAAGAACGGTCCAGCGTGCGCTGGTTGCCGACCGTCAGGGAGCTGATGTCTCCCTTGGCAGCATAGAAGCGGCTGATCGCGGTCGGTTGCGACACCCGCGTACCTGCCAGCGGCGTATTGGGCCCGAAGGCGAACAATGGCAGTGACGCCTGCACCGAGGCACCGGTCGCATCGACCGCCACATTGCTGCGTACCGTCGCACCCGACGCATCCGTTGCGATGAATGCCGGGTCGAAGGGGCCCGGCAGGCGCACATCAGCTCCCGAACGGGTGACCTGCAGGCCGTACTTTTCGGAGAAGATCGATCCGCCCGCCAGAATATCGAGGCGGCCGCTGGTCGAAGGCGCCAGCAGCAGGACGTCCTGCGTGGTTCTTGCCGTTGACTGCGTGCCGCCTTCCAGGCGTGGCAACGAAATGTCACCGCTGGCCGCAACGGCGCTGAAGCGGGACGGATACAACCAGTAGTTCAGGTAGTCCATGGCAGCGACCACCCTGATCTGCTCCGGTCGCACGTTGCTTCCGGAGAAGTGCATCGTGCCGGCCAGCGAAGGCGCCAGGCTGCCCCCTGCCGAGAACAGGTCCAGGGCAGTGTTGGCCGTCCACAGCGAGAACCAGCTGGTGCCCGCCGCATGGCGCCCATTGTCCAGCAGCATATCGGTGTAGTTGGCCACCGGTACGCGGCCAGGATCGGCCGCCCCGCCCAGCACCAGATCGCCACGCGTCTGCAGCTGCGCAGTGGCATCACCCAGCACGACCACCGCTCCTCCCATCGCGACCGCGGAGCTGACCTTGTAGGGTTCCAGCGAGGAATAGCTGTTCAGGATGGCACTGAGTCCGCCGATGCGCGCCGCATCCACCCGGGCGTTGCCACGCAGGTTGATCAACGCACCGTTCAGATCCAGGTCCTGCTGGTAGCCGCTCGTATCCAGGCTGCTGGCGCGCAGGCCCGGATTCAGTGCACCTCCTGTGCGCAGGCTCAGGTCGCCACCACCGGTGAGGTGCACCTCGCCATCACTGACCCGCCCCGTAGAGCCGACCGCCGCCACCAGCGCACTGGAATGGGGTGCCGACAGGAAGCCAAGGGCATTGCCCATGGGATCTCGCACACCGGCATCGCGCCCGGCCTCGATCGCCAGGTTGCCACCGCCCAGCGTGCCGAAGCCGGTGAATCCGACCATCCGTGGCGACTTGTTCACCCCATCCTGCACCGCGCTGTAGGTGCCGAAATTGATCCACCAGCTTGTCGCTGTCGGCTGCACTCCGGCCGCGGCGGCCGTACCCTGGCGCCACAGCCAGTTGCCGACCGCGGCACTGGCATGATCGGCCAGGTCGCGATCCGGCGTTCCCGACTCGGCGCGCGCACTCCACACGTCACCGATGATGTCGCGGCCCGCTTCGATGCGCAGGTTGCCGCCGTGATCGGGATACCAGGCCTGGTAGTTTGCCAGCGCGCCATCATAGGCGCCGGGAACCAGGGTTGGTCCCAGCAGCGAGGGGCTGCCAGGTGCCGCCGACCGGCCCGGGTTGAACGCGGCGTCCTTGCCGCCACCGAGCGCAGTGGGTGCACCCGCGGTGTAGACGCCGAACGCCGAACGCATATGCACATCCCGCGCCGCCAGCAGCGCCAGATCGCCCTTGCCGGTGCGCAACACACTCCAGGACGGTGTACCCAGGCGCTTGCCATAGGTGGTCTCTTCGATCAGCGTGCCGCCACCATAGCAATAGCCGACAGTGGCGCAGAACGCCTCCTCGGTCATGCCCATCATCTCGGCGAAGTCCTTGGCCGAGGTCCCCACATAGGTCTCATCGCCCCAGAAATCCAGTGACCCCTGCTTGTCGACCAGGCGTGGCGCGGGGCCGCAGTAAGGACCGGCAGCGCAGAAATCGTCCTCGCTCATGCCGAAGAATTCGGCCACCTCCTTGGCCGACTTGCCCACCAGGCTGTCATCGCCAGCCCAGTCCATCGACCCATCCACCGAAACCACGCGGTCACCCTTCCATATGGTGGTGGTACTGACCGTGCCGATCGTGGCGTAGTGGCTGTCGGCCAGCACGATGTTGCCCTCACCGCCCCAGCGCCGCGTCCTCGGATCGGCCGCGTCCACGTCGGCACCGGCCACCGCGGTCAGGTCCCAGGAGGTGGTGCCCTCCGGCAGCATCGATGCCAGCGCCCAATTGCGTCCCTGGTTGCCTGCCGCGTCCGCCGGTCGCAGCTTGATCGGCTCGCCCCCGGCCAGCAGCACCTTGGTCATCGAGGGAATGAGCGACCCGGCGCGCAGGCTCAGAGGCGTGGCAAGCGTCAGTTTTGCCGGCAATGGAACGTTGGCCGGCCACAGCTGCGCCGCCATCGGCGCCTCGCTGCGCAGGCGGAAACCTGCACCCAGCTGGTCACCTGCGATCAGCTTGATCGGTTGCGCAAGCACGGTTCCCGCTGCAATCACCTGGCCACCCTGGGTGACCGCCGCACCCAGCACGGTCCCCGCCGGCAGCAACAGTTCCCCGGACAGCACCATCGCCGCCGGCAGCACCGTGCCTGCGGGCAGGCTGATGGCCCGGAACGGCAGATCGTAGTTGAGACGGGCACCCTGCTGGAACTCGGTGCCCGGCTGCAGCTGCACGCCTTCACCCGGTACCATCAGGTCGCCACCGAATGCCGTGTTGGCCGAATTCAGGGCACGTCCCTGCACCAGGACCCAGCCGCTTTCGTCCGGATTCGCCGGGGGTGGCGCGAAACCGTCATTGATGCTGCCATAGACGTTGATGTCACCCTCGGCGCGCAGCACCAGCGCCGCGGACTCGCCGAAGCCACGACGTGCCGCATCGTCGCGGTTCGACTGTGGCCCATAGCGATAGCCGGACAGGTCGATGTCACCGGCCACAACCAGATCGCCGCGTGGATTGTCGCCGCCCTTGCGGGCAACGATCTGCACGCCCGGACGCAGGCGGAACTCGCCCAACGCGGCAATGCGCTGCTGCAGGCCGGTATTGGCGAGGGCGGCGTTGTACCACGTGCTGTTGTCCGGATCGACCACGAGATTCAGCCAGTGCTGGCTGATCACCTGCGGACGGTTGCCGTGGACATCCGGAGCGCTGGCCTGCGGCGCATCGTCGTAGGTGCGGAAGCCGTTGACCTGGATATCCCCGGCACCGGCAATGCGAACGCCCGCCGCCACGTTGATGGCCGCATCATCGCCTCCGACCCGCGGCACGTTGAGTTTCACCGTGCCGCGCGCACGACCATCGTTCTGGCCGGCGGCCTTGCCCAGCGCCACACCGGTGCCGGCGCGCAGGTCCATGCCTGCAGCGTTGCCCAGGACCAGTTCACCCTGTGCGGACGTCAGTTCGATCATCGCCCGGTTCGGGCTGTCGATGATCTTGCCGTAGCTGTCCACGCGCAGGCCGCTGCCATGCGCGTCCAGCGCGCCCTCCACCCGCAGCCCGTCACGTGCGGACAGGCGGATGCTGCCCACCTGTTCGCCGCTGGCATCGATGCGGCCGTCCACCCGCAGGCTGCCACGATCGACACTGATGTCGACGTTGCGCGCCTTTACTTCATCACCTACCCGTAGATCGCCTTCGGCAAGCTGGAAGGTGCGGCCACCGGTAACACCACCTGCGGTCAGGCGCGTGTTGAGACCGGCGAAATCCTGCAGCTGGCGCGCGCGGATGACCGCCTCGCCAGCGTCGTAGGGCACCATCGTGCCGCCGGCATCATAACGGCCACTGGCGCTGCCCAGCACGCCGCCCGCCAGGTCGACCCGCCCGCCCTGCGCGCCCAGCGCCGTCACGGTCAGGCGACCACCACGGTTGTTCCGTGCAGACAGGTCGATACGCGAGGCAGCATCGGTGTGGATGTCCCCGGCAGCCGAAGACAGCAGCACGTCTCCGCCCCAGCTGTACCGGTCCGCATCGAACAGGCTGACCTTGCGCCCGGCCAGGTCCAGCAGCGCATGGGCGCCCACCGTCAACCCGTTCTGCGCTGCGGCGTCCAGCCGCCCGGACGCCAGCGCGATGCGGCTGTCCAGCACGATCCGGTCGGCCTTCAGGCTCAGCTCCGCGCCCAGCGCATCGCTGCCAGGGGTTGCCCCTGCGCCCTGCACGCGCAGTGTTCCGCCACTGCGCACGGCCAAGCGCGCCGCCGCGTCGCCGGTCAACAGCGGCGTGTTGATATCCAGCATGCCTCCGCTGTACTGCCAGCCCTGGCCGGTGAGGTAGGCCCCTTGCGACTGGTACACATCCAGGCTGCCCTTGGCAGAAAACACCATGCGCTCGGAGGCACTCAGGTTCACTCCGGCAAAGCCCAGCACCTGGCGGTCGGCAGCCACCTCGGAATTCGGCCGGGTAAACGGCGCCCGCCCCAGTGTCAGCGTGCGGGTGACCATGTCCAGCTGGCCGCTGCCAAGGCGGCCCACCATCGCCTCGCCCGGTACCTGTGCCTGGCCGCTGCCGGGCACCTGGTCGGCCGCCAGCGTGCCGTCCCACACCAGGGTATCGGCGAAGATGCGTGCACGGTCATTCGCACCGCCATAGCCATGAATGGCCGGTGCACCCAGCACCAGGCTGCGCAGGCTGCTGCGTCCGGTCACCGCGTCGCGCGTATCCAGATCGACACTGCCGAACACATTGATCGCATCACGTGCGGACAGGCTGAGCGTATCCATCGCTGGCGCGCCGGTCGCCGTATTGCCACGCAGCAGCTGCTGCAGCACCTGCTGGTTCATGGTCATGCCCTGCGGCAGGCCACCTGCCGCAGCCGCTGCGGCGATGGCCTCCGCCGTGCCCAGGTTCAACGCAGACATGCCCAGGCCGAGTTGCCGCGTGCCATAGCTCACGCCGTCACGGATGTTCAACGCACCATCGGTGGCAATGGTGATGCTGCCATCGGACACCAGCCGGGTCTGTCCGCTGCAGTCGCGCTGGCAGCCTCCCAGATCGATCGCAACTGCTCCCGCTGACGAACCTGACGTGGTGACCACATTCAAGCGCCGATTGGACACCGCCAGCAGACCGCCACGGGCGAAGTAAGGCTCGACCGTCTCGTCCGCCCTCGATACCTTCGCCGCAGACAGGGTATCGATCGATGCCCCCTGTTCCATCAGGATGCCGCTGCCACCGAACGCCGCGGCAACCAGCACCTCCTGTGCGGCCAGCGTCACACCCGAGCGCAGCACCACGCTGCCTGCATTGCCGGTAATCGAACTGCTTGTCAGGCCGGCACGGCTGAAGCTGCCGCCGATCAGCAACGTGGCAGGCGCGAACGCATTCAGTGCTGCATCGGTGATGGTCGCGCCGGCACCGGTGGCCGCTGTGCGGTCCTTTCCGATGACTTCCAGAGTCCTGCCTTCGGCGGTGGTCAGGTTGACCGACAGGATGCCGTCACGGCCTTGCGCGCTGGCCGGATTGAATCGTGCAAGTCCAGCAAACGCGACGGCCGGCGTGCCGGTGCGTCCCGCCCCGTCGCCCAGCACGAGATTGACATTGCCGGCGTCCAGCGGACGCCAACGCATCGGCTCGCCGCGCCGCTCTGCCGTTCCCTGCACGAACGCGCTGTAGCTGGTTTCGTTGTAACCCGAATGACGGCGTACCACCTCTGCCGGGGTCACCACCAGATCGGTCAGCAGCGGCGATGTGGTGCCCCCCAGGCCCTGGCCCTGGTGGCCGGACACGCGCCAGGAACCGGTTCCCGTCGACAGCGGCTGGCTCGTGCCCGTCGTGCCGGTCGCTCCCACTTCCACCCGGAACGCGCCGGGTTGCAGCGCATAGCTGGCCGGCAACAGGGTGTAGGTACCGGCCGGCAGGCCCGGCACGCCGGCCGGTAGCGTGATGCGCTGGCCGATGCGGGGATCGGTCGCGCCATCGGCCACGCCAACCGGTGCCGAAGCCTCCGCACGGCCCGGCATGATCGCGTACACGGCGCTGCCCGATTGGCTGAAACCATAACGCGGATTGGCATCGGCCAGCGCCGTGCGCAGTACATCCACCGAACCGCCGCGGCCGGCAACGAAGGCGCCCCCCTTCAGCTCACCGCCCCCGGAAACGTCCAGCACGCTGCCGGGCGCGGCATCGATCACGTTGGCGGTGAGGGTGACGCCTATCGGAGTGCTGCTGCCGCCCGGCCCTGACAGGTCGAAATCGGCTCCGTTGAAGCGCCAGGTGACACCGTCGACCGTGCCGCCAAACGGCAGGTTCAGGCCCGCACCGCTGATCGAGGTCACACTGCCCGGTAACAGCTCCACGCGGCCGGCACTGCTCCGGCCCGACTGGCTGCCACCGATCAGGATCTGGCCCCAGGGCGCCTGCACGGTGCCTCCCTGTTGCACCGTTGCGCCCAGCAGGGCAAGGCTGCCGAAGGCCGAGTCCGGCGGTGGCAGTGCTGCATTGCCGCTGCGGCTGATGCGCAGCACCGCATCCGGATTGACCCAGCCGGAGAGGCGCGTACCGAGGTCGGTGGCCGACGCACCGGCCATCAGGCGTCCATTGGCACGCAGGGTGGGATACAGGCGTGCCGCCTGCACATCCACCGAACCCGGCACAAGCACCGACGATTCCTGTGCACGCGCGGCGCCAGGTGCCAGGAAACGGATATCGCCGGTGCTGTGCAGGCTGGCCTGATCGAAGCCAGCCAACCAGTTCACGTCACGGATATCGAGCAGGTCCGCCTGCACGGACAGCGCGTGCCCGCGGCCGATGCCCATCGCGGCCACTGCCGGCAACGACAATCTGTCGGCGCTCACCTGCGGGCCGGTGCCCTGCGCCAGGCGCAGGTAAGGGGCTGCCAGCGACAGGCGGCTGCCCTGCGCTGCCCCAGGCAGCAGGCCCAGCGCGTTGGCCTGGATGCCGTGCAGGCGCAGGCTCTGCCCCATGCGCAGCTCGACATCGCCGTTGGCGCGGATATCACCCAGCAGCGACAGGTGCTCGAAGCCTCCGGCCTGGATCTGCTGCACCGACAGCGGCGCATGCCCGTATTCGAGGCGCTCCCCCTGCCCGCTTGGTTCCGTCGTCTGCTGGCTGAGCAGGATTGCGCGACTGGCACGCACGTCCTTGCTGTCCTTGTCGACGTTCTCGCTGTAGACCCCGCCGACCAAGGCGATACCCAGGGTGCCACCACTGGCGCCCTGGCCGCCGGCCCGCGCATCCATCACTCCGTCCAGATACAGGCCGTTAGCCGAGCGCAGCACGATGCTGCCACCCTCGCTGTCAATCGGCGTGCGGCCCTGTCCTTCCACATCCAGGGTGGCCGACGTACCCGCAGCCAGCAGGCGAGCCCCCTTGTCGACCACCACGAATGCATCGGGCGCTCGCACGATGGCATTGGCGGCCTCCCAGTCCAGCGGGCCACCGATCTCGATCCGGCCACCTCCCTGCACCTTGCCCTGCACCCGCCCACTGGAGTCGGCCAATGCAATGGACGTACCGCGTACGTCCAGCTCGGCGCCTTCCGCAATCCGCCAGGTGCGTCCATTGGGCTGGCCTGCATAGAGCCCGATCGGAGTGAACGCCTCGTTCAAGGTAATGCGCCCCGCCAGCGCGCGAATGGTGCCCCGCACGTCAATGCTGCTGTTGCCCAGCAACGCGACCGACTGGCCCGGATCAACCGCGACCAGCGCCCCCTTGCCGATCCGCACATCGCCACCTTCGGCATTGCGGCCGGAACGCAGGGTCACACTGGCGCCGGCGCGTTGGCTGACCCGTCCGCTGATCGGGTCGGCGGTGTACAGCGGTGCGTCCCAGGCCTCCAGTGCCACTGGCGTACTGTCGGCCCCGCGCGCCGCATCGGTCATGCGCAGCCCGGGGGCAGTCACCAGCAACTGCGTGCCGTCGCTGACGGACAGACCTTGATGACCATTGATGTCGTAGCTTCCGAAGCCACTGCTGAACAGTGAGGTCTGCAGCTTCAGCGCCGCATCGGCCGACCCACCCTCGCCGATCTGCACGCGCCCGCCGCTGGCCAGCGTAAAGCTGCCACGCCCACTGCCGCCACGGCCGCTGAAGTGGCTGCCCTCGCCCAGTACTACCCGGCCACTGCCATCGGAGCTGACCTTCGCGCTGTTGGCAGACAGGTTCAGACTGCCGCCTTTGCCGATCTGCCCCTTGCCCTTGGCGTCGATCATGCCCCCTGCATCGGCCAGGAGGGCGGCGCCGGCGCCCAGTACGACATCGTGACTGTTCTGCAGCTCGACGCTGCCGCCGTCGGTCCATGCCTGGCGCGCGCCTTCGCCCGGCTGGGTGAGGGCATTGCTCCAACCGCCGCCCACGTCGATACGCCCGCCCTCGCCGATCCGCACCGCGCTGCGACCCTGCGCCAGCAGTGCCGTCGTGGTTCCCAGCACATCCTGCAGGTTGCCGGCACGCACCTGGCCACCGGCGATGCGCACGTCACCCCCGACGTTCACCTGGCTGCCGAGCAGGGCCAGCTGGCCACCGTCCTGCAACCGCAGCGCGCCCTGCAGATCCACGCTTGCCGAGGTCGCCAGGTCGAGCCGGCCCCACTGCTGCGCACTCAAGCGCGAACCATCCAGCCACACGGTGTTGCGGCGTGCTTCGTCGATCGGCGCCTGCAGCGTCCAGTCGGTAACGGTCGCGGCCGGCGCGCCCACGCGGATCTGCGAATCGAACACGCCGGTACGGCCCGTGCTGTCATAGCGGCCCACCCACAGCTGCGCATTGCGGGCCACGGCGGTCTGGGACTGCGTGTAGCCGTCCAGCGCCTGATCGGGGCGGCGCACCTGCTGCGTGCCCTGGAAGGTCTGGGTGTCGACCTGGCCATCCAGCACCACCGTCGGTGCCGACACCAGCAGCCGACCCGCATCGCGGCCGACCGTGTAGCCATTGTCCACGCGCTGCCCGGGGGCGATAAGCGGATTGCGGAACGACTCGGTGACGCCCCAGCGTTCCTGCTTGACCTCGAAGCCCTGGTAGAGGCCGTCGTAGAGCATCTCCGCCGGTGCATCATCGAGGCGATACAGCTGCCCATCGCGCCCACGCAGCCAGCTCTGCTGGATGGCGCCGGACTGCACGTCCAGGCTGCCACCGGCCAGGTTGATGCGCGAACCGGCATGGCTGACGACTTCCTTGCCTGCCAGCTGAACGGTGCCGCCCTGGGCCGCCCATTCGCCGATCGAATGGCCCTGGTTGTCGAGATAGCCGCCCACCTCCAGCAGGCCGCCACCGGCATACCAGCGCTCGCCCTCATGGCCTCCCGTTCCTGCGGCCACATGGGTCAGCAGGCGACGGTCGATCCAGACCTCGCTGCTGATCAGCCTGCCGCTGTCACGGTTGTCCGGCGAATCGCGCAATTCGTTGCCCTGCACTTTCACCTTGACGTTGTTGCTTTCCATCGCCACCCGCACGCCCACCGCACCGGAGACATCGACGCGCGCACCATCGCCGACATAGCTGCGCCGCGCCGCATCCGCGACCACCTGGCCGCCGGTCGCAAGCGCCATCGAGCCGGCCTGGAAATTCACATCGCCGCCGGAGACAACTTCGATACGCGACTGCTCGCGACGGTCCTGCAGCCGCGAAAGGTTGTCGAAGGTGCCGCTGTTGCTCCTGCCGCGCAGCGCATCCTGCTCGGCCGATTCCTTGATCAGCGCATCGCGCTGGCTGTCCAGCACCGTGCTCTTGCCATCGTCCTCGATCAGCACCGCCGTGGTGGAGCCCGATGCCAGGGTCACGTTGCCCTTCGCATCGGAGACCGAGTTCAGCAGATGCACGGTGCCGCGCTGGTTCAACGTGGTGGTGGCCACCGCCACGCCCGCCTGCTCGACCGCGCGCCCGGCCAGGGTGATATCGCCTTCGCGCGCCTGGATCAGGCCGCTGTTGCGCACATTGCCGGCACTGCTGTCGGCCACGAAGCGCGGTGCGATCTCGTTGCCACGGGTGGTGGAGGAGGTGTTCTGCGCAGTACCCACGCCGCGGCGGATCACGAAACTGTCACCGGCCGCGAGCTGGGCCTGGCCCTTGCGGGTCTCGATCTGGCCGGCGTTCTCCACGCTGTGGCCGGCCAGCAGCACATAGCCACCGCCGCGGGTGGCGGTAGTCGGCTCGTGGGTACTGATGCGCGCCCCCTGCTCGACCATCACCTTGCCGAAGGCCTCGGTCAGCGCGGCCGTGTTGGCATCGGCACTGTACAGGCCGTTGTCGCGGAACTGCGCATCGCTGATGCGCGTCGCCGCCGCTACCAGGTTGCGCACGTTGACCTGGCTGTTGTTGCCGAACACCACGCCATTGCGGTTGGCCACGAACACCGTGCCGCTGGCCTTCAGCTGGCCGAGGATCTGGCTGGGCCGGGCATTGGGATCATTGACCCGGTTCAGCACCGCCCAATCGGGGTTCTGCAGGAAGTTCAGCGTGGTATTGCCGCCCACGTTGAAGGTCTCCCAGTTCAGGATCGCCTTGTCTGCGGTCTGCTCGATGCTGACCTGGATCCGGCCATCGGCCCCTTGTGACTGGATGGCTTCGCGTGCGTTGATCCAGCCACGCGTGAGCGGGTTCTCATCCACCTTCAGGCCGTCCTTGCCCAGGCCGTCGGCGATCACGAAACCGCCGTCGCGGCGCTGCTGCCGGGCCTGCTCCTGCAGGCGCTGCTGCAGCGCGATGGCCTGCGCAGCGGTGCCGAGATTGTCGATCGACTGCTGCAGCTTCTGCCGCGCCGCGTCCTGCTGCTGTGCCGGCAGCTGGAACTGGATCGGGACGCCATTGGGCATGCGCCCGCTCTGTGCCGCTGCCCCCTGGGCAGCACCGCGGTCGGCGAACCATGCCGGGCTGAATGCCTGCTGCGCCTGGCTGGCCGGCGCGACAACAGAGCCCAGCGCCACTGCAATGGCCCAGGCCATCGGGTGATTGCGGCGCAGCAGCGCGGCCGGGCGAACAGCGGACGTGAGCGGGTGCGACATCGGGACCTCGGCAATCGGGTGGGCCGCAGCGGCGGCATCAATCGGGAGGCACGCGCAACGTGTGCCCTGCCCTTGATAGACGGTCTACGTGACGTGAAGCCGACAGCAATCTGCCGTTCCGGCCGGCAGCCCGCCACGGAAACGAAGACGCCGGCCCCAAGGGACCGGCGTCGGGTCAAACAGGTGTCAACAGGCGATCGCGATTACTGCGGGCGACCGATGTTGGCGCAGGTGCTCGGGTTGTTCAGGGCTGCAGCGTTGCCGGCCAGCACGAAGCGCGCACGGATGGCCTCGCGCCAGGTCTTGGTCAGCGGGATGAAGCCATGGGCACGCACGGCGGTGTCGTTGGTGCCGCTGGTGCCGGCGTTGTAGTGGCCCATCAGGAAGGTGCGCAGGTTGTTGGCAACCGTGGTGTTCTTGTAGCACTGGCCGAACACCAGGTTGGTGTAACCGGCGATCGGATAGCCCGTGGTCGGATTGCCGAACACCGGCACCCAGTTGGCCGGATCACTGGCGGCGGCACCGGACGGCGGGGCGGCAGATTCCAGGGTGGCCTGCACGTCCACTTCGTTCGGCGAATAGCCCTTGACCTTGGCGACCTTGGTGGCGTCGCTCAGGGCGGCCTGGCGAGCGGCTTCGGTGTTGTCGGCGGCCGGGATGGCGTCCGGGCTGACGTAGCCGATGCGGCCCACGGCAGCCTGCACGGTGCTGTACAGCGCGCTGCCGCCGGTGGCGCTGGCCGGGATGAAGTTGGCCGGGGCGGTATTGTTGACGAACAGGTTCTTGAAGGTCGACTGCACCGCGAACTTCGGCGCAGCCACTTCGTTCGGCGCCCAGACAACCGGCTTCAGGCTGGTGCCTGCGACGTCGTCCTTGGTGCAGGCGGCGGTCAGGAAGCGGGTCAGCAGTTCGCTGGTGCCGCTGCTCTCGTCACGGTAGACCACAACCAGGTCACCGCTGCGGCCGGAACCGGCGATGTCTTCCCACTTGTTGATCTTGCCCGAGAACACGCCGCAGATCTGGGTCACGGTCAGGTTCAGGGCGCCACCGACCTTGTTGAACGGAACGGTGACCGAGGTCGCGACCGACGGCACCTGGATCAGCGCACCGTAACGGTTGGCATCGCCACTGACGTTGTAGGTGGTGTTGTAGGTGCTCAGCTCGGTGCCGCTCAGCACCGAGTCGCTGCCGGCGAAATGCACGGTGCCGGACGCCTGGAACAGCGCCGAGTTGTTTTCCAGGAAGGCCTTCTTGCCGGTGCCCGAGCCGGTCACGGCATAGCTGAAGTTGGCCGGCAGGATGCTGTCCGGCTTGCCCTTGTAGAGGTCGGCCGGCAGCGAGGCGCCGCCGCCGGTGACATTGGCGGTCTGCGCCGAAGCGGCACCGGCGGTGGCGAGCAGCGCGGTAGCAACCAGCGCGGCCAGGGTCTTGTACTTGTTCATGATCTTCTCCTGAAGGGTTTACTGCGAAGGGAAACGCCAAGGGAGGAACGGTCACTACACGCCTGCTGCCGCCGAGGGCCTCCCAGCCCACTCTGCGGCGACGTGGCTATGCTGGTCGGCGCCGATGACAGGCTGCTTAAGAAACCTGTGGAAGATCAGCAAAAGGTGTGGAGGATTGTCTGGAGAAATCCAGCTGTCAGTAGATCCACGCCATGCGTGGATGCAGCGCATATGGCGCGCTTCGCGCGCCCCCTCCACGCATGGCGTGGATCTACTGCACCAGCTGGTTCATTTCCATGATCGGCATCAGTACCGCCAGCACGATCGTCAGCACCACGCCGCCCATCACCAGGATCATGGTGGGTTCCAGCAGCGCGGTCAGCGCCATCGCCCGGCGCTCGATCTCGCGCGAGATCGTCTGTGCAGCGCGATCCAGCAGTGGCGCCAGCGAACCAGTCTTCTCACCGCTGGCCACCAGATGCACCAGGATCGGTGGATAGACTTTCTGCACCTTCAACGCCGAACCCAGCGCCGCGCCTTCGCGAACCCGTGCGGACACGTCATCGGCGCAGCGCGCCAGCAGCGTATTGCCCAGGGTCTGTCGCGCCGCGTCCAATGCGCGCAGCAGCGGCACACCAGCATCCAGCAGGATCGCCAGCGTCGAAGCAAATCGCGCACTGTTCACGCCCAGCACGAACCGCCCCAGCAGTGGCAGCCGCAGCAGCATCGCGTCCCAGCGCAGACGCAGCTCGGGGCGGCGCAACGCCAGCCGCCATGCCACCACCAACGCGGCGATGCCCAGCCCCACCCACACGCCCCAGCTGCGCACGAATGCGCTGGCCGCCAGCATCACCTGGGTCAGCATCGGCAGGGTCTGCCGTGCCTGCACGAATGCGGTCACCACCTGCGGCACTACGTAGCTGAGCAGGAAGATCACGATCGCCACCGATACCAGGCTGATCGCCGCCGGGTAGATGAAGGCGGTCAGCACCTTGGCCTGCAACGCATTGCGCTCTTCGATGTAGTCCGCAAGCCGCTCCATCACCCGGGCGAGGTCACCGGAGTCCTCGCCCGCCCCCACCAGCGCACGGTAGATCGGCGGGAAGTCGCGCGGCCGCGCGGCCAGGGCCACGGTCAGGCGCTGGCCGGCGCGGACGTCGGCGCGCACCGCCGTGAGCGCCTGCGCCACGTGCGGGCGTTCGGCCTGCTCGATCACCGCACTCAGCGCGCCTTCCAGTGGCAGGCTGGCGGCCAGCAGGCTGGACAGCTGGCGGGTGGCCCAGGCCAGCTCGCTGGCGGACAGGCGACGCGCTGTCCAGCTACCGCCTGCACTGCGTGCTGCGCTCACCTGCACAGGCGTCAGCCCGCGCCCGCGCAGCAGCTGGCGCGCGCCGCGCGGGCTGTCGGCATCCAGCTGGCCCTTCTCGATACGGCCCTGCGCGTTGGCGGCCTGGTAGTCGAACAATGCCATCGTCGCCTCACGCGTCGCCGGTGACGCGCAGGATCTCTTCCAGCGTGGTCACCCCGCTGTCGACCCAACGCTGGCCGTCCTCGCGCAGGTTGCGCATGCCCGCTCGCCGCGCGGCCTCGCGCAGCGCTGGCTCACCCTGCCCCTCGTGGATCAGCGCACGCACACGGTCATCGACCACGAACAGCTCGTGGATGCCGGTGCGCCCCCGATAGCCGCTGTTCGCACACGCGGCACAGCCGACGGCACGCCACACGGTACGGCCGTCCTCGCCTACCTCCGCGCGCCGGCACTGGGTGCACAACCGCCGCACCAGCCGCTGCGCCAACACCCCCCGCAACGAAGACGCCAGCAGGAACGGCTCCACGCCCATGTCGGCGAGGCGGGTTACCGCCGAGATCGCATCATTGGTATGCAGGGACGCCAGCACCCCGTGCCCGGTCAGCGACGACTGCACCGCGATCTGCGCGGTTTCCAGATCGCGGATTTCGCCGATCATGATGGTGTCCGGATCCTGGCGCAGGATCGCGCGAAGCGCGGTGCCGAAGCTCATGCCGATGCGCGCGTTGACCTGGATCTGGCCGATGCCGGCGAAATCGTACTCGACCGGATCTTCCACGGTCAGGATGTTGCTGGTGCTGCTGTCGAGCTGGCCCAGTGCGGCGTACAGCGAGGTGGTCTTGCCACTGCCGGTCGGGCCGGTCACCAGCACGATGCCATGCGGCTGCCGGATCAATCCGGTGAAGGTCGCCAGGGTGTCATCGGCCATGCCCAGGCGTTGCAGCTGCAGGCGCCCGGCGTCCTTTTCCAGCAGTCGCAGCACGGCCCGTTCGCCATGCCCGGTCGGCACGGTGGAGACACGGATGTCCAGTGGACGGCCACCGACCCGGATCGCGATGCGTCCATCCTGTGGCAGGCGCTTCTCGGCGATGTCCAGGTGCGCCATGATCTTGATGCGCGACACCAGCGCCGCGTGCAGGGCACGCCGCGGCTGCACCATGTCACGCAGCGTGCCGTCGACCCGGTAGCGCACCACCGAGTGGGTTTCGAACGGCTCGATGTGCAGGTCGCTGGCACCATCACGCGCGGCCTGTGCCAGCAGGGCATTGATCATGCGGATCACCGGCGCGTCATCCTGCGCATCGAGCAGATCGGTGACCTCCGGCATGTCCTGCATCAGCCGGTCCAGGTCCACCTCGCTTTCAGCGGCGCCGACCACGGCGGCGGCGTCACCACCGTCACGATACTGCTCGCCCAGGCGCTGCTGCCAGGCCGCGGCATCCAGCGCGTGGAACGGCAACGGGCCGTGCCGGCGGCGCAGCTCGGCCACCGCCCAGGCCGCGGTATCCGCCGTGCCCAGCAGCACGGGCTGGCCACCGGCCTCGGCCAGCATCACGCCGTGGCTGCGCACCCAGGCATACGGCAGGAGCGCGTTCGCGCTCACGGCCCGATCACCAGTTCCGGCGTGTAGCCGAGCCCACGCAGCTGCTGCAGCGCCGGATCGAGTTTCGCCGGATCGCGTGGCAGGCGCACGCGCAGGCGCTGGCCGTTCCCGCCCGGCGTGGCCTCGGCATAGGCCTGCAGGCCCAGTGCCCGCACCTGCGCCACGCCCTGGCCGGCGCGCGCCGGATCCAGGCCCTGCGCGAACTGCACCAGCTGCGCGTCTTCGTCAGCGGCCGGGTACAGCGCCGCCAGGCTGCTGTTCTGCAGCGGCTGGCCCTGGCCATCGCGGGCGTTGCCCTGGCCCAGCACGGACAGGTCCTGGGGGGGCAGCTGCGGCGCCGACAGGGCCGGCAACGCCCAGCTCTGTACCGGCTGCGCACCGGCCTGCGCGTTGCGCATGTAGTCGTAGCGATCACGGGTCAGGCGCTGGCCAGCGGCCGGATCGCGCACCACGTGCGGGCGCAGGAACACCATCAGGTTGGTCTTGGCGCGCTTGCGCGTATCGCTGCGGAACAGTGCACCCAGCACCGGCAGCTTGCCCAGCCCCGGCACTGCGTCGCGCCCATGGCTGACGCTGTCCTCCAGCAGCCCGCCGAGCACCATGATCTGGCCATCGTCGAGCAGCACGCTGGTATCCAGCGCACGCTTGTTGGTGATGATGCCGGCCGTGCTGTTCGCGCTCTGCGCGTCGATGCTGCTGACCTCCTGGTAGATATCCAGCTTGACCGTGCCGCCTTCGGAGATCTGTGGCCGCACGCGCAGCTTCAGGCCCACGTCCTCGCGCACGATGGTCTGGAACGGGTTGTTGCTGCCGCCGCCGCCGTCGGTCACGTAGCGGCCGCTGACGAAGGGCACGGTCTGCCCGACCATGATGCTGGCCGCCTCGTTGTCCAGCGTCATCAGGTTCGGCGTGGACAGGATGTTGGCGCCACCCTTGCTCTGCAGCGCATTGGCCAGCGCCTTCATGTTGAGGATCTGGCCGACCCCCGGCAGGTTGATGGTGCCGTCGATCACGCCGATCTTCAGGCCATCCTTGGGCAGCACGTCGAGCGTGGTGCGCGCGGCGGTGTTCAAGCCGCTGCCACCGCTGGTGCCACCAAAATGGGTGCCACCGAAGGTGCGGCCATTGCCCAGCATCCACTGCACGCCCAGTTCCGCCGCGTCGGTCTGGTTGACCTCCACGATCAGGCTTTCCACCAGCACCTGTGCACGGCGCTGGTCGAGCTGGTCGATCACCCGCCGCAGGTTGCGGTAGACCGGCTCGGGCGCCGAGATCAGCAGCGTGTTGGTGGCAACATCGGCCTGCACCGAAATACCGTTCTGGCTGAAGCCGGTGCTGCCGGCATCGATCGGGTCGCGGCGGTTCGGATCGAGCCGCTGTGATTCAAGCGCATTGCCGCCGGCCTTGGCCTGTTGCGGCTGCGACGGCTGCGGCGTCGTCGGGTGGTTGCTGGCACCGGGCAGCGGCGTGATGCCTTCGTTGCTGCCCATTGCCTGCGCATCGCTCTGCCCGGCGACCACGCCGCGCAGCACCCCGGCCAGCTGGTTGGCCTGGGCGTTGCGAAGATAGACCACGTGCAGATTGCCGGACTCGTCCTGGGCACGGTCCAGCTTCTCCACCAGCTGCCGCGCCAACCGGGTACGGCCGGGGCTACTGGAGCGCAGCAGCACGCTGTTGCTGCGCGGGTCCGCCATCACCACCACCTTCTGGCTGGGCTCGGCGCCCTGTGCATCGAGCAACGGCGCGACCATCGCCGCCACATCCACGGCGATGCCCTGCTGCAGCTTGACCACATCGGTATCCATGCCGGCCGGCGTGTCCACGCTGGCAATCACCCGCGCGATGCGCTCCAGGTTGTCGGCGTAGTCGGTGATCACCAGGGTGTTGTTGCCCGGATTGGCGGTGATCGGGTTGTCGGGGCTGATCATCGGCCGCAGCACCGCCACCAGTGCGGCGGCGTTCTCGTAGCGCAGCGCGAAGGTGCGCGTCGCCACCTCACCACCGGCGCCACCGGTGCCGACCCGCCCGCCCAGCAGCTTGGCATCGGCCTGCGGCACCACACGGCTGACACCGCCGTTCTCCACCACTGCGAAGCCACGCATGCGCAGCGCCCCCAACAGCAGCTGGTAAGCCTGGGTGCGACTGACCGGGCCATCGGAGACCACCGTCATTTTGCCGGTCACCCGCGGGTCAACCAGGAACTGTCGGCCAGTGAAGCGCGCGGCCATGCGCAGCACGCCACCGATATCGGTATCCACCAGATTCAACTGCACCGGCTCATCGCGGGTCTCCTGCGCCAGCGCCGGCGCCGGAACATGGGCGATGCCGACGAGCAGGGCCAGCGCGCTGCTGCAGGCGAGGCTGCGCATCGCCTTCATGGATGGCCACCCGCAGAGAGTGCCACTTCGATGTTTCCGGAAATCCGTGCCGCCGGCATGTTCGCATCCCCTGTGCGTGTCAGTTGCAGCTGCTGTAGCTCGATGGCCGGATCAGCCAGCAACGGCAGCAGCCAGTTCCACAACGCGTCGGCGGGCACCGCCTGTACCTGCAGGTGCCAGTGTCCGTCGCGCGCTTCGATATGCAGCCCCTTGGCAAGGCCGGCGGAGCGGATCTGCTCGCGCAGGCCGGCCAGCGTGGGGCGTTGCCCCTGCGCCTGCTGCCGGCGCTCGCGCGCACGCAGCAGTGGCGCCAATGCCTGCGCCTGCGCCTGCAGCCGCGGCAGTTCGGCCTGCCAGTAGGTGCGCTGCTTCAACAGCGGCTCCAGCCAGAACGACCACAGGCTGGCGACCAGCAGCGCTGCGACCATCGCCCGCAGCATCAGCCGGTCGCGCGGCGGCAGGCGCTGCCATCGCCGCTGCAGGCCCGCTGCGCCCGCGCCCAGGCGCAGCGCGGCGGCGGTCACTGCCCACCTCCGCTCACGCGCAGGCGACCACCCGCTTCGCGCACCAGCAGCAGGCCCTGCGCCTGCGCCGCCTGCTGCCACTGCTCCAACCGCTGCGCGTCATCGACCACGGCCTGCGCTTCGGCATCCAGCTCCAGCTCCAGCTGGCCGGATTGATAGCGCAGGCCGCGCACCTGTCCGCCCAGCTCCGGGACCGCCTGCAGCGTGCTGGCGACTTGTCGCTGCAGGGGTGGCAACGGCGGTGCCGATGGCGGAACGGACAGCGCGCGCCGCGCCTGCAGCACCGGGTCGACCACGTCGGTGATCTCCGGAAAGTGCGCGCTGAACTGGCGTGCCATGTCCTGCTGCAACGCCTCGCCCTCGCTGCGCCAGCGCGAGACCTGCAGCTGCAGCCCGAGCGCGGCCAGCAGCACGGCCGCCAGCGCCAGCCCGATCGCCAGCCGCGGCGCCTGCCGTCCGCCGCCAGGCAGCGGCAGCGACCAGCCGGGGAGCGGGCCACTGGCCTGCAGTTCGTGTGCCAACACAGATGCTGGCATGCTTTGCGGCCATGCCGATGGCACGCTGCCGACCCATTGCACGGCCTCAACGCCTGCCTGCTGCAGCCGCGCCGCCAGCGCCTGCATCACCGCGCCTGAGTCACGACCGCCGCACCACTGCACCAGGCCGCGGTCACGCCCGCTGCGCACCAGCAGGTGCTCACCACTGGCCTGCAGCGTCGCCTGCCCGCTCTGCCAGGGCAGCAGCAATGGCGTCGGGTACAGCGCCTGCAGTCGCAGACCACATGACGCAAGCAGCTGCTGCGCCTGCACGATCACCTGCAGGCCGAGCCACGCCACCGGCACGCTGCCGTCGGCCGCCTGGCTGCCATGCGCCAGTGCCACCTCCTGCAGGTCGTCCAGCAGCATCGCTTCCACTTCCCCCTGCAATGCCGCCTGCAGCCGACGACCCGACAGCGGTGGCAGCTGCAGTTCCAGCAGGATCAGGTCATGCGGATCGAGGCTGGCCAGCACCTCGGCCTGGGCATAGCGCTGCCCGAGCAGGGCCAGCGGCGCGCGCCCCTGGGCCTGGGCAATCCCTTTCTGCAGCTGGGCCCATTCGACCTCGCTGTCCGCACCCAGGCGCTCCAGCGCCGGCAGGCGCACCCTCAGCTGCACGCTCATGCACCGATCCTCGTCCACACACGTTGCACACGCACGCCGTCGTCGCGGTACTCGCGCCAGATCAGCGCGCGGAAGTCGACCACACTCTCATCGGCCTGCACCTGGCCGACGGCGAGGAACCACTCGCTATGGATGCCAAGGGGTACCAGTTCCATCTGCGCGTCGCTCAGTTGAAGGCGATTGGCGATGTCACCGCGATTGAGCAACCAGTGGCCCCCATCGCGCTCACTGAGCAGCGCCTGCATGCGCCCAGGCTCGACACTGGGCATGACCGCCTGCAGCACGCTGGAATCACTGGTGTTGGCGTTGACCAGGGTCTGCGCCGGCAGCACCACGGTGCGCCGTGCCAGCGCCTGCACGGCGACGGGGTCGGCACCGGCGAACGCCTGCTCGATCAGGGACTCGCGTGGCAGCGGCGCCTGCGCCTGGATGTCGCCATCGCGCAGGCGTGCCTGGATATGATCCGCTGCGGATGCGCAAGCGCCCTGCCCCAGCCCCTGCCCGGCACACAACGCGATGAACGCGCGCCGCGCTTCCGGATCGGGCCTGCCATGCGCCAGCAGGTTGCGTAGATTGAACATTGACTGTGCATCAACCAGCTGCAACTGCACCGGCAGCGGCACCTGCGAGCGCAACGGCCGCGCCCAGCGCCCGCTGCGAACAGTGGTCAGCTGCTCCTGCACATCCTCGCGCAGCTGCTGGGCCGCGCGCTCCAGCGTGGCGTCCACCGCCATCCGCACCTGGGCGCGCAGCTGCTCGCCCCGCAGCGCGCGCAACTGCGCAGACTGGCGGGTCAGCAGGGCGGTGGCGATCACCGCTACCAGCGCCACCACCAGCATCGCCACGATCACTGCCATGCCGCGCTGGCGGGCCAACGCCACCGAACGCATCCGGGTTGCCATCGGCTCGCCTCACAGTTGCCAGGAACCGATGTCCGCGTTCCCGGCGTCGCCACCGGGCTTGCTGTCCGCGCCCAGCGAGAACACATCGATGTCGCCGTGGGTGCCGGGAACCTGGTACTGGTACGGATGGCCCCACGGATCGTTCGGAAGGCGGTCCAGATAGGGCGAGACCGGCATCGCGCCACTACCCTGTGGCGGCTTCACCAGTGCCTGCAGGCCCTGCTCGGCGCTCGGGTAGCGCCCGTTGTCCAGCTTGAACAGCTTCAACGCCTGCATCAGCGCCGCGATGTCCTGCCGCGCCGCGACCACGCGCGCCTGGTCGGGACGGTCCATCAACCGCGGTACGATCAGCGCGGCGAGAATGCCGATGATCACCACCACCACCATGATCTCGATCAGGCTGAAACCCTGCTGCCGAGTCCTGCGACCACCCACCTGCCTTGCCATTGTTCCGCCCTCGTCATCCTGGAAGAGACCGCTGCGCCATGGTCAGCGGTGCATGTGTCAGTACGATAAACATCCGCCTGCTATTCGCTGTGCCTGCGCCTGCAGCGGTGCCACACGCGTGGCCGCAACGCACGCTGCATCCAGCAGGTGCGCAGGAATACCCCGCAACGTTGCTTCGATGCAGCCTTGCAGCAGTGGATGCGAGCAGGCCTGGAGCAGGCGCACGCACTGCATCGGTGACCAGGCCTTGCCGTGGTCGAGGCCAATGAACTGCCGATAGGCCTGGTGGTAGCGCAGGTCGTCGTGCACGCGCTGCGCACTGCGCAGGTCACGCAGCACCACCAGCAGCGCCGCACGTTGCAGCTGGCGCGGGTCGCCGGCGTCGAACGGCAACAGGGTCATGGCGGCCTCAGGCCAGGGCCGCAGCTGCGGGTCAAGCGCCCTGCGCACTGCCAGCAGCGGATGCGATGAGCTGTCCAGTGCTGCCCAGCGCCCTGCATCCGCCCAGGCATCGCTGGACAGTACCCACACCCATGAATGCCCATAGCGCTGCACGTTCAGGGGCGCGTGCCGGGCCTGCTCCAGTGACTGGCTCAGGTGGCGATCGAGCTCCAGCATGCTGATCCTGCGACTGTCTGCCATCGGCGCCGCCTGTGCTCCGTGACGCGCGGTGCGTCGTACTCTGGAGAAGACGTCGGCAAGGCTGGCGAAACGACAATGCGAATGCATCTCTGTGCACTGCGTGGCGCTTCATCCCTACTGTCACTGCAGCGTCATGCACCTGCAGGCTTCACGTTCCAGCCGCGGCACGTCTCCGCCGCAGCGCCGCGCCAGCACCGCCACGTCACTGCGCTGGGCGAACGCCGCGAGTGCGTCGGTCATGCCTGCGTCATCCAGCCACGACGCCATCGCCACGCGCAGTGCCGGCAGCTGCCAGCCGTCCATCAGGCCATGCGTGCCGGCCACGAACCAGTGCCACAGTCGATGATGCTGCACCTGCTCGTGCAGCTGAACGAGGCTGTCGATGCCATGCATGCCCATCAGCAGCAGCGCGCGTGCCAGTGCCGCAGGTGGCAGTGCCCCGGCCTCGGCCAGGGGCAGTACCTGCTGCTGCAGGCGCAGCAGCATCGCCAGTGGATGCGACTGCGGGTCGAATTCCAGCAGCACGGCCTGCTGCTGCCACTGTGCGTCGGAGACCACGCACACCCAGGGCGACCCATAACGATGCACCATCAACGGCCGTCGCTGCGTGGTTTCCAGCAGCGCCGACAGATTGCGGCGCAGATCCAGCACACCGATGGTCTCGTTGCGCATCCTTGGCTTCTCCTTGCTTGCAACAGCCCTGCGCGGCGCGCACGGCCAGCGTCTTCATCTAACCAAGGACGGCAATGCCACCCGGAAAGCGACGCAGATCCAGCGACAGGGTCAGCCGCAGCTGCTCCAGCGCTGCGTCCGGATCATCGATGCGGAAGCGACCGCTGACCGGGGCGCGCGCCAATGCCGATTCGCCCAGCAGCACTTTGCCGCGGCGATAGCGGTTGATCTCCTCCACCACCTCGTGCAAGGGAGCACGGCGGAACACCAGCATGCCCTCGGTCCAGGCACTCACTTCCGAGGCGACCGCTTCGGCCACCACGCCGCTGAGACGTTCGTCGTAGCCGGTCTGCTGGCCGGCCTGCAGCTGCAGCCGCCCCTGCGGGTGCTCGATGCGGGCACTGCCGTGCAGGCAGGTCACCCGCACCTGGCCGTTGGTATTGCGGACGTCCAGGCGCACCGCACCTTCATCGGCGACCACGCAGCCCGGCCCGGCAAACAACGCCAGGCGCAGGCCGGCCAGGGTTTCGATCGCCGCCTGGCCCTGCACCAGTTCGAACCCTTCGCCCTGCGCATCAGCGCGACGGCGCAGGCTGCTCTGCGTATCCAGTTCGATCTTCAACTGCGGCACCGGTGCAATCTGCAACCGCTCGCCGGTGCCGGTGTGGAAATCGGCCGCCATCGCCGTCACCGACGGCCACAGCCCCAGCGGGGGGCGCAGTGCCGCCACCACCGCCAGGCTGGCGGGCGCGGCAATCGCAGCCCCCAGGAAGGCGCGGCGGCTCCAGCGCTGCACCGGTGATGGCGCGATGGGCTGGCGCGCGTCGCGCGGCAGCTGTTCGCCGGCCACGCGCACCTGCTCCCATTGCCGACGCGCACGGCCGAACGCTTCACGATGGCGCGGATCAGCCTCGCACCACGCGCGGAACCTGCGTCCATCGGCGGCGGTGGCTTCGCCCGAGGTCAGCCGCACCACCCACGCGTGGGCCTGACGCTCGACGGCATCCAGCGGGCGTTGCGGGCGATCGTCAGGATCCATGGGAGCTCATGCCGGACCCGCACGCTGCGGGGTTCTGCTCGGCGTCAAAGTGTAGACGGATGCCGCCGCTCAGAACCGCACCTGGCGCCCCTGGCCGCTGCGTTCGGCCAGGTAGTCCTGGGCCGCCTTCAGTTCACGCTGTACCAGCCGCAGCGACACCCCCAGGTGATCGGCGACATCCCGCTGCTGCAGGCCGTCGACGCGGATCGCCAGCAGGATGCGACGGCGGCGCTCCGGCATGCGCTGCAGCAGCCCGACCATGTCTTCCAGTGCGAAATCCAGTTCCGCAGCCTGCGCCGGGCCCGGTGCCGGGTCGGCCATGTCCATCAGCGTGTCCACCTCTTCCAGGCTCAGCAGGCGGTGGTCGGCACGCTGGCGGTCGATCACGGTGTTCATCGCCATGCGCAGCAGATAGGCCGCGGGGTTCTGCACCGCGTCCAGGCGGTCGCGGCGCGCGCTCAGCCGCATCCAGGTGTCCTGCAGCGCATCGCCCGCCAGCTCCTCCGAGCCCAGCTTGCGGACCAGGCGACGCTTCAGCTCGTCGTAGGCGCCCAGCAGATGGTCCATCAGGTCAACTGCCCCAGCCGTACCGTTGCTCATGTTCGAATCCTTGAAGTCATGGAAGGGGCGGGCGCCGGCCACAGTCGTGGTCGTTGCCGGAAGGACGGATCTGCAGGGTGACCGGCTGCGGAAGCGCTGCCGCAGCGGCCTCCAGCTGCAGTGCCTGCAGGGCCTGCAGCAGGCGCGCATCGCGGCCGGCACTGCCACTGCCGGACACCAGTTCGGGAGCCTGTACCTGGCCGTCGCCGCCGACGCGGAAACGCAACGTCGCGGCATAGCGGCCGGGTGCAATCGCAGGGTCGTCACAGAACGCTTCGCGCAGCCGCTGCTGCAGGCCGCCATAGCGACGCCGGCGCTCGGCCTCGGGTAGGTCGGCGCCGCCACCGGTTTCGGCCAGAGCATGCGTGCTCCGGCGCAGCACCACCCGCTGCGCACCGGTCAGCTCGGCCTCGATGCCGGTGTCCTGCAGCAGCATCTGCAGTGCAGGCAGCGGCGGCAGGCTGGCCTGCAGCGCATGGCTGCTGCGGCCGGCGGCAAGATCGCCCGGGTACATCACCGACCACCCGCTGATGACGCTGAAGCGCTCGACCGCCTGTTCCAGCGGTTGCGCCGGAATGTCGTAGGCATGAATGCCGTCCTGCGCGGCAGCGGCAAAGGACAGCAGCAGCCATGCGGCGATGGCCACTTTCCAAGTTCTGACTGCATGGTGTCCATTCAGCCCCCTGACGTAGAACACATGACCCTCGGCAGCGACAGCAGCTGCACTGGACACGCGGTACGACCGGAGGTCCGGTCCGCACGCACCCAGCAAGCGGGCTCAAACCGTACCGGTGCGACATGTCATTGCGATGACCGCCGGTGGCCTCGGCTGTTGCCTCTGCGGGAGCCGGGTGCAACCCGGCCGCCCCCCCCTCCCTCAAAGCGGCAACTGGGTGGTCTGCTTGATCCGCTGCATCGGGATCTCGGTCTTGGTGTTCTGCACCCCGGCAATCCGGTTCAGGTGCTGCATCTGGAACTGCCGGTAGGCATCCAGGTCCGCAACGGCGACCCGCAGCAGGAAATCACAGTCGCCCGCCATCAGATGGCATTCAAGGACTTCCGGGAAAGACTTGATGCTGTTGATGAAGTGATTGGTGGTGTCCTCGTCCTGGCCACGCAACCAGACCCGCACGAACACGGTGAAGCCACGGCCGACTTTCGCCTCATTCAGCAGCGCCACGTAGCGATCGATGTAGCCGCCGTCCTCCAGCAACCGCACCCGGCGCAGGCAGGCCGACGGCGATAGCCCCACCTGGCGGGCCAGCTCGAGATTCTGCAGGCGGCCGTCACGCTGCAGGGCGTCGAGGATACGGCGATCGAGGTTGTCGAGCTGGTACTGCATGGAATTCCATCCCTTTCGCTTATTGCCGCAGGAAATATCAATCTTCCCGAACTGAATGGCATCAACGCAACCCGATTTCGTGTTCGGCCCGCTAGCATGGGCCACCCCCACCTCGTCACCGCTCGATGGACGCCCGCACCACCCTCCCCCTGCCTGACGCCGCCTGCGATACCGCGCCGCGCGCCGAGTTCCTGCGCGGCCTGCGTGCCGCCGTGCCGGTCATGATCGGCTTCATCCCGTTCGCCCTGGTCCTTGGCGCCCAGGCCGCCCAGAAGGGCCTGAGCGCGTTGGAAGTGCCGTTGATGACCGGCCTCAACTTTGCCGGCGGCTCGGAGTTCGCCGCCGTCGAACTGTGGACCTCGCCGCCCCATATCGCGCTGATCGTGGCGATTACCGCACTGGTCAACAGCCGCCATCTGCTGATGGGTGCCAGCCTGGCCCCGCTGCTGCAGCACCTGCCACGCCGCCGCGTGCTGCCGGCACTGTTCTTCATGTGCGACGAAAGCTGGGCACTGGGCGTCGCCGATGCGCGTCGCCGTGCGCTCGGATTCAGCCTGGCCTACTACCTGGGTGTCTCGGCAGGCCTGTACACGGTCTGGGTGGCCTGTACCGCCCTCGGCGCGATCGTCGGCCCGATGCTGGGCGACATCCACGCCTATGGCTTCGACATGGCGTTCCCGGCCGTGTTCCTGGTGCTGCTGCGTGGCATGTGGCAAGGCGTGAAGGCAGCACGGCCGTGGCTGGTCAGCCTGGTGGTCGCTGCTGCCACCTACCTGCTGATTCCCGGCGCATGGTACGTGGCCAGTGGCGCGCTGGCCGGCCTGGCGGCCGCCTGGCTGCTGGCGGAGGACGCGGCATGATCTTCAACGGATTGATCCACTGGACCTCGGTGCTGACCATCGTGCTGATGGCCGCCGCGACCTACCTGACCCGTATCGTCGGCTTCCTCGCGCTGCGCAACCGCACCCTGAGCAAGCGCGCGGTGACGGTGATGGAGGCCGCGCCGGGCTGCGTGCTGATCTCGGTGATCGCCCCCGACTTCGTCGCCGACAAGCCCGCCGATCTCGCCGCGCTGGCCATCACCCTGCTCGCGGCCACCCGCCTATCGATGCTGCCGACGGTGCTGATCGGCGTGGTTTCGGCCGGGCTGCTGCGCTACCTGCTGGGCTGAACCCGGCAAACCCACTGTAGAGCCGAGCCCACGCTCGGCTGCGGTGGCACTGCTCGGCCGCGCGGACGCGGCAAACCTGCCTGCGACACCCGGTCGCAGGCGATCCCGTCAGCCGCTTGATCAATGTCAAACCGCCCGCCGCCGCGCGGGCGTATTTCTATGCAGGACCCGAACACGCCGGCGTTACCGGCATCCACAAGGACCCTGCGATGAGCTACACCCCCGACAACGCCCAGCTGCTGAACGCCATGCAGAACGTCATGGTGATCTCCACCACTGACCTGCAGGGCAATATCACCTACGCCAACGACCTGTTCTGCACGCTCACCGGATTCGCCCGCGAGGAGCTGATCGGCCAACCCCACAGCATCGTGCGCCACCCGGACGTGCCCAAGGCCGTCTACAAGGACATGTGGGACACCATCAAGGCCGGCAAGACCTGGACCGGTATCGTGCCGAATCTCGGCAAGGGCGGCGTGCTCTACGTGGTCGACACCACGGTGCAGCCGCTGTTCGATGCCGAGGGCAACATCACCTCGTACATCAGCATCCGCCGCGTGGTGAACGACCTGATGCAGAACTACGACCTGGTCGAGTTCAGCAAGGAAAAGTTCGACGACTTCTACGAGGCGGCGTGAACGCCCTCCCGGCCCGCCTGCCCATCAGCCGCCTGCTGGTGGGCTTCGCCTCCGAGTCGGGCAATGCCCGCGCCCTGGCCCAGCGCCTGGGCGCGGACCTGCAGCCGCATGGGCCGCAGATCCTTCCGTTCAATGACATCGACGTGGCCAGCCTCGGCCACGGCGACGTACTGCTGGCAATCTCCAGTTCGTTCGGCGACGGCGAGCCACCGGCCAACGGCGAGCAGTTCTTCGAAACGCTGCGCCAGACCCCGACGCTGTCCGGCCTGCGCTACGCCGTGTTCGGCCTCGGTGACACCGGCTATCCCAGCTTCTGTGGCTTCACCAAGGCGTTGGATGCGGCGCTGAGCGAGCGCCATGCACAGCCGCTGCTGCAGCGCGTGGATGCCGACCTGGGGTACGAGCAGTTCTTCCAGCAATGGCAGCCGGTGCTCGGCCAGGTGCTGCAAGGCGACAACACCGCCGGCCTCGACCTGCGCCTGCAGGTGACCGCCTACGGCGAAGACAATGCCTTTTCCGCACCGATCCTTGAACGCCGGCGCTTGAACGGCAGCGACCCGGCCGCCTGGCACCTGCAGCTGGGTATCGCGGGCAGCGGCATGGCCTACCGCGCGGGCGACACCCTGCACGTGGTACCGGAAAACGACCCGGCACTGCTGCAGGCACTGGCGCGCTGGTACGGCGACAGTACCGCCGTTGCCAGCCTGTGCGACCGCGAACTGCGCCTGCTCAGCAAGAGCGTGCTGCGCGAACTGGCCAGGCTGGGTGGCAGCGAAACGCTGAAGGGCCTGCTCAAGGTCAGCCAGAAGCGCGAGCTGGAGGCCTACCTGCATGGCCTGGACCTGCTGGATGTACTGCAGGACCACGCCACCCCTGACAGCGTCCCGCTGCCACGCCTGCGCGAGCTGCTGTCGCCGCGCCTGCCCCGCGCATATTCCATCGCATCGCACCCGGGTGATGACACACTGAGCCTGTGCGTGCGCGAGGTGCGCTACCCCCTGCGCGGCCGCGAACGCTCCGGCACGGCGACCGGAAGCCTGCTGCATGGCAGTGGCCACGCCCGCGTGTACTGCCGTTCCAATCCCGGCTTCCATCTGCCGGATGCTGGACAGCCCCCGCTGTTGCTGGTCGGTACCGGTACCGGCATCGCGCCGTTGATGGGCCTGATCCAGGAACTGCAGGCCAGGGCCTGCGGGCACGAGGCGCACCTGGTGTTCGGCGAGAAGCATCGCGCGCATGATTTCCTGTACCAGGAGCAGCTGCAGGACTGGCAGGCGCGGGGCGTACTGGCTGGCCTGCATACCGCGTTCTCGCGCGATGGCGCCGACAAGGTCTATGTGCAGCACGTGCTGCGGCAACGCAGCCACGAGGTACGCGACGTACTTGCGCGCGGCGGACATCTCTACCTGTGCGGCAACAAGAGCCACCTGGAGGGTGCGGTACGCGAGGCCATCGACCTGATCGCCGGCGAGGGCCACTGGGAGGCGCTGCGCAGCGAAGGCCGTATCCACTGCGAGTTGTATTGATCCGTTGATCCTGTAGAGCCGAGCCGATGCTCGGCTGTTGTTGGCAGCAACGCGGAAGGCAGCCGAGCGTGGGCTCGGCTCTACAAGGTTCCGCGGCAAGGCCTCACATCGGCGCGCCCACGATCACGCCGGCACCCTCAATCGCCGACGATGCGTCCGTCCACCACGCGTGCCACCTGCTGGCCGAACACGGCCACATCCTGCGGATCATGGCTGATCAGCAGCAACGGAATACCCGTCTTGTCCAGCACCGCTTCCAGCTCCTGGCGCAGGTGCTGCCTCAGGTCATGGTCCAGGGCGGAGAACGGTTCATCCAGCAGCAACGCCTGCGGCTGGGTCACCAATGCCCTGGCCAGGGCGGTGCGCTGGCGCTGGCCACCGGAAACCTGCGACGGCAGCAGATCGCCCACCGTATCGATGCGGAACGCGTGCAGCCACTGCTCCACCGCGTCGAAGCGCTGGCCGGGGCGTGGATTCAACCAGCCCTTGTGCAGCCCGAACGCCACATTCTGGCGCACGCTCAGGTGCGGGAACAGCGCGTAGTCCTGGAACACGTAGCCCAGCCGCCGTCGCTGTGGCGGCAGGTCGACGCCGCGCAGCGCATCGAACAGGGTCTGCCCTTGCAGGCGCACATGGCCCTGCCCCGGCCGCAGCAATCCGGCCACCGCTTTCAAGGTCAGGCTCTTGCCTGCGCCGGACGGACCGAACAGCACCACCTGCCGCTGCGTGCACTGCAACGATACGTCCAGCACGAAATCCTGGCCGGCTGCCTGCAACCGGCGCTGTACCTGCAGGTCAAGCCACATCGCGCAGCTCCCTGCGGCGTCCACCCACCAGCCGTGCCGCGAGCAGCAGGATCACGATGCAGACCACCGAGGTCAGGATCACCAGCGCGTTGGCCTTGCCGTCCTGGCCGGCCTGCACCGCCTCGTAGATGGCGATCGACAGCGTCTGCGTGCGGCCCGGGATGCTGCCGGCCACCATCAGGGTGGCACCGAACTCGCCCATCGCGCGCGCGAACGCCAGCAACAGGCCGGCGAGAATGCCACGCCAGGCCAGCGGCAAGGTGATGCGGAAGAACACTGCGGCCTCGGAAACGCCGAGCGTGCGCGCGGCCTGCTCCAGCTGCCCGTCCACTTCCTCGAACGCCGCCCGCGCCGGCTTGAACACCAGCGGCAGCGAGGCAACGGCCGCGGCAATCACCGCGGCCTGCCAGGTGAACACCAGGTTGATACCGAACCACGACTGCAGCCACGCGCCGATCGGGCCGTTGCGGCCAATCAGCACCAGCAGGTAATAGCCCAGCACGGTGGGCGGCAGCACCATCGGCAGGGTCAACAGGGAATCGAGCAGTTCACGGCCCGGGAAGCGCCGCCGCGCCAGCAGCGCGCCCAGCGCGACCCCCAGCACCAGGTTGATCGCGGTGGCCCAGCCGGCCACCTTCAGCGACAGCCCCAGTGCGCTCCAGTCCAGGTCCATGCCTCAGGGCTTGCCGAACCCGTGCCTGGCCAGGATCGCCTGGCCCTGTGCCGAACGCACGAAGGCGGTGAAGCGCTTGGCCTCCGCCGGCTGCGTGCTGGCCCGGGTCACCGCCAGCGGATAGGCGATGCGCCCCGATACCGGGACGGCGAAGGCACGGCGAACCCGGTCAGGCATGGCCTGCGCATCGGTGGCGTAGACAAAACCTGCATCCACCTCGCCACGCGCCACGTAATCCAGCGACTGGCGCACGTTCTGCGTGGTGATGGTCTTGCCCTGCACCGACGGCCACAGACCTGCCGCTTCCAGCGCACCCTTGGCATAGCGCCCCACCGGCACACTGTCCGGGTTGCCCAGCGCAATGCGTTGCACGCCAGCACCGGCCAGCTCCTTCAACGCACGCGGTGCGGCCGTGGATTGCGGTGGCACCACCACCCACAACGCATTCACCGCGAACACCTCACGGCTGCCGGCGGCCAGCAGGCCCTGCTGCTGGGCCTGGTCCATCGTGGTTTCATCGGCGGACGCGAATACGTCCACCGGTGCGCCGCGGCTGATCTGCTGCAGCAGCACGCCAGACGCCGCGAAGTTGAAATCAACCCGGGTACCGGGATGTGCCTTCTCATAGGCCGTCCCCAGTTCGCGGAAGCTCTCGGTCAGGCTCGAGGCCGCCGACACCGTCAGCTCGCCAGCCCAGGCCGGCAGCGCAACCAGTACTCCCAGCAACAACAGTCCTGCTCGCTTCATCATCGGCTCCCGGCCAGGTTCAGTTCGGATCGGATTCATCGGCCACCGCCAGCGCCGCCAGGCGCTCGGGCTGCAGCAACAGGATCTCGCGCTGCTTCACGACGATGATCCCATCATCGCTCAACCGGCGCAGCACACGGCTGGCGGTCTCCGGCGCCATCCGCAGGTAGTTGGCGATCTCGGTGCGCGCCATGGTCAGGTTGAAGCGCGTGGCGGAGAAGCCACGCCGCGCATAGCGTTCGGACATGTCCAGCAGGAACGCGGCCATGCGCTCCTCGGTGCGATGGTTCGCCGCCAGCGTGGCGACCTTGCCGATCTCCGCGCTGAGCAGGCTGAACAGCTTGGCCTGCAGGCCCGGCATGCGCGTGGCCAGCAGGCTCAGCTTGGGGAACGAGATCCGGCACAGGTGCACGGTGTCCAATGCCACCGCATTGCAGGGAAAGCGCGCACCATGGATCGCGTTCAGGCCGATCACTTCACCCGGCAGGCTGAAGCCCAGCACTTGCTCGTTGCCCTGGCTGTCATCGACGAAGGTCTTGACCATGCCCGCGCGCACCGCGGCGATCGAATCGAACGATTCGCCGGCGCGGAAAATGTAGTCGCCGGCATGGAACGGGCCGACATGGTCGACCAGCACATGCAGCTCCCCCAGCGCGGTCTTGTCATAGCCCTGCGAGATGCAGGCGTCGGAGAACGCACAGGTGCTGCAGAAGCGCAGCGCGTCGCCGTCATCGGCGGCGGCGGGGTTCGGCGTGGCCCGGCCGAGGCGGCCCTGGGAAGGCGGGTTCGATGACATCGGGGCAACACTCAAGCGATGGCGGCCGCCGGCCGGAAGCATGCGGCCATCATACGCCACAGCAGACGCCCTTCTTCGGCCAGCCGCAGCACACGCCCGTCCCAGCGCGCCCAGCCTTGTGCGAGCAACGGTGCCAGCGCTGGCAGCTGCCCGGCAAAGCACGCCTCAAACGGTTCATCATTGCGCCACTCGAAGGCGGCGGCATCCAGTGCATGGTCGCAGGCGATGCTTTGCGCCACTTCAGCCGCCAGCCGCTCGTCCTCGGAAAGGATCAGCCCGGCGGACACGCCGATGTGGCCGGCCTGCAGGCGTGCGCGCCATTCGCCCAGTTCGTCCTGCAACCGGTAGAACACTTCGCCTATCTGGCTGCAGGCGGCCAGGCCGAGCCCGATGAAATCGCTGCGGTCACGGCGCGGTACGCCGGCCAGATCGCAATGGCGCTGGCCGTCACCGGGCCCATGCGGGTTTGGCAGGTCCCCGCGCTGATAGTGATCGCCACCGATCGGTTCGTAGCCCGCCGCCCCCAGCAGGCGCCATGCCTGCAGCCAGTTCGCAGCGGAGGGATGCTGCGGCAGCGCGCACGGTGCCGGCAGCAGGATCCGCTCCGGCGCCTCGGCCAGCACTTCATGCAGGCGCTCGATGAAGCCGCCGTCTTCGTTGGCCGGCACCCGCAGCTGGTAGTAGCGCGCGGTGAACCCAACCTGCCGCGCCTGCGCCAGCAGGGTCGGCCCTGCCGCATCCGCGCGGTCGATCACATTGAGCCGGGTGCAGCCCACCGCGCGCAGCTGCGCGGGTGACCGCGTGCTGCCTGCATCCAATCGAACCTCCACCTGCGGGCGGGCCACGGTGCGCAGGTGCTGCGGCACCGCATCCAGGAGCTGGCCGAGCTGTGGCGGCGGCAGGGTCTCGGCCAACCCCAGCTGCAGCACCATTGCCACCACCTCGCGGTCCTCGGCCAACGCATCGGCCTGCAGCCTCAGGGCCAGCATCAGGGTCTCCAGATAGGCCTGCGCTGGCACGTCGCGGCCACCACGGCCCGCCTGGAACCCCAGGGTCAGGCCGCGCGGAATCAGGTGCTCGTTGCTGGCGCGCAACGCGGCGCGCCAACCGCTTTCTCCGAAGCCGGTACTGAACTGGTCCGCCGGCGGAAACAGCACATGCCGGGGTTGCCGCAGCAATGCTGCCTGCAGCGCAGTGTCTTCACTCTCGTCGGCGTGATGGCTCATGGCACACATCTTCGGGCGTTCCTCTTCGCGTGGCCCTGATTGAAATCAAGCGTGGCGCATCTGCGGCGTCATGCCGGCCAGCGGCCGGCACTACCCTTTCACCCGCTACCCGGTAGTGCCGGCCGCTGGCCGGCAGCCCCCACCACCAACCGCGCACCGTCCCGGTAGTGCCGGCCGCTGGCCGGCAACCCCGTTCACCTGCCACGCACACGCTCGGCGGCAGCCGCATCGATGGCCTCCGGCAGGTCGGTCTCACGATCGATCTGCGGGAAGTGGCGGCGCTCCATGCGGCGGATGGCGAAATGCATCCAGACCAACGCGGCGGCCACCAGCACGAACAGCAGCATGAAGCAGCTGCTCCAGATGCCGACCGCATCATTCAGCGCGCCGAACACGATGGGCAGGATGAAGCCACCCAGGCCGCCGATCATGCCGACCACGCCGCCCACCGCACCGACGTGCTTCGGGTAGTACACTGGGATGTGCTTGTACACCGCCGCCTTGCCCAGCGACATGAAGAAGCCCAGCACGAACACCAGCACCGTGAACAGCACCACACCGATCGCCAGGTGGAAATGGATCGGTCCGTGGATGCCCTTCACCACGTACTCGGTGTCTGGATAGGCCAGCAGGAACGTACAGATGGCCGAAACGCCGAAGGTCCAGTACATCACCCGGCGCGCACCCATCCGGTCCGACATCCAGCCACCGACCACGCGGAACAGACTGGCCGGGATCGAGTAGCACGCGGCCAGCATGCCGGCGGTACCCACGTCCATGCCGTAGGCACCCACCAGGTAGTGCGGCAGCCACAGCGCCAGCGCGACGAAACCCCCGAATACGAAGAAGTAGTACAGCGAGAACCGCCATACCTGCAGATTCTTCAGCGGCGCCATCTGCTCGGCGAACGGCACCGGGTTCACGCCTTCGCGGCGACGCTGCTCCAGCGACGGGTCTTCCTTGCTGAACAGGAAAAACAGCACCGCAGTGACGGCCAGCGCGACCGCCCAGACCTTGGCGACCATGGTCCAGCCGGCGGCCACCATCACCAACGGTGCCAGCAGCTTGGTCACCGCCGAGCCGATGTTGCCGGCGCCGAAGATACCCAACGCGGTGCCCTGCCTGCTGGCCGGAAACCACTTCGACACGTAGGCCACGCCCACCGAGAAGTTGCCGCCGGCGATGCCCACGCACAGCGCAGCGATCAGGAACTGGGTGTAGGTCTGTGCATAGGTCAGCATCCAGGTGGCGACGGCGCCACACAGCATCACCAGCACCATCACCTTGCGGCCACCGAACTGGTCGGACCAGATGCCGAGGAACACGCGGCTGACCGATCCGGTCAGTACCGGCGTGGCGATCAGCAGGCCGAACTGGGTGTCGTTCAGCCCGAGCTGCTCGCTGATCTGGATGCCGATGATCGAGAAGATCATCCACACCGCGAAGCATACAGTGAAGGCGAAGGTGCTCAGCCACAGCGCACGCTGCTGCTGCCCGGCACTGGCGGGGGCAAGGGCCTGGTTCATGGGATTTCCTCGTTCAAGATGGGTCAGCCGATTTCGGCTTCGGCTTCGATCTGGTCCAGTCCACGCACCGGATAGCGTTCCTGCAGCTGCAGCAGGTAGGCCTGCACTTCGCGCTGCCGCACCTGCAGTTCCAGGTAGTCACGCAGCTGCGGCAGCACGGTTTCGAACGGCTGCGGCTGGCCCTCCTCGCGGGCGTCGATGCAGACCACGTGATAGCCCCAGCGTGATTCCACCGGGAACCCGGCCAGCCCCTCGCGCAGGCGGAACACCTGGCGGTCGAACTCCGGCGTGGTCTGCCCGCGCTGCAGCCAACCGAGGTCACCGCCCTCACTGGCGGAGGGACAGCGCGAATGGCGCAGGGCGAAATCGGCGAACAAGTGCGGCGATTCCCTCAGCAGTCCGACCAGCCGCTCGCCTTCGGTGCGCGCGGCGAAGCGTCCGGCCACGTCGTCGGCTGGCGCGGCCAGCAGGATATGGCGCAGGCGCACCCGGTCGGGCGAGCGGAACCGCTCCGGGTTCTGCTCGAAGTAACGGCGGCAGTCCTCGTCGGTCGGCACGCGGTCCTCGATCGCGTCCTCCAGCAATTGCTGGATCAGCACTTCCTCGTCGCTCAGCTGGCTGCCCTGCGGCACCTGCAGACCCAGCCGCTGCGCCTCAAGCCGCAGCAGCTCACGCACCACCAGCGCCCGGGCCGCCTCGGCACGCGACTGCTCCGGGCGCATCGCCCGGTGGTGCTGCATCTCACGGGCGATATCGGCCTCGCTGATCGCGGTCTCGTCCACGAACAGCCGGCACGGTGCCGGCTGGCCGAGCGAACGTGGCCCCTGCACTGCCGCGTCATGGTGATGCGCATGCGCCTCGGCCGGTACCGGCGCGGCGGAGTCGATCACGGTGATCGGCAGGAATTTCGGCAGGTTGCCCATGGCTTACTCCCGCGGACCGTAGCGCAGCGTGGCCTGGCGGCGGCGCACCACCTGGTAGGGCCGCCACAGGTAGCTGATCGGAATGCTCCACACGTGCACCAGGCGGGTGAACGGCGCGATCAGGAACAGGGTCAGGCCCAGGAAGATGTGCATCTTGTAGACCCAGCTGACGCCCTCGATGTAGTCGGCGGCACCGGCGCGGAAGGTCACGATGTGCTGCGCCCATTCGGCCAGCTGCACCATCACGCCACCATCCAGGTGACCCGACGAGATCCGGATGCTGTACAGGCCCAGGCACAGCTGGGCGAACAGCAGCACCAACACCAGGGTGTCAGCGAAGCTGCCGGTGGCCCGAACACGCGCATTGAACAGGCGGCGTACCAGCAGGATGCTGATGCCGATGAAGCACAGTGCGCCGAACACACCACCGACCACCATCGCCAGCATCTGCTTCTGCGACGAGGTGATGAAGTGCTCGTACACCGCGTGCGGAGTCAGCAGGCCGACCAAGTGGCCACCAAGGATGGCCAGGATACCGATGTGGAAGCAGTTGCTGCCGATCCGCATGCCCTTGTCCGACAGCATCTGGCTGGAGCCGGTGCGCCAGGTGTACATGGCCTTGTCATAGCGGGCCCAGCTGCCGATCAGCAGCACCGCCACGGCGATGTACGGGTAGTACTGGAAGACGAATTGATGCAGGGAGTAACTCATGGCTGGACCTCTCGATGCGAAGGACGGGCCGGCGAACGCACGGGCGGCTTGCAGTCTTCGGCAGGGGCTTCGGCGCCGAAGCGCACCGCCTCCTCCTCCCACAAGCGGTCCATGGCCTCGGCGGTATCGTCGCGGACTTCTTCGCTGGCACGCTGGCGCAGCGCCTGCAGATCGGCCTTGCCGTCACCGGCTTCGACCAGGATCTCGAACAGCACCCGGTGCGGCAGCTCACGCTCGGCCGCACGCGCCGCCAGCATCCCGGCGATGTGGCCGATGTGATGCAGCCACTCGCGGGCCTCGCTGCCGGGGCGATGGGCCAGGAACTCCAGCAGCAACGGCAGGTAATCCGGCAGCTCGCGTGCATCCAGTTCGAAGCCGTTGCGGCGGTAGGTTTCGACCAGATCGACCATGGCCTGGCCACGGTCGCGCGACTCACCATGGATGTGCTCGAACAGCAGCAGGCTCATCGAGCGGCCGCGGTCGAAACTGGCCAGCCATGCCGCCTGCGCATCCAGCGCATCGGTCTGCAGCAGCTGCTGCACGAAGCTGCGCAGCTGCTGGCGACGGGCCACGCTCAGCACCGGGTCGTCGCAGGCGGCGAGCAGTTCCTCGCCGTGCTGCCACAGTTCTTCACGGGGATAGTCCAGCAGCACCCCGACCAGCTTGAGCACGCTCATCACACCACCTCCTTGCGCCGGTGGTTCGGTCCGTTGTCCACCACGAAGGTGGTGCTCTTGCGCTGGCCGAACAGGTCGGCCGGGCTGTCGCCGTTGCAGCCGTTGCCGAAGGTGAAGCCGCAGCCGCCGCGTTCACCGAAGGCATCGTTGGCGTACTCGCGGTGGCCGGTCGGTATCACGAAACGGTCCTCGTAGTTGGCGATGGCGAGGTAGCGATACATCTCCTCCACCTGGGCGATGCTCAGCCCGGTCTGTTCCAGCACCGCGGTATCCTCCACGCCATCCACGTTCTTGGCCCGGCGCCAGGCACGCATGGCCATCAGCCGCTCCAGCGCGCGCACCACCGGCGCCTCGTCACCCGCCGTCAGCAGGTTGGCCAGGTAGCGCATCGGAATACGCAGCGAGGCCACGTCCGGCAGCTCGCCGCTCATGCCGACCCGGCCACGCTCGGCCGCGGACTGGATCGGCGACAGCGGCGGCACGTACCAGACCATGGGCAGCGTGCGGTACTCCGGGTGCAGCGGCAGGGCCAGCTTCCAGTCGATCGCCAGCTTGTACACCGGCGACTGCTTCGCCGCATCCAGCCAGCTGTCCGGAATGCCCTCCTTGCGCGCGGCGGCGATCACCGCCGGATCGTTCGGGTCCAGGAAGATGTCCAGGTGCGCCTGATACAGGTCCTTCTCGGCGGCCACCGAAGCGGCCTCGGCAATGCGATCGGCGTCGTACAGCATCACGCCCAGGTAGCGGATGCGGCCCACGCAGGTTTCCGAGCACACGGTCGGTTCACCCATCTCGATGCGTGGGTAACAGAAGATGCACTTCTCCGACTTGCCGCTCTTCCAGTTGTAGTAGATCTTCTTGTACGGGCAGGCCGATACGCACATGCGCCAGCCCCGGCACTTGTCCTGGTCGATCAGCACGATGCCGTCTTCCTCGCGCTTGTAGATGGCGCCCGATGGGCAGGCCGATACGCACGCCGGGTTCAGGCAGTGCTCGCACAGGCGCGGCAGGTACATCATGAAGGTCTTCTCGAAGGCACCGTAGATCTCCTTCTGCACCTGGTCGAAGTTGTAGTCGCGCGAGCGCTTGCTGAACTCCGAACCCAGGATCTCCTCCCAGTTCGGGCCCCACTCGATCTTCTGCATGCGTTCGCCACTGATCAGCGAGCGCGGCCGCGCGGTGGGCTGGTGCTGGCTGTCCTTGGCGGTGTGCAGGTTCTGGTAGTCGAAGTCGAACGGCTCGTAGTAGTCGTCGATCTGCGGCAGGTCCGGGTTGGCGAAGATCTTCGCCAGCATGCGCCAGCGGCCACCGGCGCGGGGCACCAGTTTGCCGGCGCGGGTGCGCACCCAGCCGCCGTTCCACTTGTCCTGGTTCTCCCATTCCTTGGGATAACCGATGCCCGGCTTGGTTTCCACGTTGTTGAACCAGGCGTACTCGACGCCCTCGCGTGACGTCCAGACGTTCTTGCAGGTGATCGAGCAGGTATGGCAGCCGATGCACTTGTCCAGGTTAAGCACCATCGCGATCTGTGCACGGACCTTCATCACACCACCTCCTTGGCGGCAGCCGGTATTGCCTCGCCCGTCGCTACTGCGCGTCCTGCGCTCGCGACACTCGAACGTCCCTGTTCATCGGTCGCTCCTGCGCGTCCTGCGCTCGCGACACTCGAACGTCCCTGTTCATCGTCAAGCCAATCGATCTTGTCCATCTTGCGCACGATCACGAATTCATCGCGGTTGGTGCCGCAGGTGCCGTAGTAGTTGAAGCCGTAGGCCAGCTGCGCGTAGCCGCCGATCATGTGAGTGGGCTTGAGCACGATGCGGGTTACCGAATTGTGGATACCGCCGCGGGTGCCTGAAATTTCCGAGCCCGGCACGTTGATGATGCGTTCCTGGGCGTGGTACATCATCGCCATGCCCGGCATCACGCGCTGGCTGACCACCGCACGCGCGGCAATCGCGCCGTTGACGTTGAACAGTTCGATCCAGTCGTTGTCGACGATACCGGCGCTGCGCGCGTCGTCCTCGCTGATCCATACGATCGGGCCACCGCGCGACAGCGTCTGCATGATCAGGTTGTCGCTGTAGGTGCTGTGGATGCCCCACTTCTGGTGTGGTGTGATCCAGTTCAGCACGATCTCCTTGTTGCCGTTCGGGCGCTGGTTCAGCAGCGGCTCCACCGTGCGCGTGTTGACCGGTGGCCGGTAGCCCATGAAGGCCTCGCCGAAGTCGATCATCCACTCATGGTCCTGGTAGAACTGCTGGCGTCCGGTCACCGTGCGCCACGGAATCAGCTCGTGCACGTTGGTATAGCCGGCGTTGTAGCTGACATTGTCGTCTTCCAGGCCCGACCAGATCGGCGAGGAGATGATCTTGCGCGGCTGCGCCTGGATGTCACGGAAGCGGATCGCCTCGTGCTCCTTGCCTACCGCCAGATGGGTGTGCTCGCGGCCGGTGAAGGTGCCCAGCGATTCCCAGGCCTTCACTGCCACATGGCCATTGGTTTCCGGTGCCAGGTGCAGGATCACCTCGGCCGCATCGATCGCGGTCGAGATCGCCGGACGGCCCTGGCTGACCCCCTCATCGTGCACGGTGTGGTTGAGCTTGCCGAGGAAGTCGACCTCGTGCCGGGTGTCCCAGCTCATGCCCTTGCCACCGTTGCCGAGCGTGTCCAGCAACGGGCCGAGCGAAGTGAACTTGCGGTACAGGTTCGGGTAATCGCGCTCCACCACCGTCATCGACGGCATGCTCTGGCCCGGAATAGCCTCGCACTCGCCCTTCTTCCAGTCAGCCACGCCGAATGGCATGCCCAGTTCGTTGGGGGTGTCATGCAGGGTCGGCACCAGCACCAGATCCTTCTCCACGCCCAGTACGCCCGGCGCCATCTCGCTCACGGTACGGGCAACCTCCTTGAAGATCTCCCAGTCGCTGCGCGACTCCCAGGCCGGATCCACCGCCTTCGACAGCGGGTGGATGAACGGGTGCATGTCGGACGTGTTGAGATCGTCCTTCTCATACCAGGTGGCCGTCGGCAGCACGATGTCCGAGTACAGCGCGGTGGTGCACATGCGGAAGTCGAGCGTCACCAGCAGGTCGAGCTTGCCTTCCGGAGCCTCATCACGCCACTTCACTTCCTCGGGCTTGATCGCGCCCATCTCGCCCAGGTCCTTGCCCTGCAGCCCATGGCGCGTGCCCAGCAGGTGCCGAAGCATGTATTCGTGGCCCTTGCCCGACGAACCCAGCAGGTTCGAGCGCCAGATGAACATCATCCGCGGGTGGTTCTGCTGTGCATCCGGGTCGGCGAAGGCGAAATCCAGCGAGCCATCCTTGAACTTGCCCAGCGCGTAGTCGGCCGGCGCCACGCCGGCCGCTTCGGCCTCGCGCACCAGCTGCAGCGGGTTGCGGTCCAGCTGCGGTGCGCAGGGCAGCCAGCCCATGCGCACTGCGCGCAGGTTCAGGTCAGCCAGGCTGCCGCTGTACTTGCTGGCATCGGCCAGCGGCGACAGCAGCTCGTCCACCTGCAGCTTCTCGTAGCGCCACTGCCCGGTGTTGAAGTAGAAGAACGAGGTTCCGTTCATGTGGCGCGGCGGGCGGCTCCAGTCCAGGCCGAACGCCAGCGGCTGCCAGCCGGTCTGCGGGCGCAGCTTTTCCTGCCCGACGTAATGGGCCCAGCCGCCGCCGGTCTGGCCCACGCAGCCACACATGATCAGCATGTTGATCAGGCCGCGGTAGTTCATGTCGTTGTGGAACCAGTGGTTCATGCCGGCGCCGACGATGATCATCGAACGGCCATGGGTCTTGTCGGCGGTACGCGCGAACTCGCGCGCGATCTCGATGACTTCCGCACGCGACACGCCGGTGATGCGTTCCTGCCAGGCGGGCGTGCCCGGCACCATGTCATCGAAGCTGCTGGCGACGTTGCCACCGCCAAAGCCACGGTCCACGCCGTACTGGGCCAGCAGCAGGTCGTAGACCGTGGCGACCAGGGTCTGGCCGCCGTCGGCCAGGGCCAGCCGGCGCACCGGAATGTTGCGTTCGAGGACGTCGTCGGCGGGGGCGGCGGTCCAGCCGTCGGTTTCGATGCCGCCGAAGTACGGGAAGCTCACCGCTTCGATGCCCTCATGGGCCTCGGCCAGGCTCAGGCGCAGGCGTGTATCGGTGCCGTTGCTTTCCTTCTCTTCGATGTTCCACTTGCCCTTCTCGCCCCAGCGGAAGCCGATCGAGCCGTTGGGCACCACGATCTGGCCGCTGCGCTCGTCATAGGCCAGGGTCTTCCAGTCCGGGTTGTTGGCTTCGCCCAGGCCACCCAGCTCACTGGCGCGCAGGAAGCGGCCCGGCACCAGGCGACCATCGTCACGGCGTTCCAGGCGCACCAGCATCGGCATGTCCGAGTACTGGCGGCAGTAGTCCTGGAAGTACTGCGAGGGCGTATCGACGTGGAACTCGCGCAGGATCACGTGGCCGAACGCAAACGCCAGCGCGGCATCGGTGCCCTGCTTGGGATGCAGCCAGTGGTCGGTGAGCTTGGCCAGCTCGGAATAGTCGGGGCAGATCGCCACCGTCTTGGTCCCGTTGTAGCGCGCCTCGGTGAAGAAGTGCGCGTCCGGGGTGCGCGTCTGCGGTACGTTCGAGCCCCAGGCGATGATGTAGCGGCTGTTGTACCAGTCGGCCGATTCGGGCACGTCGGTCTGCTCGCCCCAGATCTGCGGCGAGGCCGGTGGCAGATCGCAGTACCAGTCATAGAAGGACAGACAGGCGCCGCCCAGTAGCGACAGGTAGCGCGCACCGGCGGCGTAGGACACCATCGACATCGCCGGAATCGGCGAGAAGCCGACCACGCGGTCGGGGCCGTACTGCTTCACCGTGTACAGGTTGGAGGCGGCGATGATCTCGTTGGCCTCTTCCCACTGCAGGCGCACGAAGCCGCCCATGCCGCGCCGGCTCTTGTACGAGCGCGCCTTGTCCTTGTCCTCGACGATGCTGGCCCAGGCGTCCACCGGGGCCTTGCTCCTGCGTGCCTCGCGCCACAGGCGCAGCAGCGTGCCGCGGATCAGCGGGTACTTCAGGCGGTTGGCGCTGTACAGGTACCAGGAATAGCTGGCGCCACGCGGGCAGCCACGCGGTTCGTGGTTGGGCAGGTCCGGGCGCGTGCGGGGGTAGTCGGTCTGCTGGGTTTCCCAGGTGACCAGGCCATTCTTGACGTAGATCTTCCAGCTGCAGGAGCCGGTGCAGTTCACGCCATGGGTGGAGCGTACGATCTTGTCGTACTGCCAGCGTGAGCGGTAACTGTTTTCCCAGTCACGGCCTTCGCTCTTGGCGAATCCGTGGCCATCGGCAAAGGTCTGGGGGTCACGCTTGAAGAACTGCAAGCGATCAAGGAAATAACTCATCGGGGATCTCCCTTTGCGGACATTGGCATCGTGGCTGTGTGTGTCGTCTGGCTGCGGTGCGTTTTCATGTCGTCAGCAGGGTGTCTCGGCACCGCGCCGGTAGTACCACCACCAGGTCACGGCCAGGCAGGTGACGTAGAACACAACGAATCCGTACAGCGCCATGTCGGGGCTGCCGGTCAAGGTGATGGAAGAGCCGTAGCTCTTGGGAATGAAGAAGCCGCCGTAGGCACCGATCGCGCCGGAGAAACCGACCACGGCGGCCGACTCGATGCTGGCCTGGTGCATGGCCGCGGCCTTGCCCTCGGCATTCTGGTTGGCTGACCAGCGCTCATGCAGGGTGCGGAAGATCACCGGGATCATGCGGAACGTGGTGCCGTTGCCGATGCCGCTGAGCACGAACAGCGCCATGAAGCTGAGCAGGAAGCCGTGGAAGTTGCCGCCCTGGCCGTGGCTGGGCAGGAAGTGCAGCACGCCGAACACGGCTGCGATCATCAGCGCGAACACCCAGAAGGTCAGCCGCGCGCCGCCCCAGCGATCGGCCAGGCTGCCGCCGACCGAGCGCATCAGTGCACCCAGCAGCGGACCGATGAAGGCATAGGCCAGCGGGTTCACGTCCGGGAACTGGCTCTTCACCAGCATCGGGAAGCCGGCAGAGAAGCCGATGTAGGATCCGAACGTACCGATGTACAACCAGCACATCAGCCAGTTGTGCTTGCGGCGGAAGATCACCGCCTGTTCGGAGAACGAGGAACGGGCGCTGGTCAGGTCGTTCATGCCGAACCAGGCCGCAACGGCACACAGCGCGATCGCGGGCACCCAGATGAAACCGGCGTTCTGCAGGAACAGCGGCGCTCCGCCTTCCAGCGTAGGCTGCGGCGCCCCACCCAGCGCTCCGAACACGCCCACGGTGATCACCAGCGGGATCACCGCCTGTGCCACCGACACGCCCACGTTGCCCAGGCCGGCGTTCAGGCCCAGCGCCAGGCCCTGCTTCTGCTTCGGGTAGAAGAAGGAAATGTTGGACATCGACGAGGAGAAGTTCGCGCCGCCGAAGCCACACAGGATGGCAATGGCGACGAACACCCAGTACGGCGTGGCCGGGTCCTGCACCGCGAAACCGAGCCAGATCGTCGGCGCCAGCAGCGAGGCCGTGGACAGCGCGGTCCAGCGGCGACCACCGAAGATCGGGATCACGAAGGAATAGAAGATGCGCAGCGTGGCGCCAGACAGGCTGGGCAGTGCCACCAGCCAGAACAGCTGGTCGGTGCTGAATGCGAAGCCGATCTTCGGCAGGCTGATCGACACCGCCGAGAACAGTACCCAGACCGAGAACGCCAGCAGCAGCGACGGGATCGAGATGACCAGATTGCGGGTGGCGACCCGCTTGCCGGTGCGCTCCCAGTAGCCGGGGTCTTCCGGCGTCCAGTCACTGATCAGGCGACCAGCACGGGCAGAGCTGCGGACAACAGGATCGCTACCAACGGTCATACATGGCTCCAAGGCTGTGGAATGACGTGGGTACTGCGTTTCAAGTTGTGACCCGTCGTCATGCAGCCATTAGGCCGCGCAGCAACAGCGACGGGGTTGATCTGGATCAATCAGGGGCCGGTTTCCCGCCTGCCCCTGACATTTGTCAAACCGCGGGTTCGGAGCGGCGGGCGGGCCCGCGCTGGCGCACGCTGTCGCGCACGTCCACATCGAACTGCAGCTGCAGCAGGCCGCCCTCTTCCAGGGCAAGCTCGAAAGAAAGGCCATCGCGGCACGGCAACCGTGCGGAAAGCGACAGCACGGCGTCCCGCGGCAGAACCAGGCGGCAGAACGTGCCGCCGTCAAGCAGTACCGGCTGCTCACCGCCATGCAGCGAGACGGCCAGGCCCCACCCTTCAGCGCCACCGAAACGGGTCATGTTCTCGACCGACTCACCGGCCAGCAGGCGCGCCAGTTCAGCCTCGTCCAGGCGAAGCCGTACCGATTGATCCTGCAACTGCACTTTCATGACGCAACATCCTCCCATTGTTCGGGGGTATTGCAGTTGACCAGGCAGGCTTCGTCAACCGAAGCCAGCGCCATGCTGTTCACGCCAAGGCGACGCTGCAACGCCTGCAGCGAGCGCGGACCCTGCGGGTCGTCCAGCATCGATCCCAGCACGCTGCGACTAGCATCGTCCATCTCCAGCAGCATGGGCAGGGGGTGGGCGGAAAAGATCGTGCACGGACCGCGATGGCCGTCACGCAATTGCTGCAGCAATCGGGCCGGCAGCAGTGGCGTATCCACCGGCACCACCCACGCCGGGCCATCCGGCATGCGCATCGCCACGCTGTAGAGCCCGCCAAGAGGGCCGCAACGTGCCACCTGATCGGGGATGCCAGCAAAGGCGGGATAGTCACCACTCACCCAGACCCGCTCCGCCCCGGCCTGCAACAGCAGGCCCTGCATGTGCTCCAGCAGGGTGCGCCCGTGCCACGGCAACAGCGCCTTGTCGCGGCCCATGCGGCTGGACAGGCCACCGGCCAGCACGATGCCGGCAATGCTCATCGCAGTAGAGCCACGCCATGCGTGGCTGCAGCGGACTCAATGGGAGTGGTCGTGCGCGTGGTCACGCGCATGCGCCGGCTCGCTGTCCGCATGGCAGAGGCTGCAGCCCTCGCTCCACTCGCTGTCGCCATCCTGGTAGTGCTCCTGCTTCCAGATCGGGCACTGGTGCTTCACCACCTCGATCAACTGCCGACAGGCCCGGAACGCCTCGTCGCGGTGCGGGCTGCCCGCAGCCACCACCACCGCCACATCGCCAATGCCGAGCCGGCCCTTCGCATGGGCCACATACAGCTTCAGCCTTGGCCCGAACCTGGCCTCCACCTCTGCCGCCAGACGCTTGAATTCGTTCAACACCAACGGCTCGAACAGATCGTAGGTGATCCCGGTCACCGGCCGGCCGACGTTGACGTCGCGTACCTTGCCGATGAATACGTCGATGCCACCGAAGCCCGCATCAGACACCGCAGCGATGCCCTCGGCCGGATCGATCGCCGCCTGCGCGCGGTCCACCACCTTGGCGATGATCTTCTCGCTCATGGTTCAGCCCCCGCTTACCGGCGGCAGGATCGCCACCCGGCCATCGTCGGGCAGCGCTTCGTAGTCACGCAGCACGCGTTGCTGGTCGGCAAATGCCGAGTAGTCCAGCAGGCCGGCACGGAAACCCGGCCAACGCGTCGGCAGCAGCTCGCGCAACGCCTGGCGCAGGTCGGCCACGGTGCCACCGGCCACCTCCACCGCGATCTCGCGGCTGGCATCCAGATCGGAAAACGCACCAAACAACTGAAGATTCACCTGTTTCATCATGACTCCTGGCTCGCCAGCTGCACCGGGTCATGGTGACCCCAGCCCTGCACGCGCACGTAGCTGCCGGCAGCGGCCAGGTCACCCTCGGCCTCCAGCACCACCCAGGCGTTGGCCTGCAGCATGGACATCAAGCGGAACGATTCCTGCCCGGACAGCACGCGCGCGCTCAGGCGCCCCTGGCCATCCATCTCCACCCGCGCACGCGCGTGGAAGCGCAGGCCCGGCGGCTTGCGCACGTCGGCCTGCAGCGGCAGCTGCAACACGGTTTCCGGTGCCAGCCCGAGCAGGCGCCGCAGCACCGGCTCGACGAAGAAGCGCTGGCCCACGGCGGCCGAGACCGGGTTGCCCGGAAGGCCGAAGTACAGCGCGCCATTGGGCAGCACCGCGAACAGCAGCGGCTTGCCCGGGCGGATCGCCACCTTGTGGAACACGATGCGCGCACCGCGGTCACGCAGCGCATCGGGAACGAAATCGTAGCGCCCGGCCGACACCGCGCCGGTGCTGAGCAGCAGCTGTGCGCCGGCGGCCAGCGCTTCATCCAGCACCGCATTGAACGCGGCCACGTCGTCGCCCACCGTGCCCTGCCACACCACCTCGGCACCGGCGGCCTGCAGGCGACCGACCAGGTACGGCCGGTTGCTGTCGCGGATCTGGCCGGATTCCAGCGTCTGCGCCGCTTCGGTCACCAGCTCCTTGCCGGTGGCGATCACCGCCGCCTTTGGCCGCGCCACCACGGCCACCTCGCCCACGCCGAGGGCATGCAGCAGGGTGCGCGCATTGATATCCAGCACCTGCCCGGCGCACAGCACGCGTTCGCCCTCGCCCACGTCCTGGCCGCGCAGGCGAACGTTCTGGCCCGGCTTGACCGTGCCCTTCAGGGCGATCCGGGTCGGGCGGCCGTCCTCGCTGGCGAGGATCTCCACGCTCTCGACCGGCACCACCGTATCCAGCCCAGCCGGCATGCGCGCACCGGTCATGATTTCCCAGGCGCCTTCGCCGCCCTCGGCACCCGCATCGCCGGCCGCCTGCCAGCCCTGCACCACGAATCCGGCACCCGCCTCGAACGTCACGCCTTCGGCGCGCAGCGCGAAGCCGTCCATCGCCGAGTTGTCGAACGGCGGCAGCGCTTGCCCACTGTGGATGTCAGTGGCCAGGGTACGGCCAGCGGCCTCATGCAGTGGCAGGCGCTCGGCCGGCAGCGGCGTGGCCGCGTCCAGCAGATGCTGCAGGGCCTGGCTGTAGGCGATCATGCGTGGCCCCCGCCATCGACCATCGCCAGGGCGTGGCCCAGCACTGGCGCCAGGATCTCCAGGCATTGCGCCGCGGCCTTCGGGCTGCCGGGCAGCGCGAACACCAGCATGCCGCCCAGCTGCACCACTTCGGCGCGGCTCAACCAGGCCATCGGCGTGTGCTGCGCGCTCAACGCGCGCACCATCTGCGCCAGGCCGGGCACCGGTCGCGCGTTCAGGGAACGCAGCGCCTCCGGGGTCAGGTCACGCGGACCCAGCCCGGTACCGCCGGTGCACAGGCACAGCCGCACGCCTTCGGCGGACAGCGCCTGCAGGCGTCCGGCCAACGGCTCGATACCATCGGGAAGCACCTCGGCCGCCACCACCTCGCCGCCCAGCGTGTTCAGCCCGGCCACCAGCGTCGGGCCGGACACATCGTCGTAGACACCGTCACTGGCACGGTCGCTCAGCGTGATCACCGCACAGGCTGCGCGCTCGAGACCCTTCGGCGCACGCGGCTTGAATCGCGCGTGCTCCGCCTCGTCCATGCCGTCCGGGTGCAGCCATACACCCCGCTTGCCACCCTCCTTGAACAGCAGGCGGATGCCTTCGATGCGCAGCGCCGGCTCCACCGGCTTGCTCAGGTCGTACAGGGTCAGCAGCGCGGCGTTGACGCCGGCCAGCGCCTCCATCTCCACACCGGTGCGTGCCTCGCTGGCGCACTCGCACCACACGCGGATCGCCTGCCGCTCCGGCACCGGCGCGCAGAACACCTGCACCAGTTCCAGCGGCAGCGGGTGGCACAGCGGCATCAGCATCGAGGCCATCTTGGCGCCCTGCAGGCCGGCAATCTCGGCCATCACCAGCGCATCGCCCTTGGGCAGGCGGCGCTCGACGATCAGCGGATAGGCCACCGGACCGGCGTGCAGTTCGCCTACCGCCACCGCACGGCGGCGGGTGATGCGCTTGCTGCGGACATCGGCCATATGGAAGGCCGCATTCAATTCCCCACTCATCGTGCTGCTCATCCTCCGATCGAGGCCAGGTGCGGGGTCAGCCCGGTCTGGCCCTGGTGCAATCCATGCCCGGCCGCTTTCAGGCCAAGCTGTGTGGTGATCCGCGCCAGCAGCGCGTCGTGGTCCTCATCGCGCTGCAGCAGCGGGCGCAGCGGCACACCGAAGTCGCCGAACAGGCACAGCCGCAGATCGCCCTTGGCGGTGACCCGCAGGCGGTTGCAACCCTTGCAGAAGTCACGCGCGTACGGGGCGATGATGCCGATGCTGCCGCGATGGTCCGGATGCCCGAACTCGCGGGCCGGGCCCGCATCGATTGCGCGCGGGCGCTCATGCCAGCCGGCTGCCAGCAACTGCTCGATCACCACGTCGGCGCGCAGGTGGTGGCGCTGGAAATAGGCTTCGTTGTCGCCGGTGCGCATCAGTTCGATGAAGCGCACGCTGAATGGGCGGTCGCGCAGGTACTCCATCCACTGCGACAGCTCGTCGTCGTTCAGGCCGCGCAACAGCACCGCGTTGAGCTTGATCGCCGGCAGCCCCAAGGCCTGCGCCAGGGCCAGGCCCTGCTCGATCTCGGCAAGGCGATCGTGCCCGGTGATGGCCCTGAAGCGCTCGCGGCGCAGGCTGTCCATGCTCACGTTCAGCGCGGTCAGGCCAGCCCGGTGCCAGCCCGGCAGCCGCCGCGGCAGCAGGGTGCCATTGGTGGTGATGGCCACCTTGCGGATACCCGGCACCGCCGCCACGGTCGCGATGATCTCGTCCAGGTCCTTGCGCAGGCTCGGCTCGCCGCCGGTCAGCCGGATCTTGCTCATGCCCAGCACAGCAAAGGCGCGCACCAGTCGTGCAATCTCATCCACCTGCAGGAAGCGCGGGCGGCCCTCGGCCTGGTAACCGTCGGGCAGGCAGTAGCTGCAACGGAAGTTGCAGGCTTCGGTCAACGACAGGCGCAGGTACGGAAAGCTGCGACCGAAACCGTCGGCGAGTTGGCTCATGGCTGGTCCACCTTGTTGCTCCACCGTCTTGCCTGTGCCCGGAACGGTCCGGAAACCCTCGCCTGCTGGAATGAGTGCCAGAGTACGCGGCGTGCAGTTCCAGCGGCATGACTTAAATCAATCGCCATCGGCCCCGCGCCGCAGCCGTTGTGGCAGCATGCGGCTTTCCGTGCAGTGGGCGTGTGACAACCCTCATGATGATGAACGATTTCCAGCAGCTGCTGCACGCCGCAGGCCAGCAGGCTGAACCGCAACGCTTGCTGTTCGTATTCGTGCGCGCGGAGCTGCCCGAATCGCCGACCGACGACCAGCGCGACCGGCATGACCGCCGCGAAGGGGGCACCCTGTCGCCGGTGCTGTGCGTGGACAAGCTGCCCGGCGAGGTGCCGGGCTTCCAGGCGCTGCTGGCCGAGTCCACCACTACCGGCATCGACTGGGACCTGGTGTTCGTGGCGGCGATGGACGGCCGCGCCGGCATCGCGCCGAACAGCGATGAAGCCGCACGCCCGCTGAGGCTGATGGTCAATGCCATCCATGAGGGGCAGATCGGGCGCTTTGCCGCCTTCGACCGCAGCGGCGAGCCTGTTCAGTTCTATTGAGCCACCCGCTGCAGGGTCAGGAAGAAGATCACCAGCACGGTGTTCAGCCCCCAGGCCACGGTCAGGCCGCGCGCGGCCACGCCCAGATCCGGGGTGCGCGCGGCAGGCGCCGCCCGCCAGACCGCCGGGATGATCCAACCGGTATACAGCAGCAGGACCGCGAACACCCCCAGCAGCAGCGTGGTGCGCTGGTTGGCCAGGGCCCAGAGGGCCACGGCCCACAGCAGGTTGCTGGGAATGACGCCTTGCAGCCAGAACACACGCCAGAGGCGTGAACGGGCCGGGGCGTCAGGCGCCGGGTGCAGCGAGGCCGTGGCGTTCATGAGTCTCCCTTCAAGTTAGGAAACGTGCCGGCCAAGCCTGCGCCTGGTGGCCAGCAACGTCAACTCGCGCAACAGTTCACAGTCCGTGCGTGCAAACGCAACCGCCGCCGCCCCGCCGGCATCAGATGTTGCTGGACACCATGGAACATCATCATGACGCACGCGCCGCACTCCCCTGACGCCCCAACAAGGCCGCTCAGGCCCGGCCTCCTGGCCCTCACCCTGGCGCTGCCCACCGCCCTGTACGGGTCGCCGGCAACAGAGGCCGCCTGCTCGCTCGCCACACGCCCGGGCCAGCCCCTGGTCGATGTTCCATTCGATGTCGTCGACGGCCGCATCCATGTGCAGGTACGGGTCAACGATTCCGGCCCCTACCGGTTCGCCGTCGATACCGGCGCCAGCGGTCTGGCCCGCGCAGATGCACGCCTGGTGCGCCGGCTGGCGCTGCCGGCTGGCGCGCCCACCGCCAATTCGGACGGCGTGCAGACCGCGGCGACGGAGACCGCACGCATTGCCGCGCTGGCGCTCGGTACCGTACGACGCAGCGAGGTGACTGCGCTCACCCGCGACTACAACACGCGGGCATCAGCGGCGGCAGCATTCGACGGGATCCTGGCGCGCGGGTTCTTCGCTGATGGCCTGCTGGTGATCGACTATCCGCAACGGCGCCTGCAGTTCCGTCGCGACATCCAGCTCCTGCCCGCGCAGCCGGGCACGCTGTCCTACACACGTGCCTTCCGCATTCCGGTGACGATCGGCACCGTTGCCACTGAAGCGCAACTGGACACCGGTGCCAACGTCGCAATGGTGCTCCCCACGGCACTCTACCGGCAGGCCTCGGCGGGTGCGGTGCGCGACGGCGAGCGGCTGACCCTCGGCCACGGCCAGCTCGAAGCGGGCCGCGCATGGCTGGCCGAACCGGTGGTGGTGAGTGGACTCACCCTGCGCGGGCTCGAGGTGCGGGTGTCCGATCGGTATCCGGAGGCCGTGCTGGGTGCGCATGCACTGCAGGATGCGGTCCTGCTCATCGACCAGCGCAGCCAGCGCATCGCGATCTGCCCACGCGCACACCGGCCCGGCTGACGGCACCGACTGGCCCAACCTGAAGGCCCTACGCCACCCAATATCGGGCCGCACGCGTTTCCCAGCCCGGATGCTGCAGCAGGCGCCCAGCCGCCACCGGCCGGTGATCAGGCTGGGGAAGCAAGTCTTCTAGCAGATGGGGCGACGAAGGCGTTGCGGCCGACTCATTATTTCGATTATTCTATAAATATGGAAACGTTAAACGTGATCGCTGCCCTCACTGCGCTCGGCCATGCCACCCGTCTGGCGGCTTTCCGCCTGCTGGTCGAGGCCGGCCCAGCCGGTCGCATGGCCGGCGACATCGCCACAGTCCTCCAGGTCGCACCCGCCACCCTCAGCTTCCACCTGAAGGAGCTGGTACAGGCAGGCCTGGTCGAGAACGAGAACCAGGGTCGCCACGTCTGCTACCGCGCGGACTTCAGCGCAATGACCGGCCTGATCCAGTACCTGACCCACAATTGCTGCGCCGGCTCGCCCGGAGAGCAGTGCACACCGCCACGCAATCCCTGCAGTTGCTGAAACGGAAACGCCGCCATGTCCCGCTCCATCCTGTTCCTCTGCACCGGCAACAGCGCCCGCAGTGTGATGGCCGAGGCCATCCTGCGCGCATGGGGCGGCGAGCGCTTCATGGCCTTCAGTGCCGGCAGCCGCCCGACCGGCCAGGTCAATCCGTTCGCGCTTGCCCAGCTGCGCGCCGAAGGCATCCTCGTCGCTGGACTGCGCAGCAAATCCTGGGACGAGTTTGCTGATGCCGCCCCCATGGATCTGGTGATTACTGTCTGCGATGCGGCGGCAGCGGAAGCCTGTCCGGTGGTGTTCGGTGACTTCATCCGCAGCCACTGGGGCTTGCCGGATCCGGCCGGGGTCGAAGGCAGCGATGCGGACAAGGCGGCGGCCTTCGCTCACGCCTATGCCATCGTGAAGGTACGCGTGCGTGCCTTGCTGGCGCTGCCCGAACAGCTTTGGCAAGACCGCCGGATGCTCCAGCAGGCGCTGGATCGGATCGGTCATCTGCTTCCACCAGCGGCCACGCCATGAGCGCAGTGGCACCCATGGGGCCGTTCGAGCGCCACCTGACCCTCTGGGTCGCCTTGTGCATCATCGTCGGCACGCTGCTCGGTCACTTTCTGCCAGACGCCTTCAGCAGGCTGGCCGCGGCCGAAGCGGCCAAGGTCAACCTGCCCGTAGCGGTGCTGATCTGGTTGATGATCATTCCCATGCTGCTGAGAGTGGATTTCAGTGCCATGCGCCAGCTCGGGCGGCACTGGAAAGGCATCGGGGTGACGCTGTTCATCAACTGGGCCGTGAAGCCGTTCTCGATGGCACTGCTGGGCTGGTTCTTCCTGCGCCACACCTTTGCAGGCTGGCTGCCCGGAGGCCAGATCGACAGCTACATCGCCGGCCTGATCCTGCTGGCCGCCGCGCCCTGCACCGCCATGGTGTTCGTATGGAGCAACCTGTGCCGCGGCGATGCCAACTTCACGCTGAGTCAGGTGGCACTGAACGACGCGATCATGGTGGTGGCCTATGCGCCGATAGTGGCGCTGCTGTTGGGACTGTCAGCCATCACCGTACCGTGGGAAACGTTGCTGCTCTCGGTCGTCCTGTACATCGTGGCGCCGGTGCTGGTGGCCGCGTTGCTGCGCCGCTGGATCCTGTCACGCCATGGTCAGCCCGGGCTGCAGGCGGCGTTGCGCCGGCTGGGGCCATTGTCACTTTCGGCGCTGCTGCTGACGCTGGTGCTGCTGTTCGGGTTCCAGGGCCAGCAGATCGTGCAGCAGCCGCTGGTGATTGCGTTGATCGCGCTCCCGATCCTGATCCAGGTCTATTTCACCTCCGGCCTGGCGTACCTGCTCAATCGGCGCCTGGGTGTGGCGCATTGCGTGGCCGGGCCTTCGGCATTGATCGGCGCGAGCAACTTCTTCGAACTGGCGGTCGCGACGGCCGTGGGCCTGTTCGGCGTCCACTCCGGAGCGGCGCTGGCGACCGTGGTGGGGGTGCTGATTGAAGTACCCGTGATGCTTTCGGTAGTGAAGATCGTGAACCGGTCACGCGAGTGGTATGAGGCGCGCGAGCACGCTTGAGGCTGCAATGCCGGACGCGGCTGCCGGGCCGCCCCGTGACTTCCCACACGCATGAATGGTGTACTACTTCACGACATTACCAGCACGACCTGTCGCCAGGTCGGCAGGCGGGCCTCGTCCCCATGCCTGATTCATCCAGGATGGCGGGCGCGCCTCCATGATCCGGAGATGTCGAATGAAACGCAACCGAATGAAGCTGGGCGCGTTGGCGGCACTGTTCCTGGCCACGGGCGGCGTATCGGCGGGGGAGATCACAGTGGATCGCGGCGCCTACCCGCTCCAGGCACAGGAATCAGGTGGCGGCGCGGTCACCGTGGTCTTTGAGTCAGGGTTCGGCCAGGGTGCCGGCGCCTGGAAGGATGTGATCGCCGGGCTGGGAGATGACTACCACAGCGTCGCGTACGCACGCGCCGGCCTCGGAAAGTCCGGCAGCAATGCCCAGCCCAAGCGCATCGACGAACACCTGGCGGATCTTGCTGCCGTCGTCGATACACTCGCGCCGGGACGCAAGGTTGTGCTGGTCCGCCACTCATATGGCGGACTGCTCGCCACCGAGTTCGCGCGGCGTCATCCCGATCGCCTGCAGGGCCTGGTGTTGGTCGATCCGGCCACGATGGGACAGCGGCACGCCTTCAGGCAGGCCGATGCCGCACGTATCCAGGCAGACGACACCTCGCTGCGCGCCATGCTGTCACCTGCAATGGTCGCCGACTATGCCATCCTCATTGAGCAGCTTGATGCGCCCGGTGCGCAGACGCCGCAGACGATGCCGGATGTACCGGTCGCGCTGCTCACCGCCACGCAGATCGCCAGCGAACCGCTGTTCTTCGAAGAAACCACACAGGGCAAGGCCCTGTGGAAGATCCAGCACGCCCCGCTCTTCTCCGGATTCACCCGTGGCTCGCACCGCTACCTGGATACCGGCCACAACCTCCATCGCGAGGATCCCGCGGCGGTCATATCGGCCATCCAATCGGTCTCGGCTCGCCCTTAGTCGCCAGCGCGCTGGACTTCGATACATGCGAACGGCGCTGGAGCGCGTTCACACCGCTTGATCCATACTCCGCAGCGCGATGCCGCATGCGGCGGCAAGGCCCGGAGGTTGCGATGAACACCGCACGCTTGTTCGCCATTGCATTGACCGCGGCTACCGCGCTGGCCGCGGCACCCGCCTTCGCCGATCCGCCGCACCATGCGCGCGGCGACGGACCACCGCCGCACACCGGTGGCCCGCACAACGGTGATGCGCCGCCGCCGGGCTGGCAGAAGAAGGCCTGGCGTCGCGGCGAGCGCCTGCCTTGGGCGGAAGTGGACCGCCGCTACTGGGTGGACGACTATGCGCGCTATCACCTGCGCGAACCGGGCCGCGACCGGCGTTGGGTGCGCCAGTACGATAGCGAGTACCTGTTGGTGGAGATCGCCACCGGGCTGATCATCGACGCGCTGCATCGCTGAGCTCTGCACACGCCTCCGTGCAGGGGAGCGTCATCTCAATCGCAGGATCGTGTCCTGGAGCGCCTGCGGTCGTGCCCCGCTGCAACGCACGTGTCAACATTCCTGCACGGCGCCTTCAGCGTCAACACAGCGGCGCCATCGAAGGCTGTCTGTTGTGTCATCCCGGATACGTGATAGCGTGCGCCGTCAGTCTCTCCAGGAGGTGCAGGATGCGCAGCGGATTCCGACGTCTCGATCCAGTGCGTACAGCAGCGTGAAGCTCGCTGTTGCGCTGGTGTTGTGCGTGCCGCTCAGCGCCTGCGGCCTGGTGATGGACAGTGCGTTCGACACCACGCAGGAGGCGATCGACGCCGACATGGTGGACAAGGGATGGATTCCCGACTGGGTGCCCCACGCGGCAACCCACCTGCGCGAGGTGCATGATCTTGATTCAAACACCAGCGCGCTCGCGTTCACCAAACCGCGCACACTGCCACTGAAGTTGCCTGCGGATTGCCGGGCGATCGCATCCGGCGACAGCGATCCCGTTGCCTTCAATCGCAACTGGTGGCCTGGCGAGGCAACGCTCAACGGGTCGTACAGGGTCCTTCGCTGCACGCCGCAGTCCGGAAAATCGGTTTTCGTGGCGGTGAGCAGGAGCGAAGACCGCGTGCTTTTCTGGCGCACGTACCCGCGTTGATGCGCCTGCGCAGCCCCTTTTCCATCAGGAATCCTCGATGTCCCTCGCACCCGCTCGCTTCACTGCTCTCACCCTGCTGCTTGCAGCCTGTCTGCCTGCCCACGCCGCCCGGAATGCTGCCGCCGACACCCAGGCCATCGAACAGGTCATCGAGTCCTTCCGCACCTCGCTGATCAACAAGGACAAGCCGACCTACATGAGCCTGTTCTTTTCGGACAAGGCGGAAGACATCGGCTGGCAGGTGGTTTCCGAGGACGTGCGCCTGCAGGACATCCGCAGGACCAAGCCCGATGCGATCAAGGCACGACAGATTCCGGCCAACAACTTCATCGCGCTGATCGACGGAGCCGTTGCCTCGCCGAAGACGAAGGAGGAGAAATTCTCCAACACCAGCATCCAGACCGACGGTGATGTCGCCTCGGTGTCGTTTGACTACAGCTTCCACGACGATGGCGTGATCACCAACTGGGGAACGGAAATGTGGCAGCTGGTCCGGACCGAGCGCGGCTGGAAGATCTTCTCGGTGGTCTACTCGATGCGCGACGCGCGCAGCCCAAAGGAATGACGATCCGCTGGCCTGCCAGGCGGGCGTTTCTGGCAGACTCACGCCTGTTGCTGCTCCCGACCTGCCAGACCCCATGACCCGGATTGCCGACCTCAACGCCGACCAGCTCGCCCATCACGCGCTCAACATCTTCATCGCCCAGGGCCGCCACGTCGAAGGTGCGCGGGTGATCCACCATGCACTGCGGCTGGACCCTGACCATCCCGGCGCGCTGCGCTGCCTCAGTGATTTCCTTGCCCACCCGGGCACCGAACCGTTCGCGGCGGCGACGCTGGAGCATGCATTGTCGGGCGCAGTCCCGCTCAGCGATGAAGCACGCGCGACGCTCGACAACCTGCGCTTCCTCGACATCTGGTCGTGGGGTTTTTCCAGGCACCGTTCGGGCGAAACCAACCTGGGTGGCGAGGCTTTCCAGAACCGCCAGGACTTTGAATTCGATGGTCCATCCTATGCGGCCTTCCTCAATACGGTCACCGAGCCGGCCGGATCACTGCAGGCCGCCTTCCAGGCAGCGCACCGCATCTGCGGGCTGATGTCGGGCCTGCTGCGTCACCCGCAGAAGGACAACCCCGCCTTCGAGGATGTACTGGGCCCCGACGAGCTGGTCGAAACCGATGCCTACCGGCAATGGCTGGCCACGCCAACCGATGATCTGGATGCCCTCGACCAGGCCATCCAGGCGCAGCGCCAGGCCAGCTGAACGCCAACGCCCCTTTCTGGATTCCATCGATCAGGGCCGCTGCCCCGGGATCCGGCCAACGCGCAAGGACGCATCTCATGACCCGTCTGCTCATCATCGAAGACAACCCGGAGCTGGTTGCCAACCTGTACGCGTTCTTTGAACCCTTGGGTTACGTGCTGGATGATGCGCGCGACGGCGTCAGCGGCCTGCACCGGGCCACCCGGAACGACTACGACGCCATCCTGCTGGACCTGATGCTACCGCGACTGGACGGAATGACGCTGTGCCAGAAGCTGCGACAGGAGTTCCAGAACCCGATTCCGATCCTGATGTTGACCGCGCGTGACCCGGTGGACGACCGGGTACAGGGCCTGGCCCTCGGTGCGGATGACTACCTGGTCAAGCCGTTCTCGCTCAAAGAGCTTGATGCACGCATCAAGGCGCTGGTGCGGAGAGCTCAAGGGCGCCAGGTCGACAGCGTGCTGGCATGGGAAGACCTACGGGTCGATACCCGTTCCCCACAGGCCTGGCGGCAGGGACAGCGGATCAGCCTGACGCCCACCTCGCACAAGCTGCTGATGTGCCTGGTGCGTGCCGCGCCAGCCGTGGTCCGCAAGCAGGAAATGGAGTACCTGATCTGGGGTGACGAGCCGCCCGACAGTGGCGCACTGCGCACGCATATCCACGAGCTTCGCCTGCAGGTGGACCGCAATTTCGATGCGGCACTGATCACCACCGTGCACAGCGTCGGCTGGCGCATGCAGCCGTGACATCGCGGCCCGGCCGTGGCCAGCTGACATTGCGCCATCGCATCACGATTTCGTTCGTGCTGCTGATGGCCGGCGCCATGGGTTTCATCATCCTGGCCGAGCAGGTCGACTACGATCAGGTGCGGGCCGCTGTCGTGGCACGCACCCAGGACAGCGAGGTGCGCCGGCTGCAGGCAGCGCTCGCCCACGACCGGCTGCCAGAAGTGGCGGACGGCAGCCGGCTGTATGACAGCCGCTCCGTACCCACCGTCCTGCGCCAATATGGTCCCGGCTACCACGGCGAGGAGGCGCCCAACGAATGGCATCTGCGCGTATTCGACAGTGCCGGTCAACGCTACTACCTGCTGCATGACGCAGCCCACTACGCCTATCTTGAACACCTGATCGACGCGTTTGCCGCGCTGGTCATCACGATTTGCGTGCTCTGCGCGTTCCTGATCGGGCGCAGAACGGCCACGCATGTCATCGCCCCGATTACGCGGCTGGCCAATGCCATCGAGGACAACCAGAAACCCTTCCCCTACCAGGACGCACGCGATGAGATCGGCGTGCTGGCGCGCGCCTTCGCCCGGCACAGCGACGAGCTCGAGCGGTTCCTGCACCGCGAACAGTGCTTCAGCGGCGATGCCAGCCACGAACTGCGCACCCCGCTGGCCATCATCGCCGGCGCCGCGGAGACGCTCGCCTGCCAGTTGCCCGTCGACAGCCACCTAGCGCCCAGCGCGCAGCGCATCCTGCGCACTACCCAGGAAATGCAACGCCAGCTGTCCTGCCTGCTACTGCTCTCGCGTGCGCCGGAGCGCCTTCCGCGCGTCGAGGTCGCCCTGCAACCGTTGATCGAGTCGTGCATCGGGCGCTGCCAGCCGTGGCTTGCCGGGAAGCCGGTGCGAATCACCGTTGACGCTCCCCGGGATGTGGTGCTGCAGACCAACGCGGACCTTGCGCTCAGCGTGATCTGGAACCTGCTGCGCAATGCCTGCCAGTACACCGAGCGGGGTGACATAAGGATCACCCTGCGCGATGCCTCGCTGGTCATTGCCGATACCGGCCCCGGCCTGCCTTCCAGCATCGACCCGCAGCAGTTCCAGCGTTTCCAGCCCGCCAGCGCGCTGAGCGGCGAAGGGCTGGGACTGTCGATCGTGCAGCGCATCGTCGAACACCTGGACTGGAAGATGACGGTGGACACCTCTGGGCAGGGATGCCGGTTCACCCTGCAGTGGCCCGACGGCAACGGCCATCTGACGGTTTCCTGACGTATGCCTGCCCATGCTGAGGATTGACCAACTTCCGGCGGACAGGGCATGCAGTACCCCAAGGACAGCGGCAAGTACCCGCACGGGAAGACCGGCCTGCGCCGCATCTTCCACACGATGCTCCATTCGCGCGATGGATTCATTGCCACCTTCCGCGGCGAGGCCGCCTTCCGCCAGTTGTTGCTGCTGCATGCGATGCTGATTCTGGCCGCGTTCGTGCTGGACATCAGCACGGTCGAACGCGCGCTGGTACTGGCCGTCTGCTTCATCAGCCTGCTGGTGGAGCTGTTGAACTCGGCGATCGAAGCGGTGGTCGATCGCATCTCGCTGGAACAGCATCCGCTTTCGAAGAATGCCAAGGACATGGGCAGTGCCGCCCAGACCACCGCACTGCTGATGGTCGGTACCGTGTGGGGCGTGATCCTGCTGGGCTGAGCGGCCAATGCTGACAACTTCCTGATAAAGGCATTTCGATACTGCGCGCACTCCTGTTCAGCGGAATCTGCCCGTGCGTCAATGCCTCCGTTTCCTGCGGCCTCATCCAATCGTTCTGGTATGGGCCGCCGCCCTGTTCTTCACCACCTTCGGAAACATTGCGCTCTGGAGGACGCTATGGGGCCTGCTGGACATCAACAGCCTGCACCGCCTGCTGTTCCTCGCCAGCCTGCCGGTGGTGCTGTTCTGCCTGTTCAACCTGCTGCTCACCCCTCTGCTGGCACTGCCGCTCCTGCGCAAGCCACTACTGGCTCTGCTTCTGGTCACCAGCGCCGCTTGCAGCTACTTCATGCTGCACTACAACGTACTGATCGACCGCGGCATGGTGCAGAACGTGTTCGAGACCAACCAGGCCGAACTGACCGCCTATCTTTCGCTGCCACTGCTGCTCACCTTGCTGGCCCTGGGCGTGCTACCCGCCACGGGCCTGCTCCTGCTGCGCACCGGGGACGGGGTGGGCTCGGTACGCGCCCTGCTGGTGTGGCCGGCCAACGCATTGCTGGCCCTGATCGTGCTGCTTGCGATCGGCTTTGCGTTCTTCAAGGACTACTCGTCGCTGCTGCGCAACAACCGCTACATCCGCGACCAGGTACTGCCGTTGAATGTCCTGCGCCATACCCATGGCTATCTGAAGAGCCTGCATGGCGCCAGCCAACAGCCGCTGCGGGCGATCGCCGAGGACGCCCATCGCGCCCCCGGCCCGCGCCCGAAGCTGGTCATCATGGTGGTCGGCGAGACGGCGCGTGCACAGAATTTCCAGCTCAATGGCTACCCGCGCGCGACCAATCCGCGACTTTCCCAAAAGGAAGGCGTCATCAGCTTCGGCGAGGTGTCCTCCTGCGGAACGGCAACGGCGATCTCGGTGCCATGCATGTTCTCGCAGATGACGCGCAGCCAGTATGACGACGTTCGTGCTGCGACCGAGGAGAACGTACTCGACGTCCTGCAGCGCAGCGGCGTCGGCATACTCTGGCGCAACAACAACAATGGCGGCTGCAAGGGCGTCTGCGAGCGCGTGCCTACCGAGGACATGCCCTCACTCAAGGTTGCTGGCCAATGCGTCAACGCTGACGGAACCTGCTACGACGACGTGCTGCTTCATCAACTGGACGCGCGCATCGACACCCTCGAGGGCGATGCCCTGATCGTGCTGCACCAGCTCGGCAGCCACGGCCCCACCTACTACCAACGCTATCCCGCCGAGTCGCGGGTCTTCAGCCCGACCTGTGACAGCAACCAGATCCAGCACTGCAGCAACGAGGCGCTGGTCAACACCTACGACAACACCCTGGTGCATACCGACCAGATGCTTGCCAGGGCCATCGACCTGTTGCAAAGCTATTCGGACCGGCGCGATGTTGCCCTGGTCTATGTCTCCGATCATGGAGAGTCGCTCGGCGAGCACGGCATGTACCTGCATGGCACACCCTATTTCATCGCGCCCCGGGAGCAGACCCTGGTGCCGATGGTGATGTGGTTTTCTGCGGAATTCAGCCGCAACGCAGGCCTGGACCTGGAATGCCTGCGCGGCCGTGCGCTGGGCACGGCTCACAACCACGATAACGTCTTCCATTCGTTGCTGGGCCTGTTCGGCGTCAGCACCACGGCGTACCAGCGGGATCTGGACCTGCTTGCAGGTTGCCGTGCAAGCGCCGCGCCGAAGGCAATGGCGCAACCCGGCGCCCACCCGCCGGTTGCGGCAATGCCCGCGAGGACGCCCCGCTGCTGGGCCAGGCTTGGCTATGCCAGAGCTCCACAGTCGCGCGGACGCGGTGCGCTTGGCTGCTGGCAGGGCATCGCTTTCCGCTGGATGCGAGGCGCTGGCGGACGCGAGGGGTGATGCCGTTGATGCATCCGGCGGCCACGGCCAAGGTCCGGCAGCAGCACCGGACCTACCGGCGGCGTGTGCGCCGCTGCAGCCGTTTCAGTTCGCCAGCGCGAAATCCAGCCCCGCGCACACCGCCGCCACCTGGGCGTCGTTGCATTCCTGCGGGTTGGTGCGCGGGCTGTCCGGATAGACCTCGGTGGTGGTGGCAAAGCGCGCGTCGGTGAAACCGGCGCAGGCGCCGATCGAGCGCGATTCGCCCCAGACCACGCCCGGCGACTGCAGCGGCAGGCCGACCAGGTTGCCCTCGGCATCGGCCGGTGCGATATGGGTCACCGGGGCCACGGCGGCAATCAGCGCCTTCTGGAACTCGGCCTGCGGATCTTCGCTGTTGCCGATCACGTAGAAGCCATCCGGAATGCTGTCCAGCTCGAACGACTTGCCATCGCGGGCGCAGCGCGCGGGATCGAACTCGTGCAGGTCGCTGTCGGTGGTCTCGTGCAGGTCCAGGTGGACCAGCAGGTTCGGCCTGCGCTCGGCGACCCAGCGCATCAGCGCGGCGGCCTCCTCGATCTGCCCACCGTCACGGAAGCTGCGGTTGGGGTCGATCGCATCCGGGTTCCAGCGCTGGATGCGCTCATAACCCCACGGGCTGACGCACGGCGCCACGATCAGGTTCAGCCTGCCCAGATAGCGCTCGGCCTGCTGTTCAAGGAACTGCAGGGCGCCGTGCACGCCACTGGTCTCGTAGCCATGCACGCCCCCGGTGATCAACGCGGTGGGCAGCGCCGGGTTCCAGTCATGATTGACCACCGCGAACAACGGGTAATGGTCCGGCGGGTAGTCGAGCTGGCCGTACTGGATCACGTCGAAGCTGTCGTCCAGTCGCTCCAGCGCGGCCACCACATCATCGTGGTAGCTGCGCTGGCGCTGCTGGCGAGCCCGCCACTGTGCGCGTTCCGCGTCGCCCCAGGGCTGTCCGGGGGTGCCGATCGGGTAGAACTGCGCAACAGTCATGGGAACTCCAGGGGTCGTACGGGATGGGTGCAGCCGGTCATTCTAAGCCTTGTCCGGCCTGCGGGTCCCCCCACCCCTGCCCCGCCTTCATCCAGCCGGGGTCATCTGGTTGTAAAATCAACGGTTTTTGGCCCCTCACCCCTTGATGGCGAAAGCAGCGCAGCCGGTCCTGGGTGGACCGGAATTCCTCCGCCTGCTCGCCCGTCTCAGCGACGGCGCGATGCCGGCCAGCAGTCCCGCCCTGACCGATCGCCTCGGCCAGTGGGTGGACTGGAGCCGTGCCGTGGCGCTGTCCGCGGCCCTGGCCGGGCGCCTGCCCGAGCCGGGCGAGGCCGCCGAAACGGCAGCGGAAGTGCTGGCCGACTGCGCCCAGGCACAGGCCAGCCTGTTGGCCTCGATCAGCGAGGACGCCGAAGCCGAGCGCCTGCTTGACCTGGCCGAAGCGGCCGCCGCCCCCAACTTCGCCTCGCTGCGCCAGCGCTACCGGGTGCTGCAGCAGGCCATCCAGACCGCCACTGGCCGCCTGCGCGGCCGCCTGCGCGACCAGCTGGTGCAGGCTTCGCCGGAACTGGCGCGGCTGGCCGAGGTCGACGCGGTGATGGAGCAGACCCTGACCCCGCGCGAGCACAGCCTGCTGGCCACGGCGCCGGCGGTGCTGGGCACCCGCTTTGAACGCGTGCACGGCCAACCCGGCTGGCGCGCCGCCTTCCGCCACGATATGCGCACGCTGCTGCTCGCCGAACTGCGGCTGCGCTTCCACCCGATCGAAGGGCTGCAAGACGCCCTGCGCTCCCACTGACCGGAACACCATGTCCAGAACTGCTTTCCATGTCGTTGTCTTCCTTGTCGGCCTGCTGGCCGTGTGCTGGATCGGCATTGGCTATGTTTCGGTGCATCCGCTGGGTGCAGCGGTGGCCGCGATCATCGCCGCGTGCTACATCGCCGGCGGCGTGGAGTTGTACCGCTACCGCCAGGCCAGCAACGGCCTGCGCACCGCGGTGGCGGACCTGTCCGCCGCCGCCGACGGACTTTCGCCGTGGCTGCAGCGCGTTCCGCTGGGGCTGCGCAATGCCGTGCGCCTGCGCGTGGAAGGCGAGCGCACTGCGCTGCCGGCACCGGTACTGACCCCGTACCTGGTCGGCCTGCTGGTGCTGCTGGGCATGCTCGGCACGCTGCTGGGCATGATGGACACCCTGCGCGGCACCGGCCTGGCCCTGCAGAGTGCGACCGACATGGCGGCCATCCGCGGGTCACTGGCCTCGCCGGTGCAGGGCCTGGCAGTAGCGTTCGGCACCTCGATCGCGGGCGTGGCCAGCTCGGCCATGCTCGGCCTGCTGGCCGCGCTGCTGCGCCGCGACCGCCTGCAAACCGTACAGCAGCTGGACCGGGCGATTGCCGGCGACCTGCATCCGTACTCGCAGGCCTGGCAACGCAGCGAGTCGTTGCGCCTGCTGCAGGCGCAGTCCGCCGCGCTGCCAGCGCTGGTCGACCGCCTGCAGGCCATGACCCAGGCCTTCGAGCAGCACAGCGCGGCCGCCAACGAGCGCCTGCTGGCCGGACAAGCCGAGTTCCTGACCCAGAGCCAGGCCCTGCAGGAACGCCTGGCGGTCTCGCTGCAGCAGTCGCTGCGCGAGGGCGCCGAGGCCAGCGCCGCCGCGATCGGTGGCGCGCTGCAGCCGATGGCGGAAACCACGCTGGCCGGCCTGGCGCACCACGGTGAAGCCCTGCATGCCCGTGTCGAGCAGGCCGTGCAGCAGCAGCTGTCCGGCCTGAACGCTGGTTTCGAACGCAGCCGTATCGCCACCGAAGCCAGCTGGTCGCAGGTGGTGAGCGAGCAGGCCCAGGCCCAGCAGGCACTGGTCAATGATCTGCGCCAGCATCTGCAGGCCTTCAGCGATGGCCAGCACACCCAGGCCGAAGCGCTGGTTGCACGCATTGGCGAGCGCCTGCAGGCCGACGCCAACAGCACCGCCGATGCCTGGCGGACCGCCGCCGAGCAGCAGCACGGCCTGAACGGTGCGCTGGTCGAGCACCAGCAGCAGGCACTGCAGGCCGCCAGCGAGCATCTGGACGTACGCGCGCAGGCGCTGCTGCAGGCGCTGGACGCGCGCCACGCCGCCAGCCAGTCGCTGCTGCACGAACACGAGCAGCAGCGCTTGCAGGATTGGCAGGCCGCACAGGCCGCCAGCGTGGCCGCGCATGCGGAACTGCAGTCCAACCTGGACCGCCGCGAACAGCAGCGCCAGGCGCGCTGGGATGCGGCCTGTGCCGATCTGCAGCAGGCCCACGCCACGCTGCAGGCGCAGCTGCAGGCCGCTGACGAACAGCGCCTGCAGCGTTGGAGCGACGCACTGCAGGATGTCTCCACCGACCTGGCCGCACGCCTGCAGGCCAACGGTGAACGCCTGGCGGCACAGCAACAGCAGGTCTGCGACACGCTGGCTGTGACCGCACAGCAGATCGGCGAGAACGGCCGGGCCCAGGCCAATGCCACCCTGGCGGAGGTCTCCACCCTGCTGCAGACCGCCGCCGCCGCGCCGAAGGCCGCCGCCGATGTGATCAACGAACTGCGCAGTACGCTGTCCGAAAGCCTGGTACGCGACAACGCCATGCTGGAAGAGCGCGGTCGCCTGCTGGCCACCGTGCAGACTCTGCTGGAGGCGATCAACCACGCCTCGCACGAGCAGCGCACGGCGGTGGACGCGCTGGTCGGCGGCTCGGCCGAGCTGCTGGAACGCGTCGGCAACCGCTTCACCGACCATATCGCCGCCGAGACCGGCAAGCTGGATGGCATTGCCGCCGCGCTCAGTGGCAGCGCCGGAGACGTCGGCCAGTTGGCCGGCAGCTTCGGTGAGGCCGTCGCGCAGTTCGGCAGCGCCTCCACCGAGCTGTCCGGCCGTCTGCAACAGATCGGCGGCGCGCTGGATGCCTCGCTGGCCCGCAGCGACGAGCAGCTGGCCTACTACGTGGCGCAGGCACGCGAGGTGGTCGACCTCAGCCTGCTGTCACAGAAGCAGGTCATGGAAGAGCTGCAGCAGCTTGCCGCGCGCCGTGGCAAGGCCGGCAGCGCATGAGCGACGAACTGGAGGTTGACGGCGGATCGCACGCCCCGATCTGGGCCGCCTTCGGCGACCTGATGTCGGTCCTGCTGGGCGCGTTCGTGCTGATCCTGGTCGGAGTGGTGGCCGTGCAGCTGGAGCTGTCGCAGCGGCTGGACCAGGAAGTGAAGCAGCGCCAGGCCGAAGCCAAGCGCCTGCAGACCCTGGAGCAGGCGCTGGCCGGCCCGCTGGCCGCCGGCCGTGTGACCCTGGTCGATGGCCGTATCGGCATCAGCGGCAGCGTGCTGTTCGCACTGAGCTCGGACCAGCTGCAGCCGGAAGGCCAGGAGCTGCTGCGCAGCCTGGCCGCGCCGCTGGCCGCGTACCTGGGCACGCGCGAAGAGATCCTGATGGTCAGTGGCTTCACCGATGACGCACCGGTGCGTGAAGGCAACCGCCGCTTCGCCGACAACTGGGAGCTGTCCGCGCAGCGTTCGTTGACCGTGACCCGCACCCTGATCGCCGATGGTGTACCCGCCGATGCCGTGTTCGCCGCCGCGTTCGGCAGTGAGCAGCCGGTCAGCTCCAATGCCAGCGAAGACGGCCGCGCACGCAACCGCCGCGTGGAAATCGCGCCGATTCCCAGGCCCAAGGCCCCCGATGCCAAGTAAGCCGCCCGCACCGGATGGCCTGCGCGCGCTGGTCCGTGATCTCGATGCGGGATCGCGTTCGCTGCCGCATTACCCGCAGGTGCCGATGCTGCAGCAGGTGCAGCGCGAGTGGTCGGAACTGCGCAGCGAACTGCAGGTGCGCCGCTCGCTGCGGGCCGAAGCGCCTGCCGATGGCGGCCCGTTGAACTCGGCGGTGCTGGTGCAGCGCATGCTGGATACCCTGCAGGCCACCAGCCCCGGCTACCTGCGCCACTTCATCGATTACGTCGACACCCTGTCCTGGCTGCAGGCACTGCAGGACAGCGCCGCCACTGCCGCCGCCCCGGCGAAGCCGAAGCGCGTACGCAAGCCGCGCACTGGCGCCTAAGGCGTTCGATGGTAGTGCCGGCCGCTGGCCGGCAATGGATTGATGGCCGCAGTTTCGTTGACCTGCCGGCCAGCGGCCGACACTACCCGCCTCACAACAACTGAACATGTCACCAGACAGTCATCTGTCTAGCGCACCATTTTCACGTTGACCCACGGCGCCCGCGGCGCCCGCGGTCGCATCGGCTGTATCCCTTTCGATTCCCATGAGCACCGCGCCTGCGCGGTGGCTCGTGCCTGCCTGAGTGTCCGTAACATGACGAAGACCTTGTTGGCCGCCGCGCTGTCGATCGCGCTTGCTCCTGCGGCCTGGGCGCAGGACGCTGCCCCGACCTCCAGCGGCGCGTCCGCCACCAACCTCGACGCGGTATCCGTGATCGGCAGCGGCGAAGCGCGCCAGGTGCAGCGCATCACCCGCGAAAACCTCGACATCCTGCCGCCCGGAACCAGCCTGCAGAAGACCCTGAACCTGCTGCCGGGCGTCAATGCACAGTCCGCCGATGCACTGGGCACCAACGAACAGTCGATGACGCTCAGCCTGCGCGGCTTCAACTCCACCCGCCTCGGCTACACGCTGGACGGCGTGCCACTGGGTGATGGCGCGTACAACAACTACAACGGCCTGACCATCAACCGTGCGCTGATCAGCGAGAACATGGCCGGTGCCGAACTGGCGGTCGGCATCGGCAGCCTCGGTACTCCGTCCACCAGCAACCTCGGCGGCACCCTTTCCTATACCTCGGACCGCCCGGCACAGGAGCTCGGCGGCCGCGTGGTGCAGACCTTCGGCAGCGACGCCAACCGCCGCACCTTCGTGCGCGTGGACAGCGGCGAGTACAACGGCTTCTCCGGCTACATCTCCGGCATGCATGCCGTCTCGGACCTGTGGAACGACCAGAGCGCCTACAACACGTCCACCACCAAGCAGTTCAATGCCAAGGGCGTGTGGAACTTCGGGCGCGGCCAGATCACCGGCTTCATCGATACCTCGCGCACCACCCAGGCCGACTACTTCTACCTGTCCAAGGACCAGATGGCACGCGGCCTGGGCTGGGACTGGGGCGGCTACGCGCCGGACTGGAACAAGGCGGTCGCCAAGGCCTACTGCAATACCGCCAGCTTCAACGCCAAGAAGTGCGACAGCAGCGGCCCCGACAAGGACGCCGACGGTGCGTTCACCGCCGGCCAGATCCTGCGTGACGACAACCTCTACTACCTGGCCGGCGACTTCTTCCTGGCCGATGGCTTCAGCCTGCGCGCCCTGGCCTATCACCACGACGACCGTGGCGAGGGCCACAACTGGAACAGTGGCGCGTGGTCGAACAAGGGCACCGCGCAGGAAATCCCGATCATCTTCCGCAACACCATCTATACCATCGACCGCGACGGCGGCACCCTGTCGTTCGACTGGGAGCTGGGCGCACATCGCATCGAAGGCGGCGTCTGGTACGAACGCAATACCAGCAGCGCCGAGCGCTACCAGACCGCGGTGGACGGCCCGCGCGACCTGAGCGGCATGAACACCCTGCCCTCCGACGTCGGCGTGTTCGCCCAGCGCACGCGCTGGAAAACCCACCAGTTCTTCCTGAAAGACACCTGGCGCCTGCTCGATGATCGCCTGACCCTGGAGTTCGGCGCCAAGAGCCCGCACGCCACCTCCGATGCGCAGGCGTTGCCGGGCGACGCCAAGGCGCCGATCCTGGCGACCTCGAACAACCAGTTCGCCACCGGCTCGCTGAAGGCCAGCAAGAACCTGCTGCCCAGCATCGGCGCCAACTTCCGCCTGGCCGAGCATCACGAGATCTTCGCCAGCTACGCCGAGAACATCGCCATGTTCCAGGGCGGCTTCAAGCTGGGACCGCAGGCGGTGAGCCAGGCCACCTGGAACAGCCAGGGCAACCTGAAGCCGGAGCAGTCCCGCTCGCTGGAAGCCGGCTACCGCTTCGTCACCGATACCCTGCAGGCCTCGGTCGCCGCCTACAGCGTGCGCTTCGACAACCGCCTGCTGCAGTACAACCCCTGCGATTCGCGGCAGCCGGTCGGTCCCACCTGCGGCAACCGCTTCTACAACGTGGGCGGCGTCGACAGCCGCGGTGCCGAGCTGACCGTGCTGTGGACCCCGAACCAGCACTTCAGCTGGTATACCTCGGCCTCGCTCAACCGCTCGACCTACGCGTCCAACTACATGCAGGCCGGGGTCGAGCAGCAGATCAAGGGCAAGATCCAGACCGACACGCCCAAGCAGCTGCTGGCTACCGAGATCACCTGGCGTGACAACGGCTGGTTCGCCAGCCTGCGTGGCAAGTACACCGGCGAGCGTTTCTATACCTACACCAATGACCAGGGCTTCGGTGGCTTCACCGTGTTCGATCTGGCCGGCGGCTACGACTTCGGCCAGGTCGGCTTCGCCAAGGGCATGCGACTGTCGTTCAACGTGACCAACCTGACCAACAAGCGTTACGCCAGCAACCTCGATTCAAGCGTGTTCGCTCCCAGCGACCCGGCCGGCAAGCTGTACGTGTTCCATGCGTCGGCACCGCGCCAGGTATTCGGTACGATCGACCTCCGCTTCTGATCGCCTGCCCGGAGTCCGCCGATGCTCGCCACCGCCCTGCTGCTGGCCACCCTTTCCAGCAGCGGATACACCCTTCCGCATGAGGCCAAGGGTGCGCCGCCACGCACCCTGCAGCTGGGCGGCCATACCTACGTGGACAAGGGTCTGGTCGCGGCCGGGCGGCTGCCGGCGGGCACCCTGGACTTCCTTGGCGACACGCTGGGCTCGTTCTCGTCGCTGGCGGTGCAGCCCGGCTCCTGGAAACGCACCCGCAACGGCTACGAAGGCGTGCTGTGGACCCTGCCCGACCGCGGTCGCAACGATCCCGAAGCCGGCCTGTTCTACGACTACGCTGGACGCGTGGAGCGCATGCAGCTGCGCATCGACCTCACGCCGGGCAAGCCCGGCGCGCTCGGCACGCTGACGATGGTGCCGGGCAAAGGCGTGGTCCTGAAGGACTTCAACGATCAGCCGTTCACCGGCGCCGATCCCGGCGACCACACGCTCACCCAGCGCGATGTCGTGCTGCCCTCGCCCGCCAGCGGTGCCGGGGCCGGCAGGGTCTCGCTGGATGCCGAATCCCTGCAGTTCACCGCCGATGGCCACTTCTACGTCGGCGATGAATACACCGCCAACGTCTACTACTTCGATGCACAGGGCCACCTGCAGGGCGTGATCACGCCGCCACCGGCGATCCGTCCGCAGCGCGACGGCCAGCCTGCATTCGGCTCGCTGGCCCCGCCGCAGAGCGGCCGCCGCAACAACCAGGGCGTGGAAGGCATGGGCCTTTCGCCGGATGGCAGTCGCCTGTTCGTCGCCCTGCAGAGTGCAACGCTGCAGGACAGTGCCGAGGGCAACGCCGCCGGCCGCATCAATACCCGCGTACTGGTCTATGACGTGACAGCCTCGCCGACGCCGCAGCAACCGCTCGGACATTACGTGATGGCCCTGCCCGCCTATGCCCACGATGGCAAGGGCACACTGGACCGCACCGCCGCGCAGAGCGAACTGCGCGCACTGGATGCCAGCCGGTTCCTGCTCCTGGCCCGTGATGGCAACGGCCTGGGCAAGGACGGCGACGACCCGATCGTCTACAAATCGGTGCTGCTGGTGGATGTGGCCGGTGCCAGCAACCTTGCCGGCAGCCGCTACGAAACCGGCACGGCCTCGGTGCTGGCCGATGCCGCCGGCACCGCCCTGAAACCGGACATCGTGCCTGCGCGCAGCGACGAACTGTTGAACCTGCTCGACCGCACGCAACTGGCGCGCGCCGGATTGGACCTCGATACCCGGCGCGGCCCGCATGATGGCCTGCTGTCGGAGAAGTGGGAGGCGATGGATGTGCTGCCCGCGCTCGACCCCGAGCATCCGCACGACGTACTGCTGCTGATCGGCAACGACAACGACTTCATCGCCCGCCGTTGCCGCATGCAGGGCCAGTCCTGCGACAGCGCCTACGACAACGACAATCGCATCCTGGTCTACCGCCTCACCCTGCCCTGACCGCAACGGGTAGTGCCGGCCGCTGGCCGGCAACGGTCACCCTCGAAGGCCGACATCACGACCACACCGACCATGCATGCGGATACCCGCCAACCCGGCCGGCAAGACCGGCGCGTACCGGATTCGCCGGGATGCACTGCAACGGGTAGTGCCGGCCGCTGGCCGGCAACCGTCACGCTCGAAGGCCGGCATCACGACCACACCGACCATACATGCGCATACCCGCCAACCCGCCCCGCAAGACCGGCACGCGTCGGATTCGCCGG
>NZ_CAMFIA010000018.1 GCF_945952405.1 uncultured Stenotrophomonas sp. | reverse complement strand
CCCACCGCACTGCCGACCGTGCCGACAGTCCCATTAAGCGCGCCGCCCACTGCACCTCCCGCAGCGCCCACCACGCCACCGACGAGGCCGCCAACGCCCAGCGCGCTGTTCTGGGCAGCCACCGTCGCCTGGCCTGCCAGCTTGAGATTGCGATCGGCCACCACGTCCTGGCCGCCGGGGGCCTGCACGCGCACCTTGCCGGCGACCCCGGTATCGAACGCGGCGGTGATCGCCCGGTCATGGGTCTCACCCGGCAGTTCTTCCTTGGCCGGCAACGTGACCGCCGCCGTCGCCCGGGCCTGGCCCTGCGCATCGATCTGGTGGCCGGCGACCTTGAGCTGCGAATCAAGCTTGCCGTCGATCGAACCCTTCACCGCCGAGAGGCTCCCCGCAGGAGCGCCACTGAGTCCGGCCACGGCTTTGGCGCCGGCGTCGATCGAGGCTACCTGGGCACCAGCAACACCGAGCTTGGCGCTTGCCCTCGCATCCGTGGCCACGCCCAGCGGCGACTGCGCTGCCGGTGCCACATGGGCCGCCAGTGACGCATCCACCTGCGCTGCCCGGGTCGCGGCCTTGCCCAGACCGATATCGGCACGCACGTCGGCGCCCAGCGTGGGAACTGCAACCTGCTTCGGCGCCGCGTTCGCGGCCAGCTTCACCTGCACGGTGGCCGGCAGCACGTCGCGCACCACCGGCAGCGACTGGGTACTCAGCTGCAGGCCGACCCGTGCATCGGCACTGATCGCCGGGCTGCTCTGCGCCTGCCGGGAGGCAGCCGCCAAGGCCACTTCGGCATCGACCTTGACCGGCATCGGCTGGGTGTACTTCGCTGCGAGCGCCTGCAGGTCACGCAGCGATTGATTGGATTCGGATGCCCCTGCGTGGCCACTCGCCAGGATGCACAGCAGGGCCAGGGCGAGCGTGGTCGGCATCAGCAGGAAGGCGCGCGGATCGCGCCCGGCGCTGCCACCGCTGTCGCCGGTGGCCAGTTCAGAAGCCACGACCAGAGCATTGAGCTGGCGGTTCCATACACGCCGGTAGATGCGGTTCATGAGCATTTCCCCCGTAGGCGAACAACTGGAATGTCAGTGGACTTGCCGCTAGGCAGGTGACTGACATTTCAGCGCCGGCAACGGCGGCGGCGCACTTCATTCCGGCACGGCAATCGCGCATTCCGGCAAATCCACGGCCGGAATCGGCAGCCGGTTATGCAGAAGCGGCAACCCTATCGGCAAGCGCATACGCATTTCCGGCAGAAACCACCGGGAAACCCTTGAGCGGCTTGGCTCAGGCCGGCTGGCCGAGTTGTGCAGGCGCACGCATCAGCGTGTCGCGCGGCAGTTCGCCGAAGACCTTGCGGTAATTGTCGGCAAAGCGCGAGAGGTCCCAAAGGCCGCAGCTGAGGGCGATCGCTTTCACCGAGCGGCGGCTGGAATCGGCCATTGACAGGCTGCGGCAGGCCGCGCACAGGCGCAGCATTGACAGGTAGCGATTGGGCGACGTGCCAAACAGATCCTCGAATGCATAACGCAGCCCGCGCTCGCTGACCCCGGCGGCATCGCAGATCTCGTTCATGTAGATATTCCGACGCAGATTGAGCCGCATGAAATTCTCGGCCCGCTGCGCGATCAGATAATGCGTTCGCCGCGCACGGCTGCACCCGGGCCGGTCGGCGGCTCCTGCCCCGAGCAGGGCCTGCACATGCTCATGCAGAAGGCGTTCGGTTTCTTCCGGCTGCAGCCCGACGCCCTGCCCCAACTGCTGGTGCAGCTGCTGGTAATGCTGCGAGAGCGGTGCCGAATCGCTGGCAAGATTGAACAGCGACAGCGCCTGTCCTGCCGGGGGCGTATTGCGAAGGCTCAGCTCGGTCAGCTTGCGCTGCACCCGCGCAACCGGCACCAGCATCAGCGTCATATGGGTGCCCGGGCTCAGGGTGAACTCGCTGATGCCCTCCGGCATGATGGTCAATGCCATTCCTGGCGTGAGCGGCACGCCGTGGCACCAGCTCAGCGTTTCATCGGTTGCATGCAGATACCCGAGCATCGCCCAGTCCGGTGGCAGCATGAAACGGCCACGGCAATGGAAGCCACAGCTGATGCTGCAGAACAGGGCTTCCTCGTGCACACGCGAAGCGAACGCCGCCCGTGGCCCATTGCCATCGAGCAGCAACAACTCGACATCGCAGACACGAAGCACGCCGCTCAGCGTTGCCAGGTCGATCGAACGCAGGCCGCTGTCGTCGCTGTCTCCTACCCCACCACCATCGACCATGACAGTGTCGTCCCCCCGTTGATCCGCTACACGGTGCAGCCCCCACTGCCTTACAGGGCGGCACCATTCCAGGAACTGCTGCCGTTGCCGGGATACAGGCGACGATTGCCATGCAACCGGCCCGGGAAACATCCACGACTTGATTCCGAGTATGCCCGATAATCGAACCAGGTAAACCCAGCCACCGGATTGAAGAAAACAGATACACAGGTGAAGAAAACGTCCGCACCACTGGCACGGTTTTCGCATGCGCCAACGAGGTGAATCACATTATCTGCACGTCGATGAATCGTTTTGCCTGCGAACGGATTTTGGTCACATAAACAGACTGAATATTTAAGGCCCGCGGATTTTCTGCCGAATTTGCATATAGGTTCCGGTTGCAGCCAACCGCCATTCAGGCAAAGTCGAGATCACGGTGATCCGGCCAGCACACGGCCACACCCAGGGGGACAGCATGACCATGCACGTGACGCACGACACTTCGACCACCGGCTCCGCGCCGCGCGGTCGCGGCCGCGCGAACGACGTCCCGCCGGGAGACGATCACTCTGCTTGAGCACAGCGGGGCTGTCCCGCCGTGTTTCCTCCGCGCGGATCTGCGGGGGCCCACGGACGATCCCGGCGGAGCCGGGCCACCGCCCAACGCAGGTGTCCTGCATCAGCAGACAGGTAGAGGGAGACATTGGTCATGAACGCATCCATCCGCAGATTCCTGAAAGAAGAAGACGGTGTCACCGCGCTCGAGTACGGGCTGCTGGCGGCCGTCATCGCCGGCATCCTGATCGCGGTCGGCAACGAGCAGATCAAGGGGTTCTTCGAAACGTTGTTCAAGAACCTTTCCGCGCTGGCGACCAAGGCATCCGGCTCGGCACCTGCGACCGGCGGCGGCTGAGCCTGCACACGCCGCAGTCGCCTGCGGCGTTGCGGGGTGGTGCCCCGGAAGCAACGGCAGACCGTCCAGTGACGGACGACGGAGTGTGCGATGACAGTGCTGGGATTATTGGCCATCGGCGTGTGCCTGCGGATCGCCATCGGCGACCTGTATGCCCGTCGGGTATCCAATGCCTGGCTGCTGTCCGCGTCGGTGATCGCCATTGCGCTGATCATCGCCGGCCAGTTCAGCGTGCCGCGCCAGCCGTGGCTTGCCCACGTTGCCGGCGCGGCGCTCGGCCTGCTGGCGCTGCTGCCGTTCTACGCCATCCGCTGGATGGGTGCCGGCGATGTGAAGTTCTTTGCGGTGCTGGGGCTGATGCTCGGCTGGAAGGCGCTGCTGCCGATCTGGATCGTGGCCAGCCTCGCAGCCGGCCTGCATGCCGTGCTGATCCTCGCCGGCCGCCGGCTGGCCGCGTGGCTTCCGCAGGGCCTGCAGATGCAGGTCAACCGTGCCAGCAGCCAGTGGCAATCACACCCGGCCCTGCGCGACATGCAGAGTGCCCGCCAGGGGCGACGTGGCATTCCCTATGCGGCCTATCTGGCCGTCGCCGGCATCGGCTGGGTGCTGGCAAGCGTCTACGGAGGTCTGGCATGACCCTCAATACTCCACGGCTGCAACGCGGCGTGGCCAGCATCGAGTTCGCGCTGATGCTGATGCTGGGCCTGTTGCCACTGCTGCTGTTCACCTTTTCCGGGGTGATGATCATGGCTGCGCAGCAGACCCTGGCCACCGCGTCGGCCGAGGGCGCACGTGCGTCCCTGCGGTACGGCACCGCCAATGAGCGGCGCACGGCGGCCTGTGTCGCTGCGCGCAGTTCAATGCAGTGGCTGCTGAACTTTTCCGGACAAGGCGTGGACTGCAGCAACGGTGGCAGCAACGCCATCGTGGTGTCCGCGCAGGCGCCCTGCGCCGGCCTGGCCACCGCCCAGTGCATGACGGTAACGGTCAGCTACGACTACGCCAGCCACCCCTTCCTGCCCGGCACCGCCACGCTTTACAAGTGGGTGATGCAGGCGCCCATCCGCAGCGTCGCGGTCGCCCAGCTTGACCTCGGCAGCGGCAGCTGACGATCACTACAGGAGACGGTTCCATGCTCAAGTTGACCCGCATCGCTGCCGTCGCCCTGATCGGGCTGGCCGTGCTGCTGGCGGTGATCGCACTGATGATCGGGCGCAAGCCCGCCACGCCCGCCGCAGCCGCGCCGATCGTGCACGGTGAGGTTGCGGCGATCACGGTGGTGGAGGCCGTGGCGCGCCTGCCGGCCGGCGAGCCGATCACCGCCAATGGACTGCGCCTCGCACAGCGGACCGCACCGGTGGCCGGTGCGGCCAGCAGCATCGCCGCAGTGGTCGGCAAGGTCCCGGTGCAGGACATCGCCGAGGGCACGGCGATCAGCAGCAGCGCCCTGGCCCAGGGCTTCTCGCTGCAACTGCGCCCCGGCGAACGGGCGCTTGCGGTACCGGTCGACGAGCTGGTCGGCGCCGGCAACCGCATCCTGCCGGGGGATTTCGTCGACGTCTTCCTCAATCTGCGCACTGCGCAGGCCAACAGCGGTGGACCGGCCGAGACGGCACAGACCCGCCTGCTGCTGTCGCGCCTGCGCGTGCTCAGCTATGGCCAGCAGGACATCGCACCGGTCGCCAGCGAGTCCACCGCCGGCAATGAGGGCGATAGCCGCAACGACCCGCGTGCCGCCGACATCACCGGCAGCGGCAGCTCCCATGCAACGGCCAGTGAAGCCACCCAACCTGCACGCAGTGCCGTGCTGGCAGTGCCCGTGGCCGATGCCAACCGGCTGTTGCTGGGCGCGCAGCAGGGCAAGCTGTTCCTGGCCCTGCGCAATCCCGCCGATACCGGTCTTCCCGATCTGGCCCTGTTCCCCCAGGCACGCGGCGTGATCGATCCGCTGCGCGGCCTGGATGCGGAACAGCAACTGGCCCTGCAGCGCCCGGAAAACCACGCCTTCGCCGGTATCGATGGCGATGCCCTGGCCGGCCGCGGCAACCGTCCGGTACGCACCCCGCCTGAAGGGCCGGCGCCGGCCTCGGCACCGCGACGCAGCGCCCCGCGTGCATCGGGCATCGAGATCATCCGTGGTGACAGCTCCGCCCCCCGTGGTTCCCTTTGACCTGCATCGAGTGCATCCATGACCCAATGCCGCCGTCCACGCCTCTCCTCCCGCCAGCGCTGGCTGGCCCTGCTGCTGGTGCTGCTGGCGCCAGCGACGAGCGTGGCCGCCGACGACCTGGTCCTGCAGGCGCGTGAACAGCGCCCCTGGACCCTGCCGGCCGACCTGGAACGGGTCGCCATCGCCGATCCGGGCGTCGCCGATATCGTGATGCTGCGCGGCCAGCGCCAGGCGCTGCTGGTGGGCAAGGCGCCGGGTACCACCACCCTGCTGCTCTGGCACCGAAAGCAGGCCGAGCCGCAGCGGATGCAGGTGCGGGTGCAGAGCGCGGTGCAGGGGGCTGCCGACGCCGGCGCCAGCGGGCTGGTGTTCACCCAGCAGGACCATCAGGGCCTGCTGCAGGGAAGCACCGACAGCACGCTGTCGCACATGCAGGAACAGAAGACCGCCGCCATGTCGCTGGGCAAGGACGGCCTGCTCGCCGATGCGTCCACCGTCAGCAGCGGCGGCGTGGTCCAGGTCGAGGTCAAGGTGGTCGAGTTCAACAAGACCGCGCTGAAGCAGATCGGTATCAGCTTCCAGAACCGCAATGGCAACTTCGCCTATGGCTTCGCCCGTCCGGGCGGCCAGCTGCCGGGCAACACCGGCATCCTGCCCGGCATGAAGGAGGGCAATTCCGGCAATGAAGCCGAATCGCCGATCTCGTCGGCATTCCGCCTGGTGTTCGGCTCGACCAAGGGCCTGTGGAACGCCGATGTCGATCTGCTGCAGAGCAACGGCATGGCACGCGTGCTGGCCGAGCCGACCCTGGTCGCGCTGTCCGGGCAGAGCGCCAGTTTCCTGGCCGGTGGCGAGCTGCCGATCCTGGAGCCGCAGGGTCTCGGCACCACCACCATCACCTACAAGCCCTTTGGTATCGGCCTGACCGTCACGCCCACCGTGCTGGCGCCCAACCGGATCGCGCTGAAGGTCGCGCCGGAGGCCAGTGACCTGGACTACAGCAACGCCATCGCGCTCAACGGCGTGCAGATCCCCTCGATCACCACCCGTCGTGCGGATACCACGGTCGAGCTCGGCGACGGCGAGAGCTTCGTGATTGGTGGACTGGTCAGTTCCAACGTCGTCTCCAGCGTCGGCAAGATCCCGCTGCTGGGCGATCTGCCGATCATCGGCTCGTTCTTCCGCAATCTCGATTACAAGCGCCAGGACAAGGAGCTGGTGATCATCGTCACGCCGCGGCTGGTGCAGCCGTTGGCACGCAACACCGAGCTGCCGCTGCCTGGCGAACGCGAGGCCAAGCCGAACCTGCCCGAATGGGGCTCGTGGCTGCTTGGCCCGATCAGCCAGGACCCGGTGCCCGGATTCTCGCGCTGATTCCCTGATGCCTGCGATACCACGCCCATGCCCTACGCCACTGCCCAGCCGCTGCATCCGCAAGGACCACCGATGAACCTGGTCCTGTACGGAATGGATCGCGAACTGCTGCCCCGGCTGGCGGCCAAGCTGCCGCCGACCACCACCCTGCACTGGCAGGACAGCAACAGCCCGACCTCCGCGCAGGATCTGCAGCGTGGGCCCCAGAGCCTGGTGCTGCTCGACTTCCGTCCCGAGCATGCAGCCGCCTCAAGCGTGCTCGCACAGCAGCTGCAGCAGACCGAACCGGACCTGATGCTGGTCGCGGTTGGCGCCACCAGCACCGGCCAGGTGGAAGGGGTGGTGATGGCCCTGCGTGTCGGCCTGCGCGACGTACTGGACCTGGACAGCGACAACGCTGGCATCGAAGCGGCCTTGCGCCGCGCGCTTTCACCCCGCCCTGCCGCGGCCGCGCAGCACGCACACAAGGCCCGCCTGATCGTGCTGCTGGGCGTTCGCGCCGGAGTGGGCACCAGCACCCTGGCCGCGCACCTGTCAGTGCTGGCACAGCAGACCCGCGCGCTCGCCCAGGGCGAAGCGCTGCTGCAGGATGGACTGCTGATGGAGCTGGCGCAGCCGTCCGGTGACCTGGCGCTCTATCTCAATCTCGACAGCCGCTTCCACTACGAGGACGCGCTGCGCAACGCCAGCCGCATCGATGCCACCCTCGCCCGCACTGCGATGGCACGTCACGATTCCGGGCTGGTACTGCTGGATCGCGCCAGCGGCAGTGATGCGGTGCCGCCATCCGATCCCGGCGCACTGCTGCAGCGCCTGCGCGGCGTGTTCGCCAACGTGCTGTGCGACGCCGGTGGCTGCCCGTTGCGGCAGTTGCCACCGCTGCTGCTGGACCAGGCCCACGAGATCTGGCTGGTCACCGACGCGTCGATCGCCACCCTGGTCTCGCTTGACCAGGCACTGAAGCACCTGGCGGGACAGCGCGAGCGCGAGAAGCGGCTGCAGCTGGTGATCAACCGCCATGACGACAGCAGCGGCATGAGCCCGGAGCAGATCGCGCGCCGCTTCGAGGTGCCGTTGCTGGCCACCCTGCCCGAACGTCCGCGCGTGCGCCTGTCCGCAAGCCAGGGCCACCTGCTGCTGCAGGATGCGCCGCGCGACCCCTACCTGCGTGCCCTCGCCCCGCTCGTCTCGCGCCTGGACCCGGCGGCCTGCCCGGTGCAGGCACATGGCCTGCGGGAAAGACTCTCCCTTGCCCTGGGTGGATCGCAATGGAAGACAAGGTAACCCCGTTCCCGCATGCCGCCACCCGCCCGGTGTTGCCCGACAGCGCCCCGGGCCATCTGCCTTTCGCGCAGACCGAGCAGTACCAGAAGGTGCTGTCGGCCGCGCACGAGCACCTGCTCAACAGCATCGAGGACGAGCGGATCGACATTGATTCCTGGGCCCCGGACACCATCGCACGCTGGGTGCAGGTGCAGACGGTGGGCTTCATCCAGGAATGGCGGATCCCGATCAACGAGGAAGAAATGCAGGTGGTCGCCGAAGGGCTGGTCAAGGAGCTGACCGGCTTCGGCCCACTCGACGACCTGCTGCATGACCCGTCGATCGAGGACATCCTCATCAACGGCTTCAAGGACGTGCACGTCTCGCAGGGCGGCCAGCTGAAGCGCGCGACCCAGCGCTTCACCGACGATACCCACCTGCTGCGCATCCTGCGCCGTATCCTGGCCCCCCTGGGACGCCGTCTGGATGATTCCAACCCGATGGTCGACGCGCGCCTGCCCAACGGCGGCCGCCTCAACGCGATCATCTCGCCGCTGGCGGTGGATGGCCCGATGGTCTCCATCCGCAAGTTCCGCAAGGATCCGTTCACGCCCGACGAACTGCTGGCCAAGGGCACCTTCGACGCGCCGATGCAGGCACTGCTGAAGGCGATGGTGCTGGGCCGCTGCAACATCCTGGTGTCAGGCGGCACCAGCTCGGGCAAGACCTCGCTGCTGAACGCACTGGCCAGCTACGTGCCGGACAACGAGCGCGTGATCACCGTCGAGGACACCGCCGAACTGTCGCTCAACCACCCGCACGTGGTGCGCCTGGAAAGCCGTATCGGCGGTGCCGAGGGGCATGGCGCGGTCAGCATCCGCGACCTGGTCCGCAACAGCCTGCGCATGCGCCCCGACCGCATCGTGGTCGGCGAAGTACGCGGCGCCGAGGTACTGGAGATGCTGCAGGCGATGAACACTGGCCATGACGGCTCGATGGCGACCATCCACGCCAATTCGCCACGCGACTGCCTGTACCGCATCGAGATGCTGGCCGGCTTCGCAGGCTTCCAGGGCAGCGAAGACAGCCTGCGCCGGCAGATCGCCAGCGCGATCGACTTCATCGTGCAGATCTCGCGGCTGGGCAGCGGCCGCCGCGTGCTGGTCTCGATCACCGAGATCACCGGCGTCAGCGACAACCTGATCACCACGCAGGAGATGTTCCGCCACGAGCTGCAGATCGACAGCACTGGCAAGGAGACCGATCGCTGGATCGGGCTCGGCTTCCATCCGCACTCGCACAAGCTGGAACCGTTCCGCCAGCAGCTGCGTGAATCGCTCTACGGGGACTTCTGAGCATGGGCACCGGCCTGCTGCTGGGCGTGTTGAGCATCATCTCGGTGCTGCTGGCGCTGGCGGTCTGGCTGTGGGGCAGCGCCAGCAGCCGCGAACAGCGCCAGGCCTCGCTGCAGCACGCCGAGCAGCAGCTGGCACGCGGCAGTGCCGGCAGCGGAGCACCTGCGGGACCGTCAGTCACCGCCGCCAACGATCCGGCACGCCCCGCCAGCAGCGGTCGCCGGGTACTGCCGCTGGACGGCCTGCTGCAGCGCGCCGGCCTGCAGACCGGCTGGAAGCTGCCGATCATGCTGCTGGTACCGGGGCTGGTACTGTCGGTGGTGGCGGCGATGCGGCTGGGCACCGCATGGATGTTCCCGCTGACCTTGCTGCTGTACCTGCTGGGTTGCTGGTTGTGGGTGATGCGCCGGACCACCAGGCTGCGCGCACAGCTGCTGCATCAGCTGCCCGACTTCCTCGACAACCTGGTGCGCTTGACCGCGCTCGGCAACAGCCTGCAGGCGGCCTTCCAGGTGTCTTCGATGCAGACCAGCGCGCCGTTGCGCGGGTTGCTCGATACCACGGTGCGCTACGCGCGCAGCGGCATGGACCTGGACCGCGCCCTGACCCTGGCTTCACAGCCGTACCGGATGGATGTGCTCAAGGTACTGGCGGTGGTGATCGGGGTCAGCGTCCGCATCGGCGGCCGTGCCGACCAGATCCTGCAGCGCATGGGGGATTTCATGCGCGACCTGGAACAGGCCCAGCAGGAACTCGCTGCGACCACGTCGGAAACACGCATGTCGGCCTGGGTGCTGGGCCTGCTGCCGCCGGCCAGCGCCGTGCTGATGGCGATCTCAAGCCCGGCGTTCTTCCAGCCGGTGCTGCACGATCCGCTTGGCCACAAGATCCTGCTGATCGCACTGGGCCTGGAACTGCTTGGCGCGTTCCTGCTGTATCGCCTGGCCAAATCACTATGACCGCCTGCAACTGCCAGCGAGGTACACGATGAGCGCCAGCGCCTGGTTCGCCCTGTCCCTGCTGGTGCTGGCCGCAGGCGTCGCCCTGCTCGGCATTGCCGGCTGGGTGCGCAGCCACCGCGAACAACGCACCTCGGCGACGTTGAAGACCGCGCTGCAGCCGCGCGACGAAGCGCGTGACGCGGAGACCACGCGGCGCGATTCGCTCGGCTGGCTGGAGCGCTTCGGTCGCGCGCTCAGTGGCGGCCGCCTGGAGGCCGCGCTGCTGGCCAATGAAGACCGGCTGCTGCTGGACCTGGCCGGCTGGAACACGCGCCGCGGCACGGCCATCTACCTCGGCCTGCGCCTGTTGCTGGCCGTGCTGGTGCTGGCGCTGGCACTGGCGTTCAGCAGCGCGCATGGACTGGCCCGGGTGATGGTGGTGATCGGTGCGCTGGCGGCTGGACTGCTGCTGCCGAAATTCATTCTTTCATCCTGGGTGAAACGGCGCCGGCGTGCGGTCGACAATGAACTGCCACTGCTGATCGACCTGCTGCGCCTGCTGCAGGGCGTGGGCTTCAGCATGGACCAGAGCCTGCAGACACTGGGCGACAAGCTGCGTGATGCACTGCCGGTGCTCGGTGGCGAGCTGCAGGAGGCCAACGTGGCCTACACCCACGGCCGCACCCGTGCGCAGTCGCTGCGGCGCCTGAGCGAAGTCTATGCCGACGACGACCTGACCAGCCTGATGCAGCTGATCCTGCAGGTCCATGCCCACGGCGGCGCGGTACAGGAGCCGCTGCGGCAGTTCAGCATCCGGCTGCGCGAACAACGCCGCAACACGTTGAAGGAGAAGGTCGGCAAGCTCTCGGTGAAGATGACCGTGGTGATGATGCTGACCCTGTTGCCAGCGCTGATGCTGGTCCTTGCCGGCCCGGCGCTGGTTGCGCTGGCTACCACCATGTCCAAGATGGGATCGCCCTGATGCCTGCCCTGCGCACCTCCTGCCTGCTGCTTGCCCTCGCCGCCGTCGCCAGTGGCTGCGCCTCGACGACGCCCAAATACCTGCGCGCGCCCAGCCTCGCCGCGCCGGAGCCGGCACCACAGGACAGCCGCAATGCCTATCTGGAACTGATCGGGCGCATGCAGCAGCAAGGCGCCTGGTACGCCTCGCTGGCACACGTCGATGCCTTCCGCCAACGTTATGGTGATCCTCCGGCACTGCGCCTGCTGCAGGCTGATGCGCTGCGCGAGACCGGCCAGGCCGATGCGGCGGTCGCGGTGTATCGCGAGCTCTCCAGTGGCCCGCAGGCGGCCGCTGCCGCACATGGCCTCGGCCTGATCGCCGCGCGTCGCGAGGACGACGCCGGCAGTGAGCAGGCATTGGCGCGCGCGACCCAGCTGCAGCCACTGAATACCGACTACCTCGGCGACCTCGGCTATGCACGGCTGCGCGCCGGCCAGTTCGAACAGGCCCGCGAACCCCTGGCCAAGGCACTGGAACTGTCGCCAGGCAACGCCAAGGCCACCGCCAATCTCGCGCTGTGGGCGGTGCTGCGGGGCGATACCGCTACCGCCGAGCGCCTGGCCCAGCAGGCCAGCCTCAATGAACAGACCCGTCGCAGCATCCAGCAGCAGGCCACGCAGATCCGCGCCCGCCTGCAGCAGCGCCAGGCCGCCGCCGCAGCGGCGGTGGCTGCAGCACCTGCGCCCACCCGCAGCGGCACCAGCAGTGCGGGCACGCCAGCGGCGACCGCACGACTGGCCGCCGAGCCGCGCCGCGACAGCCGCGATGAGCGCGATCCGCAGCGCCTGCCGCCCTCGATGCTGGAACGCTTCAGCGCCTCCGATCAGCCGAACGGGAACACGCCATGACCACGTTGCCTATGACCCGATGCCTGTTGCCCCTGCTGGCCGGCCTGTTGGCAGCCGCGGGCGCGCAGGCGCAGCAGCAGCCATTGACCGGGCAGATGCTCGGCGGCGGCACACCCACTACACCGGCTTCGCAACCGCTGCAGTCCGAGTCACTGGCGACGGTGAATCTGGCGGTGCCCGCAGCACCACCCGCAGCAGCGGCAACGCCGGTCGCACTCGCCGCCCCGGCGCCGGCCCCGGTGGCGCCCCGAGCGCCGCGCAGCGCGATCGGCGACACCGTACGCGACCTGTTCCGCCTGCAGGCATCAGGACAGCAGGCAGGACAGCGCCTGCCGATCCTCGGCGACCAGGCCACGTTGAGCTATGCCCGCTACATGAAGAGTTTCGAACACGAGATCCCGGACTTCTTTGAAACCGATGTCGCCAAGTCCAGGGGAACATCCTCATCCGGACGCTGAGGTAGGCCATGAAACGCCCACGCCAGTTCAGTTTCAGCCGCCCACGCGGCGGCATGTCGATCACCATGATGCTGGTCATGCTGGCGTTGCTGGCCATGCTTGGCCTGATCGAGATCGGCTACCTGTTCTGGGCCAAGCGCGATGCGCAGAAGGTTGCCGACCTGGCCGCGCTGGCCGGGGCGCAGCGGCTGGAACTGTGCACCTCGGACAACAGCGACAACAGCGCGGCACGACAAAGCGCACTGGTCCAGAACGCGTTTGCCGGCAGCGTGCAGGTCCGTTGCGGCAACTGGAGCGCCACCCGGGGCACCGCAAACCGGTTCACCACCGCCATCGATGCCGCCAACCCGCGCAACGCGGTGCAGGTGGTCGCCGAACGCAGTGTGCTGCCGTTCTTCGGCCAGAACACCAGCCTGCCGAAGGTGAGCGTGCAGGCCGTGGCCCGGCGCGCCGAGCCCACCGCGGTGTTCGCGGTGGGTTCGCAGCTGCTGCGCACCAATGGCGACTCGGTACTGCTTTCGACCCTGCGCCTGGTCGGCCTGGATGTCACCAACGCCACCGTGCTGTCGTATGACGGCCTGGCCCAGGCCAACATCACTCCGTCAGGCCTGCTCAAGGCACTGAACATCCCGGTCACTGCCAATCTCAGCGTGGCCGACTTCAATCGACTGCTGTCGGTCAACAAGATCTCCCTGGCACAACTGGTCAATGCCACCGCCACCGTGGTCGGCCGCGATACCACCGTCGGTGTGCAGCTGCGTGCGCTGTCCGATCTGGTCGCCACCCAGCTGGACATCAACAAGCTCAACATCGTGCTCGGCAGCCAGTCCGGCGGCGGCGGCCTGTTCGCCGAAGTCGTCTCGCCCGATGGCACGGTCGGCAGCGCGCTGGAATCGAAGATCAACGTGCTCAACCTGATCAGCACCGCCATCTCGATCGCCAACGACGGCAATGGCGTGGCGGTGAAGGGCCTGGACCTGCTCGGCATCAACATCCAGGCTGGCGTGGTCGAGCCGCCGTCGATCGCCATCGGCGGTGTCGGCACGCGCGCCTACAATGCGCAGGTGCGGCTGATGGTGGACGTGGACAGCAACAACCTGTTCGCGGTGGGCCCGCTGCTGAACCTGCTCGGTACCCGCCTGCACCTGCCGCTGCATGTCGACGTTGCCAATGGCATGGGCACGCTGACCGGCATCCAGTGCGGCGCCAGCCCGCCCAAAGCCACCATCCAGGTCGATTCCTCGGTGCTGCGGGCCTGTGTCGGCACGGTCGATCCCGCGCAGCGCTTCTCCAAGAGCAATGTCTGCGACGCAACGTTGAAGAACGAACAGCTGCTGAAGCTGCTGGGCCAGCCCCTGATCAACGACAAGATCACCCTGCCCGCTCTCACCAGTACGCAGAACCTGACCCTGGCGGCCGGCGAGACCGGCTCGACCCGGATCAATCCGCTCGCGCTGGGCAACGCGGTGTCGGACCTGGTCAACGAACTGCTGCGCGTGCTGTCGGGCATGCTCAGCTCGCCCAAGCAGGGCATGAGTGCCAACGACACCGCCAAGGCGCTGGCCGATCGCTACCTGCAGGCAGCGTTCCCGCCCAATACCCGTTACGACGTGGACAAGCTGATCCCGCTGCTGCGCGATGGCGATTCCAGCCGCCAGCTGGCCCCGCTCAACAACTGGACCGTGCCCGGCGGACTGCCTTATGCCTGTGGCCTGTTGAACCTGACCACCTGCCACAAGGATGGCCCGGTCTGGGATGCTTTCAGGGTCACCGTTACCGGCCAGGGCCTGGGCGTGCTCGACGGCCTGCTCGGCTCGCTGGTCGGCGGCCTGCTGATCAACCGCTGCGACAGCCTGCTGGGCAACCTGATCGACTACAACGGCTGCGTACGCAACAACCTGGCGTCGTACATCCAGACCGCCCCCGCCGGCTTCCTCGACGGCGCCGGCGGCAGCGGTGTCACCAATCCAGACGGCAGCGTCAGCTGCAGCGGCCTGCTGTGCACGCTGCTGAAGCCGATCCTGGCCGCACTGCGGCCGGTGCTCAACAGTGTCGGCACCCTGTTGACCAACCTGCTGGCGAGCGTACTGGGCCTGGAACTGGGCCGGACCGACGTCAACGTGCAGTCGATCCAGTGCAGCGCCGCGCAGCTGGTCTATTGACCGGTGACGGGCGCCCTTGGCGGCGCCCGCGCCCATGCTAGACTCCCGGCGGGGAACCACCTTCATCTCAACCCACACTCATCCGTGGATGGTCTAGACATGCGAGAAACTTCAGGGGGCGCGGTCTTCGCCCGGCACGCGCGCGGCGCGGCACTGCTGGCCGTGGCCATGATGCTGGTGGCGCCGGCGGCGATGGCAGCCCGTGGCGAGCGCGAGGCCGCCGCAGAACCGGCGGCGCGCAGTGCACCGGTGGTCCGCAATACCGTGGACGAGCTCAAGCAGTTGATGGATTCGCGCCAGCTGACCGAGCTGCGCACCACCTACAACGGCAACTACGGCGCCAGCCTGCTGTTCAACGCCAATACCCTGACGTACTACGTCGCCCTGTTCCAGGAGAAGAACTTCTGGCGGGTGATCAAGACCGACGCCGTCGACAACGCCGAGCGCGTCTACCGGACCTTCGCGCAGCAGTCCGAACAGCTCGCCCAGGTCTACATCGATACCACCCGGCTTGAGGCCGGCAAGCGCTATACCGAGCGCCTGGTCGCCTACAACGAGGAGCGCCTGCGCACGCTGCAGCAGGAAATGGAACAGCAGCAGGCACAGTCGGCGCAGGTCAGCGCTGCCCTGCAGCAGGCCCAGCAGCAGGCGGTCAGCCTCAGCACCGACGTGCAGAGCACCAACAGCCAGCTGGATGCCCTGCAGCGCCGCATCCAGATCCTGCAGGCCGAACAGGGCAACCCGGAACTGAGCCTGCCCAAGCCGGACAGCGTTCCGGCACCGGCTGCGGCCAGCGACGGCCGCTGACAGCTGGCTTCAGGTGCTTTCCGACAACGGCGCCGCAGGGCGCCGTTGTCTTTTCCGGCGGCGCAGATCCGTCTTCACCGGCAGGCGTCATACACCGCATCATCCAGCTGCCGCCGCTGCACGAAGTCCAGCCGCTTTGCCTTCGCCAGCCTTTTGCCGCGCTGTTGCCGTGCGCGCGTGCAGGCGGCGGGGTCGGCACTGAGCGGAATCAGCGCTCCCCGTGCCCGCCCCGGTCGCGGCGTGCGCGGCCTGCCTGCCGCCCGGCCGGCGGTCGGCGACGCCGGACCACGCGCCAGCGATTCCTCGCGCGGCACCTCCCAGCGCCATTCCGCGCGCCCCTGGCACGGCATCTGCTGATAGACCGGATGCGGCCCGTCCACGCATTTGTAGACATTGCTCTGCGCATGCCCTGCTGCGGTCAGCAGCAGGCACAACAGCGGGCTCCACCGTGCGTTCCCCATCTCCGTCGCCTCATCGGGACTGCCACCATCCTCGGCGCCGCCGCGCCACCGCGCCAGAGCGATACGCGTCACGGCGCAGGCCCACATCGCAAGAAAAAGGGGACGGAGGGAATTAAGTCGTTTGTGCATATACGACTTAATTCCCTCCGTCCCCTTTCTTGAGTTACAGCGCTTCGGCCAGGAAGGCCAGCACCGCAGGCCCGACTTCACGGTCCGCGCGGGCATGGCCTTCGGCGGTGCCTCCCACCTGGATATAGGGGCCAACATCGCTGCGATGGGTGGCCGGCTGCAGCAGCGGCGTGATCAGATGCCCCGCATCCGGGTAGTACAGGAACCGGTCACGGTCGCCCCGCCCCGCCGCAGCGAGGCGCCGCTGCGCGACCGCCATCATGACCCCGGAGTCGCCAAGCCGATCATCCCCGCCGCCGATCCACAGGGTGCGCGCGGCGATCGTCTCGATCGGCAGCAGCGCCGCATGCAGCGCGGGCTGCCATTGCGGCCCGGGCCGACCCCAGTCCACATCTTCGCGATAGGGCAGCCACGGCAACGGCCTGCCCTGCCAGCTCAAAGGCGAGCGGTCCAGCGCACGGAAATCGGCTGGGGCCACGTCGCGCGCAATGCCACGGAACGGCGCCGGGCTGCCCACCCAGGACACCGCTGCGCGCAGTTCGGGCAGATGCACCGCCGTTGCCAGGGTCACGATTCCTCCCCAGGAGCCCCCCAGCAGCCCGACCCGTCCGCGATCCACCCCGGGATGGCGCTGCAGCCAGTGCACCGCGTCGCGCACGGTTTCCAGCGGAACCTCGATCAGGTCCTTGGGCACACCCGGTCCGCGATACCACGCCACCGACAGCGCCACGTAGCCATTGCTTGCCAGCCACGCCGCATAGAGATCGCCACCGTCGAATCCACCTTCCGCACCACCCAGTGCCACCAACGCCGGCATCCGTGCATCGGGCTGCAACCCGGTGGGCAGGTACAGGTGCGCTTCGCGTCCGTCGATCTCAACGCGTTGCGCGCGTACACCCGGCAGCATCAGATGGCGCTGCAGGGTTCGCCGCGCCACCACCGATCCCGCGCGCTCCACTTCCAGCTCGAAGCTCGCAGCTTGAAACCCCAGGCCATCGCCGGCGCGCGGCAGGTGCAGCGGCAACGCGCTGGCCTTGCCCTGCTGTGGTTGCATCGACCAGATCAACCCACCTGGGTCGACGCCCCGATAGCTGCCCTGCTCCGAGCCACTGCGTGAGGTATCGACACGGCCTTGCAGGTCCGCGCGCAGTGCGGCCTGCGATTGCCAGCGCTGGCCCCGGCTGTCCTGCATCGACAGCCGTACCTGCACCACCTCGGCCACCGCCAACCCCTCCACGCTGATGACCGGAACGCGGTCGGCGCGGCCCTCGTGATCATCGACGGTGACCCTCACATCGGCCAGCGCAGGCAGCGCCAGCATTCCCAGCAACATTCCCAAGCCCCAACGCATCCGCACGCCCCGCCTTGATCCGGAAAAACGCAGCGTGCATCGACCGCAGCGCGGGAGCGCTGCGCTTCAATGACGATGGCACCAACCGTGCCGCAGCTGGCACCGGCCGTGGCTCAGGCCCGCGCGGCCAGCGCCGCCTTCAGTGCCGGCCGGTAGCTGCGGCTGGCCGGCACCTGCACGCCGTCAGCCAGTTCCAGCAGCGCGTCGCCGTTGTGGCGCTCACTCAGTGATTTCACCCGTAGTGGATTCACCAGCACCGAACGATGCACCCGCAACAGCCCCGTGCCAGCCAGCCGCTCGGCCAGCTGCGCCATCGGCTCGCGCAGCAGATGCAGCTGCTGCCCCACGTGCACGCAGGCGTAGTGGCCTGCCATGTCGATGTAGTCGATCTGTGCCAGCGGCACGAACTGCACCCCGCCCGCACCCGGCACTGCCAGCACCTGCGCACCGCACTCCGTAGCCACGCCCAGGCCCGCCAGCCGACGCACCCGCTCGATCGCCTCCTGCAGCCGAGGGGCCGCGACCGGCTTGAGCAGGTAGTCGGCCACGCCCAGTTCGAAGGCGCGCAGCGCGTGTTGCGGCAGCGCGGTCACGAAGATGGTGTGCGCCGCCAGCCACGGCTGCTGCTGCGGCAGTTCCCAGCCGCGGCCGTCCGGCAGGACCAGATCGAGCAGCAGCAGATCGAACCGGCGACCCTGCAGCTGATCGCGTGCCTGCGCGAGGCTGGCGGCCTCCGCATCGACCCTGACCTGTGGCATCGCCGCCAACAGCTGGCGCAGCCGGAAGCGCGCCAGCGCCACGTCATCCACCAGCAGCACGCTCAGCGGGCGCGTCACGCCGCGATCTCCGGCAGGATCACCCGTGCGCGGTAGCCACCGGCCTCGCGGTCGGCCTGCAGGCGGCCACCGATCATCGCCAGCCGTCGGCGCACGGCGGCGTGGCCGCTGCCCAGGCCATCGCGCGTGCACGGGCGCATGCAGGCGTTGAACACCTCCACATCAAGCAGGCCTTCATTCACCGCCGCACACAGCTCGATCCGCAACGGCCCGTCGCCCGGCTGCCAACCGCTGTGCAGGACCGCGTTCTCGACCAACGGCTGCAGCAGCAGGCCCGGCACCTGCCATGACAGCGACGCAGCGCTGGCCTGCAGGTGCAGGTGCAGCACCTCGTCGCGCAGCAACGACTGCAGGGCGACATAGTCCTGCGCGGCCGCCAACTCATCGGCCAGGCTGCGCTGCGCGGGGCATTGCAGGGTATCGCGCAGCAGTGACGAAAGCTGCGCCAGCGCCGCATCGGCAACGTGCGGGCGCTGCAGCGCAAGACCGCCGATGGCATTGAGCGCGTTGAACAGGAAGTGGTGCTGGAGATGCTGGCGCAGGGCGGCGTCACGGGCCTGCTGCAGCGCCTGCGACTGCGCCTTCAACCGCTCCAGTGCGGCCAGGCCATGGCCCACTCCCGCCACTGCAATGAAGGTGGGCAGCGCGAACAGGGCCGTGATGCCGATCGCGCGCGCAGCCTGCTGCAGTGATGGCAACGGCTGCGCCTGCCACAGGTGCAGCAGCAGGTGGCCCAGCGTCCAGCCCGGCGCGGTGAGCAGCGGGGTCAGCACCAGGCCCAGCAACACCCAGCCCAGCAGCTGCCGCGGCCCGCGCAGCGGCCATCGCCGGCATGCCACCCACAACGGCGGCGTCACCAGCATCCAGGGCAACTCGGCGCCGAGGATGAACAAGGTTGCCGGCATCAGGCCGCCCGGTTGCTGGCTCAGGTGCACCGCCGGCACAGCGGTAGCGATCAGCAGCACCCACAGCGCCAGCATCACCCAGCGCGGGTGCGGCAGCGAGCGCGGGGCTGCGGGCGCAGGCGACAGGTAGACGGTGGAAGCAGGCATGCAGGACATCGAACGGGAAGCAGGCGCCATGCTAGGTGGCTGCGCCGAATCGTTCCCGTGCCGGAAGCAAGGGGCCGCCCTGCTAACCAGGGGGCCGGATCCCTTTCCGTTGGAAAGGGACCGGCCCTTGCGCCGTCACTGGCCCTTGGCCGCCTCGGCATTCCACGCGGCCACCTTGGCCCGGGTCTCGGCCAGCATCCTGTCCAGCGCGGTGCGGTCGTACACCGTGCCACGCAGGATCACGCTGTCGATCTTCGCGGTGGCGGCGATGTCCTGCAACGGGTTGGCGGTCAGCAGCACCAGGTCCGCCGCCTTGCCCTGGGCGACGCCCCCATAGCGGTCCATCTGGCCGAACCAGGCCGGCCCGGAGCGGGTTGCAGCCGACAGCGCCTGCGGCGCGCTCAGGCCCTCCTTCACGAACAGCTGCAGCTCCTGGTGCAGCGCGATGCCCGGGAAGTTGAACGAATTGAGGAAGCCGGCATCGGTACCGGCGATCAGGGTCACGCCCGCTTCCTGCAGCATCGGCAGCACCGCCGCCACCCGATGGTACTGGGCGTGGCGCGCCTCGATCTGGGCCGGCGTGGCCTTGGCCGCGCGATCCACGCGCCACTGGTAGGTGGCACGCAGCTGCGGCCCGATGTAGGCCAGATAGGGATCGTCGGCGTGGTCGTCCTGGTCGAGGAAATCGAGGATGCGGCCGCCGTTGAGGGTCGGGGTCACGAACACGCCACGCTTGGCGAAGTCCCGGTAGGCGCGCATCGCGGTGTCGCGGTCGAAGCTGGCGTCGAGGCGCCGATTGGCTTCGGCGCGGTCGATGCGGCCGGCGCCGAAGTCCGCAGCGATCTGCGCCTCGTCCTTGCTGCCGGCCTTGAAGGCATAGTCCAGATGCTCGATCGAAGCCAGCCCTGCATCGATGGCCTGCTCCACGGTCAGCGCCATCGGAATGTGGCCCGATGCCTTCAACCCGGCACTGCGTGCGGCACTGGCCGAGTACAGGAACAGCTCCGGCTTCAACGTGCTGTCGGTGATCTTCACGAAATCGACCTTGTCATGCTGCAGGCGGGTGATCGCCTTGTCGACATCGGCTTCGCTGCCCACTTCAATCGTGCCCTTCCAGACCGGCTTGATGCCTTCGATCTTCGCGCCTGAACTGAGCAGGCGCGGACCGAACAGCGTGCCACGGGCGATCTCGCCGCGCCATTGCAGGACCTGCTCGGGCAGGTCACCGGAGCAGTCGCGCACGGTGGTGATGCCGTGCGCGATGTACAACGGCAGCAGTGCCTTGTTCTCCTCGATCAGCGCCGGGCCACCGCCGAAGTGCACGTGCATGTCCCACAGGCCCGGGATCAGGTACTTGCCCTGGGCATCGATCTGGCGCGTGGCACTCCACTGGGCGCGCAGCTGCGCGTCCGGGCCGACGGCGACGATGTCCTCGCCACGGACCACCACGCTCTGCCCCGGCAGCGTGCGGGCGTGCTCGACGTCGACCACGGTGGCATTGCGGATCAGCAGGTCGGCGCGCTCGGCGGCCGACACCGACAACGGTGCCACCGCAACAAGGATGGCAAGGAACAACGGACGGGAACGGAACATGGACAGCATCCTGGTGACGCACGACCAGCGTGCAGGGTGGAAGGGGTCGCTCTTCAGCGCGCCGCGCCATGCTGGCGCAGCAGGGTTTCGATGGCGGTGTAGCCGCGCAGGCGTGCGTGGGCCAGTGGCGTTACGCCGTCGCCGTCGGCCAGTTCGGGGTCGGCACCGGCCTCGAGCAGCAGCTGCACGATCTGCTGGTGGCGGGCGCCGCCATCGCCCAGCAGGATCGCCTCCAGCAGCGCGGTCCAGTGCAGGCGATTGACATGATCCACCGCAACACCGGCGCGCAGCAGTGCGCGCACCGTGGCCACATGGCCGCGCTCGGCGGCGGGAATCAGCGCGGTGCCGCCATAGCGGTTGGTGCTGCGCAGATCCGCGCCATGCGCCAGGGTCATCGCCAGGATCTCGTCCAGGCCACGCGCGCCCGCGTACAGATAGGCGCTGTCCTGCAACGCATCCTTGGCGTTGACGTCGGCACCGGCTTCGATCAGCTCGCGCGCGGCGTCCACGTTGTTGCCATGCGTGGCCAGCAACAGCGCCGTACGGCCCTCGCCGTCACGCGCCTCCAGGTCGGCACCGTCGTCCAGTGCCGCACGCACCGCGTCGGCATCGCCCCGCCCGGCCGCATCACGCAGCCGCGCATCGGCATCGCAGCGCGAGGTCGCGGTGCAGGCGGGGATGACCGCGGCCAGCAGGCACGCCAGCAGCATGCGCGCGAACGGCGCAGGCCAGCCAAGGGAATGATGGAAGCGCATGACGGTGTCTCCTCCTGCCCGGTGCCACGCAACGCCGTGGGTCGGACGCAACAGCCGACGTTGCCGGCCCCTGCCCTGCATGGTAGAAGTGGCCATAGGTATCCAGAAGTGAAATGTTCAAATGCCAGACAGTGCCAAATCGAATAGAACCCTGTTCGAACTGGACCTGCTGCGGGCGCTGGTGATGGTGGCCGACTGCGGCAGCTTCACCACCGCCGCTACGCGCCTGCACTCGACCCAGTCCACGGTCAGCCAGAAGGTGCGCCGGCTGGAAGAACTGGCCGGGCATCGCCTGCTGGAGCGCGGCCATCGCGACGTGCACCCCACCGATGCCGGCCACACCCTGCTCGGCTATGCGCGACGCATGCTCGACCTGAACGAGGAAATGGCGCAGGCCCTGGCCGGCGCCACCGTGGAGACCGCCGTACGCATCGGCGTTCCCGAAGACTTCGTCAACGCGCAGACCACCCGCATGCTGGCCACCTTCAGCCGCCGCCACCCGCAGGTGAAGCTGGAGATCAGCAGCGGCCTCAGCCGCGACCTCGCCCATGGCTTCGACCACGGCGAACTGGACCTGGTACTGGTCAAGCAGCGTCGCAACAGCCGCCAGGCCGTGCACTGCCGGCGTGAACCGATGCACTGGATCGACAGCCTGCGCAGCAGCAGCCTGCTGCAGGACCCGCTGCCGCTGGTCACCTTCCCGCCCCGCGGGCTGTACCGCGACGAGATGATCCACGCGGTGGAAGCCCTGGGCCTGCGTTGGCGCATTGCCTTCACCAGCTCATCGCTCAGCGGCATCCAGGGCGCGGTCGCCGATGGCATCGGCATCAGCCTGCTGCCGCGCCGCGCGGTCAGCCGCGAACATCGCATCATCGATGGCGAGCGCGAGTTGCCGGTGATCGACAACTACGAGATTGGCCTGCTGCACCGTGCCGACGCCGACGAGGCCGTGCGCGCGCTGGCCAGTGAGCTGTGGCGGCAGGTGCAGCGCGAACCGGACTGAACCGCCGCAGCGGTGGCCGTCCCCGCTGCGGGTGGCGGCAGATCGGTTTTCCTGCAGCAGACGCATCGGCCCCCAACGTGGGCGAGGGTCGCTCGGCGTGAAGTACGTCGATTTCGCGCATTGATCATCGAAATCTGATCAGGCCTGCCGCGCGGTGGCGGGCGCCGGTCTCCTACAGTACCGACTGATTCCGTGCCCCGCGGCGGCTTGCCATGTCCGACGAGATCCCCACCCGCTTCGATCCGCTGCCCGCCGCACTGCAGACCCATCTGCAGCACCAGCGCTCGCTGATCGCCGCACGCGTGGCCGCCGGCTTTCCCACGTTGCCGGTGCAATGGCCGCTGCCCGCCACCACGCTGCAACGCGTGGTCGATGCCGAGCTGATCGAACGTGACGACGGCGACGGCTGGGAAGCGCTGGGTGTGGCGTTCGGCGATACCCTGGCCCAGCGCGTGCCCGGACTGGCCTGGATGCAGGTCACCGATGCCTGGGGAATCGACGCGGTGCTGCGCTATGCCGACAGCAGCCTGCAGATCGGCGCCAGCACGCTGCTGCTCAAGCGCGTCGAGCAGGGCGAAGTCATCGACATCGCCCACCTGCTGGCGTGGCTGGAAGAATTCGTCGCCACCCGCGCCGACGACTACGCCTGATCGGCGCATTGGCTTCAATCACGCATTCACGCAGGGTGCGGGTCTACAGCCAACGGCCGCCGACCACCACCCGGCGCTCGGCCGGCACCGCCGCCACCGCGGCCGGGCCATGGTCGGCACGCACTGCCACGAAGGTGGCCGGAAGGCCTTCTGCAATGCCGTGTTCCGGCACTCCGATCACCTGTGCGGCGTGGCTGCTGACCATGTCCAGCGCCAGCCCCAGGTCCGCATCGGTGTAGAAGCCCGATCGATAGCCGAGCAGCATCGCTCGCTGCAGCAGATCGCCATTGCCGTACGGCCACCAGCAATCGCGGATGTTGTCATTGCCGGCGAACACGCGCACGCCCGCGTCATGCAGCGCGCGCAGCGGCGGGAACGGATGATCGCCCGGCGCGTTGCTCATGATTGCCACCCCCGCCGCGGCCAGCGCCTCGGCCACCTGCAGCGCCCGTGCCAGCGGCACTTCGCCCAGCGCGTAGGCATGGCTGACGGCCACCCGTCCCTGCATGCCGCTGGCACGGGTCCGTGCGGCGATGCGCAGCAGCTGGGCCAGGCCGGTCTCGCCGGGTTCGTGCAGATGGATGTCCAACGGCACAGCGTGCCGCTCGGCCAGGCCGAACAGCAGCGCCAGCTGGCCTTCGGCATCGCCATCCAGGGTGGTCGGGTCGATGCCGCCCAGCACGTCCACCCCCGCTGCGAGGGCCTGCTCCAGCACGGCGGCGGTACCGGCGCAGGACATCACCCCGGCTTGCGGGAAGGCCACCAGCTGGATCTGCATGATGCCGGCACAGCGCCGTGCCGCCTCGCGCACCGCCTCAAGGTGGCGCAGGCCGGTGCTGCCATCGATATCGACGTGGCAGCGCATCGCCACCGTGCCAAAAGCGCTGCACTGGCGGATCAGCGCTTCGGCGCGGTCAGCCATCGGTGCCGCAGCCGCCACCGCCACCTTTTCCACCGCCAGCCGCTCACGCAGGCTGTTCACCGGCTGGTGCGGATGCCAGCGGTCGCCGACGAAGCTCTTGTCCAGGTGGATATGGCCATCCACCAGCCCCGGCAGCAGCGCGTAACCCTGCAGGTCGACGCATTCGGCCCCCTCGGCGGGCTTGGCCTCGCCATTGAGCCCGCAGATGCGGCCGTCACGGATATGGAAATGCAGCGGCGCACCGTCGCGGTCGACACCACCGTGAATGAACTGGAGGGTCATGGAAAACTCCGGGAAAGCCAGCAAGGGCGCCATCCTGCGCCTCGCCAGCAGCATCGGCCAACGAAATATCTGGATGGCATGCATTCACCGCAATGATGAATGCTGCAGCTGTGACGCCCGGTTGCAGCGACACCCGGCACACCCCTGAACGGGTAACATAGGCGCCTGTTTCCGCTGTGATGCCGCATGCGCCCGTCCGACCGCCACGATCGTCTCCGCCGCTGGCAGGCCGCGTCCCTGCTGGCTGCCGCCCCGATCGCCAGCCTGTCCGCCACCGATGCCGCGGCCGCGTCGCCGTTGCAGTCGCCGCCGGGCCAGCAGCGCATCGCGCCGGGGGCACTGGTCGAGCGCCTGCACCAGCGCGTGCTGTCGGGGCAGAGCGCGACCGCCACCCTGGAGCACTGGTGCGCCGAACACGGCCTGGCCGAACAGGCACGGGTGCGCGCGGTGCGCGTACACGGCCAGGACAAGCCGGCGCCGGCCGACGTGCTGCAGGCGCTGGGCGCCAAGCCCGGTACCGACCTGCGTTATCGCCGCGTGCAGCTGGTCTGCGGCAGCCGCATCCTGTCCGAAGCGGACAACTGGTACCTGCCCGGCCATCTCAGCGCGGCCATGAACCAGGTGCTGGACAGCACCGACGAACCGTTCGGGCGTGTTGTCGGCCCGCTCGGCTTCCAGCGCCAGACCCTGGCCGACCAGACCTACTGGCCGCCGCGCGGCGAAGGCGACCACGCGGTGATCCTGGAAGTGCGCGCCCTGCTGCGTGACCGCCAGCAACAGCCTTTCAGCTATGTGATCGAGTCGTACCTGCAGCAAGCACTTCCGTAGGCGCGAAGGTCAGCACGCCCGGTCTGCTGTCAGTACGCGCTGATGCCGTTCGCGGCCGGGTCGACCGAGAACACGAAGCGCCCACCCTGCTGGCCCTGGCCCCATGTCATCGGTGCGGTGGCAAGGCTGTAGATCGGGGTCGACTTGTCCATGCCGACCGCTTCGGACCAGGCGTTGAAATCGTCCGCGCTGCGGCTGCGGATCTCCCCGACACACAGGCTGTAGCCGCAGGCAAACGACACCAGCGTGCCGTCGCCGCCCATCACGCGGCTCACCGCCGCCCTGTAGAGACGGGTCAGGTCCTGCGCCTCCGGCCGGCTCGCTGCATCCCGCTCGATCTGGCTGACGGCCTGCGCGAAGTCCTTGTCCGAACCAAGAATCGCCTCGCTTTTCTCCGCTGACAGCGCCCCTGCGGTCAGCAACCTGCGCTCACCATCGAGGAACCAGGCGTCCAGGCGCGCAGGCGCAGGCGCATCGGGGCTGGCCAGCGCAGGCACATCGGGGCTGGCCGACGCAGACGCCATCGCCGCGCGCGCGGGCCCGGCATGTGCAGGGGTATCCGCAACGGACGGCATGGGCGCAGCATGGGTCGCCGCGGCGCCCTCCTCCACACTCGCCGCCGGCGTGGCACTGCACCCTGCGAGTGCGACCACGGCAAACACACTCCATCGTCCTGCATCCATGCGCGTCTTCCTCGGTGTATCACCACAGCATGCCACGCGCGCGGCGGCAGCGCCGGTGCAATGCACAAAGAAAAGCCCGGCAATGCCGGGCCTTTCGTTCGCCTGCCGGATCAGCGGAACCGGTAGTCCAGCTGCAACCAGTACTGGCGGCCATAGGGGTCGTAGTTGCCGACCGGGTAGAACGGCCAGCCGCCTCCATTCCTGTCCGCCGGCGGGCGGCTGTCACGCAGGTTGTTGACGATCACGCCCACCGACAGGTTCTCGCCGAACTGGCGGAACACACTGGCGTTGTAGGTCATGTACGGTGCGATGCGACCGCTGCCATCGGTCTTCGGCAGCGAGCCGAAGCGGTTGCCGTACAGCGTGGTGGTCCAGTCACCCTGGTTCCAGGTGATGCTGCCGTTGGCCTTGCTGCGCCACTGGTAGTCATCCAGCGAATTGCGGATGTCACGTTCCGGATCATCGGAGAACTGCTTGTACGTGTGTTCCAGCACCACGGTGTAGGCCAGGCGCGTGGTGAAGCGGCCATAGCGACCGGCGTCGAAGCGCCAGTTGCCCTTCAGGTCCAGGCCGCGCACCGATTCGGACGCCGCGTTGATCGGATTGATCAGGACGCGGGTCACCTGGTCCGGCTGCACCGTGGCGTTGGACGGATTGCGGATCACCCGCGACAGCGCATCCACGCACAACGGTGAACCCGGATCGCGCGCCTCGCCGCCGAGCGTGCGGCCCAGGCGGCAATCGGCCTCGTCGCGCAGGATGCGGCTGGTGTCGAGGCTGGTCACTTCGTTATCGATACGGATGTCGTAGTAGTCGGCACTGAAATCCAGCCCGGCCAGCGGCGACCAGACCACGCCGAAGCCGTACGACTTGGCGGTTTCCGGCTGCAGCTGCGCGTTCGCGCGGTTGCTGTAGTCGATCGACAGGCCGTTGAAATCGCAGTTGTCGTAGGTCTGGCCTGCGCTGCGGCAGCGCCAATAGTCGGTCATGCCCGGGTTGTAGCCACGGGTTTCAGTGGCGAACACGTAATTCATGTCCGGCGCACGGAAGCTGGTCGCCGCCGAGCCACGGATCAGCAGGCTCTCGATCGGGCGGAACTCGACGCCGAAACTCCAGGTCGCCTTGCCGATATGCTCGCCGCCGGCGCGGTACTGGTCGTAGCGACCGGCCAGGGTGGTGGTCAGCGACTGCAGCAGCGGCAGCTGCAACTCCACGCCGGCCGCATAGCGGTCACGCTCGCCACCGGCGCCAATGCCGGCACTGGTGTTCCAGAACTCGCCGCTGCCCAGCCGCGGATCCGGACGGTTGCGGTAACCCTGGCTGCCGGCCTCCACCACCGCCGCCAGCGCGGCGTCGCCGCCGGGCAGCGCGAACAGGCGGCCGTTGACACTGGCGCTGAAGGTCTGCAGCCACGCCGCATTGCGGCTCTCCTGGTAGCCGGACAGGCCCGCGTACTCCTCCGGCGTCAGCGGCTTGAACAGCCGTGCCGGGTCCGGCGCATAGACCTCCACGCCGTTGCGCACGCCCAGCCTGGGGCCGAGCAGGTACTCGTTGATGCCAGCCAGCAGCACCGGGCGGCGGGTCCGGTTCTCGTAGCGCGAACGGCTGTAGACCGCTTCATAGTCCCAGTCGCTGCCGCCGATCCGGCCACGCGCACCGACGTTGAACGACCACGAATTCTCCAGGAAGCGGTTGGCGTTGCGCGGCAGGCCACCGATCTCTTCCGGCGCGAAGCGGCGATACCAGCTCTCCAGGTTGCCGGTGGTCTGGTTGTAGAAGTAGTTGCGGGCCGACGTCCAGGTCGGGGCACGGGTGTTGTTGGAGATCCGTGCGCTGCCCACCGCAAGGTCGGCGAACAGGTCGGTGTGCTCATCCAGGTGGAAGGTCAGCAGGCCGTAGCCGTTGAGGTTGCGCTTCTGGGTCTGCACGGTCCAGTAGCTGGCAGCGGCCTCGTTGCTGCCGCAGTACCAGCCCTGGCGCGGATTGAACGCACGGAACACGCTGCCGCTGTAGATGTCCGATGCGGCGTCGCAGCCGTTCACGCCCGGATCGATGTTGCGGCCAGTGGCGGCATTGCGGCGATAGGCGATGGCGGTCGCCTGCGGTGCCTTGCCGGTTGGATCATCATCCAGCGAATCCATGAAGTCGCGCTGCCGCGCGTGGATCGCCTTGCGCACATCGAACTCGAAACCGAACAGGCCATCCCAGCGCTCGCCGGAACTGCCACCGACCACCTGTACGCGCTGGTTGTCACCGCCGCCCTGCTGGGTGCCGCCGGCACGCACGTTCACATCCACGCCTTCGAAGCGGTCCTTGAGGATGATGTTGACCACGCCGGCGATGGCATCGGAGCCGTACACCGCCGACGCACCCGCGGCCAGCACCTCGATGCGCTCGATCAACGCACTCGGAATATTGGCCAGGTTGACGACGTTCACCGAGCCTTCGTAGGCCAGCGGGTAGTCGGCCTGGCGGCGGCCGTTGACCAGCACCAGCGTGCGGTTGGGGCCGAGGCCGCGCAGGTTGATGGTGTTGGCGGCCGGGGTAAAGGTGTTGCCGAAGTCCTCGCCCTGCACATTGCCGGTGTTCTCGGTCAGCGCGCTGAGCGCGTCGAACGCATTGCGGTAACCCTGCGCGTCGATCTGCTCGCGGCTGATCACCGTCACCGGCGACGGCCCTTCGACGCTGGCACGCGGAATGCGCGAACCGGTGACCTTCACTTCCTGCAACGAGGTGGGTGCGCTTTCCTGCGCGAAGGCCGGCAATGACACCAGCATCAGGGACGACAGCGCGAGCACCAGCGGACGCGGGCGCAGCGCCTTGTGGGAGGCGGACATGGGCTTCCTGGGGGAGTGGGTGGTGGTACGGGCGCTGCGGCCTGTGCGGCGCATAACGATCCCGTAACGAAAGTGTCCTGAATGGGTGGTTTCAACGGAAATGACCAGCCCTGATGGCCTTATGCCTGAACCGAATCAGGCCCTGCGGGGAGCGCTCCCGTTTTCTGCAAGCTTTTGAATGGTCCTGCGCTGCCGGCGCCGCCATCGTTGCAGGATGATGATTTCCGACCCGACCTTCGCCCTTCCCCCGCTGCGCCCGGTGCTGCGCGGCCACCTCGTGCAGTTGCAGACCGCCCACGCCACGCTGCGCCCGTTCCTGCGCTCCGACCTGCCACGCTGGCGCCGGTTCGATGACCACCGCCAGGGTGGGCGGCGCGACCCCGTCGGCATTGACGAAGAGGCGCGTTTCCTTGGCCTGATGCATCGCTCGCGCCTGCAACAGGAGAATGACCAGCTGCTGCTGGGCGTCTTCGACGCCGAGCGCGGCACCCTGCTGGACCAGCTGCACGTCCGCCTGCATTCGCTGCATGCACGCAGTGCCGAGCTGCGGTCAGTGCAGCATTGGCACGCACACACGGAGGCGGCGCTGCTGGCGCTGTGCCTGTTCCTGTTCAACGATGTCGGCCTGCACCGGCTGTTCGTGCTGTTGCCAACCGAGTGCGACACGCCCTTTGCCCGCGCGTTGCGGGCAAGCGGCTTCGAACTGGAAGGCGTACTGCGTGACCAGCACCTGGACCTGCACGGCTGGCACGACCGCCAGCTGCTGGCGCTGACCGCGCCGGCCTGGCGCCACAGCCGGCAGCGGGCCCGCTAGCGCACCCGCTCCAACGCCGCTCCGGCGCCGGTCAGAACCGAGCAGGCATGGTCCTGCAGTTCCTCGCCACTGGCTTCGTTGCCGCTGGCGGTATCCACGCGGGTGGCCAGCACTACAAAACCGGGGCCCCCCTGCACCGAATCACGCCCTGCCACCACCAGGCTCCACTGGCCGACGTCATCCACGCCGCTGAGCTCGTAGGCCAGCAGATTGAGAGGATTGGCGGTCAACGCCGCGCCCGGCAACAGCCGGGCCTGGTACTGATGGCCACGCAGCGGCACCGGCAGCGGCGCCCACTGCGTTCCCAGGCTGCCAGCATGCGCGTCCAGCGCCTGCAGCACGTCGGCGCGCAGGCAATCAACGTGGATGTGCAGCTGATGCTGCGAACGGCCATGCGGCGAATTCAGCGCCAGGCTGGCCACTTCACGCGGCAGCGGCTGGCCCAGCGCCTGCTCGGTATGGCGCCGGGCCTGCCAGGCCGACGCGAAGTAGTTCGGCGCACCGCGCCGGTACAGGCTGCGGTTCTCGATGCCACTGACCTTGTCCAGCGGCATCAGCAGGAACTGGTAATCGCCATGTGCGTCCTTGACCAGCACATCGCGACGGTCCGCTGCCGTTTCCACCCGCAGGCAATCGCCGCGCGGGCCCTCGCTGCCGCGGCAGTCGCGCTCGATCAGGCGCCACAGCGCATCGGAATGCGCCGGTGGCGGCGCAGGCGCACTGGCGCAGGCGGACAGCAGCAACAGGGACGGCAGCAGGAGGGGGCGCAGGGACACGGCAACGACTCACGGAACAGGCACGGCAGACGACGCCGCGCTGCATTCTAGCCAGTGCGGTGCTGCAATCAGTAGGTGCCGAACGGCACTTCAACCACGATCGGCGCGGCGCCCTCGCCTGCCTGCAGGGTGTAGCGGTCCAGCGCGCCATCGTCATCGGCATGCGGCTGGTGCTGGAAATGCAGCGGATAGTGGCTGTCGCCCAGGCGGACGGCGTTGCCATCGGCCTCCAGTGCCGCGCCCTCCGGGATCAACAGTCCCCCCAGGTCGCTGTAGGCGCCGGGGACATCGGCGAAGCGGTAGTCGCCCAGCTCGTCCACCCGCTGCATCGCATACACGTGCGGCAGATAGGGACGGGCCGGGCTGCGGCCGTTGCTGAGGTCGATCACCCAGGCCTGCGGCAGGTGGTACTGCTCGCGCAGCGCGGCCACGCCCAGCGATGGGCTGGCCACCTGCAGGCAGCACACCGTGCGCTTGCCCTCGCGGTCGAGAATGGCAAAGCGGTCGCCGCGGGTGGCCGCCTGCGGCAGCATGGCGAACGCCAGGTTGCGCTGGGCTGGCGCGTAGCCGGCCTCGGTCTGCAGGTTGCGCCAGGCACCAAACACCGGGCGTTCGGCCGGGGCGGATTCCGGCTCGGCAGCAGAGGCGGCGAACGCCACGCCCAGCATGGACAGCGCCAGCGCCGCCATCGTCCTGCCCACTTCGCGGAAACTGCCTGCCGTCATACGCCGTCCAACACCTGTACCGGGAAGGCCCGGCCCGCCTGCTGACGCACTGCCAGCCATTCCTGCCACTATGCAATGGCGATGCTGTGCCGGCAATGACCAGGACGCTGACGCCCTTCGCACGCCGGGTGCTATCGTTCCGGCCATCTTCCCCTGCGCAGGAGCGCTCGCATGTCCGCCTTCCGTCTGTCGCTGTTGCTGCCCGCTTCCGCCCTGCTGCTGTCCGCCTGCGTCAGCACGCCCGGTCCCCAGGTCCAGGGGAGCGGCCACTGTGACGCCAGCTCGCTGGGCTGGGCGATCGGCCAGCCGGCCGATGAGGCCAACATCCGCCGCCTTTCCCGCGAGAGCGGCGCCGGCCTGGTCAACCCGATCGGTCCCAGCACCATCACCACCAAGGACATCCGCCAGGACCGCCTGCGCGTGTACGTGGACAAGGACAACATCATCACCGCCACCCGCTGCGAGTAAGCGCAGACGCGCGCCGTGTGGAGCCGAGCCCATGCTCGGCTGCGCTCGGCCGAAGAAACGGAAAGCGTAGCCGAGCGTGGGCTCGGCTCTACAGGAAGGGCGGCCGAGCATCGGCTCGGCGCTACAGGTACGCCGCCGCAGCGGTCAATGCCCGCCGCAGTCGCAGCCGCCCCAGTCCCTGGCCTTCGAGGTCTGGCCGATACCGGGATTGAAGGTATTGCTCGGATCCAGCTGCCGGTAGAAGCCGGCCAGCGCTGGCTTGGCCGGGTACAGATGGCCGACGTTGTGCTCGGCCGGATACTCGGCCCCCCGCTGGTCCAGCAGCGACCACATGGCGTGTTCGATCGCCATCGGGTCTTCGCCCTTGCGCGCGATATAGTCCTGGTGGAACACGTGGCACAGGAAGTGGCCGTAGTACAGCTTGTGCAGCAGCCGCTTGTCGATGTCCTGCGGCAGCTGCTCGAACCAGTCGGCATCGTCGCGGCGCAGGGCGATATCCAACGCCACGATGTCCTGCACCTGGTCGCGATGCACCTCGCGGTAGCGCACCGCCGCGCCCGCCACCGCGAAACGATGCAGGAAGGCCTTGCGCCCTTCCTCGGCCGTGCAATGGAAGTAGCCGCCCTCGTGGCCGGCGAAGAATCCGCGCAGCCACGCCTCGGTCGCCGGCGCATCCTGCGCCGATACCTTCAGCAGCAGGTGATGCTCATAACGTTGGCGGAACTCGCCCATGCGCCTGGGCAGGTGCGAAGGCAACAGCGCGGTCAGCCCCTGCATCACCCGGTCGGTCACTCCGCGCAGCCCCAGCCGCTCGAACCAGCCATCGACGCGGCTCTTCAGCGCGAACGCGGCCGGCACCCGCGCGGTACCGAGACGGTCGATCAGCAGGAAGCTGTCCTTGCCGTAGCGCTCGCCGATGTCATAGGCATCCCGGTGGATGTATTCGCCGGCGATCGGCAGGCGCTCGAAACCGGTCAGCAGCTGGCGACGGATCGCGGTCAGGCTGTCGGTGTGGTTGCTGCCGATGTAGAAGACCTCGGCAGCTTCCTTCTCGAAGGTGTCCAGGCGCACCGCGAACACCGCCAGCTTGCCGGCTGAACCCGCTGCCTCGAAGTGGCGACTGGGGTCGGCATTGAAGCGCGCCGGGGTATCGGCGTCGACCCGGCGGACCTCCTCGGCATAACGTGGATCAGAGGCTGCACGGCCACCGCCGTCCCCCACGTCGGCGGCACGATAGTCGCCCGCCTGCAGCCGCTGCAGGATCTGCTCCGGCGTATCGCCCAGCGCAATGCCCAGATGATTGACCAGCTGCAGCCGGCCCTGTGCATCCACCTGCGCATACAGCGCCAGCTCGGTGTAGGCCGGTCCGCGCCGGACCAGCGCGCCACCGGAGTTGTTGCAGATGCCCCCCAGTACCGATGCGCCGATGCAGGACGAGCCGATCACCGAATGCGGCTCACGGCCCAGCGGTGCCAGGGTCTGCTCCAGCCGGTCCAGGGTCGCACCGGGCAGGCACAGGACCTGCCGACCTTCGTCCAGCAGCTGGATGCCGGCCAGGCGCAGCGTGCTGACCAGCACGATCGGCCGCCCATAGTCATTGCCATCCGGGGTCGAGCCGCCGGTCAGGCCGGTGTTGGCCGCCTGCAGGATGATCGCCGCCCCACCCTGCACCGCCGCCTGCAGCACGCGCCACAGTTCCAGCAGCGTGCCCGGCCGTACCACGGCCAGCACCGGGCCTTCACCGAAGCGATAGCCGCGGCGGAAGCGGCGCGTGGCGCGGTCGCCGGTCAGCACGTGGCGCTTGCCGACCGCTTCGCGCAGCTGCGCCAGCACCGCCTGCGCGCCGCTCATGGCAGGCGCACCAGCGAATCACGGCCGATGTCGGCAATGCGACGGGCGCCGGTGAGTGTCATCGCCACCCGCATCTCCTTGGCGATCAGGTCCAGCAGGTTGGCCACACCGGCCTCGCCCTGCGCCGCCAGTGCATAAACGAAGGCGCGTCCCAGCAGCACGGTATCGGCGCCCAGCGCCAGCATGCGCACCACGTCCAGGCCGGTGCGGATGCCGGAATCGGCAAGGATCTTCAGGTCACCCTGGACCGCATCGGCAATCGCCGGCAGTGCGCGTGCGGTGGACAGCACCCCGTCCAGCTGACGGCCACCGTGGTTGGAGACCACGATGCCATCGGCCCCGAACGCGACCGCGTCACGCGCGTCCTCCGGATCGAGGATGCCCTTGATCACCATCGGGCCTTTCCAGAACTCGCGGATCCACTCCAGGTCCTTCCACGAAATGGACGGATCGAAGTTGCTGCCCAGCCAGCCGATGTAGTCCTCCAGCCCGGTCGGGTTGCCGCGGTAGGCGGAGATGTTGCCAAGGTCGTGCGGGCGCCCGAACAGGCCCACGTCCCAGGCCCAGTGCGGATGGGTGATGGCCTGCCCGATGCGGCGCAGCGAGGCGTTCGGCCCGCTCATGCCCGAGTGTGCGTCGCGGTAGCGTGCGCCCGGCACGGGCATGTCCACGGTGAACACCAGCGTGGTCACGCCGGCCGCCTGCGCACGCTCCAGCGCGTTGCGCATGAAGCCGCGGTCGCGCAGTACGTACAGCTGGAACCACATCGGCCGCTGGATCGCCGGTGCCACTTCCTCGATCGGGCACACCGAGACCGTGGACAGGGTGAACGGAATGCCGCGGCTGTCGGCCGCGCGCGCCGCCTGCACCTCGCCACGCCGCGCATACATGCCGGTCAGGCCCACCGGCGCCAGCGCCACCGGCATCGCCAGGGTCTCGCCGAACAGCTCGGTTTCCAGGCTCAGGTCGGACATGTTGCGCAGGATGCGCTGGCGCAGCGCGATGTCGGACAGGTCGGAAACGTTTCGCTTCAGCGTGTGCTCGGCATACGCGCCGCCATCGATGTAGTGGAACAGGAACGGCGGCAGCCGGCGCTCGGCCGCGGCGCGGTAATCGGTGGAGGCGGAGATGATCATGGGGTCAACCGTGTGGGGAAGGTAGACGCGATGCCCGCGCGCGCCGGGCCTCGTTGTCGTCGAGCGTGCGCAGCGTGGTGTGCACGAACTCGAGGTGGGCATGCGCGGCGGCGCGCGCGCGTTCGGGGTCGCCGGCCAGCACCGCGTCCATCATCTCGCGGTGCTGGTCGGACAGCGGCGAGAAGGTCCGCGCCGAGGTGTAGAGCTTTTCGCGGCTCTGCGAAATGTTGGTCTGCAGCAGCTCGAACAGGCCGCGCATGACCTGCAGCAGCACCAGGTTGTGGGAGGCCTCGGCGATGGACAGGTGGAAGGCCGCGTCGGCCTCCGCCTCGCCGGTCGGGTCGTCCTTGCCATGTGCATCCATCATGGTCTGGAAGGCCTGCACGATGCGCACGCGATCCTCATCGGTGGCGCGCAGCGCGGCGTGCCAGGCCGTGGCCCCTTCCAGCGCGTGGCGGATCTCCAGCACGTCGAAGCGGTACTCGGGGTCACCCTGGAACAGCGGCAGATAGGGAACCAACGGCTCATCCAGCGCCTGCCGTGCCCGCGCCGCCGGTTCGGCCACGTAGGTTCCGCCCCCAACCCGTGCGGTCAGCAGTCCCTGGCTGGCCAGCTGCGCGATGGCCTCGCGCAGTGCCGTGCGCGAGACCCCCAGCTGCACCGCGAGGGCGCGCTCGGCCGGCAGCCGGTCGCCGGGCTGCAGCCGCTGTTCCTGCACCAGGCCGCGCAGCTGCATGGCCACCTTGTCCGAAATACGTTGCGTGCTCATGGCGCCATTGTGGCCCGAAGCGCGCAGCAGAGGGTCAGCCCGCGCGGCATGGCTCAGGGAATCATCCAGGTCAGCCAGTAGGCCTGGGCCAGGGTGATCAGGCCGACCATCGTGGTGAAGATCAGGCTGTGCTTGACCGTGAAGCGGAACAGGTCCGACTCGCGGCCGGCCAGGCCGACCGCCGCGCAGGCAATGGCGATCGATTGCGGCGAGATCATCTTGCCAGTGACGCCACCGGTGGTATTGGCCGCCACCAGCAGCACGTCGGACACCCCGATCTGCTGCGCAGTGGTGGCCTGCAATGCCGAGAACAGGGCATTGGAGGACGTGTCCGAGCCGGTCAGGAACACGCCCAGCCAGCCCAGGAACGGCGAGAAGAACGGGAACGCCTTGCCGGTGTGTGCCAACGCCAGCGCCAGCGTGGCCGACAGGCCCGAATAGTTGGCGATGAAGGCAAAGGCCAGCACCATGCCGATCGAGTAGATCGGCATGCGCAGCTCGCGCACGGTCTCGCCGAAGGTCTGCAGCGCCGAGCGCGCCGGCATGCGCAGCGCGATGATCGCGATCACCGCGGCAATGATGATCGAGGTGCCGGTGGCCGAGAACCAGTCGAACTTGTAGATCGCCTCGTAGCTCAGCGGCGTGTCCACGATCGGCGGCATCTTCTGCACCTGCTGGTCCAGGCCAGGCACCGGAATCTTCAGTACCCAGCTTTCCAGCACGCCGCCGGCCGCGAACAGCGACTTGAACGGCTTGATGCTCCACAGCGTGACCATGGCGGTGAGGATCAGGAACGGCGACCACGCTTTGGCGATCTGGCCAGCACTGTGGCGCGGCGCTTCCAGCGCCTGTGCGGCGGCTTCGGCACTGGTTTCGGTATCGAAGCGGAAGATCCGCACCGGCTTCCAGCGGCGCAGGAACAGCGTCAGGCAGACCAGCGAGGCCAGCGACGCGGTGATGTCCGGCAGCTCCGGGCCGATGAAGTTCGAAGTGAGGTACTGGGCGATGGCGAACGAGCCGCCGGCCACCAGCACCGCCGGCCAGGTTTCCTTGATGCCGCGCCAGCCATCCATGATCGCCATGATCCAGAACAGCACGATCACGGTCAGGAACGGCAGCTGGCGCCCGGCCATCTGGCCGATCTCGAATGCGTCGAGGCCGGTGACCTGTCCGGCGACGATGATCGGAATGCCCATCGCGCCGAACGCAACCGGTGCGGTATTGACGATCAGGCACAGGCCAGCGGCATACAGCGGCTTGAAGCCCAGCCCGACCAGCAGCGCCGCGGTGATCGCTACGGGCGCACCGAAGCCTGCCGCACCTTCCAGGAAGGCACCAAAGGCGAAGCCGACCATCAGCATCTGCAGGCGCTGGTCTTCGGTGACCGACAGGATCGAGGCGCGGATGATGTCGAACTGCCCGGTCTTGACCGAGACCTTGTAGAGGAACACTGCGCCGATGATGATCCAGGCGATCGGCCACAGCCCGTAGACGAAGCCGAAGCCCGCCGCACCCAGCGCCTGGGTCAACGGCATGCGGTAGAACAGCAGCGCCACCCCGAGCGCGATGGCCACGGTGAGGGTACCGGCAAGCCAGCCCTTCATGCGCAGCACCGCCAGGGCGATGAAGAAGAACGCGATCGGCAGCAGCGCGATCAGGCTCGACAACCACAGGTTGCCAGCGGGGTCGTACAGGTGTTGCCAGGGCTGCATGAAGGCTCTCGACTGGGGGCGGAATGGGCTCCACCGCGGGCGGTGGTCTGCCGTGGCCTCGATTATTGGTCGTACCAATAGTTGAAAGATCAGACCACTTCCGGCGTATTCAAGCGCCACTCCGGCGGAGAGCCTATTAGACCATAGGGTTAGATCCCATATTGGTCCTACCATTTGTCCTGCAGATCAGCGTCGCAACAGCATTGCGCCCCGCTCCGCAGGGGGCACGGATCCGCTGGGGAACTGCGAGCCCACCGGCGCTCAGATCTTCCTCTCCAGCCGCCGCATCGCCGCCAGCACAAGTACGCACAGCACGCTCACCCCCACCGCGATCAGGTATTTGCCAATGCCCACCGCGATGCCGATGGCCGCGGCCATGATCAACGAACTGGCCGTGGTCAACCCGCTCACCTGGTCCTCGCGCGAACCGCGCAGGATGGTGCCGGCAGCAACGAAGCCGACGCACGCCACCACCGCTTCGATCAGGCGCACCGGATCGACCTGCAGCAGGTCGCGGTAGCGCTCCTGCTGGAAATGCTCGGCCACCGAATCGCCGAGCCCGACGATCAGCGCGGCAGCACCGGCGATCAGCATGTGCGTGCGCAGCCCGGCCGCATGCTTGCCCATTTCACGCTCAACGCCGAGTACACCGCCGAACAGCATCGCTGCGCCTACGCGCAGCAGGATCGAAAAGTCCTGGGTGAGTTCCATGGGGACGCTCCGGGAGTTTCCCGGAGCGTTGCCCGGCGGCCGTGGCACGCAGGTGAAGGCGGGGCCACACCGCGTTCACCCCACGGCATCACCGGCACTGGGCGCGATCGCAAGGGTCATCGCCCCGCGCTGCCAGCGCCAGGCCATCACTGTGCCAGGTAGCCGCCATCAATGGCGTAGTACGTGCCGGTCGCGAACGAGGCATCGTCGCTGGCCAGCCAGGCCACCAAGGCCGCCACTTCGGTGGCGGTGCCCAGTCGCTTCAACGCGTGGCGGGCTTCCAGCGTCGCGCGCACCTTCGGCTCCATCTTTTCCAGCAACGGGGTGCTGATGAAGCCCGGGCCCACTGCATTGACCCGGATCCCGTCGGCGGCATGCTCCCAGGCCGCGGTCTGGGTCAACCCGACCACGCCATGCTTGGCCGCCACATACGCGGTGGAGCCGGCGTACCCCACCTGGCCCAGGATCGAGGCCATGTTGATGATGCTGCCACCAGTCCCTGCCGCACGCATCGCCTGGATCTGCGCGCGCTGGCACAGGAACACGCTGGTCAGGTTGACGTCGATCACGCGTTGCCAGCCATCGATCGGATAATCACCGCTGCTGGCCGCAGGTCCGCTGATACCGGCATTGTTGACCGCCACGTGCACGCCTTGCAGTTCCTTGACCGTGCGCTGCACTGCCCTGTCCACCGCCGCCTCGTCGGTGACGTCCAGCGCGATGCCGATCGCCTGCGCGCCATTGCCACGCAGCTGCGCCACCGTGGCATCCACCGCGTCCTGCTTCAGGTCCCATACCGAAATGCGGGCGCCGGATGCGGCCAGGGTCTGTGCCACCGCCAGGCCGATGCCGGATACGCCGCCGGTCACGATCGCGGTCTTGCCAGTGAGCTGGTAATCAATCATCTACGTTCTCCATCAGTGGGGGGAGCCATGCGGCATTTCGCCGCCAACCGGTCACGCTACGCCTTCTGCCGTGACGACCGGGCCGACAGCGCTGCTGCCATTGATCGTTCTACTGATAAAACCTCAACTCAAGTTGATGTATGGAATTGCGTACGGATATGCGGGCAAAACGCCGGCGTATGTTCGGCTGCAAATTCAATTTGGCCGTAATGACCAATTGTTTTGACCATCCTGGAATCAAATGCGGGTGAATCAGGGCGACAATGGGAAACGTTTCCAGTTTCTTCGACACAAACATTCCAATCTGGCGTTTCCCCAGCCATCCAGAGTGCCGTCGCCACCGCATCGCAGCGGGTCTGCACAGGTAACGATCGGAGCTGCATCTGCATTGCAGAGCACATGGGCGAGGTGCCGCCAGTGTCCACCTCCTGCGTACGTGCCGAGCAATGTCCCGATACTTCACTTTTGCTGACTACCGCCGCTTCGGCCACCGTCATGGCTTTGACTACCGCGCCGATCCGGAACACCTGCGCGACGACCAGTGGGCCGGCCACGGCGAGGTCAACGAACAGTTCCTGCGCGGCGGCATGAGCCTGATCGCGTCTGACGTCCACAATCGATTCCCGTATGTCGCCACCGCGCAGCAGAATCCCGGCCTGGCCATCCGCGTGATGCTGCAGGGCCAGGTGGATGTACGCATCCCCCGGCGTGGCGGCTTCACCCTGCGCGCCGGCACCGCGATGACCGCGCACCATCGCGAGCAGATCGAGATGACCGGTGCGCATCCGGGCGAGACCCGCATGCGCGGGGTGAGCGTGATGGTTCCGGGCCAGATCGACCCGGACCTGTTCCAGCTGCCGCAGCTGGAGCGCGCGCTCAATGCGCACCTGGAATGCCGCCACTGGGCGATCCCGCACACCTTGCTGCCGGTGCTTGGCCAGCTGTTCGAAAACCCCTGGCAGGACGGTATCGATGCGTTGTGGCGCGAAGGCGTCGCGCTGCAGCTGCTGGCCGTCGGCCTGCAGGCCGAGGACCTGCAGACCGACCAGGTGCGCACATTGCGCGCGGGCCAGCGTGAGCGCCTGGAGCGCGTGCGCGCCTATCTCCACGATGAACCCAGCCATGCCCACAGCCTGGTCGAGCTGGCGCAGCTGGCCTGCATGAGTCCGAGCTCACTGCGCCGGCATTTTGCCCAGCAGTATGGGTGTTCGGTGTTCGACTACCTGCACGAACAGCGCATGCGCCATGCCGAGCAGGGCCTGCGCGAAGACGGCTGGACCGTCGAGCAGGCCGCGGCCGCCAGTGGCTACCGCCACCCCAGCAACTTCGCGGCCGCCTTCCGCAAGCGCTTCGGCCTGGTTCCCAGCCGCTGGCGTACCGGTCCGTCGAAGGTCGGTTGAGCGGCATGCCGCCGCGCCGGGCGCGGCGCGCCCGACGCGGCGCAACGCACTAGCGCATGCCGCGTCCCTGCAGCGCCTGCATGACGCCTGCAGGCAACCGGCAGGGATGCTGCGGATCACTGTCCACGCGCCAGCCCGATCCCAGCAGCACGCCCTTGCCATCCCCGCGCGTGCCCTCCTGCGGCCTGCAGTGCACCGCGCTGGCCCGTACCTGGCCGTCGCGATCCAGCCACTGCTGAACCCCATAGGACTGGCCGTCGGCTTCGTCGTGCTCGAAACGCAGCTCGACGCTGCCGGACGCATGATCACCGGTTTCCGCTCCGGGGATGCGGCTGATCCCGGCCGACGCGAACGTGCGCTGCGCAAGCACGCTCGCGTCGCCGTCATACAGCGTGATCCGGGTCTGCCACGCTTCATCATGGCCGACACTCTGCCGCGTCCAGACGCGATCAGCGGACAATGGAAGGATCTCGGCATGGAGCGGTGGCAGTACTTCACGGCCGTCGGCCAGCATCATCCCGTAGCGGCCATCGCGCAGGAAGATCAGGTGGCCGGCGGCCAGTACCTCCACCGATCCGAACGCCGGCGCCACCACCCTGCCCAGGGTGGTGTTGTAAAGGTGCGAGCGTCCCTCGGCATCCTCCAGCACCAGCAGCGGCGGTGCGATGTGCTGCTCCCGCAGCCGCAGTCCCTGCGGCATCAGGTGCGGCTTCAGATCCGCATCCAGCCATAACCGCGGACCGGCCTCGCCGGCCAGGGTCGCCATCACGCCGGTGTCCACTGCCTCATAGCCGGTCACCTCCGCGCGTTCGAACAGCACCTTGCCATCGCAGTCGAGAATGGCGGCACCCAGATCACCGTCGGCAATACGCAGCCGCCAGGGAAACACCGGATGGGTGTTGAGGCCGAACGAGTGCGCACTGCCGATCACGCGCGCCTGCGCATCCACGATGACATCATCCCCATTCTCGCCGCGCAGCAGCCAGCGCCCCGGGCAATAGTCCACGATCGTGCCCCTCACCTGCTTCGGCAACGCCACGAAGCGCCCGTCCTCCAGCAGCCATCCACGCTCGGGCGTATCGCTGTCGAGGCCATTGGCATACCGCTGCACCTCCAGCGGAACAGAACGGTGGTCGTCGAATCGTGCGCCGGCACGATAGTGCGGCCAAAGCGCCGCCCCCTGGTACAGCGCCGGACCGACACGCAGGCCCGCCGCATCGGCACGCATCCAGGTGTCGTGCTGGCGCAACCACCAGCCGTTGTCACCCGCAGGCCGCGCATCATCGAAATGACCGCTCAGCAGGACCGAGCCCGTTTCATCCTGGATGCGGCAGGCTGCCGCCTCGGCATCCGCACAGACCACATAGGCGCGGCGGCCTGCGAACGGCCCGCCAACCCATATCTCGGGTGCAGTCACGCTGAGCACCTGGCGACCGTGCAGGTCGAAGATCCGGGTGCTGCGATCGTGTCCCTGCCAGACGATCCGATCGGGTGGCAGCAGGCTCCACTGGCCAGGCTCGGGCATGGGCGCGAAATGCACGTTGCCCTGGGCATCGGCCAGGCCGGCGCCCAGGTAGCGGCCCTGCGCCTCCCCCATCTCGACATGCCACAGCGTCTGGCTGCCCTGCAGGCGATCACCATAGCGGATGCGGCCATTCGACTGATGCAGCAGGCGCCCGTCATCGTCGTACCAGCGCGAGGGCGGCACCTGGCCACCAGCTGCGCGCCTGAACCAATCGGTGCTGTACCAGCGATTCTCACCCAGCGGATACAGGTCCACCTGGCCCGGAGCCACCCGCAACCGACCGTCCACGCCGATCAGCGCGCTGCGTTCGAACCCCTCCAGCCGGGGTGCGAAACTGCCCGTAGCGGCCATTGCCGATTCCGCCGCCAGCATCACGCAGCCGAGCCACATCCTTGTCATCGCGCACATCCTCCAGAACAGCGCTGCACGCTATGCGATGACGGCGATCGATGCAATGCGGCAGCGGTCCGCCGATGCTGCGGACCGCAACGCACCCTGCCTCAATAGACCGGCAGATCGATGTAGCTGGCCTGCGCCGCGCTGTGCCAGACCCGCTGCGTGGCCTTCCGGTAATCGCCCGGCCTGGCCAGGTAGATGTTCGGCACGTAGGTCTGCGGGTTGCGGTCGTACAGCGGGAACAGGCTGGACTGCACCTGCACCATCACCCGGTGCCCCTTCTGGAAGGTGTGGTTGGCATTGGGCAGGTCGAAGCGGTAGGGCAGCACCTGGTTGGCGGCCAGGGCCTTCGGCTCGCTGAAGCTCTCGCGGTAACGGCCGCGGAAGATCGCCAGCGAGACCGGCAACTCGTAGCCGCCCATCTCCGGCGTCGATGCCTCCTGGTCCGGGTATACATCGATCAGCTTCACCACCCAGTCACTGTCGGTGCCGCTGGTCGAAGCCTGCAGGTGCACCACCGGTGCGCCGCCAATGCGCAGCGGTGCAGCCAGCGGTTCGGTGATGAAGGTCAGCACGTCCGGCCGGCCATCGACGAAACGCTGGTCCTTGACCAGCCACGTCGTCCACATGTCACGGTCACCGAAGCGGACCGGGCGCGGCACGAACGGCACCGGCTTGGCCGGGTCGGACACGTATTCCTCGAAATCCCCCTCGCCTGCCGCCGGCGCCTGGAACGCCAGCTTGCCGCCGGCGCGCAGGTACAGCGGCTTGCTGCTTGCAGTGCAGCCCTTGTCACAGCTGCGCGGCCAGCCCTTCAGGCGATCCCAGTGGTTCTCGCCGGTGTTGTAGATCAGTACCGGCGGCGTATCGGCCTTCGCTGCGCCATCCACCAGGTACTGGTCGAAGAACGGCTTGAGTACATCGCGGCGGAACTGCAGCGCGGTATCACCGTCGAACTTCAGTGCGCCCAGCTCGCTGCCGCTGTAGTTCACCTGGCTGTGCCGCCAGGGACCCATCACCAGGTAGTTGCGGTTGTTGCCGGCATCGCGTCCTTCCATCGCCTGGTAGGCGTGGTTGGCCCCCCACATGTCTTCCTGGTCCCACAGGCCCTGCAGCCACATGGTGGGTACCTTCAACGGTGTTTTCGCCATCACCGCGTCCAGCGCCTGGCCCTGCCAGAAACCGTCATAGGCCGGGTGCTCGACCAGCTTCTTCCACCAGGTCAGCTGGTCCACACCGGTGAAACGCGCGTAGTCACCGGCCGAACCGATGCGCAGGAAGGTGCTGTAGTCGTCGTAGCCGAGGCTGGGCAGCGGCGTGCCCTTGCCGCGCTTCTCGGTCTGCATCGCGAAGTAGTTGAAGTTGACCTGGCGGAACGCACCATAGTTGAGCCAGTCGTCGCCCATCCAGCCATCGACCATCGGGCTCTGCGGTGCAGCCACCTTCAGCGCCGGATGCGGATCGGTCAGCGCCATCACCACAGTGAAGCCTTCATACGACGAGCCGAGCATGCCGACCTTGCCGTTGCTTTCCGGCACGTTCTTGACCAGCCAGTCGATGGTGTCCCACGCGTCGGTGGCGTGGTCGACCGGGGTCGTGTTCAATGGCCCGCGCAGCGGCCGGGTCATCACGTAATCGCCCTCGGAACCGTACTTGCCGCGGATGTCCTGGAACACGCGGATATAACCGCCATCGACGAACACCTCGTCGCCCTGTGGCAGCAGGTCGCGCATGCGCGGCGAATCACTGCGGCTGGCACGGCCGGCGGCATCGTAGGGGGTGCGGGTCAGCAGGATCGGCGCGTTGCGGGCGCCCTTGGGCACCACGATCACCGTGTACAGGCGGGTGCCATCACGCATCGGCACCATCACCACGCGCTTGTCGTAGTCGCGGCCGACATCCGGCGCGACGAAGGGCTTGCCGCTGATGTCCGGGGTCATCGGCGGTGTATCGGCCGCCAGCACGCTGCTGGACAGGCAAAGGGCGATGGCTACTGCAACGGCACGCACACGCATGGACAACCCCTCCCGGCAGGAAAGCCTCAAGCCTACTCCTGCCCTGTGCCGTGAAGTGTGGGCGGGCTTTGCATTCTGCGGCGGATGCGGGCAGGACTGATGGCACATGTGCGGCCGCCGGCTGGCAAGCGAATCCCCCCTCGGGCGCGCGGCACGGTTGCCGGCCAGCGGCCGGCACTACCGATCAGGTTGCCGCCACTTCATGCAGCGCCAGCCAACGCCAGCGGCCCTGTTCCTGGCGCAGCACGGCCAATGCTTCCCGCCACACGGTTGCCCCTGCGCCAACGGCCTGGCCCTCGCGATAGCGCAGCACCGCCAGCGGCAACGGCGCCGCCACCGCCTGCATGTCCTCGAGCGTGATCTGCAGCCCCTTCCGGGCGCCATGTGCGCCCGCGAACAACGCCCGCACCGCCTCGCGCTGCAGGCGGCGCCCGGCGATACCGACCATGCTGAAATCCGCGCAGAAATGCGCCATCAGATCATCCAGTGCATCGGCGCCGACCTCGGCGCGGAACCAGGCCTGCAGCCGTTCGTGCAGGTGGTGGATTTCATGTTCTGCGGTGGTGTCCATCAGGTGTTCTCCGGTCGTGAAAGGGTGAGCATGTGTGGCTGGCGCAGCAGCGTCATCGGCAACAGGGTAAGCACAGCGGCCAGGCCCAGTGCCACGCCGGTCGCACGTGCCGGCAGCCACTGCATGGCCAGGGCCAGCAGCAGCGCGATGGCGGCGGTGCCCAGGCAGAAACTGAGCTGGCGATTGAGGTTCCAGAGCGCGCTGGCGTCGCCCAGCACCTCGCTCTCGACGCCGTGGAACGCCAGGGTCTGCGCGGTGCTGCTGCACAGGCTGCCACCGGCCCCCATCAGTGCGAACAGCAGCGCCGCCAACGTGAACACCGGCTGGGGCAGCATCGCCATCAACAGCAGGCCACTGGCCTGCAGCAGCATCCCGCTACGCAGCACCGTGGCCGGGCCGAAGCGGGCCAGCAGGCGGCGGCTGGCCGTGATCGCCAGCGCGGAGGCCAGTGCCCACGGCAGCATCAGCGCACCGATGCGCGCCGCGCTGTAGCCGGCCTGGTGCAGCTGCAGGGTGCTGGCCAGCTGGCTGCCGATGAACACGCCCGGTACCGCCAGATAGACCAGCATGGCCAGGCGCAGTCCGCGATACGACAGCAATGACCAGCGCAACAGCGGTTGCGGCTGCCGCCGCGCATGGCGAAGGTGTGCCAGCGCCAGGCCTGCGGCAAGCAACAGCAGGGCCGCACCTGCATTGCGGTGGCCGGGTTCGCCCAGCCAGGTCAGCGCCAGCAGCAGCGTGGCCAGTGCCGCCATCGCGGTGGACAACGCATAGGCGTGCAGCCGCGGTGCACGGCGTGCGCCGTCCCCCGGCATCCACGCCAGCACCAGGCCGATCGCCACCAGCGCCAACGGCAGGCTGGCCCAGAGTACGCCGCGCCAGGACAACCACTGCACCAGCACTCCGCCCAGTGCGGGCGCCAATGCCGGCACCAGCAGGGCCACCAGCAGGATGCGCCGGGTCAGCGCGCCGCGCTGGTCGGGCGTGCAGTGCCGGTATGCGGCGGCCTGTGCCACCGGAATGAGCAAGCCACCGGCCAACCCCTGCAGCAGCCGCCAGCCCAGCAGCCAGCCGATGCCCGGCGCCGCCCCGGCCAGCGCCGCAGAGGCCGCGAACAGCAGCAACGCCAGCAGCAGCAGGCGGCGCTCACCACAGCGCGCGGCCAGCCACGGCGCCAGCGGAATCACCACGCTCAGGCCCAGCATGTAGGCGGTTCCGACCCAGGCCAGGGTGCCGACATCGGCGTGCAGCTCGGCCGCCAGCGCCGGATAGGCCACCGTGGCGATGAACATGTTGACCAGGTCCAGGGCGAACACCAGCAGGAAGATCGCCTCATGGCGCAGGCGGGGGGACGGCATCGGCGGCACTCCAGCAGGGAAGCGGCCAGCATGCCGGTGCGGCCTTGTTGGAAAAACACGACGTCAGCTGCAACACTGTCAAACCTGTTTTGACAATGGATCGCCGTGGTCAGCCTGGATCGCTTCGATATCTTCCGCGCCGTGGTCGAGGCGGGCAGCCTGACTGCAGCCGCCGACCGCCTTGGCCTGAGCCGCGCCGTGGTCAGCTTCAACCTGAAACGGCTGGAGCAGGAGCTGGGCGTGACCCTGCTGCTGCGCAGTACGCGCCACCTGGCCCTGACCGAGGCCGGCGAGCAGTTCCTGCAGCACTGCGTGCAGGCCCTGGACGCAGCGCAGGCAGCGATCGATGCGGCGCGCCGCGACCAGCATCAGCTGCAGGGCTTACTACGCCTGACCACCACGCCGGAATACGCGCAGCTGCGCCTGATTGCGGCACTGGAAGCCTTCCGGGCGCGGCATCCGGCCCTGCAGCTGCACCTGTCGACCTCTCCGGCACCGGCCGACCTGATTCCCGAACGCTTCGACCTGGCGATCCGGCTGGGACGCCTGCCGGATTCGCAGCTGCATGCCAGCGAGCTGGAGCGGCACCCGTTGTGCGCGGTCGCTGCACCGGCGCTGCTGGCGCGCCTGGCGTCCGCCGACGCCGCCGATGATCCGGTGCAGGTCGGTACCCTGCCCCGTCTCGGTTATCCGCGCCTGGCCGATGTACCGGTCATCGCCGCCGACGGCAGCGAGGCCCTGTTCGCCACCAATCCCGGCAATGCGGTGGTGCGCGTGGACGGCGCCAGCAGCCTGCGCGCCTTCGCCGTAGCCGGTGCCGGCGTCACCGTGCTGCCGCGCTGGCTGATCGAGGATGACCTCGCCCAGGACCGGCTGCGGCCGGTCCTGCGCCAGCACCGCTTCCCGCAGCAGAGCGTCTACGCGGTCTATCCGCACAGCACCCAACCGTCCCCCAAGGTGCGCCAGCTGATCGACTTCCTGCACACCTGGTTCGCCACCTGAAAAAAGGGGACGGAGGGGATTAAGTCGTATATGCATAAACGACTTAATCCCCTCCGTCCCCTTTTTCTTGCACGGCCCCGTGCGGGGCCGTGTTGCGGGCCGTCAGCGCAGAACCTGCTCCAGCAGCTGCACGTCCACGCTCTGCAGCGGTTCGGCGGCATTGCGCGACAGCTGCACCTGGTAGGTGCCGCCGTCGATCTTCCACTGGCGGGCCCGGGCATCGTAATGCGCCAGCGTCTTCGGCTCGGCTTCGATGCGGATGCGGCGCTGCTCACCCGGCTGCAGGTTCACCTTGTCGTAGCCGATCAGGCGGATCGGCGTGGTGCTGCCGGCCGGCAGCTTCAGGTACAGCTGGGCGACATCGGCGCCGGCTCGCTTGCCGGTGTTGCGGATGTCGACGCTGGCGACCAGGCGCGAACCCTCCACGCTCACCTTCAGGTTGTCATAGGCGAACGAGGTGTAGGACAGGCCGTGGCCGAAAGCGAAGGTCGGGGTCAGGCCCTTGGCCGCCATCCACTTGTAGCCGACGTTGGCGCCTTCGATATCGAAATCGAAGACATCGCCGAACGGCTTGGCCGGCTTGAAGCCGAGGCCGTCGATGTGCGGGCGCGGCAGCTGCGATTCGTCCACCACCCAGGTCACCGGCAGGCGACCGGACGGGTTGGCCTGGCCGCTCAGCAGTGCGGCGATGCCTTCGCCGCCACGGATGCCCGGATACCACGCCTGCAGCATCGCCGGCACCTGCGCCAGCCACGGGGTCCGCACCGGGCCGTTGGTTTCCAGCACCAGTACGGTCTTCGGATTGGCCCGGGCCACCGCCGAGATCAGCGCGTCCTGGTTGTCCGGCAACTGCATGTCCGGCAGGTCCACCGATTCGGCGGCCCACTGGGTGGCGAATACGATGGCAACGTCGGCCTGCGCCGCCGCCTTGGCCGCAGCGGCCGCATCGCTCCCGTCCACATAGTCGATGGTCGCGTCCGGACGCGCGGCGCGCAGTGCTTCCAGCGGCGAGGACGGGTGGAAGATCACCGGGCCCGGCCAGGTGGTCGGCATCACCCCCGGCACGGCATTGGTGCCCTTGGCAGTCACGCCCACCATCGACGAACCACCGCCACCGATCACGCCCTTGTCGGCGTGGCCGCCGATGATGACGATGCGCTTGACGCTGTCGGCCAGCGGCAGCAGGTTGCCTTCATTGCGCAGCAGCACGCTGCCTTCTTCCACCGTGCGCTGGGCGACGGCGAACCCGGCCTCGGCATCGACCTTCTGGTGCTGCGGCGGATTGTCGAAATTGCCGTGCAGGAACATCGTGCGCAGGATGCGCGCCACCATGTCGTTCAAACGCGCCTGCGGCACCACCCCGCCATGCACGGCCAGGCGCAGCGGTTCATCGAAGAACACCGCCGCATCGAACACTTCACCGGCCGACTGCTGGTCCAGGCCGGCCAGCGCCGCCTTCGAACCGCTATGCACGCCACCCCAGTCGGACATCACGAAACCCGGGAACTTCCATTCCTGCTTCAGCACCTGGTTCATCAGGTAGCCGTTCTCGCAGCCGTAGGTGCCGTTGATCTTGTTGTACGAGCACATCGCCACGCCCGGGCGGCCGGCCTCGAGCGCGATCTCGAAGGCCAGCAGGTCCGACTCGTGCATGGCCTGCTCGCCGATGCGCACGTCGTGGAAATTGCGGCGGGTCTCCATGTCGTTCAGCGCGAAGTGCTTCATCGAGGAGATCACGTGCTGGCTCTGCACGCCCTGGATCAGCGCGCCGACCATCGAACCGGCCAGCAGCGGATCTTCACCGGCGTACTCGAAATTGCGGCCGTTGCGCGGATCACGTTGCAGGTTGACGCTGCCCGACAGCAGGATGTTGAAGCGCTGCTGCCAGGCCTCACGCCCCATCGTCGCACCGCCGGCGAAGGCGACCTGCGGGTTCCAGCTCGATGCGGTGGACGGGCCGGACGGCATCGCGGTCGCGAAGTCACCCGGGCGGATGCCACCCGGATTGGTCACGCCAACGCCGGCATCGGCCGACTGCTGCGACGGAATGCCCAGCCGCGGCACGCCTGGCACGAAGCCGGCCGAACCCACCGCACCTTCCGGCAGCGGACCGCCGTCCTTGCCCAGCCCGAAGTAGCTGTGCAGCATCTGGAATTTCTCATCCTCGGTCATCGCCTTGAGCAGCAGCGCAGCGCGCGCATCGGCGTTGAGGGTGGTGTCCATCCACGGCGTATCGCCGTGCCTGTCGGCGGCGTAGGCCAGGGTCAGCAGCGTGGCGCGCAGGGCGCTGCCTTCCACCTTGAACGGTGCGCTGCTGGCGGCCTGGAAGCCATCGCTGAAGTAGCTGGCGTCGGCCTCCAGCGCCACCCGCGCCGGGTCGAAGCCCGCCGCCTTGGCCGATTCGCCGGCCACCGCGCCGAGCAGCACCGCCGGTGCGCCCAGCCGCGAGCGCGTGACCAGCGCCGGCAGGCGTGCCGCGCCTGCACCGGCATCGGTGTAGACCGCCACGGTGTGGCGACCATCGTCCAGGCGCAGATAGTTCAGGCCCGGTTGGTCCGGGCCGGACTCGGCGGCGATCGGCAGCCGGGTCAGCACGGCCTGGCCACGCTGGGTCTGGCCGTCATCCGCGCCCGCAGCGATGAAGCGGTAGTGGTACCCCAGGCCATCGGCCAGCACCTGCAACGGGTCGACCTGGCCGATGCCTCGCTGCACCTGGCGAACGCTCACTGCATCCACCTGCAGGGTCTTCAACTGGGCGGCCAGGGCCGGCATCGCCTCGGCGCCGGGCGCCTGCTCCAGGGTCAGCACAGTGAACGCCGCCGGGTCGGCCCAGGCCGGGGTGGCCAGTGCAGCAGACAGGGCAAGGGACAGGGCAAGCGGCTTTGTAAACGTTTTCATCGGCAGGCGTAATTCCGTTGCCAAGGCAATCGGTCCAGGGAAAGTGCCGCCGAAGGGTGCAGCGTTCATGCCGCGCAGGGGTTGCCAGGCAACGTCCCGCAGGCCGAAGGACGGGCCGGTCTGCGCGCGGGACCCTCCTCCCGGCGTGACAACCTGCCTGTCCGGGCCGCGCAGGGCGACCCATCATGTGAAGATTGTGCGAGGGCGTTCACGCCTGTCAACAGGACCTAAGTCACAGGACCGATCCGGACCTGCGGTTATCAGCCCATCACCGGCGGTCATCAGCGGGCCGCACAGGGCTGCCGATAATGGAGATCCCTGGCCACGAACCGAGCCCATGACCGTACACCGCGACTTCGACCATCTCTGGCGTGACCGCTGCGATACGTCCAGCCAGCGTGCGCCGCGCGTGCTGATCCGGGTGTTCGTGGCGCCGGGCCAGCTGGAGCGCAGCGTGGCCTTCTACGAGCAGTTGCAGGGGGTGGTGGCCGATGCGGGCTTCCCGTTCCCGGAGGCCGGCCTGCGCCTGGCCATGGTCGGTGCGTTCCTGCTGATCGAGGGCAGCGAAGCGGCGCTGGCCCCCTTCACTTCGACCACCGGGACGCTGCTGGTCGATGACGTCCGGCCCTATCACGACAAACTGGTCGCCGCCGGCGCCGAGATCATCTTTCCGCTGCAGGTCGTGCCGACCGGCGCAGCGTTCAATGCGGTGCATCCCGATGGCACCGTGGTCGAGTACGTGCATCACCGGCCCGACCCGCACGGGCGCTGAGGTGGCGTGCGCCAACTCCCGGCAGACCCACGCCATGCGCGGATGACCTGTAGCCAGCGCCGCATGACCGCTATCCACGCATGGCGTGGATCTACAATTCGTCCATGTCCTCCCCCGCCCCGCCCTGGAATGGCACCCTGCTGCTGGATGCACACGTGGCCGTGCTGCAGGGCCATGCCGGCGGCAGCGCTGCACACGCGCACTACGCCCATCAGCTGCTGCTGAGCGAAGGTGCGCCGTGGCAGGTCGAGATCGATGGCGTGCGCCAGCAGGGCCAGCGGTTGTGGCTGCGGTCCTTCCAGGTACACGCGATCCTGTCGGCGCCGCAGGCGGGCTGTACGGTGTTCGTCGAACCGGCGCATGCCGATCCCGGGCAGATCCAACGGCACCTGCACGCACTGCCGGGCAATGCGCTGGAACTGCGCGCCTGGCTGCCACGGCTGAGCCGGCCGCAGCCCCTGGACCGCCGCGTGCAGGCCGCGCTGACCCGTATCGCCCAGCATCTGCCGGGGCCGGTGCCGGCCCACGACATCGCCGAGGCGGCGCATCTGTCGACCAGCCAGCTGCATCGGCGCTTCCAGTCGGATCTGGCGGTGACCCTGCGCGGCTGGGTGCTGTGGCAACGGCTGCGCAGCGCACTGATGCATCATCTGCGTGGGCACAGCCTGACTGACAGCGCGCATGCGGCCGGATTCGCCGACCTTGCCCATCTTTCACGCAGCCTGCGCCGCATGTTCGGCATCGCTGCGGCACAGCTGCAGGGCCTGCAGCTGCACACGGCCTGACACGCCGGTCACTCCCGCCTGCGCAGCCCCTGCGGCAGCTCCGGCACCTCGCCATGCGGCAGTTCACGGAACGGCGCCAGCAACTGCGCGGGATAGTCGCGCGGATAGTCCGGCTGGCTGCCGATGCCCAGGTCGCGTTGCTGCAGCCGGTAGCCCGGCGCATCGAAGGCGGTTCCCAGCAGGTGATCCCAGACCGTCAGGAACAGGCCGAAGTTGACGTCGCCGGCGCTGCCGTAGCGCATGTGGTGGAAGCGGTGCAGCGGTGCCCACGCCATCACCCGGCCCAGCACGCCGGGGCGCATGTCCACATTGGAATGCTGCAGCAGCAGCTGGATGGCAATGGCAAACGCCAGTACCGCCGCCACCGGCATCGGCAGCCCCAGCGCCAGCAGCGGCAGCACGCCACCCACCGCCTCGGCGGCCTGGTGCAGCGGATGCTTCATCAGGCCGTTGAAGCCGTACATGCGGGTGACGCTGTGGTGCACCGCATGCAGCCGCCACAACCAGCCGATGCGATGGCTGGCGTAGTGCACCAGGGTGATGCCCAGATCGGCGCAGACGATCGCCAGCAGCACCTGCAGCGCGAACGGCCACTGCAGCGGCCACGCCTGCCACGGAATGATCGCCGCCAACAGCGGCACTGCCGCGATCGACAGCAGGTTCAGGCTTTCGTTGACCAGCGCATGCAGGGTGTCACGCAGGCTGTCGCCCTGGTCGTGGTTGAACGCCGGGTCGTACGGCCAGGCGCGTTCGGCAGCGAACGAAACCGCGATGGCGATCGCCAGCAAGGCCAGCAGCCACAACGGGTCCGCATGGCGGTAGCCGACCCATCCGATGGCGGCGGCAACGAAACCCAGCAGGAACAGCGGGGCATACAGGCGGAGCATCCAGTGTTTCATGGGCAACCCGGAATGTGAGGGGCCTGCATGCTGGCGCGCTGTGCGCGGTGCCGGCTTGAACAAACGGCGCAACCCTGCGCGCCATTGGCAGGTGCCCGCCCGGGTGGGCACGGCCGCGCCCTCCACGCATGGCGTGGTTCTGCTACGTCGCCCTCCACGCATGGCGTGGATCTACCACGGGATGCAGGGCGTGGATCTGCTACGGCGCGCAGGGCGTGGCTCTACAATGGCGACCTCATCGCGGCAGAGACCGGCATGGATTCCTTCAACCTGATGCGCGCCTTCCGCCGCATCGTCGAACGCGGCGGGCTGGCCCGCGCCGCCGAAGACCTGGGCCTGTCGGCGGCCGGATTGAGCAAGCAGCTGCGCACCCTGGAAACCCACCTGGGCGTGGTACTGCTGCAGCGGACCACCCGGCGCATGAGCCTGACCGAGACCGGCCATGCCTATTACCGCGAATGCTGCCGCCTGCTCGACGAGCTGGATGCCCTGGAACGTGGCATTGCCGAACAGCGTGGCGAGGTGTCCGGGCGCCTGCGGGTGAACGCGCCGCAGTCGTTTGCGCTGAGCACGCTGTCGCCGCTGCTGCCGCGTTTCCTGCAGCAGCATCCGCAGCTGTCACTGGACCTGGTGATGGAAGACCGCCTGCTCGATGCGGTCGGCGAAGGCTTCGATGTGTCGTTGCGGCTGCGCGCCGAGCTGGACGACTCACGGCTGGTGGCACGCCGGCTGGCGTCGCTGCAGCAGGTGTTGTGTGCGGCGCCGGGCTATCTGCAGCAGCATCCGGCACCGCAGGTGGTGGACGACCTGCAGGCGCACAGCGTGCTCGCCTACAGCCTGTCCGACTCGCCCGGTCGCTGGCCACTGCTCGGCCCCGATGGCCAGGTAACGATCACTCTGCCGGCGCGTGCCACCGTCAACAACAGCCTGCTGCTGCGGGACCTGCTGGTGGCCGGCCTGGGCATCGGCGCCCTGCCCTCGTTCCTGGCAGCGCCGGCATTGGCCCGTGGCGAGCTGCAGCAGGTGCTGCCCGACCACCGCTATCCGCCACGCGTCGTGCACGCGGTCTACCCGACTTCGCGCCACCTGCAGCCCAAGGTACGCGCCTTCATCGACTTCCTGCACGCCGAACTGCCCGGCTGCGCTGGCCTGGATCCGTAACCGCCAGCGAAAACTGACCTGCCCGCGGCCTGCTGTTTCGGCTGCACCGCGTTGCCTAACCTGCCGCCTCCCTTCTCTCCGATGGCAGGCAGATGTCTTCCGCTCCTTCCCCCGCCACCGGCACCCCGGTGGTCGATTTCTTCCACGACGTGGTCTGCGGCTGGTGCTTCGTGCTGGCCCCGCGCCTGCAGCAGGTGTCGGCCGAGTTCGGCATCCAGGTGCGCCATCGCAGCTTCGTGCTGCAGGACTCGCGCGCGCAGATGGTCGAGGTGTTCGGCTCGATGGAGCGCGCCAAGGCGATCATCCTGCGCCACTGGGCCGACTGCGCCGCGCATGAGGACAGCGCGCGCATCGACATCGAAGGCATGCGCGCGCAGGACTTCGAGTATCCCTCCGGCTGGCTCGGCGCCCTGGCCTGCCAGGCCGCGGAACTGTCCGCTGGCAACCAGGGCCATGCGGCGATGTTCGATGCCGTGCAATGGGCGCACCTGCACCAGCACCGCAACATCGGCGATGCCGAAGTGCTGCTGGATATCGCCGAATCATTGGGCCACCCGCGTGGCGCGTTCGCCGACCGCATGCGCAGCGACACCGCACGCCAGCGCGTGCAGGCCGACCGTGCCGAAGCCGCCGCACTCGGCATCCGTTCCATTCCCACCGTCATTGGCGGCAACGGCCTGCGCCTGCAGACCCTGCCGCTGCCGCAACTGCGCCAGGCCCTGGCGCCCCTGGTCGCGGCCCCGGCCGCACCGTCCCCCACCCTGCAAGGAGATTCCCCATGACCCCACGTACCCTGGCCACCGCCCTGGCCCTGCTGCTGGCCGGCGCCGGCGCGTCCACCGCTGTTTCCGCACACGAACACGTTCCGTCCGGCCAGCAGGTCGGCACCAGCCCCTGGGGGCCGAAGGACGAGATCGGCCGCCTCAACCTGATCACCGAGGCCTCGCGCGCGGCAATCCTGTCGCGGGTCAGCGGCGGCAAGGCCTATGACCTGGCCACCGAGTACTACGTCGGCATGCCCAGCTGGCAGGACGCCGGCGACCCGCACTACCAGTTCTGGATGACCCATACCCCGCGCGGCACGGTGATGGACGACCCGATGGGCGTGGGCGAGACCATGAACCTCACCCGCAGCTACACCGGCACCGCCTTTTCGATGTACAGCCATACCGGCACCCACATCGATGCACTGAACCACTTCGGCATCCACGGCAGGATCTGGAACGGCTTCGAGGCCGACAAGCACCTCGGCGACCGTGGCTGGAATGTCACCGGCATCGAGAAGTTCCCGCCGCTGATCGCACGCGGCGTGCTGATCGACGTGGCCGGCGCCAAGGGCGTGGACATGCTGCCGGACAGCTACCGCGTCACCCGCCAGGACCTGAAGGATGCACTGGCGCGCCAGCAGGTGAAGCTGCAGCAGGGCGACATCGTGCTGATCCGCACCGGCCGCATGCGCCTGTTCGAACAGCCCAGAGCGTACATGGCCAACCCGCCGGGCATGGGCCTGGACGCCGCACGCTTCCTGGTCGAGGACAGCGGCGCGATGATCGTCGGCGCCGACAACCTCAGCTTCGAGACCTTCCCCTCCGAGGTCTCCGACGACTATGTGCCGTTGCACACCTACCTGCTGGCCCAGCAGGGCGCGCCGATCATCGAACTGGTGGCGCTGGATGAACTGGCGCGCGACAAGGTCTATGAGTTCGCCTTCATCGGCGGCCCGTTGAAGATCCGCGGTGGCGATGCCGCGCCGCTGCGCCCGGTGGCATTGCCGGTCCGCCGGTAACCGGCCAGGTGCCGACCCCGGTCGGCACCCTGCCAGGCCTCCACGCCTGGGCGGATCCACCCGGCTCCCTTTCCGCCCCGTCCCCCCATGGCGTGGAAGTAGATCCGCGCCATGCGTGGAGGCTCCACCCCTTCAGCAACCTGAAATCCGCGCCAGCAATTTTATTAGTAATTCTACTCACAAGGCGAGTAGCATGTCCGGTCTCAGCCCCTGATACCGGCCTGTCGATACTCGCTCCATGCCAGCCGTTTCCGTCCATCCCTGCCGCCTTCAGCCCGCCCGGCGCCTCCCCTGGAGGACCGGCTGATGGGCGCCGTCGTCGCCCTCGACCGGCTGCTGGACGGACGCCAGCTATGGCGCGGCCCGGCCCGCCAGGGCCCGGCCAGCGACCACCTGGCCAGCGGTCATCCGGCACTGGACGCGCGCCTGCCCGGTGGTGGCTGGCCGGCCAGCGGGCTGTGCGAAGTCCTGCAGGCGGCCCCGGGCGTGGGCGAACTCGCCCTGGTCTGGCCCGTCCTGGCCCGGCTCAGCCAGCGCGAGCGTCCCATCGTGCTGGTCGCACCGCCCTACCCCCCGCATGCCCCGGCCTGGGCCGCAGCCGGGCTGGACCTGGCGCGGCTGCAGATCATCCAGGCCGCGCCGAAGCAGGCACTGTGGGCCGCCGAACAGTGCCTGCGCTCTGCCGCCTGCGCGGCGGTGCTGTGCTGGCCCCAGCAGGCCGACGACCGGGCCCTGCGCCGGCTGCAGGTGGCCGCCGACAGCGGCCAGTGCCTGGGCTTCGTGTTCCGCGAAGCACAGGCGGCACGCAACCCCTCCCCGGCCAGCCTGCGCCTGCAGCTTGATCCTGGCCAGGTGCGGGTACTGAAGTGCCGTGGCGGCCTGCCACCGGCACAGCCGTTGCCGCTGGCCATCGCCCACTGAGGCCGCGCCATGCACTGGGCCTGCCTGTTGTTGCCGCAGCTGGCGCTGGACAGCGTGCTGCGCCTGCAACCGGACCCACAGCGGCCGCTGGTGCTGCTGCAGGGGCCGGCACAGCGCCGCGTGCTGCGTGCGGTCAGCCCCGCCGCCCGGGCCGCGGGGCTGCGCCCAGGCATGCTGCTGTCGGCCGCGCAGGTGCTGGTGCAGGACCTGCACCTGCATGATTACGACCCCAACGCCGAACAGCACACCCGGCAGCTGCTGGCCAGCTGGGCCTATGCCTACAGTTCGCAGGTCAGCCTGGATTTCCCGCATGCACTGGTGCTGGAGATCGGCGCCAGCCGCGCACTGTTCGGTGACTGGCTGACGATCCAGCAGCGCCTGCGCGGTGAACTGCATGAACTGGGCTTCCGTCACCGCCTGGTCGCCGCCCCCACGCCGCATGCCGCACGTGTACTGGCCAACGTGCACGACGGCCTCGGCATCGATGCGCAGCAGCTGCCGGCGGTGCTGGCGCAGCTGCCCTTGCCGCGCTGCGGCCTGCCCAGCGACGCGGTGACCGTGCTTGGCCGCTCCGGCCTGCGCACGCTGGGCGCGGTGCTCGACCTGCCGCGCGACAGCCTGGCCCGGCGTTTCGCCCCCGACGTGCTGCAGCAACTGGATGCGCTGCGCGGCCTGCCCAGCGCGCCGCTGCGCTACTACCAACCCCCGGATCGTTTCGATGCGCGCATCGAATTCGAGTACGAGATCGAATCCAGCCAGGCCCTGCTGTTCCCGCTGCGCCGCCTGCTGCTGGACCTGGCCGCCTTCCTGTGCTCGCGCGATGGCGGCGTGCAGCGCTTCGACCTGCATTTCGAGCACGACCTGCTGCCGCCCAGCGTGCTGACCATCGGCCTGCTGGCACCCGAGCGCGATGCCACGCTGCTGTTCGAGATCGCGCGCAACCGCATGGAGGCCTTCGCCCTTCCTGCCGGCAGCCGCGCACTGCGCCTGCAGGCCGAGCAGCTGCCGCCCTTCGTTCCCGCCGCCCGCGACCTGTTCGACACCCGGCCGGCGCAGGCCATGCCGTGGACCCAGCTGCGCGAGCGCCTGCGCGCGCGGCTGGGCGATGACGCCGTACAGCCGCTGGCGGTGCAGGCCGACCATCGCCCCGAACGCGCCAGTGGTACCCAGCCACCGGCCAGGCCGCCGGCCTGGTGGCCACTGCGCCCCGGCTGGTTGCTGGACACGCCGCAGCCACTGCGTGATCCGCGCCTGCGCATCGTCGCCGGACCGGAGCGGATCGAATCGGGCTGGTGGGACCAGGCCGATGCGCGCCGTGACTACTACGTGGTGGAAACCGCGCACGGCCAGCGCGGCTGGGCATTCCGTGCGCGCAACGATCCGCATGCGCCGTGGATGCTGCACGGCTGGTTCGGCTGAGTCGCCATGCACAACGAACCGCCCGGCTACGCCGAACTGCACTGCCTCTCGGCATTCAGTTTCCAGCGTGGCGCCTCGATCGCCGAAGAGCTGTTCGCGCGTGCCGCCGGCCAGGGCTACCGTGCATTGGCGATCACCGACGAGTGCTCGCTGGCCGGCATCGTGCGCGCCTGGCAGGCGGCGAAAACGCATGGCATGGCGCTGATCGTCGGCGCCGAGTTCCAGCTCGAGGACGGGCCCAAGCTGGCCCTGCTGTGCACCGACCAGGCCGCCTACACCGCGCTGTGCCAGTTGATCACCACCTGCCGGCGGCGGGCGGCCAAGGGCGGCTACCGCTGCCTGCGCGAAGACCTGCACGGCCTGCCCGATGGCCTGCTGTGCCTGTGGCTGGACCGGCAACCGGCCGCCACCGATCTGGAACTGCTGCGTGCGGGGTTCCAGGACCGGCTGTGGCTGGCGGTGGAGCTGCACCATGAACACGACGATGCGCGCCGCCTGCAGCAGCTGCAGGCCTTCGGCGAACGCCACCACCTGCCGCTGGTCGCCAGCGGTGACGTGCACATGCATGTGCGTCGCCGCCGCGCGCTGCAGGACACGCTCACCGCGATCCGCCACCGCTGCAGCGTGGCCGAAGCCGGCTGGCGCCTGTTTCCCAACGGCGAGCGCCATCTGCGCCCGCGTACCGCGCTGGCCCAGCTGTACCCGCCCGAACTGCTGGCCGAGACCCTGCGCATTGCCGGACGCTGCCACTTCACCCTGGAGCAGCTGCAGTACACCTATCCGCGTGAACTGGTCCCCGAAGGCCACGATCCGGACAGCTGGCTGCGCGTACTGGTCGAGCGCGGAATTCCGTGGCGCTGGAAACATGGCATCGAGCCCGCGCAGCGGGCACAGATCGAACACGAACTGGCGTTGATCCGGCAGAAGAACTACGCCTCCTATTTCCTCACCGTGCAGGACATCGTGCGCTTCGCGCGCAGCCAGGGCATCCTCTGCCAGGGCCGCGGCTCGGCGGCCAACTCGGCGGTGTGCTTCGTGCTGGGGGTCACCGAGATCGACCCGGCGCGCAGCAACCTGCTGTTCGAGCGCTTCATCTCCGCCGAGCGTGATGAGCCGCCGGACATCGACATCGACTTCGAGCACGAGCGCCGCGAGGAAGTGCTGCAGTATGTGTTCAAGCGCTATGGCCGCGAGCGTGCCGCGCTCACCGCGGTGGCGATCAGCTATCGCGGCCGCAGCGCGATCCGTGATGTGGCGCGCGCGCTCGGCCTGCCGATGGACCAGGTCAACGAACTGGGCGCGGCGATGGACCACTGGGGGGGCCACGTGCCGCTGCCGGAGACCCTGCGCGAACGCGGCTTCGACCCGGAGACACCGCTGATGCGGCGGCTGCTGGCGCTGACCGCCGAACTGATCGACTTCCCGCGCCACCTGTCGCAGCACCCGGGGGGCTTCGTGATTTCCGAGCATCCCCTGTCAACCCTGGTGCCGGTGGAAAATGCGGCCATGGCCGATCGCACCGTCATCCAGTGGGACAAGGATGACCTGGATGCCATCGGCCTGATGAAGGTCGACTGCCTGGCGCTGGGCATGCTCACCGCCATCCGCAAATGCCTGGCGATGCTGCAGCAGCATGGCCTGCACAGCGGGCGCATGGATGCGATCCCCGACCAGGACACTGCCACCTACGACATGATCAGCGCCGCCGACACCATCGGCGTGTTCCAGATCGAATCGCGTGCGCAGATGGCGATGCTGCCACGCATGCAGCCACGCACCTTCTACGACCTGGTAATCGAAGTGGCGATCGTGCGCCCCGGCCCGATCCAGGGCGACATGGTGCACCCCTACCTGGAACGGCGCCGGCTGCTGCGCGAGCAGGGCCCGGAAGCACTGGACAACCTGGAAGAACCGCTGTATCCGCCGCAGCTTGAACGCGTGTTCGCGCGCACCCTGGGCGTACCGCTGTTCCAGGAACAGGTCATGCAGTTGGCGGTGGATGCGGCCAGCTACACCCCCGGCGAGGCCGACGCGCTGCGCCGCTCGATGGCGGCCTGGAAACGCCGCGGCGGCCTGGAACCGCATCGCGAAAAACTGTTGGCGGGCATGCTGAAGAACGGCTTCAGCCGCGAGTATGGCGAGCACCTGTTCGAACAGATCAAGGGCTTCGGTGATTACGGTTTCCCGGAAAGCCACGCCGCCAGCTTCGCCCTGCTCACCTATGCCAGCTGCTGGCTGAAGTGCCATCACCCGGCCGCGTTCACCGCCAGCCTGATCAACAGCCAGCCGCTGGGCTTCTACAGCCCCGATCAGCTGCTGCAGGACGCGCGCCGGCATGGCATCGGCGTACTGCCGGTCGACGTACGCCACAGCGACTGGGACTGCACGCTGGATTACAGCAAGGGAGCGGCGGCGATCCGGCTCGGCCTGCGCCTGGTCGAAGGCTGCAACGAAGCGGCCGTACAGGCCATCATGCGCGAGCGCGCCCGGCGCCCGTTCGATGACGTCGGCGACCTGTGCCAGCGCACCGCGCTGGACCGTCGCCAGCAGGGCCTGCTGGCCGATGCCGGTGCATTGCGCGGGCTCAGCGGCCATCGCCATCGTGCGCGCTGGGATATCTCCGGCGTGGAAAACCGGTTGCCGTTGTTCGACCAGGCCCGCGCCACCCGCGAGGCCCGCGTACCGTTGCCGCTGCCCAGCGCATGGGAAGACATGCAGGCCGATTACCGCAGCACCGGCACCACCCTCGGCCGCCACCCGATCTCGTTCCTGCGCGCGCAGCTGCGCAGTCGTGGTTGCCTGGACGCGGCGCAGCTGGCCGGCCACGGCCATGGCCGACGCGTGCGCATCGCCGGCCTGGTGCGCATGCGCCAGCGCCCGCAGACCGCCAGCGGCGTCACCTTCCTCACCCTCGAGGACGAGACCGGCATGGTCAATGCGGTGGTCTGGCGGCACCTGGCCGACCGCCAGCACCGGGTGCTGGTCGATACCCAGCTGATGCAGATCGACGGCCGCCTGGAACGCGTCGATGGCGTGCAGCATGTCATCGTGCAACGCATGTACTGCCTGGATGAACTGCTGCAGGGGCTGCGCAGCCACAGCCGCGATTTCCACTGACGCCGACCGGGTGGAGTCGACCCTACCCATCCCCTGTTGCATCCGCTATCGTCGGCACATCCAAGGAAGGACGACCCGATGCCCCGTGCCCTGCTGCTGACCACCCTGGTGGTCTCGACCCTTGCCCTGCTTGTTTCCGGCTGGACCGCCTGGAACCAGCACCGCAGTCAATCACCACAGCGCATCATCGAGGCACGCGGCCTGGTCATCCACGATGAGAACGGGCAGCCGCGGGTGATCCTCGGCGCGCCGGTTCCCGATCCCCTCAGCCAGGGCCGTTCCCAGGGGCCGCGCGCCACCGCCCTGTCCGGGCTTGTCCTGCTCGGCCCTGACGGTTCCGAACGTGGCGGCTACGGCACCAGCGACCGCGGCGGCGAAGCCCTGCTGACCCTCGACGACGCCACCGGCACCACCGAGGTGTTCAAGGTGGTGGCCAACCCCGACCGTGGCGCCAGCCTGATGGTCAAGCACCAGAACAACACCGGCGCCATGCTCACCTCGTGGCAGGGCAAGCCGGAACTGATGTTCGTCGATGACAGCGGGCAGTCCTACTACGTGCGTCCGGGCGCCACCGCCGCGCCCTGACCTGCTTCTGTAGAGTCGAGCGATGCTCGACTGCACCTGGCTCCAACGCCGCGATGCCTGATGGAAAAGCAGTCGAGCATGGCTCGACTCTACACACCGCACACCGCCGCCAGGTCGTCGGCCAACTGCCGCTGCTGCGCCGGGCCCAGCGCCGCGCAGGTGATGCGCAGGCCATGCCCCGGTGCCGCCACCGCGAACACTTCGCCGGCGCGCACATGCCAACCACGCGCGGCCAGCGCCAGGACCTGCGGATGACTGTCAGCCGGCAACGGCAGCCACAGGTTCAGCCCTTCCATCGGCACCGGTGTCTGCACGCCACGCGCGCGCAGCAGTTCCTGCAGTGACTGCAGCCGCTGCTGGTAGCGCTCACCCGCCGATGCGATCTTCGTTCGCTGCGGTGCCGACTCCAGCACCGAGGTCGCCGCATCCTGCAGCAGGTGACTGACCCAGCCCGTGCCCGACGCCAACCGCAACCGCAACCGCGCCGCGGTTTCTTCATCGCAGGCCAGCCACGCCAGCCGCAGGTCAGGGCCCAGCGGCTTGGACAGCGAACGCAGCAGTGCCCAACGCCGGCCATCGGACGGCAGCACCGAGTGATAGGCCTGCTGCGAGAGCAGTGCATAGTGATCGTCGATCAGCACCGCTACCTGCGGGTAGGCCGCCAGCAGCTGGCGCAATGCCCGCGCCCGTTTCGCATCCAGGCTGGCGCCCGTCGGGTTGTGCGCACGCGGCGTCAGCAGCACCGCACGGGCGCCGCCCTCCAGTGCCTGGCGCAGCGATTCCACCTGCATGCCATGCGCGTCCACAGCCACCGGCAAGGGTGCGTGGCCGACCGCGTTGAGCACGTTGAGGCTGCCGAGGAAGCAGGGATCTTCGACCGCGATGCGATCACCCGGCAGCAGCCACGCCGCCAGCAGGCGCTCGATGCCATCGACCGCGCCATGGGTCAGTTCCAGCGCATACCCCTCGGGACAATCCGCATCCAGCGAGGCCCTGGCCAGCACCTGCAGGCGCGGGTCAACCGTCCCCACGCCATACAGCCGCGGTGCGGCCGGGGCCAGGCGCAGGTTCGGCAACAGGCGCGGATCCGGGTTGCCACCGGCCAGGTCATGCAGCGCCAGCCCCGGCGTACTGCCCTCGCGTGCCATTGCCGGCGGCAGGCCACGCACCACCGTGCCGCGACGGCCGGCCGTGCTGGCAAGGCCGGCGCCATCCAGCCGTTTGTAGGCCGCGGCCACGGTGTTGCGGTTCACTCCCAGCTGCTCGGCCAGGTCACGCACCGGCGGCAGCACGCTGCCGGCCGGCAGCCGACCCTTGCCGATGCCATCGCGGATGCTGTCGAAGATCGACTCGGCGCTATGCCCGGTGATTTTCATTTTGTCCTATGCCAAAATATATCTTGTCCTGTGCCAGTGTATCCCACCCTGGCCACCCTGCATTGGAGGTGCCCGCATGCCCCTTGCCGCTGCCGACTGGCCTGTCGCCCAGTCCGTCGAACAGATCGCCGCCAACCTGGTCACGGTGCGCCAACGCATCGCCACCGCCTGCGCCCGCGCCGGCCGGGATCCGGCCAGCGTGCGCCTGCTGCCGGTCAGCAAAACCGTCGATGACGCCCGTATCCGCATGGCGGTGGCTGCCGGCTGCCGGCAACTGGGCGAGAACAAGGTGCAGGAGGCGCAGCGCAAGGCCGAGGCGATGGCCGATCTTGGCGTGCACTGGTCGGTGATCGGGCATCTGCAGACCAACAAGGCGCGCTACGTAGCGCGTTTCGCCAGCGAGTTCCAGGCGCTGGACAGCCTGCGCGTGGCCGAAGCCCTGCAGCAGCGGCTGCAGCTGGAAGACCGCACGCTGGACGTGTTCGTACAGGTCAACACCTCGGCCGAACCCAGCAAGTACGGGCTGGAACCGGATGCCGTCGGGGCCTTCGTGCAGCAGCTGCCGGCATTCGATCGCCTGCGCGTGCGTGGCCTGATGACCCTGGCCATCTTCAGCCCCGAGGTTGAACGCGTGCGCGCCTGCTTCGTGCGCCTGCGCACACTGCGTGAGCAGCTGCTGCATTCCGTTCCTGCCGGCATCGACCTGTCACAGCTGTCGATGGGCATGTCCGGTGACTTCGAGGTCGCCATCGAAGAAGGCGCTACCGTGGTCCGCGTCGGCCAGGCCATCTTCGGTGCCCGCGCCACGCCGGACAGTCTCTACTGGCCAAACGGCGGAGCCCCGGCATGAAGCACGCGGTCGTCCTGCAACACGTCGCCTTTGAAGACCTGGGGACCCTGCAGCCGCTGCTGCAGGCACAGCGCTGGCAGCTGCAGGTGCTGCAGGCCGGTGTCGACCCGCTCGCGCCCGCCGAAGCGGCCGACCTGCTGGTGGTGCTCGGCGGCCCGATCAGCGTCAATGACGTCGGCGCCTATCCCTTCCTCAATGACAGCATCGCCCTGCTGCAGCGCCGGCTGCTGCAACAGCGGCCAACCCTGGGCATCTGCCTCGGCGCGCAGCTGATGGCACGCGCACTCGGTGCCCGCGTCGCGCCCAGCGGCGGCCAGGAAATCGGTTTTGCGCCGCTGCTGCTGACCGATGATGGCCAGCGCTCACCGCTGCAGGCCCTGCAGGGCATTCCGGTGCTGCACTGGCATGGCGAAGCCTTCGAACTTCCCGCCGGTGCACGCCGCCTGGCCAGCACGCCTGCCTGCCGCCACCAGGCCTTCGCCATCGGCCAGCACGCCCTCGCCCTGCAGTGCCACCCGGAACTGGACGCACGCCAGTTCGAGCGCTGGCTGATCGGCCATACCCTGCAACTGGCACACGCCGGCATCGATCCCAACGACCTGCGCGCACAGGCGCGCCGCTATGGCGCACCGCTGGCCGCGGCCGCCACCGCCATGTTCGACCATTGGCTGCAGGACCTGGAGGAAGCACCACGATGAACTATCGATTGCAGGTCCACCGCAACGGCACCTTCTGGGGCCACTTCGACTGCAGCGGCCCCGATGCCCTGCAGCATATGGACAGCATCGCTGCGCAGCTGCCCGCCGCGCAGGGCTTCCAGTTGCGGCGGCAGAAAGGTGTCGGCGAAGAACGCATCCTGTCCAGCAACGCCGATGGCCTGCGGGTGCTGGCGGCGCAGATCCAGTACCGCGATCTGTAGGCTCCAGGGTAATGCCGGCCAGCGGCCGGCACTACCTTGGCGGTTCGGTCATGTGCGAAGCTGGCGCCATGTTGACCCTGCAACGCGGCGACCATCACGGATTGCGTGTGGCCCCGCGCTGGCCCGCCTCGTGCATCCGCATCGAGACCGATGTGCTGCAACGCCTGCTCGATGCACAGGCGCTGCTGCCGGCCGGACTGCGCCTGCTGCTCACCCGCGGTTTTGAACCCCGGCACAGCCGCCTCGGCGGCTTCCGCCGCGGTGTGCGTGCCCTCGGCATCGCATTGTTCCGCGCCTGCTATCCGCACCGCCACACCGAAGTCGGCGCCATCTTCGGCGCCAACGGCCATGACCTCGATGGCCGCCACGTCGATGTCTCGCTGGTCGTGCACGGCAGGCGGCTGCGGCTGCTTCCACTGGGCGTGTTCACCCCGCCGCGCTGGCAGCAGCGCCGGGTCGCCCGCCATGCCGAAGCCGTGGCACGGGTGAAGCGCAGCCTGCAGCAGTGCGGCTTCAAGCTGCATCACAACCCGACCGAGGCACTGCAGATCCACTGCGACTGCCCACCCGGGTAACACCGGCCGCTTGATGCAAATGATTCTCTTTTGCTGTAAGGTGCTGCCGCTGCCCTTGCCGCCGCGGGCTGTTCCCTTTCCCAGTTGTCGCCCGCCCCGTGTCCACGCCTGTCGAACCGACGGATGTCGCGCATCTGTGCGCGGCCCATTACCGGCCGCTGCACGCCCATGTCCGCCGCAAACTCCCGCAACGCAGCGACGCCGATGACGTCGTCCAGGAAACCTGGCTGCGTGTCATCAAGGTCGCCGCCAGCGGCCTGCTCGGCAATGGCCGCGCGTACCTGTACCGCGTCGCCCACAACCTGATCGCCGACCACTACCGGCAGCGGCGTCGCGAAGAAGTACTCGACGATACGCTGCTGCATGCCTTCGCCGATCCCGCGCCGCTGCCGGAACAGCGCCTGCTCGACGCAGAACAGCTGCGCCACCTCGATGCGATCATCGCCGCGCTGCCGCCGCGCTCGCGCCAGGTGTTCCTGCTGGCCCGCGTGGAACAGATGGCGCTGGCCGAGATCGGCCGCCAGCTCGGCATCAGCCGGCAGACCGCGCACGGCCATCTGCTGCGCGCCCTGGTCGCCCTGCAGCAGGTGCCCGGCGCATGAGCCAGGACCCGATCGCACGCGAAGCGGCCCGCTGGTGGCTGGATGGGCACGACGGTGACCGCGACGAGCATGCGTTCGAGCAGTGGCGCCGGGCCGAGGCTGGCCTTGCCGTGCTGCTGCTGTGCGCGCTGGGCCTGTACAGCCGCGATGGCTCGCCTCCGGCCGCGCAGGTCCTGCGCACCGCCGCCGGCGAGATCCGCGATGAGGCCCTGCCGGACGGATCGCATGTGCTGCTGTCGCCGGGCAGCGAAGTGCATGTACGCGTCGACGCGCAACGCCGCCAGTTGCAGCTGCAACGCGGCCAGGCCTGGTTCAAGGTCAGCGCCGATGCGCACCGGCCGTTCCAGGTACATACCCCGCATGGCACCGTCACCGCCCTCGGCACTGCGTTCGACCTCGCCGTGCAGGACGGTCACCGAACACCGCGTCGGCGTGCAGGCGGGTAACACCTCCGTGCAGGCCGACGAAGGTCAGCAGCTGCGCTTCAACGAACGGTCGCCGGAAGCACCCCAGCCGGCCGGCGACAGCGCACTGGCCTGGCGCGAGCGGCGCCTGCATTGGATCTCGGCCCCCTTGGTGGAGGTGAGCCAGGGCCTCGACCGCTGGCATGGCGGACGCACCTGGATCGTGGGAGCACGCCTGCGCCAGCAACCGGTCAGCCTGCTGGGCAGTGCCGAGGGTGCGGCCAGCAGCCGCGACCAGCTGGCCGCGCAGCTGCATGTGCGCGTGCTGCACCTGGGTGCAGGCGTACAGGTCTGGCTGCCGCCGCGCGGGAAGGTTCGCGATGCACCCTGACATCGGGCCTGCGGCGGCGTCTACCCAGGATGACGACGCTCTGCGTCAGCCCCTGGAGTCCCCGATGCTGTCCCACCGCCCCCTCGTTCTCGCCCTGTCGCTGGCCTGTGCCAGCGCCCTTCCCATGCTGCCCTGCACTGCCCAGGCGCAGGCGGCCACCCGCAGCTACGATCTGCCCGCGCAGCCATTGGCTGCCGCGCTGGACGCCTACAGCCGGTTGACCGGTGTCGACCTGGTGATCGGTGCGGCGCTGCCCGCCGGCCATGCCGCACCGGCCCTGCGGGGTGACTTCGATGACACCCAGGCGTTGTCGCGCCTGCTCGCCGGCAGCGGCCTGCGCCCGCGCTTCATCGATGCGCGCCGGGCTACCCTGGAACCGGCGCCGGCCGAGCGCGGCGATGGCAGCCGTCGCACCGGCCCACTGCGCGTGCAGGGCAATACCGCGCAGGGCCAGGCTCCGGGCACCGGTGCCAGCCAGTATGTTCCCGCCACCCGCGATGGCTTCGCGGCCAGCGTCGGCAGTGAGCGCGTGGCGATGGCCGAGCGCCAGGATGGCAACAGCCTGCTGCGCTCGATGCCCGGCACCCACAGCTTCCATTCGCGCAGCCAGCCCGGGTTGCAGGTCAACATCCGCGGCATGGCCGGCGCCGGCCGGGTCAACACCATGATCGATGGCGTCACCCAGACCTTCCGCAACAACGCCGGACATGGTTCCGGTGGCCCGTTCGCATACGTCGATCCCTTCCTGCTGGCCGGGGTGGACGTACAGCGCGGCGCCGTGGCCGGGGGTGACGGCGCCGGCACGCTGGCCGGCAGTGCCAACTTCCGTACCCTGGATATCGACGACCTGCTCGGCGAAGGCCGTGACTGGGGTCTGCGCGCAGGTTACCGCCACGGCAACAACGGCTACGGCAGTGGCCGCACCTTCGCCGGCGCCTGGCGCCACAGCGAAGACGGCGGCGACCGTCAGTTCGGCCTGCTGGCCGCCGCCAGCAGCAGCCGCAGCAGCGACTACGCCACCGCGCGCGGACAGACCAACAAGGCCGATCCCGGTAGCCAGCAGCCCAGCAGCTGGCTGCTGAAGGCGCGCCTGCAGCCCAGCGACCAGCATCGCCTCGACCTGAGCCACATGCGTTACGAAAACGACTTCTACCACAACTACCCGTGGCAGATTTCCGCACGCAACCAGCGCGCCAGCTATCACTACACGCCCTACTCGCCGTGGATCGACCTGCGCGCGACCTTCGCCAGCAACAAGACCCGGCTGTTCTACCCGCCGGTGGAGGATTCCAGCTACATCGGCCGCCGCACCCACAGCAGCCTGAGCAGCTGGACGATCGACAACACCAGCCGCTTCGACATCGGAGCGCTGCAGGCACGCTGGAACACCGGCATCAAGCACCAGTCGGACATCTACGTGGCTGACACCCCGAACCTGCGCGGCGCCAACCCACAAGGCCGCAGCCAGCTCGACAGTGTGTTCAGCACGCTGGAGCTGCAGTACGACATCTACGCATTGACCGCCGGCCTGCGCCAGGACCGTTACGGCCTGCGCGGCTACATCCCGGTGTGTTCAGACGTACCGGGCCAGTGCGCGGACATCAATGGCGGCGGCATCGACGTGCGCCGCACCGAGCACGCGCTCAGCCCCAGCCTGGCCGTCTCGCTGCAGGCAACCGACTGGCTGCAGCTGTTTGCCGAGGTCTCGCGTACCTCGCGGCCGCCCCGCGTGCAGGAGATGTTCTTCGAGAAGATCCCGCTGGAGGACGCCAGCGTCGCCGACGGCATCGGCGCCAATCCGTTCCTGCGCCGCGAGCGCTCGCGCAACCTGCAGTTCGGCGCCAACCTCAGCACCCACTCGCTGCTGACCGACGGCGACCTGGCACAGCTGCGCGTCACCCGTTTCGACAACCGCACCCGCGACTACATCAAGCCGCAGTACCTGCTGATGGTGCATCCGCCGGAAGTGACCCCGTTCGTCGTGCCGATCGACAGCGACGCACAGCTCAATGCCTGGACCGACGTGCTGGATGCCGATGATTTCAGCGCCACCACGCGCTGGATGAACCATCCCGGGGTCGTCCGCATGCGTGGCATCGAACTGGAAGCGCACTACGCCAGCGAGCACTACCACGCCACGCTGAGCTGGACCCGCTCGCGCACCAGCGCACCTGCCATCGAATTCGTCAATCTGGAAGACATCACCGCCCTGCCCGATCGCTACTGGACCTTCGACGTCGGCGGCCGCTGGTGGCAGCAGCGCGTGCAGGCCGGCCTGCGGGCCGAGTACTCCGGGCCCACCGAGGAAGGCTACGACTTCTTCCAGACCCGCAAGACCGGCGGCACCGGTGTGCTGCTGGACTTCTACGCCAGCTTCAAGCCCCAGGCCAACACCACGCTGTGGCTGAACATCGAAAACCTGCAGAACAAGGCCTATGACAACAATGCCTCGATCGACAGCATCTTCAGTCCGATCCTGGACCGCGGCAACGGCCGTGGCCGCACCGTCTCGATGGGCGTCAATGTGGCGTTCTAGCCGCCGCGGGTTGCCGCTGTGCCTGCTCGCGCTGGCCGCCCTGGCCAGCGCGCAGCCGATGCCGGGCCAGGTGATCGACCTGGGCAGCGGCCAGCCCCTGGATGAAGCGGCATTCGTACAGCGTGCCGCCACCGCGCCGCGGCTGCTGCTCGGTGAACGCCATGACCTCGCCGCCGACCATGCCGCCCAGCGTTGGCTGTTGCAGGCGCTGCAGCAGCAGCGTCCGCAGGGTGCGCTGGTGCTGGAGATGATCGCCAGCGAGCGCCAGCCCCGCCTGCAGCGGGTGCAGCGCTGGCTGTCCAGCGGACATCGTGCCGACGGCGCACGCCTGCAGGAACTGCTGGACTGGGATGCGCGCTGGCCGTGGCCCGCCTATGGCGGGCTGGTGCAGGACGCCGCCGGCGCGGGCATTGCCCTGTTCGGCGGCAACCTGTCGCGTGCCGAGGTCAACACCCTGCTGGCCTCGAGCGGAACGGTGCAGTTCCCGGTTGCCGCGGCACGCCAACGGCTGTCGGCCGTGGTGCTGGCCCAGCATGCCGATGCCGCACCGATGCTGGAGGGCATGCTGGCGGTACAGAGGGCCCGCGATACCCGCATGGCCCAGGTGCTGGCCACGGCACCCGCACCGGCACTGCTGCTGGCCGGCCGCTGGCATGTGCTGCGCGGCACCGGGGTGCCGGGCTACCTGGACACCGATGGACCCGCGCTGGTGATCGCGCTGGCCTCACCCGGAGAGGTCGTCGATGCCGCCGATGCCGATCTGCTGTGGGTGCTCGGCGATGAGTGAGCGCAGCCAACACTGGCAGGCCATCGCGATCAGCATCGCCCTGCACCTGCTGCCGCTGCTGCTGTTGCTGCACTGGGTGGCGGCACCGCCGGTGCTGCCGCCGCCGGAACAGGACGTACGCATCAGCCTGCGCCTGCTGGCTCCGGCCACGCCACCGCAGCCGGTCGAGGAGCGCCAGGCCGACACGCCCAGCCAGGCCCAGCAGGCACGCGCATCGCAGCCGATCAAGTCGCCGCCGCCGCCCACGCCCACGGCGGCACGCGATGGCGAACAGGCGGCCAGCGAGACCGGCGGTCGTGGCCGGCAACCGCTGCCGGTCGCCCCGCCGGCGGCCGCGACCGATGCAAGTCCCGCACCGGCATCGATCACGGCCGCGCCTCCCGCTCCGGACGCGCCCCCGGCAGACTTCCAGGCCGGCGCCGCCAGCGACCAGTGGGAAGCCCGCCTGATGGCGCGGCTGGAGCGTTACCGCTATTACCCCGCCGCCGCGCGATCACGCCGCCAGCAGGGCACGGCCTGGGTCAGGGCCAGCATCGACCGCGAGGGGCGCCTGCTGGCCCTGCGGCTGGAACAGTCCAGCGGCCAGCCCATGCTGGATGACGCCGCATTGCAGACCTTCCGCCGCGCACAACCCCTGCCGCCGATTCCAGCGGAGCTGAAGGCGCCGCAGGAGCTGGTGGTGCCGGTTGAGTACTACCTGCGCTAGCTCGCTTCATTGCCCTGTCCAGTAGGGGATGCGGGGCAGTCTGCGACCTCAACTCCGGTTGAGGTCAAACCGGCCGGCCGGAACAGAGCGGTCCGCGCCATGCAACGATGCGCTACCGCCGCCCTGTAGAGCCGAGCCGATGCTCGGCTGCTCTACGCGAAATGCAACCGAGCATGGGCTCGGCTCTACAAGAGAACGGGTGCAGCCGAGCACCGGTGCCGGATCATGTCCACGCCGGGTCCGCGGTGAAATCAATGGTCAGCCAGAAGGTGCTGCCACGGGCATCCAGTCGCACCGCGATCTCATCGCGCATCGCGTCGACCTCGCCCACCGAGCCGAGCGGCGTGGCGCGGTCGGCCAGTACGTGGATCTCGATGAAACGCATCCGTCCCATCTTTGCCACGTGGCTGGTGAAGCCGGCATAGCCGCGCTCGGCCACGAATGCCTGCATCACGTCCTGCACGCGGCGGTCCAGGTCGTCGGGCGCCACCTGCAACACTTCGCGCATGGCCTTCCACGCGCTGCGCGCCGGTACCGGCAGCACCGCCAGACTGATCAATGCCAGCACGATCGAATCCAGGTACGGCACCCAGTGGTGCCAATCACCCCCATGCAGGACCAGCGCCAGCACGAAGGCCAGCACCACGGCCAGGCTCATCAGGCCACCGAGCAGCCAGCCGCGCACATCCAGCCACAACAAGGCCGACCGCAGGCGTCGCGCCCGCTGTGCCACGAACGCCGCCATGCCGAGGTTGCTGGCACTCAGCAACGCCGCCCACCACAGCGCAGGCCCGAATTTCACCTCGTGCCCGCCGGTGGTCAGGCCGATCACCGCGTTGGCCAGCGCATAGACGCAGGCCAGCGACAGGATCACCCCGCCAAGCGCCTCGACCATCGGTTCCAGGTGCCAGTAGCCATACTGGAAGCGCGGGCTCTGCTCCCGCGCCACCAGCCTCAGCACCGACAACGAGACCAGGGTCAGGGCCACATCGACCAGGCTGTACACGCCATCAAACAGGATGGCCTGCGATCCCACCAGCAGGCCACCGATGAAGCCGACCGCGCTGACCGCGATGGTCACCCCGATCGAGAACGTGAGGATGCGTTGCTCGCGCGCGGTATCCATCGTTCGCTGAAGGGCCGACCGTTACGGGTCAGGCCTTCAGTACCTCCACCTTGTACGACGGCACCTCGCCATCGTGCTCGATGATCAACCCGTGCACGTCCGACTCGAAGCCCGGGAAACGGGCATTCTGCTCGCGGGCGATGCGCAGCGACTGGATGATCGGCTCGTCGCTGTCGCCAAAGCGCTCACCCGGCATGATGGTCGGGATGCCCGGCGGATACGGCACCAGCATGGTCGCGGCAACGCGGCCACTGAGCTGCTCGATGTCGACCCGCTCGATCTCGCCCTTCACCAGATGGTTATAGGCATCGGCCGGGGTCATCACCGGCGTCGGCAGGTCCACGTACATCTCGCGCATCACCTTGGCCACGGCGAACTCCTGGTTGAATGCATGCAGCGCATCGCACAGGTCACGCAGGCCCCAGCCGGCGTAGGCGTTCGGATAATCGGCCGCCAGCGTCGGCAGCGCCTGGCTCAGCGGGGCATTGCGGTCGTACAGCTCCTTGAACGCCATCAGTTCGGTGACCAGGGTGCTCCACTTGCCCTTGGTGATGCCCATCGAGAACAGGAACAGCACCGAGTACAGGTTGGTCTTCTCCACGGTGATGCCGCGGCCCCACAGGAACTTGCTCAGCACCGCCGCCGGGATGCCCAGCTTGCCCATGCTGCCGTCCATTGCCAGGCCCGGGGTGAGCAGGGTGACCTTGATCGGGTCGATCAGCACGTAGTCATCGACCAGGTTCTCGAAGCCGTGCCAGTGCGCATCCGGCTGCAGGTACCATTCCTCGCGCTTGGCCACCAGCGGCGCCGGCGTATCGCCCTTGTCCAGGCTGCGCTCGACCTGGGTCGGCTGCCACACGCTGAACCACCAGTCGTCGCGCCCCAGGTCGTCGCGGACATGCAGCATCGCGCGACGGAAGGCGATCGCCTCGTCATGCATTTCCTGCACCAGCGAGCGTCCGGCGTCGCCCTCCATCATCTTCGAGGCCACGTCGCACGCCGCGATCACCCCGTAGTGCGGGCTGGTCGAGGTATGCATCATGAACGACTCATTGAAACGCTCGGCATCCAGGTTGCGCTGCGCCGAGTTGCGCACGTGGATCATCGATGCCTGCGAGAACGCGGCCAGCAGCTTGTGGGTGGAGTGCGTGGTGAAGATGATCGCATCCTGCTCACGCGGCTTGCCCTTGGCCATGCCGTAGTGGTTCTCGTAGAACGGATGGAACGCGGCGTAGGCGTACCAGGCTTCGTCGAAATGCAGGAAATCGACCGCACTGCCGATCTCATCGGCGATCTTCTCGGCGTTGTAGCACAGGCCGTCGTAGGTCGAATTGGTGACCACCGCGATGCGCGGCTTGGAACCGGCCTTGTAGGCCTGGCTGGCCAGCGGATTGGCGGCGATGCGCTGCTGCAGCGATTCCGGCGTGAACTGGTCCAGGCTGATCGGGCCGATGATGCCATGCGCATTGCGGCTGGGGGTGAAGTACACCGGCACCGCGCCGGTCATGATCAACGCATGCAGCAACGACTTGTGGCAGTTGCGGTCGACGAACACCACGTCGCCGCGCGCCACCGTGCCGTGCCAGACGATCTTGTTGGCGGTGGAGGTGCCGTTGGTGACGAAGAAGGTATGGTCGGCACCGAAGTTGCGCGCCGCCTCTTCCTCGGCATCCTTGATCGGGCCGGTATGGTCGAGCAGCGAACCCAGCTCCGGCACCGAGATCGACAGGTCACTGCGCAGGGTGTTCTCGCCGTAGAACTGATGGAATGCGCGGCCGACAGGCGACTTGGTGAACGCCACGCCGCCGGCATGGCCCGGCGTATGCCACGAATAGTTCGACTCGGCCGCATGATGGATCAGTGCCTTGAAGAACGGCGGCAGCAGGTTCTTCATGTAGTCTTCGGCCGCGCGCATCACCTGCCGCGAAATGAAGCTCTTGGTATCTTCGAACAGGAAGATGAAGCCGTGGATGTACTTGAGCAGCTTGCTCGGCACCTTCTCGATGGTGCGGCGCTCACCGTACAGGAACACCGGCAGGTTGGCCCTGCGCGCGCTCTGCTCGCGCAGGAACGCGGTCAGGCGCTGGAACTCGCCATCCACCTCTTCGCTGCCGTCGATCGAGATCAGCACCGCCGAGGCCGCCACGTAGGTGCGGGCGCCGGCGCGGGCATCGTCCAGGTTCAGGCCGCACAGCACGCGCTGGTCGTTGCTGCGCAGCTCTTCCACCAGGGCGCGGATCAGGATGCCACCGATGCGCGGCGACTCGTAGTCGTTGTCGATGACAATGACCGGGTAATCCAGGGACTTGAAGTACACGTTGATTCTCCTTGACTAACTCAGGAACGCTGGGCGCTGGCGCTGATGGCCGATGCCTCGCGGGCGCGCTGCCGCTGCTGGCGGCGCTCCTCGCTGAAGAAGGGATAGAACACGGTGATGAACAGCACAAACAGGAAGGCGTACTGCACGATGCTTCCCGACGAGCCGTAGATCGCCCACAGGCAGTACACGACGGTCAGGCTGGTCAGCGTCCAGAACGCACCGGTGTGGACCAGGGTGTGCGAGCGCTCGACCACGAAGTAGCAGGCCACGCACGAGTAGATGTAGGGCAGCAGGGTCAGCACCACCGCCGCCGAGGTGATCACGTCGAACTGTGCCGACGCGGTCTCCGAGGTGGAGGTGACCAGCACCGCCAGGGTCATCAGCACCGCCACGATCAGCACGCCCTTGACCGGTACGTCATCCTTGTTGGTCTTGCTGAAGATGCTCGGGAACAGTCCGTCATCGGATGCCGCCTTGGCGCTCTGCGCGGTCAGCAGGATCCAGCCGCCCAGCGAACCGGCGGCACCGACGAAGGCGCACAGGCTCACCAGCGCCCCGCCCCAGCCACCGACGGCCTTGGCCGCGGCCAGCGCGAACGGCGCGTCGGACACCTGCAGTTCCGCATTCGGCACCATGCCCATGATCACCGAGGAACTGGCGATGTAGGCGATGGCGGCCAGGAACACGCCGGCCAGGGTGGCGCGGGCCACGTTCTTTTCCGGGTTTTCGACCACGCCGGCGGTCACCGAGGCCGATTCGACACCGATGAAGGCCCACAGGGTGAGTGCCGCAGCGCTGGAGATCGCGCCGAAGTTGGATTCACCCGACACGTTGTAGGCACCCTTGAAGATATCGGCATCGAAGAAGAACCAGCCGAAGATGGCGATGCCCAGGATGGGTACCAGTGCGAAGCTGGTGGTGACCGTCTGCACCCGGCTGACGAAGGCCGGGCCGATCATGTTGGCGAAGCTGAGTGCCCACACCAGCACCAGCACCGCGATGCAGCGCACCAGCGGTTCGGACAGGATCGGGAAGAAGTAGCTGAAGTAGCCCACCGCCGCGATCGGAATGGCGACATTGCCGATCCAGTTGGCGAACCAGTAGATGGTGTTGGTCTGGAAGCCCATGTACGGCCCGAACCAGTCACGCGCATACGCGTAGGGACCACCGGCCTTGGGCGCCAGCTTGCCCAGTTTGGCGAACACGAACGCCAGCAGCAGGGCACCGGCGGTGGTGATCAGCCAGCCCCAGATCGAGGCGGTACCGATCTTGGCAAGGCTGGAAGGCAGCAGGAACACGCCCGAGCCCATCATGTTGCCGGCGACGAGGAAGGTGGCTCCCACCACCCCGATTTTCTTTGCTTCTGCCATGACAATCTCCTGTACTGGCATGGGCCCGGTGCGAGCGGGCGTGGGGACGGGTTACGCTGGCGTACGACCGCTGGCGGTTACTTGATGAAGTTGTATTGCAGGCTGCCCTGCACCCGGACCGTGTCGCCGCGCGCGCCACCCTGCTGCTGCAGGCGGCCGTACAGCAGCTCCATGCCCATCGTCCACGACGGTGCCGGGCTCCAGATCAGGTTGAACACGCCGTAACGGCTCTGCCGGAATGCATCGGCCGCCAGTGCGGCGTTCCGCTCCAGGGTCAACTGGCCGAAGATCAGGTTGGAGCGCCACAGTTCGGACCAGTAGTGGGTGTAGCCGACGAAACCACCGTGCAGGTCCAGTGCATCCAGGTGCCCGTCCACATCCACCACCGCGTCCAGCCCGGAGCCGGTCAGGTCGGCGGTGTAACGGCTGAGGCCGCGTCCGCCAAGTGCACCGAACAGCAGCAGGTCGCGCTCACCGACCGACGCCGAGCCGCTCAGCTGCAGGCCACCGGCCATGCGCCGGTCGCGCTCGCCGTCACCGTCATAGGCCAGGCTGCGTGCCACCGCGCCCAGCTGCAGGTGGCCCCAGTCGCGCTCCATGCGCGCGGTCACGGTTACATCGGGCAGGCGGTTGACCGCCACCCGCGCCTCGCTGGCGCCGGCGAGTTCGGTCTTCGGATCTTCCGCCGCCACCGTCAGGGTGTTGCCCTTGCCCATCGCAAAGCTGTGGTGGATGCCCGCCACCAGCAGGTAGCCGGCTCCGCCGGGACCGGCGAAGTCCAATGTATCGGGCAGGCTGTCCGGGTCCATGAAGCTGGAGTAGCCGTAGCCGGCGTAGGTATTGCCGAGCTGGCCATAGGCATGGCGCAGGCGGAACGCGTAGCCGTCGCTGCTGCCGAAGAAGTCGTTCTCCAGGTAGAAGCGCAGGTTGCCATGCGTGGTCGGGCGCCGCGCCTCGAAACTGAAGCGGGTCTGCTTCGCATGGATGTTGAAATTGGATACGTCGCGATGGCTGCCCGCCACCGGCATCGACGATGGGATGAACTGGTCCTCGTCGCCCGCTGCGCGCGAATCGGCGATGGCATCAAGCTTGGCATAGCCGCCGATGCGGATCACCGTATCGGTGCCGGGAATGGCGAAGAACCCCTTCAGGTCGGGATCGGTCGGGCCGGCTGCGCTGTCCGGTCGTGAGGCGGCGGTGGAGGGATCGGCCACCGATTCGCGCTGTGGCAGCACCGGCTGCGCCACACCCGGCACCTGGGTGGGATGCAGCAGGTTGGCAGCGCTGGCAGCCGCGGCCATTGGCGCAGGCGCCTGCACGGTGGCAGCGACGCCCGCGCCATCACGCTGTTCAAGCCGATCCAGGCGCTGCTGCATGCCCTCCAGTGCCTGACGCATGGCCGCGATCTCACGGCGCAGCGCCTGCGCGTCGTCCTGCCCCTCCTGCTGCGCATACGCCGGCGTGATCGCCAACGCGGTCAAGCAGGCCAGACTCAGTACCGCCACGCGCATTGCATCCTCCCTGGACGAACACCTGGATCGCGTGGTCGGGATGCACGCATGCGCCACCCCGGCCTCGCGTTGCCGTTGCTGGAAATGCGGGTACTGCGTCGACGACACCGGCCAGTCTGCACGTTGCAGGCAACAGGACGATGACACTGCCCCGCCCGCACCGATGTCGACGCCATCAAGGCCGCGCTGCCAGAGAGGTGGCGACCGCAGCGGTCTGGGTAACAAGCGCGGAGTGAGAGTGTCGTGAATGGCTGAGCCCATCGACCCCGATCAGGGCCTGGCGAGCGCGACATCCATGGCGCATTGACGCTGTACTGCATGCGTCACAGCCTAGTTGACCTGTCGTTTTTGGCCTTGATTGGAATCAAGGCGCGATGCTTGATGTCAGTCACGATTCAGACGTGACGACGAACAGCAGATGCGCGGGGCGCTGTAGCGGGCCCAAGCGCAGAATGCAGCAGGCCCGCATGTCGCCATGCGGGCCTGCGGGTCATCAACAATGGCTGGGTCAGCGCGGACCCAGTACCGTCTGCAGGTCTGCGCCCTGCGGCAGGCCGGCACGGCGCTGCACCTGGCCCTGTGCATCCTGGAACAGGATGCCCGGCGTCCCCTGGAAGCCCATTTCAAGCATCAGCACCTGGTTGGCATCGAGCTTGCCGGCGATCTCGCGGCTGATGTTCGGCAGCGCCTTGATGCCGCCACGGTCGAACTGGTGTTCGTTCTCCAGCAGCGCCGCACTCGGGTCACGCGCGGACAGGATCGCCGCCGCCTTGGCCGGGCTGTCCTCGCGGATCACGCCGACCATGATGTGGCGCAGCTGCACCTTGCCGGCGTCGACCCATGGCCGCGCCGCTTCCCAGAACTTGTGGCAGTACGGGCAGTTGGCATCACTGAAGGTGTAGACCACGCGTGGCGCATCGGCCTTGCCATCACGCACCCAGGCGCTGGTTTCCAGCTTGGTCCACATCTTGGCCGACATCGGCGCGGCAACCAGCTTCTCCACCGCTTCGGCGGCCACGTCATTGCCTTCGGCATCGAACAGGCTGCCCACCAGCACGTGCTTGCCATCGGCGGTCACGTAGGCCGCCGCCGGCTGCTGGCCACCCACCACGCCTGCGAAGCCACGCAGGCCACCGGGCGCGTCGAACTCGGCAACGACCTCGAAGCCGTGCTTCTCGATGCCCTTCAGCACGGCCGGGCGGTCACCCTTGCTGGCCGGGGCCGCAGCGCTCGCTGCCGGGGCGGGCTTGCCTGGCGGCGTCTGTGCCTGGCTGCAGGCGGCCAATGCCAGCATGACCGGCAGCAACAGCACCGCCGGAGCAGTGCGCAGGGAAGTCGACAACATGGGAACTCCGTAGTGAGATGCCCGCGCAGGCTACCGCAGCCGGCGCAGTTTGTGTTCAAGACCGGCTGCGGTCAGCTCACCCAGATGCAGTTCACGCAGGCGCCCTTCAGCATCGAACAACAATGTCGATGGATAGGCCTGCACCCCCAGCACGGTTGAAGCAGCGGCCTCTTCGTCCAGCAGGACATTGCCGAGCTTCAGCCGTTCACTGGCCAGGAAACCCTGCACCTCGGCCAGGGTTTCGCCCTGGTTGAGGAACACGAAATGGACGTCGGCATGTGTCCGCTGTGCCGTTGCCAGCACCGGCATCTCACGGCGGCATGGTCCGCACCAGGTGGCCCACAGATTCAGCACCAGAGGCCTGCCCCGGAATTGCTGCAGATCGACCCTGCCCCCCTGGAGATCGGCCACCTGCAGCGCCGGCAGTGGCATCTGCCGCTCCTGCCAGGCCGAGAGCAGCTGGCCACACCCGGCCCAGCACAGCACGCCGACCAGTGCGGCGGTCAGCACTCGCGCGCGCAACGGACGCCACTGCCGCAGGCGCCACACGCCCCAGGCCAGTCCAGACAGCAGCACCACCGCCACGTGATAGCCGCCATCCGCGATCTGCAGAATGCCCCAGGGTGCCTCACGGTAAAGCGTGAAGTTCAGCACGACAAAGCTGATCCGACCGCACAGCAGGCCGATCAGCACCATGTCCAACACCATGCTTGCTGCGGAGGGCAGCGGCATGTCCTCCTTGCCGCTCGGCCACAGTCGGGCCACCGCCATCGCCAGCAGCATGCACGCGAGAATCAACACCACCGGCATCGGTACCGGCCCGACACTCGACATCCGCCCACCTGTTCAATCGTTCAGTGCCTGCATGGTCGAAGCCTCGCGCCCAGCTTGCAAGCGCCGCGGGTGTCAGGCCGCATTACGTCCCAGCGGTACACCCGCCGGTGCCTGCAGCCCACGCAGGCTGCCAGCCACCGAGGGCATCAGTGGCCGTTCGCGTCGCTTGCTGTTGATGTGGCGACGATAGTTGGCCGGCGTCATGCCCACGATACGAAGGAACAGGCGCCGGAATGCGCTCTGATCGGCATAGCCCACGCCGCTGGCCACCTCATCGATGCCGGCGCCCTGCTGCAGCAGGGTCTGCGCCTTGGCAACGCGCAGGCGCTGGCAGTACTCGATCGGGCGCAGGCCGGTGGCGCGCAGGAAGCGTCGCTGCAGCGTGCGCGGCTCCAGCCCGGACACCCCGCAGATGCCGGCCAGGGTGGCACCTCGTGCCGCCGTGGTGTGCAGCCAGCGCTGCGCCTTCAATACGTCGCGGTCACCGTGCGCGAAGTTGGCACTGAACCGCTCCAGATCCTGCTGGACTCCCGGAGGCACGGCGATTCCCAGCTGTTGCGCGACGGCGCTCGCCACGCCCTGCCCATGCAGACGATGCAACAACCGCAGGCCGAGGAAGCGCCAGGCCTGCGTTCCGCTGACCGTCAACAGATCGCCGTCATCGACCAGCGCACGCTCACTGGGCACCCAGCTCATTGAATGGGCCTTCAATCCCGGGTGGCGCCCGAGATCCGGCCCGCTTATCGTGCGCCCGACCAGCAGCCCCGCACGCGCCAGCACGCCCACGCCGTCACTGGCGGCCGCCAGCAGGCTGCCACCGTCATAGTGGGCACGCAGCCAGTCCAGCAGGACTTCCTCGGTACGCAGGCAGATCCCGCTGCTGATCTGTCCGGGGAGGGCGATCACCGCGGGAATGGCAGCATCGAGCATCTCCGCACCGGCAATGCGATGCACGCCGGTCTGGCTGGCAGGGACGATCCAGCGCGTGACCAGAACATGCTTGCACGGTCGACGCTGCTGCGCCGCAACGCGGTTGGCGACATGCGCCATCTCGGCCAGCACCGACGCGGCCGAAGGGTCGCCTCCCGGATACTCGACCACCGCGACCTCGACGAATCCTTCGTTGCTGATTCCATCCACAGTCCACCTCCTCGGTTCGTTGCGGGCCATCGAACGGCCGGTTCAAGCGAAGGGTAGGAACTGGGCCAGCGGCGGGGCTATGAAGAAAGTTGCAAAGTGCACTGAATACGCCTGTCGAGCGAAGCCTTGACTCTCGACCAGACTCAAGGCTTCACAATGGACGGCAGCCTCCGCAGGAATCCGCCATGAACATTGGACAATTGGCCCGCCAGGCCGGCGTGCCGATCGATACGGTCCGCTACTACGAACGGCAGCAGCTGCTGCCGACAGCGGCACGCTCGCCCGGCGGCTACCGCATCTTTGGCGAGCCGGACCTGCGCCGACTGCGTTTCATCCGCCGCGCCAAGGCCCTGGGCTTCAGCCTGGAGGAAATCGGCGAACTGCTCGCGCTCAGTGATCGCCCCCCGCAGGACATGGGCAGCGTGCGCGACACCGCCCAGGCCCGATTGCAGGACATCGCACAGCGGATGACCGAACTGCAGCGCATGCACAACGCGCTTTCGCAGCTGGTCGATGCCTGCCCCGGACATGGCGCGCTGGACCAATGCCCGATCCTGGCGGCCCTGACCGGCGACAACGCGTAGCCACCGAGGCCAGAACAGGGCTTCGCACTACACGTGAAGAAAAGTGCAACAAATGCTTGCCAACCCCCTGGGGCAAGGCTATTATTTCGCTCCTCAGCGACGTGGGGCCATAGCTCAGCTGGGAGAGCGCCTGCATGGCATGCAGGAGGTCAGCGGTTCGATCCCGCTTGGCTCCACCACTTTCGACATTAGGCCGTCGAAGGTTCTACAACTTGAAGTTTTTCGTGCGTCCCCATCGTCTAGAGGCCTAGGACATCACCCTTTCACGGTGGCGACCGGGGTTCGAATCCCCGTGGGGACGCCACTCATCACGAACAACAAGGACCCGGCCGATAACCGGGTCTTTTTTGTTCACCGCCGACCGGCATTCAGGTTGTGGCGTTGCGGTTTCCCCTGCCCTCGTGGCCTCGGTTGAACCGGAACGAAAAAAGTTTAAAAAAAGCTTCCACAAACGTGAACACGCAGGTATGATAGGCGGCTCGGTAACACGGGGCCATAGCTCAGCTGGGAGAGCGCCTGCATGGCATGCAGGAGGTCAGCGGTT
>NZ_CAMFIA010000017.1 GCF_945952405.1 uncultured Stenotrophomonas sp. | reverse complement strand
GGGGCCTGGGCTGGGAAGTCTGGCTCAACGGCATGGAAGTGACCCAGTTCACCTACTTCCAGCAGGCCGGTGGCCTGGAGTGCCGCCCGGTGCTGGGCGAGATCACCTACGGTCTCGAGCGCCTGTGCATGTACCTGCAGAACTGCGACAACGTCTACGACCTGGTCTGGACCTACGGTCCGGATGGCCAGCCGGTGACCTACGGCGATGTCTACCACCAGAACGAGGTGGAGCAGAGCACCTACAACTTCGAATACGCCGACGTGGAAGAACTGTTCCACCGCTTCGATGCCTGCGAGCGCGAAGCGCAGAAGCTGGTCGAAGTGGGGCTGCCGCTGCCGGCCTACGAACAGGTGATGAAGGCCAGCCACACCTTCAACCTGCTCGATGCGCGCCGTGCGATCAGCGTGACCGAGCGCCAGCGCTACATCCTGCGCGTGCGCGCGCTGGCCCAGGCCGTGGCCAAGGCGTACTACGAGCAGCGCGAAAAGCTGGGCTTCCCGGGCGCGAAGAAGGCCTGACCGCCGCTCTCCCCTTACTCCGGGGCGCCGGACGCGTCACGCGCTGCGCCCCCACCACTGGATTGAAACGATGAGCCAACTGTCTCCCCTGCTGATCGAACTGGGCACCGAAGAGCTGCCGGTCAAGGCGCTGCCGGGCCTGGCCCAGGCGTTCTTCGACGGTGTCGTCGAAGGCCTGCGCAAGCGCGGCGTCGCGCTGGAACTGGGCGATGCCCGCCCGCTGTCGACCCCGCGCCGCCTGGCCGTGCTGCTGCCGGGCGTGGGCCTGGAACAGCCGGAACAGCACAGCGAAGTGCTGGGCCCGTACCTGAACATCGCGCTGGACGCCGAAGGCCAGCCGACCAAGGCCCTGCAGGGCTTTGCCGCCAAGGCCGGGATCGACTGGACCGCGCTGGAGAAGACCAGCGACAACAAGGGTGAGCGCTTCGTGCACCGTGCGGTGACGCCGGGCGCGAGCACCGCCAGCCTGCTGCCGGAGATCCTGCGCGAGGCGATCGCCGCGATGCCGATCCCCAAGCCGATGCGCTGGGGTGACCATGCGTGGGGCTTCGCGCGCCCGGCGCACTGGCTGGTGCTGCTGCACGGTGGCAACGTGGTCGAGGCCGAGCTGTTCGGCCTGCAGGCTGGCCGGGTCAGCCGTGGCCACCGCTTCCACCACGACCAGGCCGTGTCGCTGGACCAGCCGCAGGACTACGTGGAAGCCCTGCGCGCCGCCTTCGTGCTGGTCGACCCGAGCGAGCGCCGCGCGCGCATCGTTGCCGAGGTCGAGGCCGCCGCGGCCAAGGCCGGTGGCAGCGCCCGCATCACCGAGGACAACCTGGAGCAGGTGGTGAACCTGGTCGAGTGGCCGTCGGCGGTGCTGTGCAGCTTCGAGCGCGCGTTCCTGGCGGTGCCGCAGGAAGCGCTGATCGAGACCATGGAGATCAACCAGAAGTTCTTCCCGGTGCTGGATGCCGCCGGCACCCTGACCGAGAAGTTCATCGGCATCGCCAACATCGAATCGAAGGACGTGGCCGAAGTGGCCAAGGGCTACGAGCGCGTGATCCGTCCGCGTTTCGCCGATGCCAAGTTCTTCTTCGACGAAGACCTCAAGCAGGGCCTGGCGTCGATGGGCGACGGCCTGAAGACGGTGACCTACCAGGCCAAGCTGGGCAGCGTGGCCGACAAGGTGGCGCGCGTGGCGGCGCTGGCGGCGGTGATCGCAGCACAGGTCGGCGCCGATCCGGCGCAGGCCCGCCGTGCCGCCGAACTGGCCAAGAACGACCTGCAGTCGCGCATGGTCAATGAATTCCCGGAACTGCAGGGCATCGCCGGCCGCCACTACGCCGTGGCCGGGGGGGAATCGGCGGAGGTGGCGCTGGCCATCGACGAGGCCTACCAGCCGCGTTTCGGCGGTGACGACATCGCGCTGTCGCCGCTGGGCAAGGTGCTGGCTATTGCTGAACGCGTGGACACGCTGGCCGGTGGCTTCGCCGCGGGCCTGAAGCCGACCGGCAACAAGGACCCGTTCGCCCTGCGCCGCAACGCGCTCGGCCTGGCCCGCACGATCATCGAAAGCGGCTTCGAGCTGGACCTGCGCGCGCTGCTGGCCAGCGCCAACGCCGGCCTGGCGGCGCGCAACGTGCAGGCTGATGTCGGCGAGCTGTACGACTTCATCCTCGACCGCCTGAAGGGCTATTACGGCGACAAGGGCGTGCCGGCCACGCACTTCAACGCCGTGGCCGAGCTGAAGCCGGCCTCGCTGTACGACTTCGACCGCCGCCTGGACGCGATCGGCACCTTCGCCGCGCTGCCGGAAGCCGAGGCGCTGGCTGCGGCCAACAAGCGCATCCGCAACATCCTCCGTAAGGCTGAAGGCGACATTCCGGCCCAGATCGACCCGGCGCTGTTGCAGGAAGACGCCGAGCGCGCGCTGGCCGAAGCGGTCACCGCGGCCATCGACGACACCGGCGCCAGCCTGCAGCACAAGGATTACGTGGCGGTGCTGGCGCGTCTGGCGCGCCTGCGTCCGCAGGTTGATGCGTTCTTCGACGGTGTGATGGTCAATGCCGAGGATCCGGCGCTGCGCGGCAACCGCCTGGCGCTGTTGACGATGCTGGGCGAGCGCCTGGGCAAGGTCGCGGCGATCGAGCATCTGTCGAGCTGATCGGTACCTGCCATCCACGCATGGCGGGGATCTACGGGTACGGGTAGTGCCGGCCGCTGGCCGGCATTGCCACCGCGCATCGGTTCGGTCTGTGGGGGCCGGCACGACCGGATCAGCGACGGTGGATGTCCATCGGGGTCATTGCCGGCATCGCGCACGATGCCGGCATCCGCGCCTGCAATCACGACGATCGCCACAAAGGCGCGTATTTTGACCGCCACTTAACAACCGATCCCGAATGACGTGATGCATGTCGCATCGTCACCTTCGGTCGGTATGCTGTGCCGCATGCAGCCAAAGAAATACGCCCTGCCGCTGATGGTCCTGTCGCTGGCCGCCACCTCCGTGGCCCACGCGCGCGGCACCATCGACAAGGTGGACATCAAGGGATTGGACAAGGGCGACGACGCCGCAATCATCGAGAACATCCAGGAATCGCTGTCCCTGTACGACACGATCGGCAAGGAACAGGGCGAATCGCGCCTGGAGTACCTGCTGTCGCAGGCCGAGCGGCAGACCCGCCAGGCGCTGGAGCCGTTCGGCTACTACAACCCGGTCATCAAGGTCGAGGCGCCGCGCGAGGACGAGCACGTGCGCGTGCTGATCCACGTCGACAAGGGCACCCCGGTCACCGTACGCCGCGAGCACATCGACATCACCGGCCCGGCGATCTACGACCAGTACCTGCAGGATGACCTGGCCGCGTTCAAGCCGCGCAAGGGCCAGCGTTTCGTGCATACCCAGTACGAAGCCAGCAAGATCACCATCACCCGTCGCCTGGCCGAGCGTGGCTATTTCGACGCCGACTACACCCAGCGCCAGGTGCAGATCACCCGCGCCGACAATGCGGCCGACATCGACCTGACCTGGGACAGCGGCCGCCGCTACAACATGGGCCCGGTGCGCTTCGAGCAGGATTACTTCGTCGACAAGCTGTTCGACCCGCTGGTGTACTGGGAGCAGGGCAGCTACTACCACGAGGGCAAGCTGGACCGGCTGCGGCAGTCGCTGACCAAGCTGGACTACTTCAGCGTGATCGACATCCAGCCGCGGCCCGACCAGGCCGATGACAACGGCGACGTGCCGGTGGATGTGAAGCTGACCCGGGCCAAGCGCACGATCTACACCGCGGGTCTGAGCTACGGCAGCGAGAGTGGCCCGGGTGTGCGCGGCGGCATCGAGCGGCGGTTCCTGAACAACCGCGGGCACAAGATGAACACGCAGCTGGACTATGCGCAGAAGCGCAAGAGCGTGGTCACCAGTTACCGCATTCCGGCCTTCAACTGGCTCGATGGCTGGTACACCTTCGCCGCCAGCGCGTACGACGAGCAGACCGACTACATCGACCTGCGCAACTTCAAGCTGATCGCCAGCCGCAGTGGCGAGATCAACGAGCACTGGACCGCGATCGCCTCGATCAACGGGCTGCGCGAGCGCTGGCGCTACGCCTCCGGTACCGAGTTCACCGGCGCGGTCTACAACACCTCGACCCTGGTCTATCCGCAGATGGTTGCGGACTACGTCAACGTCGACGACACGATGTTCCCGCGCAAGGGCATCAGCGGTACCGCAACCATGCGCGCCGGCGTCGAAGGCGCCGGTTCGGACACCAGCTTCGTGCAGGCCAATGCGGTGCTGCGCTGGTACATCCCGGTGGGCGAGAGCAACCGCCTGATCCTGCGCGGCGAGGGTGGCACCACCTGGACCAGTGACCTGGTGGCGATGCCGCCGAGCCTGCGCTACTTCGCCGGTGGCGACCGCAGCATCCGTGGCTACGCCTACCGCGAGGTGGGCCCGCGCACCCCGGCACCGGACAAGTACGCGCTGGGCGCCAAGAACCTGGTGATCGGCTCGGCCGAGTACGAGCACTACTTCAACGGCGGCCCCTGGGGTGCGGCGGTGTTCGTCGACACCGGCAGCGCCTTCGACAACACCATCGACCTGCATACCGGTGTCGGCTTCGGCGTGCGCTGGAAATCGCCGGTGGGCCCGGTGCGCATCGACGTGGCGCACGGCCTGAACAACCCGGATTCGCAGTTCCAGCTGTACCTGAACATCGGAGCGGACCTGTGAGCACGCCCGCACCGACCCCGAACCCGAACCCGAACACGCCGCCACGCGTGCGTTTCTACCGTCGCCGCCGCTTCTGGGCCTGGTCCGGCGCCGGCGTGGTCGGCCTGGTGCTGCTGGCCCTGCTGGCGGTGTACTGGCTGCTGCAGACCGTGGCCGGCCGCGATGTGCTGCTGGCACAGGTGGTGGCGCGCCTGCCGGTCGGCGCCAGTTTCACCTGGGACAAGGTGGACGGCCCGGTGGCCGGCCCGCTGACCCTGTACAACGTCGACTTCCGCTACAACGACATCCATTTCCACGCCGAGCGTGCGCACCTGGAGCCGGACCTGCGTCCGCTGCTGGGCCGCAAGCTGCTGCTGGACAAGCTGGAACTGACCAACGCCACGCTCAACCTGGCCAAGAGCGACGAACCGTTCAAGCTGCCGTCGTGGCCCGATTCGCTGCCGCAGATCGAGATGCCGCTGGCGATCCAGGCCGATGCCATCGCCATTGATGGCTTCCGCATCAGCCAGGCCAACGAACCGGTGATCGACATCAGCCGCGTGCGCGGTGGCATCGAGATCGCCAATGGCGAGTTCCAGGCGCACACGCTCGTCGTGGACAGCGACATGGGCAACTTCACCGCCCAGGGCCGCTACATCCCGGCCAAGGACTACGACACCGACGTGACCGTCACCGCGGTGCTGCCGGCCCCGCGTGGCCGCACCGCGGCCACCGTCGGCCTGGTCGCGCGTGGTGACCTGTCGCACATGGAAGTGGCGGTGGCCGGGCGTGCGCCGAAGCCGCTGCACGCCACGCTGGTGTTCGATGGCCGCACCGATCCAAGCTGGAATGCCAGCATCCGCAGTGACGAACTGGATCTGGCGCTGCTGTCGCCGGCCCTGGCGGGCTCGGCGATCGCGCCGCTGGCGCTGGATTTCACCGCCGCCGGCAAGGGTGGCAACGCCAACCTGCGCGGCAGGGTGAAGCAGGGCGACCAGGAGCTGGAGCTGGCGCCGTCGGTGGTGTCGCTGCAGGACCAGGTGCTGAAGGTCTCGCCGCTGCTGGTCAAGGGCCTGGGCGGCGAAGCGCGCCTGGAAGGCACCGCCGATTTCAGCCAGGAAGACCAGCAGAAGCTCAACTTCTCGGTGGTCGCGCATGATCTGACCTATGTACCGGCGGCGGACCCGAATACCGCCGGCAGCGTGCCGGTACCGGTCACCCTGAAGGAAGCACGTTTCGGCCTGGCCGGTACCCTGAAGGCCTGGGCCGCGATCGGCCGCGCCGAGGTCGAGCGTGATGCGCAGAAGGCGCAGCTGCGCTTCGACGTGCGCGGCAACGACCAGGCCGCGTCGATCCACCAGCTGCAGGCGCAGACGCCGGGCGGCCAGCTGCAGGTGGAAGGCCAGGTGGCCTGGGCACCGCAGCTGGACTGGGATGCCAAGGCCACGCTGAAGGACTTCGACCCCGGCTACTTCCTGCCGGGCTGGAACGGTCGCCTGTCCGGCAATCTCGCCTCCAGGGGCCGGCAGCTGCCACCGCCGGCCAATGCGGCCCCGGGTACCGCCGGTACGCTCGAGGCCACCGTCGACCTGCCGTCGCTGAAGGGTGTCCTGCGCCAGCGCAACCTGGATGCGCAGGGCACGTTCGCGCTGCAGGGCGCGCAGGGCCAGGGTGACCTGAAGCTGTCGCTGGGCAGCAGCCGGGTGACCGCCTCAGGCAAGGTCGGCGATCGCCTCGACATCGATGCGCGCTTCGAGCCGTTGCAGCTGAGCGATCTGCTGCCGGGGGCCGATGGCGGCCTGCGTGGCCAGGTACAGGTGAAGGGCCCGCGCGATGCGCCGGACATCACCGCCGACCTGGTCGGCAACAACCTCAACTGGGATGGCTACGGCGCCGAGAGCGTAAGCATCAAGGGCCACCTGCCGTGGCGCGGCGACAGCGGTACGCTGGCGGTGCAGGGCCAGCAGGTCAACGCCGGCATGCTGCTGGAGCGGCTGAACATCGATGCGCAGGGCAGTGTTTCCAACCTGCGCCTGGCCGCACAGACCCGCAACGAGATGGGCGCGGTGGAACTGCAGGGCAGCGTGCGCCAGCAGGGCGCACAGTGGCGTGGCGAACTGGCCGCGCTGCGCATCGCACCGGTGAAGGGCGATGCCTGGTCGCTGCGTGCGCCGGCCACCTTCGCGATCAACGGCAGCACCTACACCCTGAGCGAAACCTGCCTGGCGGCCGCCAGCAGCGGCGCACTGTGTGCACAGGCCAACTGGCCGCGCGAAGGCCTGGTGGTGCGCAGCGATGCGCTGCCGCTGGCGCTGGTGCAGCCGTGGCTGCCGCCGCAGTCCGGCCGCCGCATCTACCTGCGTGGCGATGTCAGCCTGGACGCGCAGATCCGCCCGCGCGGCAACGCCTGGGAAGGCCATGTGGAAGTGCGTTCCAAGGAAGGCGGCGTGCGCCTGGGCGAGAACCGAATCACGGTGGGCGATGCCACCCGTGGCGAACTGGTGCGCTACGACCAGTTCTCGCTGAAGCTCGACATGACCCCGGCCAGCATCAAGGGCTACCTGGGCATGGGCTTCCAGGGCAACGGCTTCGTCGATGCCAAGATGCAGACCGGTTGGGAAGCCAGCGCGCCGTTGAACGGCGAGCTTTACCTCAACATGTCGCGGCTGTACTGGCTGGAGCTGTTCTCGCCGGACATCGTGCGCCCGACCGGCCTGATCGAAGGGCATGTCAGCCTGCGCGGCACACGGGGGCAGCCGTCGCTGGGCGGCGACGCGCAGCTGAGCAACTTCAAGGGTGAATTCCCGGCGCTGGGCCTGACCTTCGACCAGGGCAAGGGCAGCTTCGTGGCCCAGCCCGATGGTTCGGCCAAGATCACCGCGCAGGCCAATTCCGGCCAGGGCACGCTGTATGTGGATGGTGGCCTGTCGTGGTTCGGCGATGCACAGCCGCTGCAGCTGAAGATCCACGGCGAGAACGTGCTGCTGTCCAACACCAGCGAACTGCGCATCGTCGCCAATCCCAACCTCGACTTCACCCTGGCCAAGGCAGCGATGGAGCTGCGCGGCACCGTGCACGTGCCCGAGGCCGACATCGACATCGAGCGCCTGGATCGCGGCACCTCGGTATCCGAAGACGTGGTGGTGCTGGACCCGGCCGATCCCGAAGAGTCGCGCACCTCGCCGCTGGACATGGACCTGGTGGTCAGCCTGGGTGACAAGGTGAAGATGACCGGCTTCGGCCTGAAGGGCGCACTGACCGGCAAGATGCAGGTCTGGGCCAAGCCCGGCCGCGAGATGACCGCCAATGGTGGCCTGGAAGTGAGTGGCCGCTACAAGGCGTACGGCCAGGACCTGACCATCACCCGCGGCAACCTCACCTGGAACTACAACGCGGTGTCCGACCCGCGCATCAACATGCGCGCCGAGCGCAAGGTGGGTGATGTCACCGCCGGCATCGACGTGACCGGGCGCGCGCAGCAGCCGCGTGCGGACGTGTGGTCCGATCCGGCGATGTCGCAGTCCGAAGCGCTGGCTTACCTGGTGCTGGGCCGCAGCCTGACCGGTGCCAGCAGCGACCAGACCCAGCAGGTCAACGCGGCCTCGGCAGCACTGTCCGCCGGCAGCGGCCTGCTGGCCTCGCAGCTGGGTGCCAAGCTCGGCCTGGACGATGCCGGCGTGAGCCAGTCGCGCGCGCTGGGCGGTTCGGTGATCGGTGTTGGCAAGTACATCTCGCCCAAGCTGTACGTCGGTTACGGCGTATCGCTGGTCGGTGCCGGTTCGGTGATCACGCTGAAGTACCTGCTGCGCCGCGGCTTCGACGTGGAAGTGGAATCGAGCACGGTGGAAAACCGCGGTTCGATCAACTGGCGGCGCGAGAAGTAGCACCGGCTGCATGACGATCAAGGGTAGAGCCGGCCGCTGGCCGGCTGCATGGCGGTCAAGGGTAGAGCCGGCCGCTGGCCGGCTGCATGGCGGTCAGGGGTAGAGCCGGCCGCTGGCCGGCTGCATGACGGTCAGGGGTAGAGCCGGCCGCTGGCCGGCTGCATGACGGTCAGGGGTAGAGCCGGCCGCTGGCCGGCTGCATGACGATCAAGGGTAGAGCCGGCCGCTGGCCGGCTGCCTCTGGACCATGAAGCCGAGCATGGGCTCGGCACGCCAGGTCTATGCCCGCAGCAGCTCCTGCACGGTCCACGCATGCCGTTGCAGCAGCTCCAGGTGCTCGTCGACGTGCTGCTCCGAAATGACGTGCAGCGGCGTGCGCAAGGGCCCGCCCCGGCCGCTGCGCCAGCGCCCGTTGTGAGTGGGGCGTGGCAGTGCCTGGTCCAGCCCGGGCCACTGCGCGCGCGCGCGATCCAGCGCCCTCAGCAGCCGCGGCGGCACATCCTCGACCACCCGCGAGGCCGCCGCGCCGCGCGGTGCAGGACCATGCAGCAGGTCATACAGCAGGTGCGAACAGGCCGCGCGGGCCTGCGACCATCCGAGCCCGGCTGGCTGCGCCAGCAACTGCAGCAGCGGCTGTTCATCCTGCACTTCATCGCAGAGCCATCTGACGAGGGCCGCACGCCGCCGCGTGCCGCAGGCGGCCATGCGCAGCCCCGCATCCAGCGTCGCCAATGCAAAGCGCGCCATCTCATCCGGCAACGCCGTACGCACCCCCGCAGCGTGCAGGGTGACTGCCAGGTTCAGCAGCTCCCTGACGTGTGTCAGCCCGCTGGACTCATCCGGCTGCAGCAGCCATTCCGCCAGTGATGCACCGGCCCGATGCTGTGTGTGCATGGCGCTTGCCATGGCGGCGGCACGCTGCAGCAGGGGCAGGCACTGCACGCTGCGCGCATCAGGATCGAGCTGCAGGCGCAGCGGCAGGCCACGTTCATTCCATTGAGGGACGAACGCCGCTACCTGCCTCGGAGTGACCGGCAGATCCCACGAAGACAAGGCACGCTGGATGCTCGCGTCGGCCTGCTCCGGGCCCGCGGCCGGTGCGAAGCGCATCACCGGGCGGCCTGCCAGATCGCCGGCGACCAGGTACAACTGCACAGCCGTGGCGTAGGGACTCGAAGACCGCACACGCCAGGCGATCGCACGCTTCTCCATTTCCGTGAGCGAGGGGTGCGTGCTGAACAGCTGGCGGAGATAGAGTTCCGGATCGATCAAGGCTCCGTCGAACTGGAACAGGCTGTCCAGCATCCGGTCGGCGACTGCCGATGCGTCCGTGTGCATGACCTTGGCTAGGTCATGCAGGTGAGTACGAAGCAGCGCTTCGCTGGGGGCATCGCGCAACGCCGGTCGCGGCGCTGTAGGCAGTGCGTCCTGCTGCCGATGCCCTTGATCTTGCAGCCATCGCTGATAGCGCTGCAGCGCGCCGATCCGCTGCTCGGGGACCACATCCCCAGGCAAGTCCAGCAGTGCGCGCAGCGAACTGATCCCCCCGTCGGCGTACTGCAGGCGCATGGCGTGGTGACCTTCGATCACAACCGTGCCGCTCGGCTGCAGACGCAGCGTGAGGTCTACATGCAGTTCGGAATCGGCCAGTGCGGGGCCATCGTCGCCGCCGGCCTCGCGGGGGAAGGGACGCGCACTGCGCAAGGGGGCGTGGCGTGTGGCGTGGATCTCTGTCGTGCCGCCTTCGGTGCTGGGCAGCGTAATGCGGTAGGCCTTGCGATCCTCGTTGCGGACCGGCAGCAGCAGCGCACCGTGGTTACCGTCCACTGCATCCTCGAACACGGTGGATTGCCCATGAATGCTGAACTCATGTCGTGCCCACAGCCCCTGATGCGCGGCGTGGATCACGAAGCTGGCCACCGCGTCAGGCTGATCGGCCAGGTGGCTGCGCAGCTGTGCCGGTGTTGTGATCGGTTCGCCATTGATGAAGTAGGTGTCACGGTTTACATCGCGCTCAATCACTCTCCACGCATCATTGACCAGCCCGCGGTCCTGACGATCCTGCTGCAGATCATCGCGGATCTGCTCCAGGATCGGTGCAGGGATGTAGGTACTGACATCGCGCGTGCCCAGCGAGGCGCGCGCTTGCAGGAACGCATCCACGGTCAACGGAACGGCGGGATTGGGCTCCTGATGGCCGCCTTCCAGCAGCAGGCACGAAATATCCTCCGCCGCGCGCTGCTCATCGGCGGTCAGGGTGCCGAGTCGGATGCGCTCGGTGGGCGGCGACAATGGCTCCGCTGGCGCGTAGTAGCGGATGTCATCGACCGTTCCCTTGCGCACCAGACGTACCTCCGGCGCCTCGCTTTCGGTCAGGGCAGTGACCAGGCGCAGCGGTGTGACGATTCGATCGGGGACCGGCGCATGCAGCTGGCCCGCCGAATGTGCGTTGGCGCGCGTGCGCCGTGGCACCGGTCCGCCGCGGTGAGCCTGCGGCGGGACGAGGGAGACGGTCATGGCAGGTGCGGTGTGGGCGTCCAGCGGTGCAGGACGGACCGGATGCGCCGCCTGCGGTGCCGCAGGGGCCTGGACAGAGACAGGGGCTGGGACCGTCGTGTGGCCGAACGCATGCAGCGAGCGCGCATGCTCAAGCAGCTGCACCCACCCGGACGCGCCCTGCGCGGATGCCTCGGGCAAGACGGGTAGAGCGGCGTTCAATGGCAGTTCCCAACCGCGCAGGGATCGTTTCGGCAGCAGCTGCGGGAAGCGCTCCCAAGGTCCGGCGAGCAGCGTCCTGCGCAGCTGGAACAGCCGCCAGTGCCGATCGTGGCCGGTGTGGGTGGCCTCCAGCATTTCACTGGCCCTCAGCGTTTCCGCCAGCAGATGCGCGCCGGCCAGCCGGGCCTGGTCCCAGTCCACGCCCGGCAGGCCATCCAGGTTGGCCAGCAAGGAGGACGGTTGGCCGCTGGGCAACAGCAGGTCGATCAGGCGCGCCCGTGCCAGGCCCTGCGGGTTGTGGCGCAGATGGTCCTGGAGTTCAGACAGGGCAAAGCGGATCAGTTCCGCTGGCAGCGCATGCACGACGCCCTGTGCGTGCAGTCCACGCGCCAGCTGCAACCAGCTGAGCACGCGCGCCGGTGCGACCACGCCGCTGCCGGCCACAGCGGCGGGTTCCAGCAGCAGGCGCGCCACCACATGGCCGTCGGTACGCTCCGCACTGCGCCTGCGCATCTGCTCCAGTTCGTCGATCAGCAGCGCCAGCGTCTGTCGCCGGGCCTGCTGCTGAGCGGGCGATGCAGGTGCCAGTTGCAGGTGGAGCGGCAGCGCATGCGGTGCATGCTGGTAGGAGAACAGCGGCATCTGCGCGCAGCTGGTGGGCAGGCCCTGCGCGGCCAGGGCGTCGCGCACCTGCTGGTGCGCCTGCTCGATGGACGCAGCGGCGTTCAGCAGCACATCGCCTGCGCCGATGTAGCCGGCCGTCGCCAGGTACATCTCGCGCGCGGTCTGCAACGGGCTGTGCAGGGTCAGCAGATGTTCGATGAACGGCAGTACGTCATTGCCGATTGCGCCATTCAATGATGTGAGATCCGACAGGTACTCATGTGGATCGACCAGCTGGCCATGCAGCCCCTGCAGCCGCGCCAGCAGTCTTTGCCCCAGGTCGTTCTCACCCTTTGCCGTTGCCAGCGCGGCCAGATGGGCCAGCTGCTGGCGATGGAACAGCAGCCGGAACGCATCCGCGTCCAGGCGCTGGGAGGCAGGCAGGCCCTCGTCGAGGTAGGCGGCATGGGCTTCGACCAGTAGCGCGTGGTAGCGCGACAGCGTTTGCAGCAGGGTCCCGGTGGCGTCGGCTCGATGCTCGACCGGCGCGCACAGCAGGTCATGCAGCACCCGCGCACCCTGATCGGAGCAATGGATGTTGCCTGCGACGCTGCCGTTGACGCTGATGCTGCCGTCGGCGTCCAGCTGCAGGCGCCAGTCGGTTTCCTGCTCGGGCGACAGGCAGGCTTCATGCGGGGGAACATCGGAATCCACGCGATGACGTGCCGGCGTGGCGTGGTCGGGGCCAACGTACTCGACGTTGTTCCAGGGCCAGCCGAAGCCGCTCCGCGCAGAGCGCCCCGAACTGCTGTCTTCGGAAAGGCCAGCGGGCAGCCCTTGCTGCTGCAGCACATGCAGGGTCGCGCTGCCGTTTGCAGGTTCGGGGAGTGCCAGCTGGAACTCCAGCGCAGGCCAGCCTGTTGTGGTGTCGATCGAGGGCGAGCGGTAGGCCGGATAGCGGCTGAGCAGGCCGCGCTGCAGGGCCATGTCGACAAAGCGGCGAACGCTGCCCGGCTGCCGCGCCACGTCCGCCCGCAGCTGGGGCAGATCGGCGACCGGCCGGCCATTGAGGTAGTAGACATCGGGATCGGCGGGCATGCCGCTGGCCGCCGGGCCGACCACGGTCGGCACATTGGCCACCGCCTCCAGCGAGGGCAGCGAGTGGCTGCGCGTGCGCGAAGGCGATTCACCTGCCTCGGCGCGCGAGGTGTTCGACGCGCCATACAGCGCAATGATCGGCAACGGAGGAGTCATGGCCAGGGTCTCGCCGGAAGGAGGCTCCCACCGTGGCAATCCCAGCCAAACAAGGAAATAGCCAATCGCGACAGCGGTGGCCAGCATCCTGGTCTGGATGCCGTCCCAGGCCGCCCCAACCATCGGCCGTTGCCCCTGCCCGCCGCAGCGGCTATGGTCCCGGGCTGTTCTGTCGTACCGGATTGCCTCATGTCACCACGCAAAGCCCTTCCCACCGCCCTGGCCCTGGGCCTGACCCTCGCTGCCGGCGCCCACGCCGACGAAGGCATGTGGATGCCGACCCAGCTGCCGGAACTGGCCACGCCGCTGCAGGCGGCCGGCTTCAAGGGCAATCCGGCCGACCTGGCCAACGTCACTGCGCCGCCGCTGAGCGCGGTGGTGCGTGCCGGCGGTGGTACCGGCTCGTTCGTGTCCGCCGATGGCCTGCTGCTGACCAACCACCACGTGGCGATGGGCGTGATCCAGTACAACAGCTCGCCCGAGCACAACCTGATCGACAACGGCTTCATCGCCAACGGCCGCGCCGACGAACGCCCGGCCAATCCGGACTTCCGCGTGCTGGTCACCGTCGGCTTCGACAAGGTCACCGACCAGGTGCTGGCGCAGGCGCGCGGCAAGACCGGCCGTGCCTACTTCGATGCGGTGGATGCCGCCAGCAAGCAGATCGTGGCCGAGTGCGAGAAGGACGGCAGCGTGCGCTGCTCGGTGGCCAACATGTACTACGGCACCGACTTCTACCGCATCGCCCAGCTGGAACTGAGCGACGTGCGCCTGGTCTACGCGCCGCCGCGTGCGATCGGCAACTACGGCGACGAGATCGACAACTTCATGTGGCCGCGCCACACCGGCGACTTCACCCTGCTGCGTGCCTACGTCGGCAAGGACGGCAAGCCGGCCGCCTACAGCAAGGACAACGTGCCCTACCAGGCGCCGGCGCACCTGCAGATGTCGGTGGAAGGCCCGAAGGAAGGCGACTACGCGATGCTGGCTGGCTATCCGGGCATCACCTACCGCCACCGCACCGCAGCCGAGTTCGCCGGCCAGATCGATGCCGTGCTGCCGCGCCGCGTGTCGGTGTTCCAGCAGATGATCGACACCATCGAGGCCGCCAGCGCCAAGGACGCGCAGGCGCGCACCCGCTACGCCTCGCAGCTGCAGTCGCTGAAGAACAACCGCAAGCGTGCTGCCGGCGAACTGGAAGGCCTGCTGCGCAGCGATGCCAAGGCCCAGCGTGCCGCCGATGAGAAGGCGATGCTGGCCGCCACCGACCGCAAGTACCAGGGCGACATCACGGCGCTGCTGGCCAACCTGTCGCAGGGTGCGGCGGTGGGCGAGCGCGACCTGCTGCTGGAGCAGATGGCGGCGCAGAGCCAGCTGCTGCGCTCGGCGCTGCTGCTGGAACGCCTGCGCATCGAGTCGGCCAAGCCGGATGCACAGCGCGAGACCGGCTACCAGCAGCGCGACCAGGCGATGATCGAAGGCGTGCTCAAGCAGGTCCAGCGCCGCTACGCGCCGGCGGTCGAGAAGGCGCTGCTGACTACCCTGCTGAGCCGTTATCAGCAGTTGCCGGACGCACAGCGCGTGGCCGAGTTCGACAGCGCCTTCGGCCGTACCCCGCAGCAGCTGGCCAGCGCCCTGGACAGCCTGTACGCCGGCACCCAGCTGGGTGACGAGGCCCAGCGCCTGTCGCGCTTCGCCGCTGCGCGCGAAGGCAAGGCGCTGGCCGCCGACCCGCTGATCGCCGTGGCCGGCCCGCTGGTGGCCGCGCAGCTGCGCATCGAGAACGAGAGCAAGACCCGCGAAGGCGAGCAGCTGCGCCTGCGCCCGGCCTACATGCAGGCGCTGTTCGCCTGGCGTGCCAAGCAGGGCCGTGCGGTGTACCCGGATGCCAACCGCACCCTGCGCATCAGCTACGGCAAGGTCGAGGCACTGCACCCGCGCGACGGCGTGACCTACTCGCCGGTGACCACCGTGGCCGGCATCGTCGAGAAGAACACCAACGCCTATCCGTTCGACGCGCCCAAGCCGCTGCTGGCGGCCATCGCCAAGGGTGACTTCGGCAGCACCGCCGACCCGGCACTGAAGACCCAGACAGTCAACTTCCTGACCAACCTGGACACCACCGGCGGCAACTCCGGCTCGCCGGTGCTGAACGCCAAGGGCGAACTGATCGGCCTGAACTTCGACAGCAACTGGGAATCGGTCAGCGCCAGCTGGTGGTTCGACCCGCGCTACAAGCGCGCCGTGCACGTGGACATGCGCTACCTGCGCTGGCTGCTGGCCAAGGTCTACCCGGCGCCCGAGCTGCTGAAGGAAATGGGCGTCCCGGCGGAATAACCCCAGCTCCTGGTAGGTGCCCACCGTTGGTGGGCACTGATGGGTCCTGACCTACCCTCCCCACCAACGGTCATGATCTACTGGCCCCTACCCTGACGGAAGCGAACGCGTGGTCTCCAGCTGGATCCTGCTGCTGGTCTCGGTTGCCTATGCCGCGCTGCTGTTCGGCGTGGCCTGGTGGGGCGACCGCCGGCCGATGTATCCCGACCGGCCGTGGTTGCGGCCGGTCGTCTACAGCCTGGCGTTGGCCGTGTACTGCTCGTCGTGGACCTTCTACGGCGCGGTCGGCACCGCCGTGCGCAACGGCGTGGGCTACCTGCCCATCTACATCGGCCCGCTGCTGCTGCTGTTGTTCGGCTGGCGCATCATCGAGCGCCTGGCGCTGATCGCGCGCAGCCAGAACGTGGTGTCCATCGCCGATTTCATCTCCTCGCGCTTCGGCCGCTCGCGGCGGCTGGCAGCGCTGGTGGCGATCATCGCGCTGATCGGCATCATTCCGTACCTGGCGCTGCAGTACAAAGCGGTGGCGATGAGCCTGCAGGTGCTGACCGGCAACACCGGCCCCACCGGCTTCTTCACCGATCCGGCACTGTATGTGGCGCTGCTGATGGCGCTGTTCGCCACGCTGTTCGGTACCCGCCAGGTCGATGCCACCGAGCATCACCACGGCATGATGCTGGCGATCGCCTTCGAATCGGTGATCAAGCTGCTGGCGATGTTGGCCGTCGGCGTGTTCGCCTACCTGTGGCTGAGCAACCGCACCGATGCGGTGGTCGAATCGGTGCATACGCTGTTCACCGGCCTGCCGCCGGTCGGCTTCATCTCGCAGACCCTGCTCAGTTTCCTGGCCATCATCTGCCTGCCGCGCCAGTTCCATGTGGCCGTGGTCGAGTGTGGCGACGTGCGTGACGTGCGCCGCGCGCGCTGGATGTTCGGTGGCTACCTGGTGCTGATCTCGGCCATGGTGCTGCCGATCGCCACTGCCGGCGTGACCCTGTTTGGTACCGGTGGCAGCGTCGCCGACGATTCGATGGTGCTGGCCCTGCCATTGGCCGAAGGCCGCAATGCGCTGGCCCTGATCGCCTATGTGGGTGGCTTCTCGGCCGCGACCGGCATGGTCATCGTGTCGTCCATCGCACTGGCCACCATGGTCAGCAACGACCTGGTGATGCCGGTGCTGCTGCGCCGTAGCGGTGACCACCAGGAAGCCGCCGACGTCGCCTCGCGCGTGCTCTGGATCCGCCGTCTGGCGATCCTGCTGCTGGCGCTGATGGCGTACAGCTACTACCGCACCAGCAGCAACGACAGCACCCTGGCCTCGTACGGCCTGATGGCGTTCGCGGCGGTGGCGCAGTTCGCGCCCGGCCTGATCGGTGGCCTGTACTGGCGGGGTGCCAGCCGCCGCGGTGTCGAGATGGGCATGCTGCTGGGCTTCGCCACCTGGCTGTACACCCTGTTGCTGCCGGCGATGACCATGGCCGGCTGGGTCGATGCCGGCTGGGTGCAGCATGGCCCGTTCGGCATCGAGTGGCTGCGCCCGCAGCAGCTGTTCGGCATGACCGGCTGGGACCCGCTGACCCACGGTACGTTCTGGTCGCTGCTGGTCAACGCCGCAACCATGATGCTGGTGTCGGCACGCTGGCGCCCCGGTGTGGATGAGCGCCTGCGCGCCGCACCGTTCCTCGATCCGTACGCCGAGCGCCCGTCGGTGGCTGGTGGCTGGCCCGGCCATGTGCACGTCGGCGACCTGCTGGCGCTGGCCTCGCGCGTGGTCGGTGAGCGCCACGCGCGGCGTTCGTTCTTCGAACAGGCCCAGTCGCTGGGCCGCGAGCTGCAGTCCTCGGCCCCCGCCGACCGGCCGTGGGTGCAGTTCACCGAACGCCTGCTGGCGGCCTCGATCGGCGCCGCCTCTGCACGCCTGCTGCTGACCAGCCTGCTGCGCGGTTCGGGCATGGACCTGGGCGAAGTGGTCGCGGTGCTGGACGAAGCCGGGCAGGAGCTGCGCTTCAACCGCGAGATCCTGTCCACCACCCTGGAAAACATCAGCGCCGGAGTCAGCGTGGTCGATCCGGACATGCGCCTGACCGCCTGGAACCGACGCTACCAGGACATGTTCGGTTACCCCGACGGCATGCTCTACGTGGGCCGCCCGGTGGCCGACCTGATCCGCTACAACGCCGAGCGCGGCGAGCTCGGCGAGGGTGACATCGAAGTGCAGATCAACCGCCGCATCGGCTACATGCGCGCCGGTTCGCCGCACGTGTTCGAGCGCACCCGCAGCGACGGCAAGGTCATCGAGATGCGCGGCCAGGCATTGCCGGGCGGCGGTTACGTGACCAGCTACAACGACATCACCGACTACAAGCACGCCGAAAAGGCCCTGCTGGAAGCCAACGAGACGCTGGAACAACGCGTCGCCGAGCGCTCGCACGAGGCCGAGGTCGCGCAGCAGTCGAAGACCCGCTTCCTTGCCGCGATCAGCCATGACGTGCTGCAGCCGCTGAATGCCGCGCGGCTGTTCGCCTCCGCGCTGCGCGACAGCGATCACGTGAGTGACGAGCAGAAGCACCTGGCCGAGCGCGTGGATGCTTCGCTGCGCGCCGCCGAAGAGCTGCTGGATGGCCTGCTGGACGTGTCACGGCTGGATGCTGGTGGTCTGCATCCGGTGATCGGTGAATTCGACGTCAGCGCGCTGATGCGCGAGCTGGCCGCGCAGTACACCCCGGTCGCGGCTGGCCGCGGCCTGCGCCTGGACCTGTTCGCGCGGCCGGCGTGGGTGCGCAGCGATCGCCGCCTGCTGCGCCGCGTGCTGCAGAACTTCCTCGCCAATGCGCTGCGCTACACGCGCCAGGGCCGCATCGTGCTGGCCGTGCGGCATCGCGCCGATGAAGTGGAACTGCAGGTGTGGGATACCGGCCCCGGCATACCCGAGCACCACATGCGGCAGATCTTCGACGAGTTCCACCGCTACCAGCAGCCGTTCGACTGGGGCGAGCAGGGGCTGGGGCTGGGCCTGTCGATCTGCCAGCGCATCTCGCGCCTGCTCGATCATCGCCTCAATGCACGCAGCCGGGTCGGCAAGGGCTCGATGTTCTCGATCATCCTGCCGCGGGTGGCGCCGCTGCCGGGCTACACCGAGCCGGTCATGCCGGTGGCGGCGGTGGCCGCGCCAGTGCGCAGCGATTCGCTGGCCGGCCTGCGCGTGCTGTGCGTGGACAACGATGAAGAGATCCTCGACGGCATGCGCGCGCTGCTCGGCCGCTGGCAGGTACAGGTGATCACTGCCGCCACCGTTGACCAGGCGCTGGAGAAGATCGCCGAACGGCCGCAGGTGATGCTGGTGGACTACCACCTGCACGACCGCATGGACGGCCTGGACGCACTGGTGGCGCTGCGCGAGGCGGCAGGCTACCCGTTGCCCGGCGCACTGCTGACCGCCGACGGCCGCGACGAACTGAAGCGCATGGCGCGCGAGCGCGGTTACCGCGTGCTGACCAAGCCGATCAAGCCCGCCTCCCTGCGCGCCTTCCTCGGCGCATTGCGTGACGCCGGCAACACCGACGCCTGAACGCCTCCACTGTAGAGCCGAAGGCAACGGCAGGAGCCGTTGCCAACGTCGCGTGCGACGGCCCGAAGGGTGCCGGTCAGGACGACCGGCATAGCCATGCTCGGCTATCGCGCGCAGCGCGGGATTGCAGGGCCCCACCCGGGATGCGACCGCAGCACGCAACCCGCCCCAAACCCCACCAATATAGCCATCGCTATACAAACCAGCCCTGCCTGCGCGTTTCACTGCAAATGCGCCACGCGCGAATCGCGGTGCTAAGCTGCGCGTCCCCTTGGGGAGTAGCCGGATTCCTTCGCAGGAATCGTTCACGTCAACATACTCGGCCAGTGCGCCGTGGCGTGGACAACCATGATGGTTGGCGAGACCAGCGGCCCGCGCGCGCAACGTCAGGTTGGGCGCGAGCGCGAGCCGTGCGTCCGTCCTTGCCCGACCTTCCGCTGCCGCCATGTCCCCCATTTCGATCCTCCTGATCGGCTTTGCCATGTCCACCGATGCCTTCGCCGCCGCGATCGGCAAGGGTGCCGCGATGCGCAAGCCGGTGTTCCGTGATGCGCTGCGCGCCGGCATCATCTTCGGCGTCATCGAAGCGATCACCCCCATCATCGGCTGGCTGCTCGGCCGCGCCGCCCTGCAGTACGTCGAAGCCTTCGACCACTGGATCGCCTTCGGCCTGCTCGGTGCGCTGGGTATCCACATGATCTACAACGGCCTGCGCCCGGACAGTGCCGAGGAAGATGAAGATCCCTCGCAGCACCACGGCTTCTGGAAGCTGGCGCTGACCGGCTTCGCCACCAGCATCGATGCGATGGCGGTGGGCATCGGCCTGGCCTTCATGGACGTGCATATCGGCGTGATGGCCGCGGTCATCGGCCTGTGCACGCTGACCATGGTCACCGCCGGCATCATGCTCGGCCGTGTGCTGGGCAGCATGGTCGGCAAGCGCGCCGAGATCATCGGTGGCGTGATCCTGGTGATCATCGGCGCGACCATCCTGTACGAACACCTGCACGGCGCCGCGTAAGCCACAGCCCCTGTAGAGCCGAGCCATGCTCGGCTAACGCGCACAGCGCGGCAATGTCCGATACGCGGTACAGGCCTCGGCTGATGCAATGGTCGAGCAGCGCACCATAGTGTTCCCGCATGGCCAGCCCCTCCCTCCGCCTCGGCCGCTGGTCGCAGACCGGCAACGCCTACGCACTCACTGCGGTAACGCACCGGCGCCACCCGTGGTTCACGGACCCGGCCAACGCTGAACTGCTTATCGACGCACTACGCACCGTCGAACGCACGGGCCGCACGTTCTCCCTGGCCTGGGTGATTATGCCGGATCACCTGCATGGGTTGGTTGAACTGCGCACCGGCTCCCTCGCCGGCTGCATGCAGTTCCTCAAATCGCGCAGCTCGCGCACCATCGGCAAGCGCGTCGATGCCAATGGTCCACTCTGGCAGGCCGGCTATTACGACCACGCACTGCGCAGCGACGAATGCCTGCGCACACAAGCGACGTACATCATGGCCAACCCGGTCCGCGCAGGATTGGCAGCGCGAGTTGGGGCACGCCTGGAACCGATGGCCATTGTTGGGATGAGCACAATCCCGCCTCTGTAGAGCCGAGCCCACGCTCGGCTCTACAAATGCGGTCATCCGGTGGTATCGGCTGCCGGTCGTTGCGAAAACTGGCGCTCATACTCCAGCGTCAGCAACGTCATGTCATACAGGAACTGTTCGTCCTCATCGATCCATGGTGCATGGTTGCAGGTGTCGAGCAGGCTCATCTCCACCCGCTCGGCCTCGGCGTCAGACAGAAAACCGGCCCGCTCGTTCAACGCCAGGATGATCATCAGTGCGTCGCCGGCATCCGCACTCGAGACCTGCCGGCCGTTTGCCAGCGCGGTGTGGATGGCTTTTACCAACCCCAGCTCCTGCAAGGGATCGTAGGTGGCGCAGGCCTGCGGCAGCACCTGCTGCAGGAAGCCGTAACGCTCCTCGCTGGGCGCCAACTCCGGCTCGCCAGGCTCAGGCACGTACTGCTCGATCCGCTCGGCGTCCTGCCGTGAAAGGAAGTGGCTTTCGTCGTTGAGGTTGAACACGTTCAGCAGTGCACGCCGGGCGGTCATCGAGTCGATGCTGCAGTGCCGCTGCACCTGGCCCTGCACCAGGCGCAGGAACTTCATGTTCGGTGATGCCCGGTTGGCAATGTCCTGTATCGACATCCCGATTGGATCTACCTGGGCAACCAGATCGGGGCTGAAGCTCACGTGGGGCGTGGGCAGGGTGCTGCTGCCAGCAGCGGGGGGAGTCGGCATGGACGTGGCCCTTACGGAAGGTGGAGCCTGCATCGTGTGGGTCACGGCATGCCTGCGCCATTGAATCTATTTCAAAAGAGCACCGCGGAGCCCCTGTAGAGCCGAGCCTATGCTCGGCTGCGCCTCGCGCGCATCCAGCAAGCCGGGCATCGGCTCGGCTCTACATGACGTACGGATGATTCCCGCGTCGTGCCCTGCCTCCACGGTGGTATTTGCAACAAATTGTATGTCTTCGCCCTGTCGGTTTCGCCACTCTGACGTCCTCGGCAAAAGCGCAGTGCACGCGAGTTACCTCGCAGCTGCCTGCGCAGGGAGTCGCATCCAGCTCCCCGCTGCCACCGATTTCAGACACGAACCCAACGAGGACGACGACATGAAGACCTTTACCCCTACCTGCCTTGCCCTGGCCGTTGCGGCCGGGCTGTTCGCGGCGCTGCCGGCGCAGGCGCGCACGCTCAATCCTGGCGAATCGGCGACCGTGGACCCCGGTAGTGACCCCGACGAAGGCTGGGATCTGACAGGGGCTACGCTGGTCATGCGGCCCGGTGCAGTTGCACGCTACATCGATACGAAAGGTGGTTCGGCTTCGACTGTGATCGTCGATGAAGCAACAATCAGCGGAACAGGGGCGGGTGTCTACGTCCTGGGGCTGAACGGAGGGTCGGATGCTCTGGTGCGCAATTCGGTGATCTCCGGCGATGGCTACGGCATCTGGCTTGGGGTGGGTGGGACGTCTCTGGATATCAGCGATTCCAATGTCTCGGCCCGCTTTGAAGCATTGACACTCAGCTCCGACAGCGCCGCAGTTGGCTCAAACACGAGCATAGTGTCAGCAGAAGCGAGTGCCATTGGCTTCGGTGGGGTGGGCGGCGGAGGGATGGCCAGCTTGGCGCTGACGAATGGCAGTAGTGCAAAGGGGCAAACCAATGCGGTGGAATTCTATTCCGGATCCAATGATCAGGAGCTGCGTGTGGATGCCTCGCACCTGGAGAGTGTTACTGGATCGGCATTGTCTGTAAAAGAAATGGGTGGCGGCTTCGCCACTTCTATCGATCTCAACAACGGCACCACCGTCACCGCCGGCAATGGCGTGCTGCTGGAAACCGAAGGCGCGGTCACCGCCAACCTCAACATCAACAACAGCGCCATCGCTGGCGACATCCTCAACGACAAGGCCAATGGCGCCACCACCGTGGTCGGCCTGCGTAACAATGCAGTGCTGACCGGCGCGATGACCGATGTGACCGGTGTATCGATCGAATCGGCGCAGTGGAACGTGTCCGGTGATTCGTCGGTGGACAACCTGCAGCTCAACAGCGGTGGCATCGTGGCCTTCGAGGCGCCGGTGGGCGGCGTGCACAAGAACCTGACCGTGGGCACCTTCAGCGGCAACGATGGCACGATCATCTTCAACACCGTGCTGGCCGATGATGCGTCGGCCAGTGACAAGCTGGTGGTGACCGGCGATACCTCGGGCAGCGCCAACGTGCGGGTCAACAACATCGGCGGCGCCGGTGCAGAAACCATTAACGGCATCGAGCTGATCAACGTCGGTGGCGTGTCCGATGGCGTCTTCACCCTGGCTGGCCGTGCGGTGGGCGGCTCCTACGAGTACTTCCTGCACAAGGGCGGCGCCGGTGCCGGTACCGACGGCAACTGGTATCTGCGTTCGGAACTGCCGACCGGCCCCGCGCCGTGTGACCCCGCCAATCCGGTGCCGGGGTGCACCCCGGTGGTGGTGCCGGGCGACGAAGAGCCGTATCCGATGCCGGAACCGAAGCCCGATCCGGAGAATCCCGGCACCCCCGATCCGATCCTGCGCCCGGAAGGCGGCGCCTACCTGGCCAACGTGCAGGCCGCGCAGCAGATGTTCGCCATCGGCTACCACGGGCGCCAGCAGGGCCAGAACGGCGCCGGCGCCTGGGCCAAGGTGGACGGCTCGCGCAATGGCTTTGATGCGTCCAGCCGCCAGCTGGATGTGCATGGCAACAGCCAGGCGCTCAGCGTCGGTGCCAACGTGTGGCAGCACGAGAGTGGCAGCGCGGCCGGTGTGATGCTGTCCAGCGGCAACGCCACCAGCACCTCCACCAATGAGCTGACCGGCTACTACGCGCGCGGCAAGGTCAAGGGCGAGGCGCTGGGCATTTACGGCACCTGGCGTGGTGGCAATGCGGCGGACCCGTACGCCGGCTTCTACGTGGATGGCAGCGTGCAGCGTGCGCAGTTCCGCAACCGCGTTGAAGGCGTCGGTCTGGAGACCGAACGCTACACGAGCCGCGCCTGGCAGGGTGCGGTGGAAGCGGGTTACGCCTTCCGTGTCGGTGGTGCCAGCAACGGCGGCATCTATCTGGAACCGCAGCTGCAGGTCGGTTACACCCGTTGGGACCAGGGCCAGCACACTGAAGCCAACGGTACCGTGGTGCAGACCGAGGATGCCAATGGCCTGTTTGGCCGTGCCGGTGTGCGCCTGTCCGGCGTGACCCGCGCGATGAACGGCGGTGTGGAAGTGCAGCCGTATGTGGCCGCACATTGGCTGCACACCCGTGCCGGTTCGCAGATCCGCATGAACGACGAGATCGTGGATGCGCGCATTCCGCAGAACCGTGGCGAGTTCAGTGCCGGTGCCTCGTTGAACTTCGGCAACGGCTTCGGCGCCTGGGGCGGCCTGTCGCTGCAGAAGGCCTCGGGCTACCACCAGACCAGCGCCCAGGTGGGCCTGAGCTACCGCTGGTAACGCCAGGGTTGATGTGGAGCCGAGCATGGCTATGCCGGTCGTCCTGACCGGCACCCTTCGGGCCGTCGCACGCGACGTTGGCAACGGCTCCTGCCGTTGCCTTCGGCTCCACAACCAACACCCGCGTTTCCTGTAGAGCCGAGCCCACGCTCGGCTGCGCTTTGCAGGAACCAGAAGCCAAGCAGGGCTCGGCGCTACAGAAAAGCGGGGATCCGACATCCCCCTGTAGAGCCGAGCCTGCGCTCGGCTGCCCTTTGCGGAAACCCTCCAGCCGAGCATGGGCCCGGCACTACAAGAACAATCATCATGATCTCAAGCCGCGTTATCGCCCGCTTCCTGGACAACACTGGACGTGAAATACCTATCCGCGAAGTGACTTTCCTGGCCAGGAAACTCTCGGTGGTCATCGGTGTAATGGATCACCGCGATCCGCCCCAGGATCAGTTTGTGCTGGTTTCCAGCATGCGGCGCGCACTGCGCAGTGCAGGCGTGTTCCACAACGTCTCTGTCATCACGATTCCCTATCGAACGGCGGCGGTGGTGGAGTTGCAGCAGCTGCTCCGTAATACCCCACGCAGTGGTGGCGGTGCGGCGGTGCTGTGCCTGAGCAGGGAGATTGCCGATGAGGTGGTTCGCCTGCTGGCTGGGGAAGTGACGGAACAGGAAGAGCCACTGCCGGAGCAGACGACGAAGTCTTCTCCACTCGTGCTTGCCTTGAGCGAGCGCTACGGCCTGATCGTTCGCGCCGAAAGCGAAGAGGATCTGGCTGCACTCTCCTCCGCGCACGACGACGACGGGCTACTCGGCTAGTAGAGCCGAGCCCACGCTCGGCTTCCGGGCACTCCAGCGGCTTCAGGAATTAGATGAATACATCTAAATTCTGCCGAATCTTTATAGAATTAGACGTATTAATCTAAGATTGAATGCCCCTGCATGGAGGGAAGGCTACCTGAACGCTCCAGCCGCTTCACTTGATCATTAGATAAATACATCTAAAATTGCTCGGAAACGTTCAATATTAGATGTATACACCTAATGCAGACCCTCTCCGAACTTGGTCTGGCGGTCGCAGAACGCCGCCGGGCGCTGGGCCTGACCCAGATCGACGTCGCCGCACAGGCGGGCGTGGCCTCCGACACCTTGTCCCGCTTCGAGCTGGGCAAGGCCACCGATTTTGGTGCGCGCAAACTGCTGGCCGTGTTGGCCGTGCTGGGCATGGAGATGGAGTACATCCCGGAAGGCCATAGCGGATCGCTGGATTCGCTCGCCCTTGAGCAGCGGCTCGTGCACGCGAAGCGACGCCGATGATGCTCTCCGTCTACGTGGCCGGGCGCGAGGTGGCGACGCTGGAAAGCCTCGATGCCTTCAACTCCCGTCTGCTGTACACCGGCGATGTTGCTCCCGACGACCTGGTGTCGTTGACCATGCCGGTACGCCGCGAGCCGTGGGACTGGAACGACCAGTTGCACCCGTTCTTCCAGATGAACCTGCCCGAGGGCTATCTGCTGAAAGTACTGCAGGAGCAGTTCGGCCCCGTGATCGGTGGCAGCCCGATGAGCCTGCTGTCGGTGATCGGCCGCAACATGATCGGGCGGGTGCAGGTGGTGCCGCAGGGCGCTGCGCTGGATGAGCCAACCCGCGCCGTGGACGTGGCGCAGCTGCTGCAGGGCAACAACTCCGCCGAGGCGTTCGAGGCGCTGGTCCGCCAGCATGCGACCAGCGGCGTCTCCGGTGTAGTACCCAAGTTCCTTGATCAGCGCGAGGTCAGCAGCCAGGACTCGAACAGGAAGGTCACCCTTTTCACCCGCCAGCACATCATCAAGGGCTCCTCGGCCGACCTGCCGTTCATCGCGCTCAATGAACATCTCACCATGCAGGTGGCAGCAAAGGTGCTGCCCACGGCACGCACCGAAGTTTCGCGGGACGGCCAGGCGCTGGTCGTCCATCGCTTCGATGTGGACGAGCAAGGCCAGCTGAAGTACGGCATGGAAGACTTCTGTGCATTGTTGGGCAAGCGCCCGGCGGAGAAGTACGACACTACCTGGGAGCGCATCGCCAAGGCGGTGCGCCACCACGTGCCTGCACCGCAGCGGCTGCAAGCACTGCGGCAGCTGGCCACGCAGCTGCTGCTGACCCATGCATTACGCAACAGCGATTGCCATGCGAAGAACATCGCGTTGCGCTACACGGGTCGTGACGATGCCGAAGTCACGCCGGTGTACGACATGCTGACCACAACGGTCTATCCCGACCACTCACGTAATCCGCCGGCCATCAGCATGGGCGGGCGCAAGACCTGGGAGCCGGGCAAGGCACTGCAAAGCAGCCTGATGTCGGTGTTCAATGTTACGGCGCGCGATCAGCGGCTCATCGTTGAGCAGATCGGCCAGGCCGTCGACGAGGTGGCCCCTGCGGTGCGCGAGGCCATGGAGCAGCACGAAGGTTTCCATGAGATTGGCAAGCGCATGTTGCTGGCCTGGCAGCAGGGCATGCAGACCCTGCGGGGCAAGCGGGTGTACGGCATGCCGGAGCCCGTGCTGGGTGAATCCTTCCGGGGCCTGTCCGATCCGGAGCCGGTGAAGCCTCAGCGCGAGCTTATCGGCCGCTCCGACCTGGCCCGCGACGACCCCATGGGCTGAGCCCCCTATCGCGCGATCCCCACTGTAGCGCCGAGCCCACGCTCGGCTGCCTTTCACGGGAATCCGGCAAGCCGAGCATGGCTATGCCGGTCGTCCTGACCGGCCGTCGCACGCGAGGTTGGCAACGGCTCCTGCCGTTGCTTTCGGCGCTACAGGGGCCGCGCCTTGCTGACTGCCGCGTTCATCGAGACGCAACAAGTTGCATGGAGTGGGAAAGCCACTCCCGGCACGATCTCCCCCCGCTGGGAGAGGCCATGCAGCCAGTGCGAGCTGCGCAGACACCGTCCTCCCCGGCACCGATCCGGCATGCCTAAAGAGGACCGTCGCCATGAACATCCTGTCTCCCTGTCGCTTGGCGCTTGCAATGGTGTCGGTACTGGCAGTTTCCGCATCGGCACAGGCGCGTAACCTGGGGCCGGGGCAATCGGCCACCGTCGACGCAGGTGATGCCCCGGAGCAATGGACGCTGGACAAGGCCCGCCTGACGCTGACGCCAGGTGCCGAGGCGCTGGCCGTTGTCGCTGGCAATGGCTCCAATGTAACGGTCACCGAGGGCACCTTGACCTTGGCCAGCGGCACCGGCGCCGCGCTCTCACTGACGGACTCTGTTGGAAGCCTCCGCGGCACAACCGTCGACAGCAGCGACGCCGGCATCGTGCTGAACGATTCGACATCCAACATCTACGACTCCACGATCAACGCGGGGGCCATCGGTCTGCAGCTGCTGCAGAAGAGTACGGCTACGCTGAACAACACCTCCATCGAGTCGGCGGGCAGTGGTCTCCATCTCGTCGGCAATGGCAGTGTGGCTCGCCTGCAATCGGGCAGCCGAGTGGAAGCAGGCGGCATTGCGGCGATGATCAGCGGTCTGGGCGCGGGGGACCCCAAACAGCTTGTGGTTGATGGCTCCCACCTGGGCAGCCGCACGGAGGCGGCAATCATGGTGACCGGCGGTGCACACGCACAGATTGAGTTGCGCAATGGCAGCACGGTCAGCTCGGGCAGCGACGTGCTGCTGGAAACGCGCAGCGGCGTGCAGGCGGACCTGCTGATCGACGACAGCGCGATCAGCGGAGACATCCGCAACGACACCGGCGCCACCACGAACGTGCGGCTGCAGAACAACGCGATACTGACCAGTGCGATACGTGATGCCAGCAGCGTATCGCTAGAGAAGGCGCAGTGGAACATCACCGGCGATTCGAGCGTGGACGCGCTGCAGCTGGGTGCTGGTGGCGTGGTGGCTTTCGACACCCCGTCCGGTGGTGTGCACACGACCCTGACCGTAGGCAACTTCAGTGGCAACGACGGCACCATCGTGTTCAACACCGTGCTGGGCGGCGATGGCTCCGCCAGCGACAGGCTGGTGGTGACCGGCGATACCTCGGGCACCGCCAATGTGCGCGTCAACAACATCGGCGGTGCCGGTGCGCAGACCGTCAACGGCATCGAGCTGATCAGCGTCGGTGGCGCATCCAATGGTGTGTTCGCGCTGGCCGGCCGTGCGGTTGGCGGGTCCTACGAGTACTTCCTGCACAAGGGCGGTGCCGGTGCTGGCAGCGAGGGCAACTGGTACCTGCGGTCAGAACTGCCGATGGCGCCGCCGGCCTGTGATCCGGCTGCGCCGGTACCGGGTTGTACGCCGATCGTGATCCCAGGAGATCCGGATCCTGGCAACCCGGGCGATCCCGACCCGGGTAATCCGGGCTACCCCGATCCCGGCAATCCGGGTGATCCGGATCCGGAAAACCCCGGCAACCCCGATCCGATCCTTCGCCCGGAGGGCGGCGCCTACCTGGCCAACCTGCAGTCGGCGCAGCAGATGTTCCGCAGCGGCTATCGCGATCGCCAGCCGGGCCAGAACGCGGGTCGTGCCTGGGTCAAGGTGGACGGTTCGCGCAGCGGCTTCGATGCGTCCAGCCGCCAGCTGGATGTGAGCGGCAGCAGCCAGTCACTCAGCGTCGGTGCCAACCTGTGGCAGCACGGGAGCGGCAGCGCGGCCGGTGTGATGCTGTCCAGCGGTAATGCCAGCAGCACCTCCACCAATGAGCTGACCGGCTACTACGCCCGCGGCAAGGTCCGGGGCGAGGCCCTGGGCGTGTATGGCACCTGGCGCGGCGGCAATGCGACCGACGCAAATGCTGGGTTCTACGTGGACGGCAGCGTGCAGCGTGCCCAGTTCCGCAACCGCGTGGAAGGCGTGGGCCTGGAGACCGAACGCTACACGAGCCGCGCCTGGCAGGGCGCCGTGGAAGCCGGCTACGCATTCCGTGTCGGCGGTGCCAGCAACGGTGGTTTCTATCTGGAACCGCAGCTGCAGCTGGGCTACAGCCAGGTGAGCGTCGGTGAACACACCGAAGCCAATGGCACGGTGGTGCAGGCGCTTGCGGCCAGGGGTGTGTTTGGTCGCGCTGGTGCGCGGTTGTCTGGCGCCATGCAGTGGGGCGACAGCGGCATCCGTGTGCAGCCGTATGTGGCGGTGAGCTGGCTGTACAGCGGCGCCGATGCCTCGGTGCGGATGAACGACGAAATCGTGGACGCGCGCATTCCGCGCAACCGCGCTGAACTGAGCGGCGGTGCCTCGGTGGACTTCGGCAATGGCTTCGGTGCCTGGGGCGGCGTGTCGCTGCAGAAGGCCTCGGGGTATCACCAGAGCAGCGTGCAGGTGGGGTTGAGCTACCGCTGGTAAGGGCGGTTGCTACATGTGGAGCCGAGCGTGGGCTATGCCGGTCGTCCTGACCGGCACCCTTCGGGCCGTCGCACGCGACGTTGGCAACGGCTCCTGCCGTTGTCTTCAGCTCTACCACAGGCACACGATGCGAGACGGCTGCTCTTCGCGGGGGGGCGGTAAGCCGAGCATGGCTCGGCTCTACAAAGGGCACACGGCGCAGGATCGCTCCCTTTAGGGCCGAGCCTACGCTCGGCTCTGCAAAGCGCGTGCGATATGGGGCCGAACTGCCATTTCGTAGAAATTGTAGAGCTATCCGGCGAAAGCTTGGGGACCATGGGGACTCCCGCGTTACCCAGGTCGCTTGACGACACAAGTGTCAATCACGGTTAACGAATGGGCGGGCAGCTGCCGGTCCATCGGGGCGCCCACTGCAGCAATGCCACGTCTATCGCCAAACGCTGATGATCCATATCCTCACCAATACAACGTCAGCCTCGATCACGCTCCCGCCGCACTCAGGCGCGGCTGCGGCCGCCGTGGCCATTCCGGCCCACGCCAGCGTGTTGATGGTCCGCGCGCCGAGCGCGGCGGCAGAGGGATTGCAGGCCCGGCAGGTCGAAGGCCTGCCCCTGATCCGCCTGCTGGCCCACCTGGACCACGTGCTGCAGAAGCCAAGGCGTCACCTGGCGGCCCCAGCCCTGGCCATTCCCTTGCCTGCCGCGCTCGACAGCGCTGCCCAGGTCGAGGCCTGGTTCATCGACCAGCTGTCGCATGACGCAGGCGACCAGGGCGATCCGCGCATCCACCAGCTGGTCGGCCACCTGGCCGGCAACGAGGACTACGGCCTGCTGCGCTTCCTGCTGCAGCAGGGCAATGAGCTGCCGGTATCCATCCTCGCCGAGCGCTACGGCCTGTCGCTGGCGCAGTTCAACCGCCGCTGCCGGCGCGTGCTGGGCGGTACCTTGAAATCAAAACTGCGCGTCCAACGCGCGGCGCGCAGCCTGCTGGATTACACCGGCCGGCGTTGTTCCTTCACTCATCTGGCAGCCGATCACGGCTACGCCTCGTTGTCGCACTTCTGCACGGACATCAGGGACCTCATCGGCTGTCCGCCGCTGGCGGTGTACCGCGCGATGACGACTCATCCTGGATAGTTCTTCATGCCCATGTTTCGATTCAGTCTGGTGCTGCTGCTGGCGATGTCCGCCACTGCGGCACAGGCGCAGACTCCCCTGGAAGGGACTGCGCTCACCACCCGCGCCGATCTGCCGCACGACAAGGGCTTCGTCGCCCGCAACGAGAACGTGCAGAGCCTGCTCGGTGCGGTCGCCGCGCAGGCCGGTCAGGCCGCCGTTGTCAGCACCAAGGCCAGCCGCAAGCGGGTCAGCGGCAGCTTCGACCTGGACCGGCCGATGCAGGTCCTGGCCACGGTCTCGGCCGACCTCGGCCTGGTCTGGTACAGCGATGGTCAGTCCATCTATGTGTACGAGGCCAGCGAGCAGAAGAACGCTGTTGGCCGCCTGCGCTCGACATCGCTGGCCACGCTCAACGACTTCCTGCGCAAGGCGCAGCTGGCCGATGCCCGCTTCAAGGTCCGCGGTGGTGGCGGCGACGGCACCTTCTACGTGGCCGGTCCGCCGGTCTATGTGGACATCGTGCTCAACGCGGCGCAGTACCTGGATGACCTGTACGAAGGCGCCGATGCCAGCCCACACCATGTGGAAGTGATCCGTCTGGAGCACAGCTTCGTCAACGGTCGCCGCTATGGCCTGCGCTCGGAAGAGGTGCAGCTGCCCGGCATCGGCGAGGTGCTGTCCGGTCTGCTGAAACTGGGCGGTGTTGACGCCGTGGTGAGGCAGCCGACGCCGGCGCCCGATGCAAGCGCTGAAGCAGGCGAAGCACCGATGGTCAGCACCACGCCGTTGCCGGCACCGAGCGCGTTGCGCGCGCCGACGCAGCGACCGCTGCCCAGTGCCGGGCAGGCGGTGGTGCTGCCCTATGCCGAAACCAACAGCCTGGTGGTGCGCGGCACCCTGGCGCAGATCGAGCAGATCAAGCGGCTGGTGGCCGAGCTGGATGTGCCGCGCCGCCAGATCGAGCTGTCGCTGTGGATCATCGACATCAAGAAGGCCGAACTGGACCGCCTCGGTGTGTCGTGGAGCGGCGGCATCAACATCGGAAATCGCCTGTCGATCGGCTTCAATGGATCCGAAGGTACCAGCACGCTGGACGGCACGCGCTTCCTCGCCGCGGTGCAGGCGCTGTCCAGCAAGGGCAACGCGCACATCGTGTCGCGGCCGGTAGTGCTGACCCAGGAGAACGTCCCGGCCTACTTCGATAGCAGCCAGACCTTCTATGTGCAGCTGCTCGGCGAACGCAGCACCTCGCTGGAGCAGGTGACCTACGGCACCCTGGTCAGCGTGCGCCCACGCGTCTCCAGCCGCAATGAAGTGGAGATGCAGCTGAAGATCGAAGACGGCGTATCCGATGCGTCGCGCAGTGTCGACAACCTTCCGGTGGTGAACCGCACCATGGTCGATACGGTGGCGCGGGTGCCGCACCAGAAGAGCCTGCTGATCGGTGGCTACACGCGGCAATCGATCGATACCGGTGATTCCGGCATTCCCGGCCTGCGCCGGGTGCCGGTGCTGGGGCGGCTGTTCGGCCAGCGCAGCAGTACCCAGGAAAACGCCGTGCGCGTATTCCTGATCCAGCCACGCCTGCTCGGCAGTGAAGACGCGTTGTCCGCCGATGCACTGCCCTCGGTCTACGGTGCGGAGGTGGGCACGCCGTTGCAACAGGCGCTGCGGCAGTGGCGCAGGCCGCAGGGCGGCGACACCCAGCACAGGGAGAAGGCCGATGGCCACGCCGATCCGCACTGACGTCGTGCGCTCGCGGCCGGTGCCGCAGCCGGCACGTGGCGCGCAGAAAGGGGGCAGTGACGCGGTCGACAGCGACCGCGACACCAGCACCAGCAACAAGAGCACGCGGCCGGGGATGCTGAGCCTGGCACTGACCATGCAGGACGACCTGTCGGCGCTGGTCAGCTCGCTGCAGCGCCGGCGCGACAGCCAGGGCCAGGCCGCCCTGCGCGAGAGCGCGGACTGGGTCGAGCATGTGCTCGACGAAGGCGCGCACGACAAGATGGCGCAACTGAACCAGCTGCTGCCCGGGGTCAAGGGCGCCGCCGACCTGCTGGCGCTGCTGCGCGCCCTGTTTACCGACCCCAGCGATGCCCTGGCCGCGCTGCGCGCCCTGCTGGCCGATGCGCAGTGGTTGAAGCTGCAGGGTCTGCTGGAAGAGGCACTGGCCCAGCTGCTGGACGAGCATGAGGGCGGCGGCACCGGGGCGAAACTGCGTGGCGGCCTGAACGTGGCGATCAAGGCGCGACTGGCGGCCCGCCGCGGTGGCTTGACCGCCATCCAGCTGCGCCACAGCTACCGCGACTTCCTGGCCGCAGATGACGACTGCATGGAGCAGTACGACCAGTGGATCGAGCAGTACGGCTTCGCGCAGCGCGGCCAGATCATGGACTTCATGGAACAGGCCATCGCCGCGGACATGTACGCCTTGGACCCCAGCGGTGGCCAGCGCGAGTTCGGCACCCTGCTGCGGCGGATCCGTACCCTCACCTCGGTGCGCTCGGTCGACATGCTGCTGGTCGAGCACTGCACACGGCACCGCCTGCTGCAGGGCCTGCAGCAGAGCGCGGAAGCGGTGGTGGTGGCGCTGCTGCGGGTAGTGCGTGGCGTCAATGAGTGGGAGTCGATGTTCAGCGGTGCCTTCGCCGCCGTGCGCGTGGCGCTCGATGCGCAGCAGCGTTCGCAGTGGATCCAGGCGCTGCGCAGAGCGGTGCACGGCCTGCCGGATGCCGCATGGCGCGATGAGGCCGAGCGTACCCGCATGCAGTCGTCGCTGCAGGCGCTGGTCGACGCCGATGTTGATCGCGGTCTGCTGCGTGGCAGCGGCCAGTGCGGAGGGTTGGCCTGATGTCGAACAACACCTTGTCGGCGGCGTCGGTGCAGGCTGGCCTGCGCACGCTGCTGCGCCCCGAACTGGCGCTGGTGATCCTGATGGCGGTGGTGGTCGGCATGCTGATCATTCCGCTGCCCACGTTCCTGGTCGATCTGCTGATCGGCCTGAACATGGCCATCGCGGTGGTGATCTTCCTGGGCTCGTTCTATGTGGAACGCATCCTGAGCTTCTCGACCTTCCCGTCGGTGCTGCTGTTCACCACGCTGATGCGGCTGGCGCTGTCGGTCAGCACCAGCCGCCTGATCCTGCTCGACGCCGATGCCGGCCACATCATCGCCGCCTTCGGTGACTTCGTGGTCGGCGACAGCCTGGTGGTCGGCGCGGTCATCTTCGCCATCATCACCCTGGTCCAGTTCATCGTCATCACCAAGGGCTCCGAGCGTATCGGCGAGGTGGTGGCGCGCTTCTCGCTGGATGGCATGCCCGGCAAACAGATGAGCATCGACGCCGACCTGCGTGCCGATGCCATCAGCAATGAAGAGGCGCAGCAGCGTCGTCGCGACGTGGAGCGCGAGAGCCAGCTGTACGGTTCGTACGACGGTGCGATGAAGTTCGTCAAGGGCGATGCGATCGCCGGCATCGTGATCGTGTTCGTCAACCTGTTCGGCGGCATGGCAGTCGGCATGCTGCAGCATGGGATGTCGTTCACCGAGGCGCTCAACACCTTCACCCTGCTGACCATCGGCGACGGCCTGGTCGCGCAGATTCCGGCACTGCTGATCTGCATCAGCGCCGGCTTCATCGTGACCCGCGTGGGCGGCGACAACCAGAACCTGGGCGCCAGCATCCTCGGTGAGCTGCTGGGCAGCAACCGGGTGCTGGGCATCGGTGCGGTGCTGGTGCTGCTGATGGGCTTCCTGCCCGGCTTCCCGCTGCCGGTGTTCGCCGGTCTGGCGCTGGGCCTGCTGGCCCTGCTGCTGTGGCGGCAGCGCCAGGCGGCGCAGACGGGCGATGGCCTGCAGGGTGGCATCGGCGCGGGCGTGGCGTCTGCAGGCGGCGCCGGCACCGGCGCTGATCGCACGGCGTCCGGCCTGCTGAGCAACGAGTCGCTGCCATTGATCCTGCTGCTGCCGCCGCCGCTGCTGGCGGCCGGCAACAGCCACGGCTGGGAGCGCCGGCTGCGCGAGGATGTGTTCGTCGAGACCGGTCTGCAGCTACCGGGCATGGTGCTGCGCGGCTACAGCCCGCAGCGCGAGCACGAGGCGCACGTGCTGGTGAACGAGATCTCCGGCGGCGCCGCGCAGGTGGTGGCCGGCCATGTGCGCGTGCTCGGCCGCCAGGAAGAGCTGGATGCGCTCGATGCGGGCCAGCTGCTGCCGCATCCGGACGGTGCGCAGCGCTGGGTGCCGGAAGCCGCGCGCGAGCAGATGCGCGAGATCGGCTGCGAGGTGACCAGCGACTTCGAGGAACTGCGGCGCCTGCTGCGCGAGAGCATCCAGCGCAACATCGGCGAACTGTTCGGCATCCAGGAGACCAAGCATCTGCTGGACGGGCTGGAGCGGCGCTTCCCCGAACTGGTCAAGGAGACCTACCGGCACATGCCGATCCAGCGCGTGGCCGAGGTGCTGCAGCGGCTGCTGCGCGAGGACGTGTCGATCCGCAACATGAAGCTGGTGCTGGAAACCCTGGCGCAGTGGGGCCAGCGCGAGAAGGACGTGATCCTGCTGGTCGAACACGTACGTGGCGCGCTGGCCCGCTACATCTCCGCGCGTCATGCGGTGGCCGGCAGCCTGCCGGTCATCGTGCTGTCCAGCACGCTGGAAGACCGCATCCGTGCTGGCATCCGCCAGGGCCAGGGTGCGGCCTTCCTCAACCTGGACCCGAGCGATGCGGCCGAGATCCTCGACCGCTTCACCCTGAATGTCGGCGAGATCGCCACGTACCGCCCCGGGGTGGTGCTGATGGTGGCGCCGGACATCCGCCGATTCGTCAAGCGGTTCATCGAGAACCGCCTGCCCGCCACCGCGGTGCTTTCGTTTGCCGAAATCTCCGACGCGGTGGCTCTTGATGTGATGAGGACCCTATGAACCAGCTTTCCCAGACCCTGACCGATGCCCTGACCCTGCTGGGCTGCGATCCGACCCGTTTCGACTTCGACACCCATTCGGCGGTGGTGATGCAGTTCGCCGATGTCGGCGAGCTGATCCTGGAGCCGGACGAGCAGTACCCCAGCCTGTGGTCGCGGCTGGATACCTCGCCGCAGCAGCGCTTCAACCACCGTGCCGAGGATCTGCTGGCGCTGCTGTCCGAACCGGTCGGGTTCATGGCCAACGGCTGCCTGGCGCTGCGCCAGCTGGAAGATGTGTGCGCGGTCGGTGGCGTGCTGCATGCGGACTGCGTGAGCAGCGGCATGCACCTGGCCGAGGCCCTGCAGAGCTTCTACACGCGGGTGGGCCAGATGCAGGCCGTGCTGCGATGAGTTGCCCGGTGGCGCTCTGGCGCGAGTGCGCCGCCCCGCTGACGGCCAGCACCGGCGAGCTGCGCGCAGCGCTGCCCGACGTGGCGGTGGGCGAGCTGTGCCGGGTGCGCCGCTCCGCGGCCGACAGTGAAGTGGTGACGCGCGGTATCGTCAGCCGGATCGACCACGGCATCGCCACGCTCGCGCTGATCGGGCCGCCGGTGGCGCTGGGCAGCGACAACCTGGTGGTGCCCAGCGGAGCGGCGATGAGCGTGGTGCTGGGCCCACACCTGCTCGGCACCGTGCTGGATGGCTTCGGTGAGGTGATGGAGCGCCTGCATGGCCAGTACGACACGGCGCGGCCGGCGCAGCCCAGCCCGCTGCGCGCAGCACCGTTGGACTACCGGCAGCGGCGGCCGGTGCAGGCACCGTTCGCCACCGGCATCCGAGCCATCGATGCCCTGCTCACCGTGGGCGAAGGGCAGCGCATGGGGATCTTCGCGCCGGCCGGATGCGGCAAGACCACGCTGGCGGAGATGCTGCTGGAACGCGCCGACTGCGATGTACGCATCATCGCGTTGATCGGCGAGCGCGGCCGCGAAGTCGCATCGATGGTCGAAGCGGTGCGCGGCAGCCCGCAGGCGGCGCGCACGCTGATCGTGCAGGCCACCTCCGACACCTCGCCAGCGACCCGGGTCAACGCCGCCGCGGTGGCCACCCGCATCGCCGAGTACTTCCGCGAGCAGGGCCAACGCGTGCTGCTGGTGATGGATTCAGTGACCCGCTACGCGCGTGCCCTGCGCGATGTGGCGCTGGCCGCCGGCGAACCACCGGCGCGACGCGGCTTTCCGGCCTCCGTGTTCGAAGCGCTGCCGCAGCTGGTGGAGCGCCCCGGCCGTACCCACAGCGGCAGCATCACGGCCTTCTACACCGTGCTGATCGAGGACGAGAGCGAAGCCGACCCGATCGCCGAGGAGGTCAAGTCGCTGCTGGACGGCCACCTGCTGCTGGCCTCGCGCCTGGCCCAGCGTGGCCACTTCCCGGCCATCGATGTACTGGGCAGTGTCAGCCGCCTGTTCCCGCAGCTGGCCAGCGAGGGCCAGCTGCAGGCGGCGGTGCGGGTGCGAACCCTGCTGGGCCGCCTGCAGGACCTGCAGCTGCTGCGCGATATCGGCGAGTACACGCCCGGCCAGCAGCGCGAACAGGACGACGCGGTCGCCCGCGAACCGCACCTGCACGCGTTCCTGCGCCAGGCCAGCAACGAGCACATCACCTTCGCCGACGCCCAGGATGCACTGCATGCCGTGGCCGCGTGAGCTGGGCCGCATCGGCGCCCTGGCCGAACGCCGTGCAGCCGATGCACGCCGTCGCGCAGGCCAGGCCCTGGACCGCGCCGTCGAACGGGAGGACCAGGCCGACACGCTGCGCCAGCACGGTGACGAGCAGCTGCAGCTGGCCGAGCTGGATGAAATGCATGGCATCAGCCGCGAAACCCTGTTTACCCGCCTGCGTGCCGTCGCCATCGCCCGTGCCCACCACCTGGAGTGCCAGCTGCGTGCCGAGCGGCTGCAGGACGAGGCCGAGGACGCGCGCGACCAGGCACTCGACCTGCAGCAGCAGGCCGGCACCCACCAATCACGCGCACGCCGCCTGCAGTCGGTGCAGGCACAGCTGAGAAAGACCCAACGCCGCGCGCTTCTGCGTCGGCAGGAACGAGAAATCGAGGAGGAGATTGCATGTCGATGAAGATTGCAGACACCGGGCGCAACCTGCCGGGAATCGAGCCGATACAGCCCACCCCGCTGGCGGAACGGATGCGCGAGCGCATCACTGGACCCGAGCGTGATACCCGCCAGCGCGAACGCAAGCGCGAGCCGCAGGAGGCTGGCGCGATCGCCGCGCAGCTGGCGTGGACGCAACCGATGCCGTTGCCGCAGGCCGTGACCCTGCCGGCCGTAGCACCGGAGCCGCCGCTGCCGCTGCCGCTCGCTACGGTCGCGCTGCCGGCAACAGGCGGTGAGGGCGCTCCCGTTGCGGATGCCGGGGCCATGCCCAACGCCGAAGCCGCACCGGAGCCCAAGGCCGCAGCGGCACGGGAGCCGGCATTGCCGCAGCAGACCGGCACACGCGACCGTGCCGAGCCACTGCCGTCCCCCGCGACCACAGCGGCGATCACCGCCGCGGTGCCGGCATCCACCGCCAGCTCTGCCAGCGAGGCGGGCACAGCGCAGGGCAGGCCGCAGGCCAGCGCGGACGCGGTACCTTCGCCGCTGCTGGCGCCGCCATCGGCGCTGATTGCCAGCGCGGATCAGTCGCTGCACGCGCAGCGCGAGGCGCAGGGCCTGGCCCAGCAGCATCAGCAGGCACGCTCGGAGGCGCACGTGCAGTCGATGCAGCAGGCGCAGGGCGCGCGCATCGAGGCCGGTACGCGCCTGGATGTGGCCTTCCGCAGCTGGGGTGACGGCCACGCCGTTGTGGCGCGGGTGGATGGCTCGCGGTTGCTGCTGCAGCCCTCCAGCGAACGCATGCAGCAGACGCTGTCCGGCGCCACCTTGCCCGGCGACGTCGATCTGCAGGTGGCGGTGGAAAGTGCCACCGACCGCCAGCCGCGCAAGCATCGTGAGCCGCAGTGAACCTGCCGCGTTGGCCCATGGCGCAGTTGTCCGAGGCCGCCGCCGCCGAGGCGGATGCGGCGGCACAGTGCCGCGCCGCCGGGCTTGATCCGGTCTGGCGCACGGCCTCTCCGACCGGCGCGGTGCTGCGCTTCTCGGTCACCACCGCATCACTGCAGATGATCGTGCAGCTTGCCGCCGACGAGTGGCTGGCGGCGCACTGGCCCGGGCTGGCCGGTGTGGCGTGGTCGGCGCTGGACATCGAGCAGGCCCTGCAGCGCTTCATGCCGGAGGGACCGCTGCTGCAGCTGCAGGCACCGGCCCTGTGCACGGCCGAGGTGGCGCTGCTGGGCGCCGGCGTGGCGCGTTGCGATGAGCGTGCCGCCGCGCGTCCGGCGCTGGCCACCGCGCAGGGTTGGGCCTGGCTTGAACAGGCCCGTTGCCTGCAGCCATCGCGCCCCGCAGCGCCCGGCGCCGATCTGCGCCGTGACCTGCCGTTGCCTCTGGATCTGCACATCGCGCAGCTGTCGCTGCCCGCCGCTCGCCTGCGTGCACTGCGCACAGGTGTCGTGCTGCTGCTGGCACCGATGGTGGCGGTCGCGCGTGTCGGCCATGCGGCGGTGTGCACGTTTGAATTCACCCTTGAGACCTTTACCGTGAACGACACCCTGGATTTTCTTGAAGACGACGAGGCCGCGACCCGCGTGCCCGCCGAGCCGTTGCCTGCCGAAGCCGCAGATGCCATCGCCCCGGCGCTGGATACCACGCGGCTGCCGGTGACCCTGGAGGTGGTGCTGTGCCAGGTGCCGCTGACCGTGGGCGACCTGGACGCGCTGCAGCCCGGCGCGCTGTTCAACCTGCCGCACGAGGCCTGGAAGCAGATCCAGCTGCGCGTCAACGGCCAGCGCATCGCCAGCGGCGAGCTGGTGCAGGTGGGCGAACAACTCGGTGTGCTCCTGCATCACCCGGCGCCCGGCACATGAACCTGATCGACAACGACATCTCGCTGATCGCGACCCTGGCGATGGCCGCCATGGTGCCGTTCGTGATCGCCGCAGGCACCTGCTACCTGAAGTTCTCGATCGTGTTCACCCTGCTGCGCAACAGCCTGGGCCTGCAGCAGGTGCCGTCCAACATGGTGCTCAACGCGCTGGCACTGATGCTGGCGTTCTACGTCATGCAGCCGATCATCGTCAGCCTGTACGAAGCCTATCAGGCGCTGCCGGCGCCACCGGCGTCGGTGCCAGAAGTGATTGCGTTCCTGGACGAGGCGCTGCACGGCTACAAGGTCTACCTGGCGACCTATTCCGATCCCGAACTGCTGCATTTCTTCGAGCGTGCACGGCAGGACGACACCAGCGTGCCGCCACCTGCGCTGGAGCCGCACGAGCGCTCGCTGTTCGCACTGCTGCCCACCTACGCGCTGAGCGAGCTGAAGGACGCGTTCCGCATCGGCTTCTACATCTACCTGCCATTCGTGGTCATCGACCTGGTGGTCTCCAGCGTGCTGCTGTCGCTGGGCATGATGATGATGAGCCCGGTGACCATCTCCGCACCGATCAAGCTGATCCTGTTCGTGGCGATGGATGGCTGGAGCCTGCTCTCGCAGGGACTGGTGCGCCAGTACCTGGATGTACCGGTGTAGGCGCATGGAGGCATTGACCTATATCTCCAACAAGGCATTGCTGCTGATCCTGCTGCTGTCGGCCGGCCCGGTGCTGGTGGCGACCGTGGTAGGGCTGGCCATCGGCCTGTTCCAGACCGTGACCCAGCTGCAGGAGCAGACGCTGCCCTATGGCGCCAAGCTGTTGGCGGTGATCGCCTGCCTGTGGTTGATGATGGGCTGGATCGGCGCGCAGCTGCTCGACTTCGCGCGCCTGGCGCTGCAGCACGCGCTGCAGGGATGAGCATCGCGACCCTGGTGCTGTCGCCGCTGGAGGCGCAATGGGTGGCGCTGGCCCGCGACCACGGCGTGCCGGCGATCCTTGGCATGGCGCGCATCGGCGCCTGTTTCGCCTGGATTCCCTATCTGTCGCCAGGGGTGATGCCGGCGCGCATGGCGCGCTCGCTGGTGGCGCTGATGGTGGTGATCGGGCTCTGGCCCAGCCTGCAACCGGACACGCTGGCCCATGACCTGCCGCAGGACCTGTTGAGCCTGGGCGCCGCGGCGCTGGGCGAGGCCCTGGTCGGTACCGCGATCGGCCTGGTGGTGGCCTTGCCCTTCCACATCTTCCACGGCCTTGGCGCCATCGTCGACACCCAGCGTGGCGCCGGTGTCGGCGCGCTGCTGGATCCGGTCAGCGGCGTGGAGGCCACCGAGATGGCCAACCTGATCCAGTTGATGAGCGTGATGGTGTTCCTGGCCAGCGGTGGCCTGGTGCATCTGCTGGAGGTGTTGCAGGCCAGCTATGCGCTGGTGCCGCTGGGCAGCGCACCCAGCCTGCAGCTGGAGCCGCTGCAGGCGCATGCCGGGCGCATCCTGGCCGGTGCCGTGCGGATGGCGCTGCCGGTGCTGCTGCTGCTGTTCCTGACCGAGATCCTGCTGGGCCTGCTGTCGCGTTTCGCCCAGCAGATGAATGCCTTCTCCATCTCGCTGGCCGTCAAATCGCTGCTCGCGTTCCTGGCATTGCTGATCTACCTGCTGCCCACCGTCACCGGTGAAGTACCGACCCTGCGTGACAGCCTGGATCCGTTGCAGCTGCTGGCCGGAGCACACGCATGAGCATGAAGACCGAGAAGCCGACCCCGCATCGGCTGCTGGAGGAATCGCGCAAGGGCAAGAGTTATGTCAGCAAGGACCTGACCGCGGCCGCGGTGCTGCTGGCGGGGGCACTGGCGCTGCTCACTGCAACGCCGGTGCGGCCACTGCAGGCGTTCTTCCAGGGACTGGTGGCGCGGGGCTTTGCGGTCGGCGTGGCCGAGGCCGCACAACAGGTGACGGTGGCGTTCCTGTGGATGGCAATGCCGGTGGCGCTGGCCAGCATCCTCGCCGCCGTGGGCGTGTCGCTGCTGCAGAGCCGCGGGGTGATCGCCAACAAGGCACTGCGGATCGATTTCGCCAAGCTCAACCCGGTGGCCGGGTTCCGCAACCTGTTCTCGCTGAAGGTGGTCAAGAGCAGCGTGGCGGCGCTGCTGTACCTGCTGCTGGGGGTGGCCGCCGCGGTGGTGGCCTGGAAGCTGCTGGCACCGCTGCTGTTCCAGCAGGTGCAGGCGCCGGTGTCACAGGCCGGGGCGCTCTGGCGCGAGGCCGGCTGGCGCGGTTTCGCGGTGTTCATGGCGCTGCTGGCGCCGGTGTACCTGGCTGTGGCCGTGCTCGACTACCGGCTGTACGTGCGCGAGCTGCGCATGGACAAGTCCGAGATCAAGCAGGAGTACAAGGACCACAACGGCAACCCGGAGATCAAGCAGCGGCGTCGCCAGCTGGGCGAGGAGCTGTCGGCGCAGGTGCAATCCGATGTTGTCGGTTCCAGCATGGTTCTGGCCAATCCCACGCATATCGCGGTCGGGATCTACGTACACGCCGACTATCCCACGCTGCAGTTCGTATCCGTACGGGAAAAGGGTGCGCGAGCGCGTGCGGTGATCGCGCTGGCCGAGAAGAACGGCGTTCCGGTAGTGCGGGACATTCCGGTGGCACGGGCTGTTTACGTCGGGGTACGTCGTTATCAGTTCGTTCCGCCGGAATTGACCCATCCGATCGCTCGCATCCTGCACTGGCTGCGCGACATCGAGCGTGCCCACCAACCGGCCGCAGCGGCGGCCAACCCCTCCGACGCCGGCACGCGGGCCGCGGATGGCCCGGCAATATTTGAATGAAATTCGAAAGCAATTCCTCCCATCGTTGCGCATCCTGAGCATCAGCTGCTGCGCGGCCCCGACGCTTGAGGTAAACCATGAAAAAAACAACTGCTGGCCCGGCTGACGCCGGAACGCTGGATACCGTCTTCATCGACGACCTTGTGCACAACCTGATGCAGGGTGCGCAGGCAGGTGTGACGTACCAGGAACTACACGGCATCAGCACCGACATGATGGAGAGCGTGTACACCTACGCGTTCCGCTTCTACCAGAACGGGCAGCTGGACGAGGCCGAGACCTTCTTCCGTTTCCTCTACATGTACGACTTCCACAACGGTGACTACGCGCTCGGCCTGGCAGCCGTCCACCAGATGAAAAAGCAGTACACCAAGGCCGTCGATATGTACGCACTGTCCTATGCCCTGCTCAAGGACGACGAGCGGCCGATGCTGCATGTCGGCCAGTGCCACCTGGCCACCGGCAACCTGCCGCTGGCACGCAGCTGTTTCGACACCGTGGTTCTCAAGTCCAGCGATGAAGGCCTGGTAGCGCGTGCGCGTGCCTACCTGCAGGCGCTGGATGCTGCCGCGGCCGACCTTGACGCCCCTTCGAAGGAATCCCCCACACTATGATTGTTAAGAATCCGCCCAATGGCACCACTCCCACCGCCTTCACCGTCGGCAGCCAGTCGCGCATCGCCGCGGTGGCGTCCGGCTTCGGTGTGGTCAACCCGCAGCAGCTGCAGGCGGTCACCGAGAAGGTGCTGGCACTGGCGGCTGACACCGCGGCGGCGCAGCAGCCGGCATCCGGCAATGGTCCCGGCGTGGACGCGCCATCCCTGCGGCGCCCGGCATTGCGTGAGCTGCAGCAGGCCGCCCGGCATGAAGGTGCAGGTCGGCTGACGCCGGAGGCGGCGCTGGGCTACTTCATGTCGGAACTGTCAGCGCTGTTGTCCACTGAGAACCTTGAGCAGCTGAAGTCGCGGATGGCCCTGGTGCAGGCGCGCCTGAGGGAACGTGCCGAAACCGCACAGCAGGCCTCCGATACCCTGCAGAACGCCTATGCCAAGCTGGAGGCCGCGCTGGCCAACGCTGAGGTGGCCGCCGAAGAGCTGGCCAATGCGCAACGTGCGCTTCAGGCCGCAAAGGCCGAGGTGGAACGCCTGCAGAAGGAGCTGGCCAACGCCGGCCCGGGCGAGCAGGAGGCCCTGCGCGCGCAGCTGAAGGCGGCGCAGGCCCACCTGCAGCAGATGACGGTACGGGTGGAGCTGGCGCAACAGGCGGTCAGCGCCGCACTGATGCAGATCAGCATCGGCGAAACCGAGGTTGCGGCGGCCGAGCAGGGCGTGGACGAGATCGCGGCATTGCCGCTGTCGCTGCCCCGCAGCGAACGCGGGCTGACCAATGATGCGCGGCTGAGCGAACTGCTGGCGGTGCTGCAGGAGATCGTCGGCAAGGCCAACGACGCCAAGCTGGCCCGCGACATGGAGCTGGCGCGCGAACTGCTGCGGGTGCGCGAAGCCGAGAACCTGCGCCGCTCCAAGGAGTACCAGGAGCAGATCGAGAAGGCCGAGCGCACCAAGAAGACCATGGGCTGCATCGGCAAGATCGTCGGCTGGGTGCTGACCGTGGTGGCGGTCATTGCCGCGCCCTTCAGCGGCTCGGCCAGCATGGTCCTGGCCGGCATCGGCCTGACCCTGGCGGTGGCCTCGGAACTCGGCGTGAAGGTATTCGACAACGCCATCCAGAAGGTCATGGACCTGGTGATGAAGGCGGTGAAGGCGGTCGGCCGGGTGATCGGCAACGCGCTGGAGATCATGGGCCTCAGCCGCAAGATCATCGACAAGCTCGAGATGGCGCTGGGCGCGGTGGCCGTGGCCGCGATGATCATCGGTGCGCTGTTCGCCAGCAAGAAACTGGCCGCCAGCATCGCTTCGAAGGAAGTGGTCAAGCAGGTCGCGCAGCGCACCGCCGAGGCGGTGAGCCGTGCCGCCAGCCAGATGGTCAACAAGGCACTGCCGGCGATCACCAAGAACGTGACCGCCTCGGCCGGCAAGCAGCTGGCGGTAAGCAGCAGCCAGGCGGCCGCGACCACCGCCAGCAGTGCCTTGCCAACGATCAGCAACACCGCCACCCAGGCGGCGGCGCGCAGCGAGATGCTGGCGCGCCGGGCCGGGCAGGCCATGATGGCCTCGCAGGCCATGCAGTTCGGCCACCAGACCGCGCAGGGCGTGGCCAACGTGGTCATCGCCGACATGCAGGTCAAGGCTGCCAAGGTGCTGGCCGAACTGGAGCTGGGCATGGCCGATACCAAGATCCTGCGCGACCTGATCCAGAAGCTGCTGGAGTACTTCGTGGCCGAGAACCGCATGGTGCAGGCGCTGTTCCAGCAGATGGCCGATGTGCAGGACACCGAGAACGACACCGCGCGCTACATCGCCCAGCGCATCGCCCGGGCCTGACCGGCCCTCCCGCTGTCAGTTGAATCCCATTCCAGGAGATATCGCATGAACATGTCCGTTGCCCTTGCTCCGTCCAGCTATCGCGATGCCGCCGCCCTGGCGGCGCAGCCCAGCAAGGAGGTGGCCGCGCCGCGCGCCGCCGATCGCCAGGCCCATGAGCGCCTGACCGAGCTGGTCACCAGCCAGTTGCTGGCCAACCGCGGCACCCCCGCCCGCCAGGGCGGTGCGCAGCCGGAACTGCGCGACCCGGCACTGACCCTGCCGGCAGCACAGGCACGGGTGGCCACCCTGAAGGGCGTGCTGACCAGCGCTCTGCAGCCCAGCCCGGAGGCACCGCCGCCGCGCGGCAGCGACGCCGCAGCGGGCAGCAGGAACGCGCCGCCGCCGGAAATGCCGAAGGGCGGCTGGATGGCCAACAGCAGCTTCAGCCAGCTGCTGGCCCTGCTGCGCGAACTGTTGCTGCGCTTTGAAAAAATGGAGCGCGATCAAGGATCGCGCATGGTGATGATCGCACGCGACATGACCATCAAGGCCGGCGACAAGGGCGTGCAGAAAGCCAACGAATCGTTCGGTGGCGCGGTGGGCGGCCTGATGGTGATGGGGGCGGTCACCGGGACCGGTGCTGCGATGTCCATGAAGGGCAGCCATATGCAGACCAAATCCATGACCAAGCCCGCGAACGCGGGAACCCAGGAGGCAATCGCTGGGACCAAGACCAAGGTGGCCATCGATAGCAACGCACCCATGGCGCACCGCAATGATGCGACCAACAGCAACAACGGCATTGCTGAAAACAGCGCCGCCAAGCATGCACAGACCATGGCCGAAGCGCAGGTGCCGATCGCGCAGGGCTACGCGCTCAACCAGCTCGGCAACGCCAGCAACGGCCTGGTCACCTCCGGCGTCAACATCCAGGCCGAAACCACCGAGGCCGAACGGCAGATGGCGCTGCAGGTGGTGGACGTGCAACGCCGCGTTGCCGACGAAGAGCAGGACCAGGCCAACAAGACCCGCGACCAGCGCGATGCCACCGCACAGCTGGTCGACACCCTGTTGAACATGCAGGCCAGCACCAGCGGCCACATCATCGGACGTTACTGAGGAGAATCCCATGGCCGAGGCCATCACCACCATCGCGTCGCCGCAGACGCGCATGCCGCTGCCACCGCCGGCACTGCAGCCGGACGCCATCAGCGACGAGCAGCCCATCGTGGATGCCGCGCTGCTGGCCCGCCTGCGTTCGCTGCAGCCGGTGTTCAACCGCGCTGGGCAGCAGGCGCAGCAGTTTGCCCAGACCGCCGAACGTGGCCAGCCGTCACCCGGGGCACTGGGCGAAGGCGAGCTGGCGCACCGTCATGCGGTTGCCGCGCGCTCGCTGGCCGAGGCGCAGCACGGCCTGCAGCGCCTGGCCGACCAGCCGGCGCTGATGCCGGTTCCCGGCGAAGCACCGCCGAACCCGGCCGACATGGATGCCAGCGGCCTGGTCTGGAACTCGCATTCGGATTTCTACAAGCAGATCGGCGAGCTGCTGGGCCTGCTGCAGGCCGAGTGGCTCAGCAAGTACCAGGACGCCATGGCCACCTACCTGGAGTTCTACAAGGAACTCACTGCCGCCATGGAACTGGTCACGGTGGGCGCCGCCAATGACAAAGGCGATGTCAATGTGGGCTTCGAAGCGGCCAGAACGAGGCTGAAAGAGCTGCTCGAAGAGTATGGTCCGCCTGATAAGGACGGCAAGGGTGGCGAGAATCCATTGGCCAGCTTCAAGACAATGGAAGAGGCCGAGGCCTTCATCGCCTCGATCGGTCTGCCAGGTCTGACGGCGGAGAAGCAGGCGGATGGCAGCATCGGTGTCTACATGGACGTGAGTGCGGTCGAGTCACTGAGCAATCTTGGCAATGGTCACATGGACGCCGCCAAGTACAACGCCTGGGTGTCCAACAAGGACAGCAGCCTGGAACAGATCAAGAACGCCAGCAAGGTGCTGGGTGAAAAGCTGGGTGAGATGACCCAGAAGTTCGACAACGTCGTCAAGATCCTCAGCGCCACCATCGACAAGATCACCGAAGCCGATATGGGCTTCGTGCGCGCGCTGTAAGTTCTTCACCCGCAGGACGGGGACAGCCTCCCCGTTCCTGCCTACGCCAGGAGTCAATCATGTCGATCAATGCCCCGAAAGGACTGCCACCGGCCGCGCCCATCGATCCGAGTATCCGGCGCGAGACCGCCCCGACCACTGCGCCCGAACCGACGTTGGAGCTGCTCAAGATCAAGAACATGCAACTCAGCCTTCAGCAGGGCATACGCGATCAGACATGGGTGGTTGAAGCGAAGCGCCACAGTGCTATCTATGCCGAGTGCAAGGTGGATGTGTTGCTTGAGAATGGCCTGCCGCTGGAACACCCGAGGGTGAAGAGCGCGGTGAGGCAGGCGAGCAAGCTGTTCGGCGAGCAGGTGCGCGCGGAGGCCGGGTTGAAGGCACTGAACGGGATGCTCGACCTCTTCAACAAGAGGGCCGAGGACGCTTCGTCATGACGGCCCTGCAGCCCGTCGCATCGAACGCGACCGCTAGCGCCCGCACTGCATCCGCAGTCGAGGGCAGCGACGCAGCCCCTCATCAGGAGGGGGGCGGCTTCCTGCCGCAGGAGGTGAGCAACGGTCCGGGTCTGTCCCGTACGGCGCCGGCATCGCGGGAGCACTACCGCCAGGCCGCACTCGATATCGAGATCGAGGCGCGGCAGCTGCGCAACCAGAGCAACGCCGACCTGACTTGCATGCTGGCCACCCGCGTTGCCCACCAGCCCGCGCTTGCGCTGCTGCAGCAGAACCTGCACGAGCGCGAGGCTCTGGTCGAGCGACGCGAGGCACTCCTACGCGAAGCCGAAGTGCTGAACCGGCGCAATGAAGAACTGCTGGACCGCCAACAGCAGCAGGCCGTCGCCCTGCTGCTGCGACTGGAAGCCGATGCGGTCACCCTGGCCGAGGGCGTGGAACGTGTCGATCAGGTCGAGCGTGACATCCTCGCTCTGAAGAGCCAGCTGGAGAATGTGCTCAACGCCGCCGCACAGCAGGAACACGCCCTGCATGGTGCAGTGCTGACCGCACGGCTCGACCAGAAGGATCTGCGAGAGGCGCAGGCGACGCTGGTGGCCGAGCGTGAGGGCCTTGCCGAGGATCGGGTGCAAACCGAGCTGAGCAAGGCCGAGTACGAACGCAAGCTGGCCGCATTGCAGCAGCGCGAGTCCACACCTCGCTCGCCAAGCAAATGGAACGTCCACTTCGGAAGGTGACAGCCTCCTGTGGAGCAGTAGATCCACGCCACGCGTGGATGCCCCTCTGTAGAGCCGAGCCCATGCTCGGCTGCATCACAAAGGGAGCAGTAGATCCACGCCACGCGTGGATGCTCCTCTGTAGAGCCGAGCCCATGCTCGGCTCTACAGGAAGATCGAGCGCTTACTGCTTCACCACCCAATCAAACCGCGGCTTCACCACCGTCGCAATCGGCGCCGAGTTCCAGCGGTTCATGCCGTGATGCTTCATGTCAGAGGGCGTGGGCGAGCCAGGTAGGCTATCGCGGCGCGTCTGCAACGACGTCGCCGCCAGGTCGCGGCTCTCATCCAGCCCCTGCATCAGCTGGATCACATCGCGGGCGATGTAGCGGGCATTGCAGAGCTGGGCGGCCAGCCGGTTCGCCTGCTCTGCGGAACGCCCCTGCGTGCGGTGAACGGCGTCGATGTTGCTCAATGAGCGCAGATGCATCGCGGCACCGTCCAGCAGTGACTTTCGGCTGGTCCCGGCCGGCAGGGTCGAGGGCGCCAGGTGCATCCGGTTCGCCAGTGCCAGCAGATTGCCCAGTGCACCCTGGGTCTCGGAGAGGCGGCGATGCGCCACGGCAGACGCGGTGCGGCCCCCGGTCAGGTTGAGTACGCCCTTGATGCCGGAACGGCAGAGCGCACTGCCGGCGCGATAGACGTGGCCTAAATGAAGGTTCATGGGTACTACCTGTGTCGAATGTGTGGGATGCAACTTCCCCTGTACGCGGTAGTAGATAGGGAAGGCGCCAGAGCCGCTTTCAGAAAACGCTCATCGTTCCCCGTATGGCCTGCTTATGTGGAGCCGAGCCTATGCTCGGCTCAGATCCGTCCGAAGCCGAGCATGGGCTCGGCTCTACAGGGGACGCCCGACGCCAAGGCCATGTTCTGTCGCCGTTCGATGTTCGATCAGGAGACCGTCGCCGCGCTGTACGTGAGCCGAGCATCGACTTGGTGCTACAGGAATCTGCAGGCGTTCACACGTTTACAACTTTTTGCAGTGTGCTGTCGGGATTCTCTGGCCACACTTGCCTGCCGTGACCGCTGTGCGTTTCGCATCGGACACCCACCCAGACGCGCAGGAGAGATCGCTTGTTGACGCCGACATCCGCTTCGTACTCCAGCTCGGTCGATTCCGCTTCCTCTGCGCAATCGGCGGCGTCCTCGCAGGCCCGCTTCGCTTCGCTGTCGCCCGTCACTGACCGTCTGTATGCGGCAACGCCTGAGTTCGCGTCGCAGATGAAGACCATCTTCAACGGTGATCGGTTGCCGAAAGCGATCGAGAAGCGGGCGCTGGCGTTGCTGCCCGCCCAGAAACGGGATCCAATGCACAAGATGTTGCATGGTGTGAACCGGCGTGAGATCGACTACGGCTTGGGGTACCGCTTTCACCACATTGCCTCCCATCTTGCGGCGGCGATTGCACGAATGCAGCTGATCGAGGCACAGCAGCCGGCGCCAGCCAGTGGCATCCATGCCGATGTTGACAGTCTGTTCGAGGTGGGGTCTTTCAGTGCGTCCGAGGCGTTGCTCGGCTTCATGGATCGGCTGAGTGATCCGGTCCGCCCCGATCCTCCAGCGGGATATCTGACCCTCGTGCTTCGGCTATCTGATCGTCACCGGCAAGTGAGGGCCAGGCTGCTCGAGCATCCCGCGATACGGGCCTGGCACGCTGTCTGCGCGCGCTGCACACGGCGCTGGTGCAGCTGGCGGTGCTGATGGGTACCGCCAGCGATGAGGAGGTCACCTTCCACAACATGTATCAAGACCGGGCCGGGACGTACGCCGGCATCGAGTCCTTCCACGGGCGCATTGACGGTCCGTATCCCGCCGCCGACTGGCTTCGCCCGCTGGGGCGGCTGCAGGCTGGGCTTGCGCATGCCAACAAGGTGCTGCGGATCACCTCCATGTACCTGTCGTCGCTGTGCGACAGCCGTAGATACCGTGGGCACGCCTCGGTACCGGCGCGGCTGGAGGCAAAGCTGTGGCGGGAAGGGGGGCTTGACGGCGAGGACCAAAAGTCCATGGAGGTGACCGATCGCTGCCTGCCTGGCTGCACGGTGCTGTGATGGGCTGTAGCCAGCATCGAACAACACGGGAGCGCGTGATATGTCCGGGCGCATAGGGCCAGTCTACAACGCGATGGGGCAGCCGATGGTGGGCGCGAACTGGACCTACTACGAGGAACAGCAGTTCCAGGCGCAGCTGAAGGGGGTGAGCAACCAGCCTGCGGCTTCGGGCCGCGGCGGACCCGCCGTACCGAACCGCCCCAACGACTGGGAGGAGACCCAGTGGCGCATCCGGATCAAGGACCGTCTGACCGACGTGCTGAGCCAGCGCAACTATGACCATGACCCCTTGGCCGAGATGGCGATTCGCGTTTCGATTGCCCGGCTCGACCCCGATAGCCCGATGGCGTACGGCAGACCGTTGCGTGACCTGCTGCTTGAACTGGTCGCGCTGGATTGGTACATCGAGATTTGCCCGGGCCGGGAGTCGTATGCAGCACTGCGCGCAGAGTATGGGGCGCTGCTGAAGGATGGCATGCTGCGATTGGCCAGAGTGATGGGAGAGGTTCCCATGTTGATGCCGATGGCCCAGCTGGCCTGGAGCCCGGCACAGGGGAAGGCGTACTGGACCCTGCGGGTCGAACTGGTGCCGATCATCCGCGGGGCAGAGAGGCTGCAGTACGCGATGAAGTACCAGGAGCCGTTTGACCCGGCGATCAAGGTGCTGGGTCCGCTGATCAAGGCGATTCTGGATGTTCCGGGGGAACGCTCGGCGTTCCTCGAACATGGCGCGGGAAAACCCCTGCTGCGCCATCTTGATTGAATTCTGAAAGCGCGGTCGTGCGGCCTGCGTAACCTGTTCTTGTCTTAGTCCCTCACAGGAGTGGCCCGTGACCCAAAATGCTGTTGCCTTCAATCCAACCGTTCATCCGCGCGTGGTTTCCAGCACCGCCCTGGAGGGTACGCTGACCAGCATGAAGCTGAGAAACGTGCAGAACGCCCAAAAGCAGGCCCAAAAGCAGGATGGCGATGCAGTGAGCGAGGACGGTGCTGCGTCTACTCCTGAAGCAAAGAAGTTTGAGGAACCGCTGGCACCCTGCAACCTGGGCCGCGTGAACGGCCGTTACGAGTGCATGGTGTACTCCGACGCGGTCTCAACAGCGGCGCGGGTGCTTATCGATGCGGCGAAGGCCGCACCCAGCACTGCCGAGGCAGGCCTACTGGAAGACGCCGTTGCGCATCTGGTGGGGGGCGACGTACCGCCATTTGGCATCGTGGTGAACCACCAGCTGACCGTGCTCGGCGCGATCCATGCCAGCCTGACCGAGGCGCTGGCGAATGATCCGAACAACGAGGATCTGCTGGTGCAACGCGGCTTCATTGCCGCAGAGATCATCGAGATCGGCCAGAAGGCGGCGCGGATCGGCAAGGGCGGACGGGAAGGCGACAAGTCGGTATCCGGCTGCACCACCAGCGGCGGCGCCAAGGAAAACGACCTGCGAAGGGCCATCGCACACAGTGACAAGGTGCTGCGTACCTGCCGCAGGGTGGTCGGGGACGAGGTCCTGTTCCGTGGTCTGGGTGACCTGATGTCGCGTTCGATGAATGCCGCCGTGGCCGAACGCCGCCCGGGCGACGTGGCGCTGCTGAAGGACGCCACCGGGGCCGATCTGATGAAGATGCTGTACTCGCCGATGGTCAGCCAGATTGATGACAAGATCAACCTCTGCATTGCCAGCGGTGGCGCGGCCGACTTCCGCGCGGCGGTGATGCTGCTGCTGACGATGCCGGAATATGTGCTGCCCGCCGACGGAAAGAAGGTCGCGGAGGCTCCCGCAGACGAAGCCGCTGAACCGCCCATCCAGGCCGGGCCGGGCGGCATCGGCGGCATTGGCAACCAGGTGGTGGGCAACAACGGCAACCAGAAGCTGGTGGGTGGCAACATCACTGGTGGGAATGTCACCGTGAACAACAACCACAATCTGGGTGACTTTGGCAGGCAGCTGGAAAGGGCCTTCAACCTGGGTGAGCGCAGTGGGCGCCAGATCCGTGGCTTGCAGGCTGAAAACGCCCGCCTGCGTGCCCAGTTGGAGCGGGCGCGTCAGGGACGCGCCCGCAGCAACCGGGCACAGGTCCAGCGCGACCTTCGCCAGCGGGTGGAAACGATCAAGGCCGAGCTGGCCAAGCCGCGCGGCGCGGGTGCGGCCACGACGATGGCTGCACCCACGCCCGCAAAGGCGCTCATGCCCACGTCGCTGATGACCACGGTGATGGTGCGCCTGGCCGAAACGATGCCGGCGATGGCACAGAAGCCCGCCGCCGCTCCGTCGCCGCTGGCCCTGCCTGCACCGCCGCCGCCGCGCGCGATGGACGAGGTGCTGGCACAGCTGCGTGTGGCGCTGGACGGCTGGTGGGCGCGCGAGGGCGCGCCGGTCGAGCCGCAGCAGGGCGTGACCGGCACGCCGAGCGTTGCTCCTTCGCAGCTGGGCAGCACTGCGCCCAGCTCCGCCCGTCACTGGCAGTCACCGGACTCGCCGGCCGAGGCGGTGGTGGCCGAACTGAAGCACTCGTTCGCACAGCTGCCTGTGGGCGAGTTGCCCACGCCCGGGCAGATGCTGGCACTGCACGGCCGGGTGGCCCGCCTGGTGGGCCCGGGTGCACCGCATGCCACGCTCGAATCGGCCATCGAAGAGTTGCGCCAGGGCGTGGCGGCACCGGCGGCGGTGACCGCCGCCGAACGTAGCGAAGCGTGGAACCGGCAGTCGCCGCGGATGGGCGTGCCGTTGCCGATGCGCCGCGTGGTGACCACCGGCGATGTGATTCCGACACAGCAAGGAAGCAATCCCGATCGCCGCGAACTGCGACGTTCGGACAGTCTGAGCTCGATCGACCTGCTGCCGGGACAGGCGCTGCGACAATCCACCGAAGCTCAGCGCCGCCAGCGCGAGGCCGCGTTGCACCCGGCGCCGGACGCGACCCTGGCCAGCGCCCTGAAGCAATCGTTCTCTTCGCTGCCGGCAGGTGAGTTCCCCAGCCCCAGCCAGGTGCGCGGGGCACCGGTTGATGACAGTCGCATCCGCACCCTGGGACCGCGCATGCCCACGTTGACCGAGCAGTTCGTTGCGGAGCTGGCGGCGTCGCCACTGGTGGCGCGCCATGCGGCAGGCGCTACGGTAGTAAGCGACAGCAGCGAGGACGAGTCGTCACTCTCGGACAGCGTATCGGGTAGTGATACCGGATCATTGTTCTCAGGCAGCGATGACGATGAAGCGTCGCAGCTGCGGGCGGGCGGTGGTCTGGGGGATGGCTCTGCGGCCCCGCGAAATGCGCCCGCGCATGATTCCGGATCGCGGGCTTCGCACTCTGACGATGACGACAGTCAAGAGCAGCTGCTGCACGAGGCAATGAGCCTCGGAAGAGAGCGCTTCCAGAAGCTGGCCGGTCCGCGCTATGGGTTGAGCGCTGCTCAACGTGATGCGGTGATCGCGCAGCTCTGGCCGGCCGAAGCAGAAGATGCCGTGCAGGAGGAACTGCAGGCGTTCCTGGCGAGGATCGAGGAAGAGAACGCGCGCCCGAGGGTTCTCACGCTTCCCGAGGGGGCTGATGTCGAGGCGCTGGTGCGCCAGCGCGCCGCCGCCTCCGCGCTGCCGCCATCACCCGATGGCAACCGGGAAGCCCAGATCGGGCGGCTGGCAAACACCGTGCGGGGCGCGGCGCAGCGCCACGCGCAGGAGCTGGATGACTATGCGAACCTCCTTCTGTACCCGCAGGAAAAGCGCTGGCTGTACGAGTGGGGTCTGGCTGCACAGCCGGCCGCGCCGGCGGCGACGTTCCAGTTCAGTGCTCGCGAAGAGCTTGGTCATGCGCGCCACACGCGTCGTGGCAGTGAACGTTCGCAGCGCCTGAGCCTGGGGGCAGACGCCGATGCCCGGGCCGAGCAGAAGAAGCAGCTGGCCCGTGAGGGTTCGCTCCGCTCGCAGGGCAGCGGCGTTTCGGTGCAGTCATGAACAGCACCACGCCTACGGTTGACGATCTGCGCCGCCTGATTGCCCGGCACCTGGAACTCTCGCTGGTGATGGTGGATGAGGACGACCGTCTGCATGAGGATCTGCAGATGGATTCGCTGGAGCTGTATGCAGTGCTGGCGGATGCCGAGACGATGTATGGCGCACTGCCCGAGCCCGGTACGGTGCACAACCACACCACCGTGGCCGAACTGCATGCGGTGATGCTGCAGGCACGGGCGGGGCAGTGACCGCGTTGCGGCTGCTGCTGGGGGGGGCGTTGCTGCTGGCGCTCATCCCCGCTGCCAGTGCGCGGGTGCACGCCTCGTTGGATGCACATGGGCGGCTGCAGGTGACGGCTTCGGTACCCGTCGGCGCCGCCGGCGTTGACCTGCATCGGCCGCATCGGCCGGCCCGTGCGCCGCATGTGCGTCCCGCGGTCCCGCCTGCGACAGCCACTGCTGCGACATCAGTGCAGGTGTCGCCGCAGCGGGCGCGCATGCAGGCGTTGGTGGACCAGGTTGCCGCTGAGTTCGCCATCGATGCGGCCCTGCTGCATGCCATCGTGCAGGTCGAGTCGAACTACAACCCGCAAGCGACCTCGCGCGCGGGCGCGCTGGGGCTGATGCAGGTGATTCCGGCCACCGGGCGGCGCTTTGGCGTGCACGATCTGTTTGATCCATTGCAGAACCTGCGTGCCGGCGCCGCCTATCTGGTCTGGCTGGACCAGCACTTCGAGGGTGAGCTGCCGCTGGTGCTGGCCGGCTACAACGCCGGTGAAGGCGCGGTGCGCCGCCATGGCCGCCGTGTTCCGCCGTACGCGGAGACCCGCCAGTACATCCAGCGCGTGATCGAGCGTTACGGCCACACCCAACGCGACACCTTCCTGTAGTGCCGAGCCCACGCTCGGCAAGCCACAAGTAGAGCCGAGCCCATGCTCGGCAGATCGAGCGGAATGCAGCCGAGCATAGGCTCGGCTCCGCAAAGGGGGCTGTGCAAATACAATAATTTGCATGGTTGCGCCGGGCAGCAACCGCCAAGCTCGCACGCTAATCCATCAAGCAGGCTTGGCGCAGGTGATGTCGGCGACCGCACATAGCAAATTGAAGCTCCTGTCCGGAATGCTGGACGGTGTCGAGTTCACACTGGAACCCGGTGACACCCTGTTCCTGGTCGGGCGCGCGCGTGAGCTGGGTGACAGTGGTGCGGGCGCCGCGCTGAGCCGGGCCGACAATGTCTTCTATATTCCGGACGACAGCAGCGAGGCGACCTTCCGCGTGCGCTGCTCGGACAGCGGTACCCCGCAGGCGCTGCATCTGCGCGAACATGGGCAGTGGGCCGAGCAGGTGCTGCTGCTCAATGCCGTGATGCAGGTGGCCGGGCTGGATCTGGCGGTACGCGACCGGCATGAGGCTTGGAGCGATGCCGTGCTGGACCATCGTCTGCCAGGCCGGCTGCAGCATGACGATTTGCCTGCAACCCTGCCTGCGGCTTCGGCCGCCCCACGCCGGATGCCGGGCATGCGCGCCATGCTCGTGCTGCTGGTGCTGTCGCTGATGGCGCTCGGCGGCTGGTGGCTGTACGAGAGCGATCGCCCGGCGGCGCAGGCACGCGAGCTGAGAGCCGTGCTCGCCACCGCCCCGTATGCGTATCGGGTGGTGACCCGCGCAGATGGGGCCGACAGTACCCTCTACGCCTTCTCCGACAGCAGCGAGTCGGTGGCCTGGGGCCAGCGCGCCAGCCGCCGTTCCGGCCGCACCGACGATGTCCATCTGCGCCGTGATGATGAGGCGCAGCGTCTGGGCCAGATGCTGGACGCGGCCGGCATTGCCCATGCCATCGTGCGTATGCAGCATCCGCAACGCCCGGAGGCGGTGATCATGAGTGAAGGCGCTTCCGATCCTGCACGCATCTCGCGTGCGGCAGAACTTCTGAAGGCCAACGCGCCCTATGCCGAACAGGTAGACGTGTTGACCGTGACCGACGCGGCGCTGATTGCCACTGCGCGTGCCGAACTGCGCGCGCGCGGCATCAGCACCCGGGTCGATCCGGGCAGCGGCCGCGCCAGTGTGGTCAACGATGTCTTCCTCGACGACGCCGCGCTGCATGCAATGTCGCGCTACCGCGATGCGTTCGCCCGGCAATGGGGCGAACGCCGCATCCGTATCCGGGTGCGCCTGTGGGACGACCTGCTCAAGGGGCGTTCCTACCAGTACTCCCAGGATCAGCTGCTCTCGGTAGGCGAGGGACGCTGGGAGTTTTCCAATGCAGGCCAGCACTGAGTGCTGGACCTGGAATCACCTTCAATCACAACGAGCAGGAGTACATCAATGATTGGCAAAGGCTGGGACGGTGGTCCGCAGGCCCCGGGTCCGTGGAATGGTTGGCTGACCGACCACAGCAGAAAGTTCGACAAGGGTGTGGAGTCGCTGAAGGACCACCTGGACAAGACCTTCAAGGATCTGGCCGGTGACGGCACCACGCCGGGTGACCCGACCAACCCGCAGCTGCTGGCGAACTACCAGACCGCGCTGTCGGAATACACGACCTTCCGCTCCTTGCAGTCCAACTCGGCCAAGAGCCTGTCGGACATGCAGAAGCAGAACGCCCGCAACCTGGGCTGATGCCCGGGCGGTGCCAGCCTCGCGCTGGCCCGCCTCATTGAGTTCATAGACGAGGTACGCCGTGCAGGTTTCATCCATTGCCGCCACTGTTGTTCCTACCGACGGTGCCGGCACCACCGCGCTGTCCGATCGCATGAGCCAGGCGCTGGCCGACAGCTACATCCGTTCCGGTCACGACCTGGCGATGATCCAGGGCGCAAGCAACGATCCGGCGGTCGCCAATAACCCGGTGCAGCTGTTCGCGCTGCAGACCGCGCTGGCCGATTACTCCAAGCGCATGGTGGTGGCCGCCGGTCTGGCCAACCACGCCACCAAGACCGTTGAGACATTGTTGAAGTCATGAAAGCACCGGTGTCCCTGCGCGGGGCCCTGCTGGGTGCCGTGCTGCTGTCAGCCGGCTGCGCCGACAAGGCGCTGCTGGAAAACCTGGACGAACGCCAGGCCAACGAAGTGGTGTCGGTGCTGCTGCACAACAATATCGATGCCGACAAGCGCGGCGTGGGCAAGGGCCTGTACGTGGTTGACGTGGGCGCCCGCGATCTGGCCGAGGCGATCGAACTGATGCAGCGCCATGCGCTGCCCTCGTCGCCGCGCAGCCGCGTGGCCGAGGCGTTCCCCGCCGATGCGCTGGTGAGCACGCCGCTGGCCGAGCGCGCGCGCCTGATCTCGGCGGTGGAACAACGCCTGGAGGAATCCCTGCTGCAGGTAGAGGGCGTGCGCTCCACCCGCGTCCACCTGAACTACGACGCCAACCTCGGTGGCGAGGGTCGCCGGCCCGACGGGCGCCGGATGCATGTCGCCGCGGTGATCGGCCATGCGCCGGGCGCCGACACCGAATCCCTGCTGCAGTCGATCAAGCGCTTCCTGCGCAACACCTTCGATGGCATCGACTACGACAACGTATCGGTGATCCTGACCCCGGTAGACGGGCCGCGGGTGATGACGGTGACCGCCGATGAGGGTGCGGCGCTGCCGTGGGGCCGCATCGCGCTGGGCAGCGGCGTGCTGCTGCTCGGGCTGGCGGTGGTGGTGGGCATGGCCCGCGGCGGCTCGGCACTGAACACGGGCCTGCGTGGGCTGGCCGCGCGGCTGCCGGACAAGGCCCGGAGGCGCTGGCGTGCAGGAACATGATCTGCTGCGTATCGCGTGTGCGCCGGCAAGCTACTACCGTCCCTGGCGTGCCGCCTATGCGGGTCTGCAACCGGCGCAGCAGCGCTGGCTCAACGCGCAGCTGCTCCAGCAGCGGATGCTGGCGTTGCCGGAGCGGCTGGAGCTGCCTCGCGACCCGTTGGCGCGGCAACTGGTGCGGCAGTGGTCGCAGCTGCCGCAGGTGGCGTTGCTGATGGCGGCGGCGCGCCTGCGCCGCTGGGTGCTCAGCGAGCGTGCCAGCGCGGCCTTGCCGGTGGCGGTGCATGCCTTCATGCGGCTGGGCCACACCGAAGCCAGTGCGCCGCGGCCCGCGCAGGACGTGGCTACCACGGATCAGCTGATGGCCTGGGGCAGCGTTGGCGTGCTGGCCTGCTGCGCGCAGTTGCCGGCGTGGTTGTATGCACGCCTGCCGTTGCACTTTTCCGGCCTGCCGCTGCCCGCGGTGAGCGACGCCGCCGATCCAGACCTGCTGTGGAGTGCACTGCATCATGCTGAAAAAGTTTCCTGAGCAGGCGTTGCGTTTCGCCGTCGATGGAGTGATTCCACCCAGCGCGCTGGGCCAGGCCGCTCACGCTCGGCAGCTGGAGCATTACGCCCGCCGTCGCGCGGCCGCGATGATGGCGCCATTGCCGGGGCAGGTCGCCCAGGCCAGGAAGGACGCCCGGCTGACCGGCTACACCCATGGCTACGCCGACGCCATTGCCGAGGTGGTGCCGCATCTGGCGGCCTTGCTGGCCGACGTGCACAGCCTGCGCGACAGCCTGCGGCAGCAGCTGTGCGAGGTGCTGACCCGCAGCCTGCAGGCTGAAGGCGTGCACGCCGAGCTGATCGTACAGCGCTGCGCGCAACAGTTGGCCGGTCCCGATCCGATCCTGTTGTTCCTGCCCGAGCCGGACCTGCCGCTGCGCCAAGCGGTGCAGGCGCGGCTGCAGGCGCTGCCCGGCGGGGATGCCGTCCAGCTGCGCAGCACCGACGGTCCACATGCGTTGCTGAAAGCCGGTTCACGCGTGCTGGAACTGGATCCGGTCGGGCCAATGCTGGCCACACTGGACCGCGAGCTCGACGTAGCCGCACTTGAAGAGGAAGCGCGCCGGCGCGCGCATGCCTATGTAGATGGCTTTACTCCGCGTACGCGCACTGCCGCCACGCACCCTTCCGGCCACAAGGAGCCTGTATATGCACCCCGTTGATCGACTCGATTCCCATACCGCAGGCCAGTACGCCTCGACGCAGGACAGCAGCACGCCGCGTGACCTGCTGCAGCGTCTGAAGGAACTGGCCCCCCGCCAGGACATGGAGCTGCCGGTGGAAGACGGCGAGGAAGAGCTGGATCCGCGCGAAGCGATGGAGAAGTTCGTGCGAAAGTGGTTCGCCGACGATTTCATGCGCGCAATGCTGTTCGGCGATGAGGAGAAGCTGGGCACCAAGCCGGAAGAGTGGACCTAGTGCTTCTGTAGAGCCGAGCCGATGCTCGGCTTGATTTCTTGGCGGGTGGGGCATGCTGCCGAGCATGGCTCGGCACTACACGCCGAGGTCTGGCAATGAGCGGAACGGGGCGATCTCCCCAGTCAGGCTACCTGGCTGCGAGTGCCGATTGCCCACGGTCATCAGCGACAGCGTCTTCGAACGCGTGCGACCGCCAGCCAGGTTGGCGGGGCCGTCCTCTGCGTCGATGACGTTGCGTTGCAGCCCCGGCCAGCGCAGCGAGGTGGTGACGTCAACCGCGACCGCGCTGTAACGCCGGGTAGCGCTGCTCAGGTTGGGCAGCTGCACCATCGATTCGAGGGTTCGTGCCGTCAGTCGCGCGTCGAGGGCGGTGTGCAGGTCTCCTTCATTGGACAGGACGCTCAACGCAGATTCGAGCAGGGCGACGTCGCGCGCCAGCAGGCCATTGGGCGCGATCTCGCACGCAAGATGATCCGGCAGCGAGGTTTGCTCCCAGGCTTTCACATAGGCCTGGCGAAGCAGCACGCGGGAGGCGATCCAGCGTTCATCGCCATAGTTGATCAGCTTGTCCAGCTGTTTCGCCCCGGGCCTGCGCAGAAACGCTTGGGCGAGGGCACCCAGGCGGGCAGACTGCCATCGATCCAACCGGGCCTCGATCTCATGCGCAACACCGGCCACCAGCGTGGCCTGGACGTCAGCCGGGCACGCAGAGAAGGATATGGCCATCATCTGGCCGATCCGGTTGCCGGTCGCCTGCAGCTCGGGATCGCAGGTGGCACTGAGCAGGATGCGCGACAGTGACCGGCAGAAGGTCTCCCGGCTGGCGGCATCCGCTTCGCGCAGGAAGGTCTCGGTGGCGATTACATCATCGACTTCCTTCTGTGCCCGTTCCAGCCGCTGGCCGATGAACGCGCCGTCAGGAGGCGTGTCGCGCATCGTGGCGGGCCCCGCCGGCCGAGTACGGTGGCCGTTGACCACCTTCTGCAGCATTTCGCTGATACGGCTGGCGAATGAAGGTTGTGACGGCGCGCCGACGGACTGGTAGCTGACCGATCGGCGTGAAGCTCGTGGAATGCAGTTCTGCAGCAAGGCATCCATCAGGGATCTCCAGGGAGAGCGCCTGCCACCGCGCCGGCGGCAGGCATAGGGCTAGAAGGACCGCCGTGCGGCGGCGGGCACGTGCGCGTGTTGAGCGTGCTGCAGTGCGCTGTCGCTGCTGGCCCGTGGCGGTAGCGCGATGCCCAGCCGTGCAACGGCGTGCAGGCTGAGTTCGCGGGTACCGTGGGTGAGCGTGCGCAGATCGGCCAATGAGCGGAATTCGGACGGCAACCGGGCCGCCAGCCCGGCATCCAGCCGGGCGTGTCCGGTGATGTCATCCATTGCCGCCTCGACGATGGCCAGGTGCGGCTTGAGGTCACCGTCACGCAGCGTCGCGGCGCGGAAGCCTGGCCGCAGCGCGTGGTCCCAGCCCGTCTCGTAGGCCGACAGTAGCAGGACACGGGTGGCGAACCAGCTTGGGCCTTGATAGTTGATGAGCGCATCGAGCGCTCCTTTGCCGGGGCTGCGGATGAATCGCTGGGCCAGATGCGCCAGGTCGAGGGCGGTCCAACGCGGCAGGTCCGATTCGATCGCGCTGGCCACCGTGCTGAGCAGCCGGGTGCGGTTGCTGATCGGCGTGGCGGAGAAGTGGTCGGCCACGACCTGGCCAATGCGGTTGGCCGCAAACGTCATGCCGTTGTCGCAGTAGCATAGCAGCAGCTTCGAGAGCTCACGGCAGAAGGGCTGCACCTGTTCTGTATCTGCCGCGGAGGCGTGCGCAAGCCACGCGTCCACCGCGTCGCCGGAGGCCGGCGCTGGCAGGTTGGCACGCTGTACCGGACGTGGCGGACCATTGAAGAGGCGCTTGAGCATGCCGGTGAACTTGGTCAGCCTGCTGGCAGAAGGTGGGGTTCTGCCGAGCGTCGTCTTCGACGTTGCGTCGTCCACCGCTCGATAGGTGGTTGCGGGTACGCGCTTCGGGGCGGCGGTGACTGGAGCCGCCAGCCTCACCGCGCGTCTCCGCGACGTTGCAGCGGGAGCTGACCGGTGGAGGCCCGCTTGAAGGCCTGATGGGTGGCCTCCTGGAGCAGGTCATCGCTACGGCTGGACTGGGTCAGGTCGGCTGGGCCCTGGTGCAGCGACGCGTCGGCGTGCAGAAGGGGAATCTGCCTGTACTGGGCTTCCAGGGCGGCGCGGATCAGCCTGATATGGCCGCTGACATCGTCGGTCGTCTCGAGCACCCGTGCCCAGCGGCTATCGAAGGTGGCCGCGGCCGGCGTCAGTCGCGTGGCCTTACACCAGGCATCGAGCAGCAGCACACTGGCCGCACTGGAGCCAAACCGGGGGCCGACGCCGGACTGTTCCTGCTCTGGATCGATGCCCTCAGTCAGGGATACCAGCGAGTTGTCGTTGGTGTGATAAAGGAACTCGGCGGTCGCCGGGTTCAGCGCTTCCCAACGCGTCTGATCGCTGCGGATTCTCAGCGCAAGTCGTGACAGCAGTTGCTGGCCCTGCTCATAGGGGAGCGAGGTGAAGTGATCCATGATCGCGTCGGCGATGAGCCGGTTGGTGCTCAGCGACAGGTCATCGATGTGCGCCAGCAGGTGCAGGATGCGATCGCTCTCGAACACCTCCATTGCTTCAGGAGCGCTATCGGCTGACTCCTGGCTGGCGTGCTGGATGTCGGCCAGGTCCTGCTCGAAATCGCTATCTGGATACAGGATGGCAACCTCACGGAACACCGACTGACGGGCACGCAGCGTGGCGCCATCTGCGACCGCCTGGTCCACCAGCGCGTTGGCTTTCTGGAAGGTGTTGGGCGACAGCGGATGCTGGGCCAGGGTGGTCTTCAGCAGCATCAGGGGAGCCAACGAAGCACGTTCGTTGCGGACCTCGGCGGAGTACCTCGGCGCGCGCGCGGCGGGACTTGAGGTGTCACGCTTGGGCTCTGGCTGCAGCACCGATTTCAGCTGCTTGAAGCAGTTGCGTACTCCGCGCAGGGCGGCTTTGAACGAATGGGGGCGGCCCGGCTTGGCCGGGGTGTCGGGCGTGCGTGAGCGCGCGGGCGCGGCAGGCGAAGTAAAGGCAATGCGGGACAAAGGTAATTCCGTTGATGAGAGTCAGGTGTGTGGAATGCGATCCGTCCCCTGGGGCGGACCCTCACACGGGCAGCGACGCTAACGGAGTTGGGGCGGCGCGACTTTCAGATTTCAATCTGCGCACCCGGGTCGCGTATCCAGGGCGGTGCCGAGCCGATGCCCGGCTTGCAGTTCGCGCAGGCTGGCCGAATCGCAGCCGAGCACGGGCTTGGCGTTCAAATTTGTGAGTTTCGTCACTTATTGACGTTTATTGCACACTTTCTCCACATCACCCTTAGAGTAATGCCCGATACGACCTCCACCTCCGTCGACAAGGAACGACCATGGCCCCCCGGCATCGTAAAAGCGCTCTGCCTCAGCAAGGGCCCCTGATGGCGGCGTTGGCACTGATCATTGCAGGGGGCGGCAGCGAGGCCGCGATGGCCCAGCAGCTGGTGGTGACCGGCATCACCACCGAAAGCAACACGCGCTACGCCTGGGATACAGGGGCGGCGATCTTTGTTGATCGCGGTAGTTATGACGGGACCAACATCGAGGCCGATTACTTTGGGACCAGCCCTGTCCTGGATGCCAGCGGCATCCAGATGAATCGAGGGACGCTGGCGCTGCACGGAGGCGCGGTGACCTCGACCTACTACGGTATCTGGGCAAATTCCCCCAGCGGATTCACGCTTGACGGGACACGGGTCCAAGGCAGCAACGTCGGAATCTACATCGAAAGCAGCACGGTCGGCTGGGCCCAGCTGCGCAACATCCAGCTGCAGGCGGGGACTGCCGGGTCGTCGTGGCCGCCGACCGGCATCAGTGCCTTCGGTAGCGGTGGTACGGTGCGGATCGCGCTGCAGGATTCGGCCATCGACGTGCAGGGCGCTGCCGCCAGGGGATTGAGCGCTTCGGCAGGCGGCGGCGGCAGCAGTGTGATCGAGATGCAGGGCGGACGCATCGACGCTACTGGGCTCCTGGTCGAGGGCGTGTCGGTGCATCACCAGCGGATCGCACTGACCGGCACCACCGTGGCGGCCAGTGGAGAGCGCTCGGTGGCGGCACATGTGAATGGGATCGACACCCGGCAGGGCCAGCTGGAACTGAACGCGGTGACTGCGACAGCACGTGGTGTTAACAGCAGTGGTGTGCGGGTGAAGTTCTACGGCAATGCGGTGGTGGCCGATTCAACCGTGGATGCGCGCGGTGACGGCGCGATCGGCCTGTACCTGGACGGCTTGAGTGGTGGCAGTGCCATCAACAATTTCCCAACCCGGGCCACGGTGCAAGGAGGCTCGATCACCGCCGATGGCAGCGGCTCGAGGGGCGTGTTCGCGCACGTCAACGCCGACCTGACCCTGACCGGTACGCGTATCGCGGCGACCGGCACCGGTTCGGTGGCGGCCTTGCTCGAGGGCGCCGATGTGCAGGCGCACCTGATCGATGTCGCCCTGACCGGCGACACTGCCGGCGCACGCGTGCAGAACGGTGCCACGCTGGACATGCAGCGGGGCAGCATCGCCGTAAGCGGGGCGGGGGCGATTGGTCTCGACGCGGCGTCGGCAGGCGTACTCAGGGCGCAGGGAACGCAGGTGTCAGCGTTCGGCGCCGGTGCTGTTGGTGTGCGCCTGGTCGATGCCAGCGTCACCGCCAACCTGAGCGGACTGAGCGTACAGGGCGATGCCACCGGTGTGCAGCTGGGTGGGGTGTTGCCGTGGGTGTTGAACGACTTCACCGTCAGCATGACCGGGGCTGGTGCCACCGGCCTTTCAATGGAACTGCTCAGCAAGGCACAGCTGAGCGGCGGCAGCTGGACCGCAACCGGTGCAGGCGCCGTGGCCGCCCGTGTTGATAACGCCGGTACCGTCACGGCCGATGGCACGCACTTCCAGGCCGACGGGACCGGCGCCATCGCGCTGCAGGTAGATGGGGCTGGATCACGGGCACAGCTGACCACGGCGAGCGTGGGCGGATCGGCGACCGGTGTGCGCGTGCAGGACCGTGGTGCGCTGCATATGGATGGCGGTAGCGTCGTGCTGACCGGCGACGACGCGATCGGCATCGACGTGGATTCGGCCGCAGGCGTTACCAGCCAGGGGACACATGTCGCGGCCTTCGGGCGCAATGCCATCGGCGTGCGCCTAGCGGATGCCGGCACGCAGGCCGGTTTCGATACGCTGCAGGTGACCGGTGACCACATCGGTGTCGCGATGGGAAATGGCGCCCGGCTGACGCTGTCGAACTCAACCCTCGCCTTGGTCGGCGATGGCGCCACGGCATTGACCCTGGGCAGCGGCAGTGCCGTGCAGTTGAGCGGCGGCGGGTTGCTGGCTGTTGGTAGCGGTGCGGTGGCTGCCGCGGTGGGCGCGGGCGCCTCACTGGCTGCCAGCGGCACCCACCTCCAGGGCGACGGCATCGATGCCACCGCCCTGTCGGTGGACGGAACCGGGGCTGGAGCGCACCTGGTCGGCTCCAGCCTGGGCGGATCGGCCACCGGGGCGCGCGTGCAGAACGGGGGGGCGTTGCAAATGGAGGGTGGGCTGATCGGAATGAACGGAGACGGTGCGATAGGCCTCGATGCAGGCGCCGGCGCCTCCGTCAGCACCAATGCCACGCAGGTGTCCGCATTCGGGCGCAATGCAATTGGCGTGCGTATCGCCGACGCAACCACGCAGGCGAACCTGGGCCTGCTGCGAGTCACCGGAGATCACATCGGCATGATGCTGGGGAGTGGCGCCCGCCAGGCATTGGCCGGTGCAAGCTTCAACATGACCGGTGATGGAGCGACGGCGCTGGTGGCTGGCGCGGGCAGTTCGGCACAGCTGGACGGCGGCACGCTGGCGGCGACCGGTGCCGGTGTCACCGCAGTGACACTTGCAACGGGCGCTAGTACGACATTACGCGGCACAACATTGCAGGCGGATGGCGCGCGCGCGACGGGCGTTGTCATCGGTGCCGGGGCGAATGCAGTGGTACAGCAGTCACTGCTGGTGGCCGACGGCGCCAACGCCACCGGTATCGCGTTGGCGCCGGGGGCTGGCCTGGATGCGACCGGCCTGAGCATCAGTACCGCTGATGCGGGCTCGGTGGGGATCCACACCACCTCGCAGGGGACCACCGCGACCGTACTGTCGCTGGCCAGCAGCAGCGTGCGCAGCACGGGCACGGCGTTGCAGTCGGACGGTGATGGCACCACCACGATGCGGCTGCGTGACAGCTGGCTGCGCGGTGGCAATGGACAGCTGCTGACGGCCGGTGGTGACGGATCGCTTTCACTGCTGGCCGAGGGCAGCACCTTGATCGGCGACGTGGTCGCCGGCGCAGGCACCACGGTGGCGCTGCAAGGTGGCAGCAGCTGGTCCGGTATCGGGCGTGGCATCGGCCGGCTCGATCTGGACGCCAGCAGCCATTGGCTGCTGCAGGGTTCATCAACGGTAAGCACGCTGAACCTGGCCGGGCAGATCGAGTTTGATCCAGCGACCGCGGGCAATCCATACAAGACACTGACGGCCGGCAGTCTGGCCCTGCAGGGTGGAACGTTCGTCCTCAATTCCCGCCTGGATGCGGGAGACGCGGCCGAAACCGATCGCGTCTCCGTGCTGGGCGACAGCTCGGGAGCCGGTTACGTGGTGATCCGCAACAACGGTGGCAAGGGCGCCGGCACCGGCCATGGTCCGGAGCAGGGCATCCGCATCATCGATGTCGCTGGTGCCTCCAACGCCCACTTCGCGCTGGCAGCGCCCGCCATCGTGGGCGTGTACGACTACCAGCTGGTCAAGGCCGACGGCCAGAACTGGTATCTGCAGACGCCGCGCGATGGCGGCGGCGAAGAGGGCGGAGAAGAAGGTGGCGAGGAGGGCGGCGAAGAGGGAGGCGAAGAGGGGGGGGAGGAAGGCGGCACGATTGTCGAGCTGATCCCGGGCTATGTCACGGCGCTGTCTGCGGGGCTGCGTCATGCCGATGCGCTGCTGGGCAGTTTCCACCAGCGCCTGGGCGAGCAGCGCTGGCGCCGTGAGGAGGGTTTCACGGCCTGGGCCCGTGGCATCGGCGGCTCGGGTCGCTATGCGCCAAGGCTGAGCGGATTGCCGCAGCGCGGCTACTCGCTCACCCTCGGCGGGGCGCAGGTGGGGGCGGACTACTCGATCAATGCCGTCGCGGGCGTGGACGACATGCTCAGCGTTGGCGTGATGGCCGATGCGGCCACCTCCAATGCCGATGTGCGCGACCACAGTGCGCGGGTACGGCTGCGTTCGACCGGCGGTGGTGGCTACCTCAGCTGGCAGCAGCATGCGACGACGGGAACCGGCAGTGGCCAGGGCTTCTATGCCGATGCCGCGCTGCGCCGCGACCATCTCGACACCCGGGTGCGGGCGCGCTCGGTGTCAGGGTTCGAGTTGTTCGACGACTATCGTGGGCGGGCCTGGTCGGCTTCGCTGGAGGGCGGCTATGGCTTCGCGCTGGCCAATCGGGTGCTGCTGCAGCCACAGCTGCAGGTGACCTGGACGGCCTTGGACAACAAGGACTTCACCGATCGCTATGGCCTGGAGGTGGGGGGCCAGCGTGCGCGTTCGTTGCAGGCACGGCTCGGCGTGCGCATGGAGAAGACGCTGCTGCCAGCCGATGCGGGCGCAAGCGGGCGCTCGGCGACGTTGTTCTGGGATGCGAACGTCAGGCATGAGTTCAAAGGCGACGCGCGCCTGCAGGTATTCGATCGTGAGTTCGGCTCGGATGCGGGAGGCACCACGCTGGTGATCGGTGGTGGTGTGGTGGCCCAGCTGTCAGCCAACCTGTCGGTGTATGCGCGTGCCAGTGCGGAAGTGGGTGGCCGCGTTGATCTTGCCGGCGCCTTCAGCGGGGGCATCAAGCTGGGCTTCTAGTAGCCCGAGCCGATGCTCGGCTGCAAAGGGCTGCGCGATACGATCGATTCTTGAAAGTTCAGTTGGCTTGACAGGAACATAGTGCTGCTTCCCTTCGGTGATTCGAAAAGGAGCAGTGAATGATGAAGATTCCAGCAATGGCTGCGTTGCGGCCCGGTGGTGAAGCCCTGACGGTGAATGCCCGCAACTGCGGTGTAGTGGGTCAGCGTGAGGGTCGCAGGCTCAAGGCGACGCTGGTACCGCCGCGACCTGCCGGCCCGCCGCCCTCGCTCTCAGCGGTTACCGGTAAACCTGCTGTCTCCAATGCTGTCATCCAAGCCATACATCGAGGCCTGGAGGCGGATGGTTTCAATCCCCATTGGGATGCGAGCTCCTTCAGGATCGCCAATACAACCAGCCTGCTTGCCAAGATGGGTGACAACGTGTTCTCGCTGCCGTTGCAGCCCCGAGCAACCGCGTTTGTACGGTCAGAAATGATGCTGATCCGCAATGCGTCGCGCGAGCGCGATGCGCAACACGATGCTGGACTGCATCGCATGACGCGCGGCACCGCCTCGCTGGGCCAGTTGAACCTGGATGCATCGGCGCGTGACGAGGCGCATCTGGCGCGCGCCCGTTCGGCGACCGATGCGCGCGCCGGGCGTGTGCAGGCGGAGGAGGACCGAAGTGGCGCGGGCAAGGGCTTCTTCAGCCGGGTGGGCTCGTTCCTGAGAGCGATGTTCTTCGTGCGCGTGCCCATGTAGCGCTGAGGTTTCACTACGTAGCCGAGCATGGGCTCGGCTCTACAGTTAGCGGCCGCTCAATCTTCTTCCGGCGGCAGCACGATGGCGTCGTCATCGATCGCCAGCTTGCCGGCCATCAGCACGGCCTGGGTACGGTTGGTCACGCCCAGCTTGCGCAGGATCGCGGTGACGTGGGCCTTGATCGTCGCCTCGGAGACGTTGAGGTCGTAGGCGATCTGCTTGTTCAGGCGGCCCGCGCCGAGCATCTGCAGCACGCGGAACTGCTGCGGGGTCAGCTCGCGCAGGCGCTGGCCGACCTCGCGTTCCTCACGTTCGGTCGGCGGCACGTTGTGCGCTTCCGGCGGCGCCCAGGTCTCGCCATCGAGGATGGTGCCCAGCGCATGGCCGATGGTGTCCGAATCGGCGGACTTGGGAATGAAGCCCAGCGCGCCGTGATCGAGCGCACGCCGCATCACCGTGGCTTCTTCGCGGGCGGACACCACCACCACCGGCAGGTGCGGGTGCAGCGAGCGCATGTGCACCAGCGCGTTGAATCCCTGCGCGCCGGGCATGTTGAGGTCCATCAGGACCAGGTCGGCGTCGTTGTGCTGGTCGGCCAGCGCGTACAGCGCTTCCACGCTGTCGGCTTCGAACAGCTGCACGCCGGGGATGACCCGCTGCACCGCCCCGCGCAGGGCTTCGCGGAACAGCGGGTGGTCATCGGCAATCAGGAGGGTGGTCATGGTCGGGGGGAACCGTGGGGGAAACTGTTCGGGGTCAGATCCAGGGGTCAGATCCCTTTCCATCCGGAAAGGGATCTGACCCCAAGGGATCCGACCCCGGGTAGTACATCAGCGCACCTTGCGCTCGTCCACCAGCGACGCCACCACCGACGGATCGGCCAGGGTCGAGGTATCGCCGAGCTGGTCCGGTGCGTTCTCGGCGATCTTGCGCAGGATGCGGCGCATGATCTTGCCCGAACGGGTCTTCGGCAGGCCCGGCGCCCACTGCAGGTGGTCAGGCGTGGCGATCGGGCCGATCTCCTTGCGCACCCAGGCGATCAGCTCCTTGTGCAGTTCATCGCTGGGCGCTTCTTCGGCCACCAGGGTCACGTAGGCGTAGATGCCCTGGCCCTTCACATCGTGCGGGAAGCCGACCACGGCGGCCTCGGCCACCTTCGGGTGCGAGACCAGCGCGCTTTCCACTTCGGCGGTACCGATGCGATGGCCGGACACGTTGATGACATCGTCGACGCGACCGGTGATCCAGTAGTAGCCATCTGCGTCGCGGCGGCAACCGTCGCCGGTGAAGTAGCTGCCGGGGTAGGTGCGGAAATAGGTATCGATGAAGCGCTGGTGGTCGCCGTACACCGTGCGCATCTGGCCCGGCCAGGAATCACGGATGATCAGGTTGCCCTCGGTCGGGCCGTCCTGGATCTCGCCATCGGCATTGACCAGCGCCGGCTGCACGCCGAAGAAGGGCAGGGTGGCCGAACCCGGCTTGAGGTCCATCGCGCCGGCCAGCGGCGAGATCAGGATGCCGCCGGTCTCGGTCTGCCACCAGGTATCGACGATCGGGCAACGGCTGTCGCCGACCACCTCGTAGTACCAGCGCCAGGCTTCCGGGTTGATCGGCTCGCCGACGCTGCCGAGCAGGCGCAGCGACGCGCGCGAGGTCCGCTTCACCGGCTCCTCGCCTTCGCGCATCAGTGCGCGGATGGCGGTGGGGGCGGTGTAGAAGATGCTCACCTTGTGCTTGTCGATGACGTTCCAGAAGCGCGACGTGTCCGGATAGTTCGGCACGCCTTCGAACATCAGCGAGGTGGCACCATTGGCCAGCGGGCCATAGACGATGTAGCTGTGGCCGGTGACCCAGCCGACGTCGGCGGTGCACCAGTAGATGTCGTCCTCGCGCAGGTCGAACACCGCTTCATGGGTGTAGGCCGCGTACAGCAGGTAGCCGCCGGTGGTGTGCAGCACGCCCTTCGGCTTGCCGGTGGAACCGGAGGTGTAGAGGATGAACAGCGGGTCTTCCGCGTTCATGCGTTCCGGCTCGCAGGTGGCCGGCTGGCTGTCGACCACATCGTGGAACCAGCGGTCGCGCGGTGCCTGCATGTCCACCGCGCCGCCGGTGTGGCGCACCACCAGCACGGTTTCCACGGTATGGGTGCCGGGCAGCTTCAGGGCGGCATCGACATTGGCCTTCAGCGGGATCTTGCGGCCGCCGCGCAGGCCTTCGTCGGCGGTGATGATCAGCTTGCTCTGGCAGTCGCTGACGCGGTCGGCGATCGAATTGGGCGCAAAGCCGCCGAACACCACCGAGTGGATCGCACCGATGCGCGCGCAGGCCAGCATGGCCACGGCGGCGTCGACGATCATCGGCAGGTAGATGGTGACGCGGTCGCCCTTCTTGACGCCGAGGTTGCGCAGCGCGTTGCCGAGGCGGCAGGTGCGCTCGTACAGCTCGCGATAGGTCACGTGCTGGGCCGGCGCATCCGGGCCATCCGGCTCGAACAGCAGGGCCGTCTTGTCGCCGCGCTTCTGCAGCTGGCGGTCCAGGCAGTTCACGCTGGCATTGAGCTCGCCATCCTCGAACCACTTGATGTGGAAGTCGGACAGGTCGTAACTGACGTTCTTGATCCTGGTCGGCTTGCGCATCCAGTCCAGCCGCTCGGCGGCCTTGCCCCAGAACGCATCCGGGTCGGTCACCGAAGCCTGGTACTGCTGTTGATAGGACGTCTTGTCGATACGTGCCTTGGCGGCGAACTGCGGATCGACGGGGTAGATATCAGCCATGGCACCCTCACTTGCACGTTGACTTTGTATGTGCGGTCGCAGCATCGCAGCGACCGATCCCCCTCAGTTTGCCCCATCCACCCCCGGTCGCGTCACCACGCCGGTTAGACGATGGTCGAAAGTGAGCGCCCAGCAGGGCCGGGTTCGACCAATGGCCAATAGCCGCTGTGCGCGAACGCCCCGCAGTCTCGGCTCGACCGTGCCCCACGCGCGGCATCACCTTGCCACTTGGGAGAGAGGGCAACATGAGCCACCGTACGTTGAAAACCGTGCGCACACCTTTGGCGGCCTGCCTGTTGGTCGCCCTGGTCGCACCGGGCATGGCGTTCGCAGAGACCGCCAAAGGAAGTACCCCGCGAGAGCGGGCACTGGAAACACGCGTTGCCGAGCTGGAACGCCAGGTACAGCTGCTGCTGTCGTCGCAGCAGCAACAGCAGACCCAGATCACCCAGACCCAGCAGGCGGTGACCGAGGTCCGCACCGTGCAGGCCGAGCAGAAGCCGGTGGCACAGGTGCCGGCCGGCAAGCAGCCGATCCAGGTCACCACGCTTACCCCGGGCGCTGCGCCGGGGACCACGGTCAAGATCGGCGGCTTCATCAAGGCCGACTTCCTGGCCACCCAGACCAGTGATGGCCAGCTGGCCGACGATGCTACCGGCCGCGCGCTGTACCTGCCGGGCCAGACCCCGGTGGAAGGCGCCGGCGGCAGTGGCAAGCGTTCGGGCACCGACCTCAACGCGCATGCCAAGTTCTCGCGCTTCAACCTGGGCATCGACAACGTGAGCGAATCCGGCAACAAGGCCGGTGCGTTCTTCGAGATGGACTTCTTCGGCAACTCGCTGGGCAACCAGACCGCCACCAACACCTATGGCGTGACCCTGCGCCACGCCTACATGTACTGGAACAACTGGCTGGCCGGCCAGACCTGGTCCAACTTCATGGATGCGGCCGCACTGCCCGAAGCCGTCGACTTCGTCGGCCCGACCGACGGCGTGATCTTCGTGCGCCAGGCTCAGGTGCGTTACACCCAGGGCGGCTTCAGCGTTGCGCTGGAGAACCCGGAAACCACCACCCTCACCGGCACCCGCAACCCGGTCACCGGCGCCTGGACCAATGCCAGCGCCAACTCCGACCGCGGCAGCCTGCCGGACCTGACCCTGCGCTACGGCTGGAAGGGCAACTGGGGCACCTTCGGTGTCGGTGGCATCGTCCGCCAGCTGAAGGTCGACAACCAGGCCACCGGGGCCAAGGCCGACAAGGTGGCCGGCGGCCTGACCCTGGGCGGCAAGTGGGTGATGGGTGACAGCGATTCGCTGCACTACCAGCTGACCGGCGGCGAAGGCATCGCTCGCTACATCGGCCTGGGCATCACCGCCGACAGTGCCTACGACGTGGCCCGCGACGAGCTCAACCCGACCGGCGTGCTTGCCGGCTATGTGGGCTGGCGCCATGCGTTCTCGCCGAAGCTGCGCACCAACCTGATCTATGCGCGCAGCGACTACGACAACGACAGCGTGCTGGGCCCACTGGTGACCAAGAGCGTGCAGAGCGTGCGCGGCAACATCTTCTACTCGCCGCTGCCCAAGGTCGATATCGGCGCCGAACTGATGTATGGCCGCCGCGAGATCGAGAACGGCAACAAGGGTGATATCACCCGGCTGCAGTTCACCACCAAGTACAGCTTCTAACAGCGTGCCGACCGACGGTCGGCACCTACCGAGATTGAGTGCCGACCAACGGTCGGCACCCACCCACCAAGGTCGGCACCCACCGATCGAGGTCGGCATCCACCGATTGCATGCCGGCCGATGGCCGGCATCTACAGAGGGAATACGCCCCATGTCCAGCACTGCCTCAAGCCCGCACAACCCAGCGGGCAGCCTGACCAAGGGCCACAATAAGGTCATCTTCGCCTCGAGTCTCGGCACGGTCTTCGAGTGGTATGACTTCTTCCTGTACGGCTCGCTCGCCGCCATCATCGCCAAGCAGTTCTTCAGTGGTGTCAATGAAACCACGGGCATGATCTTCGCCCTGCTGGCGTTCGCCGCCGGCTTCTTCGTGCGTCCGTTCGGTGCGGCCTTCTTCGGCAGCCTCGGCGACCGCATCGGCCGCAAGTACACGTTCCTGGTCACCATCCTGATCATGGGCATCTCGACCTTCCTGGTCGGCGTACTGCCCAACTACGCCTCGATCGGCTTCGCCGCGCCGGTGATCCTGATCATCCTGCGCCTGGCCCAGGGCCTGGCGATGGGTGGCGAGTACGGCGGTGCCGCCACCTATGTGGCCGAGCACGCGCCGGATGACAAGCGTGGCCTGTACACCAGCTTCATCCAGTGCACCGCCACGCTCGGCCTGTTCATGTCGCTGCTGATCATCCTGGCCTGCCGCTACTTCCTCGGCAACGAAGCCTTCGAAGCCTGGGGCTGGCGCATTCCGTTCCTGGTCTCGATCCTGCTGCTGGGTGTCTCGGTATGGATCCGCCTGCAGCTGAGCGAATCGCCGCTGTTCCAGCAGATGAAGTCCGAGGGCAAGGGTTCCAAGACCCCGTTCCGTGACAGCCTGAAGGGCGGCAACCTGAAGCTGATGCTGCTGGTCCTGCTCGGTGCTGCGGCCGGCCAGGCCGTGGTCTGGTACGGCGGCCAGTTCTACGCGCTGTTCTTCCTGAGCAGCATGCTGAAGGTCGATGCCACCACCTCCTACCTGCTGATCGCGGCCGCGCTGGCGCTGGGCGTGCCGTTCTTCATCTTCTTCGGCTGGCTCTCCGACCGTATCGGCCGCAAGAAGATCATCCTGGCCGGCTGCCTGCTGGCCGCCGTGACCTACATCCCGATCTTCAAGGGGCTGACCCACTTCGCCAACCCGGCCATCGAAGAGGCCCGCAGCAGCTCGCCGGCGCTGGTCGTGGCCGATCCAGCCACCTGCTCGTTCCAGTTCGATCCGGTCGGCCTGCGCAAGTTCACCAGCTCCTGCGACGTGGCCACCGCCGCGCTGACCAAGGCCGGTGTGCCGTACGACGTGCAGCCCGCCGCCGCCGGTTCGCTGGCGATGGTGAACGTGGGCAGTGCCAGCGTGACCTCGTATGAGGCCGCCGGCCTGAGCAAGGAAGAGGGCAAGGCCAAGGCCGATGCGTTCGGTGCGGACCTGAAGGCTGCGTTGACCAGCGCCGGTTATCCGGCCAAGGCCGACGGCGCGCGCATCAACATCGCCGGCACGATCTTCATGCTGTGGCTGCTGGTGCTGTACGTGACCATGGTCTACGGCCCGATCGCGGCCTATCTGGTCGAGCTGTTCCCGACCCGCATCCGCTACACCTCGATGTCGCTGCCGTACCACATCGGCAACGGCTGGTTCGGTGGCTTCCTGCCGGCGATCTCGTTCGCGCTGGTGGCCGGTACCGGCAACCTGTACTACGGCCTGTGGTACCCCATCATCATCGCGCTGATGTCGGTGGTGATCGGCGGCCTGTTCCTGCGCGAAACCAAGGACGTGGACATCACCAAGTAACCGGCGTGCCGACCCACGGTCGGCACCTTCCGGGATTGCAGGGCCGCGGTGCAGACCGCGGCCCTTTCTGTTTGTCGGCCGCGCCCGTTCGGCTGCATTCCGGTAGTGCCGGCCGCTGGCCGGCAACCTCATGAATCTCTGTGGATAGGGCGCCATTGCCGGCCAGCGGCCGGCACTACCATTGCAATGCGCAGCACGCCGTATAGTCGGGCCATGACCACCACCACGCCCGCCGACCTTCCCGCCATCCTTCACACCCTGCGCAGCGCATGGCAGTCGCAACGCCCCTCGCTCGACCAGCGCGAGGCCGACCTGCGCCGCCTGCGCCAGGCGTTGAAGCCGCGCCTGGAGGAAATGGCCCAGGCCATCGCCGAGGACTTCGGCCACCGCGCTGTGGTCGAATCGAAGCTGGCCGATGGCATGAGCGTGTTGTCGGCCATCGACCACCTGCGCCGCCACCTGCGGCGCTGGTCGAAGCCGCAGCGGGTCGGGGCCGGCTGGCGCCTGTGGCCGGCGCGTGCACAGCTGCGGCCGACACCGCTGGGGGTGGTGGGGGTGATCTCGCCCTGGAACTACCCGGTCACCCTGGCACTGGTGCCGTTGGCCACGGCGATTGCCGCTGGCAACCACGTGCTGTTGAAACCGTCCGAACACACGCCGCGCACCAGCGCGTTCCTGGCGGACCTGCTGGCCAGCGTGTTTCCCGCGGATCGCGTGGCGGTGGTGCAGGGCGGAGCGGATGTCGCCGCGGCGGTGTCGTCGCTAGCGCTGGACCATCTGCTGTTCACCGGCTCCACCGCGGTCGGGCGCAAGGTGATGGCCGCCGCTGCCGAGCATCTGGTGCCGGTCACGCTGGAACTGGGCGGCAAGTCGCCGGCCATCGTCTGCCGCGATTTTCCGCTGGAGAAGGCCGCCGCGCGGTTGGCCACCGGCAAGTGGTTCAACGCCGGCCAGACCTGCATCGCACCGGATTACGTGCTGATCGACACCGCGCGCCAGCGCGAGTTCGTGCAGGCGCTGCAGCAGCAGGTGCGCGAACGTTACGGCGACTTCAGCGATACCGGCGACTACACGCGCATCATCAACGAGGGCCAGTACCAGCGCCTGCAGGGCTATCTGGATCAGGCGCGCGAACGTGGCGTGCCGGTCATTCCCCTGGCACAGGTGGACCCGGCGCGCGCCGACCGCGAGCGCCTGCTGGTGCCGACCGTGGTGCTGGACCCGCCGGACGACCTGGCGCTGATGCGCGAGGAGATCTTCGGGCCGATCCTGCCGGTGCGCGCCTACCCGGACCTGGACGCCGCGCTGGCCGACATCGTTGCCCGCGACCGGCCGCTGGCGTTGTATCCGTTCAGCCATGACAGCGCGACGGTCGAGCGCATCCTCGGCCAGGTGGTGGCCGGCGGGGTGACGGTCAATGACACCCTGCTGCATTTCGCCGCCGATGGCCTGCCGTTTGGCGGGGTGGGCGCCAGCGGCATGGGCGCGTACCACGGGCGGGCCGGGTTCGACGCGATGAGCAAGCGGCTGCCGGTGTTGTGGCAGTCGCGCTGGGCGGCCAGCGACCGGCTGCGGCCGCCGTATTCGAAGATTGCGGGCTTGTTGAAGTTCCTGCTGCGTTGACGTTGCAGGAATTCATGGGGTTGCCGGCCAGCGGCCGGCACTACCGGTAGCGGCCAACCTGGGTTGGCTGGCAGGGCAACCCCGCGCCGACCAAGGTCGGCCTCTACCCGCGGCGGGGCGGGTAGAATGCCGCCATGAAGATCGCCTCGTGGAACGTCAATTCGCTCAATGTCCGCCTGCCGCACCTGGAGCAGTGGCTCAAGGAGTTCGGCCCGGACATCGTCGGTATCCAGGAAACCAAGCTGGAGGACCACAAGTTCCCGGATTCGGCGCTGATCGGCGCCGGCTACCGCAGCGTGTTCGCCGGCCAGAAGACCTACAACGGCGTGGCGTTGCTGTCGCGCGAGCCGGCGCAGGACGTGCAGATCGGCATTCCCGGCTTCGAGGACGAGCAGAAGCGCGCCATCGCCGGCACCTTTGGCGACCTGCGGGTGATCAACCTGTACGTGGTCAATGGCCAGGACATCGGCACCGACAAGTACGACTACAAGCTGCGCTGGCTGGAAGCGGTGCATGGCTGGATCGAGCAGGAGCTGCAACGCCACCCCAAGCTGATCGTGATGGGCGACTTCAACATCGCCCCGGACGCGCGCGATGTGCACGACCCGGAAGTGTGGAACGAGAACCACATCCTGACCTCCACCGCCGAGCGTGGCGCGCTCGAAAGGCTGCTGCAGCTGGGCCTGCACGATGGCTTCCGGCTGCACAATGACGAGGCCGGTGTGTTCAGCTGGTGGGATTACCGCGCGGCCGGCTTCCGCCGCAACCTCGGCCTGCGCATCGACCTGACCCTGGTCTCCGACGCGCTCAAGGGCAGCGCGGTGGCCTCGGGCATTGACCGCGAGCCGCGCACCTGGGAACGCCCGAGCGATCATGCGCCGGCGTGGGTGCAGATCGGTTGAACGAACAGGGCCCGGCATTGGCCGGGCCCGTTCTGCAGCGTTGGCCGGCCGGCGGCCGGCCGCACCGCGTCAGCGTATGCTCTTGCGGGTGAACAGGTTGACGATCGCCAGCAGGATCACCGCACCGATCAGCGAGAACAGGAAGGTGCGGATGGTGATCGCTTCGTTGATGCCGCCGCCGAACAGCCAGCCGGAAATCAGTGCGCCGACGATGCCGACCACGATGTTGAGGATGATGCCCTGCTGGGCGTCGCGCTTCATGATGATGCTGGCCAGCCAGCCCACGATGCCGCCGACGATCAGCCAGATGATGATGCCCATGATCGATACTCCGGTGGGGAACTGTGACCAGTTGACGCGCACGGCTGTGAACCCGTCGTGGAATTGCGTGATGGGCGTGTGCGGATGAGCCTGCCAGCCACGCTCGATGGCCCGTGGCGCTTCGGTCCGGTGACGGTCTGGCGGCGCCCGCACGTGCCCGGCCAGCGCGGTGAACCGCAGGCGCGGCAGGTGCTGGCACAGGCACTGGGCGCCGACCCGGAGACCCTGCCGCTGGTCCGCGACGACAAGGGACGCCCGGAGCTGAGCGGCGCACTGGCCCATTACGGCACCGGCTGGAGCCACAGTGGCGAGGTGTTGCTGGTGGCGCTGGGCGAGGGCGTGCGGCTGGGCGTGGACCTGGAACTGCTGCGGCCACGCGCGCGCCTGCTGGAGATCGTGCAGCGCTTCTTCCATCCCGAGGAAGTGGCCTGGCTGGAAAGCCTGGACGAGGCCACGCGCGAGCACTGGTTCTTCCGTCTATGGTGCGCCAAGGAGGCGATGCTGAAGGCACACGGGCAGGGCATCTCGTTCGGCCTGCACCGCCTGCAGCTGGCGCCGGGCGCCGATGGCGCCCTGCACCTGCGCTGGTGCGACCCGGAACTGGGCGAGGCCGCGCGCTGGCACCTGCACGAATGGCAGGCCAGCGGCCAGTTCCGTGCCGCATTGGCCTGGTATCCGCATTGAAGCGGGGAATCGGCAGGCGAAACCGGCGATAATGCCGGCATGAGCGAACACGAACTTCCCGCCGGCGTGGCCGCCACGCTGGAGCAGGGCCTGGCCAGCATGGGCCTGGACGCCGCACTGGCGCCGCCGCTGCTGCGCTACCTGGCCCTGCTGCACCGCTGGAACGGCACCTACAACCTCACCGCGATCCGCGATCCGCAGGAAATGGTCACCCGCCACCTGCTTGATTCGCTGGCGATGCAGCCGTTCGTGGCCGATGGCAGCCTGGCCGACCTCGGCACCGGACCGGGGCTGCCGGGCATTCCGCTGGCGATCGCCTGCCCGGGCCTGCAGGTCACCCTGGTGGAGAGCAACGGCAAGAAGGCGCGCTTCATGCGCGAGGCCGTGCGCCAGCTCGGCCTGGGCAATGCGCGCGTGGCCGAGTCGCGCGCCGAGGCGCTGGACGAGGCCGGCCGCTACGACCAGCTGACCGCGCGCGCGATGGACACCCTGGCCGGCATCGTCCGCGTCGGTGGCCACCTGCTGCGCCCCGGTGGCGTGTTGCTGGCCATGAAGGGCGTCTATCCGCATGAGGAGATCGCGGCCCTGCCGGACGGCTGGCAGGTGCGCGAAGTGACCCCGCTGAGCGTGCCCGGCCTGGCCGGTGAACGCCATCTGGTCACGGTTACAGGCCCCTGATTCCCGCCGCCAGCCCCTTGTGGAACAACGGGTTGGCGATTCACGATTTCCGCCCGGGCCCGGTTGTACGCATAATGACCGGTCCCAGCATCCGTCGACGAGGCACACCCGCATGGCCCGCATCATCGCCATCGCCAACCAGAAGGGTGGCGTCGGCAAGACCACGACCGCCGTCAACCTGGCCGCTTCCCTGGCCAACGCACCCAAGCGCGTGCTGTTGGTCGACCTGGACTCGCAGGGCAACGCGACCATGGGCAGCGGCGTGGACAAGCGAGAGCTGGCCGCTTCCACCTGTGACCTGCTGCTCGGCGAGAACAGCGCCGCCGATGTGCGCGTGCAGACCGCCGAGGGCTACGACCTGCTGCCCGGCAACATCGACCTGACCGCCGCCGAGATCCAGCTGATGGGCCAGAGCGAGCGCGAGCAGCGCCTGAAGCGCGCGCTGGCACCGATCCGCGACGAGTACGACTACATCCTGATTGACTGTCCGCCGGCGCTGTCGCTGCTGACCCTCAACGCGCTGGCCGCCGCCGATTCGGTGATCGTGCCGATGCAGTGCGAGTACTACGCGCTGGAAGGCCTGAGTGCCCTGGTGGAAACCATCGAAGCGCTGCGCACCAGCCTGAACCCGGCGCTGGAGATCGAAGGCGTGCTGCGCACCATGTTCGATGTGCGCAACAACCTGGCCAACGCCGTCTCGGCCGAGCTGACCGAGCACTTCGGCGACCGCGTGTTCCGCACCATCGTGCCGCGCAACGTGCGCCTGGCCGAGGCGCCGAGCCATGGCCAGAGCATCGTCGGCTACGACCGCGCCTCGCGCGGTGGCGTGGCCTACCTGGGCCTGGCCGGCGAGATCATCCGCCGCAACAACGAACGCAACAAGGCCGCCAAGGCCGTGGAGACCGTCTGATGACCAGCAGCAAGCCGGCAGCCAAGAAGCGAGGCCTCGGCCGTGGCCTGGATGCGCTGCTGGGCCCGAAGGGGGCGGTCAGCCAGGTGCAGGCCACCACCGCGGTGATCGAGCCGCTGCCGGGTGAAGTGCTGCGCAAGCTGGCGGTGGGCCAACTGCAGCCGGGCAAGTACCAGCCGCGCCGCGAGATGGACGAAGGCAAGCTGTCCGAGCTGGCCGATTCGATCAAGTCGCAGGGCGTGATCCAGCCGATCCTGGTGCGCCAGCTGCCGGCGGGCAACTACGAGATCGTCGCCGGTGAACGCCGCTGGCGCGCTTCGCAGCTGGCCGGCCTGGACGAAGTGCCGGTGGTGGTGCGCGAACTGGAAGACCGCACCGTCATCGCGATGGCGCTGATCGAGAACATCCAGCGCGAAGACCTCAACCCGCTGGAAGAAGCCGAGGCGCTGCAGCGCCTGATCAGCGAGTTCACCCTGACCCATGCCGAGGCCGCCGAGGCCGTTGGCCGCTCGCGCGCGGCGGTGTCCAACCTGCTGCGCCTGCTGGAGCTGCCGGTGGCGATCCGCCTGCTGCTGGAAACCCGCCGCCTGGAAATGGGCCACGCCCGTGCGCTGCTGACCCTGGCCCCCGAGCTGGCCGGCAAGCTGGCGCAGGAAGCGGCCGACGAGGGCTGGTCGGTCCGCGAGGTTGAGCGCCGTGCGCAGGCCTTTGCTGCCGGCAAGGTGCCGAGCAATCGCCCGGTGGCCGCGCCGAAGGTGCAGCAGGCCGACATCGCCTCGCTGGAAACCGAACTGTCCGAATCGCTGGGCACCAAGGTGGCGATCAATCATGGCCGCGGCGGCAAGGGCAAGCTGATCATCCACTACACCGACCTGGACACCCTGGACGGCGTGCTGGAAAAGCTGCGCACCCGCCAGGGCTGAACCGCGCAGCCGGGCCGCGACACGATGCCGATGCCATCGCTCATGTCGCGGCCGTTACCGGTTTCACCGGAGCACGGCCCGTTCCAGCCGTGCTCCGTTCATCGCAGGGAACGCACCGCCGCGCGCCGGGGGATGCATCGCTCGCCATCGTGCGGGCGCGATCCGGCCCGTGGCACTCCAGGGAGCAGGACATGAGCAACGCATTCGACGACGTCAGCCCGGGCGGCAGCCCGATCCTGGTGCATAGCCGCCAGAAGGACTTCACCCCGCCGCAGGGCGAAGCGCACATCGAGGCCATCGGCGCGCATATCGAGCGCCACCTGGGCCCGGTGTCCGGTGTCTTCCACGAAATCATCTCGGACCTGGTGCACATCGACGTGCACGTGGTGCCGGCCAATGATCAGTTCCCGTACCTGCGGCTGGTGACCTCGGGCATGAGTGACCTGCCGATGAGCGTGCCGGCCGAGGTGGATGCGGCGGTGCCGCGCTACATGGAGCTGATGGTGACCCTGCCGGCCGACTGGCCGATCACGCAGGAGGCCTTCGAGGACGAGCGCCATTACTGGCCGGTGCGCCTGCTCAAGGGCATGGCACGGCTGCCGCACGAGTACGACACCTGGCTGGGCTTCGGCCACACCATCCCCAACGGCCACCCCAGCGAGCCCTATGCGCCGGGCGTCGGCTTCGACGGCGCCATCGTGCTGCCGCCGGTGACCACCCCGGAAGAATTCGCCGAGCTGGTGCTGGACGATGGCAGGACCATCGCCTTCATGACCCTGATGCCGCTGTACCCGGAAGAGATGGACCTGAAGCTGAAGAAGGGCGCCGAGGCACTGCTCGACCGCTTCGATGCGAAGGACATCCAGGACGTGATCGAACCCGGCCGCACCAATGTGGCCAAGAAGCGTTTCGGGCTGTTCTGAGCCCGCGGCGTATCCTCTGCCCCTGTATTCATTGATTTCCAGGCCATTGCAATGACCATCCTGCTTACCGGCGCTGCCGGCTTCATCGGTGCCTATACCGCCCGCGCGCTGCTGGAGGCCGGGCAGCCGGTGGTCGGCCTGGACAACTTCAATGACTACTACGACCCGCAGATCAAACGCGACCGCGTGGCCGCGCTGTGCCCGGCGCTGGACCTGCGCAGCCTGGACCTGACCGACCGCGAAGGCCTGGCCGCACTGTTCGACGAGGTGCAGCCGACCGCCGTGATCCACCTGGCCGCGCAGGCCGGCGTGCGTTATTCGCTGGAGAACCCGCAGGCCTACGTCGACAGCAACCTGGTCGGCTTCGTCAACATGCTGGAGCTGTGCCGCCATCGCGGCGTGCAGCACCTGGTGTATGCCTCCAGCAGTTCGGTCTACGGTGATTCGGCCACGCCGCCGTTCTCCGAGGACCAGCGCGTGGACCAGCCGCGTTCGCTGTACGCGGCGACCAAGGCGGCCAACGAGCTGATGGCCTACACCTATGCCCAGCTGTACGGCCTGCATGCCACCGGCCTGCGCTTCTTCACCGTGTATGGGCCGTGGGGCCGGCCGGACATGGCGCCGCTGCTGTTCTCGCGCGCGGTGCTGGCCGGGCGGCCGATCGACGTGTTCAACGAAGGCCGCATGCAGCGTGATTTCACACATGTCTCCGACATCGTGGCGGGTATCCTCGGCGCCCTCGCGCACCCGGCCGATGGTCCGGTGCCACACCGGGTGTTCAACCTCGGCAACCATACGCCGGTCGAGCTGGAGCGCTTCATCAGCGTGATCGAGCAGGCTGCCGGCCGCCCCGCGCAGAAGGTCTACAAGCCCATGCAGCCCGGCGACATGGTGCGCACGATGGCCGACACCCGGCGTGCCCATGAGGCCTTCGGCTTCGACGCGGTGACCCCGATCGAAGCCGGGTTGCCGCCTGTCGTGCAGTGGTGCCGCGAGTATTTTGGCGACCGCGCCTGAGCCGTGATCCTCACGCGGCCGGATTCATCTTCGGATAACCTCGGTTTCGGAGAATGCGCGGTCTTTGTCCCCCTTTGGCCGAGTGCCTTATGAGCCAACCCGAGCTTTCCGTTGTCGTCCCGGTGTTCAACGAGCGCGACAACGTCGCCCCGCTGGTCGCCGAAATCACCGCTGCACTGCGTGGCCGGCTGCCGTTCGAGATCGTCTACATCGACGATCACTCGCGCGATGACACCCTGGCGGTGCTGCAGGGGCTGAAGGCGACCACGCCGGAACTGCGGGTGCTGCACCACGTGAGCCAGAGCGGGCAGAGCACCGCGGTGCGCACCGGCGTCAAGCACGCACGCGCGCCGTGGATCGCCACCCTGGATGGCGACGGCCAGAACGATCCGGCCGATATCCCCAGGTTGCTGGCCGCGCGCGATGCCGCCGAGGCGCAGGTGAAGCTGTTCGCCGGCTGGCGGGTCAACCGCCAGGACAGTGGCAGCAAGCGCTGGGCCAGCCGCTGGGCCAACCGCATCCGTGCGCGCATGCTGCGCGACGACACCCCCGACACTGGCTGCGGCATCAAGCTGTTCGAACGCAGTGCGTTCCTCGACCTGCCGTATTTCGACCACATGCACCGCTACCTGCCGGCGCTGATGCAGCGTGCAGGCTGGAAGACCACCAGCGTGCCGGTCAACCACCGCCACCGTACCGCCGGCGTGTCCAAGTACAACAACCTCGGGCGCGCGCTGGTCGGCATCCGTGACCTGCGCGGCGTGGCCTGGCTGATCACCCGCAGCAAGCGCACTGCGGTGGAGGAGCGTTGATGGGCCTGGAGCTGCACTGGCTCGACCAGCCGCTGACCTGGCTGTACTGGACCGGCCTGCACGTGACCGGCTGGAAGCTGATCGGCTATACCGGCGCGGTGATGTTCGGCGGCCGCTGGCTGGTCCAGTTCGTGGCCTCCAAGCGCGCCGGCAAGCCGGTCATCCCGCGCCTGTTCTGGTACATGAGCGTGGTCGGCAGCCTGATGACGCTGAGCTACTTCCTGTTCTCGGCCAAGCAGGACTCGGTGGGCGTGCTGCAGAACCTGTTCCCGGCGTTCACCGCGCTGTACAGCCTGCACCTGGACATCAAGCACCGCGGCTGGAAGCGGGACAAGGCCAGCCACTGAGCGCCCGGGGTCGGATCCCTTTCCGGTGGAAAGGGCTCTGACCCCGATCAGGAGTCCGGCGC